>NZ_JBIYEB010000001.1:0-604157 GCF_044909315.1 Caballeronia udeis
CACTCGTTTGGTGCGTTTCGCTACGGTCATCGTTGCTCCTAGATGCTGGCAGTCTCCTGCCAAATGACCGTTTACACAAAACTAATTACACCCTCGCGTTAATGCCGGGTGGTCGGGGTCAATGCCACGCTGCTGCTTGCCGCAGCGCGACGTCATCAACCCCGAGCCCTATTCCTTGTACGAACCAACTTAAAACGGATCGCCTACCCGCACAATCTTCATTGCGTTAGTTCCACCGGCCTGCCCCATTGGCTCGCCGACAGTCAACACAACCATATCGCCGCGTGCGGCATATCCCTTCGATACAACCACCTCCAGCGCCTGCTGAAGCGCGATATCGCGATCGGTGTTCGTATCCAGGTGCAACGACGTCACGTTCCGATAAAGCGCCATCGTCCGCTCACTGCCAATGCGCGGCGTCAGCGCAAAAATGGGCACATGCGACCAGTGCCGCGACATCCACAATGCCGTCGCCCCGGACTCGGTCAACGCAACAATCGCCTTCGCGCCCAGGTGGTAAGCCGTGAACAACGCACCCATCGCAATGGATTGATCGATCCGCGTGAACGTGCGGTCAAGGAAATCCTTGTCCAGCTCGCTCTGCTCGGACTTCTCGGCCTCCAGGCAAATGGCCGCCATGGTCTCGATGGTCGTCACCGGATACTTGCCCGCCGCCGTCTCCGCCGACAACATCACCGCATCCGTACCGTCCAGCACCGCGTTCGCGACATCGGACACTTCAGCACGCGTGGGCACGGGCGCATGGATCATCGACTCCATCATTTGCGTCGCCGTGATCACAAACTTGTTCGACTCGCGCGCCATCCGGATCATCCGCTTCTGCAACGCCGGCACAGCCGCATTGCCCACTTCCACCGCGAGATCACCACGGGCGACCATGATGCCGTCCGAAGCATCAAGAATGCCCTGCAACGCCGGAATGGCTTCCGCGCGCTCGATCTTCGCGATCATCTTCGGCTTGATGCCATAAGGCGCGCCCGCGATGTTCGCCAGTTGCCGCGCCATCTCCATGTCCGTAGCGTTCTTCGGAAACGACACTGCCACGAAGTCCGCACCGAGGGACATTGCCGTCTTGATGTCCTCCATGTCCTTCTCGGTCAACGCCGGCGCAGTCAGACCGCCGCCCTGCCGGTTGATGCCCTTGTTGTTCGAAAGGTCCCCGCCCACTTTCACCGTGGTATGAATCTCTTCGCCGATCACCCGAACCACGTCGAGCACGATCAGCCCGTCGTTTAACAACAGCACGTCGTTGGCGCGCAGGTCACGCGGCAAATCGGGGTAATCCAGGCCAACGCGTTCGTCATTGCCCAACTCACAACGGGCGTCGAGGATGAACGAATTGCCCGCAATCAACGTGACCTTGCCGTTTTCGAACTTGCCCACGCGAATCTTCGGGCCTTGCAAGTCGGCCATGAGCGCAACTTCACGGCCGCATTGCTTGGCGGCGTCGCGAACGTATTGCGCGCGCTGACGATGGTCGTCGGCGGTGCCGTGCGAGAAGTTGAAGCGAACCACGTCGAGACCCGCCTGCATCATTTGCAGCAGGATCTCAGGGGTACTGGAAGCTGGGCCGATAGTGGCGACAATCTTTGTAGCGCGATGCATGGAATTCCTCGTCTGGGTGGTATCGCCTGAAACAGCGCTGCGAGTACGGTGTGCCGACGGGGATGAAAATGTCTCCGCCTGCGAACGCGCGCCGGCTCGAGCCGGCGTCGCTTTGTGATGGCTATTCGATATCTGCCCGGCGGCTGGAATCAGCGACGCACTCGCGCCGCCAATCATGACCGCCGCTTCCTTGCTGATTACCTTCCTTCTTTCCTGCTTTAAATTCGAGTCACGCCGGGCCGGCGCCGCAGCGGAACGCTTCGACTTGGCCGGTGCGCGAGCGGGGCCGGGGTCAGGTTTCACCCCGACCGCCACCCTCGATCCAATTTCGGCCGCCACCGATAAACCAGCGTCAGCAGCCAACTCTTCTTTATCTGCAGCAACTTCAGCGACTACGGACTCGGGACGATTGCTCTTCGACGTGGCTCGTTTCATGGGCTCAAGCCCGCGATTCAAGCACTTCCACTGCCGGCAACGTCTTGCCTTCCAAAAACTCCAGGAACGCACCACCGCCCGTCGAGATATAGGAGATTTTGTCGTGGATGCCGTACTTCTGGATGGCCGCGAGCGTGTCGCCGCCGCCTGCAATCGAGAACGCCGATGAGTTCGCAATCGCATCCGCCAACGTCTTTGTACCGTTACCGAACTGGTCGAATTCGAACACGCCAACCGGCCCGTTCCACACGATCGTGCCTGCCTTCTCCAATTGCGCAGCAAGCGCCTTGGCGGTGTCCGGACCGATATCGAGGATCAGATCGTCGTCCTGCACCTGATCCACGGCTTTCGTTTCAGCCTTGGCCGTCGCGGCGAATTCCTTCGCGGTCACGACGTCGCTCGGGATAGGCACCGACGCGCCACGCGCCCGCGCTTCGCTGATGATGGTCTTGGCTTCGTCGACGAGATCCTTCTCCGCCAGCGACTTGCCGATCTTCAACCCCGACGCGAGCATGAACGTATTGGCAATGCCGCCGCCCACGATCAGCTGATCCACCTTCTCCGCGAGGGACTTGAGGATGGTGAGTTTCGTCGATACCTTCGATCCCGCGACAATGGCGACCAGCGGACGCTTCGGCTCGCCAAGCGCCTTGCCCAATGCATCCAGTTCAGCGGCGAGCAGCGGGCCGGCGCACGCCACGGGCGCGTATTTCGCGATGCCGTGCGTGGTCGCTTCCGCCCGATGCGCGGTGCCGAACGCGTCGTTCACATAGATATCGCAGAGTTTGGCGAGCTTCTGTGACAGCGCGTCGTCGTTCTTCTTCTCACCCTTGTTGCAGCGGCAGTTCTCGAGCAGCACGACCTGACCCGGCTGAACCTGCACGCCGTCAACCCAGTCGGCGATCAGCGGCACATCGCGACCGAGCAATTCGCCGAGGCGTTTGGCCACCGGCGCAAGCGAGTCTTCAGGCTTGAACTGCCCTTCCGTCGGACGGCCCAGGTGAGACGTGACCATCACGGCGGCGCCCGCTGCCAGCGCTTGTTGAATGGCCGGAACCGAGGCGCGCACGCGCGTGTCTTCGGTGATGTTGCCCTGATCATCTTGCGGAACGTTGAGGTCGGCACGAATGAAAACACGTTTGCCGGACACTTTGCCTTCGGCGATCAGATCGGTGAAACGCAGTACTTTCGTCATGGGAGTCAGCGTGTGAGCGGTAATTGGAAAGCGGTTCGGGCGAGTTACATCTGCGAACCCTGGTCTCATGCCAGCAGGCTCACGAGGATCGCTACGGAGAAATTGAACTGCTCAGGACCATCCCGGCAGCGGGCCAGCGTGCGTGCAGCATCGCCAGGCGAGCGGCGCCAAGCGGACGATTCGAACAAGCAAGGTAATTCGGAGGCGACGAAACAAGGCGTGCCGCGCCTTTCGCCAAAGACCTGGAGGCCCAGGCGACGAGGCGTCGCAGAGGAGAATGGAGCGAGTGAAGCTGGTGTGCGGTGACTGCCGGATACACGTTTCGACCTCATTCGATACGACAGCGAGAGCGCCATTTTAACCGATACCCATGCCCGCCCGACGCTGGAAACGCAAATCCCCGAGATTCGGAAACAGCGATTTTGCGGTGCAGTGCATGACGCACCGCAACAAAATCAAACTCAGGCAAACAGCCGCAACGCTGTGAAAACGATCATGCCGATGACGATCGTCCCGAGCATTCCCCGACGCCAGAGAAACCAGGCGAGACCGCATAGGGATGCGTAGAGCGCGTGATTCGAGAAGGCGATCGACAGGCCGTCCGACGTGGTGAGCAAGTCAGGCACGACAACCGCGACAAGCGCCGCCGCCGGCGCGTAGCGCAGCGCGCGCTGCACGCGCTCGGGAAGGATCATGCGCTCGCCGCCCATCAGGAACAACGCGCGCGTGATGCCGGTGATCAGCGCCATGCCGGCTATCGCCAGCCAGACTTGAGCGGCGCTCATCGGGCGCTCCGGGTGGCTTTGGGGCTGACCGGCGACTTGTCGAGATCGGATGATGGGGGATTCTTCTGCGGCTCGGCGTCGGCGAGACGGGCCACGGGGTTTTCCGAACGCCTTGCTGCACCGATGGTCTTGCGCGCTGCGCCCATCTTCTCGGCCATGAGATCAGCGAACGTGCCGGCGAGCAGCGCCGCCGCCACTGCCAGCGGTAAAGAAAGCCGGTACGGCAGGTCGAGCGTAATCAACGCGATCACGCTTGCCACGCCGACAGCCGCCAGCGTGGAGCGCGTCGCAATAGCCGACACAATCAGCGGAATCAGCGCCAGCGTACCGGCGAGTTCGAGGCCCCAGTTATCGGGGAAAAGACTGGCGAGCAGGATCCCCGCTATGGACGACACTTGCCACGAGGACCAGCTCGTCGCCGCCATGCCCCAGAAAAACGCCTCCTTGCCGGGCTGATAGCCGGTCTGGAAATTACGCTTCTGGAACATCAGGTAAATGATGTCGCCATTGAAATAACCGAGCACCAGCCGGCGGCGCAGCGGCAAATAGGCGAAATGAGGCGCAAGCCCCGCGCTGAAAATGCCGAACCGCAGGTTCACCATGGCAGCGGTCAGCAGGATGGTCCAGAGGGGCAGCTTCGCGGCGAACAGCGGCAGCACGGCCAGTTGCGACGATCCCGCGTAGGCCGCGAGCGACATGCCGAGCGCCTGCGGCACGGTCAGCACGGACTTGGCCATCGCGATGCCTGTGACAAGACCCCACGAGAACGTGGCCGGAACTGCCGGAGAGAGGGTTTTGACGCCATCGAGAAATGCGCGTCGGTTGAGGTCTGACAGCCGGTCGAACATGGAGATTGGTGCGAGTCGCGGTGTGCTTGTGCGGTTGAGCGGCGGAATCCGGCGAAGAACGGGCAAGAGCAGACGGGAGCCGGACGGTTGGCGCGTTGGCGCGGACCCGCCGCGGACCGAGCCTGAAGCGTTGGCTATGAATCGCTGGCTAAAACAACCCGAAACCGCCGTGCCGAGCCTTGAATCGCGCCCTGTCACCACGCCGTATCAAGCCACCCGATCCGCATGGCGGCCTTTCAGGCATTCCTCACGGTTTGCTTTCGAACCGCGACTTTGACTGCACGCTGAGCACATCGCGTAACGGCGAAAGGTGAATTATAGCGTCGTGAAAGGCGCCAAATGGCCGACAGCGCCCATTTTTTAATCGAAAAGACGCTAAAATAACGGTCTTTGGCCGCCCGGCCGTTTGCCGGTTTTGCGCCGGAATCCCGCACCCCGCGCGCTGTCTTCGAAGAAGCGCAACGGCTGCGAACAAGGCGCAGAAGGCCCGTTGTCATCGTCATGCCGGTTAAGCGGGCGAAAGACGCGGGCAGGAAAACTGGCAAGCTAGCGGGATACGCTGGCGCAATCCGGCGGCCCACTCAATATCTGCACACAACTCGCCAGGAGAATCGTATGTCAATGGCCGACCGCGACGGCAAGATCTGGATGGATGGCAAGCTGATCGACTGGCGCGACGCCAACATCCACGTGCTCACCCATACGCTGCACTACGGCATGGGCGTTTTTGAAGGCGTGCGCGCCTACAAGACCGGCAACGGCACGTCGATCTTCCGTCTAAAAGACCACACCAAGCGCCTGCTCAACTCCGCCAAGATCTTCCAGATGGAAGTCCCGTTCGACCACGCTACGCTCGAAGCCGCGCAGCTCGAAGTGGTCGGTGTGAACAAGCTGGAATCCTGCTATATCCGCCCGATCATCTGGGTGGGATCGGAGAAGCTGGGGGTATCGGCTAAAGGCAACACTATTCATGTCGCAATCGCCGCGTGGCCGTGGGGCGCCTATCTCGGCGACGACGGTCTGGCGAAGGGCATCCGCGTGAAGACGTCGTCGTTCACGCGCCATCATGTGAACGTCTCCATGGTCCGCGCCAAGGCGTCGGGCTGGTACGTGAACTCGATCCTGGCAAACCAGGAAGCGATCACCGACGGTTACGACGAAGCGCTGCTGCTCGACGTGGACGGTTACGTGTCCGAAGGCTCCGGCGAAAACTTCTTCCTGGTGAACAACGGCAAGCTGTACACGCCGGACCTGGCTTCGTGCCTGGACGGCATCACGCGCGACACCGTCATCACGCTGGCACGCGACTTCGGCATTCCGGTGATCGAAAAGCGCATCACTCGCGACGAGGTCTACACCTGCGACGAAGCGTTTTTCACCGGCACGGCCGCTGAAGTCACGCCAATCCGCGAGTTGGACAATCGCACTATCGGCGAAGGCAAGCGTGGCCCGATCACCGAGAAGCTGCAAAGCGCATTCTTCGATATCGTGAGCGGCAAGAACGAAAAGTACGCCGGTTGGCTTGCGCAGGTTAAGTAACCGAGCTTAGGTATCTTTAAGCGCAACCCGACGAATGACGTGCAGCGGCGAGCCCGGTTTTCCGGGGCTTCGGGTCTGAATACCGGACTCGAAAACCAGGCTTGCCGCTTCCCCAGACTAGAACGAACGAGATTCCTCATGAGCGAACTGAAGGAAATGCCGCTGGTCCAGTTGTCGGCGAAAGATCTGCCGGCGTTCTGCCCGAACCCGAACATGCCGCGCTGGAGCACGCATCCGCGCGTTTTCCTCGACATTACCCACGGCGAAGCACGTTGCCCGTATTGCGGTACGCGCTACAAGCTGAAAGACGGCGAAACGGTCAAGGGTCATTGAATCTTCGTCTTCGCGAAGAAAGCGGCCGGTGGCCTGAACTGCACCGCCCGCTTTTTTCCGCGGCCACTCGCCATGTTGTGCCGCAACCAGCCGATGCTGCAGCCGATCCCGTTGAACACCACGCTCCGGCCGCGCTCGGCGCCTTGACAGCACAACACGTCGCGCCTCGACACCGGACACGCCGGGTGCCGGGCGCTCACACCCCGATAGCAACAACGCGCCCGCCTGCATGGCGTGAGCTGCGTTATTTTTTGAGACTGGAACTTACATAGATGCGTCGCGCGTTGGTTATCGCACCGAACTGGATTGGTGACGCATTGATGGCGCAGCCGCTGTTTTCGCTGCTGAAGAAGCTGCATCCGCGCATTGTCATCGATGCTGTCGCGCCCGCCTGGGTCGCGCCCGTGCTGGAACGCATGCCCGAGATCCACGACGTCTACGCCACCGATCTCGCCCACGGCAAGTTGCAAATGCTGCGCCGCTGGCAATTGGCGAGCGATTTGCGCGACGTGGGTTACGACGCCGCGTACGTGTTGCCGAACTCGTTCAAATCAGCGCTGATTCCGTGGATGGCGGGAATCAACCTGCGGGTGGGCTATACGGGCGAAAGCCGTTATGGCGTGCTCAACGTGCGGCACGCGAATCCGGGCAAGGGTCAACGCCCGCCGATGGTGGGCCAGTACGCCGCCCTCGCCTACGCGCCGGGCGCGAAGCTACCGTGGCTGCAGGAAAACGCGACGGTTCCCATGCCGGTACCGCGACTCGATACCGACCTGAACGAAGCGGCGCGCGTCTCCGCCCGTTTCAATCTGGATACGCGCGCGCCGCTCGTGGTGTTTTGTCCGGGCGCGGAATATGGTCCGGCGAAGCGCTGGCCGCCCGAGCATTTCGCGGCGCTCGCGCAGTTCATCGCGCAATCGTTCCCGTATGCACGAATCGTCGCGCTTGGGTCGCCGAAAGACTCGCCTATCGCACAGGCCATTGCCGATCGCGCGCCGAATGTGCGCAACCTGTGCGGGCAAACGTCCCTGGGCGAAGCCTGCGCACTGATCTCGCGCGCGAGCGCCGTGGTCACCAACGATTCCGGCCTGATGCATGTGGCCGCCGCGCTGCGTCGCCCGCTGGTGGCCGTGTTCGGCTCGACCGACCCGCGTCACACGCCGCCCCTCTCTGATCTCGCAAAGGTACAATGGCTGCACCTCGAATGCAGTCCGTGCTTTGCCCGCGAGTGTCCGCTGGGTCATTTGAACTGTTTGCGCGAACTCGGCGCCGAGCAGGTTTTCGGCGATTTGCGCGGCATGTTGATGATGCAGCGCCATTAAAGCGGGTCTGGCTGAAGCGGCTTCGGCGCCGTGGCTCATGCTGATTGGGCCGGCTTGGCCGAACCGCTTCGAAGATTGCTTCATGACATCGTCAGAGCAGCGTCTGCCACGTCAGGTTCTCCGGCGCCGGGTCCGCGTCCTCCGAGCTTCCATCGGCGGCGTGTTTGCGGTTCCGAGCCAGTCCTGACATGCCAATGTCCCTAAGCCGGGGCATGCTTTTGAAACTTGACCGAACCATGGCGCTTCACTGTCCGACACCATCGGGCGCCATGCATCGACTGTTAGAGACCCACTAGCCATGCCACGTTTTGCCCGCCTCTTCGAAGCCGCCGCCGATACCCTCAACGCCTACTACCAGGCTGTCGCGGAGGGCAATATCGACAGTGTCATGGCACTCTGGATCGACGAGGAATTCGCCACCTTCATCTGTGCGGACGGTTCGCACCTGAGCGGCCTGGACAGCATTCGCGCGGGCCTTTCGGCGCAACTGGAGAACCGGCCGGTCACGGTCGAGCCACTCGATATCCGCGTCTACGACAGTCTCGGCACCGTGGTCTACGCCATCGCCGAAGCGCATCAGCCGGCCGAACCGGGCAGTTCGCCCATCATGGTGTTCAGCACCTATGTAATGGTCCACGAACGTGGGGAATGGCGCATTGCACATATCCACGCTAGTGCGATGCCAGACGAAGCCGCCGGCCAGGTTGCGGCGAAAATGCGACATGGACAAGGTCCGCTGCATTGACATCGGGTTTGCGGGTACGCTGGGCAAGGTAGCCGGCGTCCGGGGCTCGACGATTGCTCTGGCTGATTGTGAAATCAGCCAGCAAACCGTTCAGCAGACCGCCTACCCGTTCGCATCCAGCATCCTGTGTGAAGACGCGCAATGAAACGCGATCCTGCTCATCTAATCCCTGACGCTCCGGCGCTCAATACCCCTTCTGCGCCTGAGCAGACCGCTTCGGCCGCTCTCCGTGCGGTGAGCCAACCCAAACCTGAAGCCCTGGCCGAATGGCTGTATCTGCCGCCTCGATGGCTGCCCACCGCGCATGCGCAGACCATCGTGCCGGCCTTGTTCGCACAGCGGCCGGCGGTGAAATATCGGCGGGAACGATGGACAACCCCGGACGGCGATTTCATCGATCTCGACTGGCTGTCTTATGACGCCGATGGTGAGGGCCACACGCGCACGGCGCAAGGCGAACGACAGGAAACGGTCTCCGCAGCGATCGATGAAGCCAGGCCGTCGCAAAACGGGGGCTCGGCAGCAGCGCAGCCCGCATCGCCCTTCCCCGACTCCAGCGCCCCGCTTTTTGTGCTGTTCCACGGACTCGAAGGCAGCTCGGACTCGCACTACGCACGCGTGTTGATGGCCGAAGCGAAGGCGCGTGGCTGGTTTGGCGTCGTGCCGCATTTCCGCAGTTGCGGCGGCTCGATGAACCTCCTGCCGCGCTTTTACCATCTCGCCGATAGCGCCGAAGTCGACTGGGTCCTGCGTCGATTGAAGGTGCAACATGCGGGGCCGGTCATCGCGGCGGGGGTATCGCTGGGCGGCAACGTGCTGCTGCGCTGGCTGTGCGAGCAGGAACAGGACGCAGCCGCCATCCTGGATGCCGCCGCGGCAATCTCCGCTCCTCTCGACGTCCACGCCGGCGGCCACGCAATCTCGCAGGGTTTCGGCATGGTCTATACACGCAGCTTTCTCAAGACACTCAAGCGCAAGGCGCTGGCGAAACTGGAGCAGTATCCCGGCCTGTTCGACCGCGACGCCATGCTCGCGGCCCGCACCATGCACGCTTTCGATAACGCCGTGACCGCGCCGCTGCACGGTTTCCGCGATACCGACGACTACTGGACCCGCGCCACCACGCGGCCCTATTTGCCGCGCATCGCCATTCCAACGCTGCTATTGAACGCCCGCAACGATCCGTTCCTGCCGGGGCGCGTGTTGCCATCGGCGGCGGAGGTTTCGGCGGCAGTGACCCTCGATCAACCCGCGCATGGCGGCCACGTCGGTTTTATGACCGGGCCGTTTCCGGGGCGGATAGACTGGTTGTCGCAGCGGGTGTTCGGCTATTTGCAGACCCATGTGCAGCCGGCCAAACCCGCACACCCTTCACCGGATTCCGAGCATGGATGAGATCGTCAAACAGGCGCTGGCCAAATGGCCCAACGTCCCGCATTGCACCGGCTGGCTGCTGCTCGACCGGCGCGGCCAGTGGCGCATGCGCGACGACGCCACGCAAGCTGCAGGCCTTCCCGGCGATATCATCCGGCACGACGCGTTGCTCGGCTTCATCAACCGGAACTATGCCGCCGATGCCGACGGTCAATGGTTCTTTCAAAACGGCCCGCAGCGCGTGTATGTGGAGCTGGGTTACACGCCGTGGATCGTGCGGCTGAGTGAGTTTCACGACGCGACGGACGGGACGCTGCGGCTGACCGATCACGCAGGCGGGCGGTTTGAACCGACGGCGGCTTGGCTCGACGATGAAGGCGCTGTGCTGTTCTCGGATGGTTCGGATGCTCCGCGCGTCGCCGCGCTGCACGATCACGATCTCGATCTGTTTTCCACATACGCCGATCTCGACGATAACGGCGGCGTGTTCCATTTCGCGGCTGGCGTGGATCTGGCGCTGGGGCGTATCGATCGGGCGGATGTGGCGGGCAAGTTTGGGTTTGTTACGAGTCCGGCCGCGAACGCGGCGGCCTCGTAAAGCCTCCTAACTATCGTCCTTCTCCAGCTCCCAACGCGGCGGCAACTAGTCGGTTTGGACGCATGGCAAACTCTGCTACACGGTCGCCGGGATGGCGTGCGGCCACCGGCTGGAACGCTGTGAACGGACAAGCGAAAACGATTTGAAAGGCTTACCGTAGCAGCGTGTGCGCGCCTGGACCACCCGTGCGCCGCTGTTATGATGAGCGCCTGTTGCAAGGAGAGGTTATGTCCGGACTTACACATTTCGATGCTTCTGGCGAAGCGCACATGGTCGATGTCGGCGACAAAAGCGAGACGCGTCGCGTGGCCATCGCGCGCGGTTCCATCGTGATGCTGCCTGCCACGCTCGCGCTGATCCGCGACGGCAAGGCTAAAAAAGGCGATGTGCTCGGTGTCGCGCGAATCGCTGCGATCCAGGGCGCAAAACGCACCTCCGATCTGATCCCGCTATGCCATCCGCTGGCGTTGACGCGAGTGGCGGTGGATTTTTCCATCGATGAAAAACTGCCCGGCGTGTTTTGCGAAGTACGCGTGGAAACGGTCGGGCGCACAGGCGTGGAAATGGAAGCGCTGACCGCCGTGCAGGTGGGACTGCTGACGGTTTATGACATGTGCAAGGCTGTGGACCGCGGAATGACGATCACCGATGTGAAGGTGCTGGAGAAGCATGGAGGGAAGTCGGGGGATTGGGTGGCGGGGAATTGAATTTGAAAGTCTCCTGCCATGTCCCGTAAAACCTAGTTATAAGCCCGTGCCCTCAATGCAATAAAGCCAGATTTCAGGGCTTCGCGACTCTCGCCGAAGTGCGCCTCTCGGTGATGCGACGGACAAAGACACACGACGTTATCGATTGTGTCTACCCCACCGTCAGCGAGCGGCTGGATATGATGAACTTCGCAATACGGCTTGCGATCTTTGCCATTGAAACTTGGATGCGCGCAGCCGGCCACCTCGCATTGAAACTCCGCGCGCACCTTTGCGATAGCAATGACAAGAGGATCGCGTTCGAATACGGTACGTCTGGCGGCCCGACTACTGGGCCTGTCCGCCAGAGCGAGGTGCGACTTCTGCGTCGCATATTTCAAAATCAGATCCTCGTACGTCTGCTGGGCCAGCGTTACCGCCTCTCGATCGATTGCCGTTTCCAGTGCTGCGGCATCAGGTACCACGTCAATCAATGAGTCACTAGTCCCCCACAAACGTTCGTATTCGGCATAAATAGCTGTCGTACACAATTCGAGTGTTTCAGCGTTAAAGAACTCAGCCCAGACGGCTTTATCGATTTCGCCACCACCCGACATGCCCGCGCGAAGGTCCCGCGGATCGATGCTGCGGAAGTTCATGACTTTGTTATAGACTCCGCCGACCGCGCGCCCCGTTACTAGCGAAACGGCGGCGACTGGTGAATTAGCCAGCTTTGATACTGGAATTCCGAGTGTTTTGACGTAGGCCCACAATCCCGCGATCGACTCGCTTCGATTCCAGTCTTGCCCAACGCAAGCCCACATTTGAGCCATCCGGGCCGCTTCTTTTTCGGACAGTAGAAAGTTCGTGTTCGTGGGCTCTTTCAGAATCAGCATGCCTGAAAGTACGGGGTCTTCTTTCAGCCATTCGCGTCGGAGTTGTTCGCGGGAGCTGCCCACCCGAATAATCTTTAACCAAACGCGCTTGGATTCGAGCTGGGCTTCGCTTTCATCAAGCCGAAATCCAGCACCGATAGTGTCGGACGCGTTCGACGCCACCAACGAACTAATGAACGCCTCCGCGACGACGCCAGCCTTGTCTTTCTCGCTACCAGCAGCTCGCCAGATATAAACGCGATCCCCAACATGCATTTGATCGGCTTGATCGAAAACGGGCCAAGTTAATATGCTGGGACGTGTCGCAGAAAAACCTTCTATGTCGAACCTTTCGGGGTTCGCTTGGAATATCCAACTGTGCATGTCGCCTCTCGCTTTGCGCGTAGTTGCCACGAGATTACTGGCAATTTCACGCTGCGAAAAGCCCACTTGAGCGAAGCCTCGCTCAAGCGGTTGTCTCGGGACAACAGCAGAAGGTGCCGCTGAATGGATAGAACGGGTTCTGTTCTGGACAGACCTTAAAGAGCCGCGTGAACCACGGCCCTCTCCTCAATCATCCTCATCATCGCTATCGTCATCCTTGGTCGACGGTGCGGGCACGCCATACATCTTCATCAGTTCAGCCTTGAAGCCGGCCAGCGGCTTACCCTGATCGTCGAGTAGCTGATAAACATCTGCGAGTTGTTGCGGCCAGTCGTGAAGCTCGGTGGAGAAGATCTTCAACCGGGCGATGGTATCCAGCGCGTCCTGCGACTGTCCGGCCAGCGCCTGCAACACCGCATAGCGCCGCAACACAGTTTCCCCCGGCAACAACGCCAGCGCCTGACGATGCATCGCGAGCTTGGTGGCGAGGTCCTGGCTGTTCATCGGCAGCAAAGTCGCGGCGCCGTACTCACCCCAGGCGCGGAACAAGAACGACGGATCCTCACGATATTGCTCAGCCGGTTGCGAGCCGTAATAGAGCACTTCCGACCGGTTGTAATCACGCAAGATGGGGTACAGCGAAGCCAGTCCAAGCACCACCAGCACAACGTACAACCCATAGGAAAACGACCGCGACACCCACCGCACCGGCCGCGTCTCGAGCAAGCCGAAGACCAGCATCGCGGGCATCAGGAAAAACATGTACTGCTGCGGATACTCGACCAGCGCATGCATCATCAGCACGCCCAGCAGCGACAGCGCGAAAATCCGCGCCGGCGTATGCGGCGCACGCAGCACGCGCACGAGCCAGCACACCACGCTGAACAACACAATCGCCATGCCAAGCAAACCGGTTTTCGCGAGCAAATCGATAAAGATATCGTGCGAATTGTTCGCAATCTCCACGCCGCCAAGCTCACCCACGAACTCAAACTGATGCAGCGGGAACTCGCCCCAGCCAACACCCAGCAACGGGTGCGTCAGGAACATGGTCCAGCCATACTTCCAGAGCGCAAGCCGCGGCGCGATCTGATTCGCGTCCTGCATCCGCTCCGCAGCCGATTGGCCAAGTTCAAGTTGAAAACGCAAGTTCGCCCAGCGAATCGCCGCGTTCACGACGAAGAACAACACGAGCAGCACGATCGGAATCAACCACGCGCGTGTTTTGTTGCGGGCGACACGGCTCGCAGGTCCATCCGGGTCATCTGCCCGGGTCGAGCGGCCCTGGATGAAGGCCATCCAGAATCCCCCGACCACGATCACACCCATCTGCAACCACGGCCCCCGCGACACGGTCAACGCCAGCCCTGCGGAAAATATCGCGGACAGGACGAGCCATACAATCACCGGCAAACGTCGTGTCTGCACGAGGTACAGCGCACCCGCCGTTGCGAACGCAATGTAGGTCGCAAGGTGATTCGCCTGCGCCATGTTGCCGAACGGCCGCCGTTCGATCTCGATGTTGTAGGCCACCACGAACGGCGAAAACTTCGGCTCCATGTGGAACAACTGCACGACCTGGCAAAACACGGCGAACAAACCACCCACGATCAACGCCGCTGCACCCCAGCGCAACGCCTTCTCGGCAAGGCCGGCGCGCACGAACCCATAACCGGTATGCACCGCGATAAACGATGCGAGCAGATACCCACCGCCAAGCCAGTTCATCGACGGCTGCGACACCGGCAATACCACCGTCTGAACGACGAGCAGAAAGCCGAGCACAAGCGGCATTAACGCGATGACCGGTGTGGCGAACGGCACCCGCGGTTCGGATAACCTCACGATCAACACCATTGCGCCGCCAAGCACCAGGAACAGTCCAAGCGCGCTGAACTCGGCGTAGAAGGTCGGAATGGGGTACGTGTGGTTGACGACCGCGAACGGAATCGTCAGTGCCAGGCAGAGGACAGCAAGAGAAAGGTAGCGCGCGATGTTTGAAGGCATGTGGGGTCGGGAACGTCGGCAACCGGCGCACTATACAAAAAATTACTGTTGCTGTGCGGCGCAGCGCATGAAATGCGCCGAAATCCCTGTCATTCCTGAAAATTCCGTGGTGGTTTAGGCAAAACATCGAGGCTGTCCGCAATCCGCGTGCTCGCTTACAAGCGTCGTGACGACGATTCACTGCGATTACGGTTTCGTGCGGGCAGCCTTTCAGCTTCGCTAAACGCCTTTCGACTCCCTACGTCCGGCATTCCGGCGGTGCGAGATTAGGCGGCAACGTGGGTGCTTGCGAGGGCGATGGACCCGCGCCTGGCGCCGGCAAGGAAGACGCCGTTTTCGTGGCCGCAAAACATTCCCACGTAATCGATCCGGCCTGAACCGAACCCTTGGTCAGGACGGTTCGCGCCGTTGGCGTCTCGGCATTGTCCGGCGTTGAAGGCACGAGCACGAGCGTGTTCGATCCGGCCGGCGCCACGCGCGTGGAAAACGCGATGGTGACTTGCCCGTTGGTGTCGTCGACATGAATCGATTCCACGTTCCGGGTTCCCGGTGGCGACGCAGATCCACCGCCCAGATCCGATCCGCTCGCGGCGTTCTCCGCCACCGCCAACCGTGCCGACGACGCCAGCGACAAACCCTCGCCCACCCGGCTACGCGCCAGGTAATCCTGATAAGCCGGAATGGCGTACGGCGCGACCACGCCGGCAATCGCGAGCACGATCATCAACTCGATCAACGTGAAGCCCATCCCAAAACGCTTTATCTTGCCGCGCGTAATCAGCCTTCGAAACCAAGCTTTGCTACCACTCGGACTACCTGCTTCATCCGACCTGCATACCGCTGCTGTTATTGCTGCTGCCATTGCTGAACTCCCAAAAAGACGAAGCGCCTGGTTGTGTAATGCAATCCAGACGCTTCGATCTTATTGAGCCCTACCCGGTCTCAACAGTCAGCCAGACGGCTAACGGTCGAACCGAAAATCAATGTGCGGCTTTCGCTTCCGCCGCCAGCACGCGTCGGCGGAAGTACCAGCCGAAGCCCAGCACCAGCACCGCACCTATCACGTGCGCCGTGTATTCAACGCCCAGCAGATTCGATGCGGGCCATCGATCGAGAAACGGATCGTCGATTATCAACCCGCCCGCGATCCACCCGAGCAAACCGGCACCGAGCGCAATCACGATCGGGAATTTATCGAGCAGCTTGAGCACCAGCGTGCTACCCCACACGATCAACGGAATGCTCACCAAGAGGCCAAAGATGACCAGCGCCAACCGATGTTGCGGATCGGCGGCCTCCGCGGCGCCCGCAACCGCGATCACGTTGTCGAGGCTCATCACGGCATCGGCCACGATGATCGTCTTGATCGCGGCCCAGAGCTGGTCCGCCGGCTTGATATTCGGGTCGCTGTGATCCGGCATCATCAGCTTCACGCCGATCCACAACAACATGAGGCCGCCAACGAACTTGAGGAACGGAACATCGAGCAGCAAGACCGCGAACGCAATCAACGCAACCCGCAAGACGATTGCGCCGAGCGTGCCGAGCAGCACGCCACGCGTGCGTTGCTGCGGCGGCAAATTCCTGCAGGCGAGCGCGATAACGACCGCGTTATCGCCGCCGAGAAGAATATCGATGACGATAATCTGAAGAACAGCGCCCCAATGGAGCGTGGCGAAAAATTCGAGCATGAAAAAACCAATGACGGATAGCGACAGAAAAAACGCGCAATAAAAAAGCGGGGAAGCCTTGGCTCCCCCGCTTTTAGTACCGACGTTCTACGAAAGGCTTACGTAAGCATAACGCAGCCCCGCGTTTTCTGTCGATCAGTCCTTAAAGCATCGCCTTCAACAAACGCGCCATTTCCGACGGGTTTTTCGTGACGGTGATACCGCAAGCTTCCATGATTTCCAGCTTGGCATCGGCCGTGTCCGCACCGCCCGAAATCAGCGCGCCTGCGTGACCCATGCGCTTGCCGGCCGGAGCCGTGACGCCCGCGATGAAGCCAACCACCGGCTTCTTCATGTTGTCCTTGATCCAGTAAGCCGCGTTCGCTTCGTCCGGGCCGCCGATCTCGCCGATCATGATCACGGCGTCCGTGTCGGGATCGTCGTTGAACATCTTCATGACGTCGATGTGCTTCAGACCGTTGATCGGATCGCCGCCAATACCGACTGCCGACGACTGGCCAAGGCCAATAGCCGTCAACTGGCCGACTGCTTCGTACGTGAGCGTGCCTGAACGCGACACCACGCCAATACGGCCCTTACGGTGGATATGACCCGGCATGATGCCGATCTTCAGTTCGTCCGGCGTGATGGTGCCCGGGCAGTTCGGTCCGAGCAGCAGCGTCTTGCGATTTTCGCGACGCATACGGTCCTTGATCTCGAGCATGTCGCGCACGGGAATGCCTTCCGTGATGCAGATGGCGAGATCCAGATCGGCTTCAACCGCTTCCCAGATTGCAGCAGCGGCGCCAGCCGGCGGCACGTAGATCACCGAAACGGTTGCACCCGTTTCAGCCTTCGCTTCCGCGACGCTTGCGTAGATGGGGATGCCTTCGAAATCTTCGCCGGCGCGCTTCGGGTTCACGCCCGCCACGTAAGCTTCACGGCCGTTCGCATACTCGCGGCAAGCGCGGGTGTGGAACTGACCGGTCTTGCCGGTAATACCCTGGGTAATGACCTTGGTGTCTTTGTTGATCAGAATCGACATAGTGTGACCTCTGTTCGTCGACGCCGCTTTTCACCTGCGCACCTTGTTTCAAGGCGCGGCGGGCGGAAAAGCACCGCCTTTCGTGTCTGGTGGAACGCTCGTAATTGCCGGAATGACCCAGGCGATTACTTGCCCTCGGCTGCTGCAACAACCTTCTGCGCAGCTTCTTCCATGCTGTCGGCCGCGATGATCGGCAAGCCTGAATCCGCCAGCATCTTCTTGCCGAGATCTTCGTTCGTGCCCTTCATGCGCACGACCAGAGGCACCTTCAGCGACACGGCCTTCGACGCTTCGATCACGCCTTCCGCGATCACATCGCAGCGCATGATGCCGCCGAAAATGTTCACGAGGATTGCCTTGAGGCCCGGGTTCTTCAACATGATCTTGAAGGCTTCCGTTACCTTCTCGGTCGTAGCGCCGCCGCCCACGTCGAGGAAGTTGGCCGGCTCGCCGCCGAACAGCTTGATCGTGTCCATGGTGGCCATTGCCAGACCGGCGCCGTTCACCAGGCAGCCGATGTTGCCATCGAGCGAGATGTAGGCCAGATCGAACTTCGATGCTTCCACTTCAGCCGGATCTTCTTCGTCGATATCGCGATACGCGACGATGTCCGGATGACGGAACAGCGCGTTGGCGTCGAAGTTGAACTTGGCGTCAAGTGCGATCACCTTGCCGTCGCCGGTGACGATCAGCGGGTTGATTTCAGCCAGCGATGCGTCCGTTTCCCAGAATGCCTTGTACAGGCCTTGCAGGATCGCGCGTGCTTGCGGGATCGAGCCTTCCGGAATGCCGATCTTGCGCGAGAGCTCGTCGGCGTCTTTGTCCAGCAGACCCGTCGACGGCTCGACGGCGAACTTGTGCAGCAGTTCCGGTGTCTTTTCCGCGACTTCTTCAATGTCCATACCGCCTTCGCTTGATGCCATCACCACGACTTTTTGCGTGATGCGGTCGAGCACGAGGCCGACGTACAGTTCCTTCTTGATGTCCGCGCCTTCTTCGATCAGCAGGCGGTTCACCTTTTGGCCTTCAGGGCCGGTCTGGTGCGTGACGAGTTGCATACCGAGGATCTGGTTCGAATATTCGCGAACCTGTTCCAGCGTCTTTGCAACCTTCACGCCGCCGCCCTTACCGCGGCCGCCAGCGTGAATCTGAGCCTTGACGACCCATACCGGGCCGCCCAGCTCTTCAGCGGCCTTGACCGCATCGTCCACCGAGAACACGGGCTTGCCGCGCGGGACCGCGACGCCGAACTTCCGCAGGATTTCCTTTCCCTGGTACTCGTGAATCTTCATGCGTGATTCCTTCAGTCTGAGAGTTGGATTGAACTTCGATTACTTGGATTAATGAGTTGCTTGAATTACTTGAATTGCGTTCAGCGTTGCTTCCGGCGTGTCCGGCGTGAACAGTACGCGCGTCCGGAGTCATGCTGATGTTTCCTGGTCGGCCAGTTCTGGGAACCTGCTCTTGCTAATTTGGCTAATTTCGCTGAGCCGGCTCCACGTCGCTTCCGGCCTTTTTGGAGTTGTCCTGATTCGCTATCCGGTCCGTCCCGCTGCGGGGCGCGTGGCCAAACCAGCGCGGATAATATTGCCGAACGGCTTCACCGTCGAAACGCAACGCGTTGCAACGGCCAAGCTGGAACGGGGGTTTGTCGGTTTCTTTTTCGGCTTCTGTGCCTGCTGCCGCACTTTCTGAACTATCCGATGACGTGCCCGGCGCGCCGCCTTTTTCGGTGTTCCACACTTCGCCGGCGAATGCCTGGATGGCCGCTGTGGGCAACACGGCGCAGAGTTCCGTGATATGCGTGCAACCGGTCGTGCCGGCCAGCAAACGGCTGGATTCACGACGGAAATTCTGCACAAGATTGAGTCCGATGAGCGCGCGGTAAGCGGAGTTCGATGCCGCGCACAGACCCGCATACGGTGCCCACTCGGAAGCCGCTTCGGCGTCGACGATGGTGAACGTGCGGTCAATGGTGATGCGCAGCCAGAGTTCATGGATCGGCAGGCCTTGGGGCCGGACGCCCGCCGCGAGTTTGACGTCGCGCGGCTTTTCATCAGTTAGACAGGCTTCGATATCCCACAAGCCATCTTCGCGCTCAAACGCTTCCATTCGAATCGCGCGGCGATGGCGCAACTGTCGGGAAACGGGCGGAGAAAGCGGCATGTGCAGAGGAAGGCCGGAATGAGAAAACGCCGAAATTTTACCATACTGGCCATTTTCAGCCGGACCGAGTTCCCGTGGGGGAAGCTTGAGGGGGAATGCGCGGGCTGGTGCGGCGGTTTGTTTCGCGATGACGGCGGGTGATGGGGGATTCCGCTCAACGTCGGAGTTGGGGTTTTTGTTTGTGCTTTTGGGGATGGGGGTTTGTGGTGTTTTGCGGCCCGTTTGCGCGTTGTTGGTGCGTCGTTTTTGTCGAGCCGGCTGAGGCGTGAAGCGTCCGTTATTCGCGCGTTAGAGCCTCAGTCATGTGTTGGAGCCTCAGTCATGTTCGTTCGTTGCACGCTTGCGGACCTAATTTCCGTTGGCGCCTATTCGTCGATGAATTCGTCATCGCCCGCTTTCAGCACTTTCACGATCGTCCCGCCGTTGAACCCTCGCGTAGCGAGAAAGCGCGCTTGTTTCGCACGCTCGGCGGGTGTCGTCGGTAGTTCGCCGAATTTCCTGCTCCAGACGTCGCGAGCACGGGTGAGCTCGGTCTTGTTCAATTCTGCGCCGGCGTCCTGAATCAACGTTTCGTCAATACCGTTCCGCTTCAACTCATTGACGATCCGGCTTGTGCCAAGACGATTGCCCCGCCGATGAACCACGCTCTCGACAAATCGCTCATTCGATAACCACCCTTCACGCTCCAGCGCGTCGAGCAAGGTATCGAGGGAATCGCTTTCGGCGAGATGGGGTGTCAGCTTACGGGATAACTCAGCGCGGCTGTGTTCACGACGCGATAAGTAACCGAGAGCACGGCCACGTAACGATAGCTGCGGCCCCTTTCGCTTCGAATCGCCCGTTGCCGTGGGTTTTCCACGTCCGGCGGATCCGCGCGAATAAACCGGCTCGGCGTTTTGGGTTTCGCTAACTGCATCCGCTGCCGATGGCGCGCACTGTTCGAACGGCTCGAATGGATCGGCTATGTCGATGGTGGTGTCTTGCTGAATGCCCGGAGAAATTACTGGGGCTTTCGATTGCGATTTTCTGGCAGCTTTTGCAGGCGCGGCCTGCGATTGAACAAGCGCTTGTTCGAGCACCGCCCGAGCGCGCCTTAAGCGTTCGTCCGCGTCGACTGCGTCCAAACCAGCAACCGAATCAGAGGCCGAATCAGGCTGCGGCGGCTCAATTCGTTGCTCGTCAACTTGCGGCACAACCGCGATATCGGCGCTTTCTGCGTTTTTCTCGTCAGCGGGTTTCGCTGACTTCGGCACGGCGCGACGGCTGGTTTTTCGGTCGGTGGACCGTTCGAAAACATCGTCGCCGTCAGCAGGCTGAGGTGAAGATTTTCCACGCGAGGCCGAGCCGATTGCTTTGCGTCCCGACAACCCGCCGCGTCCAAATTTGCTGCGATCACTCGACCGCTCGTACTCAGCCGGGGCCTCCGCCGATACGCGATCCGAAGAAGATGACCGCGCCGACGCCCCGCCACCAAACGATCCGCGTTTCGGATGGGCACGATCACTCGACCGTTCGAACACCGGTTCGCTGTCCTGCTGCGTGGTTTCACCGGCAATTTCCAGACTCGCGGCGATTGCCTCCGCCTTGCTGGTGCCGGACGATAGGCTTGAACCACCTGTGCGTCCAAAGCTGCTTTTCCTGGCGAAGCTGCTGCCGCTGCTACTGCCAGCACTCTTGCCGCTGGAAAAACCACCGCCCTTATTAAACCCACTGCTCCCGCTCTTCTCGCCGGAAGCCCCGCCGCTCTTCGAGAAGCTGTTTCCAAACGAACGACGCGCCGGCGCAGATCCCTCCGCACCGGCGCGTTCGCTTGCTGCTGCGCGGTATCGATCGCTACTTCTTTCATAGTGATCAACTCCTTCCTCGGCGCTGGGACTTTCGTCTTCGTCACCGATGGAATTCGAGCCGTCAGGATCTTCCTTTACGTCATGCTCCGCGTCACGATTTGAATCGCGACCGGTCTTTGATCCGAACCGGCTCTTGCTGCGCATCATCTTTACCGCCTAAAACTCATTCTTCTTCATCTGCCACTTCGGCAACACCCGGTGCAACTGCGTCGGCCATTGCATTGACGCCCAGCGACTCGCGAATCTTGTTTTCGATTTCGCGTGCCATTTCAGGATTCTCACGCAGGAATTCGCGTGCGTTGTCCTTACCCTGGCCAATCCGTTCGCCGTTATAGCTGTACCAGGCACCGGCTTTATCAACCAGCTTGGCTTGCACGCCCAAGTCGATGATTTCGCCCTGACGCGAGATACCTTCGCCATAGAGAATGTCGAAAATGGCTTCGCGGAACGGAGGCGCAACCTTGTTCTTCACCACCTTCACGCGCGTTTCGTTGCCGATCACTTCGTCGTTCTTCTTGATCGAGCCGATACGGCGAATGTCCAAGCGCACCGACGCGTAGAACTTCAGCGCATTACCACCCGTGGTGGTTTCCGGATTGCCGAACATCACGCCAATCTTCATGCGGATCTGGTTGATGAAGATGACCAGGCAGTTCGTACGCTTGATCGTGCCGGTCAGCTTACGCAGGGCCTGTGACATCAAACGCGCTTGCAAACCAGGCAGCGAGTCGCCCATTTCGCCTTCGATTTCAGCCTTCGGCACGAGCGCCGCGACCGAGTCGATCACGATCATGTCGATGGAACCCGAGCGCACAAGTGCGTCGCAGATTTCCAGCGCCTGCTCACCCGTGTCCGGCTGCGAGATCAGCAGGTCCGACGCGTTCACGCCAAGCTTTTGTGCGTAAGCGATGTCGAGCGCGTGTTCCGCGTCAATAAATGCTGCCGTGCCGCCGATCTTCTGCATTTCGGCAATCACTTGCAGCGTCAGTGTGGTCTTACCCGACGATTCCGGACCGTAGATTTCCACTACGCGTCCACGCGGCAAGCCGCCAACGCCCAATGCAATATCCAGTCCGAGCGAACCGGTTGAGACCACTTGAATGTCTTCAATGGCTTCGCCGGCGCCGAGTCGCATGATCGACCCCTTGCCGAATTGCTTCTCGATCTGCGCGAGCGCGACGGCCAGCGCCTTGCTCTTCTCTGCAGACATCCCGCCCGGGCCTTTCTTGCTATCTTCCATGAATCGTCCTTTGCTATGATGAACGGCGTCTGGCGCATGCCCTTGGGACTTTTTTTCCGGTTGGGCGCACTGCTGCAGACACTGTATAAAAAAACAGGTGTTTTTGCAAGTCCGATCGGAGCGCGTAGTTTCAGCGCCACGTTCGACCCATGCGGGACACCACTACACCTGGAGACCGCCGCGCCGGGCGAATTGCGGTGCCGGCAATGCTTTTTGCGCACACTACGATGCGAATCCTCATTGCCGAAGACGACAGCATACTCGCGGACGGTCTCATTCGATCACTCCGCCAATCGGGCTATGCCGTAGATCATGTGAAGCACGGCGTGGACGCGGACAACGCGCTTTCGCTCCAGACTTTCGACCTTCTGATCCTTGATCTGGGCCTGCCGATGATGTCCGGCCTGGAGGTCCTGAGACGCCTCAGAGCCCGCAATTCCCAGATACCCGTGCTGATCCTGACAGCCTCCGACAGTGTCGACGAACGCGTCAAGGGCCTCGACCTCGGCGCCGACGACTACATGGCCAAACCGTTCGCGCTGAACGAACTCGAAGCCCGCGTGCGCGCCCTTACCCGGCGGGGCGCGGGCGGCGGCCCCACCGTCGTCAGACATGGCGCGCTCGCGTTCGATCAGGTCGGGCGCATTGCGTCCATCAACGACCAGGTGATCGAGTTATCGGCGCGCGAACTCGGTGTGCTTGAAGTCCTGCTGCAGCGGGTCGGCCGGCTGGTCTCAAAGGAACAGCTCGTCAACCACCTTTGCGAGTGGGGTGAGGAAGTCAGCAATAACGCGATCGAAGTCTATGTCCATCGGCTAAGAAAAAAAATCGAGCCCGGTGGGGCGCGCATCATAACCGTTCGCGGGCTAGGCTATAGCCTTGAAAAAGCCGTTGCCGCGATGACGAATCCTGCTCCGTCTGCCCCGGCAAACCCCGACGAGCCCGTCTCGCCCAGCCAGCAGTACAAGTAACAGTAACCACGAGTAACCACGCCATGGGCTCGCCAGCGTCCCCCGAGCGCGCCGCTCCGGCGTTGCGCGAGCTGACACCTCTACCGCCGGATTTGCCGGAAGCCGACCCTGACGCTTCCCGCGACGCGCGTTATGCCAATCCGTTCGCTCCGCCCGACGAGCTCGAGCCCGACGGCGAGCCCGCGCCGCGTTCGCTATTCGGCGAGATCCTAGACTGGATGCTCGCGCCGCTGCTGCTTCTGTGGCCCATGAGTATTGCGGTCACGTATCTCGTCGCCAAGTCGATCGCCAACGGGCCGTTCGACCGCGCACTCGAGACGGATGCCTACGTGCTCGCGCGGCAGATCGCGCCGGTGAATGGCGTCGCGGAATTACGCCTGCCGAGCGCCACGCGAGACTTCCTGCGCGCGGACAACGTGGATAGCGTGTTCTTCCAGGTGCTCGGTACGCGCGGCGAATTGGTAGGTGGCGACGCCGATATGCCCCTGCCTCACGACGATGACCGGCCGCAACCTGGCATTGTGGAATTTCGTGACGACGTGCTGCGCGGCAACGACATTCGCGTCGCGTACACGACGGTGGAAGCGCCAACGCTCGCTCATCCGGTGCTGGTCCAGGTGGCCGAGACGCTCGATAAACGCAGCCAGTTGGCTAACGACATCATCAAGGGCGTGATCCTGCCGCAGTTCGTGATCTTGCCGTTGGCTATTGTGCTGGTCTGGTTCGGGTTGTCGCGTGGACTCGCGCCGCTGCATGCGCTGCAAGCGAATATCCGCGCCCGCCGTCCCGATGATCTCTCGCCGCTCGAAGCCAGCCGCGCGCCGCCGGAAATCGCGCCGTTGGTGGCCTCGTTCAACGATCTGCTCAACCGGCTCGAGCAGAACATGCAGTTGCAGAAGCGGTTCATAGCCGACGCCGCGCATCAGATGAAAACGCCGCTCGCGGGCTTGAGGACGCAGGCCGAGCTGGCGTTGCGGCAGGATGTATCGGCGGAAGTGCAGCGCTCGCTTGAACAGATTTCGACGAGTTCCGAGCATGCGGCGCGGTTGGTGACGCAGTTGCTCGCGTTGGCTCGGGCGGAGAACCGGATGTCGGGCCAAATTTTCTCGCGCGTGGAGTTGACCGACCTCGCGCGGCTCGCCGTGCGCGACTGGGTGCAGGCGGCGT
Source organism: Caballeronia udeis (assembly GCF_044909315.1). Classification (GTDB taxonomy): domain Bacteria; phylum Pseudomonadota; class Gammaproteobacteria; order Burkholderiales; family Burkholderiaceae; genus Caballeronia; species Caballeronia udeis_A. Next base: position 24,859 of record NZ_JBIYEB010000001.1, read on the forward strand.
TGGCCAAACGGATGGACATTGGTTACGAGGAGCCCCCGAATCCGGTCGCGGTTGAAGGCAATGCGGTGATGTTGCGCGAGATGCTGTCGAATCTTATCGATAACGCCATTCGCTATACCCCGCCCGGAGGACGAATCACGGTCCGCGTGCGCACCGACGAGTCCGACACGCGGCACGTCTTTCTCGAAGTGGAAGACACGGGATTGGGCATTCCGGCGGCGGAACGCACGCGTGTGCTCGAGCGGTTCTATCGCATTCTTGGGCGTGAAGGAGATGGCAGCGGACTTGGTCTCGCGATCGTCCGCGAGATCGTGACGATGCACGGCGGCACCCTCGATATAGGCGATCACGTGTACAGCGAAACGCCGCGGCAAGCTGGAACGCTTGTCAGGGTGGGCTTGCAACGGGTTTATCCTGCCCGGGACAAACCCTGATCGCCATCGGTCTGATATTTTTGCACAACCCGATTTAGACCGACGTTACCTACTTTATTGAGATAGAAGAAAGCTTATTTCAAGCATTTGAATCAATATGATAATAAGAAACCGCCTGAGCGCGCTCCCCTTCCGCGTCAGAACGCCGTAAGTTTTCCTTCCAATAATCAATGCACGGCGCTGCTATCCGTGGGTGCCATTCAAAGATCAATACAGGAGACGACTTCATGGCAACGGTCGAGGGGCGCATTTCCCACTCGCCGATGACGAGCGAAGAACGGCGCGTGATTTTCGCGTCATCGCTAGGCACGGTGTTCGAGTGGTATGACTTTTATCTGGCGGGCTCGCTTGCCATCTATATAAGCAGGACCTTCTTCTCCGGCGTCAATCCGACGGCCGCTTTCATCTTCACCTTGCTCGGCTTTGCGGCGGGTTTTGCCGTGCGGCCGTTCGGCGCGATTGTGTTCGGGCGTCTCGGCGATATGGTCGGGCGCAAGTACACCTTCCTTGTCACCATTGTGATCATGGGTCTGTCGACGTTCGTGGTCGGGCTGCTGCCCGGATACGGCACGATCGGCATAGCCGCGCCTGTGCTCTTCATCGCGATGCGGCTGCTGCAAGGGCTCGCGCTCGGCGGGGAATACGGAGGGGCGGCGACTTACGTGGCTGAACATGCGCCCGCCAACAAGCGCGGCGCGTGGACTGCGTGGATCCAGACCACGGCTACGCTCGGGCTTTTCATCTCGCTGCTCGTGATCCTGATCGTGCGGACTTCCGTTGGTGAGGAAACGTTCGGTGCATGGGGCTGGCGCGTGCCGTTCCTGGTGTCGATCCTGCTGCTTGGCGTCTCCGTTTGGATCCGGCTGAAACTGCACGAATCGCCGGTATTCGAGCGCATCAAGGCGGAAGGGAAGACGTCGAAGGCGCCGCTTACCGAAGCGTTCGGCCAGTGGAAGAACCTCAGGATCGTGCTGCTCGCGCTGTTCGGGCTGACGATGGGACAGGCCGTGGTTTGGTATACGGGCCAGTTCTATACGCTGTTTTTCCTGACGCAGACGCTGAAGGTTGATGGCACCAGCGCCAATATCATGGTGGCGGTGGCGTTGTTGATCGGGACGCCGTTCTTCCTGTTCTTCGGGTCGCTCTCGGACAAGATCGGGCGCAAGCCGATCATCATGGCCGGCTGCCTGATTGCCGCGCTGTCGTACTTCCCGCTCTTCCATGCGCTGGCTCACTACACGAATCCGACGCTGGAAGCCGCGACGGCCAAGGCGCCGATCAGCGTGATTGCCAATCCGGACGAGTGTTCGTTCCAGTTCAACCCGGTGGGTACGTCGAAGTTCACGAGCTCCTGCGATATTGCCAAGAGCGCGTTGTCGAAGGCCGGTTTGAACTACGAGAACGTGGCCGCTCCGGCGGGGACGATCGCGCAGGTCAAGGTGGGCGACACCGTGGTGGATACGTATGACGGCAAGGCGGCGGATGCGAAGGAGAAAGGCGCCGCGTTCGACAAGACGCTGGCTGGCACGCTGAAGTCGGCGGGTTATCCGGCGAAGGCTGATCCGGCGCTGATCAACTGGCCGATGGCTATTGTGATCCTGACCATCATGATGATCTTCGTGACGATGGTTTATGGGCCCATTGCCGCGATGCTGGTCGAGATGTTCCCGGCGCGGATCCGGTACACGTCGATGTCGCTGCCTTATCACATTGGCAATGGCTGGTTCGGCGGGTTCTTGCCGGCGACGGCGTTCGCTATCGTGGCCGCGAAGGGAAATATCTTCTCGGGGCTGTGGTATCCGATCGTGATCGCCTTGGCGGCGTTCGTGATCGGGATGCTGTTTGTTAAGGAGACAAGGGGCACGGCGGTTTATGACTCGGATTGATTTCCGGGCGGTCTGGGGAGAGGTTGTGGGGTGGTCGCTTTCCAGGCTAACTTGTCTCTAGGAATGAGCCTGGAAGGGGTTGACAGGTTTCGCAACCCTCTTCATAATCTCGATCTCTTGGCGAATTAGCTCAGCCGGTTAGAGCGACGGAATCATAATCCGCAGGTCCGGGGTTCGAATCCCTGATTCGCCACCAGTATTACCTAAAGCCCTTGACCCTCACGGTCAGGGGCTTTTTGCTTTCTCTTGCCCGGTCAGGTGCAGCACAAAGGTGCAGCACACGACTATGCCAAGTCAATTCTTGCAGCGATCCCGGCACGGGACCGTGTTCTATTTTCGACGTCGAGTTCCCTCGGATATTTCGCTTGTGACAGGTCAGCAACAGGTCTTTAAGTCCCTGGGCACGACAGACCCGCGTCAGGCGATAATTCGCGCCCGGGCGCTTGCCGTCCAGACTGATCAACTTTTCGCGCACATTCGATCTATGCCGCAGGGTGAATGGAAAGGCTTCAACGTGGGCTACACGTTGAAAATTGAACTTGACGGACAGAGTCGCCCAAAGGCACTTTCAATTGAGGCTGAGCCTCATGAACACGAAGCCGTTCAAAAGGCGTTAGAAACCGCTATGGCGGGCTTCGCTGGGCTTAGTTCGGCTTCCCCGGCAGCAGAACCATCGCTGACCCTGGCGCAAGCGGTCAGAGACTACTTGGCAGGAGTAACAGTCAAGCCGCTCACCCTAGCAAGCTACGAACACGGTTAAACCATTCGCTTGACGAACTACGGAAGCCCGAGCCACGTTTTAACTCTGGCCCACCAACCCAAATTCACGTCCGTCAACGGCTGTTGAGAGTCCACGAACGTGTAGTTCGATTGACGAGGAGCAAATGATTGTGGAGATGATGGCGGCTTGGCGCCCTCCTGCGGAGGAGTTTGCTGCTGCCTATCTATCTCACGCTGGCGCTTCAGGTGTGGAACTTATTGCGTATGCTCGATAAGCCGAATATACGGCACTAGATAACAGACTGTGACAAAAGTCGTCCGCAGGTGCTCGTTCAATTGTCAGTGTGACTATCAACGTGCGCGGGGCATCCGGGCGCAGCAAGCGATCGTCTCGCTACTGTCCCCTTCACCGACTCGCACTCGTGATCCTCTACAGTGCCGAGACACCTTGCCACTAACGCTCGTAGGGTTCGGACTAGTACTCCCCACCCCGTTGTTGTCCTCCGACCAGACGATTAAACACTCCCGCATGCGTGACGTTCATCCCATGCGATGCGCCCTCAATCGTCCCCCTCCGCGCACCTTCAATCCACCCCTCCAACGCCCCCACCGCGTCCCGAAACATCCGCGGACTCTTCTCCCCATCGATTAGCAACGTAGGGCATTGCACCCTCGACGCCGTATGCGCATCGTAGGCCGGCAACGGATCGCGGAACTGCAGCGCCAGCGTATTCGCGTTATCCATCGCCATCGCTTTGAACTCTTTCGGACTCCTCGCCCAGAACCCCGGCCGACTCACCGAATCGACAAAAAGCCCCAACCCCTCATCAACCTCCCCTCTACCAATCAACTCTGCCGCCTTCGCCCGCAGCGCATTAACCGGCGCAGGCAACACCGTCCGCGCTCTCCCATCATCACCGCCCCGAGCCACCGCCCCACCCGGATCAGCAAGCACCAACGACTTCACCAACTCCGGGTATCTCACGGCCAGATGAAAAGCGACACACCCACCCCGCGAGTGCCCAACAACATGAACCGGCCCAGCCGCCAATCGCTCGATAAACCGCCCCAACTCATCAACATGCGCGTCCCAGCTAAACTGCCTTGATCCGCCGGCCATCGCACCAAACCCCAGCACCCCCGTAGGCCAATAATGCGAAAGACTGGGCGCGACACATCGATACTGCTTGGCAAGCGGCCCTAACTGCGGCTTCCAGTATCGAAAGTCACAAAGCGACCCATGCACGAACAGCATCACCTCGTGATGCTCGTGCCCTGTCTGTACAAAGGGAACTTGCAGACCATCATCAAGCGTGGCGATATCCGGCGCTGGCAGGCCAAAAAGTTGCGCGGGATCCACTCCATCCAACAGCTTCATCCGTTGCAACTCCAATAACGAAAAACCGCAAAAGCCCGCAAAAAACTCACTCCGGCGCCGTAGCCCGAACGGTCACCATATCGCCCATGCTCCGATCATCGTCGTCATCGAGCGAAGAGGAAGAGGGCTCGACACCCAACGCCCCAGAACTCAAAGAATCAAACGGAATAGCCTCCACCGGAAACCCCTTCTTCTCCCACGCGTCCAACCCGCCTTTCAGCGGCCTCACGTTCCGAAACCCCTTCACCTTCAACTGCTGAACAATATGCTTGGCCGTCGCTTCATTCGGACACACGCAATACACCACGACCTCATGCTCCCGAAACATCGGATCGATTTTCCTCGACGACTCCAGATCCAGCGGAATCGCCCCTTTGATCCGATGCGCCTCCTTCCTCCGCACCTCTGGCGGCCGGGCATCAAAAATAACGGGCGGCGCATCTGACCGCATCATTTCATCGAGTTGTTCGGGCGTGATCCGATACTTCGCGAGCCATCGGCGGAACTGAATACGCCGCGCCCATCGGTACGCCAAAAACGCGCCCGCGGCCATCGCAAGCACATCGAGTGCGGTGAGCCCATACGTCCTCACAAACACCAGCAGATGCGCCACCTCGGCATTCAGGATCGCGCCGCCAAGCATCCACGCCGACGCCCACAACCCTGCGCCCACCAGATCCCAGAACAAGAAAACCCGCACATCAATCTGCGTGGTCCCGAGCAACGGCGACGACACCAGTCCAAGTCCCGGCACGAACTTCGACAGCGCCAGCAAAGGCACGCCAAACCGCTCGAACCAATGCCGGGCCGTACGCAAAGTCGTATCGAGGGAAAGCGAGAACCGCACGAGCGAGTTGAGAAACCGCCGGCCATATACACGCCCGGCAGTAAACCAAAGCGCATCGGCGATAACCACCGCAATAACCGCGGCCGCCAACATATGCCAGAACGAAGCCAGCCCGGCCGCGACTAACGTGCCGGCCAGCACCAGCATGGGTGCAGCGGGAATGGGGACGCCGAGTTGGGTGGCGAGCACGCTGACGAACACGGCCCACGCGCCCCACGACGACACAACAGAAATCGGGACGTGCGGCAATTCGGGCTCCTTCCGGATGATGCGGAGCGCCGCCTGCCGGAGAGATCACCTAAAAATCTCGGCTAAAACCAATCCAAAACAGCGCTCGGACCCGCAACTTTATCTCGAAAATGGAAATATCGCCGAGTGCGCTGAACGTCGTTTATCTCCCGCCTACTCCTCTCTACCCCTCAATTCTCGCCCGCGTCACGCCGAGCAAACCACCCATCGCGTCCCGCGCCGCCGCCGAATTCCGCGCGACGATGGCATCGAAAACGGCCGTATGTTCCGCCATCGATGCGTTGAAAACCTCCGCCCGCCGCGCATTCAACCGCAACTGCGCCTCGAGCGTGCGCTCGATCAGCGTCCCGAGCGGTACCAGCAATTCATTGCTGCACGCATTCAACACGCTCAGATGAAACCGTAGATCGGCACGCACCCATTCATCGACATTGCGCGCTTCCAGCATTGCTTGATGTGCCTGGCTTAAACGAGCCAGCGCCGCGTCGTCGTGGTTCGCAGCGGCCAACGCAGCGGCATAAGGCTCGATCATCTCGCGCATTTCCTGCAGCTTGATCGCGAACTGCAACGGCTTGGCAACGCGCGAATACCATTCCAGAACATCAGCATCGAGGAGATTCCATGCCTGCTGAGGCCGCACACGCGTACCAATCTTCGGCCGCGATTCGATCAATCCCTTCGATGTCAGCGTGCGCAACGCCTCCCGCAGCACGGTCCGGCTGACGCCAAAACGCTCCATCAGTTCGGCTTCGCGCGGCAGCGTCGACGCTGGCGGAAAATCGCCGCGCAAAATCTCGGTGCCAAGCTCGTACGCCACGCGTCCGTGCAGATCGTGCTGGATAACTTTCCCCTTTTCCCAGAGTTGACGCCGGCAATCAAAACGACGCAATTATACGGACCCTTTCCCCACAAGGCTTTCCGTCAAATAGTACTATTAATATACACATCAAACGGATTTTTGATAGCATAGAAACCCTCGTTCCCCACTCACCGGATAATCAGGAGACGCCAGCATGAAAATCACCAAACTCGAGACTTTTATCGTTCCGCCGCGCTGGTGTTTCCTGAAGATCACGACCGATGAAGGCATCGTCGGCTGGGGCGAACCGGTGGTGGAAGGCCGAGCACACACGGTCGCGGCGGCAGTCGATGAGCTGTCGGACTACCTGATCGGCAAAGACCCGCTGCTGATCGAGGATCACTGGCAAGTCATGTATCGCGCGGGGTTCTACCGCGGCGGCCCGATCGGCATGAGCGCGATTGCGGGCGTGGACCAGGCGTTGTGGGACATCAAGGGCAAGCATCACGGCGTACCCATTCACGCGCTGCTCGGCGGCCAGGTCCGCGACCGGATCAAGGTGTATTCGTGGATCGGCGGCGACCGCCCAAGCGACGTCGCGAACAACGCGCGCGCCGTGGTGGACCGCGGTTTCAAGGCGGTGAAGATGAACGGTTCGGAAGAACTTCAGATCATCGATACCTTCGACAAGGTCCAGGCCGTCATCAACAACGTGGCGGCGGTGCGTGAGGCGGTGGGACCGAATGTTGGCATCGGTGTGGACTTCCACGGCCGCGTGCACAAGCCCATGGCGAAGGTTCTCGCGAAGGAACTCGACCCGTACAAGCTGCTGTTTATCGAAGAGCCCGTGTTGTCGGAGAACGTTGAAGCGTTGCGCGACATCGTGAACCAGACCAGCACGCCGATCGCGCTCGGCGAGCGTTTGTACTCGCGCTGGGACTTCAAGCACATCCTGGCCGGCGGCTACGTCGACATCATCCAGCCGGACGCGTCGCACGCGGGCGGGATTACGGAGTGCCGCAAGATTGCATCGATGGCCGAAGCCTACGACGTCGCCCTCGCCCTCCACTGCCCGCTTGGGCCCATCGCGCTGGCGACCTGCCTGCAAATCGATGCGGTCAGCTACAACGCCTTCATCCAGGAGCAAAGCCTCGGAATTCACTACAACAAGGGCAACGACCTGCTCGATTACATCAAGAACCCCGAAGTCTTCAAATACGAAGACGGCATGGTGATGATTCCGCAAGGACCGGGCTTGGGCATCGAGGTGAACGAGGAAAAGGTGCGCGAGATGGCCAAGGTGGGGCATCGCTGGCGCAATCCGGTGTGGCGCCATGCCGACGGCAGCGTTGCAGAGTGGTGATGGAAGAATTGCGTTGCACCGCACTATGCAGATAGCGCGGGCATCGTAGAATAGCGTTATTGAGACGGGAATTCCGTCTCGATGGCGTTACGTAACGTGCTGGCCGGATTTAATCGGCCAACGGGTTACAGCACTGGAAACGGCGGCCTTGTGGCACACGAAACCTATGTGCAGCAAGGCTTTGCATGCGGTGACAACGCCTGGCCCGCGTCTTGCATGATCTCGCGTACGTGTTTTTGTTTCGACCCAGCGCCCGGGAAGAGCGCGACGACAAAGCTAGAGAGTCCAGCATGTATTACTACACCCTTCCAGATGAATTCGTCCGCACGCAGATGGCCGTCGGCGCATTGGTGCTGTTTGGCGTGCTGCGCGTGATCTGTGCCGCCGTAGGCGCCCAGCGCAGCTGGCGCATGTCGACGGTGACGCGCTGCTTTATCGGCGCGGCCGTGCTGTTTTGCTTGCCTCAACTCCTCGATGTAGTCATGTCGTCGCCCATGTCGCACCGTGCGTTCGTCGAGCTTCAAGGCAAGGCGATAGGATGCGCGCTGGCGCTGTTCTGCGCACCGATCGTGAGTCACAGGCTGGGCTACGAGTAACTATCGGCATCAATTAGCCGAACTCATGCGGCCCGTCTAACCCATCGCAGAAAAACCCGGCACGCTGTGCGACAGCACGGCGGCCGCGACAAACACCGCAACAATCAGCAACGCCTCCATTCGCATGATCCCGGTGAACGCGTGCGCATCGACTGTCGATGCGGTGCGTTGCAACCGCGGCATGACGGACCATCGGTTCATCGCACCGAGCAGCAACGCGGTCCCAATAAGCACACCCTTCACAACCAGCGCGTGGCCCCAGCCGCTGGTTTCGAGCGCCTGCGCCGATCCGCCCAACCCCCGCCACGCGTTATAAATCCCGGTGAGAATGACTAAAGACACAGCGACCACCGCTGCCGTGGAGACCTTCCCGGCAATACGAATCAAAAAAGCCCGCGCGAGCGATGTCCTCAGCGCCGGCAACACCCGCCAAGCGCTTGCGATGACCAGCCCGCCCCAAACGGCCGTTGCCAGCAGATGAACGGTCTGCACGCCTTCGGCGAGCGAAAACGCGCCGGCATCGGCGGCATGTCCCACCGACGCCTTGCCCGCCGCCGCCACGAGTGCCCCGACCGCGAACAATCCGACTCGCGGACCACCCTTCGGTTTACCCAACGCCGTCGCCAGGATCAGCAGCACGCTGCCGGCGAACGCGATCGCCCAGCCCTTGCCAGCGTACGTACCCGTGACCACGGTAACCACGGCATCGAAGGCCTGAAAGAGAGGCGCACCGCTCATGGACGCCGCCTGCAGCCAGACCAGCACAAGATCCGCCACCGCGAGCACGACCGCGCCCCCTGTGCTCAGCCGCCGCGCCCTCACCCAGCCGAGACGCGCCGGCGAAACGGGCGCAGGCGCGTTTTCCTTCGATAACCACACACTCAGGAACGCCCCGCCGAGCGTGCAGGCAAACGCGATGTCGGCGAGCGCGGCAACGAGGACTTGGGCCAACCACAGCGGATCGTCACTCATGACCATGCCTTGACGGAGAGATTCAGGCTGAAAGCAAACAAGGAATGCATTGAAGGTTCGAGGAAGGTCGAAGAAAAAACAAAACACACCGCATGGGCCGGAACGCGAGTCTAGCGGAATGAGCCTGCGAAATGCACCAATGCCCAAGGGCACCCGAGCCCAACAAAACCGTCGCCAAATCCGACAAAATCCGTCGATACTTTGTCATTCACCGCCGACAACCAACTACGACGCACGTTCAAAAACCCCTGTCGATCAGTCGCGCGGCAAATTGTCGCGTACACGTTGAAGGTGCAGTGCAACAGGGCGATGCTCAAATAGTCATCATCAGGCAACGATGATAGAATGCCGCGTCGCATCAGGGGCTCGCAGAGCCAATGTGGCAATGGTTCACCACATATTCGCACCGGGCCGAACGAAGCTCGGCAGGTCCTCGAAATTCATGGAGTGTCGCGTGTCTTCAAGACGCATATTTCGTCCGTTGCTCGCCCCGCTAATGGCTCTGGCGCTGATCGGCACAGCCAGCATTGCCGGCGCAGCAGAAGCCCCGGCGCCCGCTACAGCCGCCGCCCAGCCAATGGCGCCGGACACCATGGCAGCGCGTGTTCAGGGTTGCACGGCATGTCACGGCGTCCACGGCGAAGGCACGGACAACGACTATTTCCCGCGGCTTGCCGGCAAGCCGGCTGACTACATCTACAACCAGTTGCAGAACTTCCGCGAAGGCCGCCGGAAGTATCCGCCAATGAACTACCTCGTCACGTATCTCTCCGACGACTACCTTCATGAGATCGCCACGTATTTCTCCGAACAACGTCCTCCGTATCCGCAGCCGGCCAAGCCGACTGTGTCACCGTCAACGTTGTCGAAAGGCCAGCAGATCGTGCTGAAGGGCGACGCAGGGCGCGGCATTCCCGCCTGCGCGGCATGCCACGGCACGAACCTGACGGGTATGCAACCGGCTATTCCGGGTCTTGTGGGATTGCACTCCGACTACATCAGCGCGCAGCTTGGCGCCTGGCGTGCGGGCTCGCGTCACGCGAAGGCACCTGACTGCATGCAACAGATCGCCACCCGCCTGACCGACGACGACGTGACCGCTGTCGCCGCCTGGCTCTCCACGCAAACCGCACCGGCGAATCCGGTACCCGCGCCTGCAGGCTCGCGCAAGACGCCGCTCGCCTGCGGCAGCGAACCGCAATAAGGCGCGAGGAGCGAGAAGAATATGAAACGCAAGTCCCTGTTCGCACTTTCGGCTGTTGTCGTGATTACGGCCGCCGCAGCCGCCGCCGCACTCTGGTCGGGTGGCGAGACCTTCCATTCGAGCGGCGCCGTCGCCGCAGTCCCCGCCGACCAGACCGAGCTGATCAAACGCGGCGAATATCTGGCCCGCGCCGGCGACTGTATCGCCTGCCACACGGTCCGCGGCGGCAAGACGTTTGCCGGCGGCCTGCCCATGCTCACGCCGTTCGGCACGCTCTACACGCCGAACATCACACCAGACGATCAATACGGCATCGGCAAGTGGACGTCGGACGACTTCTACCGGTCAATCCACGTCGGCCGCTCGAAAGACGGCAGCCTGCTGTACCCGGCCATGCCGTTCACGGCTTATACCAAGGTCACGCGCGCCGACTCGGACGCCATGTTCGCGTACATGCGCTCGGTGCCGCCGGTCAATGAACCCAGCCGTCCGCACGAACTGCGCTTCCCGTTCAACCAGCGCAACATGCTGATTGGCTGGCGCGTGCTGTTCTTCAGCGAAGGCGAATTCAAGCCAGATCCCACCAAGTCGGTTGAATGGAACCGCGGCGCTTACCTGATCGAAGGCCTTGGCCATTGCAGCATGTGCCATACATCGATCAACCCGCTGGGCGGCCCGGTCAGTTCGGCTGCGTTCGGCGGCGGCCTGATCCCGCTGCAGAACTGGTACGCACCGTCGTTGACGTCGAATAAGGAAGCTGGCCTGGGCGACTGGGACATCAAGGACATCAACGACCTGCTGAAGACCGGCGTGTCGCAACGCGGCGCAGTGTTTGGCCCGATGGCCGAAGTGGTCCACAACAGCTTGCAGTACATGACGGACGCGGACATCAGCGCGATGTCGACGTTCCTGAAGTCGATCCCGCAAAAGGGCGAAGCGCCGGAAACCATGCAGTTCGAAACATCGGCGCAGTTCGGGTCGGAATTGCTGCAACAGGGCAAGAAGATCTACACGGAAAACTGCGCGAAGTGCCACGCGGAAAACGGTCTGGGCAAACCGCCGGCCTATCCGCCGCTTGCCACGAATCAGTCCATCCAGATGCAGTCGGCCGTGAACCCGATCCGCATGGTGCTCAATGGTGGTTACCCGCCGAGCACGGGCGGCAACCCGCGTCCGTATGGCATGCCGCCGTTCGCGCAAGCCCTGTCGGATACGGAAGTGGCTGCGGTTGTGACGTACATTCGTATGTCGTGGGGCAACCACGGTACGCCGGTGTCGCCGCAACAAGTCAGCAACCTGCGCTCAGCCCCGCTTGACTGATCGAAGAAGGGTTTTCCGCAGGTAGAGTAAAATGCGCTCAAGGGCGCAAGCAGGGCGCAGGCCTCGAAACCGGGGCTGCGCCCTTCGTCTTTTTTGCGCACGAATAAGCTGGAACGTGGGTACGCAGGCGGGATAAACCACCGGCGCGGTAAAATGCCCGGGTTGGTAGACCGGATTGCACCGGTTTTGCTCCGGTCTCAGCATTCATTTCCTTAATGTAGAAAATAAGGCAGAAAGCGCGGCGTTGCAGGCAGGATCACAACGACGTGATGAGGATGGTCGATGCACTTTGGTGAGCGGTTCAACAGCGTTACCCACCTCGTCGGCACAGTGCTGTCGGTGGCAGGGCTCGCTACGCTTGTCACCATGGCCTCGATGGAACGCGACCCGTACAAGATCGTCAGCTTTGCCGTGTACGGCGCCATGTTGCTCGTGCTGTACGCTATTTCCACGCTGTATCACTCGGTCCGCAACCCGCGGCTCAAGTCGGTATTGCAAAAATGCGATCATTCGGCCATTTACTTGCTGATCGCAGGAAGCTACACCCCGTTCACGCTCGTTACGCTGCGCGGCCCGTGGGGCTGGTCGTTATTCGGGGTAAGCTGGGGGCTTGCCGCTCTTGGCATCGTTCAGGAACTCACGCTCGGGCGTCGAACCCGCAGCGTATCCATGGTGATTTACGTGATGATGGGCTGGCTCGCGCTCGTAGCCATCCGTCCTCTCGTTACAGCGTTACCGCCCGCCGGCACGGCGTGGCTGCTGGCCGGCGGTTTGATCTACAGCGCCGGCATTTACTTTTTCATCAACGACGAGCGCATCCGGCATGGACATGGCATCTGGCACCTGTTCGTGTTGGGCGGCAGCTTGTGTCAATTCGTCAGCATTGCACGCTACGTTGCTTGAGCACTTTGCTTGAATACGTTGCGTGCGTACGTGCATGAGCCTGCCCTGATCGGCACCTAATGCCTGACGCGAAGCGTTTTACGGCGTTTCAAATGCAACTTAACGCCAGTCAGCGTGTCTTGATAGCGCGTTGATCTTCGCGGCAACTTTCCCGGCGCTCGTAGCGTGTACCTCGAGCAAGCGCCCCGAACGTCATGCCGCCCGATTTCCTCGATCGTCGTACGCACGCACCAAGTTGTGCGGGCCGCCTTTTTTGGGGCTTCAAGCCTTTTGGGGCTACAAGCGATAGCGCCGGTCGTCATACCGAATCTGTGAACACTTATGTCTTTTGATTCCCTCGGCTTGTCCGAATCCCTGCTTCGCGCTGTCAACGAACTCGGCTACACCGTCCCTACCCCCATCCAGTTGCAGGCCATCCCGGCTGTGCTGAACGGCGGCGACCTGCTCGCAGGCGCGCAAACCGGCACGGGTAAGACCGCCGGCTTCACGCTGCCTATCCTGCAACGCCTGTCCGAAGCGCCCTCGCCGGCGGCTGGCGCCAAGCGCCCGGTCCGCGCGCTGATCCTCACGCCCACGCGCGAACTCGCCGCCCAGGTAGAAGAAAGCGTGCGCGCCTACGGCAAGTACCTGAAACTGAAATCGACCGTGATGTTCGGCGGCGTGGGCATCAATCCGCAAATCGATGCATTGCGACGCGGTGTGGACATTGTCGTGGCAACGCCGGGCCGGTTGCTCGATCACATGCAGCAGAAGACCATCGACTTGTCGAAGCTCGAGATCCTGGTCCTCGACGAAGCCGACCGCATGCTCGACATGGGCTTCATTCACGACATCAAGCGCGTGCTGGCCAAGTTGCCGCCGAAGCGCCAGAACCTGCTGTTCTCGGCCACGTTTTCGGAAGAAATCAAGACGCTTGCGGACAGCCTGCTCGACCGTCCGGCGCTCATTGAAGTGGCACGCCGGAATTCGACCGTTGAAGCCATCGCGCAGAAGATCCACCCGGTCGATCGCGACAAGAAGCGCGAGCTGCTCACGCACCTGATCCGCCAGAACAACTGGTTCCAGGTACTGGTGTTCACGCGCACCAAGCATGGCGCGAACCGGCTCGCCGAACAGTTGACGAAGGACGGCATCAGCGCGCTCGCCATTCACGGCAACAAGAGCCAGTCGGCACGTACGCGTGCTTTGGCCGAGTTCAAGGACAACACGCTGCAGGTATTGGTCGCGACGGACATTGCGGCGCGCGGTATCGATATCGACCAGTTGCCGCACGTCGTCAACTTCGACCTGCCGAATGTGCCCGAGGATTATGTTCACCGGATCGGCCGTACCGGTCGTGCCGGGGCAACGGGTGAAGCGCTGTCGCTGGTTTGCGTCGATGAACACCAGTTGCTCAAGGACATCGAACGCCTGATCAAGCGGCCGATTCCGCAGGAAGTTATCGCGGGCTTCGAGCCGGATCTGACGCAGAAGCCGGAACCGATTCTCCGTCGCGGCCAAGGCGGAGGCGGTGCGCGTCAAGGCCAAGGTGCGCCGCGTCAGGGCGCGCCGAAGCAATCGAACGGTGGCGGCCGTCCGTCGGCCAAGCCGGCGAATGGTAACGGTGGCGGTGGTAATGGTGGCAACGGTGGGGGCTACGGTTCGCGCTCGCAGAAACCGGTCGCCACGAAAACCGGCGGCAATGGCTCCGCGCCGCGCAAACCCGAAGGCTCACGGCCGGCCGGCGCCGCGCTGCTGGGCGGCAAGCCGCGCAGTGAAGGCGGCGGCGGTGCAGGTCGACGCGATACGCCGCGCACGGGACAACGTGGGCGTTAAATAGCGCGATGGCGTGGGCGGGACGTCTCGCCTATACCGCCTTCTACGCGCTGCGAGCGAGGTTGTTTTTAGCCTCGCTATGTTGGAGCAAGGGCAGATGGAGGCCCTTTGCGGCGCAACCGCCCGACACTGCACTCGATAAAAAAGCGGAGCCCCTCGGCTCCGCTTTTTGCATTTCAAGCGGCGGCGCTCGCCGCACGCTTCAGCACATCGATCTGTTCTCCCCAGCGCTCCAGCACCGCGTCCCCCTGCCCCTGCGCGAACTCGAATCCAATCCCCTGCACGAGGCGCGCATAAGGCACTTTCTGCCACTCCCCGCTTTCTATCGTCGCAATAAAACAGGTGACCGACGCCCCCTCCAGCGGCGCGATTTGCGCCTGAAGCTGCACCTGGAAGAAGGCTTCATCGAAGACGAAGGTCAATGTGGCGCACCCCGTCTTCGACACCAGCCGCGCCGCCCGCGACTGCGGCCACAGCGAAAAACACAAGGTACCCGGGTCCGGCGCGAACAACTCGCCAACGCTCAGCAGCGACGTCCGCACGCGGCCTTCATTGGCTGCAAGCAACGACGCCGTGAAGCCCGTTTTCGTCTCGATCGACGTGCCGTCGAACAACGTCCGCAACTCCGGAGGCCATTCGTCGAACGTGCCGTGCTCGAAACCATGAGCACCGGACGCAGTGGAATCAGTCATGCGGATCTCCGTGAAAAGACGATGGCCCGCGAAAGCGGGCCATCGATTAAAGCTTGGCGAACCGTTCAATGCAAACGGCAAACCGGCCTAGCGGAAGAACACGTGCTGCGTAATCTTCGCGAGCGGATAGTGCACGCTGGGCTGAATTCGAGCCGGCAGATCAAGCGGCTTGAGCAGCATTTTCACGCACATATCAGCCGACAAATTGCGCCGGACCAGTGCATTCACCCGCGCCGCCAGCTCCCGATTGTGCGCGGTGTCATTCGCGCGTTCAGGGTAACGAATGGCAAATACATGGCGCAGCGCTATCTCAGAATCTTCGCTCTTGATTTCTATTACACGACGCAACAACGCACCAAGTACGGCGAAACGGCCATTGCCTTCGATTTTGTTGTACTTCTTGAAAAAGCGGAAGAAGTGCTTGTAATGGCGGACTTCATCTGTGCGGATGTTGTCCGTGAGTTGCTTGAGCACCGGCTCGTCCGAGCACTCGTTAATGGCCCGATACAGCGTGGCCGTACCGGTTTCAACGACACAACGCGCGACCATTTCCAGCGCACGCGTTTTTTCGAAGTCCTCGACTGAACACGTCAGCGAATACTCGGCGAAGAAGTTCTTGAATGCCGTATCCCAGTCGAACTCGGGCCACACATGATGGATATACGTTTTCAACGCGCGGCCGTGCTGCATCTCTTCCGGTTCCCACTCGTTGTTGAGCCAGTCGGAAACCTCGGGGTCGTCGTTGAAATACGTGCTCAGGTTGCTTGTATAAAGATCGGTCCCGCTCTCAATGAACGAAGCCGCGCAAAGCAACAGGAGAAGGTGTTCGTTGGATGCCGCTTTGCGCCGGTCGATCCGGGACAGGTCGATATCTTCGATCCGCCAGGGCATCACATGGGTACTATCAGTGTGCATAAAAATCGCGCTCCCAAAGCTGTATTGAACGCGCCGTCAGCCAAACCGGCCGAAAATCAGGCGACGCCGTGGACTTAAGGCCGCGGCGTCCTCATGTGGTTAAAGACTTAGAGCCTGCATCTTAGCCGGGTTGCAACGAAGCTGCAGGCCCGGAGAGAGACCGTCAAAACCACATGTCAGTTCCGGATACCGCACAAATCAGCATAAATCGTACCGCCCCCGAACGCGTGGTGATAGCGCACGTCAGGCTTGATTCCCGCCCGCTTACAGACATATTTCGGCAAGCCATTCGAAGACGATTCAACCATCCGACTTTCGCCGACCCGTCTCCGAGCAGAGCCCGTATGCCTCCCAACGGCTTGCCGGCCGCTCGCCCACGTTCAGACTCGACACAATCAATTTTGCCATCCTGACGAGTTGCCGCGCAGGAAGCGCAGCATGCAATCCGGACAGTTGGTGCGGACATCGGGTCATGCGGACATGTACACGTATCGATCATGCAGAATCATGCAGGAGCGGCTTTGGTCCTGCCCGGTCGCGAAGGCCTAGCGGCGTAATGCGTCGTAACGAACTCGCTGCTTTCCATGTGGCGCCGGCGCCGTAAACTTCCCCGGCACGGTGCGTCGCGAAGCGCTTGCGTCCGCGGGCGAGCGGCAATTGCGGATGATCGAGCATTGCAGCTCCACCGGGCCTTTCCCTTACAATACGGGCCACCTCACGACAATAAAGCGCACTCTTCGACGCCATGACACGAGATCCCCGCATCACCTTGAACGCACGGCAGCAAGAGCTGCTCGACTGGGTGCAACGCGACGGCTTCGTGACGGTAGAGGACCTGGCCACGCATTTCGACGTCACGCCGCAAACCATTCGCCGCGACGTCAACTGGCTCTCCGACATGAACTTGCTGCGCCGCTATCACGGCGGCGCGAGCCTCCCAACCAGTTCGGAGAACGTCTCGTACACCGCGCGCCAGCGCATGTTCCACGACGAAAAACGCCGCATAGGCGCACTGGTCGCACAGCACATTCCCGACCAGGCGTCGCTCTTCATCAACCTGGGCACCACGACCGAGGAAGTCGCCCGGGCGCTGAACCGGCATCGCGGGTTGCACGTGATCACGAACAACCTGAACGTGGCCAGCATGATGAGCGGTTATCCCGAATGCGAGGTGCTGATCACCGGCGGTATTGTCCGGCCCTGGGACAAGGGCATTGTGGGCGAACTGGCTATCGACTTCATTCGTCAGTTCAAGGTCGACTTCGCGATCATTGGTGCGTCGAGTATTGAGTCCGACGGGACACTGCGCGATTTCGATACCCGCGAAGTCCGCGTGGCCGAGGCGATCATCAAACACGCGCGCACGGTGTTCCTCGCCGCCGACCACTCGAAGTTCGGACGCCCGGCGCTCGTCCGGCTCGGCCACCTGAACCAGATCGACGCGCTTTTCACCGATGCCCCCACGCCGCCCGAAATGGCCCAAACGCTCGCCGAGGCGAACACGCAGGTATTCGTGGCGGAGTAGCAGTCCGCAGTTACCTGCCGAAAAACCCGGCACGGCTTATGTGCGCTGCGACACAAACCTCAGGTAATTTCTACGATTCGGCTCGTCCGCCGAACCGCTTTCGCGCCACCAAAAAGTCAAACCCAATATTTTCCGCAAGCGTTTGGCACACGCCCGGCGCTTGCCTACAATCAAATCCCGGCAATGCAGCGCCGCGTTTCGGCGCCGCCAACCGCGCTTAGCATCATGCGTCTGCCGGACACGAAGTTCCAGACTCGCACAACGTTCCTGAGTACCAAGGCCGGTCGCCGACCGGTCAAAGTGCCATTCGATCGTCATGGAGAACACGATGCTCAGTCCGCATGAATTTGCCACGCTGCTCCTGTTGCAAGAAGCGCCCAACCAGATGGAAATGGTGCGCGACGAACTCGACGCCCTGCTTGAGCGCCAGCTTGTGCAGTTGGAAAATCTCGCGTCCGGGCGCCAGTTGTGGAGCCTCACGGCTTCCGGCGACTCCACGATCAAAGCAATCAAACGGTATTCGTAACTTTCGCCAACGCGCGGCTCTTCGGTCAAAGCCAGCGCTTTGACCCACTTGAGCCGTCACTCGCCAAGCGAGTAAATCACGCAGTGTGAGCTAGCCGATAAGCCTGCCAACCAGCGGGCCGGCGAGCGAACCAATTCAAACGCCAATCAGCCAGCGCGCAGCGTTGGGTCGACGGTTGCGCGCCAGCTAAGCGCCTGAGCCCGCTGATCCGCGAAAAACGAAGCCCACGCGCTTTGCGCCTCCTCCGTACGGCTGGCACTGAAGGCCGCATACTGAGTCGCTATACCCGCCTGAAACGCGCAGAACTGCTCCTTTGGCAGCTTGCCGCGCTTTTGCGCCACGTAAGCATCGAGAAACGCCGAATACACACCCTGCGCGTCCGTGCCGTAGTCAACGGCATTCCCACCGCACATGGACTGGAGCGCAGCCAGCGAAGGCGCTCCGCGGGACCCCGACACATCCGGTGCGGTTATGCATCCGCCCAGCATCAGCGCGCCTAGCGCACCAGCCACCAAAATCTTTCGCATTGCGTCTACTCCGTCATCTCCAGTAGCTACAGTATCGGTCGGCGACCCGCTCCGCGCCACTCGGTCGAACGGCCTATGAGCCCAAAAACGACCGGAATCTGCACTTTTCCGGCAAAACGGCGCGATAACAGAGCGTTAGCCGTTCAGACGACTTTACATTTTCGTTTTTGTTCGTTAAATTTCGAATTCGAACATTCTTATGTTCCGACGGAGTTTTCTGTTGGTGGCCACGGGGCGGACAAGCGATGCAAGGCAATCTTTATGATGTGCTGGTGGTGGGCGGCGGGGTCAACGGCACAGGTATAGCGCGGGACGCGGCGGGCCGTGGCCTCAGCGTCATCCTGTGCGAGAAGGACGACCTGGCTTCGCACACGTCGTCGTCGAGTACGAAACTCATTCACGGCGGCCTTCGTTATCTCGAATACGGTGAATACCGGCTCGTGCGCAAGGCGCTCCAGGAGCGTGAAGTCTTGCTGCGCGCGGCGCCGCACATCATGTGGCCGCTGCGTTTCGTGATGCCGCACATGCCCAACCTGCGCCCTGCCTGGATGATCCGCGCCGGCCTGTTTCTCTACGATCACCTCGCCCGCCGCGAATTGCTGCCCGGCTCCCGGGGGATCGACATGCGCCGGCACCCCGCCGGTGCACCGCTGATCGACTCAATCAAACGCGGTTTTGTTTATTCCGACGGCTGGGTGGACGACGCACGGCTGGTCGCACTCAACGCAGTCGACGCTCAGGAGCACGGCGCGGTAGTCAAGACACGCACGCGCCTGGTAAGTGCGCATCGCAGCGAAGGCTTGTGGTTCGCCACGCTTGCCGACAACGACGGCGTGACCTTCGAGGTGCGCGCGCGCTCCATAGCCAACGCTGCCGGTCCGTGGGTCAGCGACCTGCTCAAGGATTCGCTCAACAGCAACACACATACGCGCCATACGGTGCGGCTGGTCAAGGGAAGCCACATCGTCACGCGGCGTCTTTTCGAGCACGACCACGCGTATATTTTCCAGAATCCCGACAAGCGCATCATCTTCGCGATTCCGTATGAGCACGACTACACGCTGATCGGGACCACGGACCTCGAGTATCACGGCGACGCGTCCAAAGTCGCCATCAGCCCGGAAGAGACCGCGTACCTCTGCGACTCCATCAATCGCTACTTCAAGAAGCACATCAGTCCGGCAGACGTCTGCTGGACCTATGCCGGCGTGCGTGGTCTGCTCGAGGACGAAAACGCGGAGAACGCGTCGGCCGTCACGCGCGATTACCTGCTCGAACTCGACACACCCGCGAACGAAGCGCCGTTGTTGTCGGTGTTCGGCGGCAAGATCACCACGTTCCGCAAGCTGGCCGAAGAAGCGGTCGACAAACTCGGCGAAGCGCTGCAGTCACCGGCCCGGAGTAAAACCTGGACGGAAGGCGCCCCGCTGCCGGGTGGGGACATTGCCAATGCCGACTTCGCGGTGTTCCTCGCATCGTTCAAGCAGCGCAATCGCTGGCTGCCCGGCGAACTGGCACATCGCTACGCCCGGGCTTACGGTACGCGCGCACAGAAGCTCCTGGGCGATGCAAGCTCCCTCACCGATCTCGGCGAAGCCCTGGCGCCCGACCTGTATGAAGCGGAACTCCGCTACATGCGCGACAACGAATGGGCAACCTGTGCGGACGACGTGCTCTGGCGCCGGTCGAAACTCGGCCTGCATCTGGAGCCGGGGTCGCTTGACGACGTGATTCGCCGCATCGACGGGTGGTTCGCGTCAAGCAAGCCGGAAGCGGAGCCGCGGGCGGAGTCATCCGCGTCAGCCACGTCATCCACGCCCGCTCGCACGGTCGTTTGACGAGGCGTTGCCGTGAATAGCTACCCTGCGGCACCTGATAACGGTGTGACGATATCTTCGTTTGACGCACGTTAAGCCGATGCTAGTCTTGCCTTCACTCGTTCCCGCGCCGTTTCGCTGAGCGGGTTTAATCGACAGAACGACTGGAGGCTCATCATGGTTGCACCGGCTTATTCATCGCTGGAACTCGTGCGCGAGCCGTTCGATGCGCACGCACCGGCCGAACTCGCCGAGGCAACACAGGCGGCGTCGGCCAACGCTCATCAGGTCGAGATTCAGGAAGCGAACGACGCGCTCGAATATCTCGTCGGCGTGAACCTGGCGCGGCTGCGTGCCGAACGGCAACTCTCGCTCGATGCCCTCGCTCGTGCGTCCGGCGTATCGCGGGCCATGCTGGCGCAGATCGAATCCGGGCGCAGCGTGCCGTCCATCAAGGTGCTGCACAAAATTGCAAGCGCCCTGAAGGTATCGGTGGCGGCGTTCCTTCGGCGCCACGCGACCAATGGCATCGAATATTTGCCGGCCGAACGGGCAACGCGCCTGGTGACATCGAACGGACGCTTTTCTGCCCGGCCGCTATTTCCGCTGAACGCGCCCGCATCGGCGGAATTCCACGAACTTCGCATCGCACCACTGCACGCGGAATCCGGCAATCCGCGCCCGCCCGGCACCACGATCAATCTGGTCGTCAGCGACGGCACGCTGGAAATCCGCGTGCATGACCGGGCGCAGTTGCTGGCTACCGGCGACGCCATTGTGTTCGACGCCGATCAGCCCCACACGCTGCGCAATCCCGGCAACACGGAAGCACGCGCGTACCAGGTGACGGTGAACGCGGAAACGCCGCCGCGCTGGCATGTTCCGGCGGATTCACGTCGTATCGACGAAGCCGGCTAGGCGCGCTTGCGTACAAGCTAACGACCAGCAGTACTGCAACATCGGCTGGTCTGTTGTATCCTGAAATAAGTCGCGCTTTTAAGTGTTTAGCGACAAGTCAGTACGTCTTCAGGGCGGGGTGCAATTCCCCACCGGCGGTATGCGAGTGGCGAAAGCCTCTCGTGAGCCCGCGAGCGCCCGTGAACGCAGCTCGCTTTGCAAGTGCGAGCCACCCAACGGGGTCAGCAGATCTGGTGAGATGCCAGAGCCGACGGTCATAGTCCGGATGGAAGAAGATGTGCAGACGGTCATGTCCGTTTCGCGTGTTTGCCGCGGCGTATTTGCGTCTGCGTTGAACCGGCGCTGTCGAGTTGACGGCGCTGAAAACGCGTGTCGTTCTGTCTGTTTGCAATGCCCTGAAACGTTTTTCGCCCAATTTCTTTTGCGAGAGCGTTTCACTCATGTCCGACTCAGTGTCCAGTTTCACCTCCCCGGCTACCGCCTTTGCCGATCTTGCGCAACTTCGCGCAGGCGACGCGCCCGTTGCTATCCCTCGTCGAATTGCCGCTGCCCTGCAAGCGTTGCGCGAAGGCCGCGCGGTCGCGCTGCTCGACGACGACGATCGCGAGAACGAAGCCGATCTGATTTACGCCGCTGAAAAGCTCGACGTCGAAGGCATGGCGTTGATGATCCGGGAGTGCAGCGGCATTGTGTGCCTGTGCCTTCCGGACGAGACCGTCCGCGCCCTCCACTTGCCGCCCATGGTCGCCGACAACGGCAGCAAATACGGCACGGCATTCACGGTCTCGATCGAAGCGCGCGAAGGCGTGACAACGGGTGTATCAGCCGTTGACCGGTTGACCACGATCCGCGCTGCCATTGCCGATAACGCCAAAGCCGGCGACATCGTGAGTCCCGGCCACGTGTTCCCGCTGCGTGCACAACCGGGCGGCGTGCTGACCCGGCGCGGCCACACGGAAGGAACCGTCGACCTGACGATCCTCGCCGGGCTGAAGCCGGCCGGCGTGCTGTGTGAGTTGATGAACCCCGACGGCACAATGGCGCGCGGTGCGCAGATCGATGCGTTCGTGAAGGAGCGCAACATTCCGGTGCTCACCATCGCCGAACTCGCCGATTTCCGCATGGCGCTCGCCGCCGCGCGGGAGCTGACGGAAGAAACGGTTTAACGGCGGGAGGCTCCGTTCGTTCACCGGAGCATCAAAGCAATGAAAAACGCGGCCCTGAACTGAAGGGCCGCGTTTTTCATTTGCGCATCGTGGAAAAGCTGCGAGAGCTGCCGAGCGACTCAAACACCGCCCGCGCAAAATCACGTGGATTCCGTCCTCAAGATCGCCGCGAACTTCCTGTAAAGCCAGACCGAGCAGGTCGCGCCCGTCGCGGTATAAAGCAGCGTTCCCACGCTTTGCACGACCATCAACCCCATCGTCAAACCGCCGGCGGACGCTGCCGTCGCCAGCATTTCCGCGACCACCGTCAACACGGTCGCAATGCCGATGACCGGCAGGATCGCAAGCACCGCGGCTGTCGTGATAAACCAGAAGTGCCCGCGCGTGTCCTCCCAGGCTGCCCGCCATTGAATCTGGCCACCGGCGGCGGTGTGTGGGAACAGCAAGGAAAGCCTCGCCGACACATAACTCATGCCGCACACGGCCAGCACCGCGAGCGTGGCGGCAGCGGCCGTTGATGTGCCGCTGGACATTCCCGCCAGCCGCAACCCGATCCAGGCGATTAGAACCGCGAGCGTCGCGCCCACGTACCCGGCAATCAGCGCGATACAGAGCAGGAAATAGCGGCGGACACCGGCGTCCCAGAGACGCATTGGCGGGGCCGCAGGAGCCGGCCGTGCGGAAACTGCGCCGGGTTCAGCGTGCAACTTGATGGCAAAGCGGACCACGAACACGGCCAGCACAGCGAGAACCAGAGTCTGCACAAACGTGACGCCAAGAGAAACCAGCCCCTGAGTGGCCGCGGAAGCGTGACCGGCGCTGCTGCTGGTCATGGCAGTCAGCGATCCGCCGGCAGCGGCCATATCGGAGAATTGGGCCTTGTATCCGGCGGTTCCCGTTGCGAGCACAGCCACGAACGCCACCAGAAATACGATCGGCATGTGCCGCACGGCGGAGGCGGCGTCGCGCCATGCGCCCTTCAGGCACTGGCGCAGCGTGATGTCTTCCATAAAACCTCAGTCGAAAAGCGTGATGAAGCGATAAGCCGCGGACGCGGCTCGCACGACACGCTAGTCGGTTGAGGACGCCGGGTCAACATCCGGCACGGTCTTGGCGTGCGTATTCCCCCATGCAGCACGCCCCGCGGACTCAAACCGCGTCCACTGCCCCCGCCCCTGCACCCTGTCCGCTGCGATCGAGCCGCGCCGCATACCACGTC
Organism: Caballeronia udeis; assembly: GCF_044909315.1. Classification (GTDB taxonomy): domain Bacteria; phylum Pseudomonadota; class Gammaproteobacteria; order Burkholderiales; family Burkholderiaceae; genus Caballeronia; species Caballeronia udeis_A. The sequence goes on from NZ_JBIYEB010000001.1 coordinate 48,650, forward strand.
ACGCCGAGCGCCACCACGGCCACAACGGCGGCGACCCACGGCAACGAGTCCAGCGGTCGCCCTTGGCTCAGCACAACGCCGCCGAGCCACGCGCCGCCGGCATTACCGAGATTGAACGCGCCGATATTCAGCGTCGACGCCAGATTCGGCGCGTGCCGGGCCTTCTCGACCACGCGTGTCTGCAGCGGTGGCACCGTTGCGAACGCGGCGACACCCCAGATGAAGATGGTGATGGCTGCCAGCATCTGGTTATGGCTGGTCTTCGCGAACACCGCCATGATGATGGCGAGCGCGACGAGAATGCCCATCAGCGACGGCATGAGCGCCCGGTCGGCCAGTTTGCCGCCGACCGTGTTGCCGATCGTCAGGCCGACACCAAACAGCACGAGCACCAGCGTGACGCCGTGCGGTGAAAATCCGCTGACCTGTTCGAGGATCGGCGCGATGTAGGTGAAGACGACGAACACGCCGCCGAAGCCGAGCACGGTCATGGCCAGCGCGAGCCAGACTTGCGGCTCTTTCAGCACGCGCAGTTCGTGGCCCAGGTTCGACGGTCCCGAATCATGTTTGTTCGGCACGAGCGCGGCCACGCCGATCAGCGACGCCACGCCGAGCCCGGCCACGATCCAGAACGTCGTGCGCCAGCCGAATTCCTGCCCGATAAACGTCCCGAACGGCACACCCAGCACGTTCGCGAGCGTGAGCCCGGTGAACATCAGCGCAATCGCGCTCGCGCGCTTTTCCGCCGGAACCAGCGATGCCGCGACCACCGCGCCAATGCCGAAGAACGAGCCGTGCGCAAACGACGTCACCACGCGGGCGACCATGAGCATCGAATAACCGGGTGCAACGGCGCACAGCACATTGCCAACGATAAACACGCCCATCAGCAATTGCAGCGCGAGCTTGCGCGGCATTTTTGCGGTCAGTACGGCAAGCAACGGCGCGCCCACAGCCACGCCCAACGCGTACCCGGTGACGAGAAAACCCGCCGATGGAATGGATACAGCCAAGTCGCGGGCCACGTCGGGCAGCAGCCCCATGATGACGAACTCGGTCGTCCCGATGGCGAACGCGCTGATCGCGAGCGCCAGAAGTGGAATAGGCATGAAAATCCCCTTAGTTTGAGATTGCGGAGAATGCTGAGAATGTGGAATTCGACGTCACGAATTCGATGACCACGCCCGGCGCAAGCTGCACGAACACTTGCTGCTCACGGGTGAGCGGAACGTCGACTGAGGAAAACGGGATTGCGTGTTCGTGCAGGCGCGCGAGCAACGCCTGCCATTCGGCCTCGCCTTGCACGCGCAGCGCGAGATGATCAATACGCGTGGCGGCCCGGCCACCGGGCGGCGAAGCCAGCACCGAGCCGTTCTCGATCAGATGCACGGCGGGCGCGCCATCGACATAAAGCCAGTACCCGCCTACGCCGAACGGCGGTCGCGGGCCGACTTTCATGCCGGCTATATCGACGAAAAAATGGCGGATCGGCTCGCAATCCGGCGCGACGATCGTGACGTGATCGAGTTTCATCGCGGAACACGCGTCACGGCGCGTCCGGAAAATTCGGGCTGCATGATCGGCCTCATACGCTGCAATGCATCAAATTTTGCACGTCGAGAAGCGTTTTGATAATTGGCGTAGCATTTGAAGCATTATCAAAAGCATATTGAGAATCACGATGGATCGACTCGGCGACATGCGCCTGTTCACGGAAGCGGCAGCGCTCGGCAGTTTGTCTGCGGCGGGACGCAAGCTGGGTTTGTCGCCGGCGGCGGCCAGTGCCCGGCTGCTCAAGCTGGAGAAATCGCTGACCGCGCGGCTGTTCGAGCGCACCACCCGGCAACTCAGGCTCACCAACGAGGGCCGGCTTTATCTGCAGCATTGCCGGATCGCGCTGCAGGCTATCGACGACGGCGAAGCCGCGCTGCACGCCGGCCAGAATCTCGTGCGCGGCAAGGTGCGGATCTCGGCCACGTCGGATTTCGGCCGCAACCTGCTATGCCACTGGCTCGATGAATTCAGCCGCCTGCACCGGGACGTGAGTTTTTCGCTGACGCTGTCGGATTCGGTGTCGAATCTGCTGCTGGACGATATTGATCTGGCGATTCGCTTCAACCAGCCGTCGGAGACCAATCTTATTGCGCGGCGGCTGGCGCCGAACCGGCGTGTGCTGTGTGCATCGCCGGACTATCTGGCCCGGCACGGCGAGCCGAAAACGCCCGCCGATCTCGCCACGCACACGTTCGCGGTATTGGCAACTTCAACCGCCACGTTCAACGTGTTCCAGTTCGTCCGTGGCGACGAGCGTTTCACCCACACCGTGCCGCTCGACGACGCCTGGGAAACCAACGACGGCGCGCTGTCCCGCGCCTGGGCGCTGTCGGGCCAGGGCATTGCGCATAAATCGATCTGGGACATAGCCGCCGATGTCCACTCCGGCGCGCTGAAAATTTTGCTGGCAGACTGGTGTTCGAACGAGGCGGCGGTGCACGCGGTGTATCACTGCAACCGGTACATGGCGCCGCGGGTGCGCGTGCTGCTGGATTTCCTGATCGAACGCTTCGGCCGCGCGACCGCGGAATTGCTCGGCGACCTGGCCTACCCGCCCGGCCACCAGGGGCACGAAATCGAGCGGACGCTATAATATCGAGTTGAACTGTCGAGGCGCGCGTCGTGTGATTTCCGGCCATTTCAGGCGAAATGGGTCGAAAAGGGATCTAAAAACGAGCGCAAAATCCGACGAAACGAAACACGCAAATCCCTCGCTGTCTCCTTTAACGCATTAAAAACCGCGCCCCCAGACTAATCACTGCGACCGGCGAAATTCATGACCAAGAAAGTGTATGTAAAGACCTTTGGCTGCCAGATGAACGAGTACGACTCCGACAAAATGGTCGACGTGCTCGGAGCAGCCCATGGCCTCACCCAGACGGATACGCCGGAAGACGCCGACGTCATTCTCTTCAACACGTGTTCGGTGCGCGAAAAAGCGCAGGAAAAAGTGTTCTCCGACCTCGGCCGCGTGCGCGAGCTTAAGGAAGCGAACCCGAACCTGATCATTGGTGTGGGCGGTTGCGTGGCGAGCCAGGAAGGCGCGGCGATTGTGTCCCGCGCTCCGTACGTGGACCTGGTGTTCGGCCCGCAAACGCTGCATCGTCTGCCGGAAATGATTGCGAAACGGCGTTCCAGCGGCCGTTCGCAAGTCGATATCTCGTTTCCGGAAATCGAAAAATTCGATCATCTGCCGCCGGCGCGTGTGGACGGCCCGAGCGCGTTCGTATCGATCATGGAAGGCTGCAGCAAGTACTGCAGCTATTGCGTGGTGCCCTACACGCGCGGCGAGGAAGTATCGCGGCCGCTGGACGACGTGCTGACCGAAATCGCGGGCCTCGCCGACCAGGGTGTACGCGAAGTCACCATGCTCGGCCAGAACGTAAATGCGTACCGTGGGCCGGTAACACAGCATTCCACTGACATTGCCGATTTCGCCACGCTGATCGAATACGTGGCGGAGATTCCGGGCATTGAACGGATTCGCTACACCACGTCGCATCCGAAGGAATTTACGCAGCGGCTGATTGATACGTACGCGAAAGTGCCCAAGCTCGTGAGCCACTTGCATTTGCCCGTGCAGCACGGTTCCGACCGTATCCTGATGGCGATGAAACGCGGTTATACCGTGCTCGAATACAAGTCGGTGATCCGCAGATTGCGGGCGATCCGTCCGGATTTGTCGCTGTCCACGGACATGATCGTCGGGTTCCCGGGCGAGACGGAAGACGACTTCCAGAAGATGATGAAGCTCATCGACGAAATGAGCTACGACACCAGTTTCTCGTTCATCTACAGCCCGCGCCCCGGCACGCCCGCTGCAAACCTGCACGACGACACCCCGCGCGAAGTGAAGCTCAAGCGTTTGCAACATTTGCAGGCGACCATTGAGGCGAACGTGGCGAAGATCAGCAACGCCATGCTGGGTTCGGTGCAGCGCATCCTGGTGGAAGGCCCGTCGCGCAAGGATCCGAGCGAACTCGCCGGACGCACCGAGAATAATCGCGTGGTGAATTTCCCCGCGCCAATCTCGTCGCACAAACGGTTGATCGGCCAGATGGTCGATGTGGAAATCAACGTGGCGTATCCGCATTCGTTGCGCGGCGAGCTGGTTTTGACGCCCGCGACGACTCACTAAACCCCGCAGCTTCGACAGGAACCCGACTCTCGCCTTGAAGACCGCTCAGCAGCATATGGAATTCACCGCACCGCGCGACGACAACGCGCGGCTCGCCAACCTGTGTGGCCCGCTCGACGAAAACCTGCGGCAGATCGAGCAGGCGCTCGACGTGACGCTGACGCGTCGCGGACACAAGATCACCATCCGCGGGCGCGGCGCGAAGGTTGCGCTGGCGGCGCTCGAGAATTTCTACAATCGCGCGAAGGACACGTTGTCGGTGGACGACATCCAGTTGGCGCTGGTCGAAGCGCGCAATGCGGCACGGCGCGACAAGCCTTCGAACAACCTGAACTCGGATCCCGTCGATCCGCGTTTTCGTGGTGACCCTGATCATCCGTTCGATGAACCCAGCGCAACCATCGACCTGGGCGAAGAAGAAGATCCGGGTCCGAAGCTGTACACGCGCCGCGCCGATCTACGCGGCCGCACCCCAATGCAGCGCGAATACCTGAAGCAGATCATTGCGCACGACGTAACTTTTGGCATTGGCCCGGCGGGTACGGGCAAGACGTATCTGGCGGTGGCGTGTGCGGTGGATTCGCTCGAACGCGATCAGGTGAAGCGCATTGTGCTGACGCGTCCCGCAGTGGAAGCCGGCGAGCGCCTGGGTTTCCTGCCGGGCGATCTCGCGCAGAAAGTGGATCCGTATCTGCGCCCGTTGTACGACGCGCTCTACGACCTGCTCGGCTTCGATAAAACCGCAAAAATGTTCGAGCGCCAGATGATCGAAATTGCACCGCTTGCGTACATGCGCGGCCGGACGCTGAATCACGCGTTCATCATTTTGGACGAGGCGCAGAACACCACGCCCGAGCAGATGAAGATGTTCCTGACGCGGATCGGTTTCGGGTCAAAGGCCGTTGTGACCGGCGACACCACGCAGGTCGATCTACCGCGCGGGCATCGTAGCGGGCTGATTGAAGCGCAACACGTGCTGGCCGACGTGCGCGGTATCGCAATGACGAAGTTCACGAGCGTGGACGTGGTGCGGCATCCGCTGGTCGCGCGCATTGTGGAAGCATACGACGCGCAGTCGGCGCGTGATGCCGTTGCTGCCACGGCGTCAGCCGGAAAATAATCGCGCACCTATTCGCCCGAATCCGCATGCCCAAACTTGCCCTGACGCTGCAGTTTCCCGCCGCCAAAACGTTTCCTGAACACAAGGCGCTGTTGCCGCGTGCAACTGTCGCCGGCTGGATCAAGGCGTCGTTGTTCGCGGACGCGGAACTGACCGTGCGTTTCGTCGATACCGAGGAAGGCCGGACGCTGAACCGGTCTTATCGGCAGAAGGATTACGCGACCAATGTGCTCACGTTCGCGTACGCCGAGTCGGAAGACGATCCGGTCACGGGCGACCTGGTGCTGTGCTGTGCTGTAGTGGAACGCGAGGCGCGCGAGCAGAACAAGCCGCTCGCCGCGCATTACGCGCATCTGATCGTGCACGGTACGCTGCATGCTCAGGGCTACGATCATGAAGATTCGGCGGAAGCGGAAGAAATGGAATCGATCGAAACCGGCATCATGCAAAAACTGGGTTTCACCGATCCTTACCTGCCGTTGCCGCCCAACTAAGCCGTGACTCCCGACCCTTCCCCGCTCCCCGGACTGCCCGCCCAGATTCCCGACGACTACCCGCCGGTGTTCGGGGAATCACGTCTTCTTACGGACGAAGAACTCGCGGCATCGCGTGAAAAAGCGCTCGCGCACTGGGATCGCAAGAGCGATCTCTGGCTGTTCGGCTATGGCTCGCTGATCTGGAACCCGGGCCTGCCCGCCGTGGAAACGGTGCGCAGCAAGGTGCACGGTTATCATCGCGGACTGTATTTGTGGTCGCGCGTGAATCGCGGCACGCCCGAGCAGCCCGGCCTGGTGCTGGCGCTGGATCGCGGTGGTTCGTGCTCCGGCATGGCGTTCCGGCTTGCCGCCGAGGGCGCGGAGCCGCACCTTGAAGTGCTGTGGCGGCGCGAAATGGCGATGAATTCCTACCGCGTGGCCTGGTTGCCGTGCACGCTGGTGGATGGCCGCCGCGTGGAGGCGCTGGCCTTCGTGATGCGACGCGAGGCGTCCACCTACACCGGCAAGCTTGCCGACCCGATGGTGCGCCACGTGCTCGGCTGCGCCACCGGCCGGTACGGCACCACGCTCGACTACGTCAGCCGCACGGTGGCGGCGCTGCGCGAATGCGGCATGCCGGACCGGCAGCTCGAAGCGCTTTTGCAGCGGTGCTGCCGGGACTCAAATTCGTCGCAGGAATGAGCGTGGCGGCATGCGTTAAAGGTGCACGTAACACTGCTCGAATGCTTAGTAACATACCCAACGGCGGCCAATCGGCCAGCGTCACCGGCTCGACATACTCGGCCGATATTTATCAGTTAGGATGTTTCTACGAGATTTGAACGTCTTCGTGCCGGCCCGAATTGGCGCGAATTTTCCTTGGTGTATTCTTAACTTTCCGTAATTTCGCGTTCGGAACCATCCGGACGCCCCACTATGAACGACGCCTATCCCAGTCGACGACAAACCGACAAACCGCAGGAAAAGCGCACGCTGCTCGAGCGCCTGACCGATTTCATCTCGCACGAACCCGAATCGCGCGACGAATTGCTGGAAGTCCTTCAGGACGCCCACGAACGCAATCTGCTCGACGCGGATTCGCTCTCCATGATTGAAGGTGTGTTCCAGGTCTCGGAACTCTGCGCGCGCGACATCATGATTCCGCGTGCCCAGATGGACGCCATCAACATTGCCGAAACGCCCGAGCAGTTCATTCCGTTCATGCTCGAAAAAGCGCACTCGCGTTACCCGGTATTCGAAAGCAACCGGGACAACGTGATCGGCGTCCTGCTTGCAAAAGACTTGCTGCGTTATTACCACGAAGAAGAATTCGATGTCCGCGGCATGCTTCGCCCCGCTGTGTTCATCCCCGAATCGAAACGCCTGAACGTATTGCTGCACGATTTCCGCGTGAACCGGAATCACATTGCCATCGTCGTTGACGAATACGGCGGCGTGGCCGGACTGATCACGATTGAAGACGTGCTGGAACAGATCGTTGGCGACATTGAAGACGAGTACGACTTCGATGAAGAAGCCGGCAACATCATTGCGACGCCGGATGGAGCGCATCGTGTGCGTGCGCTGACCGGCATCGAGCAGTTCAACGAACAGTTCGGCACGCACTACTCCGACGACGAAGTCGACACCATCGGCGGGCTGGTCACGCACCGGTTCGGGCGTGTGCCGCATCGTGGAGAGAAGGTGCGGATTGACGACTTCGTGTTCGAGATTCTGCGCGGCGACGCCCGCCAGATCCACGTGCTGCGCGTACGGCGCGCACCGAATATGAACGTGCTCGACGGGAATTCGCGTCGCGAACACTACGACAACGTTCACGACGACGAACGCGATTGAACGCGTTTGATCCCGTTTGATCTCAAGAATAGAGAACGCGCAGATGCGCCCCTGATCCGGCCCTGACCTGCTTAAGCCTGTAACACAGCGTGTTCACACTACGCGTCGGTTGCAGCAGCGGCGTGCCAGGCGGTTATGCAGGCGTTTTGCACCTTTTTCGTGAAATGACACGCGCCGGTCACGCTTTGTCTTTCGCTTACGTTATGCCGACCCCGCAATCCATGGCCGACTCTTCGACTCCTGTTACCTCACGACGCGGCTCACAGCCCGTTCCCTCTGAAAAACGCGCTGGAACGGCTCAGTCCCTCCCGTTCTGGCATTACCTGGTCGCGGCAGTCCTCGGCGCCGCCAACACGCTGTCGTTCGCGCCCACGCCGCACGGCGGCTGGCTGGAACTGGTGATCTTCGTGCTGTTTTTCGCGTGGCTCACGCGCACGAGCGGCTGGAAAGGCGCGGCCTTGACGGGCTGGGCATTCGGATTCGGCAACTTCGTGACGGGCGTGTGGTGGCTGTACGTCAGCATGCATGACTACGGCGGCATGGCAGCCCCGCTGGCGGCTGCGGCCGTCGCGTTGTTCTCCCTATACCTCGCGATCTATCCGGCGCTGGCAGGCGTGGTGTGGTCGCTGTGTGCAGGCCGTGCGCGGTATGACGACAATGAGGACAACAACGGCTCCGCCGCCGATGAACCCCGCTTCGTGCCGACGTGGCACGGCGCGTTTGCGTTCGCGAGCGCATGGGCGCTGGGCGAATGGTTGCGAGGCCTCGTATTCACCGGTTTCCCGTGGCTTGCCAGCGGATATGCGCAGGTCGATGGCCCGCTGGGGGGCTTCGGATCCGTCGCCGGCGTGTACGGCGTGGGCTGGGTGCTGGGACTCGTGGCGGCGTTGCTCGTGCAGGGGTTCTACAGCTTCAGGCATGGAGCAGCGAGCGGGAGTTCGATGGGCGCGCGTCTCGCGCCCTGTATCGTCGCGGTGCTCCTGGTTGCGTCTGGCATGTTGCTTTCGCTGGTCGAATGGACGACTCCGGCGAACGCGCCGCTCACCGTCAGGCTGCTGCAGGGCAACGTGAAGCAGGAGATGAAGTTCGAGCAGGAAGGCGTGGGTCAATCGCTGGCGCTGTATAAAAAGCTCATCACCGAAAAACCTGCGGATCTCATTGTCACGCCGGAAACGGCATTGCCCATTCTTGCCGTCCAGGTGCCGCCTGACCTGGCGCTCGCGTTGCGCAATTTCTCCAATACAACCAACTCATCCATCCTGTTCGGCGCTATCGGCGTGACGGCTTCCGAAGGCCGCGTGACCGGCTACACGAACAGCCTGTTCGGCATCACGCCGAACCAGCGGGACGTGTTCCGCTACGACAAACATCATCTCGTGCCATTCGGCGAATTCGTTCCAACCGGTTTCCACTGGTTCGTGGCGCTGATGGGCATTCCGCTCGGTGACCTTGGACGCGGCCCGCCGGTGCAGAAATCGTTCTTCGTGCACAACCAGCCGATTGCCGTCGATATCTGCTACGAAGATATTTTCGGTGAAGAGATTGCGCGAACGATTCGCGAACAGGAAGCACCCGCGGGCATCCTGGTGAACTCGACGAATCTTGCGTGGTTCGGCAACACCATCGCACTGGATCAGCATTTGCAAATGGCCCGCATGCGTTCGATTGAAACCGGTCGCCCAATGCTGCGCTCGACCAACACGGGCACAACGGCGGTGATCGCGGCGAATGGCGCTGTAGTGGCACGGTTGCCCGTGTACACAGTCGGTTCCCTCGATGCCACCGTCCAGGGCACGTCCGGCCGCACGCCCTACGTCACGAGCGGCAACCTGACGGTGATCCTGGTGTCGCTGTTGCTGCTGGCGTTTGGATTTGCGTTCGCGCCGGGCAGGAATGGCCGCAACAAGCCTGACGACAATGGTTCCCAAAAGTCCTGAGCCGGGCCAGTTTGCAATCCGTAAAGCGGTGCGAGCCGACGCGGACGCCGCGTGGGACATTCGCCGCGCGGCCGTGATGAGCGAATGCGCGAGCGTGTATCCATTGGACCAACTGGAGCAGTGGACCGGCGGTACGGCCTCGAGAGCATTCGCCGATGCCGTTGAAGAGCGTTTCCTGGTGGCAACTGTTGATGAGCACGTGGCGGGCACCGGCATGATCGACCTCACGACAGGCAAAATCGATGCAATTTTTGTCCATCCGGCGTATATGAAACGCGGCATTGGTGCGGCAATGATGCGTCACCTGGAAACACTCGCGCGCTCGCGGGGACTCCGCGAACTCAAGCTCGACTCCACGCTGAACGCCGCTTCGTTTTATCGCTCCCTCGGTTTCGAAGGCGATGAAATCGCGCCATACCGCTCGCCACGTGGCCTGACCATGGATTGCGTGCCAATGACGAAACGGCTCGGCGGATAACGCCCGTTTTTACCGGCCGAATGGCCGATGAGTCCGCCGTTCATCCCCGGAAAGTCGCACAAGACCCTCATTCCCGCTAAAATTCAACGTTTTAGCCCTCCGGCCGGCGCATTTTTCCGGCCCGCTTCGAGAACTCGCCGGCCCACCGGCCCCAAGCTTCGAAGGCACGCTTCAAAGGCATTCATGCTCACTTTTCAGCAAATCATCCTGACGCTGCAATCCTATTGGGATAACAAGGGTTGCGCGCTTCTCCAACCGATCGACATGGAAGTCGGCGCGGGCACCTCGCACGTGCACACGTTCCTGCGCGCAATCGGCCCGGAACCGTGGCGGGCGGCGTATGTCCAGCCGTCGCGTCGTCCCAAGGACGGCCGTTACGGCGACAACCCGAACCGCCTGCAGCACTACTACCAGTACCAGGTGGTGCTGAAACCCGCGCCTGAAAACATCCTGGACCTGTACCTCGGCTCGCTCGAGGCGCTTGGCTTCGACCTGAAGCAGAACGACGTGCGTTTCGTGGAAGACGACTGGGAAAACCCGACGCTCGGCGCGTGGGGACTTGGTTGGGAAGTCTGGCTGAACGGCATGGAAGTGACGCAGTTCACGTACTTCCAGCAGGTCGGCGGCATTGACTGCAAGCCGGTGCTCGGTGAGATCACCTACGGACTCGAACGGCTCGCCATGTATCTGCAGAAAGTCGAGAACGTCTACGACCTCGTGTGGACCGAATGGGAAGAGGACACGCCGAACGGCCGCGAATTGCGGCGCCTGACATATGGCGACGTCTATCACCAGAATGAGGTCGAGCAGTCCACGTACAACTTCGAGCACGCGAACGTCGACCTGCTGTTCACGTTCTTCAAGAGCTACGAAGCTGAAGCTCAGAAAATGATCGAAGCGAAGCTCTCGCTGCCCGCGTACGAGCTCGTGCTGAAAGCCGGCCACGCGTTCAATTTGCTGGACGCACGCGGTGCGATTTCCGTGACGGAGCGCGCGGCGTATATCGGCCGGATCCGCGATTTGTCGCGTGCGGTGGCAAAGGGTTATTACGAGTCGCGTGAGGCGCTCGGTTTCCCGATGCTGGGCAATCCCGTACATGCGGCGGCCGGACTTGTTTCGGACGCACAAGATGCCGCGAAGCCCGCGTGGGCGCCGGCGCTGAAGGTCGAGCGCAATATCGATCAGGCCTGACCAGAGCACGACATAACAATGACCGAAACCAATCTTGCATCGCTGCTCGTCGAGCTGCGGACCGAAGAACTTCCGCCGAAAGCGCTCGCGCGCCTGGGCACCTCGTTTGCCGAAGGCATCGTGCAGCGGCTTGCCGCGCGCGACCTGATTGAAGGCGAAGCGATCTTCGAAAAATACGCCACGCCGCGACGTCTCGCGGTGCTCATCAAGAACGTGCGCACGGTCGCGCCGGAACGGCAAGTGCGCGAAAAGGTGCTGCCCGTTTCCGTCGCGCTGGACAAAGACGGCCAGCCCACCGCGCCGCTCGCAAAGAAACTTGCGGCGCTGGGTTTCCCCGACTTCCCCATTGGCGACCTCGAACGCGCGCAGGACGGCAAGGCCGAAGCGTTTTTCCTGCGCTACGCCGCGCCCGGCGCAACGCTTGCGGACGGCCTGCAAACCGCTCTGCAAGAGACACTCGGCAAGCTGCCTATTCCGAAGGTCATGACGTATCAGCGGCCCGACGGCACCAGCGTGCAGTTCGTGCGGCCGGTGCATGGGCTGATTGCGTTGCATGGCCGCCATGTCGTGCCGGTGAGCGCACTCGGCGTCGACTCCGGTGACACCACGCTGGGTCATCGGTTCATGTCGGAAGGGACCGTGGCAATTGGCAATGCTGACGATTACGCCAGCACGCTGCGCTCGAAGGGCAAGGTCGTGGCGAATTTCGACGATCGCCGCGAATCCATCCGCACGCAGTTGCAGGCATTCGCCCGTGAAGATCGCGTGGTGATGCCCGAGTCGTTGCTGGATGAAGTGAACGCGCTGGTCGAGTGGCCCGTCGTGTATCAGTGCCGTTTTGACGAGTCGTTCCTGCAAGTGCCGCAGGAATGCCTGATCCTCACCATGCAGACGAACCAGAAGTATTTCGCGCTGACTGACGAGCACGGCAAGCTGCGTTCGCGCTTCCTGATTGTGTCGAACATCGACACCCAAACGCCGGGCGATATTGTGGAAGGCAACGAGCGCGTGGTGCGGCCGCGTCTGGCCGACGCCAAGTTCTTCTTCGAGCAGGACAAGAAGAAACGCCTCGCCGACCGCGTGCCGCTGCTCGCGAACGTGGTGTATCACAACAAGCTCGGTTCGCAGTTGCAACGCGTGCAGCGGCTTGAAGCGCTGGCCGGCGAAATCGCGCCTATGATCGGCGTGGACGTGGCCGTCACGAAGCGCGCCGCCCTGCTCGCGAAGGCTGACCTGATCACCGACATGGTGGGTGAATTCCCCGAACTGCAGGGGACCATGGGCACGTACTACGCACACCACGACGGCGAGCCGGAAGAAGTCGCGCTCGCGTGTTCGGAACATTATCAGCCGCGTTTCTCCGGCGATGAAACGCCGTCAACCGGCGTGAGCAGCGCCGTTGCTCTGGCCGACAAGCTGGAAACACTCGTCGGCATCTGGGGCATTGGCCTGCAGCCAACCGGCGAAAAAGATCCGTTCGCTCTGCGCCGTCACGCGCTCGGGGTGTTGCGCATCCTGCTGGAAAAGCGCCTTGCCATCGACTTGTTCGACTTGCTGCGTACCGCGTACAAGCAATTCGCCGACATGCCGCAAGTCGTGGATTCAACCGACGCCCTCTACGCGTTTTTCATGGACCGGCTGCGCGGCGTGCTGCGTGAGCGCGGCTTCAACGCCATCGAAATCGACGCGGTGCTGAGCCTGAACCCCACGCGCCTGGACGACATCGTCGCGCGTCTGGACGCCGTGCGCGAATTCGCTGCGCTGCCCGAAGCCGCGTCGCTTGCGGCGGCGAACAAACGCATCTCGAATATCCTGAAGAAGTCGGCTGAAGGCGTGCCGGCCAGCGTGCAGCCTGCACTGCTTCAAGAGGCGGCCGAGAAAGCGTTGTACGCTCAACTCGAGCAAGTCGCGCCGCGCGTGCAACAGCAACTGGCCGAGCGCAACTATACGGAAGCGCTTTCGGCGCTGTCCGCCTTGCGTGATGCCGTGGATACTTTCTTCAACGACGTGATGGTGAACGCGGAAGATCCCGCGCTGCGAAACAACCGTCTGGCTCTTCTCGGCGCACTGCATCAGCAGATGAATTGCGTCGCGGACATTTCGAAGCTTGCCGCCTGATGCGCCACACCATGCCGACCAACGCAAACAAGAAACTGGTGATTCTCGATCGTGACGGCGTGATCAACGTCGACTCCGACGCGTTCATCAAGTCGCCGGACGAGTGGGTTGCCATCCCCGGCAGTCTGGAAGCGATCGCACGTTTGAACCAGGCCGGCTATCGGGTGGCGATTGCATCGAATCAATCGGGTATAGGCCGTGGTCTGTTCGACATGGCCGCGCTCAACGCCATGCACGAAAAGATGAACCGGACGGCGGCGGCAGTCGGTGGCCGCATAGACGCCGTGTTTTTCTGTCCGCATACGCAGGAAGACGAGTGCGAGTGCCGCAAGCCGAAGCCCGGCATGTTGCAGCAGATCGTGGAGCGCTTCGAGATCGATCCCGCCGAAACACCCATGGTCGGCGACTCGCTGCGCGATCTGCAGGCAGGCGCGGCGCTCGGCTTCGAGTTGCATCTCGTGCTGACCGGCAAGGGGCAAAAAACGCTGGCAGCGGGCAATCTTCCGCCGAATACGAAAGTACACGACGACCTGCGCCACTTCGCGCTCGACTTCCTTGCCGCACATCACGACTGACCTGACACTTGGTACCTGATACCTGACGCAGGGGTTTTTCCGTCACATCACATAATACTTGTTCAAGCCGATGCGCTTCATTCGTTCGCTGTTGCTGATGGTTTTTTTCGCGGTCTATACGGTGCCGTACGCGTGTGCATGCTTCCTCGTATTCCCGTTCATGCGCGCTGAAAAGCGTTACTGGATGGCGGCATACTGGTGCAAGTCGTGCATCGTGGTGATGCGTTACCTGAACAATATTCGCTACCGGATCGAAGGATTGGAGAACCTCCCCGACGGTCCGGCCGTGTTGTTGTCCAAGCACCAGTCCGCGTGGGAAACGCTGGCGTTCCCCGCGTTGATGCCGCGGCCGCTCTGCTATGTGTTCAAGCGCGAGCTGCTGTTCGTGCCGTTCTTCGGCTGGACCATGGGCATGTTGAAGATGGTGCATATCGACAGGCGTCAGGGCAAGGACGCGTTTGCATCAGTGGCTCGACAAGGGCGCGAACGCATGGCCGAGGGCGCGTGGGTCATCATGTTCCCGGAAGGCACGCGTACGCGCGTGGGCCAGCAGGGCAAGTACAAGTCGGGCGGTGCGCGGTTCGCGTGTGCGGCGGGCGCGCCGGTTGTCCCTATCGCCCACAATGCCGGCCACGTCTGGCCGCGGAAATCGTTTCTCAAATATGCGGGTATAGTCACAATGTCGATCGGTCGCCCGATCGACACGACAGGCCTCACGCCGGAAGAAGTCAACCTGCGTGTGGAGCGCTGGATCGAAACGGAAATGCGTCGAATTGATCCAGACTCCTACGGTGCTGCCGATCGTTTCGTCGCTGAGACTGAACCAGAATCCAAGTCTCACGGCGCGGCTACCGGCCTGTAGACCCGAGTGTCGTTATCGCTTCGCCCGTTTCGACCGTTTCTGTCGTTAGTTTCATTACTTTCGTTCTTCCCGTCATTCCCGCGCCGCGTGCGCCAAGCTGAGCCGATGCAGAAGACTCCCTCGCGACAGCGTCCCGCTGCCGCGCTCGACAACCCGCAACTCGACCTGCCGCTCAATCTTCCCAGTGAGCCAAGGCCGTCGAGTGCGACGCCATCGCCTGCCACGTCGGGCACTCTCGCCGCGCCTGTCCCGGCCATGCCCGCAACCTTGCGTGGCGATATCGCGCCGGCTGATACGACCGAGACCGCGAGCACGCCCGCGCCGCCCTTACGTGCGCCCAGTGCGCCCGACGGCGCGCGCAACCGGCACCTCATGCTCGGTTCGCAAATGCTCGATTACCGCTTGAAGCGTTCGTCGCGCCGGACGATCGGCTTCACTATCGACGGCACCGGTCTTGCCATTACTGCGCCGCGCTGGGTGACTATCGGCGCAATAGAAAGCGCGATTGCCGAGAAGGAAAAGTGGATCTTCAAGAAGCTCACCGAATGGCAAACGCGGGTGGAACAACGCGTGGTGCCCCGCATTGAATGGAAGGATGGCGCGCAGCTTCCGTATCTCGGGCAGACCGTCACCGTGATGATGACCTCGGCGCCAGGTACGACGGGCAAGAGCGCGACTCAACCGGCCTTCGATACCGACAGTGGCGTGCTATGGCTCGGCGTTCCCGCACTGGCAGATGCTCAGCTCATTCGCGAGCGTGTGCAACGCTGGCTGCATGTTCAGGCGCTGCAGGTCTTCGGCGAACGGCTACCGGTGTATGCGGCCAAACTGGGTGTGGAGTTCAGGGCTTATGCGTTGTCTTCCGCTGCTACGCGCTGGGGCAGTTGTTCCAGCGAGGGCAAGATCCGCCTGAACTGGAGGCTGATTCATTTCCCGGTGCATGTCATTGACTATGTGGTCGCGCACGAACTCGCGCATCTTCGCGAGATGAATCACAGTCCGCGGTTCTGGGCCACGGTCGAGTCGATCTTCCCGGACTTCCGCGAAGCGCGGCATACCCTGAAGCATCATCCGCCCGAGTTGCTGCCGCTGCTTTAGCACCTCCGCAGCGCCGACCGACACGGAGCAGCGCGCGGCGAGTGTTCGCGGTGAGCAGTACAATTTTGGACGTGGCCGTTTTTGTCGCGCGCGCTGTTCACCGAGACACAGTAAAAGACGCGGTAAAGCGGACCATCCGCTCCATCGATATTCCCCACAGGAACCCCATCATGCGACTTCTTCACACCATGCTGCGAGTCGGCGACTTGCAGCGATCCATCGATTTCTACACGCGCATCCTCGGTATGAAAGTGCTGCGCCAGAGCGAAAACACCGAGTACAAATACACGCTGGCGTTCGTCGGTTACGGCGATGAAAGCGAAAACAGCGTGCTCGAACTGACCTACAACTGGGGCGTCGACAAGTACGACCTGGGCTCGGCTTATGGCCATATCGCGCTCGAAGTGGACGACGCGGCAGCGGCTTGCAACCGCATTCGAGAAGCAGGCGGCAAGGTTTCGCGCGAAGCCGGTCCGGTGAAAGGCGGAACGACGGTGATCGCTTTTGTTGAAGACCCGGACGGGTACAAGGTCGAGTTGATCGAGAAGCATTCCTGAGACGGTATGCTGGTTTCGAGTCAAGAGCTCCCGCAGTGTTTGAGGCTCCTTCGGGAGCCTCATTTTTTTAACTTCTACCACTCCGCATCGCACCTTGTTGCCTCGTTAATACCAGATCAATTAATAAGATATCCTTAATTAATTAAAGCAGCGACAACACCCACCACCACGCCCACTCTCCGCAAGCCCGCATGACAGCCCCACCTCATCGATGGCAGAATGCGCCAGAGACATGCTTCAGCAACCAGTTAAAACACAATAATCAATGAGCACCACTGCCCTGCCCGTGCGCCGCGCACCCGACGCCACCGCCATCCTGTTGATGATCGCGCTATGCGCAGTGTGGGGTTTCCAGCAAGTCGCCATCAAGGGTGCGAACGCCTCTTTCCCGCCGCTGCTTCAAGCGGGCATCCGCTCAAGCATAGCGACAATTCTGGTCTGGCTATGGACACGTTCACGCGGCGTCGCGCTGTTTCGCCGCGACAATACCCTCGCGTCCGGCCTGTCCGCCGGTGTGTTGTTCGGCGGCGAGTTCGTGTGCATTTTCCTGGGGCTTACGTTGACCAGCGCCACGCGCATGGTCGTCTTTCTCTACACCGCTCCGTGTTTCATGGCGCTTGGCCTGCACTGGTTCGTCCCGGGAGAAAAGCTGAAGCGGATACAGTGGGCGGGAATAGCGCTAGCATTCGGAGGCATCACACTCGCTTTCGCCGATGGTTTCCTGCACCCGGCCACGGGCAGCACGTCGACATGGCAAGGAACGGCAGGCGATGCCCTCGGCGTACTCGGCGGCGTCTTCTGGGCAGCGACAACGGTCGTCATCCGCGCGTCCCCACTCGCTCGTGCGAGCGCAAGCAAGACGCTCCTCTATCAGCTCGCGGTATCGGCCATTGTTTTGCTCGGGCTCGCCTTCGCGCTCGGGCAAACGCATGTGAGTACGATCACGTTGACCGCCGTCGCCAGCCTCGCCTATCAGGCAATCGTGGTCGCGTTCCTGAGCTATCTCACGTGGTTCTGGTTGCTCACGCGCTACATGGCGTCCCGGCTCACCGTGTTCTCGTTTCTCACGCCCATCTTTGGCGTTGCGTTCGGCGTGGCACTGTTGGGCGAAACGCTGACTCACCGTTTCATGATTGCATCGGCTTTAGTTGTGGCCGGCATCGCGCTGGTCAATGCACCCGCCGGCCGGCGGCGCACCTGATCACACCGGCTACCGCACACGCCCGGCCGTTTGCGCGGCGCGACTCGCGTCGTTCATGATCTGCCCGGCCAGCGCGAGCGCCACATCAACCGCCGCGGATTGCGTGCGATCCGCAAGACAAACAAGCGCGAACTGCAGTCCCAGCTTACGCGGGTGAACAATCAACACGCGCACGAGGCGATGGCCATCGGGATCTCGTCGCAGCAATGAAACCGTGCAGAACATCACGGCATCCGAGCGCGCGACCACATCCTTCGGCACGGCGACGTCGTTACATTCCAGCTGCACGGGAACCGCCTCGTGCGCGCGAAATTTCAGCAGCCTGCGCAATGCGTCTTCCATAAACCCGGACAGCGGCACGGACACCAGCGGAAATTCGCGTACCGCCGCGAGCGGCACCGGCGCACGCGCGAGCAACGGATGGCCGGGGCGCACGAACCAGCCACCGTCGTGACTGAGCAGGCGATGCGTAGTGATGTCTGGCGCAGCCGGCGATTCACGACGATCGATCACCACGAAATCCACGCCCTCTGAGCGCAGGCTTTGCATCAGCACACTGGATTCGGCTATTTGCACGGAAACCTTGGTGGCAGGAAATTGCCGCGCGCTTTCGACCAGCAGATTCGGAAACAGGATGGCGGCGGTATAGGACCCCATGCCAATTCTCATTTCGCCCAGCGCGTCCGTGCGGATCAATTCGACATCGCGAAAAAGACAGCGCGCTTCGAACAGCACGCGCCGGCCACGCTCGACCAGCATCCGGCCGGCGGCAGTCGTTGCCACGCCGCGCGCCGCTCGGTCGAAGAGCTTGATATCGAACTCGTCTTCCAGTGCCTGGATGCTGCGGCTCAGCGCCGGCTGGCTCAGGTGAACCCGCTCGGCCGCACGCGCGAAACTACCCTCCTCGGCGAGGGCGACCAGATGCGCGCGGCGTCGCGAATTGATCTCATGCATGATTTAAGACGGAACCCTAACTAATTGATCGTCGGTTGCGAAGGCGGGTGGTTATATCATTTCCGGCTATCACCGGGGCGTACGCAACGGCGCCCGTGGTTCACAAAGGCGGCATCCCCCGCCGGATACCACCGATCCTGGCTCAGAACTTGTGCCGGATCCCGGCCATCACGCCAAGCTGCGTGCTTTTCTGCGCGAGACTGACCGCGTTGACTCCTTGCAACTGCGAGCCGATCAAACCGGCCCTATAGAGTGAATAGTCGGTTTCCAGATAAACGTCAGTGCGCTTGGACAGGTCGTAATCGGCAACCAGTTGAAACTGCCACGCCGCGCCGTCCTGCGACTGGGTCTTGCCGGCCTGCAGCGTGCGCCACACGTTCCCGGCGAGATGGCAGAATCCGACTTGCTGCGTAACACCGCCGAGTATCATCGTGCGCCGCTCGAAGTCCGAGTATTTCAGCGAGGCGAGTCCCTGCGCGGTGGACGGTCCATTGGCGAAAGTGGAGTATCCCCTATCGTTCTGATTGACGAGATAACCAGCGCAAAGCGCGTTTTGTCCCACGTGTACGAACCGCCGAAGGTCCATGCTTTCCCGTTGCTGCCGTTGATGGAGTCCTTGGTCTCCTTGAACGCTCCACCGAGCGTGAACGGGCCGTTCGCGGGTGCGTAGGCTGCGGCTACGCCGTATTGAGAGCCGTACGCCATACGGCCGGCGTTGCCGCTGAACGAATAGGCTGTCGAGATGCGGAAGTCCTTGTACTTGCCGTGATACTGGACCTGGTTGCTGCTCCGGATACCGCCGGTCATGGTGACTTCGGGCTGGAAGTTGAAGTCGGAGGGAATCCACGGATTGCTGGAGTAGCCGCCCATCACGACCCCTTCGATCATCACGTTATACTGACGGCCCAATACGAGATGCCCGTAAGTGGCTGACTGCAGCCCGATCTGCGCTTCATTGAAGAAGGGCATGGACGGATCGCCCTGGCCGTTGTTCAGCAGGAAACGGTTTTCAAGCCTGAAGGTAGTCGACCAGCCACCGCCCAGGTCTTCCACGCCCTTGATACCCCAACGGCTCTCGCTCAACCCGCCCGGGCCCATCAGAAAGCGGCCGTTGCCGGCGGTGTCCGCCTTCGACAGATAACACACGCTCGTGTCGGCAATGCCGTAGAGCGTGACGCTGGATTGTGCTTCGCCGGTTTCGCAGGCAAACGCGGCGGGCAGCAATGCGCAACTGACCTTCCACCATTTTCCCGGCTTGCCATGGGTTCTCCGTTGTCCCGACTTGTTCATACGTCTCCTCGTGATGTCGTCATCCGACGATCAGGCTTGGCCTGTATCGCCACGAATCAAAGAAGCCGTTGTGTGTCTCCGATACACCCGCGTCATGCCGCTGAAGCGGCTGCCCTTCATAAGGGTCTGCTGCGCTTTTGAGCCGCTAATTTGAGACTAACAAGGGGGATTAACTCCAGTGCATTCCTTGCATCGTGAAGATGCAGAAGCCGCATGGGAGCAAGGAGAAAAGAGATCGCGCGGTTCGCGTCAACGAACCCGGAATTTAGAGATAGAAAAGAGGAAATGAGCAGCAACAGGCGCGATAGCAACCCGATAGAACCGCCCTGGCGCGACCAGCGCGGCACGCCTAAGCGGGTCCGGCCATGCATGCGCCATCGAACCCGCCTGCGGCCTCAAAAACCGCTACTGCGCCGCCTTCACCACCTGCGCCAGTTTCACGAATTCGGCCACGGGCACTTCTTCCGCACGCCGCGAAAGATCGAATCCCAGCGCATCGAAATCCACGCGATCACGGTATACACCCAACGTATTACGCATCATCTTGCGGCGTTGCGAAAACGCCGCCAGCACGACTTCGCCCAGCACCTTGTCGTCGACATCAGGCAGCTCATGCGGCGCATACGGAATCATCCGCACGATGGCCGAATTCACCTTCGGCGGCGGATTGAACGATTCGGGCGGGACATCGATGAGTTTGTCGATGGAATACCGGTACTGCAGCATCACCGTCAGCCGACCAAAATCCTTGTTGCCCGGCTCGGCGATCATCCGGTCCACCACTTCATCCTGCAGCATGAAATGCTGGTCGATGACTTTCGGCGCGAACGTGGTCAGATGAAACAGCAGCGGACTGGAAATGTTGTACGGCAAATTCCCGACAATCCGCAGGGACGGTTTTTCACCTTCCAGCGCGAGCGAACCAAAGTCAAACGCGAGCGCGTCGCCGGCATGCAGCGCCAGCAGATTGCCAAACCGCTTCTCAAGCCGCCCGATCAGGTCTCGATCCAACTCGACTGCGTGCAGCGGCGACTCCGGCGTGGAGAGCCGTCCGATCAGCGGCGCGGTGAGCGCCGCGAGGCCCGGTCCGATCTCTACCATGCGTTCGCCGCGCTTCGGCGCGATGGTGTCCACGATCGAATCGATCACGCCTTGATCGACGAGGAAGTTCTGCCCGAAGCGCTTGCGCGCGAAGTGGCCCTGGTGCTTGATGGACATCGGAGAAGCCGATTAAAACCGCAATGAAAAGAAATGACGCAAAAGCAATCAGGCCGCGCAACGATGGCGCGCCATGGCAACGGCTGTATCGATGGCAACCATCAGGCTGCCCGGGTCCGCGCGGCCCGTGCCGGCCAGATCGAGCGCGGTGCCGTGATCGACCGAGGTGCGGATAATCGGCAGCCCCAGCGTGATGTTGATACCTTCACCGAACGTCGCGAATTTCAGGACCGGCAGACCCTGATCGTGGAACATCGCGAGCACGCAATCGGCGTCTTTGAGATAACGCGGCTGGAATAAGGTATCGGCCGGATAGGGACCGGGAGCGTCAATGCCCAGCGCGCGCGCTTGCAGAAGCGCGGGCGTGATGACATCGATTTCCTCGCGGCCCAGGTAACCGTTTTCGCCCGCGTGCGGGTTGAGCCCAGTGACCAGGATGCGCGGCTTCGGCAGACCGAACAGCGCTTTCAGGTCGGAATCGATAATGCTCAGCGTCTCGACAATCCCATCCACCGTCAACGCTGCCGACACGTCCTTCAGCGGCAGATGCGTGGTGGCGAGCGCGACGCGCAGCGGCCGGTCGCCCATGCCCGCGAGCATCATGACAACGCGCGGTGTATGCGTACGTTCGGCGAGATATTCGGTGTGGCCGGTGAAGGGAACGCCAGCGTCGTTGATAGTGCTTTTTTGCAGCGGAGCGGTGACGATAGCGTCGAAACGCCCGCTCACGGCCCCGTCTATGGCTGTATCGAGCAGCCCGAGCACGTAACGGCCATTGGCGGCGTTCAGCTTGCCCGCGGTCACCGGAACACCCAGCGCGTGATGCTCGATCTCGATGTCCGCGCCCTTGGAAAGCCACGCCGACGAACCCGCCCGCTCAACCATCAACTCACGGTCGCCGAGCACGGTAAACCTCACCGACGGCCAGCGCTGCGCTGCCTCAGCCAGTGCCGCCACGGTCAACTCAGGCCCCACGCCCGCCGGTTCCCCGGTGGTAATTGCAATCGACAATGGGGACTGGCTTGCTGCGTTCATCTCGCCATGCCTTACTGGTTTAGCGCTTGCTGAGCCGCGGCACCCTTGTACTGCACGTACGCGGTGTCGCGCAGTTCACGCAGCCAGTCGGAATACGCTTGCTCGGCCTTGCGCTGGCCGATGGCCTGACGCGCGGTGTCCAGTTGCTGCTGCACGGAACCTTCCGCGTCGCGGCGTGCCAGCACCTGGATCAAGTGATAACCGTACTCGCTGCGAACCGGATCGCTGACCTGACCGTCTTTCAGGTTGTTCATGGCGCGCTCGAATTCCGGCACGGTCTCACCCGGGCTGATCCAGCCGAGATCCCCGCCCTGCGACGCCGAACCGTCCTGCGAATAGGTCCGCGCGAAGTTGGCGAAGTCACCGCCCTTCTCAACGTCACTCTTGATATCGAGCAGCTTCTGACGGGCGGCCGCCTCGGACACGCCGTCGGCTACGCGCAGCAAAATGTGCCGGACATGGGTTTGCACGAGCTTGGGTGCATCAGCTGCCTGGCCCTGGCCTGTGCGGCGCTCCACCAGCTTGATGATCTCAAAACCGCCGTCGGTGCGAATCAGTTGCGGATTCACCTCGTTCGGACGCAGCGTTGCAACCGCGCTCACAATGGACGCCGGCAACGAAGCCTGCGTGCGGAAACCGAGGTCCCCGCCCTTGGGCGCGTCGGTATCCTGCGAATTGTTTTTCGCCAGCTTGGTGAAATCCGTTCCGCTTTGCGCATCTTTCAGCACGGCCTCGGCCTTCGCCTGGATAGCGGCAATATCAGCCTGCGTTGCGTTGTCCGGCACCTTGAACATGATGTGCTGGAGATGCAGGTCGTTGGACTGGCGGGCGTTCGGTCCACGCTGGCTGGCAACGTAGTTGGCCACTTCGCCGTCCGACACCGTGATCTTGCTGTCCACCTCTTTCTCACGCAGTTTCGACAGCGTCAGCTCGGTGCGGGCATCGCGCTGGAAGGTCGACCAGGGCACCCCTTGCGCCTCGATGCGCGCACGGTACACGTCAAGCGTCATATTGTTTTGCTGCGCGAGGCGCTCGAGCGTGCGTTGCACGGTGGCGTCGTCAACAGTGATGTTGTCTTCCTTCGCCTTCTGCAACTGAATCCGCTCGATCACCATCTGGTCGAGCACCTGGCGTTGCAACTGATCCGCCGGCGGAACCGGCGCGTTCTGCTGTTGCAGGCGGCGCACGATCAGACCCGTGCGGTCGGCGAGTTCGCGTTCCGTGATCACATCGTTGTTCACCACCGCGACGACAGAGTCCGCAATCTGCGCGCCGCCCGCCGTTGTCGCGGGCGACAGCGCCTGAGCGTGCGCGGCCGGGCCGGCCAGTAAAGCTGCGGCGAAAACACCTGCCGCGAACATTGCGCACTTCAACTTGTTCATGTTTGACACAGATACTCCATCGATTGCGGCCGGTGACCGACCCTATTGCCTGTTGCCCTATTGCCCTGTTACCTGCGGCGTGCTTCACACATTTCGGCACACATCCGCACGCTCATTCGTAATTCGTGTAACGCGCGAGCGGCGGGGCCGGCGGCGGTGGCGGCGTGTACCCGTTGACGCCGGCGCGGAACGCCGAGGTCAGGCCATTATCGACGTTCGCCAGGCCTTTGAACGTCATTTGGGCGAGAACGCGCGTCCCGGCAGTGTTACTTCCGGTGCTGGTGATACCGTTTGCGTAACGCTGCACGCCGATGCCGAGCGTCCAGCAGTCGGCATCGTACTGGAAGCCCAGCAGCCCGTCGACGAGACGATGGCCCGCCAGATCGTAGTTCACCCGGGCGACGCTATAAATGTGTCGCGACAGTGGCCATTGTGCCGAAACCAGAATCTGGTTGATCGGCGAGGTGGACAGCGTGGTCTCGTTCGCCCGCGTGTACCGATAGCCAACATTGATGACTTCGCGCGCCGCCGGGCTGAACCCGAAACCGATGCTCGAACGCACCAGCTGGTTGTTATCGGCATTATATTGGAACGCCGTTTCCTGTGAAAAACCAGCGCCCAGCTTGAACGACGCGCCCAGGATCAGGTCCGAGTGCTTTGCCTGGTCGAGCGCCTGACCTTGCGTGATCGTGACGCGCTGCGGCTGGAAATAATACTGCTGCGCGATCACAAAACGCGCACGCTCGTCGCCCGTTGCCGGGTTGATGAAACGCGAGGTCAGGCCTACGGTCACACGGTTCGCGTCGGCAATACGATCGTTACCCGCATACGTGTTCGGCGTGTAGATTTCAGCGAGGCTGAAGTCTGACTGGCCGGTGTCGAAGATCGGCGCGAATTCCTGGTTGCGATACGGCGTGTACACGTAATACAGGCGCGGCTCGAGCGTCTGGATGTAATCCTGCCCGAAGATGCGCACCGAGCGGTCGAACACGAGGCCGGTGTCGAAGCTGACCGTGGGAATGGATTCCGACAGGGTCTTTGGCTGGTTCGCGGGCGTACCATTCGCCGCACTGCCGATCTCGTTCAAATCGTACGAGGCGAAGTGATACTGGATCTTCGGCGTGACGAAATAACCCGGCCCGGTGACGCTGTAGCTCAGGTACGGGTTAAAAACAACGCGCTGGCCTTCCGTGGAATCCGCAATGGTGGTCGTAAAGCGCGTGTAGTCCGCTTCCGCGCCGTAGTCGAAGCCGCCTACGTTGTACTTGTTGTACAGCACGTTCAACTGCGGTTCGCGGGCGTACGGCGAGGTCGCCGGCGGCAATACCTGCCAGCGCTGCTCGTGCGCGAGAATGGACCACGGTCCGTTGTTGTACGTGACGCCGACTTCCTGCTGATACAGCACCTGCGTACCATTGATGATCTGGTTCGCGGCGTTGCCCAGGTCTTCCGGATACTGATTGTCCGAGACCTTGTTGTAGTTGATATACGCGCCGAACCCGCCACCAAAGTTCTGCTGGTGCTGGATGTAGATCGCATAACGGTTCGTATGCGTCTGCATGTCCTGCGGCAGGAATTCGCCGGTGATCGTGCCCGAATAAGTCGGCGACAAATACCGGAACGTCGACTGGATCTGAATGCCGCGCCGCGTCATCAGGCGCGGCGTGACCAGCAGGTCGCGATTCGGCGCGATATTGAAGTAGTACGGCACCGAGACTTCAAAACCGGTGGTTGAATTCAGCGACACCGTGGGCGGCAAGATGCCGCTGCGCCGTTCGCTGGTCAGCGGGAACGACAGCCACGGGCTCGCGAACACCGGAAAGCCCTGGAAAAACAGCACGCCGTTATGCGCGACGCCTTCGCTCGCGCCGGTATCGAAGTCGAACGACGTGCCCTTGATGTACCAGGCGGGGTCGGTCTCGCACGAACACGCCGTGTACGTGCCTGAAGTAACGTGCGTTTGCTCGTCATTGAGCAGGTCGGCGCGCGACCCGCTGCCCGACCCATTCGAGAGATTGAAGCGGTACTTCGGGTTCGTCATGTAACCCTCGTTCGCCTCCACCTGCAAGTGCGCTTCCGGGCCAATGAACGAATTGCCGTTACTGAAGATCCTGACAGAGCCGTAAGCATCGGCCATGTCGGTGTCCTGGTCGTAATGCAGCGCATCCGACTTGATCACCGAGACATTGCGGCGCAATTCGGCCGAACCCTTCGCGGCCATGTCCCGGTCGGCCGTACCCGTGGTGTGGTCGCCCAGCACGAACGTGGCCGGCTGGTCGCCCTGGCGCAGCGGCCGCTCTTCGAGCTGCGGTGCAAGCCGCAGGCTCCAGGGGTCGCCTAGCGGCTGCGAGTCGGCTGCCGCACCGGCTAGCTGCGCCTGTGCGAGCGCGGGCATGAGACCCGGCACGGCTATCAGGGCTGCGAACAGCCGCCGCCTGCGTGGCCGCGCTTCGCGCAATGGAACTGGTTTGGAAAACTGTCGTGGCGGCATGTTTGAGTGCTGTTCAATCGCGTCACGCCCCGCGCTCGACGAGAGTGCCCGGGCACAGCCACCGGAACTCGCGCCACCGGAGTTGACGGTTCGCTGCGAACGAAAATGAATCGATCGATGGATGATACGGGCGGCTGTCGTACCCTTCAGTAGCCAACGATACCGTTGTGGCCTGCCAAAGGCTTCGCGCCGGGCGCAAACGGAATGCTTAAAAAAGTCGTGGGGTATTATATGGCAAGACGTTTCACCCCTCGAGTTTATGACGCCCTCATCCAACGATTTCCCGGATTTTCGCCTTACCCAGCTTCATGAATGGCTGCAAACCTTGGCGGAGCGGTATCGGCTGGGCCTTTCCACGCTTGAAGCCGCTTCGGCCGACGCCAGTTTCCGGCGCTATTTCCGGTTGGCCGCCGACTGCGACGCCGGCAAGACGCTGATCGCCGTCGACGCCCCACCGCCCGAGAAGTGCCGCGAATTCGTGCAGGTCGCCGGGTTGCTGCGCGCAGCCGGCGTGCATGTGCCGCAGATCCTGGAAACGGATTTCGATGCCGGCTTCATGCTGGTAACGGATCTGGGCACCACGACGTATCTTTCCGTCCTCGATGAAAAGAACGCCCGGCCGCTGATGCGCTCGGCCATTGATGCGTTGATCAAGTTCCAGGTGACCTCGCATGAAGGCGTGCTGCCTTCGTTCGATGAAGCGTTCCTGCGCCGCGAAATGGAATTGATGCCCGAGTGGTTCGTGGCGAAGCATCTGGGCCACACGCTGGACGCGGCTGAGCGCAAGGTGCTCGACGATACCTTCAGCGTGCTCGTTCAAAGCGCGTTGGCCCAACCGCAGGTCTTCATGCTGCGCGATTTCATGCCGCGCAACCTGATGGTCACCGAGCCGAATCCCGGCGTGCTCGATTTCCAGGACGCGGTGTACGGGCCGCTGAGCTACGACATTGCGTCGTTGTTGCGCGACGCGTTCATTAGCTGGGAAGAAGAGTTCGAGCTCGACTGCTTCGTGCACTACTGGGAAGGAGCGCGCAAGGCCGGATTGCCGGTGGACGCGGATTTCGGCGAGTTCTACCGGCAGATCGAATGGATGGGATTGCAGCGGCATATCAAGGTGCTCGGGCTGTTTGCGCGGATTTATCATCGCGATGGGAAACCGGTCTATCTCGCTGATTTGCCGAGGTTTATTGGCTATGCACGAAAGGTTTCCGAGCGTTATAGGCCGTTGCGGCCGTTTGCACGGCTGCTGGATACGCTGGAAGGGCGCGCAGTCGACGTGGGTTATACGTTTTGAGCACCTTGAATGTAGCGATGATTTTCGCTGCCGGACGCGGCGAGCGCATGCGTCCGCTGACGGATTCATGCCCGAAGCCTTTGCTTGCCGTTGGCGGGAAACCGCTGATCGTGTGGCAAATTGAACGGCTTGCTGCTGCGGGCTTCAAGACGATTGTTATTAATCACGCGTGGCTTGGACGGATGTTTCACTCCAAACTCGGCGATGGCTCCCGCTGGGGCGTTGAAATCCGCTACTCGCACGAGATGCACGCGCTTGAGACGGCCGGTGGCATTGCCAAGGCTTTGCCGCTGCTCGAGAAAGACGGTGAAGCTGCGGTTTTTATAGCGGTCAGCGGCGATGTGTTCTGCGAGTTCGACTACGCGCGGCTGGACGAGCGCGCCGCGAAGATGGCGCTGCAAGACGAACCCGCGATGCATCTGGTCATGGTGCCGAATCCACCCTTTCATACTCTGGGCGATTTCGCCTTGAATCCTGAAGGCACGCTTTCGCTTGATGGCTCCACTCGCTACACCTTCGGCAATATCGGCTTATATGACACGCGCATGTTTCGCGATCTCGCTTCGGAAACGCGGCGAGCATTGACCCCGTACTATCGCGAGACCATTGCGGCCGGGCGCGCCACGGGCGAGTTGTATGAAGGGCGATGGGAAAACGTTGGTACGCCGAAGCAGTTGGAAGAATTGGACGCCGCGTTACGAGGCAAATAAGCGGGTGTTAGCTACGTAGCGGTCCACGGACCAATAACAGTGATTCCCGTCACGATCCGCCATTGCGAAAGCCGACCATTCAAGCCTCACGCGTCACCTTCGCCGGCTTTCCGAAGCGCTGCCGCGCGACGCTTGGCGAAACGGGCTTCGACGTCCTCGTGCGGCATGGCTGGACGCGGATCGTCCAATGCTTCCTGCACTTTCGCGCGGAACCAGGCGTCATGCACCGCCGGGTCGGTCGCAAAGGCGAACGGCAACGCACCGTCGTTGGCAATGCGCGTCAGCAAGATACGCACGGCATCCGAGACGGTCAGTCCGATTTTGTCAAGCACCGCAGCCGCACGCTCTTTCAGCGCAGGGTCGATGCGCGTTTGCACCAATGCACTCGCCGTCATGGCGATTTCTCCTCTGTGGTAGTTTCGAAAACCTCATCGTAATTCAGTCGAATTACACGTGGTATCACTCCCTACGCGCACGAATCTGGCGATGGCCGCAAAAATGCCAACTTTCGCGATAAGGCAAGTTCCACCGCTTCCGCCTAACCCTTTTTGCCGCAATGGTAAAATCCGCTTCTCCTTTCGTCTCACTGCGCGGCTGCCCCCACCATGTCCGATACTCGTCCCGATACCCTCTTCGCGCTCACCGCGCTTTCCCCGCTCGACGGCCGCTACGCCGCCAAAACGGAAGCATTGCGCGAATGGCTGTCCGAATACGCGTTCATGAAGCATCGTGTGAAGGTGGAAATTCACTGGCTGATCGCGCTGTCGCAAGCCGGATTCGATGAAGTCCCACCCTTCTCCGAGACGTCCGAAGACTTCCTGCTGCAGCTCGCCGAGCGCTTCACCGCCCACGACGCCGCGCGCATCAAGGACATCGAAAAGGTTACTAATCACGACGTCAAGGCAGTCGAATACTGGCTCAAGGAGTCAGTGAAAGGTCAGCCGGAACTCGAGCGCGCGAGTGAGTTCATCCATTTCGCGTGCACGTCCGAAGACATCAACAACACCTCGCACGGCATGATGATCGCCGGCGCCCGCGAACACGTGCTCCTGCCCGCGCTGCGCGCCGTTCACGATCGGCTCGTCAAGCTCGCCCACGCGCACGCAGCGCAACCCATGCTCTCCCGCACGCACGGCCAGCCGGCCAGCCCGACCACGCTCGGCAAGGAAATGGCGAACGTCGCGGCCCGCCTTCAGAGCGCCATTGAACGGATTGCGGAAGTGCCGGTTCTTGGCAAGATGAACGGCGCAGTGGGCAACTTCAATGCGCATCTCTCGGCATATCCGGAGTTCGACTGGGAAGAATTCGCTGAAGGTGTGGTCGAAGACCGGCTGAAACTGACCTTCAATCCGTACACCATTCAGATTGAACCGCACGACTACATGGCCGAGATGTTCGACGCCATTTCGCGCGCCAACACCATTCTTCTCGATCTGGATCGCGATATCTGGGGTTATATCTCCGTCGGCTATTTCAAGCAGCGGACGAAAGCGGGTGAAATCGGTTCATCGACAATGCCGCATAAGGTCAATCCCATCGACTTCGAGAACTCGGAAGGCAATCTCGGCATGGCAAACGCAATGCTGCGTCATCTCGCCGACAAGCTTCCCGTCTCCCGTTGGCAACGCGACCTCACGGATTCCACCGTACTGCGAAATATTGGTGTGGCGTTCGGCTATTCATTGCTGTCTTATGACTCGCTGATTCGCGGGCTGGACAAGCTCGAAGTAAATGCGGCTCGGTTGAATGAAGATTTGGACAACTGCTGGGAAGTGCTGGCCGAACCGGTGCAAACCGTCATGCGCCGTTACGGCGTGGAAAATCCCTACGAGCAATTGAAGGAACTCACGCGCGGCAAGGGCATCACGCGCGAAGGCTTGCAGACGTTTATCAGCGGCCTCGCCATTCCCGACGACGCCAAGAAACTCCTGCTCGAGATGACGCCGGGGTCCTATGTTGGGAAGGCTATCGAATTGGCGAAGCGAATTAAGTAACACGCTGGTTTTCAAACCTGCGTAAAAGCCGCTCGAGTTCATAATCGAGCGGCTTTTTCTATTTTATGGACGACTCCGCATCGCGCCGGACGCGGTGTCGGCCTGCTCGGCAATCGCGCGGCACGCCGAACGCGCGGTAAAAGGGTTGCGCGGGAAATGCGGTGGTGCGGATTCGGCCGCGCCGCGATTCATCCAGGATGCGTTGGCAGGGAAAACATCCGCCTCGGTGACCCTCGTCGTCCGTCATGCCGTTGACGATCGGCTTGGCCGGAGCAACCGGCGTGTTCGACGGAATACTCACGGGCATCACGTCGCACGCTGTGCCGAAGCTTCCGGTGCTGCTCACGGCGATGGCCGAGAACGAGTGGTTGCCAGCCTTCAGACACCACCGGTGCCGTGAAGCTCCACGTACCGTTCTCCGCTACCGTGGCCGTACCGATGAAACGTGCGCCGTCGTAAATGTTAACCGTGGTGCCGGCATCAGCCGTACCTGTGATCAAGGGCTTCGAACTGTCCGACGTGCCGCCCTTTGTTGCGCCGCCAACCGATGTAATGACCGCTTTAAACATGGCGACATAAATACTGCAGCATTATATGATTACGTGGTTACTCTTTTGGAGAGGCGACCATGCGCAAGCTCGAAATTGCAGACCCGCAGATCATGCAGGTTGCGATTCAACAGGAGATCGAACGGAGCGAGGAATCGCGGTATGACCATCGTCTCCATGGGGTGCTGCTGGTAAGCAGCGGTTACTCGTGCACTGAAGTGGGCCAGTTGTTCGGTCAGGCGGCCACGACCGTTCAGCGATGGGTCCAACGTTTCGAGCGCGGCGGCTTCGAGGGATTACGGGAAGGTGAGCGGCCCGGACGTCCACGTACGTTGGATGAATCGCAATGGGCTCGTATTGAGGCTGACCTGCGCAAGACACCACGTGACTTCGGATTTGAAGCGGGCCTGTGGGATGGGCCCGTTCTGTCGGAGCACTTGCGTCAGTGCTACGGCATCGAGCTGGGCGTGCGACAGTGCCAGCGGCTGTTTCGCCAGATGGGTTTTCGGCTGCGCAAACCGCGCCCGCAAGTCGCCCAGTCTGATCCCGTACGGGTTGCGACAGTAAAAAAAACTGCGGCGCCTGGCAAAGCGCGACGACGTTGAGTTATGGAGCCTGGACGAATGCCATTTCCAGCAGCATGGATCGCGCTGTCGCATGTGGGTGGCCCCGGAGGTTCGCGATCCGGTGTTGATGCACGCGCCCACGCGCAAGTCGGTGGCGTGCTTTGGCGCCGTCAGCCTGAGCACCGGGCGCTTCGTCTGGCAGGTGTGCCCTGTCTTCAACGCAGAAACGTTTGCGTCCTTTCTGCGCCGGCTACTGCGTCATCGACGTCGTGGCAAGCGCATCCTCGTCGTGCTGGACAACGCCAAGTACCACCATGCCAACATGCTCAAGCCACTGCTGCGCAAATACAGGCGGGACCTGACGTTGCTGTTCCTCCCGCCATACAGCCCGCAACTGGCACCTATTGAACGGGGCTGGAAGCTGACAAGGCGTCTGGCGCTGCATAACCGGTACTTCGCCACGCTCGCCGAAGTCCTCTCGGCCGTCGAGGCCTGTTTCCGGCGCTGGATCGGACCAAATGAAGTTCTACGGAGATTATGCTGTATTATTTAAGACGCTGTGTTTAGAAGGAGATTGAATCTCCATTTCTTTATGGCTTGTGTTGCTGAGAGATCGACGAGACCAGGAACCCGCGAGATAATGACGGATTCATGCGACCCCGGCCTAGTACCGCAAAGAACTAGCTGACGCGCAAGCCTCCAGCGAGAACCGCGATTCTGATTGCGAAGCCCACTACTACGTACGGAAAAAATCCTAGTTACTCGGATATCTCGCCATGTCCGGTCGCAATTCACAAAATAACATTCCAGCACTGCGAAACAATGCCTTTTAAATTTTTATTTCGCTTGGATTCCTGATAATTTCTCAAGACGAGCACCGCCCCTCCTAGGCGACAGGATGGACAATACGTTTGCGACAGCGCTCCACGTTATAGAAAAGCAAAAGACCGGTCCAGCTTGGCGCTGAAACGGTCTTTTGCTTTAGTGCGAAAGCAGATTGACGCCTGAATTGGCGATGATTCAGGCATTCGAATGTTTCGCTATTCGCGCTGCCCCAGGCGAATCTGAAATAGTTTCTAGAACTCAGCGAGCCTTCACCTCATTCAACACCTTGTCCACAATCTGCTCCGGCGTGAGCGCAATATTCACCTCTATAGCCTCATCCGGGCTGGGCGGCTCTAGCGTATCAAGCTGACTCTGCAGCAGCGCCGGATCGAAGAAATGGCCCGTGCGCGTCTTGATCCTCTCCCTCAACAACTCCGGCGTTCCCTTCAAATAAACAAACGTCACGTCCTTATCGCCTTTGCGAAGAATGTCGCGGTACACGTGCTTCAACGCCGAACACGCATACACGTGCGTGGTGCCGTCCGCCTGCTTTTCTTCTATCGATGCCCGGATGGCCGCAAGCCACGGCCAGCGGTCTTCGTCCGTGAGCGGGATGCCCTTGTGCATCTTGTCCTTGTTCGCCTGGCTGTGAAAACTGTCGGCATCAGCGAAATCGCACTTCAGCCGTTCAGCCAGCATTTCGCCGATCGTCGTCTTGCCACAACCGGATACGCCCATCGCGATCAATATCATCAACGTCTCCTTACACGACCGTCGCGAGCGCGAAAGTCAAACCCAAACCCATGATTGAAATGATCGTCTCGCACAGCGACCACGTCTTGAATGTCTGGCCGACCGTCATGCCGAAATATTCCTTGACCAGCCAGAAACCGCCATCGTTCACATGCGAGAAAATCAACGAACCGCAACCCGTCGCAAGCACCAGCAATTCCGGGCTGACGCTGCCGCCGGCGGCCGACGCGATCGGCGCAACAATGCCGCAAGCGGTGGTCATGGCCACCGTCGCTGAACCCGTCGCGAGGCGAATCAGCGCCGCGACGAACCAGCCAAGCAGCAGCGGCGACAGATGCGCAGCCGACGCCGAAGCCACAAGCTGCTGGGAAATACCGCTCTCGCGCAACACATTACCGAAGCCGCCGCCGGCGCCCACGATCAGCGTAATGCCTGCGATAGGCGCTAGGCATTCGCCGCAAAACTTCTGGATCTGCTCACGATTGAAACCACGCGACGCACCAAAACTCCAGAAGCTGAACAGCACCGCGATCAACAACGCAACATCCGAGTTGCCGACAAAATGCAGCAGGTCGTTAGCAAGCGTTTTCGGCGTGGAGACCAGGTCCGCCCAACTGCCGATCAGCATCAGGATCACTGGCAGCAAAATGGTGAACAGCGTGATGCCGAAACCCGGCAGTTCGCGCGGCGCGTCGCCTTCCTTGCGTGAATCCACAAATTGAGCCGCGAGCGGATTGTGTTCCGGCAACTTGATGTACTTGTGGATCAGCAACGCGAACAGCGGACCGGCCACAATGGCCGTGGGGATGCCGACGATCAGCCCATACACAATCGTCCTGCCTATATCCGCGTGGTATGCCTGCACGGCGAGCATGGCGGCCGGGTGTGGCGGAATCAGGCCGTGTACCACAGAGAGCCCGGCGACCATGGGCAGGCCGATCAGCAACAGCGATTTACCGGTGCGCTTCGCCACGTTGAACGCAATCGGAATCAGCAGCACGAAGCCCACTTCGAAAAACACCGGCAAGCCCACGATGATCGCCACGAACATCATGGCCCAGTGAATATGCTTTTCGCCGAACCAGGCAATCAGCGTATTCGCAACCCGTTCTGCACCGCCGGATTCGGCCATCATCTTGCCGAGCATGGTGCCAAGACCGACCACGATCGCTATGTGCCCGAGCGTGTTGCCATTGCCGGTTTCGAACGCCTTGACGATCTTGTCCATCGGCATGCCGGCGGCCAGCCCAAGCAGCAACGAAACAATGATCAGGACGAGAAACGGGTACACCTTGTATCGCGTAATGAGCAAGATCAGCAGACCAATCGCGATAACCCCGTACACCAGCAACATGCTGCCGTGAACTGGCTCCATGAAGTGCCTCCCTCAACTGTTGACGTTATTTTTTCGTCCGCTGCAGCCGTTGTCACCGGTTTGCTTTTTACCTTGGCTTGTCCGGCCGGGCGGATGATCGAGTGTTGAAACGGGATTTTACTTGCAGCGTTCGAAACGCGCGCAGTAAGCGTTCCCGATTGAGTAAAAGAAAAAGCCTCCGCGGTGAGGGTCCGGGGAGGCTTTTCAATTGAAGCGGTACAGCACTAGGGTTTCTACGCCCTTGCCGGTGCCAGCGTACTCGCTGCGCGTGCAAGGCGCGTGACTTCTTCCCAGTTTTGCGCGCTAAGCGCGGCTTTCGGCGTGAGCCACGAACCGCCCACGCAGACTACATTCGGCAGCGCGAGGAACGTCGGTGCGATTTCAGCGGTGATCCCGCCCGTCGGGCAGAACTTCAACGTTGGGAACGGACCGTTGAGCGCTTGCAGCATAGCCACCCCGCCCGCCTGTTGCGCCGGGAACAGTTTCACGATTTCGTAACCGAGTTCCATCGCGTTGATGATGTCGGTCGGTGTCATCACTCCAGGCAGGAGCGGCAGGCCGGCGTCGAGCGAAGCCAGATGGATCTCCTTCGTCAACCCTGGCGACACCCCGAATTGCGCGCCCGCTTTTTTCGCCTGCGCGCAGTGCTCGGGTTTGGTGATCGTACCCACGCCCACCACAATGTCGTCCGCCAGATGGCTCGCCCGCTCGATAGCCGCAAGCCCCGCCGCCGTGCGCAGCGTGATTTCCAGCACCTTCACGCCGCCCGCGTGCAGCGCGCGCGACACGTTTTCGCCCTGTTCCACCGACTCGAACGCGAGGACCGGAATGACCGGCCCCAGCCGCACGATTTCGCTTACCGTTTTCATGTACTGCTCCTTATAGGTTGTGGGGGGCTTCGCCCACCATCGGCCCGAAAACCGATGCGCCCAGTTCAGCCGGCATTGCCGCGCTGCGAAATACGCCGAACAGCTCGCGTCCGAAACCGACTTCGTTGCCGGCCTGATGTTTCGGCTGCCCGACTTCGCGGGCGGCCCATTCCTGCTCGCCAATCTCGACGTCGAGCACACCCTTGTTTGCATCGATAACGATCATGTCGCCCGTGCGCACCTTGCCTATTGGGCCGCGCAGCAATGCTTCCGGCGAGATATGAATCACAGCAGGGACCTTGCCCGACGCGCCGGACATGCGTCCGTCCGTCACCAGCGCAACGTGGAAACCCTGATCCTGCAACACGCCCAGAAGCGGCGTCAACCGGTGCAACTCCGGCATGCCGTTCGCCCGCGCGCCCTGGAACCGCACGATGGCGACGAAATCGCGCTTGAGCTCGCCGTTGTCGAACGCTTCCTGCACTTCCTCCTGCGACTCAAACACAATAGCCGACGCCCTCACATGCCGATGCTGCTCCGCCACCGCCGAGATCTTGATTACGCCACGGCCGAGTTTTCCCTGCATCAGGCGCAAACCGCCATCGGGTGCGAACGGTTCCTTGTGGCTGCGCAGCACTTTCGTGTCGTGGCTGGTTTCGCTGCCGTCGACCCATTGCAGCTTGCCATCAATCAGTTTTGGTTCGCGCGTGTAGTGCTTCAGGCCCTTGCCTGCGACAGTCGTCACGTCTTCGTGCAGCAGGCCCGCCTGAAGCAGGTCGCGCACCAGATACGCAACGCCGCCCGCCGCGTGGAAATGATTCACGTCGGCCTTGCCGTTCGGATAGATCCGCGCGGTCAGCGGCACGGCTTGCGAGAGTTCATCGAAGTCATTCCAGTCGATCACAATGCCCGCCGCCCGTGCAATCGCCACCAGATGCAGCGTGTGATTGGTGGAACCACCCGTTGCCAGCAATGCAACGATGCCGTTCACGATCGCCTTTTCATCGACCACATGGCCAACCGGCGTGTAATGCCCACGTTCCACGGTCAGTTCCAGCACGCGCTTCGCGGCTTCGGCGGTGAGCGCGTCTCGCAGCGGCGTATGCGGGTGGATGAACGCGGAACCCGGCAGATGCAGGCCCATGACTTCCATCAGCATCTGGTTGCTGTTAGCCGTGCCGTAGAAGGTGCACGTGCCGTGGCCGTGGTAAGCCGCCGCTTCAGCTTCCAGCAACGCGCTGCGGTCGCAGGCGCCGGTCGCGAATTGCTGGCGGACCTTGGCTTTGTCGTCGTTCGTGAGGCCGCTGGTCATCGGACCGGCGGGAACAAAAATGGTTGGCAGATGACCGAACTGCAGCGCGCCGATCAGCAAGCCCGGAACAATCTTGTCGCAGATGCCCAGGCACAAGGCGGCATCGAACATGTTGTGGGTCAATGCGACGGCGGTGCTCATTGCAATCACTTCGCGCGAGAACAGCGACAGTTCCATGCCCGCGTTGCCTTGCGTGACACCGTCGCACATGGCCGGCACGCCGCCCGCGAATTGCGCCACACCGCCCGCTTCGCGGGCGGCGTGCTTGATGATGTCGGGGTAATTCTTGAACGGCGCATGGGCGGAAAGCATCTCGTTATAAGACGAAACGATGCCGATATTTGGCTCGCGTACCGCCTTGATCGCGATCTTCTCCTGGCCCTCGAGTCCGGCAAAACCATGCGCGAGGTTTGCGCATGACAGCGCGCCGCGGGCGGGAAAGTGGCCTTGCGCGCCGTCGATACGCGCCAGGTACGCCGAACGCGTCGGCTTGCTGCGCTCGATCACGCGCTGGGTGACTTTATTCAGATGTGAATGCGGGGAAACCATCGAAACTCCTTCGGCTCGTTGTAGCGAGCGGGCGGTTGACGCCGGGTTGAACGGTCGCAGGGATGGGGAAGTTTTGTTTTTGAGGCGTTCCCGAGTCATGAGTACGAATTTTAGTAGAAAAACTACACGAATTCCATCTGGAAAACCCTTATTTTGCGTCGAAATCTTATGTATTGGATCACTTTGCCAGCTTCCCGACATCTTGCGAAACGCTGAGAATCGCAAATATTTATGTAGTTTTTGTACATTTCTGTCAATCAGCTATAGTCCACGCATTTCCAGCATAGGCGAGATTCCCGATGTTGCTGTCCCAAGTCGAAGCAATGCGAGAGCAGTTGCGCCCCTCCGAGCGCAAGCTGGCTGACTACGTGCTGGAGGCGCCGCGCGAAGTGCTGGATATGGCCATGACGGACTTCGCCAAGCGCGCAGGCGTCAGCCAGCCGACGATTGCGCGGTTCTGCCAGGCGCTGGGTTTTTCGGGATTCCGCGAGTTCAAGATCCGGCTGGCGCAGAGCATTGCATCTGTTGTTCCCGCACCGGCCGTTTTCCGCGATGTCCGCGCCGATGAACCCGCCGCCGGCGTCGCGGCAAAAGTGCTCGACCGGACCATTGGCGCGTTGCTGCAGGTCCGCAATAGTTTGTCATCGGATAGCGTGGCGGCGGCGATCACCTTGCTTGCAGAAGCGCGGCGGATCGAGTTTTACGGCGCGGGCGGATCAGGAATTGCCGCGCTCGATATCCAGCACAAATTCTTCAGGCTCGGCGTGCCGAGCGTGGCGTATTCGGATCCGCATACGTACACGACGTCGGCCGCGCTGCTGGGCGCGGGGGATGTGGTCGTGGTTATCTCGAACACGGGCCGCACGCGCGACATACTCGACGCGGTGAAGTCGGCTTTGGACAGCGGCGCGAAGGTCATTGCGATCACGCATGGGAATTCGCCCCTGGCGCGTTTGGCGAGCGTGGGGTTGTTCGCGAACGTAGACGAAGACACGGACATCTTTTCGCCGATGACATCGCGGGTATCGCATCTCGCGATCGGCGATATTTTGGCGGTGGGTGTGGCGCTGGCGCGCGGGCCTGAATTTGCGGAGAGGCTCGCTGAGGCGAAGGGCGTGCTGGATAGAAGGCGGGTGGGAAATTAGGAGGGCTAGATTTTTACGCCATATAAAAAAGCGGGTCCTTCCGAAGAAGAACCCGCTTTGCATTTTAGAAGACCCTTTTCTTCGAAAAACCCGGTTCTGGCGAACCGGATTTCTCTCAGGTCAGACTTCGATTACCGAAGGGCACTAAGGCCAGACCCTTCTGGCATATTGAATAGTACTTATCGAAGCGCGCGTTTTCGCAAACCGGCGATACAACTCACGCGATGAAGCGAGGCCCCGTGCTTTAAGCTACCCGGCTTGACCTCATTGGGAAGATCCCTCCATGTCCGTGTCACCACTTCTGCTGGAAATCTGTGCCGGTTCCGTTACCTCTTGCCTGGCAGCGCAAGAAGGGCACGCGGGCCGTGTAGAGTTTTGCGACAACCTGCTGGAAGGCGGCACTACGCCTTCGTATGGCGCCATTGCCAGTGCCCGGGACAAACTATCAATATTGTTGAACGTGATCATCCGGCCGCGTGGCGGCGACTTTCTTTATTCGGATGTCGAATTCGACGTGATGGAGCGCGACGTCTTCGCCTGCAAAAAGCTCGGCGTGGACGGCGTGGTGATCGGACTGCTCACCGCCGATGGCGACATCGATGTGCCCCGTACCAGGCGTCTGGTCGAACTGGCCGCGCCCATGCCGGTTACTTTTCACCGCGCGTTTGACGTAGCGCGTGATCCGTTCAAAGCGCTGGAAGACATTATCGATGCGGGTTGCAACCGTCTTCTTACCTCTGGCCAGGAAGCGAACGCGTTGGAAGGTCGAGCGCTGATCGGGAAGCTGCGCGAGGCGGCGGAGAGCCGGCTGACGGTCATGCCCGGCGCCGGCGTGCGATTGAACAACATTGCACAACTGGTCTCTGAAACGGGCTGCGTCGAATACCACACGTCCGGCCGTGCGCCCATTGCCAGCGGCATGCGCTATCGCAATGAGCGCGTAAAAATGAGCGGTCCGGGGCAGGATGAATACGCGATCGTGGAGACCTCGGCGGATCTGGTGAAACAGGTCATTGCCGAGATGAATACGAGCTGGGAACGCCTGCATCGCGGAGATTGATAGCACTCTCGCGAGCCAGATATGGCGCAGCGAAACGCCCGCCAAATGTCGTCATGCTGCAGACCATCGGATGTGAAAACGCCGGCGCTTGGCTGCGCTGGCGTTTCGTCTGTCGCAACATGCTTAGAACGGCTTGATAACCACCAAGAGCGTTGCGCCCAGCAGCCCGAGCACCGGCAACTCGTTGAACATGCGATACCACTTGTCCGAACGCGTATTCTCGCCGCGCTGGAACCTGCGCAGCAGAACACCGCAGTACGCGTGGTAAATGATGATCAGCACCACAATGCCGAGCTTTGCGTGCATCCAGCCCTGGCCCTGGCCAATGCCCACGACCAGCAGCAGCCACAAGCCGCACGCAAGCGCCGGCACGGCGATGAACGTCATGAAGCGGAACAGCTTGCGCGCCATGATCAGCAAGCGGGCGGTAGCCGCCGGCTCGGTTTCCATCGCGAGATTGACGAAGATGCGCGGCAGGTAGAACAGACCGGCGAACCACGAAGCGACTAATACTATGTGCAGGGATTTGATCCAGAGCATTGGAATGGCGGTCTCGCTTATTGTCGTTGCTTGTTGACGTTGCTTATTGGCGTGATTCGCCGTGTCCGAGCACGACGTATTTCAACGATGTCAGCCCGTCCAGCCCAACCGGTCCACGCGCGTGAAGCTTGTCGTTGGAAATGCCGATTTCCGCACCGAGTCCAAATTCGAAACCATCGGCGAAACGGGTCGACGCATTCACCATCACGCTCGCGGAGTCGACTTCGCGCAGGAAGCGCATGGCGCGGTCGTGGTCCTCGGTAACAATGGCGTCAGTGTGATTCGAGCTGTAGGTGTTGATGTGATCGATGGCTTCGTCCAGATCGTTCACCAGCTTGATCGACAGGATGGGTGCGAGGTACTCGATGCTCCAGTCGGCTTCGGTCGCATCGTTGAGGAGACCGTCATATCTGGCTGCCTGCAGCACGGCGCGCGCTGCCGCGTCCACGCGCAACTCCACGTCTTTCGCCTTGAACGCCTTGGCCAGCAGCGGCAAGGCTTCCGCCGCGACACCCTTGGCGACCAGCAAGGTTTCCATCGTGTTGCAGGTTCCGTAACGATGCGTTTTGGCGTTATCGCAGACGTTGAGCGCCTTCGCCAGATCCGCCCGGTCGTCCACATAGACGTGGCAGATGCCGTCCAGGTGCTTGATCATGGGCACGCGCGCTTCTTCCATCAGGCGCGCGATCAGGCTCTTGCCGCCCCGCGGCACGATCACATCGACGTATTCGGTCATGGTGATCAACTTGCCCACTGCCGCGCGATCCGCCGTTGCGACCACTTGTACGGCTTCTTGCGGCAACCCGGCCGCCTCCAGCCCTTCACCAATCAATTTCGCCAGAGCCGTGTTGCACTCCAACGCTTCGGAACCGCCGCGCAGAATAGCTGCATTACCGGATTTAAGACAAAGCGCGGCGGCGTCGATAGTCACGTTCGGCCGCGATTCGTAGATGATCCCGATCACACCCAGCGGCACGCGCATCTGGCCCACCTGGATGCCGCTCGGACGGAACTTCAGACCGCTGATTTCGCCGATGGGGTCCGCGAGCGTTGCAACCTGCCGCAAGCCTTCGACCATGGTGTTCAAGGCTTTATCGGAGAGCGTCAGGCGGTCAATGAACGCAGCGTCATAACCTTTGTCGCGGGCGCGGGCGAGATCTCGCGCGTTCGCGTCTTTCAGCGCAACGCGCTCGCGTTCGATCGCGTTTGCGACCGCTTCGAGCGCGGCGTTCTTCGCCGCCGTCGATGCACGCGCCATCGCGCGCGAAGCCCGGCGCGCACGGCGGCCGAGGTCGGTCATGTATTCGTCGATGTCGGTCATCGTCATTCTCTTGGTTTCGTTCGACGCTTGAGGTACAGCGCGGTTTTCGGCTTTTGGAGCCGAAGAGGGCAATTTTAAGCCGTTGTCAGGCTGGGCGCTTGTTAGCTGGCGGCGTCGGCTTCGCGGCAGGCGCGTTGCGCTGCAGCGGACTGCCCGATGATGCGACGATCATCGCGAGTTCGAACATGCCGTCCCACGGGTCAGGCGGGGGATCGCCCGAGTTCGCGCTGCCTCGCGGGCCAGTGCCGCCCGAGAGGCCCTTGACCTGCCGGTCGAGCTTCGCCGCCAGCGACAACGCCTTTTCCAGCGCCGCCTCGGTCACCCGCGTAAGCGCCGGCCCGATCAGCCGTTCGCGCGGACCCCAGACGCGGCTCTCGCGCAGCAGCGTGGCGAGCGGCTTGCCGGCCGCCACGCCACGTTTCATCCGCAGCAGCGTGCGCACTTCTTCCACCAGCGCCCAGATCACGAGCGTTCCCGCTTCGCCTTCGCCCTTCAGGCCGTCAAGCATGCGTGTCAGACGGCCTACATCGCCGGTCAACATGGCTTCGTTCAACTTGAACACGTCATAACGCGCGACGTTGAGCACGGCCTCGTGGATCTGTTCAAAGGTGAGCACGCCCGCCGGATACAGCAATCCCAGCTTGAGGATCTCCTGATGCGCGGCGAGCAGATTGCCCTCCACCCG
The DNA here is from genome assembly GCF_044909315.1 of Caballeronia udeis. Lineage (GTDB taxonomy): Bacteria > Pseudomonadota > Gammaproteobacteria > Burkholderiales > Burkholderiaceae > Caballeronia > Caballeronia udeis_A. The sequence continues at coordinate 90,228 of NZ_JBIYEB010000001.1, forward strand.
TTCCGCGATAAACACCAGCGCGCGCCGCCCGTCTTCGCCGGGAGCCACGCGCTGGTTCTGCGCGCTCAGCCGCTGGCCGATCCACATGGGCAACTGCGCGCGTTCAACCGGATCAATCTTCATCATCACGCCCGGGCCACTCAGCGCCGTGAACCACGCGGACTTCTGCGTGGCTGCGTCGAGGCGTGGCAAGGTAATGAGCGTCAGAACGTCGGGGTTATCGGCGGCGGCTAACGTTTTCAGCGCCTCGCCGCCTTCCTTGCCGGGCTTGCCGGTGGGAATGCGCAACTCGACCAGTTGGCGGTCGCCGAAGAGCGACATCGACTGGCTCGCGCCCAACAATGAACTCCAGTCGAAATACCGGTCGACGACGAACACCGAGCGATCCGTGAAACCCTGCGCTCGGGCGCTCGCGCGAATCTTGTCGCACGCTTCCTGCGCGAGCAGATGCTCGTCGCCATAAACGACGTACAAGCCTTTTGGCCCTTTCGCGAGATGCGCGTCGAGCGCGTCGAGTCGAAGTTGCATGGTTTTTTGCGAAGCTCCGGCGCTTACAGCGGCGGCACAGGCAACGGCGCACGCGGGGCGATGCCCGGCAACGCTTCACTCGGCGCTGGATGCAGCGAACGCACGACTGCGAGGCGGCGCATCAACTGGTCAACGGCGTCGAACTGCATGTCACGGAACAGCGTCTGCGCTTCAATACCCTTCGCGAGCGTGAACTGGTCGCTATACGTCAGCGCACGGTTCAGCGAAATTGAGCTCGGGGGAATCAGAACGGTGCCGTCGGCACCGACCATCGAGTAGCCCAGGCTGTAGTCGAGCTCGTATTCCTGCACGACGCCCTGTGCATTCAGGCTCAGGGTCTTCATGCCACTAGCGCTGGTCAGCGAAAGGATCGCGTCGGGCTGCTCGGCGGCCTTCACGACCACGGTGTCGCTACCGCCTTCCACCACACGCTGCAGGCGCCCGAGCATTTCCGGCGGAGCCCCGACAACCGCGAGCCGCTTGAACGCGTAGTCCTGCTGGCCACGCAACTGGAACCCGCATGCCGACAGCAGGACCGCACTGCACGCCAGCGTCAGGATCGAGCGCCGGCTGATCGCGCGCTTCGTCTTCGTGTTGGTCGAACTCAAGCTGACAGCTTTCCTGCTCACAACATCCTCCAGGATTTTCATGGCGCGCGATCTCCGGCTCATACGACCACGTTCACCAAACGGCCCGGCACCACGACGACCTTCTTCGGCGTGCGCCCTTCCGAAAATTTCTCGAACATCTCATGCGCGACCGCCGCCTTTTCGATGTCCTCGCGCGACGCATCCTTCGCCACGGTGAGCGAACCACGCATCTTGCCGTTGACCTGCAGCACGAGTTCGATTTCAGCCTGCTCGAGTGCGGCTTCGTCCACTTTCGGCCAGGCTGCATCGAGCAAACTGCCATGCAGACCGGCGTAGCCGAGTTCCTGCCACAACTGGAACGTGATGTGCGGCACGACCGGATACAGGACACGCAGCAATACGCTGAAGGTCTCGTTGAGAACAGCGGGCGTTGCATCCTTCGCGCTATCCACCGCGTTCAGCATCTTCATGGCCGCCGAGACGACCGTGTTGTACTGCAAGCGGCCATAGTCGAAATCGGCCTGCTTCAGGATGGTGTAGATCTCGCGGCGCAGCGTGCGGTCCGTGTCGTTCAGCTTCGACGTATCGAGCTTTGCGTGCGTTTTCAGCACGTCCGCACGGCCATGCGCGAGTTGCCACACGCGGCGCAAGAAGCGGCTCGCACCTTCCACGCCCGTGCCCGACCACTCGAGCGACTGCTCCGGAGGAGCCGCGAACATCACGAAGAGACGCGCGGTATCCGCACCGTAAGCATTGATCAACGATTGCGGATCGACACCGTTGTTCTTCGACTTCGACATCTTCTCCACGCCGCCGATCACCACGGGCTTGCCATCAGCGTTGAGCACCGCGCCAACCGGGCGGCCTTTGTCGTCGTGCGTGACGGTGACGTCCGCGGGATTGATCCAGGTCTTCTTGCCCGCGGCGTCTTCGCGATAATACGTTTCGTTGAGCACCATGCCCTGCGTGAGCAGGTTCTTCGCCGGTTCATCGAACGTGACGAGGCCCAGGTCGCGCATGACCTTGGTCCAGAAACGCGAGTACAAGAGGTGCAGAATCGCGTGCTCGATCCCGCCGATGTACTGATCCATCGGCATCCAGTAGTCGGTACGCTTGTCGACCATGGTTACCGCGTCAGGGGCTGCGTATCGCGAGAAATACCACGCGGAATCGACGAACGTGTCCATGGTGTCCGTCTCGCGTTTCGCCGGCGCGCCGCACTTCGGGCACGTGCAATTGACGAACGCTTCGGACTTCGCGAGCGGATTGCCCGTGCCGTCCGGCACGAGGTCTTCCGGCAACACGACCGGCAGGTCCGCTTCCGGCACCGGCACGTCACCGCACGTGGCGCAGTGGATGATCGGGATCGGCGTGCCCCAGTAACGCTGGCGAGATATGCCCCAGTCGCGCAGGCGCCAGGTGATTTGCTTGTCGCCCAGGTTCTGCGCTTTCAGGTCGGCGGCGATTGCGGTGGTTGCTTCTTCGAAATTCAGGCCATCGTACTTGCCGCTATTGACCAGCGTGCCCGCGCCCTTTTCCGCGTACCACTCTTGCCAGGCGTCCGTGCTGTAGGTCTTGCCTTCAACCGCAACGACTTGCTTGATCGGCAGCGCGTATTTCTTTGCGAACGCGAAATCACGTTCGTCGTGTGCCGGCACGCCCATCACGGCGCCTTCGCCATAGCTCATCAGCACGTAGTTGCCGACCCAGACTTCGACCTTTTCCTGCGTCAGCGGATGCGTGACGAAAAAGCCCGTGGGCATGCCCTTCTTTTCCATGGTCGCGACGTCGGCTTCAGCCACGCCGCCGCGTTTGCATTCTTCGATGAACGCTTGCAGGCCCGGGTTATCGCGAGCAAGGCGCGTTGCCAGCGGATGCTCCGCGGCAACCGCAGCGAAGGTCACGCCCATGATGGTGTCCGCGCGCGTGGTGAACACGCGCAGCAGTTTGCTTTCGCCGTCGATCTCATACGGGAAGCCAAAGTTCACGCCGAAGCTTTTGCCGATCCAGTTCTGCTGCATGACCTTCACGCGCTCGGGCCAGCCGAGGCCTTCCAGGTCGCCGAGCAACTGGTCCGCATATTCCGTGATGCGCATGTAGTACATCGGGATTTCGCGCTTTTCCACCAGCGCGCCCGAGCGCCAGCCGCGCCCGTCGATCACTTGCTCATTGGCGAGCACGGTCTGGTCTTCCGGGTCCCAGTTCACCGTTCCGGTCTTTTTATACGCAATGCCCTTTTCCAGCATCTTCAGGAACAGCCACTGGTTCCACTTGTAGTACTCGGGCTTGCACGACGCAATTTCCCGCGACCAGTCGATAGCGAGGCCCATCGACTGCATCTGCTTCTTCATGTAGTCGATGTTGTCATACGTCCACTTCGCCGGCGGCACGTTGTTCGCCATTGCCGCGTTTTCCGCCGGCATGCCGAACGCGTCCCAGCCCATGGGCATCAGCACGTTGTGGCCGTTCATGCGCAGGAACCGGTACATCACGTCGTTGATCGTGTAGTTGCGCACGTGCCCCATGTGGAGCTTGCCCGACGGGTACGGCAGCATGGACACGCAGTAGAACTTGGGTTTGTCGCTGGTTTCGGTCGACCGGTAGACGTCTTTCGCGCGCCAGTCGCTTTGCGCTGCGGATTCGACGTCGGCGGGTACGTATTTATCTTGCATGGTGTGGTTTTGGCGGTTTTGCCTTTCGGCGTTACGGCAGTGCTGCCTTGCGGCGAGATGACCTTGGCTGCAGTGCTCGGCTGGCGTCGGTTTGCGGGTTTTGCCCGGGGCTTACGGGTCTTACCTACAAGGTCTTACCGGTAAGTGCAGCCCTCGGGCCGCTGCCTTGCGGTACTCCGCCCCGGTAATTCCCAGGTAGGCGCGCCCACGCGGCCAAAGCGCGATTATACCGTTGAGGCAGAAGGTTCTGGCACTGCGCGTGCCGCGGCATTGGACTTGTCTGGACATGCGTGTTGCCGGGGGCAATTGGTTTGGGCGAGTCAGGGAGCTTTTTATCCCGGCGAAGCGGTGCGCTCGAGGTTTCGGCTGGGGAGCGTTGCCCGAACAGGCTACTGATGCACCGGCTTGACCTGATCGGTCACAAAGCCAATCTTGTTTAGCCCCGCGCCCTGCGCCGCGCCCATTACCTGCGCGATCACGTCATAACGCGTGGCACTCGATGCCCTCAGGTGAATCTCCGGTGGCGTTGCGCGTTTGCCTTCAGCCACGAACTGGGCGCGCATCTGATCGAGCGTAATCGGCTTGTCGTTCCAGTAAATCTTGCCTGCATCATCGATGGAAAGCGTGATGGTCTCAGGCGTCTCGCGCGCCACTTGGGACGCGACCTTCGGTAAATCGAGCCGGATAGCATGCGTGAACAATGGCGCCGTGATGATGAAAATCACCAGCAACACGAGCATGACGTCGATCAACGGAGTCATGTTGATCTCCGCCATGGGCGCGCCGTTCGATTTCTTGTCCAGTCCGCCGAATGCCATGATGTGCTTGTCCGGGTGCGGAAAATTTAAGGGTCGGCTGGCGCCTTGATTAAACCACGCGGTCTTCAACGGGCGCGCTCTTCGCGCGGCGCGGCGCCACGCCGCTCGTGTAAGCGTGCAGATCGTGCGCGAAACCGTCCAGCTCCTCCGATATCTGCCGTACAAGCCGACCGAGCACGTTGTACGCAAGCACAGCCGGGATGGCTACGACCAGACCGAACGCCGTCATGATCAGCGCCTCGCCCACCGGTCCCGCCACGTTTTCGATCATGGCCTGCCCGCTCGCGGCAATGCTGCCGAGCGCGTGATAAATGCCCCACACGGTGCCGAGCAAACCGACGAACGGCGCGGTACTTCCCACCGACGCCAGCAGAACCTGCCCGAATTCAAGCCGCCTTTGCGACGCCAGCAACGCATGCCGCAGCGCGCGCAATACGCGCTCACCCGGCTCCACATGTGCGATCAGCGCGCCAGGCATTTCTGCCTCCGACGCGCGCCACGCAGCCACCGCAAGCGGCAAATACACGCCTTCCCGATCCAGCTTGCGCAATTCCGCGATCCCTTCGGCCAGCGTCGGCGCCTGCCAGAAACGCTGCACGGCGCGCGGTCCCTGACGCTTCGCGCGCACCAGGACCCACGCCTTCACGACGAGAAAACACCAGCTCGCCACCGACATGGCCAGAAGCACACCTGCGACGCCATGCGTAATGCCGTCGCTGCTCTGCAGATAATGGAAGATGCCGGTTGTAGCCATCGGACAAAAACCCCGGGTTTGAGTGGCTCAAGATCAGGCTGAGAATCAGGCTCAGCGCAGACCGAGCACGTCTTGCATGTCGAAGAAACCGCGCTCGCGGCCGGCAAGAAAGTGCGCCGCACGCAACGAGCCCTGCGCGTAAGACAGCCGGTTGGCCGACTTGTGCGTGATCTCGATCCGCTCGCCAATGCCTGCGAACAGCACAGTGTGGTCGCCGACAATGTCACCGCCGCGAATGGCGGCGAAACCGATGGTGGATGGATCACGTTCGCCGGTCACGCCTTCGCGGCCGTACACCGCGCAATCCTTCAGCTCGCGGCCGAGCGCATGGGCAATGGTTTCACCCATCGCAAGCGCGGTGCCCGAGGGCGCGTCGACCTTGTGCCGGTGGTGCGCCTCGATAATCTCGATGTCGTAGCCTTCAGCGAAATGCCGCGCCGCGAACTCGAGCAGCTTGAGCGTCACGTTCACGCCCACGCTCATGTTCGGCGCAAACACAATGCCGATTTTTTCACCGGCAGCGCGCAATTGGGCTTTTTGATCATCGTCGAAACCGGTCGTGCCGACGACCATCTTCACGTTATGCCGCAACGCCGCTTCCAGATGCACGAGCGTGCCTTCGGGACGCGTGAAGTCGATCAGCAGATCCGCGTTGGCGAAAACCTGCTCAATATTGTCCGTCAGCACTACGCCCGTCTCTTGTCCGAGGAAAGCGCCTGCGTCCTGCCCGAGTTGCGGCGCTCCGGTTCTGTCGAGCGCACCGGTCAGCGTGGCGTTGGCGTCCTTGAGAACGGTTTCTATGAGCATGCGGCCCATGCGGCCCGATGCGCCGGCAATGGCGATTTTCATGGCGTGTCTCGCGTGAGTTGAGGCTACGAAGTCAGAAGCATGGAAGCGATAAGGCCGCCGCCTGGCGCGCGGCCGCCGGAGCAGGACAGGTCTCGACTAAACCAGACAAGGCAGGCGGGCGAAGTGTGCCGGCCCGCCGTTTCTGCTTAGTTGGTGCTCGTCGCCGGCACGGAGGACGCGCCAAGGCCGCTGCTCGAGTCCGCCGGAGCGGACGACGACGGGCCTTGCGGACCCACGGCGTTGCTGTCCGGCACGGTGACCGGGTTCGGACGACGCTGCAACTGGATCTGCGAGTTGCCTGCGGCGCTCACGTTCGGCGGCAATCCAGGGTTGCCCGGCACGGTCGGCATGGCCGACGAGCGGGTACGGCCCGTGGGTGCCTGCACGGCGTCGGTCGCGCGATTGGCGGCCTGGGCGGCTTGCTGGTTGGCGTCACCGGCAAATGCGCTCGACGCATTCGATGCATCCGGCTGGACACCCGGCGCACTCGCCGCTCCCGCGACCGCTGCACCGCTGGCGGACGTACCCGCTGCCGTTGCTGCCGACGTGGCGCTAGCCCCGCTGGCTGCTGCAGCCGTGGCCGCAGCTGTAGCGGCGGCCAGCTTACGGCCCTTGTCGCCGTCAATTTCAGCAAGCAATTCGAGATTCGACGGCAAACCCTCGCCGCCCGACCAGCTCGCCACGCGGTCGCCCGCGAACAGCACGACGAAATCACGCTGCTGCACGACCGCCGTGGAGCCACGCTTGAAATAGAAGATGTAGTCCCAGCGATCCGCATGGAACATGTCTGCCAGCAACGGCGTGCCGAGCAGCGCCTTCACCTGGTCGCGCGTCATGCCGGTCTTCATCTGGCTGGCAGCTTCCGCCGAAACAAAGTTCCCCTGTACAACCGTGATCCGATACGGTGTGATGTGCTGCGCGAAGCTCTGCGTAACGCTATCGTAAGTGGAACAACCGGCCAGGACGGTCATAGTGGCGGCAGCGATCAAAGTTCCGCGCATACGACGGCTCTCCCGGCTATTCAATAAAGATTTTAAAAACATTTCACCCTTCATTTCACCCTTCGCCTGGCCCATCGCCCGTGGGGGCGCAAGAAGTTTCGGAGTCTTTCGGAGATCGCGCCATTTCGTTCGGATGGTGACCGGAACGGTAAAAACGCATTACTATGAGAACCTTGAATTGTACTCTAGGGATGCCTAGCGATGACCAATCCCGCCGATCTGAAAAATATCGGGCTGAAGGCGACCTTGCCCCGGCTCAAGATACTTGAGATTTTCCAGCATAGTCCTGTGCGTCACCTGACTGCAGAAGACGTGTATAGAAACCTGTTGCATGAGGAACTCGACATCGGTCTCGCCACCGTATACCGCGTGCTCACGCAGTTTGAGCAAGCTGGCCTGCTTTCCCGCAGTAACTTCGAGTCGGGCAAAGCCGTGTTCGAGCTCAACGAAGGGACCCATCATGACCACCTGGTGTGTCTGGACTGCGGCATGGTGGAAGAGTTCTTCGACGCCGAGATCGAAAGCCGTCAGCAGGATATTGCCAAGCACCGGGGCTTCAAGCTGCACGAACATGCCCTCGCGCTGTATGGCACCTGCACGAAGGAGCACTGTCCGCACAGGAAGAACTGATTTCGAATGACCGTTCAGGCGCGTGATGTCGGCGCGCCCAAGTGTGAAAAAGCCGCCGGTTCTTGCAAACCGGCGGCTTTTTTTTCAGCTTCGCTTCACTGTGTTACTTGGCGTTAGCCAGCGCGACCGCCGTATCCAGCATGCGGTTCGAGAAGCCCCACTCGTTGTCATACCAGCTCGACACCTTCACCAGACGCCCGGACACCTTCGTGAGCGTCGCGTCGAACGTCGACGAAGCCGGGTTATGGTTGAAGTCGATCGACACCAGCGGCGCCGTGTTGTAGCCCAGGATGCCCTTCAACGCGCCTTCCGACGCTTCCTTCATGATCGAGTTCACTTCATCGACCGTCGTGTCGCGTGCGGCGATGAACGACAGATCCACGATCGACACATTGATGGTCGGAACACGAATGGCGTAACCATCCAGCTTGCCGTTCAATTCCGGCAACACCAGGCCCACCGCCGACGCAGCACCGGTCTTCGTCGGGATCTGGCTGTGCGTGGCCGAGCGCGCGCGGCGCAGGTCCTCGTGATACACGTCCGTCAGCACCTGGTCGTTCGTGTACGCGTGGATGGTCGTCATCAGGCCGTTCACCAGGCCGATCTTGTCGTTGAGCGGCTTGACGAGCGGCGCCAGGCAGTTCGTCGTGCACGATGCGTTCGAGATAACCGTATCCGACGCCTTCAGCACGTGGTGATTCACGCCATAGACGATGGTTGCGTCAACGTCCTTGCCGCCCGGTGCCGAGATGATGACCTTCTTCGCGCCGCCCTTGATGTGGGCGCTGGCCTTTTCTTTCGTCGTGAAGAAGCCGGTGCATTCCAGCACGACGTCCACGTTCAGCTCGCCCCACGGCAGTTCAGCCGGGTTGCGGGTAGCCAGCACACGGATGCGGTCGCCATTGACCACGAGGTAGTCGCCGTCCACCGACACTTCGCCCGGGAACTTGCCGTGCGCCGTGTCGTACTGCGTCAGGTGCGCGTTCGTGGCGGCATCGCCGAGGTCGTTGATGGCAACGATCTCGATGTCGTGCTTCTTGCCGTTTTCATACAAGGCACGCAGCGTATTGCGGCCGATCCGGCCGTAGCCGTTGATTGCAACGCGAATCGTCATGGTCTATCTCCTGATGGCTGAAAAAAAGTTCCAATTCGCTGCTGCCGGGTTCGCTGGGTCAGCGGGTTATAGCGCTGCCCTAGCGCCCTGTCAGCCCGCGAGCGCGGCTTTCGCCGTCTCCACGACATGCTCGACGGTGAAGCCGAAATACTTGAAAAGCTCGCCGGCGGGCGCGGACTCGCCGAACGAATCAATACCCACCACGCCGCCTTCGAGACCCACATACTTGCGCCAGAAATCGGTCACGCCGGCTTCGATCGCCACGCGCACGACGCCCTTCGGCAACACGCGGTCGCGATATTCCTGGTCTTGCAGATCGAACACGTTCGTACACGGCATGGACACGATGCGCGCGCCAATACCTTCCTGCGCCAGTTTCTCGCCGGCCTTCAGCGCCAGTTCGACTTCCGAGCCCGTCGCGATGAGGATGATCTTGCGTGCGGGAATGTCGTCGTTCCAGTCGCGCAGCACGTAGCCGCCCTTCGAAATGTTCGCGATCTGCACGTCGTTACGCGGCGAGAACAGCAGGTTCTGACGCGTGAAAATCAGCGCCGACGGCCCTTTGTGCTCAATGGCGAACGTCCAGGCCACAGCGGTCTCGACGGTATCCGCCGGACGCCACACTTGTAAGTGCGGAATCAGCCGCAAGCTCGACGTTTGCTCCACCGACTGGTGCGTCGGGCCGTCTTCGCCCAGGCCGATCGAATCGTGCGTGAACACGAAGATGGACGGTGCCTTCATCAGCGCAGCCACGCGTAGCGCGTTGCGGCTGTAGTCCGAGAAGGTCAGGAAAGTGCCGCCGAACGGGCGATAACCGCCATGCAGCACGATGCCGTTGATGGCCGCGCTCATGCCGAATTCGCGCACGCCGTAGTTGATGTGGTTGCCCCACTGGATGTCGGTCGTGCCCTCACCGGCGCGCACCGGCTTCGATGCCTTCCAGTTCGTCAGATTCGAACCCGTCAGGTCGGCGGACCCGCCCAGCAGTTCCGGCAGCGCGGCGGCGAGGCCGTCGAGCGTTTGCTGCGAAGCCTTGCGGGTGGCAATGGTTTCGCCCTTCTGATTCGCGGCTTCAACAATGTCCTTCGCGTCCTGCGCCCACTTGGCCGGCAGTTCGCCGTTCATCCGGCGCACGAATTCCGCGGCTTCGGCAGAATGCTTCGCGCGATACGCATCGAATTGCTTGTTCCATTCCGCTTCCGCGCGCGCACCGGCTTCCTTCGCGTCCCACGCTGCATAGACTTCCTGCGGAATCACGAACGGTTCCCAGGTCCAGCCCATGCCGGCACGAGCGTCCGCGATTTCCTTGGCGCCCAGCGGCGCGCCGTGCGAATCGTGGCTGCCTTGCTTCGTCGGCGCGCCCTTGCCGATGGTCGTACGGCAGCAGATCAGCGTGGGTTTATCCGAGTTCTTCGCTTGCGCAATGGCCGCGTCCACCGCGTCCACGTTGTGGCCGTCCACCGCGCGAATCACGTTCCAACCGTAGGCTTCGAAACGCTTCGGGGTGTCGTCGTGGAACCAGTGCTCCACATGACCGTCGATCGAAATACCGTTGTCGTCGTACAGCGCGATCAGCTTGTGGAGCTTGAGCGTGCCGGCGAACGAACAGGCTTCGTGCGAGATGCCTTCCATCATGCAGCCGTCGCCGAGGAACACATACGTGTGGTGGTCGACGATCTTCGCGCCGTCCTTGTTGAACTCGGCTGCGAGCAGCGCTTCGGCGAGCGCCATGCCCACCGCGTTCGCCAGACCCTGGCCAAGCGGGCCGGTGGTCGTTTCAACGCCCGGCGTCATGCCGTATTCCGGGTGTCCCGGCGTCTTCGAATGCAGTTGGCGGAAGTTCTTGAGTTCGTTGATCGGCAGGTCGTAGCCGGTCAGGTGCAGCAACGAGTACAGCAGCATGGAACCATGACCGTTCGACAAGACGAAACGATCGCGGTCAGCCCAGTGCGGGTTGCCCGGGTTGTGCTTCAGGTGACGCGACCAGAGCGCGACACCGATTTCCGCCATGCCCATTGGCATGCCCGGATGGCCGGAGTTGGCTTGTTGAACGGCGTCCATTGCCAGCGCACGGATTGCGTTGGCCATCAGGGTGGTCTGGCTGGAAGTCGGGGTCGTCATGTCGAGTCCGGTAGGTCCTGAAAAGATCCTGGGATGATTCTGGGCGACGCACCGGAGCAAACGATGAAACCACGTTTTCAACAGCCGGAGCGACGAGAAACGAAGAGGATCGGAAGCCGGTTATTCTAGCAGACGACTTTGAGACGCTGGCGCGAGGGCCGCGGGGAACCGGGCGGCGGCGAAGGGGATTGCCCGGCGGAAACATAAATCATAACGAATGCTTCGCGCGGGCACGCTCCCTGCATCGGGATATCCCGCGGACGCGACGTAGCGCAGCAACAGACGCCCGCCCAGCCCTTCTGCCAAAGGGCGCCATGGCACAATGCACCTGTCAGCCGAGCTCGAGGAGAAGCCCATATGTCCGACCCCCGCCCCGCCGATGTGCCGTGGCTCACGCCTTACCTGACTGTTCGCGACGCCCGTGTCTCCACCGGCTTCTACGAACAGGCGCTAGGTTTTGCGGTGCGTGACAGCGTCAACGACGACGGCGCCGTGATCCACGTCGAGATGACGTATCGCGGACAGTTGATCCTGATGTTCGCGCCCGAAGGCGCCTACGGTTCGCACGCGAAGACGCCCAAGAGCACGGGTCTGATGGCGCCGCAATCGTTCTATCTCTACGTCGACGATGTGGATGCCGCGTTCGCCCGCGCGGTCGCGGTTGGCGCGAAGCCGCTGATCGAACCCCAAGACCAGTACTGGGGTGACCGTTTTGCGCAGTTCGAAGACCCGGACGGGTATCGCTGGGCAATCGCCCGGCATTTGAATTAGGCTGGGTCCGTCGCGTTCCATGTTGTTGGTCGAAGGTTGAACGGATAACGCTCAAGCACCCATCACTTCCCTGCCCGCGCGCTTCCTTGCGTCCGGGCGAGTTACTTCATGCCACGTTTCTTTGTTGCCAGTCCGCTCGTCGCGGGCGAAATCATGAGCTTGCCGGACGATGTCGTCCGCCATGTTCATGTCCTGCGTCTGCAATCAGACGACACCGTCTGTCTCTTCAACGGCTCGGGTGGTGAATATCACGCGCGTCTGGTTGAAATCGGCAAGCGGACGGCGACCGCGCAACTCGATGAATTCATCGACCGCGAAGCGGAAGCGCCGTATAGAGTCACCCTGGCGCAAGGTGTGGCAGGCGGCGACAAGATGGATTGGCTGATCGAGAAGGCGGTGGAACTGGGGGTGTCGTCCGTCATCCCGCTCACGGCCGAGCGCGGCGTGGTGCGGCTGTCGGGCGAACGCGCGGCGCGTCGGCAAGGACATTGGCAAGCGCTGGTGCAGGCAGCATGCGAGCAATGCGGAAGAAACCGGGTGCCGGACGTAGCGGCGCCTCAGGACCTGGATAAATGGCTTGGCAACCTGCCGCCCGCGCAGGACGGCGAGTTGCGGCTCCTCCTGTCGCCGCGGGCGCAGCTTGGTTTTGGGTCTTTGCCCGCAAGCGCGCCCGCGGCACCCGTGACCATTGCGATCGGGCCGGAAGCCGGGTTTTCGCCGGCAGAGGAAGCAACCATTGTCGATGCCGGTTTTGCCACCCTTGGGCTCGGACCTCGCGTCTTGCGCACCGAGACAGCTGGCATTGCAGTCCTTGCGGCGCTTGCCGCGCGCTGGGGCGGGTGGTGAATGAACCACCGCCTCGCTGCAATCCATCCCCAAATCAAACGCAAAAAAGCCGGCCAGCGCCTGTGTTTAACAGACGATGACCGGCTTTCCAACCTCTTTGCGCTGAGAACACTCAGCAGTATCAGCTCCGCGACGCAGGCGCTTATCTTCAGGCGAACCGCTCAGGCGAACGAGTAAAACACCCTGAACGCGACACGCCGTTCCGCCCAGAATTCTGACGCTTCGCGAAATACGTCGAGCAAGGTCTCACGACCTTCCTTGTCAAATTTCTGCGCAACGGGGAGCGCTTCCAGCACGATCACGAAACCCGGTTGCGAACCGGCTTTGTGCACGAGGTCGGTGAGACTGTCGTACAGCGCGTCGTAGTTCTTCCCAAAGTGCTTGGGAAACAAAAACGACGTGGCAATAGTTTCGAGCACTTCCTGCTTGCTCTGGGCCTGCCCGCAATACGCGTAAAGAAAATGCTGGCCCAGCTTGCTCGCTTCGTCGGCGAGATCCTGAACCCTGAAAGCGCGGATCGACTGCACGATATTCGATCGTACCGTCTTGAAAAGACTCATAGACCCCTCGTTCAATGATGACAGCGCCGCGCTCTGCTCGTCGTCGGGTCGATTTTCTTCTGTCGTGCGAAGTCGCAAAACTCGCTGGAACATGTTGCCATCGCCGGCGAAAAGATCACCCGCGACACCGTTGTCGTGCGCGTAGATGTTGTCGCTCATGCCGTTCATCCCGAAGTTAATCCCGCAATGCGTTTAAAACTCACGTAATGGTCGTCGGTATAGAAGCAGTTGTCGATCTGCCGACGAGGCCCGCCACATACGATCCGACGTGCGCCGCGATCGCGGGCGCGCGGCGTAGGAACGGTGTATTCGTGGTAAAAGCCGCGCGGGTGCGGCGGCAGGATACGCTCGCGGTTGCCGAACACGATGCCGTCTTTTTCATACGGGAAAGGTCCGCCAGCCTCGATCCGCCGCAGCGTCACAATGGCCTGTTTGGGCAATTGCGCGGCGTCGACAGTAGTCTGCGACGGTTCCGAACCCGTTGATGCGGTATCGCGCCAGTTCCCTGCGCGCGGATCGCTTTTCAGCTTGTCCTTGTCTTGCAACACGTGCGGCGGTTCCGCCTGCGACGCTACTGCAGAGGCATTCGCAGCCGGGCTTTGGGAATCCGGCCCGCTTTTCCCGCAGCCGCTCAACACCCAGGAAAGCGCCACGATAAACCCACAAAACCATGCGCGCTTCACCAAACCTGTCCCCGCTTTGAACCCAAAAATATGACGACCATTAAAGACGTAAGGGTATCGCTAATGACACGCGGAATCAATGTCGGTTCGGAAGATGCCAATTTTTTGGGCGGGCGTTGCAGCTTATCTGACCGTTGCATGCGGCCTGCCGCCGGTTTTATGTCCGTGATCCATAAAATAGGGCCAGATTATATTTAAGATAAAATTGAGATATTTTTATCTTTAGCAGGTTAATAATGACTTCATGCGTGGTTTGGGGAGTGGAACCAGTTTCGCCTCTCTCGCGAAGCTCCCACGGTGCAAAGCCGGCGCCATCGCTGTTTGGAGGAGAAAGCAAATCCCCTTGCATGCCTCAAAGCGTGCCGGATCATCCGGCACGCTTTTTTTCGTTCGATGATTCGTTCTCGTCGGCCGATTCAGCGCAACCATCAGGAATCCGATCATTGATCAGATCACTAGTCCGATCACTCCCTTCAACCGTACGGCGCGATCGACGCACAAATAAAAAGAGGGATGGCGACTACTTGTCGCAATCCCTCCCGCAATCCCTCTCACTGAAGTTCCGCCCGAACCCGCCAGCCCTGCGCGGGCGTTCGGACGTTAAGGCGCTTACCGTGCCACAGCCGTTGCGTCCGCCACCAGCAACGCCGTCATGTTGACGATCCGGCGCACCGTGGCCGACGCCGTCAGCACATGCACGGGCTGAGCCGCGCCCAGCAGGATCGGGCCAATGGCGATGTTATTGCCGGCGGCTGTCTTCAGCAGGTTGTACGAAATATTCGCGGCGTCAATGTTCGGCAGTACGAGCAAATTCGCGTCACCCACCAGCGTTGATTCCGGCAGGACTTCGCGGCGCAGATTGGCATCCAGCGCCACGTCGCCGTGCATTTCGCCGTCCACGTCCAGATCCGGCGCACGCTCGCGCAGCAACGCCAGTGTGTCACGCATCTTGATCGCTGTCGGCGCGTTGCTCGTGCCGAAGTTCGAATGCGAAAGCAGCGCGATCTTCGGCGCGATGCCGAAGCGGCGCACCTCTTCCGCCGCCATGATCGTGATCTCGCAGAGTTGCTCCGGGGTCGGGTCCACGTTCACGTGCGTATCGACAATGAAGATCTGCCGGCCCGGCAACACCAGCGCATTCATTGCCGCGTAGACGCTGCAGCCTTCCTTCTTGCCGATCACCTGATCGACGAAATGCAGGTGGCGATGCGTCGTGCTGATCGTGCCGCAGATCATGCCGTCCGCTTCGCCCTTCTTGACCAGCATCGCGCCGATCAACGTGGTGCGGCGGCGCATCTCCAGCTTCGCCATTTGCTCGCTGATACCCTTGCGCGCCATCATGGTGTGATACGTCTGCCAGAAGTCGCGGTACCGCTCGTCGTGATCCGTATCCACCACCGTGAAGTCCACGCCCGCCGTCAAACGCAAGCCGTACTTCGTGATGCGCTGCGCGATCACGGCCGGGCGTCCGATCAGGATCGGCTTGGCGATCTTCTCGTCCACCGCGATCTGGACCGCGCGCAGCACGCGCTCTTCTTCACCTTCGGCGAACACAATGCGCTTCTTGTCCGGCTCCACGCTACGCGCGAGCTGGAACACAGGTTTCATGGTCGTGCCGCTGTGATAGACGAACTGCTGCAGGTGCTGTTCGTACGCGTCCATGTCTTCAATAGGACGCGTGGCTACGCCTGACTCCATGGCAGCCTTGGCCACGGCCGGTGCGATCTTCACGATCAGGCGCGGATCGAATGGTTTCGGAATCAGGTACTCGGGACCAAACGACAGGTCCTGGATGCCGTAAGCCGTTGCGACGATATCGCTTTGTTCCTGCCGCGCCAGTTCCGCGATCGCGTTCACCGCGGCTATTTCCATCTCGCGCGTGATCGTGCTCGCGCCGGCATCCAGCGCGCCACGGAAAATGAACGGGAAACACAGGACGTTGTTGACCTGATTCGGGTAGTCCGTGCGGCCTGTAGCAAGCACGGCATCCGGGCGAACTTCGAGCGCGAGTTCCGGCAGGATTTCCGGTGTCGGGTTGGCGAGCGCAAGAATCAGCGGCTTTTGCGCCATGCCCTTGACCATCTCCTGCTTCAGCACGCCGCCGGCGGACAGGCCCAGAAATACGTCGGCGCCTTCCATCACCTCGGCCAGCGTACGCGCCGAGGTTTCGCGCGCAAACCGTTCCTTGTCCGGGTCCATCAGTTCCACGCGGCCCTTGTAGACCACGCCGGCCAGATCCGTCACGAAGATGTTTTCCAGCTTCATGCCGAGTTCAACCAGCAGGTCCAGACAGGCCAGGGCTGCCGCGCCCGCACCCGAGGCGACCAGCTTCACTTCTTCAATCTTCTTGCCGACCACGACCAGGCCGTTGGTGATAGCGGCCGCGACCACGATAGCCGTGCCGTGCTGGTCGTCGTGAAACACCGGAATCTTCATGCGCTTGCGGCATTCTCTCTCGACGATGAAGCAATCCGGCGCCTTGATGTCTTCCAGGTTGATGCCGCCGAACGTGGGTTCAAGCGCGGCGATCACGTCCACGAGCTTCAGCGGGTCCATTTCGTTCAGCTCGATGTCGAACACGTCGATACCGGCAAACTTCTTGAACAGCACCGCCTTGCCTTCCATGACGGGCTTCGACGCGAGCGGGCCGATATTGCCGAGCCCGAGCACCGCGGTGCCGTTTGTCACGACGCCGACCAGGTTGCTGCGCGCGGTAAAACGCGCGGCATTCAGCGGATTGGCGACGATTTCCTCGCACGCGAAAGCCACGCCCGGCGAATACGCCAGCGCGAGATCTCGCTGGTTGATCATCTGCTTGGTGGGGGCAATCGCGATTTTGCCGGGGGTGGGAAACTCGTGGTAATCGAGCGCGGCTTCGCGGAGTTTGGCTTTGGCGCTATCGGCAGGAGTGGTCATGAGGCGTCTGGCTTTAGGCGAGATTAGAATAGAAGTTCGAACGCATTGTAGCGCCAATCAAAGTCCGTCCCGATCGGTGATACCGGCAATACACGGCACATAGCCCATTTGGACAAGGCCCCGAGAAGCAGCATGAACGCCAAGCCAGCAGCGGGTTCACGCCGCAAAATTCCCTTATTGAGATGAAACGCGCGTCAACACGCGCGCATCGTCCCCAACTCTCTCCCGACATTGCCGGATTGCCGATGCTCTCAGAGTTTTCCCTGATCGAACGATATTTCTCCCAGCCCGCCGCCACGTTCCCGGCGACGGACGACGAGCCGAAGGCGACGCTCGGCATTGGTGACGACTGCGCGCTGCTCGCGCCGAAGCGCGGTGAGCACCTGGCAATTTCCACAGACATGCTGGTCTCGGGCCGCCATTTCTTCCCCGATGTCTCCCCGTGGGCACTCGGTTACAAGGCGCTGGCGGTGAACCTGTCGGACCTCGCCGCCATGGGCGCGAAGCCGCGCGCGTTCGCCCTTGCTTTGTCGATGCCGAAAGCCGACGAAAGCTGGCTCGAAGCATTCAGCAGCGGTCTTTTCCAGATGGCCAACCAGTACGGCTGCGAGCTGATTGGCGGCGATACGACCAGTGGTCCGCACGTGTGCATCAGCATTACCGTGTTCGGCGATGTCCCCGTGGCGCTTGCGCTGCGTCGGGACGCAGCGCGTCCGGGCGATGATATCTGGGTGTCCGGCGTACTCGGCGGTGCGCGCGCCGGGCTGGGAATCCGCCGTGACGAATGGTCGCTGAAGGACCCCGCCGACGAAGCCATTGCTATCAAGGCGCTCGAACAGCCCGAACCCCGCGTGGCGCTCGGCATGGCGTTGCGGGGCATCGCGCACGCGGCGCTCGATATCTCCGACGGTCTCGCCGGTGACCTGCTCCATATCCTGAAGCGCTCGAATGTTCGCGCGACGGTGAATATCGATCAGGTGCCCCGCTCCGGCACGCTCGCCAGCCTGCCCGCGGCCACGCAGGTGCATTGCATCCTGGCCGGCGGCGACGACTACGAACTCTGCTTCACCGCGCCTGTTGCCGCGAGGGCCGAAATCGAGCGGATAGGAACAGCGCAGAAAGTTTTGTTGACTCGTATCGGTACAATCGAGGGTCCGGCCGCCGAAGGACGAACGGCTTCCGGCGCGTTCAGCGCAGCCCCGGCGGGCGCGCCGCGCGACGTGCCGGCCATCGGCTGGCACGACAACACTGGTCCGGTTTCTTTCCCAGACACGGGCTTCGACCATTTTCATGCAGACTGATCCGATCATCGACACAATCGACGACACACCCCGCGCAAAGCCGTCGCGCCGGACAAGTGCGCGCTTCATGTTCTCCCATCCGCTGCATATCCTGTCGCTGGGTTTCGGCAGCGGCTTGTCGCCAATCGCACCCGGCACCGTCGGCACCTTGTTCGCGTGGGTGTCGTTCGTGGTGTTCAACCCGCACCTGACGGTCGCCGAATGGGCTGTGCTGATTGCCGTGGGGTTCGTGGCCGGCTGCTGGTTCTGCGGTTTCACGGCGAAGAAAATGGGCATTTCCGATCCCTCACCGGTGGTGTGGGACGAGATCATCGCGTTCTGGCTGGTGTTGCTGTTCGTCACGCCGGCCACGTTCACCGGGCAGTTGTGGGCGTTCATCGTGTTCCGTTTCTTCGACATGGTGAAACCGCCGCCCATCCGGTATTTCGACCGCCAGTTGAAAGGCGGTTTCGGCATCATGTTCGACGATATCGCCGCTGCGTTCTTCACGCTGCTCGTGATTGCGCTGTGGCGCATGACCGTTTGATTTCCGTCTTGCCTGCGTCTCACGTCTTTCGAGCGCTCCACCCGAGGCTTTGCCATGGCTACCGATAACGTCGTCCACCAACTCGCCATCCGTGTCGGCAACAAACTGCGCGACGAGCGCCTGATGCTCGCGACTGCCGAATCGTGCACCGGGGGGTTGGTGGCTGCCGCCATGACCGATATTTCCGGCAGCAGCGCATGGTTCGAACGCGGCTTCGTGACCTATTCGAACCTGGCGAAGATCGAGATGATCGGCGTGCCGGCCGACATGATCGATCGCCACGGCGCGGTCAGCGAACCGGTCGCCAAAGCCATGGCGGAAGGTGCGCTGAGAAATAGCCGGGCGCAGGTCTCGCTGTCTATTACGGGCGTGGCCGGACCCGGTGGCGGTACGGAAACAAAGCCCGTCGGCATGGTGTCTTTTGCATGGAGCAACCGCCTGCACACGGCGGTGGAGACGCAGCAATTCAAGGGCGATCGCGAACAGATCCGCACCCAGGCGGCGGCCTACGCGTTGCGTGGCTTGCTGGAACTATTGGAAAGAAGGGAACGGTGAGTAGACGGTGATTGAGCGGATGGCGGCAGAACGGGCTGAGACGGGAACGGCCATGCACGGGCGGGTTTGCTGATGCCGGCGTTTGTGTACGACACGGCTCAGATCATCAAGTGGCTCGGCTCGCATACCGTTGCCAAGGCACGCTCGTATGTGGATGAAGTGACGCGTCTGCATTGGGACGAAGACGTGCTGCGCGCCAACGTTCAAGGCACGCAACGCCAGCCTTATATCGTGGAAGTGACGTTCAACGATCACCACGGCAATCTGTCCGCGCAGGGTCATTGTTCGTGCCCGGTGGGATACGGCTGCAAGCACGCTGCCGCCGTATTGCTCGCGAGCGCCGCGGACAGACCGCGCGAGTCCGAAACCGTGCGCCCCGAAGTAGCGGGCTGGCTTGAAGGATTCCGCTCGCGGTTCGCCTCCACTCGCAACACCGCCGCAAAAAAGCCCGGCGAGTCGGGCGGTACGCTCGCGCTCGTTTATCTGCTGGGAACGTCGCGCATCATGCGCACCGCCGAAGTCGCACTGTATAAGGTGCGGCTCAGCCCGGACGGATCATTCCAAACGCTCGACCGGCCTTGGACCAATCTGGACGCGGCGCTGGTCAAGCAGCCGAAGTTCGTCAGCGACGAAGACATGAGCATCGTGCGCGGGCTTGTCATTGGACGTACCCGCAACGATTTCGGTGGCTTCGGGCTGCACGGCGAAGAAGGCGCGGATCTGATGCAGCGCATGCTGGCAACAGGACGGTTGTTCAGCGCCATGCCGGCCGATCACGACGCCGCGGAGCCGCGCCGGCCGCTGCGCGAAGCTCAGCAACGGCCGGGACGGATCGAGTGGACACCCGACTTGGACGATCGCGTGCGTCCCGTGCTTCAAACCGAGCCGCCCGCCACGCTGGTCATTCCTACCGAACCGCTCTGGTTTGCCGACGCGCAAACGCTCGAAGCGGGCGTTGTCGATATGCCGCAACCTGCCCGGCAACTGGCCGACTATTTGTCGATGCCGCCCATCTCGCTGGCCGAAGCGCCGCTGGTGAGCGCAATGCTGCGTGAAGTCGACTCCGACCTGCCCCCGCCGCCGGAGCAGGAAACGCTGAACGTGCATATTGTCGATTCGGAACCGGTGCCGGTGCTCCTGCTCGATACACGGCCGGTCAACAGCAGCTGGCGGTCCCGCGACGAGCGCACTGCCGCGAACGTGCTCGATTTTGCTCTCGTCAGTTTCGATTACGATGGCTTCAGCATCGACCCCACGCGCGCCACCACGGTCATGCGCGCGGCGTCCGGCGAGATGGTCCAGGTGAAGCGCCGGCACGACGTGGAGGCGCGTTACCTGGCCTCGCTCTACGACCTTGGCTTCCGCCAGATTCCTTCGCATCAGCGGTTCGGCCCCAAGCCCATTCCCAATGGCGTGCTCGGCTTGCCGGTGCCCGACGCATGGGCCGTGTTCACCAACGACGCGCTGCCCGAGTTGCGCGAGAACGGCTGGCGCGTGAGCATGTCGCCGGAATTTCGCTTCGACTTCATTGAGATCGATGACATCCAGGGCACCGCGCGTCAGGGCACCGATGGCTGGTTCGACCTGGAGCTCGGCATTGTCGTAGGTGAGCGCAGCGTGCGGCTCGAACCGCTGCTGGCCGACCTGTTCCAGCGCGACCGGCGCTGGCTCGCGGGCGCCATCGATTCAATCCCGGACGAAGAAGGCATCGAGCTGAAGACCGATTTGGGCGAGCGGCTGCGGGTGCGGGCGGCACGAATCAAGCCCGTGGTGCGCGTGTTGATCGATCTCTTCGATACCCTCGCCACCCATCCGCTGCGTGTTTCCGAGCAGGACGCCGGACGGCTGGAAGCGCTCAGCGACACGGGCCGCTGGCAATTCCACGGCGACCTTTCCATTCGTGAGCTTGCCCGGCGTTTGCAGGAAGGGCCGGGCTTGCGGGAAGTGCCCGTGCCGCGCGGCTTGCGCGCCGAGCTTCGCGGGTACCAGCGCGAAGGGCTCAACTGGATGCAGTATTTGCGCGAGCGCAATCTGTCGGGCGTTCTAGCCGACGACATGGGCCTCGGCAAGACCGTGCAGACGCTGGCACACATCCTGGTCGAGAAGGAGTCGGGACGGCTGGACCAGCCGGTGCTGGTGGTGTTGCCAACCACGCTGATTCACAACTGGCGTGAGGAAGCGAAAAAATTCGCGCCTGATTTGCGGGTGCTGG
This sequence comes from Caballeronia udeis, assembly GCF_044909315.1. Taxonomy (GTDB): domain Bacteria; phylum Pseudomonadota; class Gammaproteobacteria; order Burkholderiales; family Burkholderiaceae; genus Caballeronia; species Caballeronia udeis_A. The sequence goes on from NZ_JBIYEB010000001.1 coordinate 111,675, forward strand.
ACCTGCATGGCCCGCAGCGCAAGGAACGTTTCGACCAGATTGGCGAGCACGATCTCGTGCTGACCACGTACCCGCTGCTGTGGCGCGATCAGGCCATGCTGGCGCTGCACGAATACCACCTGCTGATCCTCGATGAAGCGCAGATAGTGAAGAACGTCGCGACCAAGGCCGCGAAGGGCATTCGCGATTTGCGCGCGCGGCATCGGTTGTGCCTGACCGGCACGCCCCTGGAAAACCACCTGGGTGAGCTGTGGGCACAATTCGATTTCCTGCTGCCCGGTTTCCTTGGCACGCAGAAAGACTTCACGAAACGCTGGCGCACGCCGATCGAAAAGTACGACGACCCGGTGCGGCGCGATTTGCTGGTGCGCCGGATTCGGCCATTCATGCTGCGTCGAAGAAAGGATGAGGTCGCGAAGGAATTGCCGCAGAAAACGACCATTGTGCGGACGGTGGCGCTTGAGGGTGCGCAGCGCGATCTGTACGAGACGGTGCGGATCGCGATGCAGGAAAAAGTGCGGATGGCGGTAGCGGATCAAGGGCTGGCGCGCAGCCATATTGTTGTGCTCGAAGCGCTGCTCAAGCTGCGGCAGGTTTGTTGCGATCCCGCACTGGTGAAGCTGACGCGGGCCGGGCGTGTGGAGGAATCGGCGAAACTCGATTTGTTACTCGATATGTTGCCGGAGTTGCTTGAGGAAGGGCGCCGGGTGCTGCTGTTTTCCCAGTTCACCGGAATGCTGGCGATCATTGCCGCCGCGCTCGATAAAGCCGGGCTTCCGTATGTCACGTTGACGGGAGACACCACGGATCGGATTACGCCGGTTAAGCGCTTCCAGGACGGTGAAGTGCCGTTATTCCTGATCAGCCTGAAAGCGGGTGGCGTGGGGTTGAATCTGACGGCTGCGGACACGGTGATTCATTACGATCCATGGTGGAATCCGGCGGCGGAGAATCAGGCGACGGACCGGGCGCACCGGATTGGGCAATTGAAGCCGGTGTTTGTCTACAAGCTGATCGTGGCGGGGAGTATTGAAGAACGGATTGTGGCAATGCAGGGCCGCAAAGCCGCTCTCGCCGATAGCATTTTGCGTGAGGACGCAGCCGGGGCAGCGAAGTTTTCTGCCGAGGATATTGAGGCGTTGCTGGCGCCAATGCCGGTGGTTTGAGGTCGTTCGCGCCGGTGGAATCCGCCGGCGCGAACGGAAATTCAAACTTTAAACCACCACCGTCTGAGCTTCACCCGGCAGTGAATCGCGCACCACGCCGATCGACCAGACTTGCTCTCCAGCCGCCGACAAAAGCGCCGTCGCGGCTTCAACGTCGCCGGCGGCCACCACCACGACCATCCCGATCCCGCAGTTGAACACCCGATGCATTTCCGCATCGGCCACGCCGCCATGCTTCTGCAGCCACGAGAACAACGGCGGCAATGGCCACGCCCGGTGATCCAGTTCAACCGTCAGGCCATCGCGCAAAACCCGCGGAATGTTTTCAACCAGGCCGCCACCAGTGATATGCGCCATGCCCTTCACGGCCATCTGCGACATCAGCGACAACAACGGCTTCACGTAAATATGCGTAGGCGCCATCAACGCGTCGGCAAGCGAACGGCCATCGAAGTCGGCGTTCAGGTCAGGCTGAGCGCGCTCAATGATCTTGCGCACCAGCGAATACCCATTCGAATGGATGCCGGACGAAGCAAGACCCAATACGACGTCGCCAGGCTGAATGGTCGAGCCATCGATAATCTTGCTTTTCTCAACGGCGCCCACCGCAAACCCGGCCAGATCGTACTCGCCGTCCGGATACATGCCCGGCATTTCAGCCGTTTCACCGCCAATCAACGCACACCCGGCCAGCTCGCAACCCTGCGCAATGCCCTGCACCACGGTCGCGGCCGTATCCACGTCCAACTTGCCGCAAGCGAAATAATCGAGGAAAAACAACGGCTCGGCACCCTGCACCAGGATGTCGTTGACGCTCATGGCGACCAGATCCTGCCCTACGGTGTCATGCTTGTTCAACTGGAACGCCAGCCGCAGCTTCGTGCCCACGCCGTCCGTGCCGGACACCAGCACCGGCTCCTTGTACCGCTTGGGGACTTCGAACAGCGCGCCGAATCCGCCAATGCCGCCCAACACGCCGTCGCGCATGGTTTTTTTGGCAAAGGGCTTGATCCGGTCGACAAGTGCGTCGCCGGCATCGATGTCCACGCCCGCGTCGCGATAGGACAAACCTTGGGCGTCTGGGGCGGATTTCGGTTGATTCATGGGGGATCGGCGAGAAGGTCGGTAAAATGAGATTTTAACCGATGCCAGCCGCCCGGCCGGATTTCTCGCTGTTCGCGGCCCTGACTCCGAAAGACCGCACCAGACCCTTTTCGAGACTCGCGCCCATCCGGCTGGAAACTCGACCCTGCGCTCAACGCCTTTCGCCACGGCATAAACCGGGCATCGGCATACTGAGCGCGCCGCTTTTCAAGATACGCCCTGACGGAACCGATTGCCCGTGCAACGCCAACTGACGCTCGATCTCGGCACGCCGCCGCTCGCCACCTTCGATAATTTTTTCGCCGCCGGCAACCATGAACTGGTGACCCGTCTGCGCGAACTCGACGGTGCGCTCGCAGCCGGCCCCGTGGCCGACCGGACCTTCTATGTGTGGGGGGAAGCCGGCAGTGGCCGCAGCCATCTGCTGCAAGCGCTGGTGCACGAAGCGAACGGCCGGGCGCGCTTCCTGAGCCCGCAGGCGCCGCTGGCCGCTTTCACGTTCGATCCGAAAGCCAGCGTCTACGCCATCGACGACTGCGAGCGGCTCTCGGGCGCCCAGCAAATTGCGCTCTTCAATCTGTTCAACGAAGTGCGCGCGCATCCGGCAAGCGCGCTGGTGGCAACCGGCAATGTGGCGCCGCTGGGGTTATCGGTGAGAGAAGATTTGCGCACGCGGCTCGGCTGGGGACTCGTGTTCCAGCTCACGCCCCTCTCCGACGAAAGCAAGGCCGGTGCGCTGAAACACGCGGCACGCGAGCGCGGCATTGCGCTGGCGGACGACGTCCCCGCTTACCTGCTCACCCATTTTCGCCGCGACATGCCCAGCCTGATGACCCTGCTCGATGAACTCGACCGCTTTTCGCTGGAACAAAAGCGCGCGGTGACGCTGCCGTTATTACGCACCATGCTCGCCGCCAAAGAAGGCAAGACGGACGATGACACGCCCCGTCCGCAGACCGAGCTTTTTTAGTGCCCCTTTTTTAGCCCCTTTTCAAGCCCATCAACCCGCCGCGAGCAGCTAGCGAACGCTTCCACCCGCTTCAAGTAAAATGCGCTCCCATGAACCTAGCCCTTTTTGATCTCGATCACACTCTCATCCCGACGGATAGCGACCACGAATGGGGTCGCTTCATGGCGAAGCTCGGCATTGTCGACGCCGAGAAGTTCGCGAAGCAAAACGACGCGTTCTACGAAGATTACAAAGCCGGCACGCTCGATATCCATGCGTACCTGAACGCCCAGCTTTCACCGCTCGCCAGGCATTCGCGCGCGCAACTGGACGACTGGCACGCGCAATTCATGCGCGAAATCATCACGCCGGCCATTGCGCCCGCCGCGCTCGAACTCGTGCGCAAGCACCAGCAAGCCGGCGATCTCTGCTGCCTCGTCACCGCCACGAACGCATTCATCACGGCGCCAATAGGCCGGGCGTTCGGAATTGAAGCGTTGATCGCATGCGAGGTCGAAACGGTCGACAATGTGCCTAACGGCGAGTTGACCGGCCGCGCAACGGGCACGCCGAGCTATCGCGAGGGCAAGATCGTACGCACCGAAGCGTGGCTAGCGTCGATGGGAAAAAGCCTGACCGACTTCGAACACAGCTACTTCTACAGCGACTCGCACAACGACATTCCTCTACTCGAGAAAGTCACCGACCCGATCGCGACCAATCCCGACGACACCCTGCGCGCCCATGCGCAAGCCCGCGGCTGGCGCATCCTGGAAATCTTCTCCCCACGTGATTAAAAAACTCATCCGCAAGCTGTTCGGCCAGGAAAGCGCCAAAGAAGAGACCCCGGCAACCGCCCCGCTCTCCGACGATGTAAAACCCGCCCGCAAGAGCACGCGCAAGAAAGCCACGCCCGCCGCGGCGAAGCGCGATCCCAACGTGCCGGTGATCCTGTCGGCGGATGTGCATGGCATCGACCCGGCGCTGATCTCGAAGAACGCGATTCGCGTTACCGAGGGCCTGCAGCAAGGCGGGCATCGCGCGTTTATCGTGGGTGGCGCGGTGCGCGACCTGCTGCTGAACGTGGCGCCGAAGGATTTCGACGTTGCAACGGACGCCACGCCCGACCAGGTGCAGAAGCTGTTCCGCCGCGCGCGCATCATTGGCCGGCGATTCCAGATCGTGCACGTGCAGTTCGGACAGGACATCATCGAGACGTCGACATTCCGCGCGCTCGTCGATACCCCTGTCGACGCTCCGCCCTCGCCGCCTCCGCCCCGCCTGCGGCGCGGCGAGATGGACACGCGCACGCATGCGGTCGATGCCAGCGGCCGCGTGCTGCGCGACAACGTGTGGGGCGAGCAGCACGAAGACGCCACGCGCCGGGACTTCACTATCAACGCCATGTATTACGATCCGGCCACGCAAACCGTGCTGGATTATCACGACGGCATGGCCGACATCCGCGCGCGTTTGCTGCGCATGATCGGCGACCCGGCTACGCGGTATCGCGAAGATCCGGTGCGCATGCTGCGGGTTGTACGTTTTGCCGCGAAGCTGGGCTTCGAGATCGAGCCCGCCACGCGTGCGCCGATCGCGGAACTGGCCGACCTGATCAGCAACGTGCCGGCAGCCCGTCTCTTCGACGAAATGCTCAAGCTGCTGCTCTCAGGCCACGCGCTCGCGTGCCTGACGCGGTTGCGCGCCGAAGGTTTGCATCACGGCGTGCTGCCGCTGCTCGACGTGATTTTCGAATCGACGCACGGCGAGAAATTCATCACGCTCGCACTGACCAATACCGACGAACGCGTGCGCGCCGGCAAGGGTGTATCGCCAGGTTTCCTGTTCGCCACGCTGCTCTGGAACGACATGCAGACTCGCTGGCAGCAATACACGCTGGCCGGTGAATTCCCCGTGCCCGCCCTGCATCGCGCGATGGACGACGTGCTCGACATGCAGACCGAAAAGCTCGCTATCCACAAGCGCTTTTCGTCGGATATGCGCGAGATATGGGGTCTGCAACATCGGCTCGAAAAACGCTCGGGCAGAAGCGCGATGAAGCTGCTGGAACACCAAAGGTTTAGGGCGGGTTATGATTTCCTCCTGCTGCGATGCGAATCCGGTGAGCTGGATGCATCGGTTGGGCAGTGGTGGACGGATTTTATTGAAGGGGACGCTGCTGCGCGGGAGTCATTGCTTTCGCAAGGCGGGAAGGACCGGGCACCCAAGAAACGACGGCGGCGTAGCAGCAACGCCAGGAGCCGCGGACCGGGTGACGGAATGCAGGGCGGCGCGACCGCAGAAGGGTCAGCTCGCGAAGAGCGTGACGTGCGTGACGTGCGGTATGGCGACGAAAGTGGTGGCCAGCGCGACGATTGACACGGACCGCGCGCGTTTTGACCAACGCGTTTGAGTCGTGTTTCGCCGAACGACAGTCGTAGGATTCATGCCATGACGGTAGCTTATCTGGGCCTGGGCGCAAACCTCGGTGACGCGCGCCAGACCCTGAAAGACACAGTGGTGTGTCTTGCCCAGCAACACACGATCACCGTGCTCGCGAAGTCGAGCCTCTATCGCACCGCGCCTGTTGACGCCGGTGGCGACGACTACTTCAATTGTGTCGTCAAGATCGATACCACGCTGGCCGCACGCCAGCTGCTGCGGCTGTGCCACGGCATAGAAAGCCATTTCGGACGCGAGCGCCCGTACCGGAACGCGCCGCGTACGCTCGATATCGACATCCTCCTGTATGGCGATTCCTGCGTCGAGGAAGCCGATCTCGTCGTGCCGCACCCGCGCCTCACCGAGCGCGCGTTTACACTCGTGCCCTTGATCGAACTCGACCGCAATGTCGTCATCGCGCAACGTGGCCGCGCCGATGCATTTCTCGCTTCGGTCCAGGATCAACGTATTGAAAAAGTGGCGACACATCAGTGTCCGCTATTCGCTTCCCGCTGCACTTCGCGACGCGAAGCCTAGAATTTCGCGACACGAAGCCTGAAAGGTGAATAGCCCATGAGCATGTCGCCCCTTACCGTCACCGCGCCGCAGTTGCGCCCGCCGCATCGGTACATTGCGATTGAAGGGCCCATTGGCGTCGGCAAGACCACGCTGGCGCGCTTGCTTGCCGAACGCTGGTCAATGCGCACGCTGTTCGAGCGCCCGCAGGAGAACGTGTTTCTCGAGCGGTTTTATCGCGACAACACGCGTTACGCGCTGCCCACGCAATTGCAGTTCGCGTTGCAGCGCGCGCAGCAAACGCAGGAAATCGCGGCGGCGCTGCTGGGTGCACCGGGGCATCACGGGCAAAACGCCGGCGCGCCGCTCATCACCGATTTCCTCACCGATAAAACCGCGCTGTTCGCACGCCTCACGCTTCCCGACGACGAATTCGAGCTGTTCCGGGAAATCACCAGGCGTATTGATGCTTCCGCGCCCGCGCCGGATCTGGTCGTGTATTTGCAGGCAAGTCCCGAGGTGTTGTTCGCGCGCATTCAAAAGCGCGCGCTGCCGATGGAACTGCAAATTCCCGACGCCTACCTGCGCGCCCTTTGCGACGCCTACAATGACTTCTTCTATCACTACGACGCGACACCGCTGCTTACGGTGAACGCCGAGCATTTGAATCCGCTGGAATCGGACGCCGATTTGGCGCTGCTGGTAGACCGCATTGAAACCATGCGTGGGCGCAAGGAATTCTTTGTCAAGGGCACGTCACTTTAAGTCCGTCCGGCTTGCGCGCAGGCGTGCCGTCTCTTATCTAGTCGATGTGGAAATTCTCATGGCGTATTTGCAGGAAACCAGCCGCACCGCGATCACCGTCCCGAAGCTCAGGACCATGCGCGAAGCCGGCGAAAAAATCGCGATGCTCACGTGTTACGACGCAAGTTTTTCCGCGTTGCTGGATAGCGCGGGCGTCGATGTATTGCTGATCGGCGATTCGCTTGGAAACGTGCTGCAAGGGCATGGCACGACGCTGCCCGTGACACTGGCCGATATTGCCTATCACACAGCCGCCGTCGCACGGGGCAACAAGAACGCGCTGGTTGTCGCCGATATGCCGTTTGGTACGGTCAGCTCGCGCGAGGAAACTTATGCGAACGCCGTGCAGTTGATGCGCGCGGGTGCGCAAATGGTGAAGATCGAAGGCGGTGAATGGGTCGCCGATACAGTCAAGTTTCTGGTTGACCGGGCCATTCCTGTTTGCGGGCATGTGGGCTTGACGCCGCAATCGGTGCACGCGTTTGGCGGGTTCAAGGTGCAAGGGAAAACCGACGCCGGCGCCGAGCAAATGCGCCGCGACGCTCAGGCGTTCCAGGACGCCGGCGCGCAGTTGCTGGTGATCGAAGCGGTGCCTACGTTGCTGGCCCGCGAGGTGACGCAGCAGTTGGTCATCCCGACGATTGGCATTGGCGCGGGGATCGAGTGTTCGGGCCAGGTGCTTGTGCTGCACGACATGCTCGGGATTTTCCCCGGCAAACGGCCACGGTTTGTTAAAGACTTCATGCAAGGGCAGCCGAGTATTTTTGCGGCCGTCGAGGCATATGTCCGTGCTGTCAGGGAGAAGACGTTTCCCGGGCCGGAGCATACGTTTTAAAGGGGTTTTGCTGACATCGATGGTCGGGGCGCGTTTGAGTGTTCATCGCGTTCCCATTACTGCACACATTTCGCTTCCGCTTAGCTCAACCGCTTCAGCCGCGCCGGCATCGCGCCACGCAGCGCGTTGCAAACCATCAACGATTCCGCACGGTCCAGGTCCTCACGCGTCAGCGTGCGTTCCTCGGCATCCAGCTCTTCGATCAATACACCGCGCATCACGCCCGGCAACACTCCCGCGTCAAGCGGCGGTGTGGTCCAACGGCCATTGAGTCTCACGAACACGTTCGATCGGCCGCCTTCCGTCAACTCTCCGCGCTCGTTAAAAAACAGCATGTCGAACGCGCCTAGCGCTTCGGCCGCGCGCCACGCGCGGTCATATTCCTCACGCGACGTCGTCTTGTGCCTGAGCAAAGGATCATCCGCCGATCGCGCTGCGAAGCCATGTTCCGATGCCAGCAAAACATCAACCGCCGATGCCGCCAACGGCACGAGCGGCGCACTCGTCACAGCAATCTCGCCGCTTTTGCTCAACGCAATCCGCAACCGATAACCCGTCTTCGCCTCAAAGCCCGCACATGCTTCATCGATACATTCCTGCACCTTCACCGGATCAAACGGGAAACCGCACCATTCGGCGCTGGAGGCAAGCCGGGCAAGATGACGATCTCCGTAGCGAACGCCCTCTTCCTGTGTAGCAAAAGTGGTCTCGAAGAGTTGGAAGCCCGGATCGGAGCCGGTCAGGAATTGGGCCTTCAATTCGCACTCCTCGAATTCATCGGCGGCAATGCTATCCAGCACAATGCCGCCGCCAACGCCCATCTTGCCTCGGCCGCGCAGTATTTCCAGCGTGCGGATCGGCACGGACAAACAGAAGTCTCGGCTTTTATCCAGCCAGCCGATCGCGCCCGTATAAATGCCGCGCGGCGTGCTTTCCAGCGCGTCGATCAACTGCATTGTGTTGTGCTTCGGCGCGCCCGTGATCGAGCCGCAGGGCAGCAGCGCCCGGAGTATGCCGGCGAACGTGGTGCCGGGAAGCAAGCGCGCCTCTACCGTCGACGTCATCTGCCAAACCGACTTGTACGGCTCGACCGAAAACAAATGCGGCACCTGCACGCTTCCCGTGACCGCGACACGCGACATGTCGTTACGCAGCAGGTCGACGATCATCAGGTTTTCGGCGCGATTCTTTGGATCGAGCCGCAGCCATTCGGGGTCCACGCTGCGCGGCGCCGTGCCCTTCATCGGACGTGCTCGGATCACATCGCCCTGGCGCTCGATGAACAACTCGGGTGAGCACGACAGCACATCGCGTCCGTCGGGTAGCGCAATCAGCGCGCCATAACGCACCGGCTGCCGCTCCCTCAGCCTTCGATATAACCCGATCGTCGAACCGAACACATCGAAGGCAAGACGGAACGTGTAGTTGACCTGATAAGAATCGCCTGCCAGCAACGCTTCCTGAACAGCCGCAATGGCTTGCTCGAACGCATCGCGCGACACACTCGCTTCGATGTTCGCCACCCCGGCCACCGATGGCCGATCAGCCAGGCCGTTATCGCGCGAGGTGAGCCAACTCTCGGTTTCTTCACGCGACAACAACGTGCACTCGCGGAACAACAAAAAGCGCAGCGCGGCATTGCCGGGCTGCGCTAACTGGAGGTTGCGGCCAAATTCATAGTCTGCGAGCACGACGGCGTGCAGTTCGTCGCGCAGGTCTGCATCAACACTCGCGCAGACTTCGTCGAGTTGAGCGGGATCATGACACGACCGTTCGTGCAAGAAGCTGGCGTAAAGGCGACTCGACCGCCTGTCGGCGGTCGAGTCGCAATCGTCGAGCAGCGCAAAGACCTCGCTGCGTTGCTGCATGATTAGTGCCTTGATCGAAGAAACTCAGTCGAAGAAACTCTTCACCCGATCGAACCAGCTCTTGCTTTGCGGGCTGTGACGCGAGCCGCCCTCGGTCAGCGAGCGTTCGAACTGCTTGAGCAGATCGCGTTGCTGGTCGGTGAGCTTGACCGGCGTTTCGACCTGCACATGCACATATAGGTCCCCGGCAATGCTCGAGCGCAATCCCTTGATACCCTTGCTACGCAGCCGGAACGTCTTGCCCGACTGAGTACCTTCCGGCACGGTGAAACTCGCGCGGCCAGCCAGCGTAGGCACTTCAATCTCACCGCCAAGCGCCGCCGTGGTGAAGGGAATCGGCATCTGGCAATGCAGGTCGTCGCCGTCGCGTTCGAACACCGAGTGCTGCTTGATGTGAATCTCGACGTACAAGTCACCGCTCGGACCGCCATTGATGCCCGGCTCGCCGTTACCCGACGAACGAATCCGCATACCGTCGTCAATACCGGCCGGGATCTTCACTTCCAGCGTCTTCGTTTCCTTCACCTTGCCCGCGCCGTGGCAATGGCCGCACGGCTCAGGAATGTAGGTGCCGGTGCCATGACACTTCGGGCAAGTCTGCTGGATGCTGAAAAAGCCCTGCGACATACGCACGGTGCCTTGTCCCTGGCACGTCGGACAGGTTTCCGGCTTGGTGCCGGGCTTCGCGCCCGAGCCCTTGCAGATCTCGCAATTTACCCAGCTCGGCACGCGAATTTGCGTGTCGTAGCCATGCGCGGCCTGCTCCAGCGAGATTTCCATGCTGTAGCGCAAATCCGCACCGCGATAAACCTGCGGACCCGCACGCCCGCGGCTGGCTCCCGCCCCACCGCCGGCCGCCTGGCCGAAGATGTCGCCGAAAATATCGCCGAATGCGTCTGCGAAACCGCCGAAACCCTGCTGACCTGCGCCGGCCATGTTCGGATCGACGCCTGCATGCCCGTACTGATCGTAGGCTGCGCGCTTTTGCGGATCAGAGAGCATTTCGTAGGCCTCTTTGACCTCCTTGAAATGCGCTTCCGAATCCTTGTTATCCGGATTGCGGTCGGGGTGATGCTTCATCGCAAGCTTGCGATAAGCCTTCTTGATTTCGTCGTCGCTCGCATTCTTCGCGACGCCCATAACCTCGTAGTAATCCCGTTTCGCCATATCGGTTCAGCGCCCCCGTGCCTGATCGAAGATCAGGTCCGGCGGCTCCCTCTTGGATGCCTGGAGTCTCGCGACTCATGTGGTTCGTCGACGCCTGGCCTTCATGCGGGACTCGCGCGATCAAAAGATGATCGGCACGCTTGGGTCAACCCGCACAAAACGCAGCGCCCTCTAAAAAACAACGTGCCCGGGAAGCCATTTGGCTCGCCAGGCGCGCTCTTCGTCCGTACGCTCAGTCGCGCACGAGACATTTTCCGTCGCGGTCCCATGCAAGGCCGAAGCCGCACGAGACCGGTTCCTTCATCGACGAATCGCTGATGCGGTTCAATCGACTTAGTCCTTCTTCACTTCCTTGAAGTCGGCGTCGACGACATCATCGTGCTGCTCCGGCGCCGCTTGCGCACCCGGACCGCCTGCTGCGCCCGCTGCACCTGCCGCGCCCGCCGCACCTTGCGCTGCAGCCATGTCGGCATACATCTTTTCGCCGAGTTTCTGCGACGCCGTTGCCAGCGCTTCGATCTTCGCGTCGATCGCGGCCTTGTCGCTCGCCGTGCTCTTCAGCGCTTCTTCAAGATCCTTCAACGCCGCTTCGATCTTTTCCTTCTCAGCCGCTTCGACCTTGTCGCCGTATTCCGCCACGGCCTTCTTCGTGCTGTGCACCAGCGCGTCGCCCTGATTGCGCGAATCGGCCAGTTCACGCAGACGGTGATCTTCGTCGGCGTTCGCTTCGGCGTCCTTCACCATCTTGTCGATCTCGGCGTCCGACAGACCCGAGTTCGCCTTGATGACGATCTTGTTTTCCTTGCCGGTCGCCTTGTCCTTCGCGCCGACGTGGAGAATGCCATTCGCGTCAATATCAAAGCTCACTTCAATCTGCGGCGTGCCGCGTGCTGCGGGCGGAATGCCTTCGAGGTTGAACTCGCCCAGCAGCTTGTTGCCTGCTGCCATCTCGCGCTCGCCCTGGAACACCTTGATCGTCACGGCGCTCTGGTTGTCGTCGGCGGTCGAATAGACCTGTGCGTGCTTGGTCGGGATGGTCGTGTTCTTGTTGATCATCTTCGTCATCACGCCGCCAAGGGTTTCAATACCCAGCGACAACGGCGTCACGTCCAGCAGCAGCACGTCCTTGCGATCGCCCGACAGAACCTGGCCTTGAATCGCGGCGCCCACGGCCACGGCTTCGTCCGGGTTCACGTCGCGACGCGGTTCCTTGCCGAAGAATTCCTTAACCTTTTCCTGCACCTTCGGCATACGCGTCATACCGCCGACCAGGATGATGTCGTCGATTTCGCCGACCTTCACGCCTGCATCTTTAATAGCGATACGGCACGGTTCCATCGTGCGTTCGATCAGGTCTTCGACCAGCGACTCAAGCTTCGCACGCGTAATTTTCAGGTTCAAGTGCTTCGGACCCGACGCGTCCGCCGTGATGTACGGCAGGTTGATTTCGGTCTGAGCAGCAGACGACAACTCGATCTTCGCCTTTTCAGCCGCTTCTTTCAGGCGTTGCAGCGCGAGCACGTCCTTGCTCAGGTCAACGCCTTGATCCTTCTTGAACTCGGAGATGATGTAGTCAATGATGCGCTGGTCAAAATCTTCGCCGCCGAGGAACGTGTCGCCGTTCGTGGAGAGCACTTCGAACTGCTTCTCACCGTCCACGTCCGCGATTTCGATGATCGACACGTCGAACGTACCGCCGCCCAAGTCGTACACGGCAATCTTGCGATCGCCCTTTTCGTTCTTGTCGAGGCCGAACGCGAGCGCGGCTGCGGTCGGTTCGTTGATGATTCGCTTCACTTCCAGACCGGCGATACGGCCTGCATCTTTCGTCGCCTGACGCTGGCTGTCGTTGAAGTACGCCGGAACCGTGATCACGGCTTCCGTCACTTCTTCGCCGAGATAGTCCTCAGCGGTCTTCTTCATCTTGCGCAGCACTTCAGCCGAGATTTGCGGCGGCGCCAGTTTTTGATCGCGGGCTTCGACCCAGGCGTCACCGTTATCGGCGCGCACGATCTTGTAAGGCATCAGCGCGATGTCCTTTTGCACTTCTTTTTCGTCGAAACGGCGGCCAATCAACCGTTTGACTGCGTACAGCGTGTTCCTCGGGTTCGTCACCGACTGGCGCTTCGCCGGCGCGCCGACGAGAATTTCGTTGTCGTCCACATAAGCGATGATCGACGGCGTGGTGCGCGTGCCTTCCGCGTTCTCAATTACCTTGACCGTGTTGCCTTCCATGATCGCGACGCACGAGTTCGTCGTGCCCAGATCGATACCAATGATTCTGCCCATTTTTATCACTCTCCTGACTTTGATTGCAGCAGGCCCGATTTCGCGTTTTCGACGTGTTTGACGATCGAATTCGCTACTCGGACGCCCAAAATTTAACCCTGTACGCCAAATAAGAGCGTTCGCATCGTTTTCAAGACCAAAAACTGATGCTTTCCCGCTTTTTTTCAGCCGATCTGAAACCTTTCCTGACTTACCTGCTCAAGCCCTTCGCTTCGAGCGCCCGGATTTTCTCGCGAGCGGCGACGACAGCGGCTTCGAACTGGCCAAGCCCATGCCAGCCGGTTGCTCGTCCCAGGCGCTTGCCCCGGTAGAAGAAGAACCAGGTTGGCACGCCATGCAACATGAAACGGCGGCCGAGATCGCGATGCTCGTAAACGTTGCTGTGAAACCATTTCAGCCCGAGCGCCCGGATTTCGTCCGGTTTTGCGAGCATCGCCTTCTTCGCGATTTCGCAGTTGAAGCACTCGAAACCCCAGAAAAACACGACGGCCAATTCGTCCGCTGCCGACTCAAGACCGGCATCGAACGTCTCGGCACTCAGCTCCTGCATGTCAAAAACGGCAAACGCGGAGGCGTCGACGGGGATATTGGCCATGCAGCAGCGTCTTTAACTGGAACGCTTATTTCGGCGCAGCGACTGTGACCAGCGCCGGACGCAAAACGCGGTCCGCAATCACATAGCCCTTTTGAAGCACCGAAACCACCGTGTTCGCGTCCTGGTCGGCCGGCACCATCGAAATAGCCTGATGGCGATGTGGATCGAACTTCTCGCCCACCGGATTGACCTCGACCACACGGCCCTTTTCGAGCGCGGCAGTCAGTTGGCGCAGCGTCAGTTCAACGCCTTCGCGGACTTTTGCCAGGTCGGTGGATGAATGCGTCAGCGCGGCTTCCAGGCTGTCGAGCACCGGCAACAGGTTTTCCGCGAAATTTTCGATCGCGAATTTATGCGCCTTCTGCACATCTTCCTGCGCCCGGCGCCGCACATTCTCGGTCTCGGCTTTCGCGCGCAAAAACTCTTCTTGCAACGACGTCACCCGCGCTTGCGCTTCGGCGAGCAATGCTTCAGTTTCGTTCGCGTCGACGGTTTCCGGTGCGGAAGTCGCGTCCGGCACGCCGGGCTGCTGGATAGTTTGAGCCGCCGCGGGATTGTCGGCGGGCGTAGGGTTCTGGCTCGCGGAGTTGTCTTGCGTGTTTTCCATGTCGCTTGAGATTTTGCTATGGGTGAAAACGGGTGAAATCGAACGCAACGTTGCGGGTTCGGCTCATCAAAAAGCTGCCGATGATACCGCCAACTCAACGTTGCAAAAACACAACGGGCCTCAACGGCAGACGGTGCGAGTAAAGCGGGGTGCATCCTGTGTTCGTCCTAAGCAACCCATCTGAGGCTCAGACGAGCGTTTTCAAGGGGTTGCACGCGCTTTCCGGGGCCGTTTCTAGACTGCGGAAATGGCCGGTTACAACCATTTTCGACCTGTCATCAGATTCAGATTGAGCCGGTTGACTTGCTCGCCTACACTTCGAACATGACTCCGGAAGCACTAGTTAACCCTAATCTTACGATTGCCCGAAGCCAAGTTTTTTTAATCGCTAAAGCCTGTTTCAAGTCAGCTCTAGCGCCCGTTTTTCAGAGTTGTTGCGTTGTTACAGGGGGTGCCCATGAAACTGACCTTTGCTATTGCGATCGTCGCATTGGTACTCGTTGGCGGCACCACGACCATCTGCATGTCAGGCGCGGTCAATGACCGCACCACGGAGTACGGCGGCATTTCGGCCACCATGGAACACTTTTTCAGTCCGAACCTGAAAGTTTGTCGATAATGCGGCGGTCGCGCTTGGTTGGGCGACCCTGCAATGCGGCTGCCGGCTCGCGATACGTCTTCCTCCGCTCATTCTCCGCCACGCGTTTTTCCCTTCCAGAATCGGTTTCCGCATAAAGCGTCTGCGCAATGGGGGCGGGACCGCGTACTTCGCAAATTCCCAGCACGTTCACTTGCCAAAGCACGTGCTCAATCTCGATCTCCACGAGATCGCCAATGCGCACATCCTTGGACGGCTTGACGTTCGCGCCGCCAATTCGCACACGGCCCTTCTCGACAGCGTCGCCGGCCAATGAGCGCGTTTTGAAAAAACGCGCTGCCCACAGCCATCTGTCGATACGAAGGCGCGCGCCGGAGTCCGTTGAGATCTGGTAGTTCACAAGTGGTCAGTTAGATGGTCTATGCGGCCGCGCTCAGCGTTTGCGGCACCTGAACCGGCCAGCCCTGCAGGTGCTGCGCGACAATTTCGCCCAGCGCCTTGATCCAGGCCGGCGATGCATTCAGGCAGGGAATCCGGTGAAACTCCTTGCCGCCCGCGTGCAGGAATTCATCACGCACTTCAATGCCAATTTCCTCGATAGTTTCCAGGCAATCCGACGTAAAACCCGGGCAGAACACGTCCACCCGCTTCACACCCGCCGCGCCGAGTTCGGCCAGCGAGGGCGCCGTATAAGGCTGCAGCCATTCTGCCCGGCCAAAACGTGATTGAAATGTCACCCGGCATTCGACCGGCGACAACCCGAGCGCCGCCATGAGCAACGAGCCGGTCTGTTGACACTGGTCATGATACGGGTCGCCAAGATCCATGGTGCGTTTGGGCACGCCGTGAAAACTCAGCACCAGCCGGTCACCCGCCGCGAAGTCCGGCTGCCCGTGATGCCGCCAATAGTCCCGCACCTGCTCGGCCAGCGCGCCAATATAGGCCGGATGGTCAGCATATTGGCGGATGGTGCGCAGTTCCGGCTGGTTGCGCACGCGCCGCAAGGCGTTGAATGCGTCGTCAAACGCGGTGGCCGTGGTCGATGACGAATATTGCGGATACATGGGTACCAGCAGCACGCGCTCGGCGCCTTCCAGCTTGAGTTGATTCATCATGGCCGGAATGCCGGGCGTCCCGTAGCGCATAGCATAGTCAACTATTACGTGATAGTCGTTCACCATGAACAAGCGCCGCAACGCCTCCACCTGCTTTTCCGTATGGACCCGCAGCGGCGAACCTTCGGGCAGCCATACCTGGGCATATTTCTTCGCCGACGCCCGGCCGCGAAACGGCAGGATTGCCAGCCGCAGGATCACCTGCCATGCGAGCGCCGGAATTTCCACCACCCGCGGGTCCGACAAGAATTGCGCAAGGTACTTGCGCACCGCCTTGGGCGTGGGCGCGTCCGGCGTGCCGAGGTTGATCAGCAGCACCGCAACGCGATGCGAAGCGGAAGGCTGCGAAGGCAACTCGAGGTCGTAGCGCATAAAAGAAAGAGGCTGCGAAGCCCGTGTAAGTATGTGAAACCCATTATAGCGGCGGCCTTCGGAACGCAACATCGACCGAACGGCCGACTGGTGCACGGGGCTTGGGACGTGGCAAGATGGGTTGTCTGCCGGGGTTCGCAGCATTTTGCGGGCCGCACCGGCGGATGGCTTGTTGCAAGCCGCTTGTATCGGCCTACTGCTGACTGAGCGAGAGCGACAGCAGGCGCGCGGTGATATCGACAATGGGAATGACGCGGTTGTACGCCATCCGCGTGGGTCCAATCACCCCCAGCGTGCCCACGATTGTCCCGTTCACTTCATAGGGCGCGGTCACCACGCTCATTTCCTCGATCGGCACGAGATTCGACTCGCCGCCTATAAATATCTGCACGCCTTGCGCGTGGCTCGAGACATCGAGTAATTGAAGGAGACTCGTCTTTTGGTCGAACACGTCGAAAAGCTTGCGCAGCCGCGCCATGTCGGAAGAAAGATCCGCCACTTCCAGCAGGTTGCGTTCGCCGGAAATCAGCAGGGTGTCGCCCTGATCCGTTTCGTCGACACTCGCGGCCACCGCTGCCTGCATCAGCGAGGTCATGTCACCGCGCAACGCGTCGATTTCCTCGCGCAGTCGGCGGCGTACTTCGTTGAAGGACAAACCGGCGAAATTCGCGTTGATATAGTTCGACGCCTCGGTGAGCTGCGACGGCGAGTAGTCGCGCTGGGTCGCCATGATGCGGTTCTGCACGTCACCTTCCGGCGTCACGATGATCAGCAGGATGCGCTTGTCGGACAGGCGCATGAACTCGATCTGCTTGAACATATGGCTGCGGCGCGGCGTGAGAATGACGCCCGCGAACTGCGAAAGATTCGACAGCACGCTCGCGGCGGCGGCCACGATCTTCGCCGGCTCGCCGCCCTGCAGCTTGATCTTGACGGCGGACGTCATGGCTTCGTCGTCGGTGGTTTCGACGGTGAGCATGGTGTCCACGAAGAGCCGGTAGCCGCGTGGCGTAGGAATCCGTCCTGCCGACGTATGCGGACTCACTACCAGTCCGAGGTCCTCCAGGTCCGACATGACGTTGCGGATGGTGGCCGGGCTGAGCTCGAGTCCGGAGTAACGCGAAAGCGTGCGGGAACCGACCGGCTGACCTTCGGCGATATAGCGCTCGATCAGCGTCTTGAGGAGGGTCTGGGCACGTGGGTCTAGCATGGGGAAATTTTAGCTCAACGTGTAAGGAAACAGCGAGCACACCAAATATGGCGATGGCGGGCTGACGTTATTTTGTCATTCATCCGTCATCAATTCATGATCGATACCATTCTAGCGACAATTCCCCGTTACGCCCGGGGCTTAACATATATAGGACAACCCAACGCGCCGGAACGCGTCACAGACGTGGCGCGCGGTTCTTTTCGACACTCACCTATGGTGTAATGCCGGCATGGAAATTGGTACCCAATTCAAGACTGTTGCGCTCGTGGGGCGCAACAATACGCCCGGCATCAGGGAGCCGCTGACGGCGCTCGCCGCGTGCATTGTGAAACGCGGGTTCAGTGTCGTGTTCGAAGCGGAAACAGCGCACGATGTTGGCGTGACCGACTACCCCGCGTTGACCGCGCAGGAAATTGGCGCGCGGGCGGATGTGGCTGTCGTGCTGGGCGGCGACGGCACCATGCTCGGCATTGGGCGGCAGCTCGCGCCGTATCGCACGCCGCTGATAGGCGTCAATCATGGGCGGCTCGGTTTCATCACGGACATCACGCTGGCCGAAATGCACGAGCTGGTGCCCCAAATGCTCGCCGGCAGTTTTGAGCGCGAAGAGCGGACCTTGCTCGAAGCGCGCATTGTCCGGGACGGCCGGCCTATCTACCACGCGCTGGCGTTCAATGACGTCGTGGTGAATCGGAGCGGTTTCTCGGGTATGGCGGAATTGCGCGTGTCGGTGGATGGGCGCTTCATGTACAACCAGCGCTCGGACGGGCTGATTGTCGCCACCCCTACGGGTTCGACCGCGTATGCGCTCTCCTCGTCCGGACCGATCCTGCATCCGCAATTGCAGGGCTTCGTGCTTGTACCCATCGCGCCGCATTCACTGTCGAATCGTCCAATTGTCCTGCCCGACGACTCTCAGGTGGATATTCAGATTATTGGCGGCCGCGACGTCAACGTGAACTTCGACATGCAGTCGTTTACCGCAGTCGAATTGAACGACACCATTGAAGTGCGGCGTTCGCGCCATACCGTGCCGGTGTTGCACCCGGTCGGCTACAGCCATTACGCCACGCTGCGCAAAAAGCTGCACTGGAACGAATATCCCTCGCACGAAGACGCCACGAAACTCTAAGACGCCCATGCTCCGCCATCTCTCGATTCGCGACTTCGTCATTGTCGCCGCGCTAGACCTCGAGTTCGAGCGCGGCTTCACCGTATTTTCAGGCGAAACCGGCGCCGGCAAATCGATTCTCATCGACGCCCTCGCGCTCACGCTCGGCGCCCGCGCTGACGCCAGCATTGTGCGGACCGGCGAAGCGCGAGCGGACATCACGGCCGAGTTTTCGACTCACGCAGGGGTGTCGCGCTGGCTGGACGAGCACGCACTGGCTGTTGGCGACGCCGACACGGTCATGCTGCGGCGCGTCGTCGATTCGAGCGGGCGTTCCCGGGCGTTCATCAACGGTACGCCGGCCACGCTCGTGCAACTGCGTGAACTGAGCGAAATGCTCGTCGACATCCACGGCCAGCACGCCCATCAATTGTTGATGCGCCCGGACGCCCAGCGCGAGCTCTTCGACACCCACGCGGGCCTTCTCGACGGAGCGCAGAAAGTGGCGCGGGCACATCGGGTCTGGCGCGACGCCGCGCACGCGGTGGAGTTGGCGCAGAACCGCGATCGCGAATTGCAGCTGGAACGCGAGCGTCTTGCATGGCAGTTGAGCGAACTCGACAAACTTGCCCCGCAGCCGGGTGAATGGGAAGAAGTGAGCGCAGAGCATCATCGGCTGTCGCATTCGGCGAGTTTGATCGACGGTGTGCAAGGCGCCCTGAACGCGCTGTCCGAGTCGGACGAAGCCATGATCACGCAGCTCTCCGCGATCGTGTCGAAGCTGCGGAGTCTTGTCGATATCGACCCTGCGCTGGCCGACGTGCTGGCTTCGCTCGAACCTGCCGAAATTCAATTGCAGGAAGCGTCGTATTCGCTTTCCCACTATGCGCAGCGGCTCGAACTCGATCCGAACCGCCTGGCGCAGGTCGAGCATCGGATGGAGCAACTGCATTCGGCCGCGCGCAAGTTCCGCATGCAGCCCGAGGCGTTGCCCGAGGAGCACGCGGAGCGGCGCAGGCAACTGGCGGCGCTCGATGCCGCCGCCGATCTCGACGCGCTGCGCGCAGCGGTCGCCAAGGCGAAAGAGGTTTATCTGGCGGAAGCGACGGTGTTGTCGAAGGCACGCGGGAAAGCTGCGAAGTCGCTTGGCAAGGCAGTCACCAAGGGCATGCAGGAATTGTCGATGGTGGGCGGCAGCTTTGAGGTCGCGCTCGTGCCGCTTGCAGAGGGCGGCGCGAGCGGGCTCGAGCAGATCGAATTTCGCGTGGCCGGACATGCGGGTGTGACATTGCGGCCGTTGGCGAAGGTCGCGTCCGGCGGCGAACTCGCGCGGATCAGTCTCGCGTTGGCGGTGATTGCGAGCACGGCGAGCCCGACCCCCACGTTGATTTTCGACGAAGTGGATACGGGAATTGGCGGCGGAGTGGCGGAAGTAGTCGGGCGTTTGCTGCATCAACTGGGCCGCGACCGGCAGGTGTTGTGCGTGACGCATTTGCCGCAGGTCGCGGCGCGCGGCGATCATCATTTCCAGGTGGCGAAAGCCGGAGACTCAGCGGGCGGAACGGTCAGCACGGTTACGCCGCTGGATAAATCGAAGCGCGTTGAGGAAGTCGCGCGCATGCTGGGCGGGCTCGAAATTACGGCCACTACCCGCAAGCACGCGAAGGAAATGCTTGCTGCATAAGCGGTGAATTAACGCGGCCGGTCGACACCGTCGCTATGCGCCCGTTTTTCGATCTCGTGATAGACTAAGCTAATCTAGCTAAGTCAATGAGAACACCATGCCCACCATCACTGTCAACATGCATGAGGCCAAAACCAACCTGTCGCGGCTGGTCGAGAAGGCAGTGCAGGGCGAATCCGTTGTAATCGCAAAAGCCGGCAAGCCAATGGTACGGATCATTGCCATAGACGCCCCGGTGCCGGCCAAGAGGAAGCGGATCGGTTTTCTTGCCGGTCAGGTCATCGTGCCTGATGTACGGACTTTCAACGACCTGGGCAGGGACGAAATCGCCGCGATGTTTGGCGGTGACGAATGAAGCTGTTGCTCGACACGCATTTACTGTTGTGGACGGCAGTTGCAAGTGCGGACATTAGCTCGACTGGCGCGCTATCCGAAGAAGCGCGCGCGTTGATCGAAGATGAGGAAAACGAACTGCTCTTCAGTGCGGCCAGCGTTTGGGAAGTGGCAATCAAGAACGGACTTGAAAGACCCGACTTCAAAGTCGACGCGCACTTGTTCCGTCGGGCGCTGCTGGACAACGGCTATATCGAGTTGGCCATCAGCAGCGCGCACATGGCGGCCGTCGGCAACCTGCCCGACCATCACAAAGACCCTTTCGATCGGCTGCTGATCGCGCAAGCGACAGTCGAGGGCATCACCTTGCTGACAAATGACGAAACGGTCGCTGAGTACAAAGCGAGCCCGATTCGCCTGGTGAAGTAGCGAGCGCGGCTGTAGTCAAAAACCCCGGCCGAAGCCGCGCCCGAAGCTGAGACCACGCTCCAATGTTCAGCGCGGCAAGTGAGGCGAAGCAAAGCTGCTATTACCCGAACACCCGCTTCCAAAGCCCCGTTACCGCTTCCCTCTCCGCGACCACAACCTCCGGCTCAACCCGCGCCTTTTCCATCCCGTCGAGCCTCAATGTGTGTTGCAACTTCCGATACCGCCTGTACGCCGCTGCCACCGTTTCAGCCTCCTCGGCGCTCATCAACCCGAACCCCGCAGCCAGCCGCAACAGCGAAATATTGCCCATGTTCCGCACGAACTCAGCGTCTTCGCGTGCGTGCAGCAGCACCCAGTACTGCACGATGAACTCGATATCCACCATCCCGCCGCGGTCGTGCTTCAGGTCGAATAACTTGCTGCGGTTCGGATGCCCGGCATCCACCCGCTCGCGCATCACGACAATCTCCTGCGCCAACGCAGCGGCATCGCGCGGCATCGTGAGAACCTGGGCGCGGATCTCCTCGAAGCGCTCGCCAATCTCGGCATCGCCGGCGCAATACCGCGCCCGCGACAGCGCCTGATGCTCCCAGACCCACGCCGTATTCGCAGCGTCGCCCTCACGAATCTGATAGCGCCGGAACGATTCCAGGCTCGTCACCAGCAAACCCGATTCGCCATTCGGACGCAGCCGCAAATCGACATCGAATAATGTGCCCGCTCCCGTTGCCGTGGTGAGCCACGTGATCAGCCGGCGAGCGAACGTGGCGTAGATATCACCAGCGGATTCGTCGGGGTCATCGTGAAGGAAGATCAGGTCCAGATCCGACGCGTACCCCAGTTCCTTCCCGCCCAGCTTCCCGTAAGCGATCACGGAAAAGCGCGGCACGTCGCGGTGACGCTTCGGAAACTGCGACCACACCGTTTCGATAGTGACATCGAGCACGGCATCAGCCAGCGCCGACAACAAGTCGCTCACGTGTTCAACAGTAAGCTTGCCGCCCAGGTCGATCAGCAGAATGCGGAAGACCTCGGCCTGATGGGCGTGCCGCAGCAGGTTCATCTGCTGCTCGGCGCCATCGGCGGCGGCAATCTGCGCGCGCAAGGATTCGCGGAATTGTCCCCAGTCAAAGGGACTCGCGATCACTTCGTCATCAAGCAATTCATCAAGGAGCTGCGGATGGCGAATCAAATACCCCGCCGCCCAACGCGACGCGCCGAGCACCGACAACACTCGCTCGAGCGCCGCCGGATATTCGGTCAGCAACGCAAGATAAGCGCCGCGGCGGCTGACGGTTTCGAGCAGGTCGAACAGCCGGGCGATAGTGTCGCCGCGCCGCTCGGGCGGCTCGATGGCCTGCGCGGCTTCGAGCGCACGTTGCGCGACGATGTCGAATCGTTCCCGGCTGCGCTCGGGCAAACCTTCGTATCGTGTCGACTTCCACACGTTGCGCAGACGCGTGAGCACCGCGGTGGCATCGGTGAAACCGAGTTCGGTCATGCGCTCGACCAACTGCTCCTCGGCGCTGTCGTCGGCGAGCGCGCTGCTCCAGACCCACGACGCCGCCGAATCTTCCGCGACCGCACAACCGCCGTCGCCCTTCACCTTATCGGCGAAAATCTGGTCGAACTGATGCTCCACGCGCGCCCGGTGCGCTTCCAGCGCATCTGTCAGCGCCGGGTAACCGGCGAAACCCATTGCACCGGCAAGCACCGCCCGGTCTTCCGGCGCGACTGGCATGGCGTGCGTCTGTGCATCGTTTCGATACTGCAATCGATGCTCGAGCTTGCGCAGGAACAGGTACGCGTCGGTGAGTTCGCTGCACACGTTCGCAGATATCAACCCGTGGGCCGCCGCGCGCTTCAGCACGGACAAGGTCGGGCGAATCCGCAGGTCGGCAATCTGGCCGCCACGGATCAGTTGAAACACCTGCGCGCTGAACTCGATCTCCCGAATGCCGCCGCGGCCGAGCTTAATGTCGTCGGCTTTATCAGGACGCATTGACGCGCGCCGCTGCGCTTCCTGCCGGATCTGCACATGCAGCGCACGAATCGCGCTGATCACGCCGTAGTCGAGATACCGCCGATAAATAAACGGCTTGGCGAGTGCGTCGAGCAGCTTTGCCAGCCGTTGCGCCGCTTCGCTCTCGCCCTCGGAGACGAGCCGCCCCTTGATCCACGCGTACCGTTCCCACTCGCGGCCCTGCACGTAGAAATATTCTTCGAGCATGCCGAGTCCGCACGCGATCGGCCCGGCATCGCCGTTCGGCCGCAACCGCATATCGACTCTAAAGACATAACCGTCTTCCGTCACCTCGGCCAATGCGCCTATCAGCTTGCGGCCGAGCCGCGTAAAATATTCCTGGGTCGATAACGCCGCGCGTTCGCCGCCTGCCGTCTCACCGTCTTCTTCATAGACGAAGATCAGATCAATATCCGACGACACGTTCAACTCACGTCCACCGAGTTTTCCCATTCCCACCACACCCAGCGTCAAGCGCTGTCCGTCAGGCCCACGCGGCTCGCCGAACGTGACTTCCAGATCCGCCGACAACACCGCGAGCGCGCGCTGGATAGTCAGCTCGGCAAGATCGGTCATAGCGCCCGTGACTTCGGCAACAGGCGCGAGGCCGGCGAGATCACGTTCCATCACCGTGCAGAAGACCTCGATGCGCAACCGGCGAAGCGCGGTCTTGAGCGCGGCCTCATCAAGCCGGCCACTGGCCGAACTCGCAGAACACGCGTCGCACAGCTCGTTCAGCCGCCCTTCTATCCACGCGCGACGGATCGGCGCCTTCGCCCATTCGGCCACGGCCGCCGGCAATTCGGGACGCGCGGCATACACGCGCGCGGCGTAGTGGGAAGCACTGGAACTCAGCAAAACGGCGTCGGTCATGAAAGGTCGGGCTCAGTCATTGCTCACAAAGAAGTCCGGCAATGCACCGGGGCTTTCGCGCGAATTGGCGCGAGGTGCGCAGAACGCCATCCGGTGCGGCTTGGCGGCTGCATCGTAGCGTGTTCCCGCAGTTTTTTGCATTGCGTGCTGTGTTACATTTCAACGTCAAATCTCGAAAACCTACCATATCGCCGACCCGCCGCAGCATGTCCGACCGAAAGGAACTTGCCGACCCACCTGAAGCTGTACCCGTGAAGCTAGGTGGTCGCGCCGAGCTCGCATTATCGCGGGTGCTCAAAGTCCTTCTGGTGCTGGTTGCCGTGGTCTATTTTGCGGTCGCCGGCATCTATCTCGCGCTGCGTTACGCCGTGCTGCCCCAGATCGACGCGTTCAGGCCACGCATCGAGCAAATGGTCTCGTCGAAGATCCATGCGCAGTTGCACATCGGGCGCATCGCGGCGAAGTGGTCCGGCTTCGAGCCTTCATTCGATATAGACAACCTCCGGATCGATGCCGCTGACGGCACGCCCGGTCTCGCCGTACCGCACGCCAGCGCCACGGTCGCGTGGCGCTCGCTGCTAGGTCCTGTCCCGCTGCTCTCGAATCTCACCGTCGATGGCCCCGATGTCGTCATCTCACGCGCCGCCGACGGGACCTTCAGCGTGGCCGGCGTGCCGATCCAGGCGAAACACACAGGCAACGACGCGTTCATGACCTGGCTGCTGAGACAGCAAGCCATCGTGCTGCGCGACGGCACGCTGCGCTGGCACGACAGCGAGCACAACGCGCCGGAACTGGCGCTGAAGCGGATCAAGCTGGCCATTCTCAACAACGGCCCGCATCATCGCGTGGCGCTGCAGGCGCTGCCCGACGGCGACCTGCTGCACGGGCCGCTCGATTTTCGCGCGGACTTTCGCACGCCGCGTTTCAGCGTGCCGGGCCGTCCAGCGAACTGGACAGGGCAAGCGTATCTGTCGACCGGTCCCGTCGATCTGCCCAAGCTCTCGCAATACGTGACGATGCCGTTCGCGACCTACGGCGGACGTTTCGACAACCGCATCTGGATCGACTTCGCGAGCGGCAAGCTGAAAACGGCGGGTGGCGAGCTGACCGGGTCCGACATCGCGTTGCGCGTGCGCCCAACGCAGCCGCGTCTTGATGTGCCGATCGCGAACTTCAACTGGAATCTCGGGCTGCAGGACGACGAATACACGCTGCACCTCGCGAACCTGCGCGCGGAACTCGGCCAGCCGCCGCTCGCGGACGGCACACCGGTGTCGCGCCTGCTGGCCCTGCACACGCTGACCGGCCATTACCGGGCGGCAAGCCTGCAGCATGGGCAGATGTTCGGGGTAGCGGGCGATGTCGTCGATCTCGGCATCCTCGGCGAATTCTTGCGCGCGCTGCCTTTGCCGTCGAAGCTGCAAAACGATCTGATCCGCTTCAACCCGCGTGGCCAGATTGCCAATTACACGCTGCGGACCGAGCGGCCCAGACCGGCGACCCACGCTCAAATGCTGGCCCAGCGCCAGACAGGCGCCGAACCGCCGATGCGCTACACGGTCAAGGGCGACTTACACGGCGTGAGCGTGCAGGCCCAGGAGCCGCCGCCGGGACTGACAATCAACAACCATCCGCGGGCCGGGATTCCCGGCGTGGAGAACCTGTGGGGCAGTATTGACGCCGATCAGGATCACGGCAGCGCGGTCATCGATACAAAAAATACGGCGATCACCGTCCCTGGCGTTTTCGATAACCCGCGCCTGGTGCTCGACCAGATCGACGGCCGCGTAACCTGGACTCTCGCAGACGCGCCCGGCAAGCCGCACAAGGCAATCACCGCGCACGTGGAGACGTTGCACGTCAAGAACGCGGATGCGGAAGCCAGTGCAACGGCGGATTACCACAACGAAGGCGAAGGCCGCGGTTCCCTCGATCTCAAGGCAAAGGCAGCGCGCCTGAATGTGACGAGCCTCGTGCACTATCTGCCGACGAGCATCAGCGAAAAATTGCGCCTGTATCTGGGCCACGCGTTGCAGGCCGGCGTCTCGCGCAACGGCACCATCGAGATTCACGGTGACCTGACGAAATTCCCCTATACGCGTTTCCCCGATGCCGGCCAGTTCCGCATCGTCGCGCCGTTCACCGGCGGCAAGTTCGAGCCGACGCCCTATCCGCCAAAGACCATGGCGAACGGCACGCCGAACGTGTGGCCGGCGTTTGACGGTATCGACGGGACGTTTCATCTCGCCGAAAACAAGCTGGGTTTCGATATTTCGCGCGGCCGTTATCTCGGCGTGAGCGTGGTCAAGACCACCGGACGTATAGAAGACCTGGGCAACCGCGAATCGAAGCTGCTGATCGACGCCGACGCGAACGGCCCCGTCACCGACATGCTCCATTACGTGGAAGACAGCTCGCTCGGCTCGCTCTCCCACCACGTGGCGACGAAGATCCATGCAACCGGTAACGCCGCGCTGGCGTTGCAACTGGAGATTCCGCGGGTCGCGCCGCCGCCCGGCATGCGGGCGCATGTGGGCTACAAGGGCGCGCTCACGTTCAACGGCAACGACCTTGCATACAGCACGTTTCCGCCGCTGTCGAATCTCAAGGGGCGGGCGCGGTTCGGCGAAAAAACCGCGTCGCTCGATGGCCTGACGGCGAAATTTCTCGGCGGCGACGTGCGCGGCGCGGGTGGCGTGAAACCCGACGGCAGTTATGCCTTCGATGTAAACGGCCGCATAGGCACCGACGCCGCCCAGAGCCTGAACGCGCATGACCAGATGCAGGCCGCGCAGATCCTCAAGCACATCAGCGGCACCGCGCCTTACGACCTGCGCGTGCGCGGCGTGAAAAACACGTTGCCGCAAATCGAGGCGAACTCCGACCTGACCGGCCTCGGCCTGGACTTCCCCGCGCCCTTCAACAAGAGCGAGGGCACGCCCATGCCCTTCGCGTTCACGTTCAAGCCGATCGCCGGATCGACAGAGGAGCACGACGCGACACTCACGCTCGGGCCGGTCAATGCGCATTACCTGCTCAAGCAGACGGGCAAGGAAGCGCCGACGGTGGAGCGTGGTGCTATCGGCGTGAACAAGCCGGCCGATCTGCCGGTGCAAGGCGTGTCGGCGGCCGTGGATATCGACGAACTTGACGCCGATGCGTGGCGCAAGCTGATCACTGAATTGGGACCGATGCCGCAGCCGGATCCAAAGACGCAATCCCAGGTGGTGAAACAGTTCGTTCCGACTCGCTTGGCGCTGCATTTCGCCACGATCAAGCTGCTCAACCGGCGCTGGGAAGATGTGGCGATCGGCGCAAATCTGGGCGATGACCGCAAGTGGCAGGCGAACATTGCGTCAGATCAGGTCACGGGAAATGCGCAGTGGCTGCCGGGCGCGACGAAAGGCAGCCCGGGCGCATTGCAGGCGCGGTTCGAAAAGGTCGTGATTCCCGGAAAACAGGAAACCGATCTGGTCACGCAAATGATTCGCAAGCCGCCGGCCAACATGCCGTCCATCGACTTGATAGTGAACGAACTCGTGGTGCGTGGGCGCGAGCTCGGACGCCTCGAGGTCGACGCACGCAACGACGTGGAAGACAACGTGCCGGTCTGGCATCTGGACAAGCTGGAGCTGAGCAACCCGGACGCGAAACTTTCCGCAACCGCCAACTGGCGCACGATCAGCGGCCCGGTTGGTTTGCCGGCCGACACCGACGACAATGCCCCTCGCCGCACAGCACTCGATTTCAAGCTGGACATCATGGACGCCGGAGCGCTGGTCGAACGGCTTGGCCTGCCGCGCACGGTGAAGGGCGGCACAGGCACGGTGACGGGCCAGCTTGGCTGGGACGGCAGCCCGGCCGCTGTCGACCTGCCCAC
This sequence comes from Caballeronia udeis, assembly GCF_044909315.1. GTDB lineage: Bacteria > Pseudomonadota > Gammaproteobacteria > Burkholderiales > Burkholderiaceae > Caballeronia > Caballeronia udeis_A. The sequence continues at coordinate 139,651 of NZ_JBIYEB010000001.1, forward strand.
GCTCAACGGCAAGCTGAACGCCGACCTCCAGCACGGTCAGATTCTCAAGGTCAACCCGGGCGCGGCCAAGCTGCTTGGCGTGCTTAGCCTGCAAAGCCTCGCGCACTTCCTCACGCTGAATTTCCAGGATGTGGTCGGCAAGGGGCTGCCGTTCGAAAAGATCACCGGCTCGGGCACGGTTCAGAACGGTATCGGCCGCACCAATGACTTCACGATGATCACGGCGCCTGCGCGCGTGGAACTGAAAGGACTGGTCGACCTGCCGAAGGAAACGCAGGACCTGCACGCCAAGGTGATCCCGACCATCAGCGCGGGCGCCGTCGCGCTGGGCGCAGCCGTGATCAATCCTTTGCTGGGGCTCGGCACGCTGGTGGCCGACCTGCTGCTCTCGAAGTCGATCGGCAAGGCGTTCACCATTGACTATTCCATTACCGGACCGTGGTCGAAACCCGTCATCCAGCGGGTGAAAGGCGATCAGGGTAAGATCGAAATTCCGGCTGCAACCGTGCCCAACTGAGCGTCTGAATGGCGTTCCGGTAAAGGCCCGCTGACTGGCGGCAGGCAGATTCAACCACAATTCTGGTCACGATCCGGTCATCATCGCGCCCCTTTTTTAGCAGGCTGACATGAGCGAAAGATCAAGCGAAGGCACCCCTGGCACGTACCGCGTCGCCGCGCTGCAAATGGTGAGTGCGCCGGATCGCGAGCGCAATATCGCGGAAGCCGGCCGGCTGATTGCCGAAGCCGCGCGGGGCGGCGCGCAGCTTGTGCTGCTGCCCGAATATTTCTGCTACATGGGGTTCAAGGACACGGACAAGCTCGCGATCCGCGAGACGCCCGGCCATGGTCCGATCCAGCAGTTCCTGGCTGACGCTGCGCGTGAACATCGCGTGTGGGTGATCGGCGGGACCTTGCCGCTGGAGTCAGCTGAAGCGGCGCGCGTGCTCAATACAACGCTCGTTTTCGATCCGGCCGGCAAACAGGTCGCCCGCTACGACAAGATTCATCTGTTCAATTTCGAAAAAGGCACGGAATCCTTCGACGAAGCCCGCACGATCTGTCCGGGAAGCGAAGTGCGTACGTTTGATGCGCCATTCGGACGTGTCGGGTTGTCGGTGTGCTACGACCTGCGCTTTCCCGAGCTGTACCGGAAGATGGGCGACTGCGCGTTGATGGTGGTGCCGTCGGCGTTCACGTACACGACCGGCGAGGCCCATTGGGAAACGCTGCTCAAGGCGCGTGCAGTGGAAAACCAATGCTACGTGCTGGCCGCCGCGCAAGGCGGCAAACACGAAAACGGCCGCCGGACCTGGGGGCACAGCATGCTGATCGACCCGTGGGGCGAAGTCGTGGCCGTGCTGGCGGAAGGCGCCGGCGTAGTGGCAGGAACACTCGATTCCGAACGCATTGCATCGGTCCGGCAAAGCCTGCCGGCCTATCGCCATCGCGTATTGGGTTAGCTTGTTGCTTGGCTTGTTATTCCGGAGCACTCCTCCATCTGGTCAGGATGTCGCACGAACATCCGGACGTTAGAATGCTTTTAATCCCCATAGACTTCGCCACAGGCAACGAATGAACATCATCGAACCCGGCATCCGAAATCTCGCCACCGCGAAAGAGATCCTGCTGACGCCCTACGGCCTCGACGAATCCACGATTACGCGCACGCTGGCGGAGATCTTCACGCACCGCGTGGACTACGCGGATCTCTATTTCCAGTCCACGCGCAGCGAAGCGTGGAGCCTGGAAGAAGGCATCGTCAAATCGGGCAGCTTCAGCATCGACCAGGGTGTCGGCGTGCGCGCCGTGTCGGGCGACCGGACCGCGTTTGCCTATTCGGACGACTTGTCGCCCGAATCCATCCGTCAGGCGGCTATCGCGACGCGCGCCATCGCGAAGGCTGGCGGTGGCAAGCACAAGATCAAGTCGGCCAGTTCGCTGACCGGCGTGTTCGGCCGCGACCTGTACCTGCCGTCCGATCCGCTCACGTCGCTCGACGCCACCGCAAAGGTGAAGCTGCTCGAACGCGTGGAGAAGATGGCGCGCGGCCGCGATCCGCGCATCGTCCAGGTCATGGCGGGTCTGGCGGGTGAATATGACGTCGTGCTGGTCGCGCGCAGCGACGGCGCGCTGGCTGCCGACATCCGGCCGCTGGTGCGCGTGTCCGTGACGGTGATTGCCGAAAAGGACGGACGCCGTGAAATGGGCAGCGGCGGTGGCGGCGGACGTTACGACTACGCCTATTTCACCGACGAAATCCTGTCCCACTACGTCGATCAGGCCGTGCACGCCGCGCTCGTCAATCTCGACGCGCGTCCGGCGCCCGCCGGTGCAATGACCGTCGTGCTCGGACCGGGCTGGCCCGGCGTCCTGCTGCACGAAGCGATCGGCCACGGGCTGGAAGGCGACTTCAACCGCAAGGGTTCGTCGGCGTTTGCTGGGCGTATCGGCGAGCGGGTGGCGGCGAAGGGCGTGACAGTCGTCGACGACGGCACGCTGCCGAACCGGCGCGGCTCGTTGAATATCGACGACGAAGGCAATCCCACGCAATGCACGACCTTGATCGAGGACGGCATTCTCAAGGGCTACATTCAGGATTCGCTGAATGCACGTCTCATGAAGATGCCGGTGACGGGCAACGCCCGGCGCGAGTCGTATGCCGCCCTGCCCATGCCACGCATGACCAACACGTATATGCTCAACGGCGACAAGGATCCGGGCGAGATCCTGGCATCGGTGAAAAACGGCCTGTACGCGGTAAATTTCGGCGGCGGCCAGGTCGACATCACCAACGGCAAGTTCGTGTTCTCGGCGTCCGAGGCGTACATGATCGAGAACGGCAAGATCACGTATCCGGTGAAGGGCGCAACGCTGATTGGCAGCGGCCCGGAATCGCTCAAGTACGTGACCATGATCGGCAACGACATGGCGCTCGACGGCGGCGTGGGCGTGTGCGGCAAGGAAGGCCAGAGCGTGCCGGTGGGCGTTGGCCAGCCGACCTTGCGGATCGAAAAGATGACGGTGGGCGGCACGGTTTGACCATGTAGTCCGCCATTTGGTCCTTGATTTTCCCGCACCGCGCTCCGTATAGCTTTCGAGCGCGTCATGCGGGAAATCCGCATCAAATGCGCACGTTTACTGCGGAGTTCGGCGTTGTGACGCGGAATATCCGCATTTTGGCGGCTGACAACTTGCCAACCGCGCGTGTTTAAGGTTATAAAGCCAGACGTTCAATTTTTACCAACGCGACCCAAACCATCATGTCCGCCAAGTTTTATTTTTACTTTTTTTGGCATCTCAAGCCGCTGGCGGATCGAGAGGGGTGAGTCGTTTGTGTAGAACCCAAGTTTCCCGAAAAACCGCCAGCGCAGCCTGGCGGTTTTTTTATGCCCACTTTTTTTGACGACTTTTGCACTGTCCCTGATCTGTCGGCCCTTTCGACAAGACCAACGCAGCACCAAAACGAGTTCCCGGAGAACCAGCATGCCCCCGCACAACACCGACGATGTCCGAATCCGCGAATTGAAAGAACTGACACCCCCCGCTCACCTGATCCGTGAGTTCGCTTGCGCCGAGACGGTTTCGGAGCTGATCTACAACTCGCGCCAGTCGATGCATCGCATCCTGCACGGCATGGAAGATCGCCTGATAGTAATCGTCGGGCCGTGCTCGATCCACGACACCAAAGCGGCCCTGGAATACGCGGGCCGTCTTGTCGAAGAGCGCAAGCGCTTTGCCGGAGAGCTTGAAATCGTGATGCGGGTGTATTTCGAGAAGCCGCGTACAACAGTCGGCTGGAAAGGCCTGATCAACGACCCGTACATGGATAACAGCTTCAAGATCAACGACGGCCTGCGGACCGCGCGCGAATTGCTGCTGCGGATCAACGAACTGGGGTTGCCGGCCGGCACCGAATACCTCGACATGATCAGCCCGCAGTACATCGCGGACCTGATTTCATGGGGTGCGATCGGCGCGCGGACAACGGAATCGCAAGTGCATCGCGAACTGGCGTCGGGCTTGTCGTGCCCGGTAGGTTTCAAGAACGGCACCGACGGCAACGTGAAGATTGCGGTCGACGCCATCAAGGCAGCGTCGCAACCGCACCATTTCCTCTCAGTGACGAAAGGCGGCCATTCTGCCATTGTCTCGACGGCCGGCAATGAGGACTGCCACATCATCCTGCGCGGCGGCAAGGCGCCGAACTACGACGCGGAAAGCGTGAACGCCGCCTGCAACGACATCAGCAAGGCCGGACTGGCCGCGCGCCTGATGATTGACGCGAGCCACGCGAACAGTTCGAAGAAACATGAGAACCAGATCCCGGTCTGCGCCGATATCGGCCGGCAGATTGCGGGCGGCGACGAAAGGATCATCGGCGTGATGGTGGAATCGAATCTGGTCGCCGGACGGCAGGATCTGAAGGAAGGTTGCGAGCTGACGTACGGGCAGAGCGTCACCGACGCGTGTATCGGCTGGGAAGACAGCCTGAACGTGCTGGAAGGGCTGGCCGAAGCCGTGAAGCAACGGCGCGTGGCGCGCGGAAATGGGAACTGATTGACCCTTGATGCGGGGTGAGCAAGCAGGGCCGCCAAGTCGGGCGGCCCTCGCTTCAAAACGCCATCGCGCTACGCTATCTCGCCGGAACCGTAGATCTCGGTACGCACCCGCGCCTTCGATACCCCCGCCGCTATCAATGCTTCCTGCTGCGCGCGCATGAAGGGGACAGGGCCGCAGAGATAATAATCGGCGTCGGGATGCAGGGTTTTATCGGCGATCCTCGAGAAATCCAGGCGCCCCGCGAAATCGAAATCCGTTCCCGGGCGGTCATCGGCGTGAGTGTTTTCATAGAACACGGCCCGCGATACATTCGGATGTTTCGCGACAATCGCGTCAAGCCAACGGCCAAATGCGTGCGTGCGGCCATTCCGGCAAGCATGCACAAACGATATCTTCCGCGTGCTGTTCTGCGCAGTCAGCGAAGTGAGCATTGACACCATCGGCGTAATGCCCACACCGCCGCTGATCAACACAACGGGCGTGGTCTTGGCTGCGTCGAGCGTGAACTCGCCCATCGGTGCGCTGACTTCGACAATTCCGCCAACTTCAATGCCCTCGTGTATCTGGTTGGACACGTACCCGGGCGGCGCATCCTGCGGCCGCTCGCGCTTCACCGAAATCCGCAGCCACTCGCCGTTCGGGGCATCGGAGAGCGTGTATTGACGCGGCTGGTCAACGCCAATTTCCTTCACGAACCGCTTCACGCTGATGTACTGACCCGGTTTGAAATCGCAGACTGGTCCGCCATCGGACGGCTTCAAATAAAACGATGTGATCTCGTCGCTTTCTCGTTCGCGCCGAAACACCACGAACGGCCGGAAACCGCTCCACGCGGCTTGGGCATAGAGAGCCTTTTCAGCCCCGATGAGGATCTCCGCGAGCTGCGCGTAAGCGGCTCGCCAGGCGTCGAGCGTGGGTTCATCAACGGCATTGCCCAGCACTTCGGATATGGCGGCGAGCAGATTTTCACCGACGATCGGATATTGCTCCGGCCGGATATTCAGGCTCGCGTGCTTGTGCGCGATATGCGTGACGGCCGAACCGAGCGCCCCGAGGTTATCGATGTTCGCGGCATACGCGTACACCGCGCGCGCGAGCGCTTGCGGCTGGCTCGAGCTCTGTTGATGCGCCTGGTTGAACACGTTTTTCAACTCAGGATGATGGGTGAACATCCGCTTGTAGAAGTGTTGGGTGATGGTCACCCCATGTTCGGCGAGCACGGGAGCGGTGGCTTTTACACGGGCAATCTGGTCGGCGGTCAAGGCTGTCATGAGTGGGCTCCTTTAAATATGCATTTATAGTACATCTTTAAAGGGACACGAATTTGCGCGTTTTGTCGCAGGGGCTGCCTGGTGTTCCGCGGCGCAATCGGTACCGAACACGCCCTGTCCTAGACTTTCCGTTCGTGATTCCACAGTACGTCCGTTCCGCCATCCACGCGATTCAATACGCGGGCCAGCACGAACAGCAGGTCGGACAGCCGATTCACATACTGACGCGGCGCCGCGTTGATCTTGTCCACCCGGCCGAGCGCAACAATCGAGCGCTCCGCGCGCCGGCATACCGTCCGCCCCACATGGGCGAGCGACGCCGCCCGCGATCCGCCCGGCAGGATGAATTCCTTGAGCGGCGGCAAGGTCGCGTTGTATTCCGCGATCCATTCATCGATACGAGCAAGATGCGACTTCTCGATCATCGAATGGCCGGGAATGCAGAGTTCGCCGCCGAGATCGAAGAGATCATGCTGAATAGCCGACAACGCTGCGCGCACCTCGTCCGGAAGCGGTTCGCACAGCAACACGCCAAGCTGCGAATTCAGTTCATCGACATCGCCGATAGCCGCGATCCGTGCATCGTCCTTCTGCACGCGGCTACCGTCGCCGAGGCCGGTCGTGCCGTCGTCGCCGGTGCGCGTCGATATCTTGCTCAGGCGATTGCCCATGATCTTCTCCAGATAACCCGGAACGCCAGTCCGCGCTCGCGCTCATTATAGGCAACGCGGGAGTTCCGCCCGCAGGCGGGCTCAAGGCGGGCTCGATGTGGGCTATCGGCGTAAAATGAATACATAAAACGCACGATTCCCGCATTTCGATGCGAAATCCAGTGCATCCCAACATCCCAACATCCCATCACACCGATGTCCGGAGACATGCCGTGAACCATCCCGTCCCGCCGCTGGCAGTGCGCCGCGCCTTCCCCGCCGCCCTGCTCGACGCGCTGAAAACCGCGTTCGCCGAACGCGTCTCGACCACTGCCGCAGTCCGCGAACATCACGGCCGCGACGAATCGCCATTCGATCCTCAACTGCCCGACGCTGTCGTTTTCGTGATCAGCACAGAAGAGGTCCAGACCGTGGTCCGGCTTTGCGCCGAATACAATGTGCCGGTCATTCCGTACGGCAACGGGTCGTCGCTGGAAGGTCATTTGCTGGCAGTACAGGGCGGCGTATCCATCGATATGTCTGGCTTGAACCAGGTGCTGTCAATCGATGCTGAAGACCTGACGGTCACCGTGCAGCCGGGCATTTCGCGCAAGCAGTTGAACGAAGCGCTGAAGGACACCGGGCTGTTTTTCCCCATCGATCCAGGCGCGGACGCGAGCATTGGCGGGATGTCGGCAACGCGTGCATCGGGTACCAACGCCGTGCGCTACGGCACGATGCGCGAGAACGTGCTTGGCCTCACCGTCGTGTTAGCCGATGGCCGCGTCATCAAGACCGGTACACGGGCGCGCAAATCGTCGGCCGGGTACGACCTCACACGTTTGTTCGTGGGCTCGGAAGGCACACTCGGCGTGATCGTTGAAATCACCGTGCGGCTTTATCCGCAACCGGAAGCGGTATCGGCGGCCGTCTGCGCATTTCCGTCGATGGGAGACGCCGTGCGTGCCACTATCGAGACCATCCAGATGGGTGTTCCCGTGGCCCGTGTCGAGTTCCTGGATTCGCTTGCCGTGCGCGCGATCAACCGCCATTCGAACCTCACCTTCCGCGAATCGCCCATGCTGTTCTTCGAATTCCATGGCACGGAAAGCAGCGTGAAGGAGCAGGCGGAAACGGTGCAGGAAATCGTCGCACAAAACAGCGGTACCGATTTCGAATGGGCAACCCGCCCGGAAGACCGCAGCCGCCTGTGGAACGCGCGTCACAACGCCTATTTCGCGATGCTGCAACTGAAGCCCGGCAGCCGCGCCGTGACCACGGACGTCTGCGTGCCGATCTCGCGGCTGGCCGAATGCGTGATTGAAACGGAGCAGGACCTGAAGGCCAGCACGCTGCCCTGCCCGATCGTCGGCCATGTCGGCGACGGCAATTTCCACGTCGCCATGCTGCTGGATCCGGCCAGGCCCGAGGAGTTGGAAGAAGCCGAGCGGATCAATCACCGGATCGTGGAACGCGCGCTGCGCATGGGCGGAACGTGTACCGGCGAACACGGTGTCGGGCTGCACAAGATGGGTTTCCTGATCGACGAACACGGCGAGGACGCCATCAGCGTGATGCGCTCGATCAAACATGCGCTCGATCCGAAAAACCTGATGAACCCGGGCAAGATTTTCTCGTACGACGCCTGAGCGAACGCGGGCCGGTTATTCCCGGATAACTGAACGGTGAGCGCCCCGCCCGAACAACGCGGTGGCGTATAAACATGCTCCGTCCCCGTAATTAGCCCAATCGACGACAGACACGCGCAGGTGCAAGATCAATGCTCTGCTTTTTGGAACTGCTCCAGAGCACAAACACCGCCGGGAGGAGACATGAACGCACCCGCCGAGCTTTCGCCTGAAGTGCTGGCGCAGCGTCAGCGTGAAGTGGTCCAGGCGTTGATGGCCGTGCTGCCGACGCATTGCCTGCTGTATCGCGAGGAAGATACGGCTGCTTACGAATGCGACGGGCTCGCGGCATACAGGCGCCTGCCGCTTGCGGTCGCGCTGCCCGAAACCGAAGCGCAGGTTCAGCGCGTCGTGCAGATCTGCGCGCGGCTCGACGTGCCTATCGTCCCGCGTGGCGCGGGCACGGGCCTGTCGGGCGGCGCCATGCCAATCCGGCATGGGATCGTGGTATCGCTTGCGCGCTTTCGCAAGATCGTGGAAGTCGACCCGTACGCCCGCACCGCCACGGTCCAGCCGGGCGTGCGCAATCTCGCCATATCTGAAGCGGCGGCCCCGTTCGGGCTCTACTACGCACCCGATCCGTCATCGCAGATCGCTTGCACTATTGGCGGCAATGTCAGCGAGAACTCAGGCGGCGTCCACTGCCTCAAGTACGGCCTGACGTGCCACAACGTGTTGCGGGTGCGTGCCGTCTCAATGGAAGGCGATATTCTTGAGTTCGGTTCGCTCAGTCTTGACGCGCCGGGGCTGGACCTGCTGGCGGTGCTGATCGGCAGCGAAGGCATGTTCGCCATCGTCACCGAGATCACCGTCAAGCTGATCCCGAAACCGCAAACAGCCCAGGTGATCATGGCGAGCTTCGACGACGTCGTCAAAGGCGGCAACGCGGTCGCGGCGATCATCGCGGCCGGCATCATCCCCGCCGGGCTCGAGATGATGGACAAACCCGCGACCCGCGCTGTGGAAGAGTTCGTGAAGGCGGGCTACGACCTCGACGCCAAGGCGATCCTGCTGTGCGAATCGGACGGCACGCAGGACGAAGTCATGGAGGAAATTGTGCGGATGACGGCCGTGCTGCGCGAATTCGGCGCGAACCGCATCCAGATCTCGCGCTCGGAAGCCGAACGGCTGAAGTTCTGGTCCGGCCGCAAGAACGCGTTTCCGGCTGCCGGCCGTATTTCCCCCGATTACTACTGCATGGACGGCACCGTGCCACGCCGCCAGATCGGGCCGTTGCTGGCGCGCATTGAAGAGATGGAAAAAAAGTACGCACTGCGTTGCATGAACGTTTTCCATGCCGGCGACGGCAACATGCATCCGCTGATTCTCTTCAACGGCAACGATCTCGACGAATGGCACCGGGCAGAGGCATTCGGCTGCGACATCCTGGAAGCCTGCGTGGAATTGGGCGGAACGGTGACGGGCGAGCATGGCGTGGGTATCGAAAAGATCAATTCCATGTGCGTGCAGTTTTCGCCCGAAGAACGCGATACGTTCCACGCGATCAAGCGCGCCTTCGATCCCCCCGGCCTGCTCAATCCCGACAAAGGCATCCCGACGCGTGCGCGTTGCGCCGAGTACGGGAAAATGCATATTCGCGGCGGCTTGCTACCGCATCCGGAGATTCCACGCTTTTGAGCGGCGTGTTTAGGCGACGCCTCTAAACGTTACGTGCAGATAACGTCCCCTTCAGCGTCTCTTTAATGTCCCTTTGAAGAATCGGCGGTTGTCCGGGCGTTCAAGCCCGCACGTATCCACGTTTATACGAGTGGCCGTGCGGGAACACGCCGATACACTGACCCAAGAGCCATAAAACGCGGGACACCATGACAGAGGAAGACATTGTCGCGAACTGGTCCGAGCGTATACGCGCCGCGACGGCGAGCAACACCCCGCTAAGGATTCGCGGCGGCGGCACGAAGGATTGGTACGGGCAGGCGCTGCAAGGCGAGATAGTCGATACGCGGGCGCATCGCGGGATTATCGAATACGACCCGGCCGAACTCGTGATCACCGCGAAAGCCGGCACGCCGCTTAGCGAGATCGAAGCGGTGCTGGACGAATGCGGCCAGATGCTGCCGTTCGAGCCGCCGCACTTCGGGCTCAATGCCACGCTCGGCGGCTGCATCGCCGCGGGGCTCGCCGGCCCGCGGCGCGCCGCGGCCGGCGCGCCGCGCGACTTCGTGCTCGGTGCGGTGGTGATGAATGGCCAGGGCCACGTGCTGCATTTCGGTGGGCAAGTGGTGAAGAACGTGGCGGGATATGACGTCTCGCGGCTACTCGCGGGGTCTCTCGGTACGCTTGGGTTGATCCTGGAGATATCGGTGAAAGTGCTGCCGAAACCCGTTGCCGAAGCCACGCTCAAGTTCGAGATGAACGACACGGACGCCGTGCGCAAGCTCAATGAATGGAGCGGCCATCCGTTGCCGCTGACCGGCAGCGCCTGGCGTGACCACACGCTGGCGTTGCGCCTGGGCGGCGCGGAAGCTGCGGTAAAAGCGGCACGGACATCGTTGGGCGGCGAAGTGGTGGACGCGGTCGAAGCCGAACGTTTCTGGCACGGTTTGCGCGAACAATCCGATCCGTTCTTCGCCGTGCTGCCGCCGAAGTCCGCTTTGTGGCGGCTGTCGTTGCCATCGATTGCCGAACCGATGCATCTTCCCGGCCCGCACCTGATGGAATGGGGCGGCGCGCAGCGCTGGTGGATCACGGACGCCGATCCGCAAACCGTGCGCATCAGTGCCAAACAGGCCGGTGGCCATGCGACCATCTTCCGTTCCGGCACCCTGTATGACCGCAACGCGGGTGTCTTCACGCCCTTGCCTGCTCCGATGATGAAGATTCATCGCGGGCTGAAAGCTGCATTCGATCCCGCGAGCATTTTCAATCGCGGCCGCCTCTACCCCGACTTCTGAACGAAGACACACGCAATGCAAACCAACCTCGCCGACTTCATGCGCGACACCGCCGATGGCGAAGAGGCCGAGGCCATCCTGCGCAAGTGCGTGCATTGCGGATTCTGCACGGCGACGTGCCCGACGTATCAAATATTGGGCGATGAACTCGACGGCCCGCGCGGCCGGATCTATCTGATCAAGCAGATGTTGGAAGGCGCGCCCGTCACACGCAGTACGCAACTGCATCTGGATCGCTGCCTTACGTGCCGTAATTGCGAGACCACGTGCCCCTCGGGCGTGCAGTATGGACGGCTGGTGGAGATCGGCCGGAAGGTGGTGGAAGAGAAAGTGGAGCGGCCATTTGGCCAGCGTGTTCAACGCAAACTGCTCGCCAACTTCCTGCCGAACAGCAAGCTTTTCACGCCCGCGATGAAACTCGGCCAGCAGTTCCGGCCGCTGCTGCCCAAAACCTTGCGCACCAAGATTCCGGTCGCGCAACGGCCGCTCGAACCGCCAACCGGCACGCATAAGCGCACGATGCTGATGCTCGCCGGCTGCGTTCAGCCCGCCATGATGCCGAACGTCAACATAGCGACTGCACGGGTCTTCGATGCCTTGGGCATCCAGATCCTGACCGCTCCCGACGCCGGCTGTTGCGGCGCGATCCGCCTGCATCTCGGCTACAACGGCGAGGCGCTGGACGACGTGCGCAAGAACATCGACGCATGGTGGCCGTACGTCGAGAACGGCGTGGAGGCGATCGTGATGAACGCGTCCGGTTGCGGCGCGACGGTCAAGGAATACGCGCATTTGCTGCGTAACGATCCGGCCTACGCCGAGAAGGCCGCGCGGATTGTGGACCTGACCCGCGACCTGTCCGAGATCCTGCCGCAATACGAGGACGAACTGACCGCGATGGCAAGACGGCGCGCCGTCCACACCGTCGCGTTCCATCCACCGTGCACGTTGCAGCACGGCCAGCAGATCCGCGGCCACGTGGAGAACTTGCTTACGGCGCTGGGCATAGAGGTACATCTTCCCGCCGACAGCCATTTATGTTGCGGCTCGGCTGGAACGTACTCGGTGCTGCAGCCGAAACTCTCGTACGCGTTGCGCGACCAGAAACTCGACACGCTCGAGAAACTCGAACCGCAGATGATCGTGTCGGCGAATGTCGGCTGCATCGCGCACTTGCAAAGCGGCACGTCCACGCCTGTCGTGCACTGGATCCAGCTGGTGGAACATCTGGTGTATGGCTAACGCTGGCGCGCGCTGACTGCGTTGCGCCGCCGCGTCCGTATAATCGGGTCTCTGCTTCTATTGCTGCGGCGTCCGATCCCATGTCCTCTCACATAGCCCGTCATCTCGACGAAGTCCGTCAGCGCATCGCGAAAGCAGCGGCTGACGCTTCGCGCAATCCGTCTTCGGTCGCGTTGCTTGCGGTGTCGAAGACATTTCCGGTGGAAGATGTTCGCGCCGCCTTCAACGCCGGGCAACGTGCGTTCGGCGAAAACTACGTGCAGGAAGCTGTCGCGAAGATTACCGAACTGACGGAGTCGCGCCGCGAGATCGAGTGGCATTTCATCGGACCGTTGCAGTCGAACAAGACGAAGATCGTCGCCGAGAATTTTGATTGGGTACATTCCGTCGATCGCCTCAAGATTGCTCAGCGTCTCAGCGAACAGCGGCCCAACCATTTGGCGCCGCTCAACGTATGTCTGCAGGTCAACGTGAGCGGTGAGGCGTCGAAAAGCGGCGTTGTGCCGGACGAGGCCTTGACGCTTGCTCATGCCATTGCCGCGCTACCCAATCTCACGCTGCGCGGTTTGATGGCCATTCCCGAACCGGCCGGAACGCTTGATGAACAACGCGCGCCACATCGGCGTCTGCGTGAACTCATGGAAGCGTTACGCGCGGACGGGCTTGAGCTCGACACGCTTTCCATGGGCATGTCGGCGGACATGGAAGCGGCAATCCTGGAAGGCGCGACAATGGTTCGTATTGGTACGGCCATCTTCGGCGCGCGCGATTACTCTCACTGACTTGATTGATGAATTCACTATGAAAATTGCGTTTATTGGTGGCGGCAACATGGCGTCCGCGCTTATTGGCGGTTTGATCAAGCGTGGCGTGGTGGCGGCGGATCTTTATGTCGTCGATCTCGGGGAGGAAGCACGCGCTCGCGTTGCGAAGGAGTTTGGCGTTGCGACGGGTGCGTCTATCGACTCGAAACTTGCGGACTACGATGCAATCCTGCTCGCCGTGAAACCGCAGGTTCTAAAGGACGTCGCCGGTGCGCTTCGGCCGGTGTTATCGAAGCAGCTAGTAATCAGTATTGCCGCCGGCATTCGCGCCGCCGACCTGTCGCGCTGGCTCGGAGGTTATACGCAGATCGTACGCACCATGCCGAATACGCCAGCGTTGATCGGCATGGGCGTGACGGGTTTGGCCGCGTTGCCCGGGGTTGATGAAGCAGGCAAGACTCTGGCGTCCAAGGTATTGGAAGCGGTAGGTCAAAGCGTCTGGTTCGACGACGAAACGAAGATTGACGCCGTCACCGCCATATCCGGAAGCGGCCCTGCGTACGTGTTCTATTTCATCGAAGCAATGCAGGAAGCGGCGCGCCAACTTGGCATGGACGAGGAGCAGGGCCGCGCGCTCGCGGTGGCGACATTCACCGGCGCGGCGCAATTGGCGGCGCAATCGGGTGAGCCGGCAAGCGTGCTGCGTGAACGCGTGACGTCGAAAGGCGGCACGACGGCAGCGGCCTTGGCTTCCTTCGATGCCCAGGGGGTGAAGGATGCCATTGTTCGCGGCGCGTTGGCAGCGGATGCGAGAGCGAAGGAAATGGGTGAGGAGTTGGGCAAAGCCTGACGTCCACGCATCCTCGGCAAATGCATGCTGCCAAGCATTGCGCGGAACGCTAAAAGAGACGCCCCGTTGCGGTAACGACGAACGCGCTACCGCATGAACGCGTAATGCGCTGCGATACCCGCGAACAACACCCCACCCAGCCAGTTGTTATGTTTGAACGCGGCGAAGCACGGCATGCGCTCGCGGTTCTTGATCAGCGTGTAGTGGTAAATGGCACATGCCGCCGCGGCCACCCATCCAATCCAGTACAGCGCCCCGAACGCCAGCGTCAGGCCGATCCACACATAGATCCCTAGCGTCACGGCATAACACAGCATGATGGCCGCTACGTCGAACCGGCCAAATGTCAGCGCTGACGTGCGGATGCCGATCTTGATGTCGTCGTCACGATCGACCATCGCGTATTCGGTGTCGTAGGCTACCGACCAGAACACGTTCGCGGCGAGCATGATCCATGCGAGCGGCGGCACGTGATCTTGCACGGCAGCGAAGGCCATCGGAATGCCGAAGCCGAAAGCGATACCCAGATACGCCTGGGGAATCGCGAAGAACCGCTTGGTGAACGGATAACTGCCCGCCACAAATAACGCGAACACCGAGAGTTCTTTCGTCAGCGTGTTGAGCGGCAGGATCAGCAGGAACGCAATCAGCGATAACGCCGCCGCCAACGCCACCGCTTCCCACGCGGCAATCTTGCCGGACGTGATCGGACGATTTTCGGTGCGCTTCACGTGTTTATCGAAGTCGCGGTCGGCGTAGTCGTTGATTGCACAACCGGCCGAGCGCATGAGCAGCGTGCCGAGCACGAAGATCAGCAAGAGCATGGGCGATGGACGACCGCTCGATGCGATCCACAACGCGTTGAGCGTTGGCCACAGCAGCAGCAAGCTGCCGATGGGCTTGTCCATGCGGACGAGGCGGAGATAGAGCGGAAGGCGAGCGAGCATGGCGACGGTCGGCGGCAATTGGCGGTAACGGTATTTTAAGGCAGCGGCGATTTGCGGTTCGTTTCCGGATTGCCCCAAAAAAACCAAAAGCCCCACGCTCGACCGAACGCGGGGCTTCCTCTATTCAATTCGCCGTGCTCAATGCACCGGCGATCACATCAAATCTTTACTGCCCCAGCATCGCGCGCAACATCCACGCCGTCTTCTCATGAATCTGCATGCGCTGCGTCAACAGGTCGGCCGTCGGTTCGTCGTTGGCGCTATCGGTCAGCGGAAAAATTGCACGCGCCGTGCGTACAACCGCTTCCTGACCTTCCACCAACTGGCGGATCATCTCTTCCGCGGCCGGGATGCCGTCGGCTTCAGGAATGGACGACAGCTTCCCGAATTCGCGATAGCTGCCGGGTGCGTACACACCCAGCGCACGAATACGTTCTGCGATCGAATCCACAGCCAGCGCCAGTTCCGTGTATTGCCCCTCGAACATCAGGTGGAGCGTGTTGAACATCGGCCCCGTGACGTTCCAGTGAAAATTGTGCGTCTTGAGATACAGCGTGTACGTATCGGCTAGCAGATGCGACAAACCTTCGGCGATCTTCTTGCGGTCTTTGTCGCTGATACCGATGTTCACAGCCGGTGATGCGATTTTCTTCGCCATAGTGACTCCGTGAGAGTGATACGAACAATGCAAGCGACCCGGCCAATGCTGCTGCCGGGGCCGCCAAGCGTTCGTGAGTTTATCTTAGAAACGCGGCGCGACCCGCCATGGAGGCGGGTCAGAGCGGTTATCGGGTGCGTCGTGACGACGCGCTTTCAGGACAATCCGGCGAAACCAACGCCATGCAGTCCTTCGATAATCACCACCGCGTAACTCGCCGCGACAATGCCAAAACCGATCGCGAGCCGGACGCCGCGCGACGCATTGAGGCTCGTCGTCTCAATACCGCTCACCGCCCGTTCGAGTGTCATGATCGCTCGTGTCATCGTCGTTCTCCTTTGAGTCCTGCGTGTCAAATCAAAGGGGGCGCGCTTTCTGAAAACGCGTCCCGCCCTGCTTACTTCATTGCCGCTTCAGCATCCGCGTCGACCGTTTCAAGCTTCTGGCCCAACACCGCGAGCGCCGCGACAACACCTGCCGCATACGCCGGGTCAGCGCGCCGGAAGTGCTCGACCTGAACCGCCACGATCTCGTTCGGCACGCCGAAAATATGCCGCGCGATGTTGCCGAAAAAGCGCTGCTTTTGCGCGTCGTCGAAGAGGCGGAACAGCGCGCCCGGCTGGCTGTAGTAGTCCCCGTCTTCACGATGGTCATAACGCTCGACCGCACCTGCTGCCAATGCCGGCTCGTTCACGCTCGCGTCCTGCGCAAAGTCGCCGAACCGATTCGGCTCGTAGTTCACGCGGCCGCCGCTATTGCCGTCGACGCGCATGCCGCCATCGCGATGAAACGAGTTCTGCACGGCGGCCTTCGGCGCATTCACCGGAATCTGATGGTGATTGATGCCAAGACGATACCGATGCGCATCGCCATACGAGAACAAGCGTCCTTGCAGCAAGCGGTCCGGCGAGAAGCCGATACCCGGCACCACGTTCGCCGGCGTGAAAGCAGCCTGCTCGACATCGGCGAAATAGTTGCCGGCGTTGCGATTCAACTCGATCGTGCCCACGTCGATCAGCGGGAAATCCTTGTGCGGCCACACCTTGGTGACATCGAATGGATTCATGCGGTACGTCGCCGCTTCCGCTTCCGTCATCACCTGGATGCGGAAATTCCACTTCGGGAAATCGCCGCGATCGATGTTATCCACCAAGTCACGCTGCGCGCTTTCCCGGTCGCTGCCGACCACGGCTGCAGCTTCGGCATCGGTGAAATTCTCGAGCGGCTGCTGCGATTTGAAATGGAACTTCACGTAGAAACGCTCGTTATTCGCGTTGATGAACGAATACGTGTGCGAGCCGAAACCATGCATCTGCCTGTAGCTCTTCGGAATCCCGCGATCACTCATCAGGATGGTGACCTGATGCAACGATTCCGGATGCCGCGACCAGAAGTCCCACGCCGCCACGTTGCTGCGCATATTCGTGTACGGATCACGCTTTTGCGTGTGAATGAAGTCAGGAAACTTCAGCGGATCACGGATAAAAAACACCGGCGTGTTGTTGCCGACCACATCCCAGTTGCCTTCTTCCGTGTAGAACTTGATCGAGAAACCACGCACATCGCGCTCGGCGTCAGCCGCGCCGCGCTCGCCGGCAACGGTCGAAAAGCGCATGAACAACGGCGTCTGCTTGCCGACTTCCGCAAATACCTTGGCTTTCGTGAAGCGGGAGATATCGTGCGTGATCTTGAGCGTACCGAATGCGCCCGACCCCTTGGCGTGCACACGGCGCTCGGGAATCACTTCGCGGTCAAAATGCGCGAGCTTTTCGATCAGCCAGAAATCCTGCAGGGCGATCGGACCACGCGGACCAGCGGTGATCGAATTCTGGTTGTCGCCAACCGGCGCGCCTGCGGCGGTGGTGAGGATGCGATTGCTCATCGATTACTCCGTGGAATTTGTCTGGCGACGAAACGTTATGTCGGGGAAGCTCAGCAAGTGCTGGCGAAACTGGCCAGCACTTCAACCACAACGCCTTTTGCTTCGCGAAATGTCGCAGTGAGTTGCGTGGCCTGGCGGGCGATCAGCGTCATGGCTTCCTCCGGTGATGTTCTGGGTGGATCGGGTCGATCCATGGAGGTGAGAATAGCAAAGACTATCTGATTATCGAATTCAATTAATTTAATCTATTCGATAGGCCAGGCACATTCGCGGAGTGCGCGCAGCTTGAAAGGAGCGGGAAAATGGTGCCGAAATCCGCGCCCATGCTGGACGCGGTACGAGCTAAATCCAGCCAGGAAAGGATTAGTTGACTGCGGCGGGCAACTCTAGCCGCGTAACGCCAGGAATATTGCAGGCGGCGATTGCGTCGCAGATGGCCTCGATGGCCGGCATCCGCGTGAAACTCTTGCGCCACGCCAGCACGACGCGGCGGTCTGGAATGGGGTCGTCGAAGGGAACGTAGCTCAGCAGGCCGGCGTCCACGCCGCCCGCGTGCGGTTTCACTTCCATCACCGACATCCGCGGCAGCACGGTAATGCCAACGCCGCTTGCAACCATGTGCCGGATGGTTTCCAGCGACGACCCCTCGAACGTCTTCTGGATGCCATCCGCGCTCTGCGAAAAGCGCATCAGTTCGGGACACACGCCGAGCACATGATCGCGGAAACAGTGGCCGCTACCCAGCAGCAGCATGGTTTCCAGCTTCAGGTCGTCGGCATTGATCTTCGCGCGGTTTTCCCACGGATGGCCCGCCGGCATGGCGACAACGAAGGGTTCATCGAATAGCGGGCGCACCATCAGGCCGGTTTCCGGGAACGGCAGCGCCATGATGGCGACATCGATTTCGCCCTGCTTCAGCAGTTCGATCAGCTTGAGCGTGTAGTTTTCCTGGAGCATCAGCGGCATCTGCGGAACGCGCTTGATCATCTGCTTGACGAGCGTGGGCAACAGATACGGCCCGATGGTGTAGATCACGCCAAGGCGCAGCGGCCCGACCAGCGGGTCCTTGCCCTGCTTGGCGATTTCCTTGATGGCGAGCGTTTGTTCCAGGACGCGCTGCGCTTGCGTGACGATCTGTTCGCCAATTGGGGTAACGCTGACTTCGCTGGTGCCGCGCTCGAAAATCTGCACGTTCAGTTCATCTTCCAGCTTCTTGATTGCTACCGACAAGGTCGGCTGACTCACGAAACACGCCTCGGCCGCACGGCCAAAATGCCGCTCGCGCGCCACCGCAACGATGTACTTCAATTCGGTTAAGGTCATTAGGGGCCAATCAGAGTCGTTGAATCGATAGGATTTGACTTATACACCCGTCGGCGGGATTCGCCAACCCGCGGTGGCTTTTGGAGTTCATGAACGGCGTTTCGTTCGCACCCGTGAGCGGAATGTTTCGTTCGCGCGCGGGGGCGTACAGGGGCCGCCTCGCCCGATCCCGCAAATCCGCACCGTGCGAACAAGAAACCCCTTTCAAGCTTTCAGGTATTGCTCGCGCGCACCAAGCCATCGCGCCAGATGGTTCGTGACCGCCTCAGGGAACTGGGCCAGCATCTCGTCGGCCGCCGTGCGCGCCGGTTCGATCAGCCAGCCATCGTTTTCCAGGCTGGCAAACCGAAGCATCGCCGCACCCGACTGCCGCGCGCCAAGGAACTCGCCGGGGCCGCGAATCTCCAGGTCGCGACGGGCGATTTCGAAGCCGTCGGTGGTTTCGCGCATGGTCTGCAAGCGAGCGCGCGCCGTCTGCGACAACGGCCCGGCGTACATCAGCACGCACACGGAAGCCGCGCTGCCCCGCCCCACACGGCCACGCAACTGGTGAAGCTGCGCCAGGCCAAAGCGCTCCGCATGTTCGATCACCATCAGCGAGGCGTTCGGCACGTCCACTCCCACTTCGATCACCGTCGTTGCCACCAGCAACTGGACCTCGGCGCGCGTGAACGCGTCCATGACAGCGGCTTTCTCCGCCGGCGGCAAACGCCCGTGCACCAGCCCGATGCGCAACTCCGGCAATGCGGCAACGAGTGTTTCGCAGGTCTCCACCGCCGTCTGCAATTGCAGCGTCTCGCTTTCCTCGATCAGCGGACACACCCAATACACTTGCCGCCCGGTCAACGCCGCTTCGCGCACACGGGCAATCACCTCTTCCCGGCGGTTATCGGCGACGAGCTTGGTCAGGATGGGCGTGCGCCCTGGCGGCAATTCATCAATAGTCGATACATCCAGATCCGCGTAATACGTCATGGCAAGCGTGCGCGGAATCGGCGTGGCCGACATCATCAGTTGATGCGGCTGGAAGTTGTTCACGCCATCCGCTGCGTTATGCGCCTTGGCCCGCAACGCAAGCCGCTGGGCCACGCCAAACCGGTGCTGTTCATCGACAATCACAAAACCCAGCCGCGAAAACTCCACCGCGTCCTGAATGATCGCGTGCGTGCCAATCACCAGTTGTGCCGCGCCCGATGCCGCCGCTTCCAGCGCCGCGCGTTTTTCCTTCGCTTTCAAACTGCCGGCGAGCCATGCCACCGTCACGCCAAGCGGCTCGAGCCACGTTCGCAGCTTGCGCGCGTGCTGCTCGGCCAGGATTTCGGTCGGCGCCATCAACGCGGCCTGATAACCGGCATCTATAGCTTGCGCGGCAGCCAGTGCCGCCACGATCGTCTTGCCGCTGCCCACGTCGCCCTGCAACAGACGCTGCATGGGATGCGGCAACATGAGTTCGCCGGATATTTCTGCGCACACGCGCTCCTGCGCACCGGTCAGCTTGAACGGCAGCGTATTGAGGAACCTCGCGACCAGCGATTCCGGCACGTTCTGTAAGCGCGGCATCACCGGTGCGGCGCGCGTACGGCGCTCTTCATGCGCGCGTTTGAGCGACAATTGCTGCGCGAGCAATTCCTCGAACTTGATGCGCGTCCACGCCGGATGCGTGCCGTCGATCAACGCGTTTTCATCGGAATCGGCGTGCGGGTGATGGAGCGTTTTGACGGCATCGAGCAACGCGGGCACATGCAGCGGCTGCAGATGCGCCCGGGCAATTTTCTCCGGCAACAACTCAGGCAGATGAACCCGCGACAACGCGTTGTCGATGGCCTTGCGCAAATACGCCTGCGACACCCCCGCCGTGCTCGGATACACCGGCGTCAACGCTTGCGGCAGCGGCGTGTCTTCATCCACCGGACGCACCGCCGGATGCACCATCTCCATGCCGAAAAAACCGCCACGCACATCGCCACGCACCCGCAGGCGCACACCGATCGCCATCTGCTTGACCTGCGAGCCGTAGAAATTGAGGAAACGCAGCGTGAGTTCGTCGCCGGCGTCGTCGTGGATCTTGACCAGCAACTGCCGGCGCGGCCGGTACGCGATTTCGTTGTCGAACACCACGCCTTCGGTCTGCGTGTTGTCGCCGGGAATCAGATGGCCGATCGGCGTGATGCTGGTTTCGTCCTCATAGCGCATCGGCAGATGCAGCACGAGATCGATATCGGATTTCAGGCCGAGCTTGGCGAGTTTATCGATTGGTTTGGGTGGCGCCGCGGCGGGTTTCAAGGGCTGGACCTTGTCCTCGGCGATCTCCAGATTCGCGAGCGTTTTCGCGCCGCCCGAGCGCGAACGCTTGCGCTTTTGAACAGGCGCGTCGGGTTCACCGGCTGCATCGGGAGCGTCTTGGGCGTCGGGAGCAGCGAGCAAACGGCGGTCGGGCAAGGGCATCTAATCTCTTCAAAGTACAATATGGGCTTCGTTCGGCACGGCGATGCTCTCATCATCCGCTCGCCGCGCGGCACACGTGGGTTCGTTACAGCGCCCGAACATGCAGCCGGCAAGGGTGTTTCCGCCTATCGACCGGCACAGGACGCAGCGGCGAAAACAACGGCTTCCCGGGGCGGTCCAGTGGATATCGAGAGGCCGCGCCGCTATTTGAGCTGTCGCAGCGGTCCATCAGAGAGCCTGCCCGCGAAACCGCATTAACGGACTGAATCCGCGCCTACCCGCGCCGCCTTGCCAAATGCCTGGCCAAAATAACGCGCGTTTCATCGCGCATCGACCTGCTTTCCCCATGTTCACGCTTTCCGACTTCGATTTTAATCTGCCGCCCGAGCTGATCGCGCAAACGGCGCTCACCGAGCGCAGCGCGAGCCGTTTGCTCGACGTGGATAACCGCGCCGCGACCGCGGCTTTCACCGATCGCCATTTCACCGAATTGCCCAACCTGCTCGAACCCGGTGACCTGCTTGTCTTCAACGATACCAAAGTCCTGAAGGCGCGGTTCCTCGGCCAAAAGGCCAGCGGTGGCCGTATCGAGGTGCTGGTCGAGCGCCTGACCGGCGCGACCACCGCGCTCGCCCAGATCCGGGCAAGCAAAAGTCCCTTGCCGGGTACGAAACTGGTTCTCGCCGATGCCTTCGAGGTCACGGTCGGGGAGCGCGTGGAACCGTTCTACACGCTGCATTTCCCCGCCGATTGCCTGACGCTGATCGAGCAATACGGCCGCCTGCCGTTGCCGCCCTATATAGAGCACGATCCCGATTCCTTCGATGAAACCCGCTACCAGACCGTCTACGCAGCCAACCCCGGCGCGGTCGCGGCGCCCACGGCGGGCCTGCACTTCGACCCGGCGCTCTTTGCCGCGCTCGACGCGCGCGGCGTGGAACGCGCGACGCTGACGCTGCACGTGGGCGCGGGCACGTTCCAGCCGGTGCGCGTGGAGAACCTCGCGGAACACAAGATGCATAGCGAATGGTATCGGCTGCCGCAGGAACTCGCGGACAAGATAACCGCGACGAAAGCGCAGGGAAACCGGGTGATCGCAGTCGGCACGACTTCGCTGCGCGCGCTCGAAGCCGCCGCCCGCGACGCGGCCCTTGCTGGCCGGCCGCTCGCGCAAACCAGCGCCGAGACGGACATTTTCATCACGCCGGGGTATCAATTCCGGGTGGTCGACCGGCTCGTGACGAACTTCCACTTGCCGAAATCCACGCTGATGATGCTGGTTTCGGCGTTCGCCGGCATGGACGCGATCCGCGCGGCATATGCGCATGCGATTCAGGAGCGGTATCGGTTTTTCAGCTACGGCGATGCCATGCTGCTCACGCGGCAAGCGGTGGCCTAAAGAGCGCCGCGGGCCACGCGAAAAACCTTGAAGCAAGAATGATTAAAACGCGCCAGCTACGACCGTGGCCGCGACTAAACTCACGAACACTGCGCCGGACTTGCCGATCCGGAGTTGGCACTTTAGTGCCTTACTCCGGCCCCATGCAAAGCGGCCTCCGGTGGCACAGGAGCTTTTGAATGTCCGAAACAAGCAACCCCGCCGATACGATCGAAGCACCGGCCCAACCCGCGAACGGCCTCAAGTTCGAGCTGATCACCACCGACGGCCAGGCGCGGCGCGGCCGCGTCACCTTGAACCACGGTGTAGTCGAAACGCCGATCTTCATGCCCGTGGGCACATACGGAACGGTCAAGGCCGTCGCACCGCGCGAGCTCGAGGAGATGAACGCGCAGATCATCCTCGGCAACACGTTCCACCTGTGGCTGCGCCCGGGGCTCGAAACCATTGCCGCCCATGGCGGGTTGCATCGATTCATGAACTGGCAGCGCCCGATCCTCACCGACTCCGGTGGTTTTCAAGTCTTTTCACTCGGCGATCTGCGCAAGATCACCGAAGATGGCGTCACGTTCGCGTCGCCCATCAATGGCGACAAGCTGTTTTTATCGCCGGAAATCTCGATGCAGATCCAGAAGGTGCTGAATTCGGACATCGTGATGCAGTTCGACGAATGCACGCCGTACGCGACCAACGGCGTGCCCACGCCGCATCAGGACGCGGCCGACTCCATGCGCATGTCGATGCGCTGGGCCAAGCGTTCGGTCGATGAATTCGCCAAAGGTGAAAATCCGAACGCGCTGTTCGGCATCGTCCAGGGCGGCATGTTCGAAGATTTGCGCGATGAATCGCTGGCGGGTCTCGCGGACATCGGCTTCCATGGCTTCGCGATTGGCGGCCTGTCCGTCGGCGAACCGAAGGAAGACATGATGCGGGTGCTGGAGCACATCGGCCCGAAGCTTCCCGCCGATAAACCGCATTACCTGATGGGCGTCGGCACGCCGGAAGACCTGGTGGCGGGCGTAGTCTCGGGCGTCGACATGTTCGACTGCGTGATGCCGACCCGCAACGCCCGCAATGGCTGGCTGTTCACCCGTTTCGGCGACGTCAAGATCCGCAACGCGGCCCACAAGAACTCGCTGAAGCCACTCGATGAAACCTGCGGCTGCTACACCTGCCGCAACTTCACGCGAGGTTATCTGCATCACTTGCATCGCGTGGGCGAAATCCTGGGCTCGCAGCTCAACACGATTCACAACCTGCACTACTACTTGCAACTCATGCAGGAGATCCGCGATTCGATCGAAAATCACGCGTTTGACGCATTCGTGAAGCAGTTTAAAGAGGATCGCGCACGCGGAATTGACTGACCGGATGGCTGACGTGCAGCTCTTGAATCGGCCATCGGCTCAAGAAACATTACAATTGCTTTACGCAACGCTTTAACAGCTTGATCACAAAGCGCATTCCGCGCTTGGCTTGCGTAGCCCGGTGATAGAATAGCGGGCTAATTTTCTGATCGTTATAACGGAGAGACCGACGTGGATTTTATTTCCAAAGCCTTCGGCGGCGGCGCAGATGGCGCCCAGTCGAGCATCATGAGCTTTTTGCCGCTCATTTTGATGTTTGCAGTGCTGTATTTCATCATGATTCGTCCGCAAATGAAGCGTCAGAAGGAACATCGCAACATGCTGTCTGCCATGGCAAAGGGCGATGAAGTGGTAACGAACGGCGGGATTGTCGGCAAGGTCACGAAGGTGACGGACGCGTACGTTGGTGTTGAAATTTCGGAAGGCACGGAAATCACCATCCAGAAGGCTGCTGTCACGACTATCCTCCCGAAAGGCACGATCAAGTCGCTCTAAGGCCAACTTTCTCGCGTCCGGCGCGGCCAGCATGGCCCGGTCTCGGTGGCGCGGCCTCCGCGGCCAGTTGCCCGCTCATCGCCGGACGCATCGCTTACCCCTCCTCGCCAACTCTCCTGTTCGGCCATCCCCATGAATCGCTACCCACTTTGGAAATATGCCGTGATGCTGGTGGCGCTAGTCATCGGCCTCGTCTATACACTGCCCAATTTTTTCGGCGAAGCGCCGGCGGTGCAGGTATCGAGCGGCAAGGCAACGGTCAAGCTGGATTCAACTACGCTTGCCAACATCGAAAACGCGCTGGCCGCCGACAAGGTGACGCCGGATGAAGTGACGTTCGACAATTCGTCGCTGAACGCCAACATTCGTGTACGCCTGAAAGACACTGACACCCAATTGCGCGTGAAGGACCTGTTGCAGAAGTCGCTCAACAGCGACCCGACCGATCCGCAATATATCGTCGCGCTGAATCTGCAGGCAGCCTCTCCGCGCTGGCTGTCCGCGTTGCACGCGCTGCCCATGTACCTCGGCCTCGACTTGCGCGGCGGCGTGCACTTCCTGTTGCAAGTGGACATGGCGGGTGCGCTGAACAAGAAGCTCGACTCGAACGCTGCCGATGCCCGTGCGCTTTTACGCGATAAAAACATCCGCGATGGCGGTGTGAATCGCGTGAACCAGTCAGTCGTGGTCAACTTCGCCGACCAGGCAGCAGCCGATGCCGCGCGCACCATGCTGACGAGCAGCCTGAGCGAATTGCAATGGGCGACGCGTCAGGGCGGCGACGGTTACCAGGTCGTCGGCACGTTCACGCCGGCGGCTCAAAAGCTGGCGGAAGACAGCGCGCTCAAACAAAACATCGTTACGCTGCATAACCGGGTGAACGAACTCGGTGTAGCGGAACCTGTGATCCAGCAGCAAGGCTCCGACCGCATCGTGGTCGAATTGCCCGGTGTGCAGGACACCGCCAAGGCGAAGGACATCATCGGCCGCACGGCAACGCTGGAAGCGCGCCTCGCCGACCCGGTCAACACGCACCCCGGCCCGAACGACCCGGTTCCTCCTGGCGACGAACTCTTCACACAGGGTAATAACGGCCCGACGCTCGTGAGAAAGCAGGTGATCTTCACGGGTGACCGGATCATCGACGCATCGGCGGGCTTCGACGAACATCAGCGTCCGTCGGTGAACATCCGCCTGGACGCAGCCGGTGGCCGTGCGGTGAGCAGCGTGTCGCGCGACAACATCGGCAAGCCCATGGCCATGATCCTGTTCGAGAAAGGCAAGGGCGAAGTGCTGACGGTCGCGACCATCCAGTCCGAACTCGGCGACCGCTTCCAGATCACCGGCCAGCCCTCGCCGCAAGCAGCCGCCGACCTGGCGCTGCTGCTGCGCGCAGGTTCGCTCGCGGCGCCCATGGATATCATCGAAGAACGCACGATCGGCCCGAGCCTTGGCGCCGACAACATCAAGAAGGGTTTCGATTCCGTGCAGTACGGTTTCGCCGCGATCGCCGTCTTCATGATCGCGTACTACATGCTGTTCGGCCTGATCTCCATGTTGTCGCTGTCGGTGAACCTGTTGCTGCTGATCGCAATCCTGTCGATGCTGCAGGCCACGCTGACGCTGCCGGGTATTGCAGCTATTGCACTGGCGCTCGGTATGGCCATTGACGCCAACGTGCTGATCAACGAACGCATCCGTGAGGAACTGCGTCACGGCGCGCCGCCGCAGCTCGCTATCCAGAACGGCTTCGCGCATGCATGGGCCACGATTGTCGACTCGAACGTGACCACGCTTATCGCAGGCCTGGCGCTGTTGGCGTTCGGTTCCGGTCCGGTGCGTGGCTTCGCGGTCGTGCACTGTATCGGCATCCTGACGTCCATGTTCTCCGCTGTGTTCTTCTCGCGCGGCCTCGTGAACCTCTGGTACGGCGGCAAAAAGAAACTGCAATCGCTTGCTATCGGTCAAGTCTGGCGTCCGGCCGGCAGCGACACGGCTGCGGCCACCGCCGCTTACCTGGCGAACGAACGTGGCGGCGACGACTCCGCCGTCGATCAGGTCCTCCCGGCTGCACGCCCCAAAGCACCGGTTCCGGCCCGTTCGCAAAAGCAGGCCGCGCCTCCCGTTCGTACCGGCAAGCCGGTTGTGCGCCGTCGCTCGGGTCCGGGTATTGAACCGAAAAAACCCGGCTCGTCCAACTGAGTCCCGGAGAATAAATCATGGAATTCTTTCGTATTCACCGCGACTTACCGCTGATGCAGCGCGCGTTGATCTTCAACGCAATCTCGCTCATCACGTTCCTCGCAGCTGTGTTTTTCCTCGTGCATCGTGGGCTGCATCTGTCCGTGGAGTTCACCGGCGGGACGGTGGTGGAAGTGCAATATCCGCAAGCCGTGCCGCTTGAACCGGTACGTGGCACGTTGAGCACGCTCGGTTATCCCGATGCCCAGGTGCAGAACTTCGGCACGTCACGTGATGTACTGATTCGCCTGCCGTTGAAGCAAGGTTTGACCTCGGCGCAGCAGAGCGACCAGGTGATGACGGCGTTGAAGAATCAGGATGCGCAGGTGCAGTTGCAGCGCGTGGAGTTTGTCGGCCCACAGGTCGGTAAAGAGCTTGTGACCAACGGCTTGCTCGCGCTGGCATGCGTGGTGATCGGTATCGTGATCTACCTGTCGTTCCGCTTCGAGTGGAAATACGCGGTGGCCGGCGTGATCGCCAACTTGCACGACGTCGTGATCATTCTTGGCTTCTTCGCGTTCTTCCAGTGGGAGTTTTCACTCTCCGTACTGGCGGCCATTCTCGCGGTGCTAGGGTATTCGGTGAATGAGTCGGTCGTTATCTTCGACCGGATTCGTGAAACCTTCCGCAAGCAACGCAAGATGACGGTGATCGAGGTCATCAACCACGCCATCACCAGCACGATGTCGCGAACGATCATTACCCACGGCTGTACGGAAATGATGGTGCTGTCCATGTTCCTGTTCGGCGGGGCAACGCTGCATTACTTCGCACTGGCGCTGACGGTCGGTATCTTGTTCGGTATCTACTCGTCGGTGTTCGTCGCGGCCGCGCTTGCCATGTGGCTGGGCGTGAAGCGCGAAGACCTGGTGAAGGAGAAGAAACCGAAATACGATCCCACCGATCCCAACGCAGGCGCAGAGGTCTGATCGCGGGCTTCAAGGTGTGAGGTTCAAGATCTGAAAGTAGCAAAGGCCGATTCTCGCGAATCGGCCTTTTTGCTTTTGAGGCGGCAATTGCAACATTTCGTGGTCGGTGTCGATGTGCTCGCACAGCGCGCGCCGGAAAATAATCCCAACCCCGTACATTGTATGTACAATCGTCAATACAGGTGGTCGCATGCAATTCGAATGGGATGAAGTAAAGAACCGAAGCAACATCCGCAAACACGGCATCGACTTTACAGACGCAATCGAAATTTTCAAGCATACGATCCTGACCGCGGCGGACGGCCGGGAAGACTTCGGAGAGGATCGCTGGATTGCAGTCGGATGGATGCAGTTGATCGTAGCCGTGGTCGTGTACGTCGAGCGTCGCGGAGACACCATCCGGATCATTTCGGCGCGCAAAGCAACCCGTCCCGAAATCAAGCGCTACGGACATGCGCTCGTACATTGAACCGTTTTACTGCCGCTTGGCGGCAACAGGGAGAGGAGCACACATCATGAGCAAGGTCACGAAGACAGATTGGAAACGCCTGGAAGCCATGCCGGATTCCAGTATCGACACCAGCGAGATGCCGGAACTGGGAGACGACTTCTTCCAACGCGCTGAACTGCACTCTCCGCCCAAGCAAGCCGTGACCATGCGCCTCGACGCTGACGTCCTGGCCTGGTTCAAGGAACAAGGCCAGGGTTACCAGACACGGATCAACAAACTTCTTCGCGCTTATATGCTGGCGCAGCAAAAGCAGCACTCGTAAAACCTCGAGGCTGCAGCGGGCGAACAAGCCCGTTGCGCACAAGCGCTACTTGAATCCCAGCCGCTTGCGTGCTGCCATCAGAGCGACCAGGCTCACTACCGCGGCAAAGATCAAATAGAAGCTGGGCGCGGCCTTCGATCCCGTCGACGTAATCAGCCACGTGATGATGAACGGCCCAAATCCACCGAACACCGTCACCGCAATGTTATAAGCGAGCGACATCCCGGTCGTGCGCGTGGCAACCGGAAACATCTCCGATAACAACCCCGGCAACGCCGCGAAATACCCGGTCATCAACACGCCGAGCACAGCTTGAACGACCAGCAGCGTACCAAAGGTAGGACGGCCAACCAGCCACGTGAACAGCGGATAGATCAACACGAGCAACAGAACCGCCGAGATCACCATGATCCGGGTTCGGCCGTGGGTATCGGACAGATGACCTACAAATGGCGAGAGGACCATCTGGATCGCCCCCGTGAGCAGGATGGCGGAGAACGCCACCGACGGCGCGAGCCCCAACTGCCGGATTGCATACGTGGGCATGAAGAGCACGAGGTAGGTCGCCACCGTGCCCAGCACCACCGTTCCAATGGCAATCAGCAGGCGCTCCTTGTTCGACGCGAAGGTGTCGCGCAGAGGGGTGGTGGTGGGAACGGCGGCGAGAAATTCCGGCGTTTCGTCAAGGCGCGTGCGGATGTAGTACGCCACCGGCCCAATCAGCAAGCCGAAGAAGAACGGCACACGCCAGCCCCACGAACTCATCTGTTCGGGCGAGAGGTTGCCGGTCAGTACCACGCCGAAGATGGCCGCCAGGAGCGTGGTCAACCCCTGGCTCGCAACCTGCCAGCTCGCGAAGAAGCCGCGCCGGCCGGGAACATGTTCAGCCAGAAACGCCGTTGCGCTGCCGAACTCGCCGCCAGCCGAAAAGCCCTGCATCAGGCGCGCGAGAACCAGGATCAATGGCGCGGCAACTCCGATTGACGAGTAAGTGGGCAACACGGCAATGATGAACGTACCCATCATCATCAACAGGATGGACAGCGTGAGCGCGGCCTTGCGCCCTGCTCGGTCGGCATACGCGCCAAGCACGATAGCCCCGAGCGGCCGCATGAAAAACGATACGCCGAACGTACCGAGTGTCAGCAGGATGGACACGGAGTCATTGCCCGAAGGGAAAAACAGCTTCGAGATAACGACCGCGAAGAACCCATAGACCACGAGGTCGAACCATTCGAGCGCGTTGCCTATGGACGCGGCCACCACCGCCCGCCACGCGGCCGGGCGGCTAATAGGTACTGCTGCTGGCGTACTGCTCATGCATTTCTCCAGTGTCGACCAGAGTTAGTGCAGAGCACTTACTCCCGTCCCATGCAAAGGTGGTTCCGTTATTGTCGGTGTGACTGCCTGTCGGCAAACGTGCAAACGTGCAAACGCTGCCGACTGTGCCACACCGAAATCCGGATCGAAATGCTCGCAATACCGGGGGCGAAAAAAAACCGCTTCGATGGAAGCGGTTTTCTTATCCAGCGGGAAAGAACGTCCGGCTTATTGCTTTACGCCTTCAGCTTGAATATGCAGCGTCGTCTTCATCTTGAAACCGTATGCCTTGCCGTAGTCCACGCCGAAGTCGCCGCGGTCAAACGTTGCCGTCGATTCCGTGCCGCACACTTCCTTCTTCAGCATCGGGTGCGTGAAGCACTTGAACGATTCGATCTTCAGGTTCAGCGGCTTCGTCACGCCATGCAGCGTCAGCTCGCCAATCACTTCCACCGGCACATCGCCCTTGAACTTCATCGACGTTCCCTTGTAGGTCGCTGTCGGGAACTTGTCGGCGTCGAAGAATTGCGCGCTCTTCAGTTCACCGTTCAGCTTGTCGTTGCCAATATCGATCGACGTCATGTCGATAGTCGCATCCAGCGTGCCCTTCTTGGCCGCGCGATCGAGCGTCACCGTGCCGCTGCTCTTCGTGAACTTGCCGCGCCAGACCGAGATGCCGCCGAAGTGATCGGCCTCGAAGCTCGGGGACGTGTGGCTCGGGTCGAGCTGATACGTGACTTCTTCAGCCATGGCGTTAAACGAAACGGCCGCGAAAAGCGCGCCTGCAGCTGCAATCAGAAGGTTCTTTTTCATGAGTTTTCCTGGATGAATGTTGAAAGCGATGAACGCTCGTTTCTATGGCTTATTTCTTGGCTGCCACGAGGTGGAACTTGATGACAACTTCGTCGGCCACGACCGAGGTGTCTTTCCATTCACCCGAGCCGACATCGAACTGCGTGCGTTTGATAGGCAGCGAGCCGTCAAAGGTTTGCGTCGCGCCTTGGCTCGTGACCGTAACCGGCACGGTGACGTTCTGCGACTTGCCCTTGATGGTCAGCTTGCCGCTGACGTTGAACTTCGTGCCGCCGGCCGGCGCAATGGCGGTCGACGTGAACGTGGCGGTCGGGAAGTGCGCCGTATCGAACCAGTCCTTGTCGGTCGCCTGCTTGTTGTAGCTGTCATCGCCGAGATCGTAGCTGCTGGTATCGATACTGATGCTCGCGCTGCCGGCAGCCGGCTTGGCCGGATCGAAGTCGAGTTGCGCGGTGAACTTCTTGAACTTGCCTTCAACCGGCACGTTCATTTGCTTCGATGTCGCCGTGACCGTGCTCTTGGCCGTGTCGACCTGGGCTTGACCAAAGGCGGAAACCGCCGCGACCAGCGATGCGGCGGAAACGCCTGCAAGCAACCAACGGGAGAATTTCGCGTGTTTCATGTATGTCCTAAGGCCATCCGGAAAATCGGCTGAGCCGCTATTGAAGAGTCAAACGCAATCCGGCGCAACCCGCGCGCAGGAAACTGGCTATCAACAACAAGGAATCAATTACGTCTTATTTCCGCCGAATGCGAACACAGGCCGTGCTTATCGAAGGAACGGAAGCATACGTGCGAGCAAACCGTCACGGTCGACGAATTGATGCTTCAGCGCCGCCAGGACATGCATGATCACGAGCACGAGCAGCGTGTAATTCAGGTAGATATGGACCATCTTGAGCGTGCCTTTCAGCACGTTATCCGGTCCGATGATCGTCGGCAGCGGCACCAGTCCGAGATACACGACCTGAATACCGGCCGCCGAGCTGTAGAGATATCCGGAGGCCGGAATCACCAGCATCAGCGCGTAGAGCAGAAAGTGCGTGAGATGTGCGACCCCTTTCTGCCACGCCGGAATGCGCCGCGGCATGGACGGCGCCTTATGTGTGGCGCGCCAGAGCACGCGCACGACGGCGAGCGCGAAAACCGTTACGCCGATCCATTTGTGCCATGAGAAATATTTGAGCTTGGTTGGCGTGAAACCGGGAATGTCGGTCATGATCCAGCCAAGATAGAAGCCGCATACAATCAGCAGCGCGATCAGCCAGTGAAGGCCGATCGCGGTCCGGCTGTAGCGCTCGGAGCTGGCGAAATTCGGGCTGCGTTCCATACGTGGTCCACCAGAAAAGAGTGCGGAATTGATGACTTGACCCGAAGCGGGTTATCGCGGATTTACCGCAACAACCCCGGCGACAGGGTCTCAAGGCCGCCATCCTACCCGAACAAGTAAAAGACGGCTTTTTGCTAAAGAAATAGTTGCCGATCCGTCGGCGACCGCGTTACAAATCTGGTATCGGTGGCTTGCTGACACTGTAAGCGAGCGACGCGAACGAAGCGTTCCGCGCGGGCAAAACCGGTCACAGACTGAATTACAAGTCGATTACAAACCGACCCGCGCCCCTTAAGGCCGCAGTCAGGGAGCGGAGAGGACCGGTTACCGGCCAAACTATAGTGGGCGAGCCCAGGACGCCTTCCGCGCGACAGCCTCGCCGTTTGTTACCATGCCCGCAGGCCCGGCCCTTGCTCTTGTAGGCAGCCGCCCAGGTCCAAAAGTTTCAAGACACTAAAACAACGCGCCAGTACGAGCCCAGTATTTCGCCCATGGAAGAAGACGATCTGATCGCATGCCACGAATGTGACACGCTGTTTCATAAGCGCGCGCTGCCTTCCCGCAGTTCCGCGAAATGCATGCGCTGCGGCGCCACGCTCTATCAGAGCGTGTCGTCGAATCTGGACAAGCTTTGCTCCATCACGCTAGCCGCGCTGATCACGTTTCTGATCGCGCAGGCGTTTCCTATTGTCGAGCTTGAAACAAACGGCATCACGTCGCAAACGACCCTGATTGGTGCAATCGTCGCGTTGTGGGGCGAGAACATGGAAGTGATCGCAACCATGGTTTTCTGCGCGACCATTCTCTTTCCGCTCACCGAACTGGTTGCCATGCTGTATTTGCTCGTGCCCTTGCGCGTGGGTTTCATTCCGGCCGGCTTCAGTCAGGTGCTGCGCGCGATCCAGTTTGTTCGGCCGTGGGGAATGATCGAAGTGTTCATGCTCGGCATACTCGTCACGCTGGTGAAAATGGTGAGTATCGCCCGCGTGATTCCCGAAGCAGCGCTATTCGCGTTCGGCGCACTGACCTTGCTGTTTGCGGTCATTCTCACCTTCGACCCGCGCGCTCTGTGGGAAATCGCCGAGCGAGTGGGAGGTCACGGACCGTTGCGGTACACGCCTTTCGGCGGCCTCCGGCCCGGCCCGGTATCGGCTCGTCCAGCCGATCCGCGTTCCAGCCCCCCATCCGACTTGATGCGTCCGTTCGCGCCGCAGCATGGGACGCCGCCCGACACAGCCGCTCCACCAACGAAACCATGACCCATCAGCCCGATCCCGATACTGCCGGCACTCCCGGCGCACCCGAATCGCCCGAGCCGATATACACCACGGCCAAGGAAGCGGGTCTGATCGCCTGCCACGCGTGCAATCGTGTGCAAAAGCGCGTGTTCACGGTTGAGCGCCAGCTTTGCGTGCGCTGCGGCTCGCCGTTGCATAGGCGCAATCCGGACTCGGTCGCGCGCACCTGGGCGTTGCTGTTGTCCGCCGCGATCCTGTACATTCCGGCAAATTTATATCCGGTGCTGCATACGTCGTCGATCGTCGGTTCAGAAGACGACACGATCATGAGCGGCGTGGCGATGTTCTGGAACGATGGTGACTATCCGCTCTCCGCGATCATTTTTATCGCCAGTATTCTCGTGCCGATGCTCAAGCTCGGCACGCTGGCGTTTCTCACCTGGGCCACGCAATCGGGTTCCAAGTGGCGTCCCCGCCAGCGCACGACGTTGTACCGGATCGTCGAAAAAATTGGCCGATGGTCAATGCTCGATGTCTTTGTCGTGACGCTTACCGTGGCGCTCGTACGCTTCGGTTCACTCGCCGTCATCACGCCAGGGCCGGGCGCGCTCGCGTTCGGCTGCGTGGTGGTGCTCACCATGCTGGCCTCCATGCAATTCGACCCGCGACTGATGTGGGATCACATCGAACCTTCAGGAAAGAAACATGACTAGCCCGCAAGGTCCTGCGAACAACACCGTCAAGGGCCCGAACGAGCCGTCGCGAAATGCAGGCGGTGGCGGCGGCTTGCCGCCCAATCTCCCGGATCCCGTGATCGAGCCGCGCAGCCGCTGGATACCCTCGCTCGTCTGGGTGATTCCGCTGATCGCCGCGCTGATCGGCATTGCGCTGGTGGTGAAATCGGTGTCGGGACGCGGACCGACTATCACCATCAGCTTCGCAAGCGCCGAAGGCCTGGAAACCGGCAAGACCAAGCTGAAATACAAGGACGTCGATGTCGGCACGGTCAAGGACATCACGCTATCGAAAGACCACTCGCGGGTGCTTGTGAACGTCCAGTTGACCAAGGTCGCCGAGGACTTCGCGGTAAAGGACACACGCTTCTGGGTCGTGCGTCCGCGCGTGGCCGCGAGCGGCGTGACCGGGCTCGGCACGTTGCTCTCCGGCGCATATATAGGCGTGGATGCGGGGAAATCCAAAGAGGACGAGACCCATTTTGTCGGGCTCGAAACGCCGCCCGCCGTGACTGGCGATCAAAAAGGACGGCAGTTCACCTTGCGCGGCGAGTCGCTGGGTTCTATCGATATTGGTTCGCCTATCTACTACCGGCGTGTGCAGGTCGGGCAAGTGGTCGGCTTTTCGCTCGACAAGGACGGGACCGGCGTCACCATGCAAGTGTTCGTCAATGCGCCATACGATCAGTATGTCGGCACGAATTCGCGCTGGTGGCACGCAAGCGGCGTCGACCTGCGGCTGGATGCAAGCGGGTTCAAGCTGAACACGCAGTCGCTTGCGACCGTCGTGCTGGGAGGTATCGCGTTCCAGACACCCCCCAACCAGGAACCCGGACAGCAGGCGCCGGACAACATGACCTTCCGCCTGGGTTCGGATGAACAGGACGCCATGCGCGATCCGGACGGCCAGCCAATCCGCGTGGTCATGAATTTCAACCAGTCGCTACGCGGCTTGTCGGTGGGCGCACCCATCGATTTCCGCGGCATCCTGCTCGGCAGCGTGACGGGCATCGGGATCGAATACGACCCGAAATCGCGCAGCTTCCAGATGCCGGTGACCATGAATATCTATCCGGACCGGTTGGGCAAGCGCTTCCGGGATTCCGTGCCGCGCCAGAACACGGTAGCTGGACAGGAACTGCTCCAGAACCTGGTTTCGAACGGTTTGCGTGGACAGTTGCGTACCGGCAACCTGCTGACCGGCCAGCTTTATGTCGCGCTCGATGTGTTCCCGAAAGCGCCCAAGGCCACCGTGAACGCCAGCGCCGATCCGCTCGAGTTGCCAACCGTCCCCAATACGCTCGACGAACTGCAACTGCAGGTGGCGGATATCGCGAAGAAGCTGGACAAGATTCCCTTCGACGACATCGGCAATAACCTGAACAGCGCGCTGAAGAACGCGAACAGCCTCTTCAAGCAACTCGATACGCAGGTTGCGCCCGAAGCGCGCAACACGCTCGTCGCCGCGCAGAAGACCTTCGGCGAGGCGCAAAACACGCTGCAGCAGGACTCGCCGCTGCAGACGGATGTTCATCAGGCGTTGCAGGAACTCACGCGGACGCTGCAATCGCTCAACGCGCTGGCCGATTATCTGGAACGTCATCCGGAGTCGCTTGTGCGCGGGAAACCAGGAGATAAGCCATGAGCTTGGCCAGAGTATTGAGGGCCGTCGGCGCAGTGTCGGCGATAAGTCTGGTCGCCGCACTCGCCGCGTGCAGCAGTTCGCCGACGAGCCGCTTTTATACGCTGAGCGGTAGCGACGCCGCGACGAGAACGGCCGCGCCTGCTTCGTTCTATCTGGAAGTGTCCTCGGTGGACATGCCGCCGCAAGTCGCGAAGAACCAGCTGGTCGTGCAGGATGGCTCGGCGCAAGTCCGCGTGCTCGAGGACGAGCGCTGGGCATCCCTTCCCGCCGACGAAGTCCGGCGCGCGTTGTCGGCGGACTTGTCGCAGCGGCTGGGCGCGATCGACGTCTACGGCACGCCGCATCCCGAGGGCGTACCGGTGTATCGCGTGAAGGTGAATGTGCAGCGCTTCGAATCGTCGCCCGGCCGGCGCGCGCTGATCGACGCGGTGTGGAGCGTGCGCGGTGTGAATAACCAGGCGGTCCTGACCTGCCGGACGGTGGCCGAACAACCTGTCGATGCCGGGTATGACGCGCTGGTGGCGGGGCATCGGCGAGCTGTCGATCAACTCGCCAGCGAGATTTCCTCCGGGGTTCGGACCGTGAGTTCGGTGCCGCTACCGGTCGCAGCTTCGGCGAGCAAGGCAGGAAAAGTCACGGCAAGTGTGCCGGCTGTGCTTCCCTGTCCTGCTGCCGCCATGTCCGCGAACGCGGCGTCGCCGGCACAATGAACGCAGCTGATACGGTTGGGCGTCATACCTCAAGAGCATTCTCAAGAGGATGCGGTAGGTAGGCCGAAGTACCTGTCACGGGTACGACCCGGTGCCACCAGACTGCAACCCGGTTGCACCGAAAGGAGCCCGGGTTTTTCTGTCGCCCGACCACAACGCCGCCATCCTGAATTTACAGTCGGCGTGCGTCCGGGCGGTTAATATCCATCTCCGTGACTACTTTTTGCAGAAACGACAACACAGATGATGAAACTGATCGGTTCGCTCAACAGTCCGTACGTCCGCAAGACGCGGATTGTGATGGCAGAAAAAAAAATCGACTGCGAACTAGTGCTCGAAAACGTCTGGGCATCCGATTCGAAAATCCATAGTTACAATCCGCTCGGCAAAGTGCCGTGCCTGATCCTGGACGATGGCGAAGCGGTTTTCGATTCGCGCGTGATTTGTGAATATGTCGACACGCTTACCCCGGTCGGCAAACTACTGCCGCAGGAACGCCGCGAGCGCACGGAAGTGCGATGCTGGGAAGCACTCGCCGACGGCATGCTCGACGCCGCCGTCCTGATTCGCCTGGAAGGCACCCAGCGCGAGGAAGGGCAGCGCAACGACGCGTGGGTAGCGCGCCAACAGCGCAAGATTGACGACGGCCTGAAGGCCATGTCCAAAGGCCTCGCCGCCAAGAACTGGTGTTCGGCCAATCACTTCACGCTGGCGGATAT
The DNA here is from genome assembly GCF_044909315.1 of Caballeronia udeis. Taxonomy (GTDB): domain Bacteria; phylum Pseudomonadota; class Gammaproteobacteria; order Burkholderiales; family Burkholderiaceae; genus Caballeronia; species Caballeronia udeis_A. The sequence goes on from NZ_JBIYEB010000001.1 coordinate 176,559, forward strand.
CGCCTGCGGCTGCGCGCTCGGTTATCTCGATTACCGGATGCCTCAAGTGAACTGGCGCGAGGAGTTTCCCAATCTGGACAAACACTTTCAGCGTTTGTCGCAGCGCCAGTCTTTCATCGACACATTGCCAGCTTGAAGCCTGAGAATGACTTGAAAAGCCCCACGCGCCTAACCGGCGCGTGGGGCTTTTTCATGCTGGTGGATCGCCTGCTTACTTCGCCAGCGCCTTCTTCAGTACGGTATTCGCCTGATCAATTGCAACGCGTGTAGCGGGTGTGTTGGCCAGCGCGTTCAGCATCACGAAGTCGTGGATCGTGCCGGCGTAGCGCACCGCCGTCACCCGAACGCCAGCCTGTGACAGCTTGCGCGCGTACGCTTCGCCTTCGTCACGCAGCACGTCGTTTTCGTCGGTGATGACGAGCGCCGGCGGCAATCCCGCCAACTGATCAAGCGATGCACGCAGCGGCGACACCGTGATTTTTTCCCGATCAGCCGCGTTCGGCGCGTAAGCGTCCCAGAACCACTTCATCGCATTTTTGGTGAGCCACGGACCATCGGCGAATTCGTTGTACGAGCGATCGTCGAAATTCGCATCGGTGACCGGGTAGAACAGCACTTGGTACCGCAGCGCCGGGCCGCCCTGTTCCTTCGCCATCAAGGTGACCGCCGCCGCCATGTTGCCGCCGACACTGTCGCCCGCCACAGCCATGCGCGTGGCATCGACGTTGAATTGTTTCGCGTGCTCGGCCACGTAACGCGTGGCGGCGTAGGCTTCTTCCGTCGGCACCGGGAATTTTGTCTCGGGCGAGCGATCGTAATCCACGAAGACCACTGCGGCCTGCGCACCGTTCGCGATCTCGCGGATCAGGCGATCGTGCGTATTCTTATCACCCAGTACCCATCCGCCACCGTGGAAATACATGATCACGGGCAGGACGCCCTTTGCGTGAGCCGGACGCACGATACGGATCGCGATCTTGCCCGTCGGCCCAGCCTCGATCACTCGGTCTTCAATCTGCGCTGGCTCTTTCGACACCGGCTGCGACTGTGCGCCCGCAAGGACGTTGCGGGCGTCGGCGGGGGCCAGGGTGTAGATCGGCGGGCCTTTTTGCGCTGTGAGTGCATCGATAAACTGCTGCGTCGCAGGTTCGAGCACCGGCGCAGCTTGGGCAACAACGCTCGCTCCGAGCAAAGCAGCGACAGCGGAGGCGATGGCGAGGGACTTGAGCTTGTACATGGTTCACTCCTGTTAGTGAAAAGACGGCGGGTTAGGGCCCAGTGTGAAAACCGGGTTACTGCGGTTGGGGTAAGACGGCTAAGGCCCGGTGAAAACGCAGTGCGCTAAAAAAGACTCACCTAAAAAACTCATCCAAGGCTATAATTTATCTACTCATAGATAGACAAAGCGATGAAGTAAACTCAGGAAAAACTGACCTCTTCGTTAGTTTCCGTGCTCACGACAGAAACGACGACAACATCAATGCGATCCAGCACACGCCCAACTCACACGAGTACCTGACCCATTAACTGCATCAGTCGCAATTCGCCGCGAGCCTGCCTGGTTGGCTAAATCGCAAAAGCGCCGATGCTGATCTTTCATTTGCACACCGGATCGCGTCCTCGACGCTCCCCGTCGATGCCTTTTTGATGACGGTAAAAATAACGTCAAAATAAAGGGCCTACGCATAAAATCGGCAATCAAAATCTACCTATCTGAAGATAGATAAATCGAGTAAGTTACCGATAAATGCTAATTCTGGTACACGCTTAATCATTCTCGACAATTATCTCAACGATGCGAGTGGACGACCGCAAACATGCCCTTTCAATTCATTCGTAAAGCGTTTTCACCCACATCGTGAATTAACGTTTCACAGTCTGCGTCACTTCGTCCAGACGTACCTTCGTGTGAAACAAACGGCAGGCCAGCAAACTTCCCTGATACGCCGCGAACAATGCGCGAGCCGTCACTTCCGGCTTTCCGTTCACTCTCAGGGTTTCTTGCTTCTCACCTTCGGCCAGCACCTTTGCCAGCCAGGTTTCGTTAGCTTTGAAGAAAGCCTGGACCGCATGGCGAACATCTTCGGGAAGCGATTCAATATCTGCTGCGAGCATTCCGCAAAGACAAACCTGATCGCCCTCGCCCACGATTTTTCCAAACAGCTTTACATACCGGTCCAGCTTTTTCTCGGCGGAGGCGGAGCTATCGATGGCGTAAATAGACGACATCACATCCGCGCTGTACGTATTCACCGCTTCGAGCACCAGATCTTCCTTCGACGGGAAGTAATAATGAATACTCGATGTCTTCACACCCACCAGCGCCGACAGATCCCGATAACTGAACCCGTTGTAGCCGCGAGTCATCAGCAAAACCTGGGCGTGATCGAGCAATTGCTCGCGCACAGTATTTTTGTCGGGGGCTTTGTCAATATTCATTTTGGTTCTGGCTCGCTACTTCCACAGTATTGTTGTGCTGATGCCGCCTGGTTGCCGCAGCGTTGCTATCGAATCGACTTCTCTTGCCAGGTCATGCAGCGAGACTCATGGCACTAAACTCATGCAGCAACATCCATGGCGTTAATTTATCTACTAGAAGATAGGCAGTCAAGAACTTTCGCTACGAACTTTCAACATGATTCAACATGAGAACCTTCAACATGAATTCCCGCGACAAACCTTCAAAGCACCGGGTCAATTTTTTCCCTCTGGACTGCTCAGAGCGTCTCAAGCCCCACCGGGTATGTACCGATTTTTTGTGAATTACTGATTTGTGCGCGTTTTCCGGCGAATTCACCGCAACAAAAAAGCGGGCCGCAGCCCGCTTCCAACCAGCGCAATGTACTAAGGAAACGCCTATCGTGCGGAGAGCAGTGCGACTCCCGCGTCACGCCGCATAGGCTGTGCAGTTGCCGCCGATTCAATGATCCCGCCGCCCAGACAAACATCGCCCTGATAAAGCACGGCCGATTGTCCGGGTGTGACGGCCCATTGGGCGTCGTCGAAACGGAGTTCGAAGCGACCGTCCACCGGACCCGACGCACCCATCACACAGGGTGCATCCGACTGCCGGTACCGCGTCTTGGCCGCGCAAACCGTGCCTTCGACCGGCGCGGCGCCCGCGACCCAGCTGGTATTGCCGGCCACGAGCGAGTGCGACAGCAGCCACGGGTGGTCATGCCCTTGCACCACGTAAAGCGTATTGGACGCCATGTCCTTCCCCGCGACGAACCACGGGTCGCCGCTACCGTCCTTGCTGCCGCCAAGCCCGATGCCCTTCCGCTGACCGAACGTATAAAACGCCAGCCCGACATGCTCGCCGATCACCTTGCCATCGGGCGTTTTCATCGGACCGGGTTGCGTCGGCAGATAGCGGTTCAGGAACTCGCGAAACGGCCGTTCGCCAATAAAACAAATGCCCGTGGAATCCTTCTTCGCCGCATTCGGCAAGCCGATCTGCGCCGCGATTTCGCGGACCTTCGTCTTCGGCATCTCGCCAAGAGGAAACAGCGTCTTCGACAATTGCGCCTGATTCAGCCGATGCAAAAAGTAAGACTGATCCTTGGTCGAATCTGTAGCCTTCAGCAGTTCGAACAACCCGTCGCGCTCGCGCACACGGGCGTAATGCCCCGTCGCGATGGTCTCGCCGCCCAGCGACATTGCGTGGTCGAGGAAGGCCTTGAACTTGATCTCGGCGTTGCACAGCACGTCCGGGTTCGGCGTGCGGCCGGCCGAATATTCCCGCAGGAATTCGGCGAACACGCGATCCTTGTATTCTGCCGCGAAGTTGACCGCTTCCACGTCGATGCCGATCAGATCCGCCACCGACACCACGTCGATCCAGTCCTGCCGCGTCGAGCAGTATTCGCTGTCGTCGTCATCTTCCCAGTTCTTCATGAACAGGCCGATCACGTCGTAGCCCTGCTCCTTGAGCAGCCATGCGGTCACCGACGAATCCACGCCGCCCGACATGCCTACCACGACTTTCTGTTTTCCGGCCTTGCTCATTTTGCTCTCTGCGTTACTTGCCTGAATCAGGTACCTGAAGCTGAATTCGAATCCTGGACCTGCACCGGCGCTACCGAATGCGTATGAATGAAGTCGAGCGGCACGCGCCGCCCGGCGAGGTAGTGATCGAGACATTCCAGCACGGCCGGCGACCTGTGCCGGTCAGCGCAGGCGCGCAATTCGTCGGCGGTGAGCCACATGGCCCGCACGATGCCCGAGTCCAGCGCGCGGCCCGGCACCTCGCCCGACGTCGTGCCGCAGAACGTAAACCGCAAATACGTGACCGATCTTCCCGGCCGTTCGAAGTGCGTGAGATACGTGCCGACAAGCGCCTCAGGCTCAAAACGGTGCGCCGTTTCCTCGAGCGTCTCGCGCTTCACGGCGTCGACAAGTGTTTCTCCTGCTTCCAGATGCCCGGCCGGCTGATTAATCTTGAGCCCGTCCGACGTGTGCTCCTCGATCACGAGAAAGCGCCCGTCCCGCTCCACAATTGCCGCGACCGTCACGCGCGGTGTCCATCGTTCTGGTTTCATGGGACGGTATTTTACCGTTTTGCGCGTTTTTACGTCGCCCGCGGGGTTCGGGCAGGTTGTTGTCCGATGGCGTCATTTTTCGCGAAAGTTTCGGTTACAGTGACGATCAGTCGCAAATAACAGCTTAAATAACCGCTTAATCACGTGCACAGGATCGTTGCTGCAAACACGCGAGCGACTGCACACGGCCAAATCAAAAACTAGAACGTGAGGAGGATTGAAGATGCATATCGGAGTGCCTGCCGAAACGCGGGCGAACGAGGCGCGAGTCGCCGCCACGCCGGAGACGGTCAAGAAGCTCGTGTCGCAAGGTCACCGGGTCACGGTGCAGCGCGGCGCGGGTGTGCCTGCGAGTTATATCGACGACGCCTACGCCGCTGCCGGCGCTGAACTAGTCGATGCGAACACCGCGTTTGCTGCTGATCTCGTCCTCAAGGTTCATTCGCCCAACGAAGCCGAGTTGCCGCTGCTGAAGTCCGGCGCGGTGATTGCCGGCATGCTCGATCCCTTCAACGCCGAGAACAACGCGCGCCTGGCTACCTCCGGGATTACCGCGTTCGCCCTGGAAGCCGCGCCGCGTACCACGCGAGCACAGAGCCTGGACGTGCTGTCGTCGCAGGCGAATATCGCCGGGTACAAGGCCGTGCTGGTTGCCGCCAACATCTATCAGCGTTTCATGCCAATGCTGATGACCGCCGCCGGCACCGTGAAAGCGGCGCGCGTGCTCGTGCTCGGCGCGGGCGTGGCGGGCTTGCAGGCTATCGCCACGGCCAAGCGGCTGGGCGCGGTGATCGAAGCCTCCGATGTCCGTCCGGCCGTGAAGGAACAAATCGAATCGCTGGGCGCGAAGTTTCTGGAAGTGGCCTACGAAACCGATGAAGAACGCGAAGCCGCGGTCGGTGTGGGGGGTTATGCCCGTCCCATGCCTGCCAGCTGGCTTGCGCGGCAATCCGTGCTGGTGGCCGAACGTGCGAAACAGGCCGATATCGTCATTGCGACCGCGTTGATTCCCGGCCGCCCCGCGCCTACCTTGATTGCGGCGGAAACCGTCCAGCAGATGAAGCCGGGCTCGGTGATCGTGGACCTGGCGGCGGGACGCGGCGCCGAATACGAAGGCCGTCGGGGTGGCAATTGTCCGCTTACGGAAGTCGATCAGGTCGTGACGAAACATGGTGTGCATCTGGTCGGCTACACCAATCTCGCCTCGCTGGTCGCCGCCGATGCCTCCGCCCTCTACGCACGCAACCTGCTTGATTTCATCAAGCTGATTGTGACGAAGGAAGGGACGCTGAACATCGATATGGCCGACGATATCGTCGCCGCGACGCTCCTGTGCCGCGACGGCCAGGTCACGCGCGGGATCAAAGGAGACTGACATGGAACTGGTAAATCACACGGTCATCAATCTGATCATCTTCGTGCTGGCGATCTATGTCGGCTATCACGTGGTTTGGAACGTCACGCCTGCATTGCACACACCTTTGATGGCGGTGACGAACGCGATTTCGGCAATCGTGATTGTCGGCGCGATGCTTGCGGCCGGCCTGACAATTGGCGATGCCGGCAAGTTCTTCGGCACGCTCGCGGTTTTATTGGCAGCCGTCAACGTGTTCGGCGGGTTCCTGGTGACGCGGCGAATGCTCGAGATGTTCAAGAAGAAAGCGCCGAAGCAGATTACCGGCGCTTCGAAGGGGGCCGCGCAATGAGCATGAGCGTTGTCACTCTCCTGTATCTCATCGCCTCGGTGTGTTTCATCCAGGCGCTCAAAGGGCTGTCGAATCCGAAGACGGCGCGTATCGGCAATACGTTCGGCATGGCCGGCATGGCGATCGCGATTCTCACGACTATCGCGTTGATCGTGAAGCAGGCTTCGGCGCTGGGATCGGATCTGTCGCTCGGGCTTGGCCTGCTGTTCGGGGCGCTCGTGGTCGGCGGCGCGGTTGGCGCGTATGTCGCGGCGAAAGTCGAGATGACGAAGATGCCCGAACTGGTCGCGGCGATGCACTCGCTAATCGGTCTGGCCGCGGTGTGTATTGCGTACGCCGTTGTTTCGGAACCCTCAGCGTTTGGTCTTGCTGCGTTGGGTGAACCGATTCCCGTGGGTAATCGCGTGGAGTTGTTTATCGGTACGTTTGTGGGTGCAATCACGTTCTCCGGGTCGGTGATCGCGTTCGGGAAGTTGTCCGGCAAGTACCAGTTCCGCTTGTTCAAGGGCGCGCCGGTCGTGTATGCCGGGCAGCACATGATCAACCTGCTGCTCGCACTCGCGATGCTCGGGTTTGGCATCATCTTCATGCTGACGCAATCGTGGTTGCCGTTCGTGATCATGACGCTGATTGCGTTCGCACTCGGCGTGCTGATCATCATCCCGATCGGCGGTGCGGATATGCCGGTGGTCGTGTCCATGCTGAATTCGTATTCGGGCTGGGCGGCGGCGGGTATCGGCTTCTCGCTGAATAATCCGATGCTGATTATCGCCGGGTCGCTGGTGGGCTCGTCGGGTGCGATTCTGTCGTACATCATGTGCCGCGCGATGAACCGCTCGTTCTTCAACGTGCTGCTGGGCGGGTTTGGTAACGAAGGCGGTGCGGCAGCAACGGGCGGTGCGCAAGAGCAACGTCCGGTGAAATCCGGTTCCGCCGATGACGCCGCGTTCATGCTCGGCAATGCCGAAACGGTGGTGATCGTGCCGGGATATGGGCTGGCCGTGGCGCGCGCTCAGCATGCGCTGAAGGAACTCACCGACAAGCTGATCGAGAAAGGCATCGACGTGAAGTACGCGATTCACCCGGTGGCAGGTCGTATGCCGGGGCATATGAACGTGTTGCTGGCTGAAGCCGAAGTGGACTATGAACTGGTCCACGAGATGGAAGACATCAATGGCGAGTTCCAGCAGACGGACGTGGTGCTCGTGCTCGGGGCGAATGACGTGGTGAATCCGGCGGCGAAGACCGATCCGAAATCGGTGATTGCAGGTATGCCGATTCTGGAGGCTTATCGGGCGAAGACGATTATCGTGAACAAACGGTCGATGGCGGCGGGGTATGCCGGACTGGATAACGAGTTGTTCTACATGGACAAGACGATGATGGTTTTCGGCGATGCCAAGAAGGTGATTGAGGATATGGTGAAGGCGGTGGAGTGACACTCGCTGTCGGGTAAAACGGAACGCCGGTGTGCTCGCGAGAGACACCGGCGTTTTTGTTGATCCGTCGTACCTGGCTGCGTATAGCCCGTCCACTTCCCTCCCCCCGCGTACAATATCCCCCTTCGATTCCCAAATAAGCACCGCCCCATGGCCACTACTTTCCTTTTCGACTGGTTTGTCCCCTGCCCGCGCGGTCTCGAGGCCCCGCTTGCGGCCGAACTCGGCGAAATCGGGGCAAAGCACGTAGATGGCTCGCAGTTCCGCATCGGCAAGGAAGTCCCCGGTGGCGTGCATTTCCGCGGCTCGTGGGCCGCCGGCATGGCTGCCAACCTCCATTCGCGCATCGCAAGCCGCGTGTTGCTGAAACTCGCTCAAGGCCCGTATCGCAGCGAACACGACATCTACGAACTCGCGTATCAGCAGCAATGGGAAAAATGGTTCTCGCCGAACGAAACCATTCGTGTCGACATCACCGCCATCAAATCCCCGCTACGCAGTCTCGAGTTCGCGACCTTGCGCGTGAAAGACGCCGTGTGCGACCGCTTGCGCGAGTTGACGGGTAACCGGCCAAGCGTCGATACCGCGCAACCCGACGTCCGCGTCTTCGCGTTCCTCACGCTGAACGAATGCACGCTTTACCTCGATACCTCCGGCGATCCGCTCTTCAAACGCGGCTGGCGGCTCGATAAGGGCGCAGCGCCTTTGCGTGAAAACCTCGCGGCAGGAATTCTGCGCCTGACAGGCTGGACGCCCGGCACGCCGCTTTACGACCCGATGTGCGGCAGCGGCACCTTCCTCGCCGAAGCCGCGCAGGTCGCGTTGAACATTGCGCCGGGCGTCGAGCGTCGTTTCGGCTTCGAAAAGCTGAAGCAATACGATGTAAACGCGTGGCAAAAGCTAAAAGGCGCAGCCGTCGATGCCAAACGCGCCGCGCAGTCATCACGTGCGGACATCCAGATCTACGGCAGCGACATTTCCGGCGACATGCTCGACAAGGCGTACTCGAATCTCGAACGCGCGGGTTTGCCGGAGCTGTCGCTGAAACAGATCGACGCTCGCCATATGACACCGCCGTCCGACACCCCCGGGATCCTCGTCGCGAATCCTCCATACGGCGAGCGGATCGAAGTGCGCGGACGTGGCCCGCGCGGCGAGCTTCGCGAACCGAAGAACCGCGGTCACGACGAGGACGAGGACGCATTCATCCGCGCGCAACCCGATCCCGCCGACCAGGAGTTTTTCATCTCGTTCGGCAACGCGATGAAACAACGCTTTCCGGGTTGGCGCGCGTACGTGCTGACATCGGATCGAAAACTGCCGGGATTGCTGCGACTGCGTGAATCGACAAAAACACCGCTCTTCAACGGCGCGCTCGAATGCCGGCTGTTCCGCTTCGACCTGATCGCGGGCAGCGTGCGGAATCGACCGGCAGCAGCGGAACCCGCCGCCGATCAGGCGCCCGACGCGAAGGAGTGAAGCATCGCGGAGGCAGCGCTACAATCGCTGAATGAACTCATCGACTGAAGCCCAATCCTTATTAGCCATCGACGTCTACCGGAGCCGCCGTGACCGCGTCCTCGCGGCGCTGCGGGAATCGGGCGGCGGCGTGGCAATCGTTCCGACGGCGCGCGAGGTCATGCGCAACCGCGACGCCGACTACCCGTTCCGCCACGACAGCTACTTCTACTACCTCACGGGCTTCGCCGAACCGGAAGCAACGTTGATCCTCAACGCCGGCGCCGAGGGGGACGAGCCGGCAGCCATCCTGTTCTGCCGCGAGAAAAACGCCGAGCGCGAAACCTGGGAAGGTTTCCGCTACGGCCCCGAAGGCGCACGCCTCGCGTTGGGTTTCGACGCGGCGTTTCCCATCGATCAACTCGATACGGAAATGCCCCGCCTGCTCGCCGATAACCCCGCGCTGCACTATGCGCTCGGCAGTTCCGCGGAGCTCGACGAGCAGGTTCGCGGCTGGCTCGCGGCGGTTCGGGCGCAGAGCCGGACCGGCGTGAAAGCGCCTACGAAAGCGATCGATTTGCTGCCGGTGCTCGACGAAATGCGCCTCATCAAGGACGCGCACGAACTCGGGATCATGCGGCGCGCGGGGACGATCTCCGCGGAGGCGCACCGGCGCGCGATGCAAACCTGCCGCCCCGGCATGCACGAATACGAGATCGAAGCCGAGCTGCTCTACACGTTCCGCCGACGCGGCGCGCAAGCGCCCGCGTACGGCACGATCGTCGCGGCCGGCGCGAATGCCTGCACGCTGCACTACCCGGCGGGCAACACAATCGTGCGCGAAGGCGACCTGATCCTGATCGACGCCGCGTGCGAGCTCGACGGTTATGCGTCCGACATCACGCGCACGTTTCCGGCGAGCGGACGGTTCACATCGGCGCAAAGGGAAATCTACGAGATCGTGCTGGCCGCGCAATATGCCGCCGTCGACGCAACCCGCGAAGGCGTCAGCTTCGACGCGCCGCACGAAGCCGCCGTGCGTGTGTTGTCGCAGGGCTTGCTGGACACGGGGATCATCGACCGGAATAAATTCGCGACTGCCGACGATGTCATCGCCGAGCGGGCATATCAGCGCTTCTACATGCATCGGACAAGCCACTGGCTCGGCATGGACGTGCACGACGCCGGCGATTATCGCGACGCCCATGCGCAACTCGACGACCAGGGCGCTCGCGCGTGGCGCACGTTGAAGGCGGGCATGACGCTGACCATTGAGCCGGGTTTGTACATCCGCGCCGCAGAAGACGTGCCCGAACGGTACACGGACATCGGTATCCGGATCGAGGACGACGCGATTGTCACAGCCAATGGCTGCGAGTTGATGACCCGCGAAGTGCCGGTGGATGCCGACGAAATCGAAGCCTTGATGCGCGATGCGCAAACGCCAGATGCAAATTGAAACTGCGGAAACTATCGGCCACGCACCGCCTGCCGATTATCACTTCGATATCGCCATTGTCGGTGCGGGTCCTGTCGGGCTCGCGCTCGCGGGCTGGCTGGCGAAAAGGAGCGCAACGTCGCGCTTGTCGGTGGCGTTGATTGATGCACGCGAGCCCGGGGCGGCGTCGGCTGATCCGCGTGCCATCGCGGTGTCGCATGGCAGCCGCGCGATGCTCGAGTCATCGCTCGGTTTTCCCGCCGATGCCACCCCGATCAAACGCATTCACGTTTCACAACGTGGCCAGTTCGGCCGCACGCTGATCGATCACGATGAACACGGTTTGCCTGCGCTCGGCTACCTCGTGCGTTACGGCTCGCTTGTTACAACCCTCGCTCAAGCCGTCAGCAAAACCGGCGTGCACTGGTTCACGGAAACCACGGCATCCACACCCTTGCACGACCACGATGGCGTCACGCTCCCAATTCGTTCGGCAACCGACGACCGGACGATCCGCGCTCGCGTTCTGGTGAACGCCGAAGGTGGGTTGTACAAGGAGGCGGACGCTTCTTCCGCGCTTTTCGCCGAGGCCAAGAACACACGCGATTATGGCCAGACGGCTATTGTTGGGACCGTGAGCGTATCGTCGCCGCAGCCCGGCGTCGCGTGGGAACGCTTCACGCCCGAAGGGCCGATCGCACTGCTGCCATGCGGCGGCGCGCGCCAGGCGGACTACGCGCTTGTCTGGTGCTGTGATCCTGAAGAAGCGGCACGCCGCTCGCAACTCCCCGACGATGCATTCCTCGCGGAGCTCGGCTCGGCCTTCGGCGAGCGCATGGGCCGCTTCACGCGCATCACCGGCCGCGCGATGTTCCCGCTTGGGCTGAATGCGTTGAATGCGCTGGTCGACCGGCGCACGGTCGCTATCGGAAACGCGGCGCAAACGCTGCATCCCGTTGCAGGGCAAGGACTCAATCTGGGCTTGCGCGACGCCCACGCGCTCTGCGACGCGTTATCGACCAACGGCCCGACCACCGTCGCATTGAGTCTTTTTGCTCAACGGCGCGCATTGGACCGGCGCATGACGATTGGCGCAACCGATACACTCGCGCGTCTTTTCACCGTCGATTTCGCGCCACTCGCCGCGATGCGCGGGTTGGCGTTGAGCGCGTTAGAACTGGTCCCGCCGGTTAAAACCGTGCTGGCGCGACAGATGATGTTCGGGCAACGGCGCTGACCCGGGGAATCCGTGCGATCAGCGCGTATCGATCAGGTCAAAGATGCTTTCTCCGCACTGCATTCATCTGCCCATAGTTGAGCTTTTCCTCTATGACGTTCGCGATATTCATAGAAGATTTAACAACTTGCGCGACGATTGGACTTAATTGACCCGGCACGTTCGCGTTAAAATAGGCGTTTCCTTAAGCGCTTTTGCGTCCCTGCATTTGGGGCGCCGCGAGTTTCATGCCCATTTCCACACCGGCCATCGGCCCCCATATTTTGCGCAACAACTTGTTTGTCGCCCCCATGGCCGGGGTGACGGACCGTCCGTTCCGGCAGTTGTGCAAACGCATGGGCGCGGGTTACGCGGTGTCCGAAATGGTTGCGTCGAATGCGCAATTGTGGAAAAGCGAGAAAACGCTCCGCCGCGCGAATCACACCGGCGAGGTGGAGCCCATCTCCGTGCAGATCGCAGGCGCTGATCCGAAAATGCTGGCCGAAGCCGCGCGTCACAACGTCGCGAACGGCGCGCAGATTATCGACATCAACATGGGCTGCCCAGCCAAGAAAGTCTGCAATGTGGCGGCCGGGTCAGCATTGCTGCAAAACGAAACGCTGGTCGCGCAGATCGTGCAGGCCGTGGTGAACGCAGTCGGCGTTGGCCCGGACGCGGTGCCCGTCACGCTGAAGATCCGCACGGGCTGGAATCGCGAGAACAAAAACGCGCTCAACATTGCGCGCATTGCACAGGATGCGGGCATTGCCATGCTGACCGTGCACGGTCGCACTCGCGCCGATCTCTACAAGGGCGACGCGGAATACGAGACCATTGCCGCCGTCAAAGCGTCCGTGCGCATTCCGGTGGTAGCCAACGGCGACATCGCCACGCCTGAAAAAGCGCGCCACGTGCTGGCCGTAACCGGTGCGGACGCAATCATGATTGGACGTGCCGCGCAGGGGCGCCCGTGGCTCTTTCGCGAGATCGAACATTTTCTGGCAACGGGCGAACATTTGCCCGCGCCGCGTATCGACGAGATCCAGCAACTGATGAATGAGCATCTCGAAGATCACTATGATTTCTATGGCGAATTCACGGGCGTTCGTACAGCGCGCAAACACATCGGCTGGTACACTCGCGGCCTTTCCGGCGCCAACACGTTCAGACATCGGATGAACACGCTGGATTCCACACGAGAACAATTGCTCGCCGTGAACGAATTCTTCAACGCTCAAAAGGCGTTGTCCGACCGTCTCGTCTATGTCGAAGAACTCGACGCAGACAGCGACCGCGGCGGCAACGACGAAGCGGAAGAATCGTGCGACGGGCAGAACCACACAGACCGACTAGCCGCATGAGTAGACATCACATAGAACAATGCGTCCGCCAGAGCCTGGATAATTATTTCCAGGACCTGGACGGCTCCAAACCGCACGACGTCTACGAGATGGTGATTTCGTGCGTCGAGAAACCCATGCTGGAAGTTGTGCTGAAGCAAGCCGAAGGCAACCAGTCGCTCGCGGCGGAGTTTCTCGGCATCAACCGCAACACGCTGCGCAAGAAGCTGCAACAACACGGCCTCATCTGAAGCACCAGATTTAATCCGGACCGTCGCGGCGTACGGCGGTCGACCCGAATTTCCTGATTCCCTCGACTCCCCTACCGGCCTCCGCCGTTCCCATCATGATCAAGCAAGCGCTCCTTTCCGTTTCCGACAAGTCTGGCATTGTCGAATTTGCGAAATCGCTGTCGGAGCTAGGCGTCAGCCTGCTCTCGACCGGCGGCACTGCAAAACTCCTGGCCAATGCCGGTCTGCCCGTCACCGAAGTCGCCGACTACACCGGGTTCCCGGAGATGCTCGACGGCCGCGTGAAAACGCTGCACCCGAAGGTTCACGGCGGCATTCTGGCGCGCCGCGATCTTCCGGAGCACATGGCCGCACTCGAACAACACGGCATTCCGACCATCGACCTGCTGGTGGTGAACCTGTATCCGTTCGTGCAGACGGTATCGAAGGAAGAATGCTCGCTGGAAGACGCGATCGAGAATATCGATATTGGCGGCCCGACCATGCTGCGTTCGGCAGCGAAGAACCATCGTGACGTGACGGTAATCGTCGATCCGTCGGATTACGCGACGGTCCTCGAGGAAATGCGCGCGGCTAAAAACACGGTCAGCTACGCAACGAACTTCAAGCTCGCCACCAAGGTGTTCGCGCACACCGCACAATACGACGGCGCGATCACGAATTACCTGACGAGCCTGACCGACGAACTGCAGCACAAGAGCCGCAACACTTACCCGTCGACGTTCAACCTCGCGTTCACCAAGGTGCAGGACCTGCGTTACGGCGAGAACCCGCATCAAAGCGCTGCGTTCTATCGCGACCTGACGACACTCCCCGGCGCGCTCGCGAACTACAAGCAGTTGCAGGGCAAGGAACTGTCGTACAACAACATTGCGGACTCCGACGCTGCCTGGGAATGCGTGAAGACCTTCGACGTGCCGGCCTGCGTGATCGTCAAGCACGCGAATCCGTGTGGCGTGGCGACCGGCGCGGATGCGCACGAAGCGTACTCGAAGGCACTGCAGACCGATCCCACATCCGCGTTCGGCGGCATCATCGCGTTCAACCGTGAAGTGGATGAAGCGGCAGCGCGGGCTGTTGCCAAGCAGTTCGTGGAGGTGCTCATGGCACCCTCGTTCAGCGATGCGGCCAAGCAGATTTTCGCGGCGAAGCAAAACGTGCGTCTGCTGCAACTCGATCTCGGCGACGGCCACAACGCATTCGACCTGAAGCGCGTGGGCGGCGGCCTGCTTGTCCAATCGCTGGATTCGAAGAACGTCCAGCCGCACGAGTTGCGCGTGGTCACGAAGCGTCATCCCACGCCGAAGGAAATGGACGATCTGCTGTTCGCGTGGCGCGTCGCCAAATACGTGAAGTCGAACGCCATTGTGTTCTGCGGCGGCGGCATGACGATTGGTGTGGGCGCGGGCCAGATGAGCCGCGTGGATTCGGCGCGTATTGCCAGCATCAAGGCGCAAAACGCGGGTTTGTCGCTGGCCGGATCGGCAGTGGCATCGGACGCGTTTTTCCCGTTTCGCGACGGCCTCGACGTCGTGGTCAACGCTGGCGCGACCTGCGTCATCCAGCCGGGTGGCTCCATGCGCGATGACGAAGTGATCGCGGCTGCGGACGAGCACAACATTGCAATGGTGCTGACCGGAACGCGTCACTTCCGTCACTGAGTACGTTTCGCCTTCGGATAGCCCGGTGGCCGGCAGGCACACCGGGCTTTTTACTTTCCGCGCCGCGCTGTTAGTATCGCAAGCACTACGTTCCAACGGCACTCCATGAGAATTCTCGGTATTGACCCGGGCCTGCGTGTGACTGGTTTCGGCGTCATCGACAAAACCGGCCAAACGCTGACCTACGTGACGAGCGGCGTCATCAAGACCGCCGACGCGGATTTGCCGTCGCGTCTCCACACGATCTTCGAAGGTATCTCGACGCTTGTCCGGCAACACGCGCCCGACCAGTCCGCGATCGAAAAAGTGTTTGTCAACGTCAATCCGCAATCCACGCTGTTGCTCGGCCAGGCTCGTGGCGCAGCAATTTGTGGCTTGGTCGCGAGCGGCGTGCCGGTCGCCGAATACACGGCTTTGCAGTTGAAGCAAGCCGTGGTGGGCTATGGCCGCGCCACGAAAGAACAAATGCAGCAAATGGTCGTCCGCTTGCTCGCGCTTACAGGGGTGCCCAGCACCGACGCGGCCGACGCGCTCGGCATGGCCATCTGCCACGCGCACGCCGGCGGCGCGATGACAGCACTCGGCGAGATCGCGCCATCGCTGGCTAAAAAGGGCCTGCGCGTACGGCACGGCCGCCTTGTCGGTTAACTCCACTACAAGTTCCTCACCATGATTGGTCGCATAGCAGGCGTTTTGCTGGAAAAAAATCCGCCGTACTTGCTCGTTGATTGCGGCGGCGTAGGCTACGAAATCGCCGTACCTATGAGCACCTTCTACAACCTGCCGAACAGTGGCGAAAAGGTCGTGTTGCTGACCCAGTTGATCGTTCGTGAAGACGCGCATTTGCTGTACGGATTCGGCACGCAACAGGAGCGCACGACCTTTCGTGAACTGCTCAAGATCAGCGGGATCGGGGCACGCATGGCGCTGGCCGTGCTGTCGGGCATGAGCGTTCAGGAACTCGCTCAGGCAGTGACGATGCAGGACGCCGCTCGTTTGACCCGAACGCCGGGTATTGGCAAGAAGACGGCCGAGCGCCTGTTGCTCGAGCTGAAAGGCAAGCTTGGCGCGGATCTGGGTACGGCACCAGGCACGGTAAGCGGGCCGGACCACGCGAGTGACATCCTGAATGCATTGCTGGCACTGGGTTACTCCGAAAAAGAAGCGCTTCTGTCGGTCAAGAATGTTCCGGCCGGCACGGGCGTCTCCGATGGCATCAAACTGGCGTTGAAGGCGCTCTCCAAAAGCTAGTCAGGCCAGTGTCCCACGCGACTGATCCGGCCAACAGTCGGCCGATCGGCCAACTTTCGGTGTTCGAGCCACGCGGTACAATCGACACATGATAGAAACCGACAAACTCGCTGCCGAACGCATCATTTCGGCTACTCCCGTCTCGCCGAACGAGGAAGTGTTCGAGCGCGCGCTGCGGCCGCGCCAGCTCGAGGAATACGTCGGGCAGGAAAAGATCCGGAGCCAGCTCGAGATCTTCATCGAAGCGGCGCGGCGTCGCTCGGAGGCGCTCGATCACGTGCTGTTGTTCGGGCCGCCGGGTCTCGGCAAGACCACGCTCGCGCACATCATCGCGCGGGAAATGGGCGTGAATCTGCGGCAAACGTCGGGACCGGTACTGGAACGCGCCGGCGACCTCGCCGCGCTGCTCACAAACCTTGAAAAGAACGATGTACTTTTCATCGACGAGATTCACCGGCTGTCGCCGGTCGTCGAAGAAATTCTGTATCCGGCGCTCGAGGATTATCAGATCGACATCATGATTGGCGAAGGTCCGGCCGCGCGCAGCGTGAAGCTCGACCTCCAGCCCTTCACACTGGTGGGTGCCACCACGCGCGCCGGCATGCTGACTAATCCATTGCGGGATCGCTTCGGCATTGTGTCGCGGCTCGAGTTCTATACCGCGAGCGAACTGGCGCGAATCGTTACGCGCTCGGCTTCGCTGTTAAAGGCGGATATCGTGCCGGAAGGTGCGTTGGAAATAGCGAAGCGGGCACGCGGCACGCCACGGATCGCGAACCGGCTGCTCAGGCGCGTGCGCGATTTCGCCGAGGTAAAAGCGGACGGCAATATCACCGCCGAAGTAGCGGACGCCGCGTTGAAAATGCTCGACGTGGACGCGGTCGGCTTCGACCTGATGGACCGGAAACTGCTGGAAGCCATCCTGCACAAGTTCGATGGCGGCCCGGTCGGGGTCGACAACCTCGCCGCGGCCATCGGCGAGGAGCGCGACACCATTGAAGACGTGCTCGAGCCCTATTTGATCCAGCAGGGATACTTGCAGCGCACGCCACGCGGACGCGTTGCCACGTTGCTTACCTATCGCCACTTTGGCCTTGCTGCCCCGGACGCCGGGCCGGTCCGCGAGCTGTGGGATGCCAACACTGAAAGCTGAGTCAACAGCTGCAATTGCCGAAACAGCCTGATAGCAGCTAGCAAAGCAATGTCCCATCAAGCAAGTCCGCGCCCTGACGAGTCATCCGGCTTAGCGGGCAGATGGTCAAGCGGCACGTGCGCTGCGGGCTTGCCGGCAGTATCGCGAGCCCAACGACCCCGGCGCCGCGCAGCGATGAAGCCCGACTAGCGCGGCACTTCCTTCAGGTCGTCGTCGCTGCCGGGGGAAGAAAGATGCTCGACGTCGCCCCAGGACACGACCCTCGCCTGACCGTTCTCAAACTCCACCACGTTGATGCTCGAATTCAGCAGCGGCCAACCGCGCGGCTCCTCGAGCGGCAATCCGCGCACAAACCGATAAATGCAGTCCAGCACGCCACCATGCGCGACGACCGCGATACGTCCGTCCGGATACGCGGCGACGATAGGTTCGACAGCGCGCAGCACACGTTGTGAGAATGCTCGTTGCGACTCTCCGCCAGGTGGCGTGAAATCCGGGTCATGACTCTGCCAAATCGCGTATTCGGTCGGATATTTCGCGCGGATCTCTTCACCACTATGAGCTTGAAAGTCACCGTACAACCGTTCACGCAGACCTTCACTCAGGTTCAGCGGCAAACCAAGTGCATCCGCGAACGGTTTGGCCGTTTGCTGGGCACGTTGCAGATCGCTGCAATACACTGCGTCGAGCCGCGCGCCGGCCTTCGACTCCTGCAGGAGACGCCGCGCAAGCTGCCCGGCTTGCGCCACGCCACTCGCAGCCAGTGGAATATCAATATGCCCCTGAATGCGTTTGATCCGATTCCAGTCGGTTTCGCCATGCCTGATGAAGAGGACTTTCGTGGTCATGGGATATGTGAAACTCCGGAAGGTGCACCCGGCCGACAGGTGCGGTGACAAAATTCAGGAGCGTCTCGGGGACGTCTCAGGAACGTACTTGCAGCCAGAACGTGACCGGCCCGTCGTTCACCAGCGAGACCTGCATGTCCGCGCCGAACTCGCCCGTCTCGACAATGGGATGCGCGGCGCGCGCCTGCGCCACGAAGTAGTCGAACAGCCTGCGGCCTTCCTCGGGCGGCGCGGCCGGCGTGAAGCTTGGCCGCAGCCCGCTGGAGGTATCGGCCGCGAGGGTGAATTGCGACACGAGCAACACCCCGCCCGCGCGCCCGTTGCCGTCTATATCCCGCACCGGCAGATTCATCTTGCCGGCAGCGTCGCTAAACACGCGATACGCGAGCATCTTTGCCAGCAGCTTGCCTGCAACCGCGGGCGTGTCGCCACGCTCCGCGCACACCAGCGCCAGCAAGCCGGCATCGATCGCACCCGTTATTCGCTCACCCACGCGCACGTCGGCTCGCAAAACACGCTGGATGAGTGCGATCACACGCTTACGCCGTCAGCGTGACGCGTGCGAAACGGCGTTTGCCGACCTGCACGACAAACTCGCCCGCCTCGATCCTCAAGCCCTTGTCGGACACCGTCACGCCGTCGATCTTCACGCCAGCCTGCTCGATATTGCGGAGCGCCTCGCTAGTCGAAGGCACCAGCCCGGCTTGCTTCAGCAACTGCCCGATGGCAAGCGGTGCGCCGCTGAGCGTCACCGACGGAATCTCGTCTGGCACCCCACCCTTTGCACGATGGTTGAAGTCTTCCAGCGCCCGTTCAGCGTCAGCAGGCGAATGGAAACGCCCGACAATTTCCTGCCCGAGCAGCACCTTGAAATCGCGCGGATTACGACCGCCCTCGGCTTCGCTCTTGAAGCGCGCAATCTCTTCGATACTTCTAAACGACAGCAGCTCGAAGTAGCGCCACATGAGCGTGTCGGAGATGCTCATCAGCTTGCCGAACATGTCGGTGGGCTTCTCGCTGATGCCAATGTAGTTGTGCTTCGACTTCGACATCTTCTCGACGCCATCCAGCCCTTCCAGCAGCGGCATGGTCAAGATGCATTGCTGCTCCTGGCCATATTGCTTTTGCAGTTCGCGACCGACCAGCAGATTGAATTTCTGGTCCGTGCCGCCGAGTTCGAGATCGGCGTTCAGCGCAACCGAGTCGTAACCCTGCATCAGCGGATACAGCAGTTCGTGGATCGAGATGGGCATGCCGCCCTGGTAGCGCTTCGTGAAATCCTCGCGCTCAAGAATTCGCGCGACCGTGTAGCGTGACGCGAGCTTGATCATGCCGTCGGCGCCCAGCGGCATGGACCATTCGCTGTTGTAGCGAATCTCGGTCTTCTCACGATCCAGCACGAGCGCGGCCTGCTCGAAATAGGTCTTCGCGTTCGACTCGATCTGCTCACGCGTAAGCGGTGGACGCGTGGCGTTACGCCCCGACGGATCGCCGATCAGCGACGTGAAGTCGCCGATCAGGAAGATCACCGTATGGCCGAGGTCCTGCAACTGACGCATCTTGTTCAGGACAACGGTATGGCCAATATGGATATCAGGTGCGGTCGGGTCGAGGCCAAGCTTGATGCGCAGCGGCTTGCCGCTCGCGGCGCTGCGAGCGAGCTTCTGCGCGAACTCAGCTTCGATCAGCAGTTCGTCACAGCCCCGTTTCGCGATGGCAAGCGCGGCCTGCACTTCGTCGGTGAGGGGCAAGGTTTTCGCAGCCGAAGCCGGAGAGTCGTTCGGTTCAGTGGTCATGCTTGCAACTTTTTCGGGTGATTTATTCGGGGCGCTAACAGGCGCGTATCAGGCAACAGCCGCGGCTTCCAGACTCGTTCACAGTCGCGTTCGAACACGGAAAATCGTGCGGCATTCGCTTGTTCAGGCAACGGATTTTACGTGATGTCGCCAGCCTTCGCCCCGTTTTCCCCGTGTGTTGACCGTTTGGCCATGTTTCGAACGCCTTGGCTCCGCAAGCGCGGCGCGAAACATAGCCAGATGGCCAGCGGCTTAACTAGCCGCCTCGATGCGTGGATAATCGGTCCATCGCGGCGTTTTGGCCGCACGAATTGCACCAATGCCCGCTCGAACAGCGGTCATCGGCGACCCCGCATCGAACAGGAGAGCAACGTGGCGCGACGGACCGAGGCGATCGAAACAGGTGACATGGCGGACGGCGTGTACTTTGGGCTGATGTCGGGTACGAGCATGGATGGCGTGGACGGTATTGCCGTCCAGTTCGCGGCAGGCAAACCGCCCGTTGTGCTCGGCGAGGCACACGTCGGGTTCTCGCAAGGCCTGCGCGACGCGCTGTTCGCCCTCCAGGCGCCCGGCGACAACGAACTGGAGCGGGAGGCTCTTGCAGCGAACGCGCTGGCCACGCGCTACGCCGTGTGTTGTCACGAACTCGCGAGCATGAGCGGCTACTCGTCGGCGAAAGTCCGCGCGATCGGCGTACACGGGCAGACGGTGCGGCATAGGCCGGAAAAAGGCTACACACGGCAGATCAACAATCCCGCGCTGCTTGCCGAAATGACCAACATCGACATCGTCGCCGACTTTCGTAGCCGCGATGTCGCCGCCGGCGGTCAGGGCGCCCCGCTCGTTCCGGCGTTTCACGCGACCATTTTCGGCAGCAAGGACGAGACGCGCGTGGTCTGCAATCTTGGCGGCATCAGCAACATCACCATTCTCGCGCCCAACGGCAGCGTTCACGGTTTCGATTGCGGACCCGCGAACGCGTTGCTGGACGAATGGGCGCATCGGCACCTGAAACGCCCCTTCGACGAAGGCGGTCGTTTCGCGGCACAGGGCCAGGTGCATCGTCCGTTGCTGAATGCACTGCTCAACGAACCCTTCTTCGAACAGCAGCCACCTAAAAGCACCGGCCGAGACCTATTCAATCCCGCGTGGCTGGACGCCAAGCTCGTCGGTTTTGAAAAGGTATCGCCCGAAGATGTGCAAGCGACGCTTGTTGCGCTGACGGCCGTCACCGTCGCACGAGAAATCGAGCGGCACGCATCCGACTGCCGCGCGGTCTATGTGTGCGGCGGCGGCGCCCGCAATCCGGTGCTGATGCAGGCTATCGAGCAGGCGCTTGGGGAAAGCGGCGTAGCCGGCGTCCCGGTGATGACCACGGACGCGCTCGGAGTGCCGCCACAGCAGGTTGAAGCGTTGGCGTTTGCATGGCTCGCAATGCGCTGCGTGGCCCGTCAGCCGGGCAACGTCTCGACGGTGACAGGCGCAGCGGGAGAACGGGTTCTGGGAGCGATTTATCCGCGGTGAGGGCTGCCCACCGCCAGCAACCTGTTGTTGGCGAAGACGCTATCAGCGCAAAAGAGAAGATGATGGCTCGCCCAAGCGTGCTGCCGGAACTTGGCCCGTTACGTCATCAACGCAATTTCTCCCCGAAGCGCACGTCGAGGCAAACGCTGGCTTACCAAACAAAAACGGAGCCCGAAGGCTCCGTTTCACATTTGCATTACGCCGTGCAATCTAATCGGAATCACGCCGAGAACGAGGATCCGCAACCGCAGGTGCTGGTTGCATTCGGATTCTTGATCACAAACTGCGCGCCGTTCAGATCGTCTTTGTAGTCAATCTCAGCGCCGACGAGGTATTGATAGCTCATCGAATCGATCAGGAGCTGTACGCCAGCTTTGTCCATCACGGTGTCGTCTTCGTTGATGGCTTCGTCGAACGTGAAGCCGTACTGGAACCCCGAACAGCCGCCGCCCTGCACGAACACGCGCAGCTTCAGTTCCGGATTGCCTTCTTCGTCGATCAGTTGCTTGACCTTGTCAGCTGCTGCGTCGGTGAAAACGAACGGCAACGGCATTTCGGTCGTGGGGGTGTCGGTCACAGCGTTCATTCGAACTCTCCAAAAAAGCTTCTAGTGCCTATTGTAGGGCTGATCTCAATATCGTGCTGGAAGCCCATGTAATCAATAGGCTATCGCTCCAGACTATCCCGAATTTGCCGCGGCTGCCTGGGGTATCACAGAAGCATCGCTGAAAAATTGCCGCAATCGTTGAGCATCCACCACGAAAAAAGCCGCCAGCGCATACACGCAGGCGGCTTTTTCGAGCCATTTCGCCGTAATAACGACGAAACCGCCAAACAGCTTAACGCTTCGAGAATTGTTTCCGGCGACGTGCCTTGTGGAAACCAACCTTCTTACGTTCAACTTCACGAGCATCGCGGGTAACGAAGCCGGCTTGTGACAGCGTGGGCTTCAGCGTTGCGTCGTAGTCCATCAGCGCGCGGGTGATGCCGTGGCGAACTGCACCGGCCTGACCCGTTTCACCGCCGCCGTTCACGTTGACCTTGATGTCGAACGTGGTGGCGTGGCTCGTCAGTTCGAGCGGCTGGCGCACGATCATCAGCGACGTTTCGCGCGAGAAATAATCAGCAATGGGCTTGCCATTGACAATGATCTCGCCCGTACCGGACTTGATGAACACGCGAGCAACGGCGCTCTTGCGGCGGCCCGTACCGTAATTCCAATTACCGATCATATGGGCTCCCTTTAGATCTCGAGCGCTTTAGGCTGTTGAGCCGTATGCGGATGCGTTGCGCCAGCGTAGACCTTGAGCTTCTTGATCATCGCGTAGCCGAGCGGACCTTTCGGCAACATGCCCTTGACCGCTTTCTCGAACGCACGGCCCGGGAAGCGTTCTTGCATCTTGTTGAACGTCGTTTCGTAGATGCCGCCCGGATAGCCCGAGTGACGGTAGTACTTCTTGTCAGTACCCTTGTTGCCCGTGACGCGCAACTTGCTGGCGTTGATGATGACGATAAAATCGCCAGTGTCGACGTGCGGGGTGAACTCGGGTTTGTGCTTGCCGCGAAGTCGGGCGGCCACTTCACTGGCGACACGTCCGAGAACCTTATCCGTCGCGTCAATCACGTACCATTCACGCGTCACCTCATGGGCTTTTGCGGAAAACGTCTTCATGATCGATCCAAAAAATAATTCTGCCCTGCTTTGTCCCGCTTGTATGTTCGTGCGCATCGAGGCGCGTGCGGGCTCTCCCTGTTTCTCGTCCACGGGCATGGTGCGGATAGAGAACTTTGAATTATAAGGGAAATTTCGACGTGAAGTCAAAACTTGCCTGTTCGGCGACAAATGCCCATCCTGCCGGCACACAAATCGACGCTAAAGCAGACGAAAAAGCAGACGAAAAAAAGCCCGAACCTTGGGCTCGGGCTGAATCCACCTAGGAGGAGGTGGAGGAGACGCTGTATGTTTGTCGGACTGCGACAACCAGTGAGAGCAAGTATATGAAGTGCTTTTGTGCAAAGCAAGTAAATTTGCATTATGGGATTGAATTTCATAATGCAAAATATATAAACAAGCCATCAGCAGATTATTTATTATTTAAAATCATCTACTTACCTAAAATTTAAAGACTTCACAGGGGCAAATCGCGCTCGAAACCCCTCACTCACAGTAGGGAAATCGCGGATTTATCTTATCTATCGCAATGCAACAAAACTCTATGGCAAACGCAAACGAATGCAGTGCTGCGATTCCTACAATCAGCTAAAACGCTACAATCAACACGATTAGACAAGTGTCTTATGGCACCGGAGTTTTCTCATGGAATGCAAAGTTAGCTGGATGGGACAGGACGGCATGGCGTTTGCCGCGGAAACGGGCAGCGGTCATCTGGTCACAATGGACGGTGCGCCGGAAGGCGGCGGCCGCAACCTCTCGCCGCGGCCTATGGAAATGGTCTTGCTCGGCACGGGCGGTTGCACGGCATACGACGTCGTGATGATCCTGAAGAAAAGCCGCCAGGAAATTGCGGGCTGCTCGGTGACGCTCAAGGCCGAGCGCGCAAGCGAAGACCCGAAAGTGTTCACGAAGATCCACTTTCACTTCACGGTAACGGGCAAGAACCTGAATCCCGCAACGGTCGAACGCGCGATCACGCTCTCGCACGACAAATATTGCTCGGCGTCCATCATGCTGGCGAAAACCGCCGAGCTGACGCATTCCTTCGATATCGTCGCGAGCTGAGTTCCGGGCATCGAAGAAGAAACAAGAAGGAAAAAAAGCCGGCGTCATCACTGACGCCGGCTTTCTTTTTGAATCTCACAAAGCAGGCCGATAAGCCGGATTCTGTGCACGCCTCACGCCCGAAAGCGTAACGCGCGTGGCAGCCATTCCTCTAGTCGCGCCATTACTGGCGCGCTCAAGCTTCCTACCCGCAGACGAGACGGAGGCACCGTCCTGCATCGCGAAGATGCGCGCCTGCCTACTTGGAATTGCTCCGGGTGGAGGTTACCTTGCCGGTCTGCCTTGCAGCAGCCGCGGTGCGCTCTTACCGCACCGTTTCACCCTTACCTGATCCCCGGACTTGCGCCCGGGGCCATCGGCGGTTTGCTTTCTG
This sequence comes from Caballeronia udeis, assembly GCF_044909315.1. Classification (GTDB taxonomy): domain Bacteria; phylum Pseudomonadota; class Gammaproteobacteria; order Burkholderiales; family Burkholderiaceae; genus Caballeronia; species Caballeronia udeis_A. The sequence continues at coordinate 201,297 of NZ_JBIYEB010000001.1, forward strand.
TTGCCCTGTTCCGCGTGTCGCCACGGATGGCCGTTAGCCATCACCCTGCCTGGTGGAGTCCGGACTTTCCTCGCCCTCTCCGGCCGAAACCGGAAAAGCCGCGACTGCCTGGCCTACTTTGCGACGTCGATTTTAGCATGGGGTCAGCGCGGCCCCGCTGCCAGGCTCATTGCGCAGGTTGTGCCCGCGATCGACGGCCGGACCGGAAGACCTCAGGGTCATCGTAGAAAGACGGGGTTTCGTTTTCGGGCCACCAGCCCGGCACGCCCAGCACGGGCAACGGCGTGAAATACCGGCTGGAAATGGCTTCGCTGTTTAGCCGTTCAGATACTGCGTGGTCGAGGATCGCGCGACGCTCGTCATCGGTAGCGGAGAAATACGCTGGTTCGACGTCCACGATCCACGCATGCCCCGTGCACGCCTTATAAGGTGCGACCAGCTTTTCCAGCAACGCATGACCGAAGATGCGCGCCTCGCATCGAAGACCCCAGGCTGCGCGTTGCTCAACAAGCAGCGTGTGCCAGTCGAATGCGCGAAGCGCGGCGGCAAGCGACGCGTCTGCGCAGGCAAAGAGGATCGCGTTTTCGTCGAAGAGCGTCAGGGCGTCGCGCGCCGCACCTCGGGTCGGGCCGATGCCGAGCACATCGATTTCCGCGGCCTGCCGGGAATTCAGCGCCGCCTTGATGCGCGGATACTGAAACCATATCGAGCCATTGAAGAAATCGTGCAGGTTGTGGCGCGTAGGCACACAGCCGGTCCCAGCAATATGCCCTTCATACGATGCGCCCGCCGGCAAGTCGTCCTGCGCGATGAATGACAGCGGCTTACCGCGTCCGGTTATGCGTGAGTCCCGGTGTACGTCCGCGTTAAGCGCGGAAAGATAGGCTGAGTAGCTAACGAGTGCAGCCTGGCGCCAGCGCTCACCACGCTCAGCAAGTGGCGCCAGCCACGGACAGGACCAGTCGATGTCCATAAAGCGCCGCGCCGCGAGGGTATCGGTTGGCAGCGATGCTGGTTCCGCGTTTTCGGGCTTCAATGAATTTTCCCGGTCGGACATACGAGTCGCCAGAGTGGCGCGCGGGTTACGTCCAGCAAAAACCGGCGCGCCCCGGCAATCGTCACTCCATTCGCCAGCCAATCGATTCGCCACCGCCCAGCGGCACGATTTCATCGCCGCCCGCCATGAATTCTGCCGGCAGGGTCCAGGGTTCCCGGCGCAGCGTCACGCGCTCGGTTGCGCGCGGCAAACCGTAGAAGTCCGCACCGTGAAAACTTGCGAAACCCTCGAGCCGGTCGAGCGCGCCGGCCTGATCGAAGGCTTGCGTGTAGAGCTCCAGAGCATGCAGCGCCGTATAACAACCCGCACAACCGCACGCGTGCTCCTTCAACCCCTTTGCATGCGGCGCGCTGTCCGTGCCGAGGAAAAACCGCGAATTGCCCGACGTGGCCGCCGCGAGCAGCGCCACGCGATGCGTCTCGCGCTTGAGCACCGGCAAGCAGTAGTAGTGCGGCCGGATTCCGCCAACAAACAGCGCGTTACGGTTGTACAGCAGATGATGCGCCGTCAGCGTGGCGCCGGTCGGGCCGTCCGCATCGCGCACGTAATCCGCGGCGTCCTTCGTCGTGATGTGCTCGAACACGACCTTCAGCGCCGGGAAATCGCGGCGCAACGGGGTCATCACGCGGTCGATAAATACCTTCTCGCGATCGAACATATCGATGGCCGGGTCCGTTACTTCGCCATGCACGAGCAGCGGCAGGTCGTGCTTTTGCATGGCCTCCAGCGTTTTCGCGCATTTCGCGATGCTCGTGACGCCGGCGTCCGAATTGGTCGTCGCCCCCGCCGGATAAAGCTTCACACCATGGACAAAACCACTTTCTCGGGCGCGGCGAATTTCATCGGGCGGAGTGTTGTCGGTGAGATAAAGTGTCATCAGCGGCTCGAAACGCGCGCCTGGGCCCTCCTTGGGCAACGCCGCCAGGATGCGCCCGCGATACGCCGCCGCCATTTCGGTCGTCGTCACCGGCGGCCGCAGGTTCGGCATGATGATCGCGCGGCCGAACTGCCGCGCCGTGTGCGGCAGCACGGCGGCAAGCACAGCGCCATCGCGCACATGCAGATGCCAGTCGTCGGGACGTACGAGCGTGACGGAGTCAACGGCGGAGTCGACGGAAGATGCGGAAGCAGGCGTGGAAGCGGACATTGGCGTGATGACGATGAAAATAATCGGATGACGAAACGCAGGGGCAGTAGTGGCCGCGAAAATCAAAAAGCATGAACACGCACGGAAAAACATAAGCGGGGCCGAAGCGTGTTTCAACCTGCGCAACACACTTTCGCCATCAATATCGGCCGGCCGGATCAGCGAATCAAGTGCCAACACTGCGTGCTGAATGAAGCTACCAGTGGCAGCTCCCAGCCCACCCGGTCAGTTTTTCTACCGCGAGCCGGCCCATACCGTGGAAATTCCACAACGATGCCACCCTGCAGTCGAAAGCGGCGATTTTTTGGCGGTTTCGTCGGTGCTATGCTTTGGCTAGCCGTATTGTAACGGTTAGCTCCATTCACCCAGTCTGCAGCCTCAGCAATGTGCCAACTTCTCGGAATGAACTGCGCGGAACCAACGGACGTGACTTTCTCGTTCACCGGTTTCGCGGCGCGTGGCGGCGTTACCGACCATCACGCGGACGGCTGGGGCATTGCGTTCTTTGAAGACAAGGCGTGCCGTCTTTTCATCGATCATCAGTCGTCGGCCAGTTCACCGCTCGCCGAAATGGTAAAGCGTTATCCGATCAAGTCGAAAAACACGATCGCGCATATTCGCAAGGCCACGCAAGGTCACATCCTGCTTGAAAACTGCCATCCGTTCATGCGCGAGTTGTGGGGAAGGCATTGGATTTTCGCGCACAACGGCGACCTGAAAGATTTCAAGCCCTGTCTGAATGGACAATATCAGCCTGTCGGCACTACAGACAGCGAGCTGGCGTTCTGCGCTTTACTGCAAGGTCTGCGGCGCGAATTCCCTGGCTGCCAGCCGCCGCTGGACGAGCTGTTCGCGGCGCTGGAAAAGCTGACGCGTGAGATCACGCAATTCGGCGTATTCAATTTCCTGATGTCGAACGGCCAGGCGCTCTTCACGCATTGCTCCACGCATCTGTATTACCTCGTGCGCAGCTGGCCGTTCTCCACGGCGCATTTGATCGACGCGGACATGTCGATCGATTTCGCGAAGTACACCACGCCGGAAGATCGCGTCGCGGTGATCGCCACCTCGCCGCTCACTGACGACGAAATCTGGACACGCTTCGAACCCGGCGACCTCGCATTGTTCCAGCACGGCGCGCTGCTCAGGACGATCAACGTTCCGGTGCCGGCAGACGTCGCGGAGAAAGCACGCGAACCGTTGTGCAAGGTTTGCGTTGAATCGGTGCTGCGCGCGGAGACCATCGAGACGACGGCGGATGTGGAGACCGAACTCGGGATAGAGTAAATGCGGAGTAGTTGAGGAATAGTTTGAAGTAGTTTCGCGGCTGAAGGATCACCTGAACTCACGCTTGTTCCACTCTCCAGGGAGCTCATGCAATGTCAGGAAAATTCGTCATCGACAGAGCCCGCAACGGCCAGTTCTATTTCAACCTGCGGGCCGCCAATGGCGAACCGATCCTCAAGAGCGAGACGTATGTGACGCGTGCGTCGGCAGAACATGGCATTGCGTCGGTCAAGGCGAACGCGCTGATCGACGAACGCTACGAGCGCAAGACGGATAAAAGCGGCGCGCCTTACTTCAATCTGAAGGCCGGCAACCACGAGATCATTGGCGTGAGCGAGGCATACAGCAGCGCGGCGGCCAGGGATGCCGGGATTGAATCGCTGAAGAAAAACGCGCCCGATGCGGTGACACAAGACAACACGAAAGCCGCTTCGACCAGCCACTAGCGCCGGACCTCGAAGACAAAAATGGCCGCTCCGGCTCACGCGGGAACGGCCATTTTCACGTTGCGCGGGTTTCAAACAACGCGCGAGGTTGCCCGGCGCCAGCCAGGCAACCTGCATCAGCAATCAGTGCAGGATCTTCGCCAAGAAGTCCTTCGCACGATCCGACTTCGGGTTCTGGAAGAACGCGTCCTTCTGGTCGTCTTCCACGATCAAGCCCTTGTCCATGAAGATCACGCGATGCGCCACCTTCTTGGCAAAGCCCATTTCGTGTGTCACGCACATCATGGTCATGCCTTCCTGAGCGAGTTCGACCATCACGTCGAGCACTTCGTTGATCATTTCCGGGTCCAGCGCGGACGTGGGTTCGTCGAAGAGCATGGCGATCGGATCCATCGATAACGCCCGCGCAATCGCCACCCGCTGCTGCTGTCCACCGGAAAGCTGACCGGGGAATTTGTCGGCGTGAGCGGAGAGGCCCACGCGTTCCAGCAGCTTCAATCCCTTCGCCGTTGCTTCGTCCTTCGAGCGCCCCAGCACCTTGATCTGCGCCAGTGTCAGGTTCTGCACGATCGTCAGATGCGGAAACAGTTCGAAGTGCTGGAACACCATGCCGACTTTCGAGCGTAGCTTCGACAGGTTGGTTTTCTTGTCGCCAATCGACTGACCGTTGATCGTGATCTCGCCCTTCTGGAACGGCTCGAGTCCGTTCACGGTCTTGATCAGCGTCGACTTACCCGAGCCCGAGGGGCCGCACACCACCACCACTTCGCCCTTTTTGACTTCCGTCGTGCAATCGGTCAGCACTTGAAACGGGCCATACCATTTCGAAACATTCTTGAGTGAGATCATCGAGCGACCTTTTTCTGAAGACTTTTGACGAGACCGGATGCGACCAGACACACCACGAAATAACAGGCACCGGCGAACAGCACCATTTCGACGGTTGTGCCGTCGCGATCGCCCACATTCGTTGCCGTGCGGAAAAAGTCCGCGAGGCTGATCACATACACCAGCGACGTATCCTGGAACAACACAATAGCCTGCGTGAGCAGCAACGGCACCATTGCGCGGAACGCCTGCGGCAGAATGATCAGCTTCATCGCCTGCATGTAGGTCATGCCGAGCGCGAACGCCGCATTGACCTGCCCGCGCGACACCGCCTGAATGCCCGCACGGATGATTTCCGAATAATACGCGGCCTCGAACAACGAGAACGCGACCATGGCGGAGGCGAGCCGGATATCGACTTCCGCCGATAACCCCAGCACATTTTGCAGGAATTGCGGCACGATCAAAAAGAACCACAGCAGCACCATCACGAGCGGGATGGAACGAAACAGCGTGACATAACCCTTCGCGAACCATTCGAGCGGCTTGATGCCCGACAGGCGCAGCAGCGCGAGCACCGTGCCCCACAGAATCCCGAACACGAGCGCGAGCAGCGTGATCTTGAAGGTGATGATGGCGCCGGTCCACAGCGTGGGCAGCGAACTCAGCACACTGCTCCAATTGAAATGATGCATCACTTGCCTCCAATGTAGCCGGGCAACCGGGTCTTGGCTTCGACCCAGCGCATCAGTTGCATGACGACCAGATTGATCAGCATGTAGGCAAGCGTCACGGCAATGAACGACTCATAGGACTGCGCGGTGTAATCCACGAGTTGTCGCGCCTGAGCCGACAATTCCAGCAAACCGATGGTCGACGCCACGGCCGAGTTCTTGAACACGTTCAGGAATTCGGACGTGAGCGGCGGCACGATGATGCGGTACGCGACCGGCATCAGGATGTACCGGTAGGTCTGCCACTCGGTGAAACCCATGGCGAGACCGGCGGCGCGCTGTCCGCGGGGTAAAGCCGCAATGCCCGAGCGCACTTGCTCGCACACGCGTGCGCCGGTGAACAACCCGAGGCAGATGATGGATGACGAATAGAACTGCACGTTTGGCGGTAACTGCTTGAACCAGTTGCCGATGGAAACGGGCAACAACTCCGGTATCACGAGATACCAGATGAAGAATTGCACGAGCAGCGGAATATTACGAAAGATGGCGACATAACCCGTGCCGATGGCAGCCAGCTTCCTGTTCGGCACGGTACGCAGAATGCCGAACAACGAGCCGACCACGAGCGCCACGACCCATGACGCGAGCGACACGGTAACGGTCACCCAGAAACCGGAAATAAGCCAACCGAGATAGGTTGTGGGCTCGCCGGTCGATACGGGGCTTAGGAAAACGCCCCAATTCCAGTGGTAGGACATGGACTCCCTCCAAAAGAAAACGGAAGAAGCAGCGCTCCTTCCGTTTCCATCAATCAAGCAGAACCGAGATTAGTCGATTGCCTTGTCGTTCGGGTTCTTGAAAAGCGCCTTCATGTCATCGCTTTCCGGGAAGGCCAGATTCAGACCCTTCGGCGGAATCGGGCTTTCAAACCACTTCTTGTAGATCTTGTCGCCTTCGCCCGAGGTTTCTACCTTGGCGATGGCGTCATCGACTACCTTCTTGAACTCCGGATCGTTCTTGCGCAGCATGCAGCCATAAGCTTCACGCGATTGCGGCGTACCGACAATCACGAAATCGCCCGGGTTGCTCGACTTTGCACGTTCGCCGGCCAGCAATGCGTCATCCATCATGAACGCAACGGCGCGTCCCGTCGACAACGTCAAAAACGAGTCGCCATGATCCTTCGCGCTGATGATGTTCATGCCCATGTTCTTGTCCTGGTTCATCTTGCGAAGCAGGCGCTCGGACGTGGTACCGGCGGTCGTCACAACGGTCTTGCCTTTCAGGTCGCCGAAGTCCTTGATCCCCGAATCCTTCTTGGTCATCAGGCGCGTGCTGATCACGAAGATAGTGTTGGAGAACGCGACTTGTTGCTGACGTTCAAGGTTGTTCGTGGTCGAACCGCACTCGAGGTCGATCTGGTTGCCCGTCACGAGCAGCAAGCGGTTTTGCGACGTGACCGACTTCTGTTGAATCTTCAGGTTCGGCATGTTGAGCTTTTCCTTGACGGCGTCGACCACCTTCAAGGCAAACTCATATGAATAACCAATGACCTGTTGCTTGTCGTCGTAGTACGAGAACGGAATCGACGACTCGCGGAAACCCAGGTAGATGTTCCCTGAATCCTTGATCTTCTTGAGCGTATCGTTGTTTTGCGCTTGCGCGCCCGATGCGAAAAGGCCCAATGCGGCGAGCAGCAGCGCAGCTTTTTTAATCTTCATAATCGTTGATCTCCTTGGCGAAAACGGCGCAATTTTAGCAGGGTAATAAATTTGAAAGAATGAATGTTGTCCACAGTTGTTATTTTTGAGACACCCGCTGGCAGGTCCGCTTGAGCGGGTTCCAGCGCTTTCAATTGACCTTGGTTCTGCCCTAATTTTTTTGTGCTTTTTACGCGAAAAGCCCGTCGACGTCCCGAAGGACGCCGCCGGGCGTCTTGATGCTTTTCAAGTTAGCGCCGCTTCACGCAAGCATGCGCTCGCAAACGTTTCTGATGCGTGAAATCACGGATATAAGCCACGCATTTCGCGCGCTTGCAGAATTCGCGTACAGGCAACAATAAACGCCGCCGTACGCACTGACACCGAATGCTCGCTCGCCACTTGCCACACGGCCGCGAATGCTTCGCGCATCACGCGTTCGAGTCGCTGGTTGATTTCATCTTCGGTCCAGAAGAAGCTCGAGAAGTCCTGCACCCATTCGAAGTACGACACCGTCACGCCGCCTGCATTCGCGACCACGTCGGGGATCACGAGAATGCCCTTGTCGTGAAGAATGTCGTCGGCTGCCGTTGTGGTCGGGCCGTTGGCGCCTTCCACCACGATCTTCGTCTTGATCTTCGGCGCATTTTCTTCCGTGATCTGGCCTTCGAGCGCGGCCGGAATCAGGATATCGCTTTCAATGGTCCAGAATTCGTCCTTCGATACCGGGTCAGCACCTTCGAAACCAGCCACGCCGCCATGCTTCCCCACGTGCTCGAACAACGCGACGGCATCGATACCCGAGGACTTGTACAGCGAACCGGTGTGATCCTGCACCGCCACCACTTTCGCGCCGGCTTCCTGGAACAGCCGTGCAGCAATCCCGCCGACGTTACCGAAACCCTGCACGGCGATACGCGCGCCTTCAATATCAAAGCCAATCCGGCGTGCCGCTTCCGAACCCACGACAAACACACCGCGGCCGGTTGCTTCCTTGCGGCCGAGCGAACCACCGAGCGAGATTGGCTTGCCGGTCACAACACCGGTTGCCGTCTGGCCCTGGTTCATGGAGTACGTGTCCATCATCCACGCCATGATCTGTTCATTCGTGTTGACGTCGGGCGCGGGGATGTCCTGGTTCGGTCCGATGATGATGCCGATTTCGCTCGTGTAACGACGTGTCAGCCGTTCGAGCTCGCCACGCGACAACGTGCGCGGATCAACGCGGATACCGCCCTTCGCGCCGCCGTACGGCACGTTCACGGCCGCATTCTTCACCGACATCCACGCCGACAACGCCATCACTTCGGAAAGCGTAACGTCCTGGTGATACCGCACACCGCCCTTGCCCGGACCACGCGACATGTTGTGCTGGACCCGATAACCTTCGAAATGCGTGACCGTGCCGTTATCGAGTTCGATAGGGCAATCGACGATCAGGATGCGCTTCGGGCGCTTGAGGGTTTCAACCCAGCGCGACAGCGAGCCAAGATACGGCGCGACGCGATCGACCTGCTGGAGATAGTTGCCCCAGGGGCCGAGATGGGTGGAATCGAGATAGGAGGGAATGGTGTGCTGAACAGCGGGAACAGCAGAAGCGGTGCGGTCTTGTTGCGGCGATGACATCGAAACCCCAGCGTTGTGTGGAATGGCTTCATTGTCGAAAATTCGGATATTGAAATCCAATGCCGTTTCATCATTGCGTTATGTTTATCTTGCATAACGCCTGTGAGGCCTATGTGGTGGGGGTTTCCACCGGTCTCGACAGCTCCTCGCCCACTGCCTCCCAAAGGTTACGCATCAACGCTTGCCGGGGATCATCACCCTTCGACGCCATTTTGTCTCGATACAAGCGGATTTCCATCGTGAGCGTGAACTGACCCGCCGGGGTTCCGCGGGTTCCCCGGTCGAGCCGGATCAGGCTGCCCTCGTCGACTTCCTTGGCTACCGCGCTATGCGGCAGGAAAGCCACGCCATGACCGGCCAGCGCCATCGCCTTGAGGCCTTCGGCCATGTCGGTTTCATACACCTTGTCGAGATAAAGACGCACTGCCGAGGTCGCGATGATCACCTCCGTCATCCGGCCAAGGTAAGCGTTCGGCGTGTATGAAAGATACGGCACGGGGGCGTCGGCGGTGGCGGGCAGCGTGTAGCGCGCGCGGCCGCCCTTGTTCACGGACGAGAACGGGCTGATGGGTTCAGTGCCAAGCGTCAGCATGTCGTAGCGGGCGGGATCGAGCGCCATCGGATGGCTCGGATGGTGATAACCCATCACCAGGTCGCAGCCGCCTTCCACCAGCGACAACACCGCGTCGTGCACGTTCAGCGCGCGCAAACGTGTATTGATGCGCCCAAGCCGCGCTTCTATATGGTGTAGCCAGCGCGGGAAATAGGTCAGCGAGAGCGTGTGCGGAACCGCGAAATCGATGGTCGCATCCGGCACGCCCGTCTGCCCTCGCAATAGCGTGCGCGCTTCGTGGAATTGCGAAAGCATCGCGAGCGCCTGCTCGTAGAAGACCTGACCGGCTTGCGTAAGGCGGGTCGGGTAGACGGAGCGGTCGATAAGATCCGTGCCGAGCCACGCTTCCAGCGCCTGGATCCGGCGCGAGAAAGCCGGCTGCGTAATGTGCCTCAGCTCAGCCGAACGGCTGAAACTCCGCGTCTCCGCGAGTGAGACGAAATCTTCGAGCCATTTCAGTTCCATGCGGCTCCTTCGGCCTGGTTGGGAATGCTCCCTGAACGCCCGGGCATTTTACCGTTCGCCCGCAGCGGCTTCATGCAGGCCGCTTCATTAATAACCCGAAGCGCCCCGCACCATTCTCACGCGGCTCGCACACGCGCGGTGCTGCGCCGCAGCGATAGCAGTGCGTACGGTGTCGCGTCAGGGTGGGCTCGATCGGGCCAAACGTCGGCGTCTATCGGAGGTCATCCGGCGCAAAGCCGCGTTGATGTTCGGTCCGCGGTTATCGGCTTAAAAGATGGATTTCGTTGGCATGATACTTGCGAATTGCTGCCGGCCGAGCGTCGACCGCAGTTCTGACCGGTGGATCGATGCCTCGCCACAGCCGCCCCACGCCGAGGATCCCGATGAAAAACCTGCTCACCTCTTTAAAAAGCGGCAACTGGCGATCGCTGGTTGCCTGCTTCCTGTATTTCGATACCGGTTTCACCGTCTGGGTGCTGTATGGGCCGCTTGCGCCGTTCATCAGCAAGGACATCACGATGACCGCCGCCCAGCAGGGCTTTCTCGTGGCGGTGCCGGTTCTGGCGGCCGCGATCCTGCGCGTGACGCTGGGCAACCTGTACCAATCCACCGATGGCCGCCGCGTCGCGTTGATGGGTGTCCTGCTCTCGTCCATCCCGACCATTGTCCTGCCGCTGTTGTCCGGTACGCCGTCGTACTCGTTGCTGCTGGTGCTCGGCGTGTTCCTCGGCATGGGTGGCGCGAGCTTCGCGGTCGCATTGCCAATGGCCGGCAGCAACTATCCGCCAAAGGTGCAGGGCCTGGTGCTCGGACTGGCGGCAGCGGGCAACATTGGCGCGGTGCTGGACGGTTTCCTGTTCCCCCATCTCGCCGATGCCTTAGGCTGGAAACTCGCCACCGCCGCCGCATTGCCGTTGCTGGCGATCACGGCCATTTCGCTGTTCGCGTGGGCGTCGGATGGTGGTCAGAAGAGCGGCAGCACATCGCGTGCAATGACCAGTTTCGCGATCACGCTCGTCGGGCTGATCGTGATGGTGCTCGCGGTGCACGGCGGTGTGTTCGGCGGCGCGCGCACAGGCGTCCTGCTGCTGCCGGTGCTCGGCGCGCTGCTCGCCATTGCCGTGCTCCCGAAGCATTACCGGGCAGTGCTCGGTGAACGCGATACGTGGGTTGTGATGCTGATCTACAGCATCACGTTTGGCGGGTTTGTCGGCATGTCTTCGTATGTGACGTTGCTGCTCACCAATCTCTATCAGATGCCAAAGATTGAAGCCGGCCTCTTCATGGCAATGCTCGCGTTCCTCGGCGCGATCGTGCGGCCGTTCGGCGGTTATCTCGCCGATCGCGTCACCGGCGTGCGTGCGCTGCTTGTGTTGCTGGCGATGATTGCCATTGCAGACTTTGCGTTTGCCCTCTGGATGCCGCCGGTGGCGGGGGGTATCGCGTTGCTGGTGTGTCTTTACCTGTGCTTCGGGCTGGGCAACGGTTCGACGTTCCAGCTCGTGCCGCAGCGGTGGAAGGGCAAGACGGGGTTGTTATCGGGAATCGTGGGAGCTGCGGGCGGGATCGGCGGGTTCTATCTGCCGGTGATCATGGGGATGGCTAAGGAAAGTACCGGCAGCTACCAGATGGGTTTCGCGACGTTTGGCGTACTCGCGGTGTTCGCTTTCGGCTTCCTGCTGGCGCTGCGCTCGCAATGGCTGCACTGGGCCGCGCCGGGAGTGGCGGTGATTGGGCACGGCGGCGCTAGCGCGATGGTTCACGCGACGGAATAAGGTCGCGTGGTTCAAGCGAAAAAAGCGTCGATGCCTGAAGAAGGTATCGACGCTTTTTGTTGTGTTCCGGCTTGGGTAATCACCTTCCGGTTGTCACCGCCCTCAAGCCCGAGCCGACTCCCCCACCTCCACCGTGTCATCCGCCCCCTCTTCCGGCTCCGCTGCCTTCTGCTGTTGCAGCGCCCACATCTGCGAGAAAAGTCCACCGGCGCGCACCAGTTCCGCGTGCGTCCCGCGCTCCACAATCCGCCCGTGATCCATCACGATAATCTGCTGCGCGTGAACCACCGTCGATAACCGGTGCGCAATGATCAGCGTCGTCCGTTCGCGCGCAATCAAGTCGAGTTCATGCTGAATCGCGCGTTCGGATTTCGAATCAAGCGCGGACGTGGCTTCATCGAAGATGAGAAGCGGCGGGTTCTTCAACAGGGTCCGTGCAATCGCCACGCGCTGTTTCTCCCCGCCCGACAACTTCAACCCGCGCTCACCCACAGGTGTCTCATACCCCGCCGGCAAACTTTCGATGAACTCATGAATATGCGCCGCCCGCGCCGCCGCGATCACTTCATCGCGTGAAGCCGATGGCCGGCCGTACGCGATGTTGTAGTAGATCGAATCGTTGAAGAGCACCGTATCCTGCGGCACGATCCCGATCGCCGCGCGCAGCGAATCCTGCGCGACATCGCGGATATCCTGGCCGTCCAGCAGAATCCGCCCGCCTTGCTCACGGTCGAGATCGTAGAAACGAAACAGCAGACGGCCGAGCGTCGACTTGCCCGACCCGCTATGGCCGACCACCGCCGTCGTGGTCCCCGCCGGAATCGTGAAATCGACGCCATGCAGGATCGACCGCGTGCGCTCGTACGAGAAACTCACGTTCTCGAACCGGACCTCCGCGCCGCCCACGACCAGCGACGGAGCGTTCGGCACATCCGGCACTTCACGCCCTGCGCCGAGCAGGGTGAACATGCGATCCATATCGGTGAGACTCTGCTTGAGCTCGCGATACACCACGCCCAGGAAATTCAGCGGGACATACAGCTGCAGCATGAACGTGTTGATCAGCACGAGATCGCCGAGCGTCAAATGCCCCGCAATAACGCCCTGCGTCGCGCGCCAGAGGATAAACACGAGCCCCGTGCCAATGATGAATTGCTGCCCGAAGTTAAGCACCGAGAGCGAACGCTGCGAGCGAATGGCCGCCGCGCGATAACGCTTCAGATTTTCATCGTAACGCTGCGCTTCCCACTCCTCGTTACCGAAATACTTGACGGTTTCGTAGTTCAACAAAGAATCGATAGCACGCGAATTCGCCTTCGAATCGAGTTCGTTCATCGTGCGCCGGAAGTGCGTGCGCCATTCGGTGAGCTTGATCGTGAACACGATGTACGTCACCAGCGCAATCAAGGTGACGATCGCGTAGTACGCCTCGTATTTCGCGACAAAGAACCCGAGCACGAGACCGACTTCGACGAGCGTCGGCAGGATGCTGTAAAGCGAATACGAAACGAGTTGCTGAATGCCGCGCGTGCCGCGTTCTATATCCCGCGACATGCCGCCGGTCTGCCGCTCGAGATGAAACCGCAGCGATAGCGAATGCAAATGCCGGAACACTTTCAGCGCAAGTTGCCGCACGGCGCTTTCAGTGACTTTCGCGAACAGCATTTCGCGCAATTCGGTGAAGAGCGAAGTGGACAGGCGCACGATCGCGTACGCCACGACCAGCAAGCCCACACCACTTACCAGGATGATCGCGGCGGAGTCCTGCGCGCGTCCGAGCGCGGTCAGATGCTGGATGGAACTCAGGCTGTCGATGACCTTTTTCATCACGATCGGCACGCCCAGATTCGCGACCTTCGCGCCGATCAGGCAGGTCAGCGCGAACGCAACGCGCCACTTGTACGTGGTCAGGTACGGCAGCAGCGAGAGAATGGTCTGCCAGTCGTTACGCGGGCCTTTTGCAACGGGAACCGGTTCGGAGGGAGAATTGCGGCGCATGGATTCAAGGTCTGCAGAAGTCAGCGCCGCAGCGGCACAAGGTGCCAAACGGTGCTGGACGAGCGAGGTATCGCGGGACGGGCGCCCATCTCAAAATGTGGGCTTTCCCGTACAATTCGATGTTTCGCGGCGTGGGCAACGCGTGGGCAATGATCAGCCAAGCCTCTCGCCAAACGCCGTAAAAACACGCTGGAACGGGTGCGACCAGCTCAGACTCACACCTGACTCGTTCGAGCGCAAAGCAACATCGTTTAATCCTGCATTGTCGCAGAAGGCGCCACGGCGCGCTGACCGCCGGCATCCCGTCACTCTTTCATGGAAATCCGCCCGTGACCCAATCCCTGCAACTCCCGAACAAACCGGTCGCGCTGCGCGTGGTGCCGCAACCGTCCGATGCGAACGTCCACGGCGACGTCTTTGGCGGCTGGATCATGGCGCAGGTGGACATCGCCGGATCGATCCCGGCCAGCCGGCGCGCGAACGGCCGCGTGGCGACCATCTCCGTGAATTCGTTCGTATTCAAGCAGCCGGTGTTTGTCGGCGACTTGCTGAGCTTTTATACGGATATCGTGAAGACGGGCAATACGTCGGTGACGGTATCGGTCGAGGTCTATGCGCAGCGCATGAGCCTGACCGAAGACGTGGTGAAGGTGACGGAAGCCACGCTCACCTACGTTGCCACCGACAGCGACCGCCGGCCGCGCGCACTGCCCTCGCTCGACTGATCGGACAGACTCTGGCGCGCGCCGAGCTGAAGGGTGGCCAGGCTGTTCAGCAACAGCGCGGGAATGTCCGCGGCCGGCAGCGGCTGCGAGAAGAAAAATCCCTGCATCTCGTCGCAGTCGCGTGCCACGAGGAAGTCGAGCTGCGCCGCCGTCTCCACACCCTCCGCGATCACCCGCAACTCGAGCGAATGAGCGAGCGCGATGATCGCTGAAGTAATCGTTTCATTGCCTCCCGGCGAGCCAATATCCGCAACAAACGAGCGGTCGATCTTCAACCGGTCCACCGGAAAGCGCTTCAGGTAACTGAGGCTTGAATACCCGGTTCCGAAGTCGTCGATGGCAATGCTGATTCCGAGCGCCGCCAGCTCCGACAAGGTGGCGACGGTGTCCTCCCCGTTGCACATGATCGCGCTTTCGGTGAGCTCGATTTCTAGGTATTGCGGCGCAAGGCCCGTTTCGGCCAGCACCGACGTCACGAGCACGCGGATATCGCGTTGCTGGAATTGCCGCGCCGACAGATTCACCGACATCCGCGCCAACGGCAAGCCCCCATCCTGCCACGCCTTGTTTTGTCGGCACGCCTCGCGCAGCACCCACTCGGACAATTGCCCGATCAGCCCGCATTCCTCGGCCACCGGAATGAACGCGCTCGGCGAGACCAGCCCGAACTCCGGGTCCATCCAGCGCACGAGCGCTTCCATGCCGACAATCCCGCCTGTTGTCAGATCGACCTGCGGCTGGTAGTGCAGCAGGAATTCGTCGTCGCGCAACGCACGCCGCAAACGCCGCTCGACGTCCAACCGCGCACCGACGCTCGCGTTCATGTCGGGCTGGTAGAACTGGTACGTGTTGCGCCCCATGTCCTTCGCCCGATACATCGCGAGATCGGCCTTCTTGAGCAAGGTTTCGGCGTCGTCGCCATCTTGCGGGAACAGGCTCGCGCCCATGCTGCAGCCCACGTACATCTCCGTGCCATCGAGCCATACGGGGTCCGATATGACGGTCCGCACGCGCTCCATCCAGGCAATCAGCGCGTGTTCGCGGTTCATATCCGGAAGCACGACCACGAACTCGTCACCCCCGTGACGCGCAACCGTATCGCCGGAGCGGCCGCAACGCGCCAGCCGCTCCGCGACCACCGCAAGCAAACGGTCGCCGACACTGTGCCCGAGGCTGTCGTTGACGTTCTTGAAACCGTCGAGGTCGACGAAAACCACCGCCAGCGCGGTGGCCTCCTGGCGCGCGCGGTCAATCGCGTGTTGCAGGCGGCTCCGCAGCAGATTGCGGTTCGGCAGCCGCGTGAGCGTGTCGTAGTTCGCCTGATATTCGAGCTGCTCCTGATAGCGGACCACCTCGGTGACGTCATTGATCACGCCGACATGATGCGTCGCGTGTCCATGCGCATCCGGCACAGGCGCGATGAACAGCTTGTTCCAGAACAGCACGCCATCCTTACGATAATTGCGCAGCAGCGCGCTGACCTCGCGGTTCGCAGCGAGACCCGCCCGGATCGCGTTGAGCCCCTCCTGGTCGAGGTCGTCGCGCTGGAGGAACCGGCAATCGCGGCCCACGATATCGGCCGGGTCGTAGCCGGTAATGCGCTTGAACGCCGGATTCGCGTATTCGATCACATTGCCCGTGGCGGTCGCATTGGTGATCAGTACGGCATTGACGCAGGCATCCAGCGCCCGGCTTTGCAGGCGCAGAGCCAATTCGGCGCGCTTGCGCTCAGTCGTATCGTCATACGAACCCAGCACGCCGATAATGCGCCCCTCCCCGTCGAGCAGCGGCATCTTGCTGGTGATCGACGCGCGCACCTCGCCGTCGCGCTCAACGTCGCATTCCAGATCCATCAGTGGCTGGCTGGTCGCGATGACCCGGCGGTCGTCGTCACGAAGTTGCGCGGCCGAACGCCACCAAGGCAGGTCCGCATCCGTCAAGCCAACCACCTGGTCCTTGCTCGCGAGACCGGCATCGCGGGCAAAGGCCAGATTGCAGCCCAGATAGCGCGAGTCGCGATCCTTCCAGAAGATCCGCTGCGGAATATTGTCGATAAGCGACTCCAGCATCTGCTTCGAACGCCGCGCTTCGGTCTCGGCATTGATGCGGTCGGTGACATCGTTGGCCAGCATGAAAATGCCTGGATGCCCCGAATAAGTCAGCGCGTGCGACGAGATGTCGGCGCTCACCTGCGCACCGTCACGGCGCTTGTGCCGCCAAACGCCGGCAGGCCGTTGGGCGCCCGGCTGGCGCGGCTGACTGTCCGCATGACTGCGCGCATGGCGCGCGAGAAGCGCGGCGAAGCGCTCGAAGTCGTCGTCGGCGTGCAGGTCGCGCACGCTCATCGACAGGAATTCGAGTTCGTTGTAGCCGTAATGAGCAAGCGCCGCCGGATTCACCGCGACAAAGCAATACGTCGTCGCATCGACAATCCACATGGGTACCGGATGCGCGTCGAACAGATCGCGGAAACGCTCGTTGCTGCGTTGCATCGCGCGGGCAATGCGCAACTTGTCGTGCGCCGACTTCTCGTGGCGCGCGAAGGTGTAGATCAGCGCGCCGCCGCCGGCGAGCATCGTGAGGATCAGCAGGCCAACGGCGCGGCTGGATGCCAGCGCGGATTCGTTGAGCGCTGCCGCGAGCGAATCGGCTTCCCTCGCACGCAGCACCGTGAGTTCGACATCGAGTGATTGCTGATCTTCGGCGAGCCGGCGCACCGCTTGCTCGGCCCAGTCGCGGGCTGCACCGGGTGCGTCCGCGTCGGCGCGTTCGTACGCCGATTGAGCGTCGCGTTTCGCGATGCGCGCGCTTTCGCCGAGCAGGTAGAACGCTCCTTGCATGTCGGGTTCGTAATCGAACTGGGCGCGCAGGCCGCTTTCCAGCGCGTCGATATGCACTGCACGCGCCTCGCGAACGTCGGCTGGTGCAAGCACCCCGCTTGCCTTGTACCAGCTGATTTCCGGGAGACTTTCGCCGAGAGCGCTGCGGTACGCGTCAAGATCGCGCATCAGGCTGAGTGAGCGCTGCGTGCGCGCGTCGGCATCGCTTTGGCGGTCGATTTGCTGGTATGCGACGAACGCGTTCGCCCCCATGGCGATCAGGACCACAGCCAGGTTCACCAGCAGACGGCGGGAAAAGAATGAATTCATGGGTTCGATCGCCGTGCGGGAGGCGGGGCCGGGAAGACGGGGCGCGCGTCTTCACATCGATTTCCGTACATCGATAGCTATTTATCGGCAGGCGCTGGGGGGAATTTAGGGCAGGCGCTTAAAAAGCGCCTTTTTTGAGGGAATTTCACTCTCGTGGGCCGAGAGCGCGGCATGCAGCGTCCGGGGGGGCCGCTCGCGCCCAGGTTTTTGCGAGCAAGCCGCTGCCATTGCCTCTCAACATCCGGCGGCCCACGTCTACAGGCGCGAGCAAAAGCCTAGTCGGCCAGACCGAACTCCCGCATCGCCGGAACGAAGTCGTGGTTCACGTCGGCCTTGCGCGATAGCTTCGCCAGCGCATAGCGCTGGAACCGCGACAGCTCCGACCATCGCCCAAGACTGGGTGAGCCGATCCCGCACAAACTGCTCTGGCGAATCACGGTTTCCGGCACGACGTCGGTATGTGCCCAGATTGGATCGCCATCGGGCGTGAAGGTCTCGGGCCTTGCGTCGGCATGCGTTCGCAGCATCTCGGCGAGCGCCTGGTCAAAATTAGGTTCGATAGCAACGTCGTCTTCAACAGGAAAGCGCGCGAGCAGTTCCCGGTCGCCGTGTGGCAGTCTTCTCCACTGCTCAAGCGAAATGCGCTGGCCGAAGCGGTCCAGATTAAAGCGGACGACGAGCGGAATGAAGCTTAGATTCTCCGTCGACTCCTGTTCGAATCCGAACAGGAGCGGAGCGTCGTAAAGTGCCATGGCAGGTGCCTCGTTGGCGTAATGGACAAGGAAAGCAGGTGAGGCCGCGGTAGGTTATCGTAGGGCCTTGAACGGCTTGTAGTGTGTCTGTTGCCCCATAAAGCAGCAAGCGTTATGCCCGAATTTATCTCGTAAAAGCTGATGGGAAGCGGCTAAAACGCGACATCGAAAGCAATCAGCAAGTGAGCATGCAATGAATGACACAGACATCGATGACCAACCCGGCTACGTACAGCGTCCGGTGCGGCGTCACCGGTTAGGCGAAACACGCGACGCCGCCGACGACGTCGGCCAGGAATGGCCCGTCGCGCTCGTCTACAACGGCATTTCTCACGCGGTCATGATGTGCACGCCGCGCGACCTGGAAGCGTTCGCGGTGGGCTTTTCGGTGACCGAGGGCATTGTGGAGCGCGGCAGTGACATTCACGACATCGAGGTATTTTTCCACGATACGCCCGCCGGCGACACATTACCGCACGCCGAAGTGCATCTGCAGGTCGTACAGCAGGCATTTGTCGCGCTGAAGCAGAAGCGCCGGGCGCTGGCCGGGCGCACGGGCTGCGGGGTGTGCGGCATCGAGAGTATCGACTTGCTGGATCTGCAGCCTGAACGCGTGCCCGACACCGGCTTCCTGGGCCGTCTTGCGGACAACGCCATCGCCCATGCCGCGCATGAATTGCCCGCGCATCAGCAGTTGTCGAAGCTGACGGGTGGATTGCACGCAGCCGCCTGGTGCGACGAAAGCGGCGCGGTCAAATATGCGTTCGAGGACGTGGGCCGCCATAACGCGCTCGATAAACTCATCGGGCATCTGGTGCTGCAACGCGTGGACACCACGCAAGGTTTCGTCTTCCTTTCAAGCCGGGCAAGCTATGAACTCGTGCGCAAGTCAGCGCGGGTCGGTGTGCCCATGCTCGTCACCATCTCCGCGCCTACGTCGCTGGCTATTTCCATCGCCGAGAAAGCCGGCTTGCGGCTGGTGAGTTTTGCGCGGGAGAACGGGTTTGTGGAGTATGGCCGCGTGGGCGGCGGCGCAAACTGACCGCCAAGCCGCGGCGCTCTCTGACACCCGACGTCGATCCCCTGGCGTCATGAAATAACCGCTGTCCACGCCGGGTCCCGACCTGCCGCACATTCGCTGCGGATCCGGCATGCGCACACGCGGGAGTCTTTGATCCCACCGGCCCCTACGCAATATTTCCTTGTTGATCGCACCGCCGTTACGCCCTATCGATCTCTCACATTGCACACCCTTGTGGTGTGCGCGCAGCAATTTGCCGTCGGCTGGAAGGCCCCGACGCGAGATGCGAACGAGCGACGCCTGCATCGCGCGACTAGGGAAAGCCATGAGGCCGAATCGGAGATTGTGAATTGATTCCTCACACAAATGAAAGCGGCCTGAAAGTACGCAGGACTTAGGATGCATCCGCTTATTCATAAACACTACAAACCATTTGTGGAGGAAGACATGAACTTACTGAGAACAGCAGTGTGCGTACTGGCGGCCGCTGGTGTGTGCTTCAGGGGAACGGTCCACGCGCAAGCCCCCCGGGATATGCGGCCACCTACCAAACCGTTATCGACGACGCCAGGGAAGAAGGCAAGCTGATCATCTACGCTGCCACCGACACCTCCGTGATCCGCTCGTTGCTCAAGGATTTTGAGGCCATGTACGGCATCAAGATCGAATACAACGACATGAACAGCACCGAACTGTATAACCGCTACATCAGTGAAAACGCGGCGAGCAGCGCGAGCGCCGACGTGCTGTGGAGTTCAGCCATGGATCTCCAGATGAAGCTGGTGAACGACGGCCTGATCGCAAGCTATGCCTCACCGGAAGCGTCCAGCATTCCGCAATGGGCTCAGTACCAGCAGCAGGCTTTCGGCACGACCTATGAGCCGCTTGCGATTGTCGACAACAAGCGTCTGGTGCCCGCAGGCGACGTGCCGCAAACGCGCGCTGCACTGATCAATTTGTTGCAGACCCAGTCCGCGAAATACAAAGGCAAGATCACCACCTACGACATCGAGAAGGTGGGAGTGGGCTTCAATGCGCTCACGCAGGACGCACGCGTGAATCCGCAGATGACCTGGCAGCTTGTGGATGCAATCGGCGCAACCGGGCCCAAACTGCTCTCGAGTACAGGCGCGATGATGGAACGAATTTCATCGGGTGAGAACTTGATTGGATACAACATTCTCGGATCGTACGCCTTCTCAAGGGCGAAGAAAGATCCCTCGATTGGCTATGTTTATCCGAAGGATTACGCGCTGGTGGTGAGCCGCATCGTGACGATTTCCAAGAAGGCAAAGCATCCCAACGCAGCGAAATTATGGCTCGATTACCAGCTTTCAAAGCGCGGTCAGACCTTGATCGCAAACCAGGCCAATCCGTTCTCGATCCGCTCGGACGTGGAGGGTGAAACCGCGATGGTCGCTCTCCAGCAACAACTAGGCGATTCGCTCAAACCCATCCCCATTAGCGCAGGATTGCTGGTCCATCTGGATCAGGCAAAGCGGCTCGAGTTCATGAAGCGCTGGCAGCAGGCCATCAAGCGTTAAACCGAACCCGCTTGGTCCCCGCGCTCGCGCGTGGGCGATTGCGGGCAATATCCATCGCCACCATTTTCTTGATGCGCTTTTGACGCGCAGGGGAAACGCATGCTCGATTCAAGAACAACCGTTTCGCCGCCGATCCTGAAGCCGGATGGCGAGCGCAAAGTCCCTCACCTTCCCGCTGGCGGATGGCGCGGGTTGAGCGCGATGTTTCGCTGGGCCGTGATCGCGGTGCTGACGATAGTGGTGCTGATGCCGCTATCGTTCATCGTGTTCCAGAGCCTGCTGAGCACGCCCTTCTTCGATGCCAATCAAAGCTTCGGCATCGGCGCCTTCCAGTTTATTTTTGACGATCCCGACTTCTGGCTGGCACTGAAAAACTCGTTGATCATCGCGGGCGGCATGCTGTTTATCGCGATCCCCCTCGGCGCCGTGCTCGCGTTCCTGATGATCCGCACCGATTTGCCCGGGCGTCGCTGGATCGAACCCATGCTGCTCACGCCAGTCTTCATCTCTCCGATGGTGCTGGCTTTCGGCTACGTCGTCTCCGCGGGTCCGGTGGGGTTTTACTCCGTGTGGTGGAAGACCTTGTTCGGAGTGGAAGAGGCGCCCTGGTCGATCTACACAATGTCCGCCATCACGCTGATCGTAGGACTGACCCATGTCCCGCATGTGTACCTGTACTCGTCCGCGGCGCTGCGCAGTCTCGGCTCCGACGTCGAGGAGGCCGCGCGCGTCGCGGGCGCAAAACCCTTCCGCGTCGCGTGGGACGTCAGTTTTCCCATGACCATGCCCGCACTGCTGTTTGCCGGCGTACTGGTGTTCTTCCTGGGTTTCGAGGTGTTTGGATTACCGCTCGTACTCGGAGACCCGGAAGGACATCTGGTCCTAGCAAGTTACCTCTACAAACTGACCAACAAACTTGGCGTGCCGTCGTATCACCTGATGGTGGCAGTGGCGGTTTGCATCATCGGGATCACGTTTCCGCTTGTACTGCTGCGACGGTATTTGCTAAGGAATGCTAATAAATTTGTCACGGTCAAGGGCAAAGCCGATCGTCAGTCCGTTTTACCGCTTGGACCATGGCGCTGGGTTGCGTTGGCGATTGTCGGCCTGTGGCTTTTTCTTACCGTATTCGTGCCGCTGTCCGGCATCGTGCTGCGCTCGTTCGTAACGAATTGGGGCGAAGGTGTCAGTCTTGTCGATGCCTTCACGCTCGCGAACTTCACCGATCTCTTCGAGCAGGACAACCTGGTCCGGGCGATTTTCAACACGCTCGGCATCGGGGTGATCGGCGGAGCGCTCGCAGTGGCCTTCTATGCGCTGGTCGCATTCGCGGGTCATCGGCATAACGACTGGGGCACCAAGCTTCTCGACTACCTCGTGCTGCCGCCGCGTGCGGTACCGGGCCTGCTTGCCGGTCTCGCGTTCCTGTGGATCTTCCTGTTCGTTCCGGGCGTCAAGGAGCTCAAGAATTCAATGTGGAGCATCTGGATCGCATACACGGTCGTCTGGCTCGCCTACGGCATGTGGTTGATTCAAAGCGCCTTGCTGCAAGTAGCGCCCGAGCTTGAAGAAGCGGGGCGCAGCGCGGGAGGCACGCGCACCCGCGTGAGCCTGGATGTGACGCTGCCGCTCGTGCGTTTTGGTCTGCTCAGCGCATGGCTGTTGCTCTTCATGATTTTCGAGCGCGAATATTCAACCGCCGTTTATCTGCTTTCGCCGGGCACCGAAGTCATCGGCGCGTAGCTTGTCTCCATGCGGGCAGCGGGTGCAGTGGATCAGGTCGCAGCACTCTCAGTCATCAACATTGCAATGGTCAGCGTCGGTCTCGGCGTGGCGTTGCGCTTTGGAGTGAAAATTCGTGGATAAACTCATTGTCGAACACCTCTTCCTCAGCTACGGAGCCAATCCGATCCTGAAGGGTGTTTCGTTTGAATTGAAGACAGGGGAAGTCGTGTGCTTGCTGGGCGCGTCCGGAAGCGGCAAGACGACGCTGCTGCGTGCGGTAGCCAGACTTGAACAACCGTCCGATGGCCGCATCGCGCTGGATGAAAAAATCTTCTTCGATAGCACCAGAAACATCGACTGCCCGGTCGAACAGCGCTCGCTTGGTCTTGTGTTCCAGTCGTATGCACTGTGGCCGCATCGCACGGTGGCGGAGAACGTGGGGTATGGACTGAAGCTGCGCAAGGTCTCCGTTTCAGAACAAAAGCGCCGCGTGCAGAGCGCGCTCGACCAGCTGGGCCTCGGGCAACTCGCGGAGCGTTTCCCTTACCAGCTATCGGGAGGACAGCAACAACGCGTAGCCATTGCACGAGCGCTGGTCTATAACCCGCCGGTGATCCTGCTCGACGAACCGCTTTCCGTTCTCGATGCAAAGTTGCGTGAAGAAGCACGCGCATGGCTGCGGGAGTTGATTGCGTCGCTGGGTTTGTCAGCGTTGTGCGTGACCCACGATCAGACCGAAGCCATGGCCATGTCCGATCGAATCTTGCTGCTGCGCAACGGACGTATTGAACGGGAGGGAACGCCGGCCGAACTCTACGGCTCGCCGCGCTCGCTTTACACAGCGGAGTTCATGGGCAGCAACAATCGGATTGATGCAAAGGTCACGGCAATCAATGGTGATCACGTGACGCTTTCGGGCGAAGGCTTCGAACTGCAAGCGCATGCCAAAGAAGCATTGCATGCGGGGCAGGCCGCGCAGGCCGTGATTCGTCTCGAGCGCGTGCAAGTGGCCGACGGCCCTGGCGCAAATCGCTTACGAGCGAAGTTGGTTACATCGATGTATCTCGGCGATCGATGGGAGTACCTCTTCCATCGCGGAGAAATGCGCTTCCGTGCGTTTGATCAAATGCCGCGCGCCGCCGGTGATCACTGGGTTGAGTTTGCAGCTAACGACTGCTGGGCATTTGCCAAAGCGGGCTAGGCGCTCGCCAACCAGCCGATGAACAAGCAGGCGTAAGCGCCGGCTTGTTCATCCGTTCCGGGCCAGTCATCAGTCCAGGCCGATCCTCAATTAAACCGGCTGAAATCCGGCTTGCGCTTCTCGAAGAAAGCCGTGAACGCTTCCTTCGCTTCCGGCGCGGTCAGCATGTGAGCGAAGTGTTCCGCCTCCGCCGCCATCTGCGCGCTGACTTCTCCAGCCTGAGCGCCCTTCATCAACGCCTTGGTAGCCTTCAGCGATGCCGGGGGCAACGCCGCGAGTTTCTTCGCCTGGGCGAATGCGAAATCGCCCACTTCTTCCGCCGATAGAACCCGGTTCACGATCCCCATGTTCGCAGCCTCGGTGGCACCGAACGATTCGCCCAACAGCAGCTTCTCGGCCGCGCGCTGATAGCCCGCAATGCGCGGCAACAGCAAACTCGACGCCGCCTCCGGACAAAGCCCAAGCTGCACGAACGGCAACGCGAACTTCGCTGTGGACGCTGCGTAGACCAGGTCGCAATGCAGGAGCATCGTCGTACCAATGCCCACGGCCCCGCCCGCCACAGCCGCCACCACCGGCTTCTGCGCGGTGCTGATGCGGCGCAGGAACTGGAATACGGGCGCGTCCTGCGTCGCGGGCGGCGCCTTCATGAAGTCCTCGATATCGTTGCCTGAGCTGAACGTATCGCCCACTGCGCGAATCAGCACCACCCGTACGGCGGGATCATTTTCGGCGTCGAAGAAGGCGTCAGCCATGGTCTGGTACATCGCGGCCGTCAGCGCGTTCTTGCGAGCCGGGCGGTTCATGGTGATGCTCAGCACGCCGTCGACGTGTTCGGTGATGATGTCCATTCTCGTCTCCTGAATGAAGAAACGGTCCGCGAACCGGATGGTGCACGAACCGTTGTTTTACGCTTTGGCAATACCCCGGGTTTCGCCGTTTACATCCGTTCGATAATGCCTGCCGCGCCCATGCCCGTTCCCACGCACATGGTCACCATGCCGTACTTGAGGTTGCGCCGGCGCAAGCCGTGCACGACCGTCGCGGCACGAATGGCGCCGGTTGCGCCCAGCGGATGACCCAACGCAATCGCGCCACCAAGCGGGTTGATCTTCGACGGGTCGAGTCCCAGGTCCTGGATCACAGCCAGCGATTGCGCTGCAAACGCTTCATTGAGTTCGATCCAGTCGATGTCATCCTGCGTCAGACCCGCTGCCTTCAACGCCGCGGGAATGGCTTCCTTCGGCCCGATACCCATGATTTCCGGCGGCACGCCACGCACCGCGAAGCTCACGAAACGCGCCAGCGGCGTCAGGTTGAACTGCTTCAGAATCTTCTCGCTGACCACGATCAACGCGCCCGCGCCGTCAGAGGTCTGCGAGCTGTTGCCGGCCGTGACCGAACCCTTTGCGGCAAAGACGGGACGAAGCTTGGCAAGCCCTTCCAACGTCGTGTCCTGGCGCGGGCCTTCGTCATTCCTGATCTCGCGTGCGTTGACGCGGATCTCGCCTGTCGCCAGATCGGGAAACCGTTCATTCAGCGTGAACGCTGCGATTTCGTCGTTGAACTCGCCGGTACGCTGCGCTTCCAATGCACGTCGATGCGACTCCACCGAGAACGCATCCTGCGCTTCGCGGCTGATCTTCCAGCGCTCGGCCACGCGTTCGGCGGTCAGGCCCATGCCGTAAGCAATGCCGACGTTCTCGTCGCGATCGAAGATATGCGGCGACAGCGACGGCTTGTTGCCCATCATGGGCACCATGCTCATCGACTCGCAGCCGCCCGCAATCATTACGTCCGATTCACCGACGCGAATCCGGTCGGCGGCCATCGCCAGCGCCGTCACGCCCGAGGCGCAAAACCGGTTCACTGTCACGCCGCCCACCGAGTTCGGCAGGCCGGCCAGCAACGCGCCAATTCGCGCCACGTTCAGGCCTTGCTCGCCTTCGGGAATCGCGCAACCAATGATCGCGTCTTCAATCAGCTTCGTATCCAGACCCGGTACCTGCGCGACCGCTGAGCGGATCGCATGGACCAGCAGTTCGTCGGGCCGCGTGTTCTTGAAGATGCCGCGCGGCGCCTTGCCGATAGGCGTCCGGCTCGCGGCGACAATATATGCGTCCTGCACTTGTTTGCTCATTTTTTGGCTCCGTTGTCGGCCAGAGTTGGCGCTTTAGCGCCTTACTCTGGCCCCATGCACTTTTGCGGTCGCGCCCGTTAGTTACGAACCGGCTTGCCGGTCTGCAACATGCCCATGATCCGTTCCTGCGTCTTGGCGGTGCCGAGCAGGTCTATAAACGCGCGACGTTCGAGCGCCAGCAGCCATTCTTCATCGACGAGACTGCCTGCTTCAACATCACCGCCGCACACCACTTCCGCAATACGGCTCGCAATCAGGAAGTCGTGGTCGCTGATGAAACGGCCATCGCGCATATTCACGAGCGACGCCTTGATGGTCGAGATCGCCGAGCGTCCGGCCACAGGTATTTGCGTGACACGCAACGGCGCGCGATAACCCGCCGCGGAAAGAGCCCGCGCTTCCTTCTTCGCGATATCGAGCAATTCGTGCACGTTGAAAACGATCGTGTCCGATGCCTTCAGGTACCCCATCGAACGTGCTTCCAATGCCGATGCGGAGACCTTCGCCATCGCGGCGTTTTCGAACGATTTCTGCAGGAACTTGAGCAGATCGCTAGTAGCGTTCACGGCGCTGGCCGCGCTCGCAGCACGCAACGCTGCTTCCTTCAAGCCGCCGCCTGCAGGCACGAGACCCACGCCCACTTCCACCAGCCCCATATAACTTTCGATGTGCGCAACGCGCTTGGCCGAGTGCAGCGCGAGCTCGCAACCGCCGCCGAGCGCGATGCCCGACAAAGCCGCCACCACCGGCACGCTCGCGTACTTCACGCGCAACATGCCTTGCTGGAAGTTCTTCACAAATGGCTCGATACCCTTCGCGCCGCCCATCATGAACGCGGGCATGGCTTCTTCAAGGTTCGCACCGGCCGAGAACGCCCCGCCCGGATTGCCGAGCTTCAGCGCCGACGTCTGCCAGATCACGACGCCCTTGTAATCGGCTTCGGCGAGTTCGATCGCCTTCGTCAGGGCTTCGATCACCGATGGTCCAATCGTGTTCATCTTGCTTTTGAACGACACGATGACGACATCGTCTTCGCCCGCGCGATCGTCGACCCAGGCGCGCACGGCGTCGGTTTCGAACAGCGTCTTGCCGTAGGTTTTCGGATCGGCGCCCGCTTCACCGATCAGTGGTGCGCGAAACACCTGCTTCTTGTAGACGTCAAGCGAGGACCGCGGGCTGAACTTGTTGGCAGTCGCCGACCACGATCCTTCGGCCGTATGAACGCCGCCCTTCTCGGCCACGGGTCCGTCGAAGACCCATGAAGGCAACGGTGCTTTCGACAACGCCTTGCCGGCATCGATATCTTCCTGCACCCACTTCGCGACTTGCGTCCAGCCAGCCGCTTGCCAGCTTTCGAACGGACCTTCGTTCCAGCCGAAACCCCAGCGGATGGCGAGATCGATATCGCGGGCGTTGTCAGCGACGGAGTCCAGATGCACGCCGATGTAATGGAACACGTCGCGGAAAATGGACCACAGGAATTGAGCCTGTGGATGCTCCGATTCGCGCAGCAGCTTCAGCCGTTCAGCCGGCGGGCGCTTCAGGATCCGGCCGACGAGTTCATCCGCCTTGCTGCCGCCATCAACGTATGTTCCCGTCTTCGGGTCCAGCACCTTGATTGCCTTGCCTTCTTTCTTGTAGAACCCCGCACCCGACTTCTGGCCCAGCGCGCCGTTCTTCACCAAGTTGGCAAGAACCGCCGGCGTTTCGTACAGCGGGAAGAAGGGATCGTCGGGGAGGTTGTCCTGCATCGTCTTGATGACGTGCGCCATGGTGTCGAGACCGACCACATCGGCCGTGCGGAACGTCGCCGATTTGGCCCGGCCGAGGCGCGCGCCCGTGAGGTCATCGACTTCATCGAAACGCAGTCCGAACTTCTTCGCTTCCGCGACTACCGCAAGAATCGAGAAAATACCCACACGATTGGCGATGAAATTCGGCGTGTCCTTCGCGCGCACGACACCCTTGCCCACCACGCTCGTCAGGAACGTTTCAAGCTGATCGAGGATCTGCGGCTGCGTGGTATCAGTTGGAATCAGTTCGACCAGATGCATGTAGCGCGGCGGATTGAAAAAGTGCACGCCGCAGAAACGCGCCTTGAGTTCATCGGAGAAACCCTTCGACAACTCCGTGATCGATAGCCCCGACGTATTGGTCGCGAAAATCGCCTTCGCACCAATATGCGGCGAGACCTTCTTGTACAAGTCGTGCTTCCAGTCCATGCGCTCGGCGATCGCTTCGATCACGAGATCGCACTCTTTCAGCTTCTCGATGTCGTCGTCGTAGTTCGCGGGCTGGATATATTGCGCGTCGTCCTTCACGCCGAACGGTGCGGGCGACAGCTTCTTCAGATTCTCGATCGCTTTCAACGCGATGCCGTTCTTCGGACCTTCTTTAGCAGGCAGGTCGAACAGCAGGACCGGCACCTGGGCGTTGATCAGGTGCGCAGCGATCTGCGCGCCCATCACGCCGGCGCCGAGCACGGCCACCTTGCGTATGTTCAGATTGCTCACGTTGTGTCTCCGGGAGAGGTATTCGGTAAGACGATGCGCCGCGTTTTTTGAACCAGCTAAAACGCGGCGCAGTGCAAAAGAGGCCTAGAACAAGGCTTCGTCGTAGTCCATCAGCGTCTTGGATCCGGCGCGCGCGGCGCGAATGGTCGATGCCGTTTCAGGCAGCAGCTTGGCGAAGTAGAACCGCGCGGTGGCGAGCTTCGCTTTGTAGAACGGATCGCCTTCGGCTTCCTTATCCAGCGCGATACGCGCCATGCGTGCCCAGAAATACGAGAACACCAGATGCCCGACGGTGCGCAGATAAGGCACGGAGGCGGCGCCGACTTCGTCCGGATTCTGCATCGCCTTCATGCCGATTTCCATGGTCAGCTTCTGCACCTTGTCGCCAATGTCCGCGAGCGGGTTGATGAACTCCTGCATCTCCGGCTTCACGCCTTCCTCTTCAACGAAGTCGGTCA
Source organism: Caballeronia udeis (assembly GCF_044909315.1). Taxonomy (GTDB): domain Bacteria; phylum Pseudomonadota; class Gammaproteobacteria; order Burkholderiales; family Burkholderiaceae; genus Caballeronia; species Caballeronia udeis_A. Next base: position 230,144 of record NZ_JBIYEB010000001.1, read on the forward strand.
CGAGCTTGCCGAATTTCTTCAGCTTCGCGCCCATGTCGCCGAGAATCTTGCGGCCGAGCAGGTCCAGAGCCTGAATCGAATTCGTGCCTTCGTAGATCATGTTGATGCGGGCGTCGCGCACGTATTGCTCCATGCCCCATTCGGAGATGAAACCATGGCCGCCGTAGATCTGCATGCCCATGTTGGTGCCTTCGAACGCGTTGTCCGTCAGGAACGCCTTGATGACCGGCGTGAGCAGCGCGACGAGATCGGCGGCGTCCTTGCGCGCTGATTCATCGGCATGGGACAGTTCCTTGTCGATATTCAACGCAGCCCAGTACGTGAACGCACGACCGGCTTCGGCGTAGGCCTTTTGCGTGAGCAACATACGGCGAACATCCGGATGCACGATGATCGGATCAGCCGCTTTTTCCGGCGCCTTCGGGCCGGTCAGCGAACGCATTTGCAGGCGTTCCTTCGCATACGTCAGCGAGTTCTGATACGCGATTTCCGTCAGCCCCAGCCCCTGCATGCCAACGCCCAGGCGCGCCGCGTTCATCATCACGAACATGGCGTTCAAGCCCTTGTTCGGTTCTCCGACAAGCCAGCCCTTCGCGTTATCCAGATTGATCACGCACGTGGAGTTACCGTGAATGCCCATCTTGTGTTCGATCGAACCACACTTCACGCCGTTGCGCTCACCGGGAGCGCCGGCGTCAGTCGGGATGAACTTCGGCACGATGAAGAGCGAAATGCCCTTCGTGCCGTTCGGTGCACCCGGCAACCGAGCCAACACCAGATGCACGATATTCTCCGCCATATCATGCTCACCGCTGGAGATGAAGATCTTCGTGCCGCTGATGGCATAGGAACCGTCGCTATCCGGTTCGGCCTTCGTGCGAAGCATTCCCAGATCGGTGCCGCAATGCGGTTCGGTCAGGCACATGGTGCCGGTCCAGGTACCGTCGACAAGTTTCGGCAAGTAGGTTTTCTGCAGCTCCGGTGCACCATGTGCGTGAAGACATTCATACGCGCCGTGCGACAAGCCGGGGTACATCGTCCAGGCCTGGTTAGCCGAATTCAGCATTTCGAACAGCGCATTGTTCACGAACGCGGGCAGGCCCTGGCCGCCGTATTCCGGGTCGCAACCCAGTGCCGGCCAGCCCGCTTCCACGTATTGCTTGTAGGCTTCCTTGAAACCCGCCGGCGTGCGCACAACGCCATCGCCTTCGTACGTGCAGCCTTCGCGGTCGCCAATCTGGTTCAGCGGAAAAAGCACCTCGGCGCAAAACTTGCCGGCCTCTTCGAGAACCTGATTGATGGTGTCCGCGTCGAGGTCGGCATGCTTCGGCATGTCCTTGACCTCGGCTTCCACATTGAGCAATTCGTGCAAGACAAACTGCATGTCACGTAGCGGCGCTGTGTACTGTCCCATTTTTTCTTCTCCAAGTGTCCAGGAAGCTTGGGCCTTGGTCGCCGCCGAATCCGCCGTACTGCTCCTTCTGCTGATCCGCCCGACGCCTAATGGCCGTTGCTTTGATACGAAACAATCGTCTTTTCCAGCGCGTCCCGCGTCAGTTGCACCGCGTCCGGCAGGTGCAGGAAACGGGCATCATGATGCAGGCCGAGCGTGAAGCTATAGAGTTCGAACAGCATCAGCCCCGGATCTGTGTCCGCCCGCAGATGCCCTTCGTCTTTCGCCTGGTTGATCGCACGCGTGAGCGCCGCTCGCCAGGTGGTCACGCTGTGTACAAGTTGTTCCCGGACTGCACTGTCGGCGCGATCGTCATACTCCACCGCGCCGCTGATGTAGATACAGCCCGTTGTCACTTCCTCAATGCGCTTTTCCATCCAGCGCGCCAGCATTGAGCGCAAGCGCGGCAAACCACGTGCTTCGCGCAGGCTCGGGTAGAACACCTCGTCTTCAAAGCGCCGGTGGTATTCCTTGACCACTTCCACCTGAAGATCCTCGCGCGAGCCGAAATGCGCGAACACGCCGCTCTTGCTCATTTGCATCCGTTCGGCCAGCAGGCCGATCGTCAAACCCTCAAGTCCGTCCCTGCTCGCCAGGTCCAGCGCAGCATCGAGGATCGCGACTCGTGTCTGTTCGCCTTTTCGCATGATCTTTACCGTTTTCATTGAATCGAAATAAAATCGAACGGCCGTACTATTGTTATAGCTAGCCGCTCATGAAACAAGCTTTTTATTAGAAACCGGGGTCTAACTTCTGACCACATCTATCGGACGAGTCTCAGTTTGTCCCGGTTTGTGGGCGGACGGCCAGTCGGGCCTGCCCGGGTTTGACCGCGCGGCGTTTTTTACGCCTCAATCGTAGCGGCCGATGGTGAGCATTTTCATCATCGTGCGGTACGCGTTGTAGGCGAGCCAGTTAAGCAGACGCTCACCAACCGGGCGCGCCGCGTATTGCTCAACCGTGATCGGGCGGCCGTCGTGGAAAGCGGCCAGGATCGCGTCGCGCAGCTTCACGATCTCCTGCTCATGGTTCACCAGCACCATGTTCGCCTCATTGTTCAGCACGAGGCTCAATGCGTCCAGATTCGATGATCCAACCGTAGCCCAGTTCGAGTCCACCACGGCCACTTTGCCGTGCAGGATGGTTTTCTCGTATTCCGCGATCCGCACGCCGTACTTCAGGAGATTGCGATACAAAAACGGCGTGGCGTAATCGAGCGCGACAAATTCCTTTCGTCCGATCACCAGCGTGACACGCACGCCACGCTGCGCTGCGCGAGCCAGCGCGCGACGCAGTTTGCGCCCCGGCATGAAATACGGATTCGCGAGCATCACTTCTTTTTCCGCGTGCGAAATCGCCGCGAGATACGCCTTTTCGATTGCGCGCCGGTTGAGCAGGTTGTCACGGGCGACGAATGCCACGCACGGTCGATCGACCGCGTGAATCAGGCCCCGCCGTGCTCGCAGGCGCGCGCGCAATGCGCTGCGGCTGGTTCTCGACGAAACGCCTGGCGCAGATTGCTGGTCCTCCTGTCGCGCCGCCCGCGGTTTCACGCCGAGGCGAATTCGCTGCCATTGGATATCGAAGGCTTCGCGCACGTCCTTGACCACCGGGCCTTGCGCTTCGAGCGCAAAATCCCAGCGCGCGTGATCGAGATGAACGCCGTTCTGATCGAAGTCATCGACAATATTGATGCCGCCGCAAAACGCAATGTGACGGTCGATGACCGCCAGCTTACGATGCGTCCGTGAAAACCCAAGCTGCCCGAACAAGTGCGGGTTGTACACGCGATGTTCGACGTTCGCCTGCGTCCACTCATCGAAAAGCGGGAGTTTCGCGGTGCCTATGCCGTCCGTGATCACGCGTACGTGTACGCCGCGCCGGGCCGCGTTCATCAGCGCGGTGGAGATGGCGCGGCCGGCGTCGTCGTCGCTGAAGATGTAGGTTTCAAGCGAGACGTCGTGCTGGGCGGCGTTGATGCGTTCGATCAGCGCCGGGAAAAATTCCACACCGGACTTGAACAGCCGCACCGTGTTGTTGATGGTGAAGCACAGCCGTGCCGGGCGGCGTCCGCGAAACAGGGCTTGCTTGAGTCCGGCGAACCGCCGTTTGGGCGTGCCGAAACCGATCACCGGCTGTGCTCCGCGAGACGCTCGGGCAATTGCAGGATCGCTTCCCGATTTGACGATGAAAAACACTTCGCCGCCGCCTCACGAAACGGCAGCCAGAGAAAGGCGGTGTGCTCGCGCGGCGCGAGCGTCACTTCCATGCAATGCGGGACGAGCAGACTGAACTGGTGTTCGACGTTGCGCACGACGCCTTCGGCATACCGATGCCGCCATTCGGGATAGATGTCGTATTCAATCCGGTGATGCCAGTCGATCAGCGAGCGCTCCGGTACGGCCGCGCTGCCGACCACGATCCCCGTTTCCTCCGCGACTTCGCGCGCCGCCGTCAGGACCAGCGGTTCGTCGATATGATCTTTTGAACCTGTCACGGACTGCCAGAAACCCGGCCGGTCGAAGCGCTCAATGACAAGCACGTCCAGTTCGGGCGTATGGATGACAACAAGGACAGACTCGGGAATTTTCGGCGGCTTGGACATGATGGGAACGTTGCGGCCTTTCTAGGAGGCTGGCCGAAGAATGTAACCTAAAAACGGGAAAAGTCGCACCACGCGGAGGTTTCGTTTCGTCTGTTGCAAATGGGTGACGGGGTGGGGCGGGTAGCACGGCGTGGATCAGAACCCCATAAACTGAAAAAGGCGCCTGCGGCGCCTTTTCCGTTTCAACCATTGTTACTCGCTACGCTTACTGCGGCTTCGGCTCCGGCGCACGCAAACGAATATGCAGTTCTTTCAACTGCTTCTCGTCCACTTCGCTCGGTGCTTGCGTCAACAAATCCGTCGCGCGCTGCGTCTTCGGGAATGCGATCACGTCGCGGATGGAATCGGCGCCCGCCATCATCGTGACGATACGGTCCAGCCCGAACGCAATACCGCCATGCGGCGGCGCGCCGTACTGAAGCGCGTCAAGCAGAAAGCCGAACTTGATCCGTGCTTCTTCCGCACCGATCTTGAGCGCGCGAAACACCTTGCTCTGCACTTCTTCCTGATAAATCCGCACCGATCCGCCGCCGATTTCCCAGCCGTTCAGCACCATGTCATAAGCCTTCGCGAGGCAGCGGCCCGGATCCGTTTCCAGATATTCCAGATGCTCGTCCTTCGGGCTCGTGAACGGGTGATGCGCCGCCACGTAGCGGTTATCTTCCTCGTCGAATTCGAACATGGGGAAGTCGGTCACCCACAGCGGCTTCCAGCCCTTTTCGAACAAGCCGTTCGCACGACCGAACTCCGAATGACCGATTTTCAGACGCAACGCGCCCAGGCTGTCGTTCACGACTTTCGAACGATCCGCCGCGAAGAAAATGATGTCCCCATTCTGCGCGCCGGTCCGCTCGATGATCGCGGTGATCGAGGCGTCGTGCAGGTTCTTCACGATCGGGCTCTGCAGGCCATCGCGACCCTTCGCGATGTCATTCACCTTGATCCAGGCCAAGCCCTTCGCGCCGTAGATACGCACGAACTCCGTATAACCGTCGATCTCGCTGCGCGTCATCTCGCCCCCACGCGGCACGCGGATCGCCGCCACGCGGCCATCCTTGGAATTGGCCGGCGTGCTGAAGACCTTGAAATCGACGTCCCGGACAGCGTCCGTCAAGTCCGTGAATTCCAGCTTCACGCGCAGGTCCGGCTTGTCCGAGCCAAAACGGCGCATGGCCTCCGAATACAGCATGACCGGAAACTTCTCGTCGAGCGAGACGTTGATGGTTTCCTTGAAGACGTGACGGATCATCGCTTCGAACAGATCGCGGATTTCCTGTTCCGTCAAAAATGACGTTTCACAGTCGATCTGCGTGAATTCCGGCTGACGATCTGCGCGCAGGTCTTCGTCGCGGAAGCATTTCACGATCTGGTAGTAGCGGTCGAAGTTCGCCACCATCAACAATTGCTTGAACAATTGCGGCGACTGCGGCAACGCGAAGAACTGACCCGGGTTCGTACGCGACGGCACAAGGTAATCGCGCGCGCCTTCCGGCGTGCTCTTGGTGAGCATCGGCGTTTCAATGTCGATAAAACCCTGCGCGTCCAGATACTTGCGCACTTCAATAGCCACGCGGTAACGCAAACGCAGGTTCTGCTGCATCTGCGGACGGCGCAAGTCGAGCACACGATGCGTCAAGCGCGTGGTTTCGGAGAGGTTGTCGTCGTCGAGCTGGAACGGCGGCGTCACCGACGCGTTCAGCACATTCAGCTCGTGACACAGCACTTCAATCTTGCCGCTCGTCAGCCCGGCATTCGCCGTGCCTTCCGGACGGCCTCGCACCACGCCTTTCACCTGCACGCAAAACTCGTTGCGTACGCCTTCGGCCACTTTGAACATTTCAGCGCGATCCGGATCGCACACGACCTGCACGAGGCCCTCGCGGTCGCGTAAATCGATAAAAATGACGCCGCCATGGTCGCGCCGGCGATGTACCCAGCCGCACAGGGAAACGCTTTGGCCCAGCAGGGCTTCGGTCACCAGACCGCAGTATTCGGATCTCATCGACATGATGTTGTGTCTTTCGTTATTCATTGATCAACGGTGCGCGCGCACAAGTCCAAGGTCTCGTTCGCAGCGCGCCGGCATTACAGCGGCGGATCGACGGGACGGCGCGGCGCGGCCTGCGCTTGCGGCATGGACGGCGCGACTACTCCCATTGACACGATGTACTTCAACGCAGCATCGACAGACATGTCGAGCTCGATGACTTCGCTTCTCGGCACCATCAGGAAGAAACCCGAGGTGGGATTCGGCGTGGTCGGCACGTAGACGCTCACATGTTCTTCAGTCAGGTGATTGACCACGTCGCCGCCGGGAATACCCGTCAGGAAACCGATGGTGTAGGACCCCGAATGCGGGTAACGGATCAGCAGTGCCTTGCGAAACGCGTTGCCGCTGCTGGAGAGCAACGTGTCCGACACTTGTTTAACGCTGGTATACAGCGGTCCGACCACGGGAATGTGGCGCACGATCACATTCCACCACTCGACCAGTTTCTGGCCGACGAAGTTCTGCGTGAGCAAGCCCACGACGAAAATGAAGGCGAGCGTCAGCACAGCGCCAAGGCCCGGCAGATGGAAGCCGAAGATCCGCTCGGGTTGCCAGGATTCCGGCAACAGCAGGAGCGTCTGGTCCATGGTCCCGATCACGAGCCCGATCACCCATAGCGTGATGGCGAGCGGAACCAGCACCAGCAGGCCGGTTGCGAACACGGATTTCAACGTAGTCTTTTTGGTCGTCATTTACACAGCCGGAAGGCCGCCCCGCTTGGGCTTTCGCGGTTTGGCTGGTTCGCCGCCCAACGCACGTTCATGGCTTCGGGCGGTCATCTTCTTGCGTGCGATCGGACAGATCGAGCAGATCGAGCAACTGAGCGCGCTTGTCAGCGCAGGCCGGGCAAGATTGAGTTGCAGGCGTCGCGCTTCGCGCAAGCGACGAGCGTCAATTCGATGCAGGCGACGCCGGTTTGCCCGATGACGCCGCAGCCGACGTCGTGCTGCTTGCTGCCGGCGCGCTTGCGGTGGACGAATCAGTCTTCGACGACTGATTACCCGAATCCTTGCTCGACCCGTTACTCGAATTACCCGAATCCGATGCGCTTTCGCTTTTCGTTTCCGCTTTGGCGCCTTCGTCCTTCTTACCGCCCTCTTCCTTCTTGGAAGCAGCGGCGGCGCCGTTGTTGCCGCCACGGAAATCGGTGACGTACCAGCCGGAACCCTTCAACTGAAAGCCCGCGGCCGTTACCTGCTTGACGAAAGTTTCCTTCCCGCACTGCGGGCACTGGGTGAGCGGTGCATCGCTCATTTTCTGGAGCGCGTCTTTTTCGAAGCCGCAGGACTCGCAGCGGTACGCGTAGATCGGCATGTCACTCTTCCTACGATTAACGTTTCGGCGCTTGCAAAGCCTTGAATTATAGCCGCAAACCATCGGCGGCCCCTTAATTTTGGGCTTGCAGGCTTAGGTTTCAAGGGCATGCGGCACGTTTGCGCAGGTTTCTTTCTTCGAAACACAAGGTGCGCAAGCACACGCCGATTGGTGCAGATACGGGCTTTGGGTCAGCCGCGGGTCGGCCGCTGCAGGCCCGATCCTGGATACGACGGATTCAGGCGACAGGCCCGGCTTCTGCCGCACGCCGGCGCCAGGTTAGCCAGCGTTCGCGTCCAGCAAAGACGTCGATGGAGCCGGTCACTTCGTGCTCTTCCACGAACTCGAAATACGGGGTCAGCAACGTATCCAGCGCGCCCCGTTCAATGCCGAACGGCGGCCCCTTGGGCGTCTCACCGAGGAAATAGAAACCCGCCAGCAGCGCCCCGGGCCGCAGCAGTTCGGCCATGCGCGCGGCGTAGTCCTGCCAGCGGTCTCGCGGCAAAGCGCACAAGAACGCGCGCTCATAAATCCAGTCTGTCTCGAACGGCGGCCTGTACGCGAAGAAATCGGCTTGCTCCACTACTCCGGCGTACTCTGCCAATTGCTCACGCGCCGCCGCAACGGCGCTTGAGGAGAAATCGATGGCTTTGACCGGCCAGTTTTCGCGTGCAAGCCATAACGCTTCGTACGCGCTGCCGCAGCCGGGGATCAGCACGTTCGGCGACGTGCTGCGATGTTCAAGGGCAAACGCTCGGAACGCCTCCGGTACGCCGGCATGATCCCAAGGCATGAAGCGCTGGTCGAAGCGTTCACTCCAGAACTCGGGCGAATTGGGGTCCCGGGTTTGGAAGCTCGGAGGGGTAGCGGGTGCGGCGGGCTTGCTATTGTCGACCATGGTGCTCTCAACCTCCGGATGCAAATACCTGCCAGAACTGGACCAGCACAGCGCCCGCACCCACCGCCAGCCCGAAGATCAGCAAGGCTTGCAGCAAACGGTTGGTGCGCTTCTGCTCGATCAGGATCATGCGCATGAGCTCGTCATTGCCGCCGCCCGGCTGATCGTGCCGGTCAGCCAGCACCTGATGGATCAGGCGCGGCAACTGCGGCAGCGTCTTGCTCCACTGCGGCGCTTCCAGTTTCAGCCTTTCATACCAGCCGCGCCAGCCGACCTGCTCGTTCATCCAGCGCTCAAGATACGGCTTGGCGGTCTTCCACAGATCGAGTTCAGGATCGAGCGACCGGCCGAGCCCTTCCACGTTCAGCATCGTTTTCTGCAGCAGCACGAGTTGGGGCTGAATCTCGACGTTGAAGCGGCGCGAGGTGGAAAAGAGCCGCATCAGCACCTGGCCCAGCGAAATATCCTTCAACGCCCGGTCGAAGTAAGGTTCGCACACCGCGCGGATCGCGCTTTCCAGCTCTTCGACACGCGTGCTAGGGGGCACCCAGCCTGACTCCAGATGCAGCGTGGCCACACGGTGATAGTCGCGCTTGAAGAAAGCCAGGAAATTCTGCGCCAGATAGTTTTTATCGAAGTCGGACAACGCGCCGACAATCCCGAAATCCAGCGCGATATACCGCCCGAACGTCTCTTCCGCGAGACTCACCTGGATGTTGCCGGGATGCATGTCGGCGTGAAAAAAGCCGTCGCGGAATACCTGCGTGAAGAATATCTCGACACCTTCCTGCGCCAGCTTCGGAATATCCACCCCGGCCGCTCGCAGGACTTCCACCTGGCTGATCGGCACGCCGACCATGCGCTCCATCACCAGCACGGTGGGCGCTGAATAGTCCCAATACATCTCGGGCACCATCAGCAGATCGAGGCCCACAAAATTGCGCCGCAACTGGCTGCCGTTCGCCGCCTCGCGCATCAGGTCGAGTTCGTCGTGGAGATATTTGTCGAATTCGGCGACGACTTCGCGCGGCTTCAACCGCTTGCCGTCCGCCCACAGCCGCTCGGTCCAGTAAGCAATGTCGCGCAGCAACGCGAGATCCGAATCGATCACCGGCAACATGTTCGGCCGCAACACCTTCACCGCCACCGCCTTGCCCGCATGCGCGCCGGTCTTGATCTTGGCGAAATGCACCTGGGCGATCGATGCGCTCGCCACAGGCACACGCTCGAAGTCGTCGAACAAAACGTCAATGGGTGAGCCCAGCGACTTTTCCACAATGGCGATAGCGACGTCCGAGTCGAATGGCGGCACCTGGTCCTGAAGCTTGGCGAGCTCGTTCGCTATGTCGACGGGAAGCAGATCGCGGCGCGTTGACAGCACCTGCCCGAACTTGACGAAGATTGGCCCGAGACTTTCGAGCGCGAGACGCAACCGCACGCCGCGTTCGACGTCGAACCTGCGGCCGAACGTGGTAACGCGCATGAGCAAGCGGACACGCCGGTCCTGGATGCCGCTCATTACCAGTTCGTCGAGCCCGAATCGCACTACGGTGAAGAAAATCTTGAGGAAACGCAGAAGACGCATGGTTCAGCCCATTACTTGCTCGTGCCGCGCGGTAACGCGGCGCCGGACGCTGACGCGCCGCGGGCTTCGGCTTTTTGTTCGAGTCGCTCGATGCGCTTTTCAACGCGCGCAAGCGCGTCCCGGGCGATCGACAGTTCCGCATTGAACGTGTCGAGGGCGCTGCGGCGCACGAGTTGAGGTTGTTCGTCGAGCAGGTATTCGGCCACCGATTCAAGCAGGTTCCGCCCAGAGCGGCGCGCTTGTTCGCCCGCCTTGCGCACGGTCGAGCCGATTCGGTGGGCGGGACCGTCGCCAATCACGCGCGCCAGATCTTCTTCGGGCTCCCACCGCAAATGTTCGGCCAGCTTCGCGATCGTGGTCGCGAACTCCGCGTCGCCTTCTATGCGGACGTGTTTCATCACCGCCGCCTGGCCCCCTTGCAGGAACGCCGGGACGGCGTCTGCGGGAACGGAGAGCGTAACGTCGAAAGTGCGCGCTTCGGTTTCATCGACAGCGGTTATCTGCCCGTCCGGCTGGACCATCAGCAACAACGAGAACGGCGAAAGCGCCAGCCGCGCGGTCTTGCCTGCGTAAGGCGTGAGACGCTCGCGGGCCCACGATTCGCGCGCGAGCACGTGGTTCACGGCAGCCGCGAACGCTTTCGATGCAGCTCTGGCTGCGGCCTGGGTGGCAGAAGATGCGGCGGGGTGGGCGAATTCGTCTGCGTGCGTCATCGGCTCTGAGATGAATAAACCCGCGCAAGCGGTCACTCGCGCGGGTTTCTATTCTACCTTTGCAACTGGCGTTATCGTTTGGCACCCGGCGCGGCCGACATTGCGTTAGCCATCGGGCCTACCCTTCAACGCCCGGGCGACCGGCTTTTTGAGCCCTTCGCCCGACCCATTAACTGACCTGTTGAATCCCGGCCAGCAACCAGCCTTCGTTGCCGTACTTCTGCTTCGAGAGGTTCCAGATCTCGATGAACGGCTCGGCCGCAGCGCCTTCCGTTTCACGAATCAGCCCGTGGAAACGCACGCTGGCAAGGCTTTCCGTACCACGCTCCTCGACACCCAGGATGTCGGCGTTGAGTTGCACGACGTCGGTGCGGTTCGGCTGCGTGCCGCGCCCATCGATATCCAGCTTCACTTCCGCGAACATTTCCGGCGTGGTGAATTCGCGGATGTCGTTGGAATTGCCACGGTCCCACGCGTCCTGCAAGCGCACGAAATAAACCTTCGCGTTACGCACGAACGCTTCGGTGTCGAAGCCTGCGGGCACCTCGATCTGCGGCGCGGCGTCGACCGTATTCGCGCTGCTCAGCGCTGCAGCGGACGGACCATAACCGCCCGGCGCCGATTGCGGCACATAGCTGGGCTCCTGCGAGTTGAACCCGCTACGTGCCGACCCGCCGAACGGCGAAGCTGCGCCTGCGGCTGCATACGCCGGTGTATTGGCGTTTTTCCTGCGGTTCATGATGAAGCGGAACACCATCACGGCGGCCATCACGATCAACGCGATCATGATCATGTTTGCCATTGCGCTTGCGAACGCGCCGCCAAGACCAAGGGACGACAACAGCGCCGCAATACCAAGACCGGCGGCGAGACCGGCGAGCGGACCCATCCAGCGGTTACGCGCGGGCTGCGCGGCCGCGGCGGCGGGCGCCGCGGCCGGCGCCGCACGCTGGGCGTTGGCGGCCTGGCCCGACTGCATGGACTGCGAAGGCGGCGTAGCCTGGTTTTGTTGTGCTGCGCTGGTTGATTGACGGCCCATGCTGCGGCCGCCACCCATGCGGCGTGCCTCCGCATCTTCCGTGGCTAGTGCACCGGCCATGATTACGCCAGCCAGCGCAACGACCCCGGCTTTCCTGAATAACGACTTCAGGAAACCCCGAGTCTGGGGTAAGCGCGAATCGGACATTTCGAATCCTTATAAAAGTGGAACACTAAAATTTGGTCCCGACGTGTAAAGCTACCACGCCACCTGACAAATTGTAATATTCGACTCGATCCAATCCTGCGCGTTCCATCATTTCTTTTAAAGTTTCTTGATCGGGATGCATCCGGATCGACTCCGCCAAGTAGCGATAGCTATCTGCATCTTTCGCGAATTTGTCGCCAAGCCACGGCAAAAACTTGAAACTGTAGAGATCGTACGCCTTCTTCAAAGGCTCCCATACCTTCGAGAACTCCAGGACCAGCACTCTGCCGCCCGGCTTCAACACTCGGTACATTTCAGTTAGCGCACCATCTTTGTGCGTCATATTACGGAGACCAAAGGCAACTGTAATGATATCGAAATAATTATCCGGGAACGGGATCTTCTCCGCGTCGCAGATCAAGGTTGGTGTGATCACACCTCGATCGATCAGACGATCACGCCCGACGCGCAGCATCGATTCATTGATATCCGTGTGCCAGACTTCGCCTTTTTCGCCTGCCTGTTTCGCGAACGCTTTCGCCAGATCGCCCGTCCCGCCTGCCAGATCGAGCACTTTGTAGCCTGGACGAACCTTTGCCTGGCCGATCGCGAAGAACTTCCACGCGCGATGCAGCCCGCCCGACATCAGGTCGTTCATCAAGTCGTAATTGCTCGCGACCGAATCGAAAACGCCCGCCACCTTCTTCGCTTTTTCTTGTTCGTCGACCGTTTCAAAACCGAAGTGGGTCTTGCTCATCGCGTTCGTCCTCATCTTGTTCGTGTTGTTGGCCGCGCCCGAAAGCGGATTTGCAGCCGGTTGCCGCGACAAATTGCCGCGACAGATAAAAACCGCTCAGTGGCGGTGGCCGCCCGACGCTTTTTGCGTCATTGGCGTATCGCGGTCGATACCCGCCGCTTCCAGTTTGGCGAGATAGTCAGCCCAGAGTTCATCCTGGCGGACCGCGAGGTCATGCAGGATGTCCCAGGAATAAAGACCGGTATTGTGGCCGTCGGAGAAATTGAGTTGCAACGCGTAGTGGCCGACCGGCTCGATCGCGATGATCAGCACGTCGCGCTTGCCCGTTTGCAGCGTTTCCTGTCCGGGACCGTGGCCCTGCACCTCCGCCGACGGCGAATATACGCGCAACAGCTCAAAGGGTATCCGATACGTCTGATCGTTCGGATATTGCAGTTCGAGAGCCCGCGTTTTCGAATGCACGACAATGCCCGTCGGAATCGGCGTTTGTTTAGTCAATCCGCTCATGGTGAGCCTTTATTGAGTCGGTAGTCGGTCAGGCCCGAACGCCCTCGCGCCTGGGTCAGCCGGGTTCGCCGGGTGGTTGGCCGAACGCCAGCACCATTTCGGCGCGCACCGCTTCGCGCAGCAACGTAGCCTGGGCGCGGCGGTTGGACAGCAGCGCTTGAGACACCGTGCGCTGGCGCGGAGCCCAGACAGGGAGCGGAAAACGGGAATCGTTGGAATGGCGCGGGATGACGTGCCAGTGAACGTGCGGAACCTGGTTGCCGAGGCTTGCCAGATTGATCTTCGCCGGCGCGAGCGCGCGACGGATCGCGCGCTCCACGCCGTTCACCGCCGTCATCAGCTTGAGGCGGGCGGCGTTGTCGAGATCGGACATTTCCGCCACGTGCGCATGCCAGATCACGCGGCAGAAGCCCGGCCACTCGGGCTCATCGGCGAGGACGACGCGCACTGAGTCGTCCGACCACAAGACCTCGCCGCCGTCTTCACGGCAAAAGACACAGTCCATCATTTTCCTCTAGCGAAACAAGCCCCGGTTCCGCTATTACACCAGCACGCGCTCGATACCGCCATCGTTAGCGCGCGCCACGTAATCTTCCATCCAGCTCGCGCCGAGCACCTTGCGGGCAATTTCCACAACGATATAGTCCGCCTCGATGTTTGCGTCCTCGTTATAACGCGACAAACCTTGCAGGCAGGACGGGCAGCTAGTGAGGATCTTGACGTCGGTTCCGCTGGATTGAGCGCCGTCGCCCGCTTTTAGCACCGAACCCGGTGCAGCACCCGCCGTTCCAGCCGATGCGTTCGCCAGATTGATGCCGTTCGCGCCCGCTTCGCCCACGAGCGGAATGTCGCGCAACTTCGCCGCGCCCTTGCGAATTTCCTCTTCCTTGCGGAAGCGGACTTGCGTGGAAATGTCCGGCCGCGTCACCGCGAGCGTGCCGGATTCCCCACAGCACCGGTCATTCTTCTCGATCTTGTAGCCATCGTTCGCCGAACCCATGAGTTCATTCACGAGCTTGATGGGGTCCATTGTCTTGATCGGCGAGTGGCAGGGGTCGTGATACATGTAGCGCGTCCCCGTCACGCCTTCCAGCTTGATGTTCTTTTCCAGCAGGAATTCGTGGATATCGATAATCCGGCAGCCCGGGAAAATCTTCTCGAATTCATACCCGGCCAGCTGGTCGTAGCAAGTCCCGCACGACACCACCACCGTCTTGATGTCCAGATAGTTCAGCGTATTGGCCACACGGTGGAACAACACGCGGTTATCGGTGACAATCTTCTCGGCTTTATCGAATTGACCGGCGCCGCGTTGCGGATAACCGCAGCACAGGTAACCCGGCGGCAACACCGTCTGCACGCCGGCTTCCCACAGCATGGCCTGCGTGGCGAGGCCGACCTGCGAGAACAAGCGCTCCGAGCCGCAGCCCGGGAAGTAGAAGACCGCTTCCGTATCCGACGTGGTTGTCTTCGGATTGCGGATGATCGGGACAATCTTGTTGTCCTCGATGTCGAGCAACGCGCGCGCCGTCTTCTTCGGCAGGTTGCCCGGCATCTTCTTGTTCATGAAGTGGATCACCTGCTGCGTGACCGCGGGCTTGCCGACCGTTGCAGGCGGTTTCGCCGTCTGCTTCTTCGTGAACTTCTTCAGCACGTCATTGCCGAGGCGCTGCGCCTTGTAGCCAATGCCCATCATCGCCGTGCGGGCGAGGTTGATGGTCTGCGGGTTCGTGGCGTTGAGGAAGAACATGCCGGCCGCATTGCCCGCGTTGAATTTCTTCTTGCCCATCTTGCGCAGCAGGTTGCGCATGTTCATGGTGACATCGCCGAAATCGATCTTCACCGGGCACGGCGTCACGCACTTGTGACAGACGGTGCAGTGATCGGCGACGTCGTTGAACTCGTCCCAATGTTTTATCGATACCCCGCGCCGCGTCTGCTCTTCATATAGGAACGCTTCGACCAGCAGCGACGTCGCGAGAATCTTGTTGCGCGGGCTGTAGAGCAGGTTGGCGCGCGGCACGTGGGTCGCACAGACCGGCTTGCATTTGCCGCAACGCAGGCAGTCCTTGATGGAATCCGCGATCGCACCAATGTCCGACTGCTGCATGATCAGCGATTCATAACCCATCAGGCCGAAGCTTGGCGTGTAGGCATTGCGCAGATCAGCGCCCGCGAGCAACTTGCCCGCGTTGAAACGGCCTTGCGGATCAACGCGTTGTTTGTACTCGCGGAACTCCGCAATTTCGTCTTCGGTCAGGAACTCGAGCTTCGTGATGCCAATACCGTGTTCGCCCGAAATCACGCCGTCCAGATCGCGCGCGAGCTTCATGATGCGCGCGACCGCGACGTGCGCGTCCTGCAGCATCTCGTAGTTGTCGGAGTTGACCGGGATATTGGTGTGGACGTTGCCGTCGCCCGCGTGCATGTGCAGCGCGACGAATACGCGGCCGCGCAGCACCGTCTTATGGATGTTCTGCGCTTCTTCGAGGATGGGCTTGAATTCGCCGCCGCTGAAGATGTGACGCAATTCGGCGCGGATTTCTTGCTTCCAGGAGATGCGGATCGTGCGGTCCTGCGCGACATCGAACACGCGGACACCGGGCTGCAAATCCACGCGATCCGCGAGTTTTTCGGCCAACCCTTCGTAGCCGAGCTGAACCATATAGTGCTGCGCTTCGCGCAACGGCAGATCCAGCTTTTCGCCGATGAAGCTCCAGCGTGCACGCACTCGCTGCAACAGATCTAGCGCTTGCTGCACACGGTCTTCGAGCAATTCGGCGCTCGGAATTTCATTGGCGTCGTCGCTCTTTCCAAGCGGCAGCTTGCCCGTCTTGAAGAACGTTTCGAGGGCATCGACGAGTTGCAGCTTGTTCTTGATCGACAATTCGATGTTGATCCGCTCGATCCCGTCCGTGTACTCGCCCATGCGGTTCAGCGGGATCACCACGTCTTCGTTGATCTTGAACGCGTTCGTATGCTTCGCGATAGCGGCTGTACGCGAGCGATCGAGCCAGAAGCGTTTGCGCGCCTCGGCATTCACCGCGACAAACCCTTCGCCGCTCTTGCCGTTCGCCATGCGGACGACTTCGGAGGTGGCTTGCGCGACCGCATCCGGATCGTTACCGACGATATCGCCGATCAGCACCATCTTCGGAAACGCGTTGCGCTTGCTCTTGGTCGCGTAACCGACCGCGCGCAGATAACGTTCGTCGAGATGCTCGAGACCGGCGAGAATCGCCCCGCCCTGCTTCGACGTCTCGAACAAGTAATCCTTGATTTCCACGATGCTCGGAATCGCATCGCGCGCCTGACCGAAGAATTCGAGGCAGACGGTGCGCGTATGAGCGGGCATCTTGTGCAGGATCCAGCGCGCCGAGGTAATCAGCCCGTCGCAACCTTCCTTCTGCACGCCTGGAAGACCCGACAGGAATTTATCCGTCACGTCCTTGCCGAGGCCTTCCTTGCGGAACTTGCTACCGGAAATATCCAGCGCTTCCGTGCGCAGCAATTTCTCGCCCGGCGCACGCGTTCCGTCGAACCAGTCGAGCCGGAAACGCGCCACGGGAATGTCGTGGATCTTGCCGCAGTTGTGATCCAGGCGCGTGACTTCGAGCCAGTTGCCCTGCGGATCGACCATGCGCCACCAGGCCAGATTGTCGAGCGCCGTGCCCCACAGTACGGCCTTTTTACCGCCGGCGTTCATCGCGACGTTACCGCCGACACACGATGCATCCAGCGACGTCGGGTCAACCGCAAAGACGAAACCGGCCTGTTCGGCGGCTTCGGTCACCCGGCGTGTGACCACACCCGCGCCCGAGAAAATGGTCGCGACTTTGTGGTCGACGCCTGGCAGGTCCGTCATTTCGACGGGTCCGAGCTGTTCGAGCTTTTCGGTGTTGATGACGGCCGCGAACGGCGTGAGGGGAATCGCGCCACCCGTGTAGCCTGTGCCGCCTCCACGCGGAATCACGGTCAGGCCGAGCTCGAAGCACGCCTTGATCAAGCCGGCGATTTCCGCCTCGGTATCCGGCGTGAGCACGACAAACGGGTATTCGACGCGCCAGTCCGTTGCGTCCGTCACGTGGGACACCCGCGACAGCCCGTCGAACTTGATGTTGTCTTTCTCGGTGACCTTGCTGAAGACCTTCGACGCCTTCTTGCGCAGATCGTAGGTTTGCTCGAACTCTTTCTTGAAATCTTCCACCGCGCGGCAGGCGGCGCTGATCAGCAGTTCCACGCGTGCGGCGCGCTCCCGGCCGGCGTCATCCTGATGCTGCGACAGATCCGCTTTACGACGCTTTTCGATATCGCCCAGACGGTGATTCAACGCTTCGATCAGCAATGCGCGGCGTTTCGGGTTGTCGAGCAGGTCGTCCTGCAAATACGGATTGCGACGCACGACCCAGATGTCACCGAGCACTTCATACAGCATGCGTGCCGAGCGGCCCGTGCGGCGTTCGCTGCGCAGAATGGCCAACGCTGCCCAGGCTTCCTCGCCCAGCAGGCGAATGACGATTTCGCGATCGGAGAAAGACGTGTAGTTATAGGGAATTTCGCGCAGGCGCGGCTCGGTATCCAGGGCCACGGCATGCGCGGCGCCGTTCGGATCGAAGGCTTGGGGTGCGTTCATATTCGACAGTTCGGTGAGCCGGCGCTTGTGCTGACGATAAAGTCACGAGCAGCGCGATAGCCGGCATTGCGCGGGGAGGCGCAGATTTTCGAGTGATACTTTTTTGTGAAGGTGCTCGCCGGCAGGGGTTGGCAAACGATGCAAAACCTTCGGAGGGTCCGGAATCAGCGCCACGATCGCTGATGACGCGCATGCCGTTCCGAAGCCGCATGGATAGCGCAGCAGGGCGCGCAGCATTCGCGTGGAGCGCCGCGGGGAACATGCGTTAAAAAGCCGGTCCGGGACTGCCGTTGCATCTTCCGATCCTGTATCGAAAAGCGAATTCTAACCCATCGGGATGTTTGCCGTTCGCAGCCAGTAGCGGGTTGAAGGGCTTTGTGCATGCCAATTTTCGACGGTTTTTTGGCTGTTTTTTCACCGGCGACGGGGTTTTTCGCGGGCGCCGGCTCGAAGCGCAGCGCTCGGGGTTGATGCCTTGTTGTCAACGGTTTCCGGCAAAGCGCTTGGGATTGACGTCGGTTTGCGGCTACCAGGCTCTGCGGGCGGAGTCAACGCCGTCAAGCCCGAAACCCGTGCCAGCGAGCCCCTGCGCTATTATTAACGCTTTCGCTCTTAAAAATGGCGCGCACAGCCGCGCGAACGGCTCCGGAATGACACACCCCGATTACCTCAAGAAAGTCCTGACCGCGCGCGTCTACGATGTCGCCCGCGAAAGCGAGTTGGAACCTGCGCGCAATTTGTCCGCGCGGCTGCACAACTCGGTATACCTGAAGCGCGAAGATAACCAGCCGGTGTTCTCGTTCAAGATTCGCGGCGCGTACAACAAGATGGTGCAGCTTTCCGCTGACGTCCTCGCACGCGGCGTGATTACGGCATCGGCGGGCAATCATGCCCAAGGCGTCGCTTATTCCGCCACCCGGCTTGGCTGCAAGGCGGTGATCGTGGTGCCGGTCACCACACCGCAGGTCAAGATCGACGCCATGCGCGCGTTCGGTGGCCCGACTGTGGAAATCGTCCAGCACGGCGAATCGTATAGCGACGCGTACGGCCACGCCGTGAAGCTTCAGGAGGAACGCGGCCTGACCTTCGTCCATCCGTTCGATGATCCCGACGTGATCGCGGGCCAAGGCACCGTTGCGATGGAAATCCTGCGCCAGCATCAAGGCCCGATCCACGCAATCTTCGTCCCGATCGGCGGCGGCGGGCTCGCCGCAGGTGTCGCGGCTTACGTAAAGGCCGTGCGCCCGGAAATCCGGGTTATCGGCGTGCAGGCGGTCGACTCATGCGCGATGAAGCAATCCATCGCGGCGGGCGAGCGCGTCACGCTGGCCGAAGTCGGGCTGTTCGCCGATGGCACGGCGGTGAAACTGGTTGGCGAGGAAACCTTCCGGCTGTGCCGCGAATTGCTCGACGAGATCCTTACCGTCGACACCGACGCCCTCTGCGCTGCGATCAAGGACGTTTTCCAGGACACGCGCAGCGTGCTGGAACCGTCGGGAGCGCTGGCTGTTGCGGGTGCGAAGCTGTATGCCGAGCGCGAGGGGCTGGAAGCGAAGACGCTGGTCGCCGTGACGTCCGGCGCGAACATGAACTTCGACCGCATGCGCTTTGTGGCCGAACGGGCTGAAGTCGGCGAGGCGCGCGAAGCCGTGTTCGCGGTGACCATTCCGGAAGAACGCGGCAGTTTCAAGCGGTTTTGCGAGCTGGTCGGCACGCGCAGCGTAACCGAGTTCAACTACCGGATCGCGGATGCCAAAGCCGCGCATATCTTCGTTGGCGTGCAGATCAAGACGCGCAGCGAAGCCGTGCAGATGGCGAATGCGTTTATCGAACACGGGTTTGCCACGGTCGATCTCAGTCACGACGAACTGTCGAAGCAACATATCCGCTACATGGTCGGCGGCCATTCGCCGCTCGCACAGGACGAACGCCTGCTGCGTTTCGAGTTTCCGGAGCGCCCGGGCGCGCTGATGAAATTCCTTTCATCGATGGCGCCGAACTGGAATATCAGCCTGTTCCATTACCGGAACCAGGGAGCGGATACGAGTTCGATCCTGGTCGGCATCCAGGTGCCGGCGTCGGAGAACGCCGAGTTCGAACGATTCCTCGCTACGCTGGGTTATCCGTGGTGGGACGAAGGCGCGAATCCCGTCTACAAGCTGTTCCTGGCCTGACGAGCGGACGAGCGCATGGCCTTCACGCTGGACGACAAACTGGTGGTCGCGATTTCATCGCGGGCGCTGTTTGACTTCGAAGAAGAGAACGAAGTCTATGAAGCCGGCGACTCGCGCGAATACGAGGCGCTGCAGCGTTCCCGGCTTCATGTTCCGGCTAAACCCGGTATCGCGTTCTCGCTGATCGAGAAACTGCTCGCGTTGAACGTGGACGGCGAGCGGCGCGTGGAGGTGGTGATCTTGTCGCGCAGCGATCCCATAAGCGGTCTGCGCGCGTTCAGTTCATGCAAGGAGCATGGGCTGGTGATCGAACGCGGGGTGTTCACGCGCGGCCGGTCGCCTTTTGGGTATCTGGAACCGCTTCGCGCATCGTTGTTCCTGTCCGCGAATTCAGCCGATGTCCGCGATGCCCTCGCCGCCGGCTTTCCCGCCGCGACGGTCGTGCCGCGAGCGCCGCTTGCGGCGAGCCGGTATCCTGACGAAATTCGAATCGCTTTCGACGGCGATGCCGTGCTTTTCTCTGACGAAGCCGAGCAAGTGTTCCAGGCGCAGGGTTTGCCGGCGTTTGTGGAACATGAAGTGGGCAAGAAGGAATTGCCATTGATGAACGGCCCGTTGAAACCGCTCCTGGAAGCGCTTCACAAGCTACAAAAACTTAGCCACGACACCGCGCGGATGCGCATTCGCACGGCGCTGGTCACGGCGCGATCGGCGCCTGCCCACGAGCGCGCGATCCGGACGTTGATGGCCTGGAACATCGAAATCGACGAAGCGATGTTCCTCGGTGGATTGGACAAAGGCCCGTTCCTGGGCAAGTTCGAACCCGACTTTTTTTTCGACGACCAAATTAGCCATTGCGAATCGGCCCGCGTCGTGACTGCGACGGGGCATGTTCCGAGTGGCATATCGAACGCATCATGAATACGCCCGAACACTCTCCCCTTGGCAAGCCGGTCCAGTACAGCGAACGCTACGATCCGGCGTTGCTCTTTCCCATCGCGCGGACTGCTGGCCGCGAGGCTATCGGCGTGCCGGTGCAGTTGCCGTTTTTCGGCACCGATATCTGGAATGCCTACGAGCTTTCATGGCTGAACAAAAAGGGCAAACCGCAGATCGCGGTGGCGACGTTCATCGTGCCGGCGGAGTCGCCGAATATTGTGGAGTCGAAGTCGTTCAAGCTGTATCTCGGGTCTTTCTCGCAGACGGCGTTTGAATCTATCGACGAGGTTCGGGCTGCGATTCGCAAGGATGTTTCCGCTGTTTGCGGTGCGAATGTTTCTGTGCAGCTTGTCGCGCCTTATGAGTTTGCGTTGAAACTCAAGATGGAGGAGTTCGAAGGGTTATCGCTGGATCGGCTCGATCTGGACGCTGATGTTTATTCGCCGGATCCATCGTTATTGCGCGCCTCTTTTGACGAATCACCAGTCGATGAAACGCTGTTTTCGAATCTGTTGAAGTCCAATTGCCCGGTGACCGGGCAACCGGATTGGGGCAGTGTGCAAATTCGCTATGTCGGTGCGCCGATCGATCACGCCGGTTTGCTGCGATATATTATTTCTTATCGCGAACATACGGGGTTTCACGAGCAATGCGTCGAGCGGATTTTCATGGACGTGATGCGCGAATGCAAGCCGCAACGGCTGGCGGTTTATGCGCGATATACACGGCGCGGCGGGTTGGATATCAATCCGTTCCGTACGAACTTCAATCTGCCGTTGCCGGATAACGCGCGATTGGCTCGGCAGTAAAAGCTCTTCGCGCGGGTGGTCCAACATACCGTCCGCGCGAACAAAATCAACGCACTTAGGCTCCGGCCTTCTTATAAGCCACGCAATCCACTTCGACCTTGCAATCGATCACCATCGACGAAACCACGCAAGCGCGTGCCGGCGGATGCTCGCCAAAGTACTCCTTGAACACCTTGTTGAACGACGCAAAGTCGCGCGGATCGTCGAGCCATACGCCGCATCGAACCACATGCTCCGCGCCATATCCGGCTTCTTTCAAAATCGCGAAAACATTCTGAATCGCCTTATGCGATTGGGCCACAATCCCGCCCTCGATCACTTCGCCATTTTCCATCGGCGTCTGGCCTGAGACATAAAGCCAGCCATCCGCTTCCACCGCCCGCGAAAACGGCATCACTGCACCGCCTTGCCCCTTTCCACCTTCCACGCCATATCGCTTCATTTCAAATCCTCAACGTTAATCAAAAATGCCCGAGCGCATCGAGTCTGGAACCCCCGCCACGCGCCACAAAATGTCCTGCCCTCAAGCCCGTCACGGCGCCGTCGAGATACGAAAGCACGCCATTCACCCAAACCGCGTCGATACCGTCCGCCGTCTGCCGAGGCTCGGCGAACGTGGCGGTATCGATGACCTTGTCGGCATCGAATAGCACCAGATCCGCGTGATACCCCACCTGGATCTGACCACGCTCCGACAACCCGAACCGTCGCGCCGATAACCCCGTCATCTTGCGCACCGCTTCCTCGAGCGGCACCAGCGACGTATCACGCGCGTAGTGCCCCAACACGCGCGGAAATGCGCCCCACAACCGCGGATGCGGCAGCGGATCATTCGGCAGGCCGTCGGAACCGACCATCGTCGCCGGATGCGACAAGATCCGCCGCACGTCGTCTTCCGACATGTTGTGATAAACCGCGCCCGCCGGCCGCAAGCGCTTGCCCGCCTCCTGCTGCGTCACGCCCCACTCCGCCGCAATTTCGGAAATCAACTTCCCTGCCATCTCCGGGTGCGGCTCCGACCACGTGATCGTGATCTCGATATCGCCGGTCACCTGCTTCAAATCGAGCGTCGATGAACTCCGGTTGTACGGATAACAATCGCATCCCACCGGCTGCCCGTCGCGCACCTTCTCGAGCGACTTCAAGACCTCCGTGCTGCGCCCCCAGTTCGATGGCCCCGCGCACTTCAAATGCGAGATCACGACGGGAACGCGCGCGTGCTTGCCGACCTGATACGCCTCGTCCATTGCGTCGAGAATGGCGTCGAATTCAGTGCGCATGTGCGTGGTGTACAACCCGCCGGCGTGGGCCAAAGGCTCGGCCAGCGCCATCACTTCTTCCGGCGGCGCACTAAATGCCGAACCGTAAGCGAGACCGCTGCTCAACCCGAGCGCACCATGCGCCAGCGCTTCTTCCAACTGCGCGCGCATGCTGTCGATCTCCTGCGCAGAAGCCCCGCGATCCAGCCGGTCCATATGGTTGTTGCGCAACGCCGTGTGCCCGATCAAGGCGCCCACATTCACGGCCGGGCGCGCGTGGTTCACCGCATCGACATAGGCGGCAAAGGTCGGATACTGAAAGTCATCGAACGCGCCGAGCAGGTTCATCGGATCGGGCGGCTCGCCCTTCAGCGTCACCGGCGACGCGCTGATGCCGCAATTGCCGACAATCACCGTCGTCACGCCCTGCGATATCTTCGGCAGCATCTGCGGCGAACGGATGACGTGCGTGTCGTCGTGCGTATGGACATCGATAAAACCCGGCGCCAGCACGCGCCCCTCCGCCTCCACCACGTTCTCCGCCGTCCAGCCGCTCAGTTCGCCGATCGCGACAATCCGGCCATCCTTCACCGCCACATCGCGCTGAACCGCCGGCGCGCCCGTTCCGTCGATCAGCCTTGCGCCTTTGATCAGCGTATCGACGTGCTCTCTATCCGATGCCATGAGTAATCCCCTGAAAATTCGCGCGTTTGTCTGGAAGACCAGTCAATCGCCCAACGGCTGACGCTCGTCCACACCGCCGCCGCGATAAACATCCAGCGCGTGTTTCATGCGCCGCAAAAGCTCGCGGCTCGTCTCGCCCTGCTTCACGGCAAGTTCGGTCACAAGCAGGTCGAGCGCCATCAACATGGCGTAGCGGGAGGTCGACGGCTTGTAGATAAAATCGGTCTCGTTCGCGATGATCGGGATCAGCCAGTCGGCCAGTTGTGCGAGCGGCGACGCGGGCGCGGTCAGCGCAATCACGCGCGCGCCATACTCCCGCGCGATCCTGCAGCTTTCGACCATCTCCTGCGTCTGCCCCGTCACCGATAACGCCACCACCACATGCTCGCGCGAGAGCGTCGCGGCGACCATCCGCTGAAGCAGACCGTCCTGATACGACGCCACCGGCCGCCCCAGTCGAACCAGGCGGAAACGCATTTCATCGGCTAAAGCGGTCGAGCCACCGCCCATGCCGAACACGTAGATCATTCGCGCATCGGCAAGCGCGTCGGCGGCCGCGGCAATCGGCGCCGCGCGCAACGCGCCGCGATTGTGGGCGAGCGTGGTCTGAATATCGTCGAAAATACGGGCGGCGAGTGAATCGGCGGGATCGTCGGCGCCGGTTTCGTCGTACGAACCGCCGCGCAGGAAGCGCTGGCCGACCGCCGCAGCCTGAGCCAGCCGCAATTTGAGTTCGCGCACGTCCTGGCATCCCACCGCCTTCGCAAAACGCGTCACGGTGGCAATGCTGACCTCGGCTTTTTTTGCGAGCGCACCGATGCTGGCGCGCGAAGCACCGGTCAAATCGTCGAGAATGAGCGCCGCGACCTTCCGTTCCGCCGAGCGCAATTCGGGCGCACGCTCGGCAATCCGGGCGACGATATCGAAAGCGGGCGGTTCGGACGAAACGTTCATTGAGACCCTTTGATCCAGGCTTGGTACTAAATAACAATGTCTTGCGCATCGTACTTTCTGTACCATTATCGCGTCAATCTCGATATTGAATCGAACACAGCCGTACAAGCCCCTGACTCTATACAAACGAACGATGGAGTAGCAGCACATGAAAGTTACAAACTATCAAAGCGCGACAATCGACCCTTTTGGCAAGGGTCTGGGCATGGTGCCGGGTGTAAGCGTCCATCTGGCGGATGCCGCGCGCCTTGACTGGAACCTGCTGGACGAAGACGTGAGCCTGCCGGCCGCCGTGCTGTACGCGGACCGGATCGAGCACAACCTGAAGTGGATGCAGGCCTTCGTGGCCGAATACGGCGTCAAGCTCGCGCCGCACGGCAAGACGACCATGGCGCCGCAATTGTTTCGCCGCCAGCTTGAGACCGGCGCGTGGGGCATTACGCTGGCCACCGCGCATCAGGTGCGGGCGGCTTATCGCGGCGGCGTGTATCGCGTGCTGATGGCGAACCAGCTGGTCGGCAAACGCAACATGGGCATGATCGCGGAACTGCTCACCGACCCGGGTTTCGAGTTCCATTGCCTCGTGGATTCGGCAGACAACGTCGATCAGCTCGGCGCGTTTTTCAGCGATGTGAACAAGCAGGTGAACGTGCTGCTGGAACTGGGCGTGGCAGGCGGGCGCACCGGGATTCGCGACGACGCGCAGCGCGACGCAGTGCTGGCGGCCATTGTACGCTGGCCCAATGCCGTGAAGCTCACCGGCGTCGAACTGTATGAGGGCGTGCTGCAGGACGAATCGAAGGTACGGGCGTTTCTACAGAACGCGGTGGACGTGACGCGGGCGCTTGTCGCCGAGGGCAAGATCGCACGCAAGCCGGCGATACTCTCGGGCGCGGGATCGGCGTGGTACGACGTTGTTGCCGATGAATTCGCGAAAGCGAATAGCGATGCAATCGAGGTGATCCTGCGCCCGGGCTGCTATCTAACGCACGACGTGGGCGTGTACAAGAAGGCGCAGAACGAGATTTTTGCCCGTAACCCGATCGCGAAGAAGATGGGCGAAGGGTTGAAGCCGGCGCTGCAATTGTGGGCCTATGTGCAGTCGATTCCGGAGCCGGATCGCGTGATCATCGGCTTGGGAAAACGCGATGCCGCTTTCGACGCCGGCATGCCCGAACCCGCTCGCCACTTCCGCCCCGGCACGCAATGGCCGCGTGACATCAAGAGCGATGAAGGCTGGGAAATCTTCGGCATGATGGACCAGCACGCGTACCTGCGGATCAGGCCGGGCGACGACATCAAGGTGGGCGACATGATCGCGTTCGACATCTCGCACCCCTGCCTCACGTTCGACAAATGGCGCCAGATCCTGGTCGTCGATACAAAATATCGCGTGAAGGAAGTGATCGAGACGTCGTTCTAGGCTTCGTCAGGAAGAGCGGCGCTGTCGGTGCCGCTCACCTCGGCAGCTGTTCCGGCGGCAACTTCCTGAATCCGCTGCTCCAGCGCGCGCAGCGCGTCGGAAAGTGCCGTGACAGCATCATCCGGAAGCGTGGACAGCGTCTCGTGAAGAAACTCGTTGCGGCGTGGCATACCGGCTTCAGTCACGGCGCGACCCGCATCCGTGAGAATCACGTTCGAGACCCTGTTGTCACGCTGGTCGACGCTGCGCGCAATCCAGCCCAGCGCCTCCAGCGTCTTCAACTGCCGCGTGAGCGCGCCCGGATCCACGCGCAGCCGCTCGACCAACCGCTTCTGCGACAACTCGCCCGCGTGATCGTGCAGCGCGAGCAAGATGCGCCAGCGCGGCATTGGATGGCCGACCTGCGATTCGAACGCCTGCATGAACGCGCGATAAGTGCGTCCGAACTGCTGTATGAAGGCGATACGTTCCGTTTCGTCCATGCTGATTGGTTCCCGGCTGACTGCTTTGATACTGGTTGCTTCAGTGGTGCGCGTTTGCGCGTCGTTCGTGCCCGTGGCGCTCTGCACGGGCTTGCTTTCTGTCATCGAGCTCATTCGGCCACTATTGTCGGTTCAATCTTCGCGCCCTTCAGGCGAATCGGTGGTACACGGCGCGCTTGCCACACGGACAGCACCGCGACAACCGCCGCCACCGCCAGACCAATGTGAATTGCCGCAACCAGCGACTCGCGTGCCGATTCAAGCAGCATTGCGCCGTTATGGCCGGCGGTCGCGAGTTGCGACAACAACGTGGCTTGCGCGTCATGATTGATCAGGATCTGCGGATCGCTCAGGTCGCCGAACCAGTGGCTGGCGTTGTCTTTATCGAGTGAAAGCTGCACGCCGCTTGCGTACAGATGACTGATCAGCGTACCGGTCAACGCCGTGCCTATCATCCCGCCAATCATGCGCAGCGACTGCAGCAGCGCCGTCGCAATCCCCAGATGCTCGCGCCCGGCCGTCAGTTGCGCGAACACGGTCAGGTTCGGCATGACAAAACCCAGCCCCATTCCGCCCAGCACCATGAACATCATCAACAGCGGACGCGGCATCGAGCGGGTGGCGATCACCACGCCGAGACACGCCACCGCGAGCAGCGCGAAACCAATGAACAGCATCGCATTGGGATTCTTCACGCGCGTCACGATCCGGCCGTTCACGATACTGCCGATCGTAATGAACACAACCAGCGGCGTGATCATCAGACCAGCGTCTTTCGGCGACATCCCAAAACCGCCTTGAAACAGCAAAGGCGCGTAGAACAGCAGCGAAAACATGGTGAAACCGCCGAGAATCGCCAGCGTGAACAGCGCGGACAGGCTCTTGTTGCGGAACATATCGACGGGAAGAATGGCGTAATCACAGCGCCGTTCCCACTTCCAGAGCCCATAGCCGGACGCAACGCTCGCGAGCAGCAGCATCAGCGACTCGGCCGAGAGCCCATGCTTCGGCAACATTTCGACGAACAATTGCAGCGAACCCAGCGCAATCGCGATCAGGCCCGCGCCTTGCCAGTCAAGACGCATCTTGCCTTCGTGCTTGACGTGCCGAAGATGCGGCAGGAAACGCCAGACGAAAAACACCGACAGCAGGCCGACTGGCAGATTCACGTAGAACACGGAGCGCCAGCCGTAGTATTGGGTCAGAATCCCGCCAAGCGATGGCCCGACCGCGTTTGCAATACCGAACGCCGAACTCATCATGACCTGCCACCGGAGCCGCACGACAGAGTCGGGAAACAGATCGGCGATGCAGGCAAACGCAGTGCCTACCAGCATGCCGCCGCCAATTCCCTGGAGGCCGCGCGCGAGCACGAGGAACAGCATGTTGTTGGCGAGGCCGCAAAGCGCGGATGCGACCGTGAACACGACAATGGACGCGATCACGAACGGTTTGCGCCCGTAATAGTCGCCGAGCCGGCCGAAAATAGGCACGGTGATGACCGACGTGAGCAAGTAGGACGTGGCGACCCACGCGTAAAGATCGAACCCTCTGAGTTCGGCGACGATGGTAGGCAACGCCGTGCCGACCACGGTTTGATCGAGCGCGACCAGCATGGTCACGAAACAGACGCCTAACATCGCCATGAGCGATTCGCGAAACGGGAGCACTTGTCCCGCTGAGTGGTGCGCGGCAGTATGAACGGCCATTTTTTGATACCGCAATGATTGACTGGTCAACAGAATGTGAATCATAGCACGGTGAAAGGCTCTAATCCAAGGCCGGACGCCTTCTCAACCTTTTAGAAATTCGCCATGGAACCGACGCCAATTGCCGCTTCGCCCCTCTCGCAGGAAGATCTCGCCTCGCTGCGCCGCGCCAAGGAAGCGCTGGAAAGCCCTTCGCTCACGATGAAACTTGCCAGCGTGGTGGGCTCGCCCATCGAAAAGATGATGGCGAAAATGCCGAACGTTGCGCAGGAAAAAATCGACGAGGCGACTCAAGCCGCGCTGAAGAAATGCCTGCAGCTCGCGCTGCGCACGCTGAGTAAAAGCACTGTCGACGGCGTGGTTCTGCCGCCGGAAAAACCGCACAACCTGATGCACAAGCTGGCCGTCGCGACGACGGGTGCGGCAGGCGGCGCGTTTGGGTTGTTTGCATTGCCGATCGAATTGCCGGTCACCACCACGCTGATGTTTCGGTCAATCTGCGACATTGCGCGCAGCGAGGGCGAAGACGTGCATCTGATCGACACCCAGTTGCAATGCCTGATGGTGCTCGGCATGGGCGGCCCGAGTTCGAGCGACGACAGCGCGGATATTGGCTATTTCATCGTGCGTGGAACCCTGGCGCAGTCGGTATCGAAGGCAACAAGCGAACTTGCCGCGAAGGGCTTGAGCGGACACGGTTCGACCGCATTGCTCAAGTTTTTGCAGACCGTCGCGTCGAGGTTCTCGGTGCAGGTGAGCGAACAAGTCGCCGCCAAGTCGATTCCCGCAATTGGCGCAGTGCTTGGCGCCATGATCAACACGGTGTTCATCGATCACTTCCAGCAAACGGCGCACGGACATTTCACCGTGCGCCGGCTGGAGCGCCAATATGGCCAACTGGCCGTCGAGCGCGCTTTCCAGACCATCGATATAGCGAGCGGCAAGTGACGCTGCGCTCGTCTAGGAGGTTTCCGCAGCCTGCAGCGCCGTCACCCGGCGCACGAACCTCGCTGCCTGCTCCAGCGCCCGGTTCGCCTCCGGCACGAACGGCGCGAACATCTGAAAAACGTGCGGCATCTTCGGCAAGATGTTGAGTTCGACGCGCACGCCCGCCACGCGGGCTTTCTCCGCCACACGCGTGGAGTCGTCGAGGAGCACTTCGGTATCGCCTATCTGGATAAGCAACGGCGGCAATCCTTCGAACCGCCCATATAACGGCGATACGTACGGATGACGTATGTCGGTTTCTCCTGCATAGAGCTTACCGGCCGGTGCAAACGCACTGCCGTGGAACATGGGATCGCGGCCCTCGTTGGTCGTGATCGACGCGCCGGTCGCCGCCAGATCCGTCCACGGCGAAAAGGCTACAGCGCCGGCAGGAAGCGGATCGCCGGCGTCGCGCAAAGCGAGCAGCGTAGCCAGCGCGAGGCCGCCACCGGCCGAGTCCCCTGCTATCACCAGGCGCTCGGGTAACACGCCATCGGCGAGAAGCGTTCTGTATGCCGCCAGCGCGTCGTACAGCGCCGCAGGAAACGGATGCTCGGGTGCGAGCCGGTAGTCGAGGGAAAAGGTTCGCGCGCCTGAGCGCCGGGCCAGCGGGAAAACGATCCCGCGGTGAGTCGCGGGCGAGCAGAAGTAATACCCACCTCCATGCAGATAGAGGATCGTGATGCCGGAAGGTTGCTCCGGCGTCAGCCACTCTCCGCACAAGGGCGCATCGTGCGGACCGTACCGCTGAACGAGATGCCAGCCAGCGGGTACCTTCGGCGACCACACGCGTTCGGACGCCATCGCGCGTGCGCGCGCGACATCAATTCGCGGCTTGGCCGTCTCGGGACGCGTCCAGCGCCGTAAAACCCAGCACGCCAGCGCACTTTGCCAACTCATCGCAGCTCCTCATTGGGGGACCCGTCGATCATAAGATCCCTGGGCAAGCCGCGTGTCACAAAAGTGCTCGGTCAGCCAAGCGGCTTCAGTTTGCCGGCATGACTTGTCCGCGGATCTCTCCGGTCGGGTTCTTCTCGGTATGGATATTGAAATAGTACTGGCCGGCCAACAGGTCCGTGGACTGTTGCTCGGAAAGCGTGGCCTGTCCGCTGATGGGACTGGGGAGCGCGTCCTTGCCGACAGCAACCTGCACCTTCGCGTTCTGGCCCACGGGCGCGGGGCCGTGGAAATGGGCCATGGTCGCCGGGCCAGACAAATCGGCGTATGTCACGGTCCACTGCAGCGTCTTGGTCGTGGTGTCGAAGGTGGCTTTCAGCACCCCATGCCCCTTGCTCACGCGAGGCGGCACTTCACTCGATGGTTGCAGGTTCGCCTGCAACGCAACGGTATCGGCGAACGCCATGCTCGACGCCAATGATGTTACGGACGACATCAACACCACGCTCAAACTCAACACGCTGTTACGCAGACTGAATCTCGTGAACATGTTTGCACTCTCCCGGTGACCGACGAATGGACGAGTCATCTGCTTTCCGCCACGAAGGACGAGAGTAATAAGCACAGGCTCATCGACGCGCCATGGTAGTGCATTTTTTAGTGTCCAGCCTGCGCGCACGAACCCCGAGTCGATGCGCGACCGGAAATGTGAAAAGGCGCCTCACGGCGCCTTTTCACTACTACTTTCGTTACTACGTCAGACTTTCAGCAATTTAGAAGCGGTGGCGCAGACCTGTTGATACCACTACCTGGTTGCCATGGGCCGAGACGTTAATCGTGCCATAGACTTGCGCTTCGGCACCCTGCTTGGCAAGTTGCACCGCGCCTTCAGCATAGATGTCCGTGCGCTTGGACAAAGCGTAGTCCGTCTGCAGGCCGAACTGATGGTACTTCATGTGGTCGTTGTTGTTCGGACCCGGCGTGTAACCCTTCACCTCGGTGTAGGTATAGGCGGCGCCAAGTGACAATGCCGGTGTCAATGCATAACAGCCATTCAGCTCACAGTTGTTGAAACGCGCCGTGGAATCGCCCGTTGGCGCCCGCGTCGAGCGCACGCGCGATCAGGTCGGCATCGGTTGTCATTGATAAAGCGACGATTGCCGCCTGCGGATGATGTTCGACGATGTATTTGATCAGGTCGATGCCATCACCATACCCGCCGCCCGGCATATTAAAATCCATGATGACGACATCGCACGGCTGCTCCTCGAGCGCTTCGACCAGCTCGGTTGAATCCTGTGCGCGAAACACAATTTCTATGTTTTGCACATTGGCAATCAGTCGCTCGATGGCAAGAACAACTAATGGATGATCGTCCGCTACCGCCAATCTGATTCGTTGAGTGAACCCAATCATTTACTAACCTCTTCTAACCTGAAATTCGCCCAAGTGATGCGTCCGCTCGCGGCGGGGTTCAATTTGCCAGCGCTTGCCCAGCCCGCTGAAGGATCGTTGATCCGGACCGTCATCGACATAAGATGCGTCCGAAAGCATTTCGCAATCTGTGTCATCACGTCAGTCCATGCGCACGCGCGAACGCGAACAATCCCGGGTCATTCTGCACGCCGAGCTTGCTCATGGCGTCGCGCTTCATGAAGCGCGCGATCTCGGTGATCGACAATCCGCTCGCAAACATACGCACGACTTCGATTTCCCGGGGCGAAAGCCTCGGGCCATCTCCGAGCGCGTCGGTTTCAGCGCCGGCCACTGCCAGAGCCGACACAATCGAGGTGCTCAGGTAGCGACGTCCAACTCCTGCAAACTTCACCGCGGCCGCAAGTTCGTCCATGGACTCGACCTTGTTGAGCAGGCTCATTGCGCCGGCGGCCAGAATTGAACGGAGGATCGCGACATTGCCATGCTCGTGAGCACGACAATGCGGATGGCCGGCCAGTCCCGGCGCAATCGTTTGATCAGCCGCAAGCCGTCTTCCGCCTGCAAGCCTTGCTCGGGCATTGCGAAGTCAGTTACGAGCACGTCGCACGGCGTGTACAACAGCAGTCTCAGCAGCTCCGCGGCGCTCGCAGCCTCGGCTACGACTTCCAGGTTCTCATCCATGCTGGACGTCGCTCGAATGCCGAGCAAAACGAACGGATGATCGTCTGCGAGAACGATTCGCAGTTTCAGTACTGCCTCTCAGTTTTTTTGTTTGCACTTCAGGTTGAATCCGCGCCAACTGGCAACGATCAATTGAGTAATACGCCGTTGCACATAAGAACACGGCGATAGGTCTCTCTATATAGGATCACTCTCAATGTTCCTGCTGCACCGCGTGTTACTTCCAAGACTCGTCTGTCTTATTGCCGCTCGGGTCGGAGCTCTCTTGCGTGGCTTGCGTGCCTGCAATGCACGGCTTATGGCCGGCAGGCTGTATCGCGCAATTCAACGTGGGTCAGAGTAGTTTTCAACTGGCTGACGATTCAATACGAATTGTCCTATTCCGCTTGATTCGAAACGTTTATCCAATTCGTTTCGAAATAAGCAATCTCCAGAGGACGGCAATGTGTACCGACTTAAAGGGGGAACGGTCGTGATGATTTATGGAAATTCGTCATGGAAAGACAAGACAAGGGGTCTGCTTGTCCTTTAGCTGAGGGACGAAGAGGCCACCAGCCGTTTCCCGTCGAAAATAGAGGCCAAATCCGGAATGATCGAAGACACCCCTGTCCGTCACATCGGGCGTTTTTTCTTGGTTTTATTTTTTTCGACGGACGCGTGCTGAAACAACGTTACGTGGCGCAATTGCAACGCCTATGGGCCCGGTCCGCTAGTCGAGCCACGCCATCCCCTGCAAATTGAGCAGAGGCGGTAGCAGCGAACCAATCTCCTCCGCGAGGTGCGCACATGCAAAAAGCCCGCACGAGGCGGGCTTTTTGCGTCAAATCAAAACTGCGTGGGCGCCAATCAAAATGGAATATCGTCGTCCATTTCGTCGAAGCCGCCACCCGCCGGTGCACTCGGACGGCTTGCGCCGCCGGCGTTGCCGCCCGCAGGACGTCCGCCCGCAGCCGCAGCACCGCCGCGGCTCGCGCCGCCACTGCTGCGCTCGGCCGGGGCACGGCTGTAGCCTTCATCGCCACCACCACCGCCTGCACCGCTGCGTCCGCCCAGCATCTGCATCTGCTCAGCAACGATCTCCGTCGCATACTTTTCCACACCAGCCTGGTCGGTGTACTTGCGCGTACGGATCCGGCCCTCGATATACACCGACGAGCCCTTCTTCAGGTACTCGTTAACGATTTCGGCCAGCCGGCCGAAAAACGACACGCGATGCCATTCCGTCAGCTCCTTCATCTCGCCGGACGTTTTGTCCTTGAAGCGATCGGTGGTGGCAAGACGGATGTTGGCCACGGCGTCGCCGCTCGGCAGATAGCGGGTTTCCGGATCGGCTCCCAGATTTCCGACGAGAATGACTTTATTGACGGATGCCATGATTTCTCCTGTTGATTCAATTCAATGTGATCTGATGCGGTGCGCTCGCCGCGCGACACGCGGTGGTAGTCGACCTGTCCAGCAAGAGCTGCAAAATCCGCAAACCTCATGCACTACGCTACGGCAAGATTTCGCCAACGCGGCGAAATGCACCCACCTGGAAACTAAAACCGCTTAAACCGTGCGCCGGACTTTCTGCGGCGGCGGTTTCATGTTCGCCGCCACGATCAGCCATGCAAAAACCAACCCTGAGCACGCGAAAAATACAGCGCTTTGCCCGTCTACCTTCAACAGCCAGCCGCCGATCACCCCGCCAATGGCAAGGCCGATTGACTGCGTTGTGTTGTAGACGCCTGCCGCCGCACCCTTTCTCGTGCCAGGCGCGAGTTTGGAGACGAGCGACGGTTGTGACGCTTCCAGCACGTTGAAGCCCAGGAAGTACACGAACAAAACCGCGGCCACTGCCCACAGGGTATGCGGAGCGGCGCCGAGTAACAACTGGCCAATCAGGATAAGACCTATGGCGCTGACCATCACAGCCTTCATTTTCCCGCGCTTCTCCGCGGCAATGATGGCCGGCAC
This sequence comes from Caballeronia udeis, assembly GCF_044909315.1. GTDB lineage: Bacteria > Pseudomonadota > Gammaproteobacteria > Burkholderiales > Burkholderiaceae > Caballeronia > Caballeronia udeis_A. The sequence goes on from NZ_JBIYEB010000001.1 coordinate 264,236, forward strand.
CATCATGACGAACGCAAGGCCCATCACAGGTAAATAGACTTTCCAATGGGCGGCGACCGGCAAGCCGCCCGCTTCCAGAATGCGCGGCACGACGAGAAACAGCGCGGTTTGCGTAGCGTGCAAAACGAGCACGCCGAAGTTCAGACGCAGCAATTCCACGTTATGCAGCACCTCGGCGAACGGCGCTTTCACGTGCACAGGCGGCATGGGTGCGTTCGGGACGACCCAGATCACCACGCCGACGGCGAGTATCGATAAAAAGCCGATCAGCGTGAACAGTCCGCTCATGCCGACCCACTCGAACACAATTGGCGCGCCGACAATGGCCACCGCGAACGAGACGCCGATGCTCGCGCCCACCATGGCCATGGCTTTCGTGCGGTTTTCTTCCGTAGTCAGGTCGGCGATAAACGCGATCACCGCCGACGATACCGCCCCCATGCCCTGGATCACACGTCCGACGATAATCCAGGTCATGGAATGGCCGACCGCCGCCACGAAGCTGCCAATGGCAAACACGACCAGGCCGAACGCGATGACCGGCTTGCGTCCGAGCTTGTCGGACACCCAGCCATAAAAGATGTACAGCAGGGATTGCGTCACGCCGTAAGCGCCGAGCGCGATGCCGACGAGCAGCACGTTGTCGCCGCCGGGAATGGTTTTCGCGTAAATGGAAAACACCGGCATGATCATGAAGAGACCGAGCATGCGCAGCGCGAAGATTGCGGCAAGCGACACGGTCGCACGCAACTCTGGCGCGCTCAAACGTGTGGACGTAGCAGACGGATTGGACATCGGGACGAGGTAATGTGGAAACGCGTCTGGCCGTGCGCGCGGACGCGGAACTCAAGCACGGCCGCCTTGTGGTTGCCCGGAACGGCACTATATGAGACGGGTGGCTGAATGAGACGGGTGGCTGAAGCGTCTGGACCCGCCTTGCGTCCGGATCTGCCCTGCGTCTGGACGGCACGCAAAAGTCCTTCGAATGTCACCCGGACGCGGCATGAATAATCCGCCAATACCCTTCGCAACCCCGCCGCACGCTTGATTGACGCCGATGAGCGCGGGCAACGCGCCCTCGAAAAGTCGTTATAGTAGCAGGTTTAGCCCCCTTACTTTCCGCCCGGTTCATGGAAGAAATTCGTATTCGTGGGGCTCGTACCCACAACCTTAAGAACATCAGTCTCGACTTGCCGCGTCACAAGCTGATCGTGATTACGGGCTTGTCCGGTTCGGGGAAATCGTCGCTCGCGTTCGACACGCTCTACGCAGAAGGCCAGCGCCGCTACGTCGAAAGTCTGTCCGCCTACGCGCGTCAATTCCTGCAGTTGATGGAAAAACCGGACGTGGACCTGATCGAAGGATTGTCGCCGGCAATTTCCATCGAGCAGAAAGCGACTTCTCACAATCCGCGCTCCACTGTCGGCACCGTCACCGAGATTCACGACTACCTGCGCCTGCTGTTTGCCCGCGTCGGTACGCCGCACTGCCCGGACCACCACATTCCGCTCGAAGCGCAAAGCGTGTCGCAAATGGTCGACGCCGCGCTCGCCATGCCCGAGGAAACCAAGCTGATGATCCTCGCGCCCGTGGTGGCGGATCGCAAGGGCGAACATCTCGAATTGTTCGAAGCCATGCAGGCGCAGGGTTTCATCCGGTTTCGCGTGCGTTCGGGCGGGGGCACGGCGAACGAGGGTGTCGCGAAAATCTACGAAATCGAGTCGCTGCCCAAGTTGAAGAAGAACGACAAACACACTATCGATGTCGTTATCGACCGGTTGAAAGTGCGGCCGGACATGAAGCAGCGGCTGGCGGAATCGTTCGAAACAGCGCTGCGTCTCGCCGATGGCCGAGCGATCGCGCTCGAAATGGATTCCGAGAAAGAGCATCTGTACAGCTCGAAATTCGCTTGCCCGATCTGCTCCTACTCGCTGCAGGAACTCGAGCCGCGCCTGTTCTCGTTCAACAATCCCATGGGTGCGTGCCCCGAATGCGATGGCCTCGGCCAGATTACGTTCTTCGACCCGAAGCGGGTGGTCGCGCATCCGTCGCTGTCGCTCGCGGCGGGCGCGGTGAAAGGATGGGACCGGCGCAACCAGTTTTATTTCCAGATGCTGCAAAGCCTGGCGTCGTTCTACGAATTCGATATCGACGGCGCCTTCGAGGATCTGCCCGAAAAGGTGCGCAAGATCCTGCTGTTCGGATCCGGCAAAGAGGTCATTCCGTTCTCGTACATTAACGAGCGCGGCCGCACGACGGTCCGCGAACACGTGTTCGAAGGGATCATTCCGAGTCTGGAACGCCGCTACAAGGAAACGGATTCGGCGGCGGTCCGCGAGGAACTGGCGAAGTACCAGAACAACCAGGCGTGCCCGGCATGCGAAGGCACGCGGCTGCGAACCGAAGCGCGCAACGTCAAACTCGGCACGGGCGAGAACGCGCGAGCCATTTTTGAGGTGAGCGGCTGGCCGCTGCGCGAGACGCTCGGCTACTTTCATACGCTGCGCCTGGACGGCGCGAAGGGCGAGATCGCCGATCGGGTCATCAAGGAAATCGTCGCGCGGCTCACGTTCCTGAACAACGTCGGGCTCGATTATCTGTCACTGGAACGCAGCGCCGAGACGCTCTCCGGCGGCGAGGCGCAGCGTATCCGGCTGGCATCGCAGATTGGTTCGGGCCTGACGGGCGTAATGTACGTGCTCGACGAACCGTCTATCGGCTTGCATCAGCGCGATAACGACCGGCTCATTGCCACGCTCAAGCACTTACGCGACATCGGCAATTCGGTGATCGTGGTCGAACACGACGAAGACATGATCCGCATGGCCGACTACGTGGTCGACATGGGGCCGGGCGCAGGCGTGCACGGCGGCGAGATTGTCTCGCAAGGTACGGCGAAGCATGTCGAGAACGACCCGAATTCAATGACCGGACAGTATTTGTCCGGCAAACGGAGTATCAGCTACTCAACCGACCGCACGCCGCCCGACGAACGGCGGCTGCGAATCATCGAGGCCTACGGCAACAACCTGAAGCACGTATCGCTCGATCTGCCGGTCGGATTGCTGACCTGCGTGACGGGCGTATCCGGCTCGGGCAAGTCCACGCTCATCAACGACACGCTATACCACGCCGTCTCCCAGCATCTGTACGGTTCGTCCGCCGAACCCGCGCCTTACGAGGCAATTGAAGGGCTGGAACACTTCGACAAGGTGATCAACGTCGATCAATCGCCGATCGGCCGCACGCCGCGCTCGAATCCGGCGACCTACACCGGCCTCTTTACGCCGATCCGCGAGTTGTTCGCGGGCGTGCCGGCGTCCAAGGAACGGGGCTACGATCCCGGCCGCTTCTCGTTCAACGTCAAGGGCGGGCGCTGCGAAGCGTGCCAGGGCGACGGCGTGCTCAAGGTCGAAATGCACTTTTTGCCTGACGTCTACGTGCCGTGCGACGTCTGTCACGGCAAGCGCTACAACCGCGAGACGCTCGACGTCCAGTACAAGGGCAAGAACATCCACGAGGTGCTCGACCTCACGGTGGAAGTGGCGTACGAATTCTTCAAACCCGTGCCTATTGTGGCGCGCAAGCTGAAAACCTTGCTCGACGTGGGTCTCGGGTATATCCGGCTCGGCCAGTCGGCGACTACGCTGTCCGGCGGCGAGGCGCAGCGCGTCAAGCTTTCGCTGGAACTGAGCAAGCGCGATACGGGTCGGACTCTGTACATTCTCGACGAACCGACTACCGGCCTGCACTTCCACGACATCGCGCTGCTGCTCGAAGTGATTCACCGGCTGCGAGATCAAGGTAATACTGTCGTAATCATCGAGCATAATCTCGATGTAATAAAAACTGCGGACTGGGTCATCGACCTCGGTCCGGAAGGCGGCGCCGGCGGCGGCCAGATCATCGCGCAGGGGACGCCGGAGCACGTCGCACAATCGAAGGCCAGTTTTACCGGCCGGTATCTTGCGCCTTTGCTGCAGAGGCCGAGATCGGCCGCCTGACAGATGATTCGCCCGCACCGCGTCCATGCGCCGCGCCGTCCGGGCTGCGGCCATCCACAAACCGTTAGCGGCAGGAGACTGAAGGATTCATGGCAAAGCGCAACGAAGCGGCCGAAGAGAGGCCAGCTGTCCGGCCCGTGCGGCTGACGAGCGATATGAGCATGCCGAAGTTGTCGGCTGTGGAGATTGGCAGCTATATCGCCGCGTTCGCCGGTCTCTTCCTCGTGCTGCATTTGCAGTTGCTCGGCGCGCTCCTGGCGGGAATGCTCGTGTACCAGCTCGTGCACGCCATCGCACCCCTGATCGAAAAAACCATGACGAGCGGACGGGCGCGCTGGGTCGCGGTCGTGATCGTGGCGGCGGTGATCGTGGGAGGGCTGGCGGGCACGACGATCTTGCTCATCGATCATTTTCAGCGTGATGTTCCAAGCGTCCAGAAACTTCTCGATCAGTTGATGATGCTCACCTCGCACGCCCGCTTGCAGGTGCCCGAGTGGATCGCGGACTACCTTCCTGTCGATGCAGAGCAGATGAAGGACAAGGCAACCGAGCTGATGCAAAAGCACGCCGCCATGTTGCAGCAGGGCGGGAAAGACGCGGCGCGCGGTTTCGGACATGTGCTGATCGGCATGATCGTGGGCGCGATTATCGCGGTGGGGGTGCCGCGGACAACACATCGGCTGCCGCTTTCCACGGCTCTCGTGATGCGCGTGACGCGTTTCTCGGAGGCGTTTCGCCGGATCGTTTTCGCACAAGTCAAAATTTCCGCGATCAACGCCACGTTCACGGCGTTGTATTTGCTCGTCGCGCTACCAGTGTTTCACGAGCAGTTGCCGCTGTCGAAGACGCTGGTGATGGTGACGTTTATCGTCGGGCTGTTGCCGGTGATCGGGAACCTGATTTCGAACGCGATCATTGTGGGGATTTCATTGTCGGTGTCGTTCGGGACGGCCGTGGCTTCGCTGGCCTTCCTGATCATCATTCACAAACTCGAATACTTTTTGAATGCGCGGATCATTGGTGGCCAGATCGAGGCCCGCGCCTGGGAATTGCTGCTGGCCATGCTTGCGATGGAAGCCGCTTTCGGGCTGCCCGGCGTCATTGCCGCGCCGATTTTTTATGCTTATCTCAAGCGCGAGCTGGTTTATTTGCGGCTGGTTTGACCGCTGGATTTTTGCTCGCGCCGGTGGAGGGGTAAGCAGCGGCGGTGCCGGGATTAGCCTGGAACCACCGGCAACACAGCGCCCCTCAACAAGCGCGAACGCCCTCTACTTGAATACCACCGTCTTGCTTCCGTTCAGCACGACCCGGTGCTCCACGTGCCACCGTACCGCGCGCGCGAGTGTCACGCATTCCACGTCACGACCGATCGCCGTCAACTGATCCGGCGCCATGCTGTGGTCCACGCGCTCCACCTCCTGCTCGATGATCGGCCCTTCATCAAGGTCCGTCGTCACGTAATGCGCAGTAGCACCAATCAACTTAACGCCGCGATCGAACGCCTGGTAATAAGGCTTGGCGCCCTTGAAGCTCGGCAGGAACGAGTGGTGAATATTGATGGCCCGGCCATTGAGCGCTGCGCACATCTCCGGCGACAAAATCTGCATATAACGCGCGAGCACGACGAGATCGACCTTGTGCTGATCGACAATTTCCAGCACCCGCGCTTCCTGCGAAGCCTTCCCTTCGGGCGTGGACGCTATCAACGGCAGATGATGAAACGGCACGTCATAACTGGCGGCAAGCTGATAAAAATCCCGATGATTCGAAACAATCGCCGGAATCTCGATCCCGAGCTGGCCGGTGCGATATCGGAACAGCAGGTCGTTCAGGCAATGCCCGATCTTCGACACCATGATCATCACGCGCGGTTTCACCGACGCATCGTGCAGCTCCCACTTCATGCCGAATTCATCGGCGAGCGTGCCGAACGATGTGCGCAACGCGGCGAGACCGGGGTCGCCGCCGACCTGCTGGAAGTGCACGCGCATGAAAAATTCGCCGGTGTGACTGTCACCGAATTGCGCGGAATCGAGAATATTGCTGCCGAGGTCGAACAGGAATCCGGACACGGCATGCACTATGCCGGGACGATCCGGACACGACAACTTCAAGATAAAACTATGTTCGGTCGACATGAACCGATACTCCTCTGAGATGTTTCAAAGCACGTCCAACATGTGTTCACCGCGTATTCAAACCGTCGGCAGTAAATAAATCGCCTGCATGCCCTCGCACGCTTCTTCGTCTATCCACTTACGGCGCAGCAGGCAATCCAGGGTGGCCAGACTCGCATCGACCGTCATTGCGCCTTCTTCGATCCATCGCGCGACTTCATCAATGCGCGCAAGCCGGTGTTCGCCCACTTCGCCATCCTGATTGCGCGGCGCGAAATCGGCAGGCAAGGCCACGTCGAAAACATAGATCAACTCTGCCTGAGTGCCTTCAGGCAGCGATTGCAGCACGTAGAATTCGCGCCCGCGCACGGCGTTGGCGGCGAGCTCCGGCTGCATGCCCGCTTCTTCCCAGCACTCTTTCACGAGCGTTTCCTCGATCCCCATCCCCCAGCCGATACCGCCTGCCACCACGTTATCGAGCATGCCGGGATCGGTCGCCTTGGTTTCGCTGCGCCTGGCGATCCAGAGTTTGGGCGCGCGGCCCGGCTCTTCGACAATGCCGTTCAGATGGACCGCGTACGTCATTGTGCCGAAGAATCGCGATGCGGCTCGCTCGATGAACGCAAGCGGCTCGGCGTCGAAGGCATTGCGGATTGCGTAGGTTTCGTTGCGCCAGCCGGGGATGCGACCGTCAGCGGCCAGCATGCCGATGACCGCGCCAAGCGCGGCGCTGCGCGCGTTGAGATCGGAGAAAGTATTGGCGAGGTGGATCGCCGTTTGATCGATATGAAACACGTCCGGCCATGAGTGCAGCGCGGGCGCGTCGGTGCGGCGAATCCAGCCGACCCGTTCCCGGTCGATGTAAAACGGCAGGTGCGCCGAAGCATCGAAATGACGCGCGGCGACGATGGCAGGCAAGCTCATGAGGGGCTCCGGCGACGACGGAAAGCCGGAAATTGTACAGGGCGTTTCGTTCACAGCAGGTATGAACGAAAGCGCCCTTAATCCTTCAGCGCCACGCGAATCCCCAGCCCGATAAACGTCGCCCCGGCCAGCCGGTCAAGCCACACCCCGACCTTCGGACGCCGCTTCAGATAAGCCCCGATCATTCCGGCGGCAACGCCAAAAACCGAAAACACCACCACCGTCTGCAACATGAACACGCCGCCGAGTTCAAACATCTGCAACATGACGCTCTGTGCGCCATGCGGATTGACGAACTGCGGCAGGAACACAATAAAAAACAGCGTCACTTTCGGATTCAGCAAATTGCCGATCACGCTTTGCCGAAACACCACCGCCAGCGGCTGGCTGGGCCGCTCATGCGCAGTCGACAAACCCTTGCTACGGATCGCCTTGATGCCAATCCAGACCAGATAAGCCGCGCCGGCCAGCTTGACCGCTTCAAAGGCCATTGGGGAAGACTTGAGCAACGCCGCCACGCCAAGCGCGGCGAGCGTCGTATGAAATGAGATGCCAGCGGCAAATCCAAGCGCGGCGACCAGCCCGGCCGCACGGCCCTGGGAAATACCCCGTGCAAGCACCTGGAGATTGTCCGGACCGGGTGCTGCGGTAATGGCAATGGAAGCCGCGAGGAACAAAAGGAAATTAGGCATAGGTCAGAGAATTCGGAGAAATTAGTGGCCGCTGAACTCGCAAACCGTATAAAGCGGCAAACCCGCTTCGCGCAGAAGTTTCGAGCCGCCAAGCTCCGGCAAATCGATAATCGCCGCCCCCTCGACTACCACCGCGCCGAGCCGTTCGAGCAACATCTTGCCGGCCATCATCGTACCGCCCGTTGCAATCAGGTCGTCAACGAGCACCACCCGCTCGCCCGGCTTGCAGGCGTCCTCGTGAATTTCGACGGTTGCGCTGCCATATTCAAGTTCATAGGACTGCGAGAACGTCCTGAATGGCAACTTGCCCTTCTTGCGGATAGGCACGAAACCCAGGCTCAATTCGTAAGCCAGGATCGGCCCGATGATAAAACCACGCGCATCAAGCCCGGCAATCGTATCGATCCGCGCATCTATATAGCGCTGCACCAGCAGATCAATCAGCGTACGCAGCGCTCGCCGATCCTGCAAAACCGGCGTGATATCGCGGAACTGCACACCGGGCTGCGGCCAGTCCGGCACAGTGCGAATCCGCTCCCGGACAAAACTGGCAGGATTGGGCACCGAGTGCACTGGGAACTCAGACATGATTGATGTCTCCTGGAAAACGTCAGGCTACCGCGCCCGCACGGCGATTGCGCGACAGCCGCTCTTCCGCCTGCTGCAGCGCTTCGGGCAAACCGCGCAGCACCACGATGTCGCTCGCACGCAACTTGGTGTCGGGATCGGGCTCCACGCCCCGAATGCCGTGCCGGCGGATTGCGGTCACTTCCACCCCGTCGCCCACCAGCCCAAGCTCGTCGAGCGTACGGCCGACCGCGTCAGCGTTTTCATCGACGGGAACCGATTGTAGCCGGACCTGCTCGCGCCGCTCGTCGTCGTCCTCATCCGCGCCGTGAAAATAACCCCGCAGCATGCTGTAACGCTCGTCGCGCATTTCCTCCACGCGCCGGACCACGCGCCGCATCGGCACGCCCATCAGCACCAGCGTATGCGACGCCAGCATCAAACTGCCCTCCACGATCTCCGGAATTACCTCCGTCGCGCCGGATGCAATCAGCTTTTCCAGATCGGCGTCGTCGACCGTACGCACGATGGTGGGCAACGTGGGCTCGAGTTCGTGGATGCTGTGCAGCACGCGCAACGCGGAAGGCGTGTTCGCGAAGGTGATCGCAATGGTGGCTGCGCGATGGATGCCGGCCGCAACCAGCGCCTCCCGCCGCCCCGCATCGCCGTACACCACGCTTTCGCCCGCCGCCGCAGCCGATGAGACACGGTCCGGGTCCAGGTCGAGCGCGACGTACGACAACCCTTCATGCTCCAGCATCCGCGCCAGGTTCTGCCCCGCACGGCCGTAGCCGCAAATGATCACGTGGCCGCTCTGCTTGATGCTTTGCGTCGCAATGCGCGTCATCTGCAACGACTGCCGCAACCATTCCGTGGATGACAGCCGCAGCACGATCCGGTCGGCGTTCTGGATGATGAACGGCGCGGCCAGCATGGAAAGCAGCATGGACGAAAGGATGGCTTGCAGCAGCACCGGTTCGACCAGGTGCTTGTCGAGGATCAGGTTCAGCAGCACGAAACCGAATTCACCTGCCTGGGCAAGGTTGAGGCCGGTGCGCATCGCCACGCCCGGCGGCGAACCGAACAGCCGCGCGAGGCCAGTGATCATCACTGCTTTCAGCAGGATCGGCAGGAAGAAAAACGACGCCACGAGAAACGGATGTTCCCAGATCACGCGCGGATTGAGCAGCATGCCCGTGGTCACGAAAAACAGGCCGAGCAGTACATCGCGGAACGGCTTGATGTCCTCTTCCACCTGATGCCGGTAAGGCGTTTCGGCGATCAGCATGCCCGCGATAAATGCGCCGAGTGCGAGCGAAAGGCCGAACTTATCGGTAATGAACGCCGCGCCGAGCGTGACCAGCAGCAGGTTCAGCATGAACAGTTCTTGCGAACGCCGGCGCGCAACAATGTTGAACCAGCGCGTCATGAACTTCTGGCCGATGAACAGCAGCACCGTCAGCGCCACCACGATCTTGACCGCTGCGAGCACAAGCCAGAACGCCAGCTCCTTCGAATTGCCGTTGCCGAACGCGGCGATGATGATCAACAGCGGCACCACCGCCAGGTCCTGGAACAGCAGCACGCCGAAGATATTGCGGCCATGCTCGGACTCCAGTTCGAGCCGCTCGGCCAGCATTTTTGAAACGATGGCGGTAGAGGACATCGACAACGCGCCGCCCAGCGCGATGCTCGCTTCCCACGACATGTCCGTCCAGAAGTTCGCGATCCACCCGAACAACAGCGCGATCGCAACTGTCCCGGCCACCTGGCTGGCGCCGAGGCCGAACACAATCCGTCGCATCGAACGCAATTTCGATAACGAAAACTCCAGCCCGATCGAAAACATCAGGAACACAACGCCGAATTCGGCCAGATGCTGCGCGCGGTCGCTATCCGGCGCGATGCCGGCAGCGTGAGGTCCGACAATGATCCCTACCGCCAGGTAACCCAACATGGGCGGCAGGTTGAAAAAGCGGAATACGACGACCCCTGCCACTGAACACAGCAGCAACAGCAACGTCATTTCAAGCGGGGAAGTCATCCGTCTAGCGTCCTCGTTTGTCGGCGGATGGCGGCTCGATGAGCGCATCCGGATCTTGTGTTTTTTAACGCGTGCAAGCGCTGCACGCAACAAAACACACGGCCTTTCGGGGGCGGATGAGCGGCTGAAAGCCGCCCCGTGTCCGGCGCGGCGCAAAGATGCCTTTGTTATACTTCGCGCATGATAGCGAAAATCAATGGCGACCGGGCACTCGCGCTGGCTCGCACCGTGCTCGAAATTGAAGCCGACGCTGTGCGCGGCCTGTCCGCACAACTCGACGACAACTTCACCGGCGCCGTCGAATTCCTGCTCGGATGCAAGGGCCGCGTGGTGGTATCGGGTATCGGCAAATCCGGGCATATCGCCCGCAAATTCGCGGCTACGCTCGCGAGCACCGGCACGCCCGGCTTCTTTGTTCATCCGGCCGAAGCGAGCCACGGCGACCTCGGCATGGTGACCGCGGACGATGTGTTCATCGCCCTGTCGAACTCGGGCGAAACCTCGGAACTCATTGCCATTCTGCCCATCATCAAGCGGCTCGGGGCAAAATTGATCGCCATCACCGGGCGGCCTGAATCAAGCCTCGCGAAACTGGCCGACGTGCACCTGAATGCGCACGTCGACAAAGAAGCCTGCCCGATGAATCTCTCGCCAACAGCCAGTACAACCGCCGTGCTCGCGTTGAGCGACGCGCTCGCGGTCGCCGTGCTCGACGCCCGCGGTTTCGGCCCCGACGACTTCGCGCGCTCGCATCCGGGGGGCGCACTCGGGCGGCGCCTGCTTACTTACGTGCGTGACGTGATGCGTGTCGGGCCGGAGATACCGGAAGTGCCGCTTGACGCCACCGTCTCCGACGCCCTCTTCCAGATCACCGCTAAGCGCATGGGCATGACGGCCGTGGTCAACGAAAAGCGTCATGTGGAAGGCATCTTCACGGACGGCGACCTGCGCCGGATCCTTCAGCGCGACGGCGATTTCCGCGCGCTGCCGCTGATCGATGTCATGACGCGTAATCCGCGTACGATCGGTCCGGACCATCTCGCGGTGGAAGCAGTGGAACTGATGGAGCGTTATCGCATCAACCAGATGCTGGTCGTCGATGAAAACGCGATCCTGATCGGCGCCCTGAACATGCACGACCTCTTTTCCAAGAAGGTAATCTGATGTCGAACAAGCCTGTCACGCCCGACGGCGCAAACGACCGCGCGAGCCGCGTCAAGCTGATGATTTTCGACATCGACGGCGTGTTCACCGACGGCAGCCTGTTTTTCACCGCTGACGGCGACGCCATGAAGTCCTTCAATTCACTCGACGGCCACGGCGTAAAGATGCTGCAAGCGGTGGGTGTGCAGACGGCGATCATCACCGGGCGCAACTCCGGCATTGTCGCGGCACGGGCACGTGAGCTGGGCATTACGCACCTGCACCAGGGCGTCGCCGACAAAACCGTCGCGCTGGCCGAATTGCTGCAAACCACGGGTATCGCGGCAACCGAATGCGGTTACATGGGCGACGACTGGCCCGATCTCGCGGTGATGCGGCTGTGCGGTTTCGCGGCGGCGCCCGCCAACGCGCATGAGGAAGTGCTGAACCGCGTGCATTTCGCTACTGCCAAACGCGGCGGTGAAGGCGCGGTGCGCGAAGTGTGCGACGTCATCCTGCGCGCCCAGAATCGCTACGACGGCCTGCTTGCCGCGGCTATCGGAGCCTGAATCCCATGCAACGACCTACCAAATTGACCTCAGCGCTGCCCGTGGTCGCGGTGGCGATGCTCGCGGGCGTCACCTACTGGATGCTGCAGGCTACACTGCCCAAGCCCCAGGAACCGGAGCGCCCGAAGGAACACACGCCCGACTACTTCGCGACCAACTTCTCGGTCTCGGAACTCGACACCACGGGCACGACGCAGTATCGCCTGACCGCGATCTCAATGGTCCATTACGAGGACGATGAAGTCAGCGACCTCACGAAACCCGCCATGCGCATGTTCCAGCCGCTGCGGCCAACCGTGACGGCCACGTCCGAGCGCGGTACCGTGAACGGCGACGTCTCGATTGTCGACCTGTACGAGAATGCCCACATTTTGCGCGTGGCCGGTTATGGCGACCCGCAGATGACCGCCGATTCGGAGCACTTTCGCATCCTTGTGAACGACGATGTCATCGAAACAGAAAAGCCGGTTAAACTTCAGCGCGGTCCGTCCGTGATGACGGGCAACGGCATGAATTACAACAACGCGACCCGGGTAATGAAGCTTTTTGGGCAGGTGCGCGGCCAGATCGCCGCCTCCGACACCCTCGGCACCTCATCCAAATAACCCCGGCAGTTCCGACGAATTGCGCTTAATCCATTCAAGTGTGACTGCATGAACAAACCGTTTCTCCGACCCGAATCTGGCCGTCTGTGCGCAGCACGCGCTGCGTTTTCGCGCCGCGCCGCACGTGTCGTGCAATTCGGGATTGCGGCAGCATGCGTGGCGTTGCCCCTGGCAGCGTTTGCGCCAGCCGCACACGCCGAACGCGCCGACAACGACAAGCCGCTGAATATTGAAGCGGACAACATGACCTATGACGACCTGAAGCAGGTCAACATCTTCACGGGCCACGTGGTCGCGACCAAAGGCACGATCATCATCAAGGCCGACCGTGTCGAGGTAACGCAGGATCCGCAGGGATATCAGTACGCGACCGGCACGTCCGACGGCGGCAACCTCTCGTATTTCCGCCAGAAACGCGACGGCCTCGACGAATATATCGAAGGCAATGCGGTGCGGATCGACTACGACGGCAAGCAGGATCTCACCACGCTGACCACGCGCGCCGTGGTACGCCGCCTCGTGGGTCTCACGACGATCCAGGACGAAGTGCACGGCAGCGTGATTACCTACGACGGCCAGAAAGACTTCTATACAGCGAAAGCCGGACCTGACGTCGCCGGTCCGGGCAATCCGACCGGCCGCGTGCGGGCCATGCTCGCCCCGCGCAACGGCGGTGCCGCGCCGCTGACCGGCGCGCCGGCCACCCTGACGCCGTCCACCAAGATGCAAGGAACGCAGCAGCCGTGAATTCGCCCGCCATGCCTCATCGTAAGCCGGCCGGTACGAGCAGTTCGCTCACCGTCCGCAACTTGAAGAAACGCTACGGCTCGCGCACGGTCGTGAAGGACGTCTCGCTCGACGTGAAAAGCGGCGAAGTGGTCGGGCTGCTCGGGCCGAACGGCGCGGGCAAGACCACATCGTTCTATATGATCGTAGGACTGGTGCCGCTGGACGCGGGTGAAATCCTGCTCGACGGCACGTCCATCAGCCTGCTGCCCATTCACAAGCGCGCGCGCCTCGGGCTCTCGTATCTGCCGCAGGAAGCGTCGGTGTTCCGCAAGCTGAGTGTGGAGCAGAACATTCGCGCGGTGCTTGAACTGCAAATGGACGAGAACGACAAGCCGCTCTCCAAACAGGCCATTACGGACCGCGCGGAGGCGTTGCTCGACGAACTTCAGATCGCGCATCTACGTGAAAACCCGGCGTTGTCGCTCTCGGGCGGCGAACGGCGGCGGGTGGAAATTGCCCGTGCGCTAGCGACCAATCCGGCGTTTATCCTGCTGGACGAACCGTTCGCCGGCGTCGACCCGATCGCCGTGCTCGAAATTCAGAAGATCGTGAAGTTCCTGAAGCAGCGCAACATTGGGGTGCTGATCACGGACCACAACGTGCGCGAGACGCTCGGCATCTGCGATCATGCTTACATCATCAGCGACGGCAGCGTGCTCGCAGCAGGCGCGCCAAGCGACATCATCGAAAATGAGAGCGTGCGGCGCGTTTATCTCGGCGAACATTTCCGCATGTGAACGCGGGGACGCAGCGTCCTGCGCCCTTGCAACACCGGAGTGGACGGCGTCCCGCGCCGCCAGCAAATCTTACGTGCCGCCCGCGAGGCGGCACGCTTGTTTTTGGTCGATCCCCGCGAGGTGTCGCGCCCGTGGCAAACTCTCTACAATGATTAAAACCTTGCCATGAAAGCCAGCCTCCAACTTCGCCTGTCGCAGCATCTTGCGCTGACCCCACAACTGCAGCAGTCCATCCGGCTGCTGCAGTTGTCGACGCTTGAACTGCAGCAGGAAGTCGCAATGGCTGTTGCGCAAAACCCGCTGCTCGAGAACGAGGACGACTGGACCACCAGCCCGCTGCGCGTGGCAGCGGACGGCTCGCTGATCACATCGGGGGCGTCGGTGAACGCGCCCGACCCCATGATGAGCAACGGCACGTCGTCGAGCAGCAGCACGACAACCACTGACCGCTCGGAAAACGGCGAACCCCAGGGCGTAGACGAATACAACGGCATGAGCTCGTCGGATAACGGGCCGGATTCGAGTTCATGGAATCTGGAAGACTACGGCCGCTCGAATAGCGGTTCCGACGACGACGACCTGCCGCCGCTGCAAATCCACGAGTCCACTACCACGCTGCGCGATCACCTGACATCGCAACTGCGCATGACGAAGGCGAATCAGCGCGATCGGGCGCTGATCACGTTCCTGATCGAATCGCTCGATGAAGACGGCTACCTCACGTCGTCGCTCGAGGAAGTGAAGGCGGATCTGCCGGACGAACTGGAAGTCGATGTCGACGAACTGAGCGCGGCGCTGGCATTGCTGCAGAGTTTCGATCCGCCGGGAGTGGGCGGACGTTCGGCGTCGGAGTGTCTCAAGCTCCAGTTGTTGCGGCTTGAGGCATCGCCTATCCGTACGCTGGCGCTCGATATTGTGATGCACCATCTGGAATTGCTGGCGGCGCGCGATTTCACGCGTTTGCGGAAACAGCTCAAAGCCTCGGACGACGCATTGCGCGACGCCCATTTGCTGATTCGTTCATTGGAACCGTTCCCCGGCGCCGCGTTTGGCAAGAGCGAAGCGGATTACGTTGTTCCTGACATTCTGGTGCGCAAGATGTCGAGCGGCTGGACCGCAGAATTGAATCCGGAAATCGTGCCGCGGCTTCGCATCAATCACCTCTACGCGAATATTTTGCGCAACAATCGCGGCGATCCGGGGAGTGGTTCGTTGCGTCAGCAGCTTCAGGAAGCGCGCTGGCTGATCAAGAATATTCAACAAAGATTCGAGACGATTCTCCGCGTTGCACAAGCCATTGTGGAGCGTCAAAAGAACTTTTTTGCGCACGGCGAAATTGCAATGCGGCCCTTGGTTTTGAGGGAGATTGCTGATACGCTGGGTTTACACGAATCCACTGTCTCACGTGTGACAACCGGTAAGTACATGCTGACCCCATTCGGGACGCTGGAATTTAAGTACTTCTTCGGATCACACGTTTCAACCGACACGGGTGGCGCGGCATCGTCAACGGCGATCCGGGCACTCATCAAGCAACTGATAGGAGCTGAAGACTCGAAATCTCCTCTTTCAGACAGCCGCATCGCAGAGTTGCTGGCAGAACAGGGATTCGTGGTGGCGCGCCGCACGGTGGCCAAATATCGCGAAGCTCTGAAGATCCCGGCAGTGAACTTGCGAAAGTCTCTGTAGCCCGCTGCATGTCGCGGCGGGCCTTTACCGGCCGCGTCGCGAAAGCGCGAGCGAGCCGGCCGATGCGATCCCGTTCCGTACTACCGTTCAACAGAATGGGCACGTATGGGCAAGCAGCGACCGGTTTGAGCAGCGTGATAGCGTCCAGGCGGCCATCAGCTTGGAGAGCAACTATGAATCTGCAGATCAGTGGACACCATCTCGAATTGACGCCTGCGTTGCGAGAATATGTGATCACCAAACTGGATAGAGTGCTACGGCACTTCGATCAGGTGATCGACGGCAGTGTGGTCCTCTCGGTCGACAATCATAGGGAAAAGGACAAGCGCCAAAAGGTCGAAATCAACCTGCATCTGAAGGGCAAGGACATTTTCATCGAGAGTTGTGACGTTGATATGTACGCCGCCATCGACCTGATGGTCGACAAGCTGGACCGGCAAGTGCTCCGCCACAAGGACAAGATCCAGGGCCATGCACACGCCACCATGAAGTACGGACACGAACCGCAGGAGAGCGAAGTTCCGGCGCCGTGAGTTCCATGAGGTAGTGCGGACACCGTGAACCTTTAGAGGAATGAGTCGGAACGAGCCGCCTGAAAGCAGGCGGCTTTTTTTGTCACCAGCAGTTCGGGGCGGTTTTTGCCGCGACCGGGGAAGTTGGGGCGACAGCCGAGCGTTGCGTTATGCGCAACAAACGTGTCCAGCGTATGGCGCGCCGCACCATCGCTGATTACGCTGTTCTATAATGGTCCGGTCAGTAGGTTAGTACCGGGTACCGGGGTTGTTAATCGGAGTGAAGCGAGACCCAGGTCTCCCGCGCATTCCTTACCAAAATCGCCGTGAGCGTTTCGTGCAGGATCTGCAGCCGCCACGATGAGGAGAATTCAGGCCACGCATCTGCCTGCCAACATGAATCGTTTAGCCAAATTTCTTCCCCTCGAAAATGTCGTCCTCGGACTGTCCGTCACCAGCAAGAAACGTGTATTCGAGCAAGCGGGCCTGATCTTCGAGAACCAGAACGGCATTGGCCGCAGTATCGTCACCGACAATCTTTTTGCGCGCGAGCGGCTCGGCTCGACGGGTCTCGGTGAAGGCGTCGCCATTCCCCACGGACGCATCAAGGGTCTGAAGCATCCGCTCGCCGCCTTTGTGCGCCTGGCTGAGCCGATCGCTTTCGAGTCGCCGGACGGGCAGCCCGTGTCGCTGCTGATCTTTCTGCTCGTTCCCGAACAGGCCACGCAACAGCACCTCGAAATCCTCTCGGAGATAGCGCAACTGCTGTCCGACCGGGACGCACGCGAACGCCTGAATACTGAAGAAAACCGTGAGACGCTGTACCAGGTGCTCACGCAATGGCAGCCCTGAGCTCTCACCCAAGCCAGGCCTCGTGCTGGATCTGAAGCCAGACTGGGTGTGAGGACCAGGCCGAACGGCCCTCTCGCGCCAGCGGCCCTTCTAGCGCACAATCAGTCCTATTGAGCGGAGCATTGAAGAGACCAACCCCGGCTCTTCAATTGCCTCATGCTCGCGGCCTCTCACGGAGTTCCGGCCTCATGGATACGTCCAGCATCAACGCCCAGAGCATTTTCGACGACAACGCAGCCGCGCTGAAACTAAGCTGGCTCACGGGTCACGAAGGCTGGGAGCGCGGCTTTTCGACTGAAACCGTCGCCAATGCCACATCAAGCGCCGATCTCGTCGGGCACCTGAACCTGATTCACCCCAACCGTATCCAGGTACTCGGCGACGCCGAGATCAACTATTACCAGCGCCAGTCCGACGAAGACCGGTCCCGCAACATGGCCGAACTGATCGCGCTGGAACCGCCTTTCCTGGTGGTGGCGGGCGAAGTCGGCGCCCCTCCTGAACTGGTTCTGCGCTGCACCCGCTCGTCCACGCCGCTCTTCACCACGCGCATGTCCGCGGCAGCGGTGATCGACAGCCTGCGGCTCTACATGTCGCGCATTCTTGCGCCGCGCGCCACGCTGCACGGCGTGTTCCTCGACATTCTCGGCATGGGTGTGCTGCTGACCGGCGACTCCGGTCTCGGCAAAAGCGAACTCGGGCTGGAGTTGATCAGCCGCGGTCACGGTCTTGTCGCTGACGACGCCGTAGACTTCGTGCGCCTCGGTCCGGATTTTGTCGAAGGCAGATGCCCGCCCCTGTTGCAGAACCTGCTGGAGGTCCGCGGCCTCGGCCTGCTGGATATCAAAACCATCTTTGGTGAGACCGCTGTTCGGCGGAAAATGAAGCTCAAGCTGATCGTTCAGCTTGTGCGTCGTCCAGACGGTGAATTCCAGCGCCTGCCGCTTGAGAGCCAGGCGGTCGACGTGCTCGGTTTGCCGATCAGCAAGGTCACCATCCAGGTGGCGGCCGGCCGAAATCTGGCCGTGCTGGTGGAAGCGGCGGTGCGCAACACGATCCTGCAATTGCGGGGTATCGATACCTTGCGTGATTTCATGGATCGTCAGCGCCTCGCGATGCAGGACCCCGAAAGCCAGTTCCCCGGCAAGCTGATCTGACCGGTTCATATGGCTAGACCGGCGGCTCCAGCACCCAGCCGCCGCCCGGACCCGAATTTTTTGCGTGCTTTTACCCAGAGCGAACGAGTCCTTATTCATGCGCATTATTCTGATTACGGGTATTTCCGGCTCCGGCAAATCGGTTGCCCTGAACGCGCTCGAAGATGCCGGCTACTACTGCGTCGACAACCTCCCGCCGCGCTTTTTGCCCGAGCTCGCCAAGTATCTTGACACGCAAGGGCAGCCGCGTCTGGCTGTTGCTATCGACGCACGTTCGAGCCGTTCGCTCGACGAAGTGCCCGCGATCATCAAGGACTTGTCGCAAGCGTTCGACCTGCGCGTGCTGTTTCTGAATGCCAGCACACAGTCGCTGATCCAGCGTTTTTCCGAGACGCGCCGCCGCCATCCTTTGTCGGGTTCGCCGGGTCACGACGCCGACGTCGGGCTGCTGACCTCGCTGGGCGAAGCAATCGAGCGTGAGCGCGAGCTCGTCTCGGGCCTTGCCGAATTCGGCCACCAGATCGACACCAGCAATCTGCGGGCGAACT
The DNA here is from genome assembly GCF_044909315.1 of Caballeronia udeis. GTDB lineage: Bacteria > Pseudomonadota > Gammaproteobacteria > Burkholderiales > Burkholderiaceae > Caballeronia > Caballeronia udeis_A. The sequence continues at coordinate 283,185 of NZ_JBIYEB010000001.1, forward strand.
TGTTGCGCGCGTGGGTAAAGAGTTTCATCGAGCAGGAAACGGCCGGGCTCACGCTGATGTTCGAGTCGTTCGGATTCAAGCGCGGCGTGCCGCTTGACGCCGATTTTGTCTTCGATGTCCGCACGCTCCCGAATCCGTATTACGACCACGAACTGCGGCCGCTGACGGGCCTGGACCAACCGGTTATCGACTTTTTGTCCGCCCAGCCCATGGTCCACCAGATGATCGATGACGTGGGCGCGTTCATCGCCAAATGGCTGCCGCAATTCCGTGACGACAACCGTAGTTACCTGACGGTGGCGATCGGCTGCACGGGTGGCCAGCATCGCTCGGTATTCATCGCCCAGGCGCTCGCCGCGCGCTTCGGTGACAAGGCCAATGTGATTGTGCGGCATCGCGACGCACCCATCGATGTGGATGGACACGTCGTGCCCTTGCCAACCTGATCGCCTTCGGGCGGCCTTTTAAAGAAGCGCGCGATGTCTACCAATCCCCTTCTCGCCGACCTGCCGCTGTTTCCGCTGCACACCGTGTTGTTTCCGGGCGGCCATCTCCCCCTGAAAATCTTTGAAGCCCGCTATCTCGACATGGCGCGTGCGTGTTTGCGCGAAGGCACGCCGTTCGGCGTGTGCCTGCTGAAAAGCGGCAATGAGATTGCGTCGCCGGGGGATCCGTCGGTGCCCGAGAGCATCGGCTGCCTGGCCGAGATCACGCAATGCGACGTGGACACGTTCGGCATGCTGTTGGTCCAGGCGCGCGGCACGACGCGCTTTCGGCTGTTGTCGCATCGCGTGGAGGCGAGCAACCTGCTCGTGGGCGTGGCGGAAACCATTGGCGACGACACGCCGCTGGACGGCACGGAAGCGCTGGTGAAGTTCGGTGCGTGCGCGGAAGTGCTTGAGCGGATCATCGATGCAATCAAGGCGCGCGAGCCGAAGGATCTGCCGTTCACCGAGCCCTTCCTTCTCGACGATCCGACCTGGGTATCCAACCGCTTGTCCGAGATCCTGCCTATCCCCATGCGTGCCCGGCAAAAGCTGATGGAGCTTGAAGACGCGGCCGCGCGGATCGATGTGGTGCATCACTATATGCAGCAGCATCAGTTGCTTTAACGTCGCTCCGACGGCTTTAGCGTCCTGTCAGATCAAATCAGCGAGCCCTGCAGCGCGTCGAGCAGTTTACGGACGGGCGCAGGAACGCCATACGCGTCGATATTCGCTAGCGGTGCCCACACGGTCTGGTTATCGGCTGCGTCGGGCACACCGTTCGCCCGCCCGAGACGCGGTTCAATATCCAGTTTGAAATGCGTGAACGTGTGCGTGAACGGCGTGAGCCGCTGAAGCTCGGCCGAACCGCCGAAGCTGTGTGAAACCGCCGCGAGCGCGTCTTCATCCGCGGCCTCCGGCAGGCTCCATAGACCGCCCCAAATGCCCGTCGGCGGGCGCTTCTCAAGCAGTACGCTATCGCCGTCCTGCAACACCAGCATCCAGGTCTTGCGTGTCGGCACCGTTTTTTTCGGGCGGGATGCGGGCAATTCCTTTTGCCTTCCAGTTACGTTTGCCACGCAATCAACGGCGAACGGGCAGCGCGCACAATCCGGCTTGCCGCGCACGCATAACGTTGCGCCGAGATCCATCAAGCCCTGCGTGTAAGCGGTGACGTCGTCCTTGTGCGCGGCATCGGGAAGCAGCGATTCAGCCAGCGTCCACATCGTGTTTTCCACGCGCTTTTCGCCCGGAAATCCTTCGATGCCAAACACCCGCGCGAGCACCCGCTTCACGTTGCCATCGAGGATGGTCGCACGTGCGCCAAACGCAAACGACGCAATGGCCGCCGCCGTCGAACGCCCGATCCCCGGCAGTTCAGCCAACGCGTCGACGCTGCGCGGAAACTCGCTGCCATGCTCCGTCGATACGACAAACGCGCATCGATGCAGATTTCGCGCGCGCGAGTAGTAGCCGAGGCCGGCCCAGAGCGCCATGACGTCGTCGAGCGGGGCGAAGGCAAGCGCGTTCACGTCGGGGAAACGGTCGAGAAAACGCGCGTAGTACGGAATCACCGTCGATACCTGCGTCTGCTGCAACATGATTTCGGACAACCAGATCCGGTAGGCGTCGCGCGTGTTTTGCCACGGCAGGTCATGGCGGCCGTGAACGCGTTGCCATGCGATCAGACGCGTGGAGAAGTCGGTGAGCTGGAGCATGGCGGCTAGCGCTGGCAGCGCGGGCAAAAGTACGTGGATCGCTGGCCTTGCACGATTTGTTTGATGGCCGTTCCGCAAACATGGCACGGCTGGCCCGCGCGATCATAGACGAAATAATCGAGTTGGAAATAGCCTGACTCGCCATTGCTGCCCACGAAATCGCGCAACGTGCTGCCGCCCTTTTCGATCGCCGCCGCAAGCGTCGTGCGAACGGCATCGGCGAGAAGATCGTAACGCACGAGCGAGACGCGACCGGCCGCCACCGTGGGCCGGATACCCGCGCGAAACAGGCTCTCGGACGCGTAAATATTGCCCACACCGACGACCATCGTGCCCGCGAGCAACGCCTGCTTGACGGACACCTTGCGCCCGCGCGTCTGCCGGTACATCAGCGCGCCGGAAAATTCAGGCGTGAAAGGCTCTACGCCCAGTCCCGCCAGCAGCGGATGGTCGAGGACATCGCCGTCTTCGCGCGCATGCCATAGCACTGCGCCAAAGCGCCGCGGATCGCGAAAGCGCAAAATAAAGTCATCGAAGATCAGGTCTATATGATCATGCTTCGCCGCATCCGGCGGACGCGGCACGTTACGCAGTACCCGTAGCGTCCCCGTCATGCCGAGATGCACGATCAGCCAGCCTTCGGAGGTTTCGAACAACAGGTACTTGCCGCGCCGCTCGACTTTTTCGATTTTCAGCGCCTTCATCGTCTTCGCGAGATGTGGCGGAATTGGCCAGCGCAGCGCCGGTGTACGGACATCGACACGCTCTACCCGGCGTCCGGAGACGAACGGTTCGATCCCGCGTCGGGTTACTTCGACTTCCGGCAACTCTGGCATGTTTTACTGGTCTGCAACTTGCTGTGGGATGTGCGCGTATTGTAGCGAGCGCGTTACAATCGACTGAAACATTGATCGGATTTCCATGAACTTGTCCTTCGTAAAGTTGTTTTCGAAGCAGCGTGCAGCGACCGCTCAAACGAGCGCTGCACGCGGTAAGCCGGTCTACCCGAGCAAACTCGCGGCCGCCGTGGCGTTCGCGGTGGCTGTGTTTGCACTCGCGCCTGCCTATGCGCAGAACCCCGCGCAGTCTCCCGCGCCGGACGACGATCAATCCGCCATCAGCGCGGCGGACCTGATCACCGCGCCGCCCACGGGCAAGGAAGTACAGGATTTGCCGAACATCCCTGTGACTAGCCAGATCGTGTTCCAGGTACTGGCAGCAGAAGTCGCACTGCAACGCAATCAGGCAGCGCCGGCGTACCAAACCTATCTTGCCCTCGCTCGCGACACGCACGATCCGCGGTTCGCCCAGCGCGCAACCGAGATTGCAATCGCCGCACAAAGTCCCAACGACGCGCTGACGGCAGTCCAGCTTTGGCAGCAGTTCTCGCCGAATTCGGAACGTGCCGCGCAGTTGAGCGCGTCGCTGCTGATCCTTTCAGGCAAGCCCGACGAAGCCAAGCCCATCCTCGCGACCGAACTCGCGAAGGTACCCACGGAGCAGCGCGGCGACGCGATCATCTCGCTGCAAATTCTGCTGTCGCGCGGACCGAATCGCGTGGGCGGGCTGAATGTGCTGAAGGACCTGGTCAAGAACGACCTGGACCGGCCGGAAACGCAACTGGCGCTCGCCCGGCAGCAAATTGCCGCCGACGACCAGCCCGGCGCGAAGGCATCGCTTGAACAAGCGCTGAAACTGAAACCCGACTACTTGCCCGCGGCGTTGACGCTCGCGCGTATGGGCCCGAACGAACGCAACGAAGGTATTGCTTCGTTCGAGAAATACCTCGAAAAGGATCCCAAGTCGCACGACGCGCGCCTTGCGCTGGCGCAACTGTATCTGTCGGCGGATCGTCTCGACGACGCCCAGAAGCAGTTCGAAATCATGCGCAAGAACGATTCGAAGGATTTGACGCCGCTGATGGCGCTCGCGCTGATCAACATTCAGAAGAAACAGCCGGACAAGGCGCAGGATTACCTGAAGCAATACGCGGCGGCGGCTGATAGCACGCCCGGCGCCGATCCGGGACAGGCTTACATCTATCTCGCGCAGTTGGCGCTGGAGAAGAAAGACGACGCGGCCGCGAGCCAGTGGCTCGACAAGATTCCGCGTGAGAGCCAGCAGTACTTGCCGGCGCAAGTCACGCGCGCGCAGATCCTCGCCTCGCACGGGAAGGTAGACGAAGCCCGGCAATTGCTGGGCAGCTTGCAGACGTCAGACCCCCGCGACCTCGCGCTGCTCGCACGCACTGACGCCGCGATCCTGTTCCAGGCGCAGCGGTATCCGGAGGCGGAAGCGGCCTTGTCGAAGGCATCGGCAGCGTTCCCGGATGACCCGGACATTGCCTACGACTACGCGATGGCAGCCGAGAAGAACGGGCACTACGACACCATGGAAGCGCAGTTGCGCAAGCTGATGAAAGAGCAGCCGGACAATGCGCAGGCGTATAACGCGCTCGGCTATTCGCTCGTCGATCGCAACGAGCGGCTGGACGAAGCGGAAAAGCTGATCGAGAAGGCCGTATCGCTTGCGCCGAACGACGCGTTCATCATGGACAGTCTTGGCTGGGCGAAGTACCGGATGGGCAATGACGCGGAAGCTGCGAGCATCTTGAAGAAGGCCTACGACCTGCAGCCGAACGCCGAAATTGGCGCTCATCTCGGCGAAGTGCAGTGGAAGTCAGGGCAGCAGGACCAGGCGCGCAATACATGGCGTCAGGCGCAAAAGCTCGAACCCGGCAACGACACATTGTTGAAAACGCTCAAACGATTCCAGGTGAACGACCTTTGAACTTGATTGCAACGAATTTCCTGGGCGGCCGGCCCGCACGTCGCGGTGCGCTGGCCTTGATGGCAGCGGGTGTGGTGGTGATGTCGGGGTGCGCGGTCACCCCGCGCGTGCCGACTACCTCGAATGCAGCAACCGCGGTGACTGCGCAGACCAGCCGTGCCTATCACGGCCGGTTCGCGGTCCAGTACGACGACCAGAACGGCCAGCAACGCAACGCGTACGGCAACTTCGACTGGCAGGAAACTGGAGACACCGTCACGCTGCAATTGCGTAATCCGCTTGGACAAACGCTGGCTATCGTGACGTCGTCGCCGTCGTCCGCCACGCTCGAATTGCCGAACCGCGAACCGCGGACCGCCGATAACGTCTCCGAGCTCATGCGCTCCACTCTTGGCTTCGCGCTGCCGGTGGAGGGCTTGCGGTATTGGCTGCAGCCATCGCCGGCCCCCACCTCGCGGGCGCGCACGACCATGGATGCATCGTCGGAAAATGGCCGCCTGAAGGAAATCAAGCAGGACGGCTGGACCATCGACTACCTGGCCTATGCCGATGCGCCCGCAACTGGCGTAAAGCGTGTGAATCTGTCGCGCGCCGACCCGCCGCTCGACATCAAGCTCGTCCTCGACCAGTAACGCCTTAGCTCAATCGCATGCAGTCATCTTTATCGAGTTCATCGCCGGGCTCAGCGCGCCCGCTGCCCGACGCTTCCCTGCGCAACTGTCTCGCGCCGGCCAAGCTCAATCTGTTTTTGCACATCACAGGGCGCCGCGCGGACGGCTATCACGCGCTGCAGACAGTATTCCAGTTGCTCGACTGGGGCGACCTGCTGCACTTCACGCGACGCGACGACGGCGTGATTGCGCGTAAAACCGATGTTCCCGGCGTGCCCGAAGCGGATGACCTCGTTGTGCGCGCTGCCCGCCTGCTGCAGGCGACCACGGGCTGCCCCCTTGGCGTAGACGTGGAAATTGATAAAATACTGCCCATGGGCGCCGGTCTCGGCGGCGGCAGTTCTGACGCCGCGACTACGCTTCTGGCCCTGAATCGCTTGTGGGGCGTGGGATTATCGAGACAAGCGTTGCAGGACCTGGCGCTGAAACTCGGCGCCGATGTACCGTTTTTCGTCTTCGGGCAAAATGCTTTTGCCGAAGGGGTGGGCGAGGCGCTGCAGGCCGTCGATCTGCCTAAACGCTTCTTCCTGGTGGTGACTCCTGCGGTGCATGTTCCAACCGCTGCGATTTTTTCAGAGAAAGCGTTGACAAGGGATTCAAAAGTCCTCACAATTACGGACTTCCTTGCACAACATAGTTCTGACGCAGATTGGCCTGACAGCTTCGGCCGAAATGATATGCAGGCAGTTGTGGTTGAGAAGTACGCGGAAGTAGCCAAGGTGATTGAATGGTTTTCGAATCTTTCACCTGCGCGAATGACCGGATCTGGAGCGAGCGTGTTTGCCGCTTTTCGTAGCAAAGCCGAAGCTGAGATGGCGCAAGCCAAACTCCCGGCAAGCTGGAAAAGCAAAGTGACCGAAAGTCTGGATTCGCATCCTCTCTTCACTTTCGCGTCGTAAAGTTTCGTTTTGTCGGGTTTGTCCTACACTGCCCGGCGGAGCTCAAAGTTAGTGTAGGGGAGTCGCCAAGTTGGTTAAGGCACTGGATTTTGATTCCAGCATGCGAAGGTTCGAATCCTTCTTCCCCTGCCATAATTTCTCGCGTTTTCCCTCTCGCCCCAGCCAAGAAACAGGTGCACGATGAGCAGTGACGGCCTGATGGTATTCACTGGCAACGCGAATCCCGCGCTTGCACAGGAAGTCGTCAAAATCCTTGGAATTCCTCTTGGCAAAGCAATGGTCAGCCGGTTCTCCGACGGCGAAATCATGGTCGAGATCCAGGAAAACGTTCGAGGCAAGGACGTGTTCGTGCTGCAGTCCACCTGCGCGCCGACCAATGACACGCTGATGGAACTCATGATCATGGTCGATGCGCTCAAGCGCGCATCCGCTGGCCGGATCACTGCAGCCATCCCGTATTTCGGTTATGCCCGTCAGGATCGCCGTCCCCGTTCGGCCCGCGTCGCCATCTCGGCGAAGGTCGTGGCGAACATGCTGGAAATTGCCGGTGTGGATCGTGTCATCACCATGGACCTCCACGCCGACCAGATTCAAGGTTTCTTCGACATCCCGGTCGACAACATCTACGCCACGCCCGTGCTGCTCGGCGATCTGCGCAAGCAGAACTACGAGAACCTGCTGGTGGTGTCGCCCGATGTGGGCGGTGTAGTCCGCGCCCGGGCTCTCGCGAAGCAACTGAACACCGATCTCGCGATCATCGACAAGCGTCGCCCGAAGGCGAACGTCGCTGAAGTGATGAACATCATTGGTGAAGTGGAAGGCCGCACGTGCGTGATCATGGACGACATGGTCGACACCGCCGGCACGCTCTGCAAGGCAGCACAGGTTTTGAAGCAACGCGGCGCAACGAGAGTGTTCGCGTATGCCACGCACCCGGTTTTGTCCGGTGGCGCAGGCGAGCGGATTGCGGCGTCGGAACTCGACGAACTCGTTGTCACCGACACCATCCCCCTCTCCGACGAAGCCCGCGCCTGCACGAAGGTGCGCGTCCTGTCGAGCGCGGGATTGCTGGCCGAAACGTTCTCGCGTATCCGTCGCGGCGACTCGGTCATGTCGCTGTTCGCGGAAGGTTAAAAAGTATTTGCGGTTTAGCGGGGTGTCAAAGCTCTGCTGGACCGCGTAATCGGTTCAGGCGAACGAAGGCCTGGACCGCTGCTCTGGGGCTGAACGCGATTGCGGACAGCCCCGTTTTCACTGCCTGGTCGCGGGCAGATTATGGAGTTGAATCATGAAAGTAGTCGCTTTTGAGCGCAATCTGCAAGGTACGGGTGCGAGCCGCCGCCTGCGTAACTCGGGCAAGACCCCGGGCATCGTATATGGCGCGAACGCTGAAGCTCAAGCTGTTGAGCTCGATCACAACGCACTTTGGCACGCGCTGAAGAAAGAAGTGTTCCATTCGTCGATTCTCGACCTGGAAATCGGTGGCAAGTCGCAACAGGTTCTGCTGCGCGACGTCCAATACCATCCGTTCAAGCAAATGGTTCTGCACGTTGACTTCCAACGTGTTGATTCGAAGAAGAAGCTGCACACCAAGGTTCCGGTGCACTTCTTGAATCAGGAAACGAATCCGGCTGTGAAGATTGGTGGCGCGGTGATCTCGCACGTTCTGAACGAAGTCGAAATCGAATGCCTTCCGGCCGATCTGCCGGAATTCGTCGAACTCGATCTGGCGAAGATTGAAGCTGGTCACACGCTGCACGTGAAGGACATCGTTTTGCCGAAGGGCGTGGCGCTGGTCGCTCACCTCGAAGCAGAAAACCCGGTGATCGCTTCGGCGACCATCCCGGCTGCCGTCGTGTCCGACGAAGCTGCTTCGGGCGCTGCTGCTCCGAGCGAAGGCGACAAGCCGGCTGCATAAGTCTGGCTGAAGCCTGTCCGCTTGAGTCCGCCCGCAAGGGCGGACGAAGTGACCCGCCGTTGCTCTGCTCCGGCGGGTTTTTTTTGGCCTTTTTCTCGTGCGGTTGACGTTGCCAAGCCGCCAAGATTGAACATGATCAAACTGATCGTCGGGCTCGGCAATCCGGGCGCCGAATACACTGCGACCCGTCACAATGCCGGCTTCTGGTTCGTCGATCAACTGGCGCGCGACGCCGGTGCATCGCTACGTGACGAGCGCCGGTTTCACGGTCACTACGGCCGCGGCCGGCTCAATGGTCAAGAGATTCATCTGCTCGAGCCGCAGACCTTCATGAACCGGTCGGGGCAATCGGTCGTGGCCGTGGCGCAGTTCTTCAAGATCCTGCCGGACGAGATCCTGGTCGCGCACGATGAGCTCGACTTGCCGCCCGGCACGGTGAAGCTGAAGCTCGGGGGTGGCAGCGGCGGGCACAATGGCCTGAAGGACATTTCCGCGCATTTGTCGGTGCAACACTATTGGCGTTTGCGGATTGGCATCGGGCATCCGCGCGACCTGATTCCTGAAGCCTCGCGGGCGGGCGCGAAACCCGATGTGGCGAATTTTGTGCTGAAACCGCCGCGCCGTGAGGAACAGGACGTGATCGATGCGTCGATCGAACGTGCGCTCGCCGTCATGCCGTTCGCTATCAACGACGAAATGGAGCGCGCGATGATGAACCTGCATCGCAACGGCTGAACGCAATGCAACGTGCAGTAGTGAACTCGCATCATCCCGTCCCGAAAGGACAAGTAAGGGACAATTAAGGAGCGAACCTTGAGCCGTTTCTGGAGCGACATCGTCAATAAGCTGACGCCATATGTGCCGGGCGAACAACCCGCGCTGGCGCGTCCCGTGAAGCTCAACACGAACGAGAACCCCTATCCGCCCTCACCCCGCGTAGTCGATGCAATCCGGCGCGAACTGGGCGAGGATGGCTGCTCGCTTCGCAAATATCCGGATCCCACAGCACACGCGTTGCGCGCGGCCATCGCGCAGCATCACAGCCTGCGCGAGAGCCAGGTGTTCGTCGGCAATGGGTCGGACGAGGTTCTCGCACACACGTTCCAGGCGCTGCTCAAGCACGACAAGCCAATCCGTTTCCCCGATATCACCTACAGCTTTTATCCGGTGTATGCGCAGTTGTACGGCGTCGCATTCGATGCCGTGCCGCTCAACGCGGATTTTGGTATTGATGTGGACGACTATCGCGCGCCCAACGGCGGCGTGCTGCTGCCCAATCCGAATGCTCCGACGGGCCGTGCGTTGCCGCTCGCCGAAATCAAGGTGCTGTTGGCGGCAAATCCTGATTCGGTCGTGGTGATCGACGAGGCGTATGTAGATTTCGGCGCGGAATCGGCTGTGGTGCTTATTGATGAAAATCCGAATTTGCTGGTCGTGCAAACGTTGTCGAAAGCGCGTTCGCTGGCGGGCATGCGCGTGGGGTTCGCACTCGGAGACGAGGCACTGATCGAGGCGCTGACACGCGTGAAGGACAGCTTCAATTCCTATCCGCTCGACCGGCTGGCGCAAGCCGCGGCAATCGCGGCGGTTGAAGACGACGACTGGTTTCGCGAAACCTGCACGAAGGTGATCGCGAGCCGCGAACGGCTGACGGCAGACTTGCGGGCGCTAGGCTTCGACGTGGTGCCGTCGGCCGCGAACTTCGTATTCGCGCGCCATCCGGAACACGATGCAGCCACGCTGGCCGCGCGCCTGAAGGAGAAGGAGATTTTCGTGCGGCATTTCAAGCTGCCGAGGATTGACCAGCATCTGCGCATCACGATCGGCACTGACGCCGACTGCGATGCGTTGCTGGCGGGGCTGCGCGCGCTTCTCTGAGGCCTTGCGCGTAAAGGGCGCTTGATGTTTGGCGCCTGACGCTCGACGTTAAATCAGGCGCCCTTCGCTTTCATCAACGCGTGATATTTCGCCATCAGCTGGATGGCGTTTTCTTCATGCGCCGGATCGCGTGGAATGCACTCCACCGGGCACACCTGCTGACATTGCGGTTCGTCGAAGTGGCCGACGCATTCGGTGCACTTGTTCGGGTCGATCACGTAGATTTCGATACCCATCGAGATGGCGTCGTTCGGGCACTCGGGCTCGCACACGTCGCAGTTGATGCACTCGTCGGTAATGAACAGGGCCATGCTTTACTCTCTTCGTGCGGCATCTCAGCCGGCTTTTTGGTGCCCGCGCGCCCTGGATGAGCGCGCTTCAGCTTCACGGAGCGCCTTAAGCGCTCACGGCACCGTTGGGTCCGGCGCAATCGGACCGACCTTGTCCTGCAAGCGCTTTTCCACCGAGGGAAAAACAAACTTGCTGACATCGCCGCCGAGTTGCGCGATCTCGCGCACGATCGTGCCCGAGATGAATTGATATTGATCCGACGGCGTCATGAACATTGTCTCGACGTCGGGCAGCAGATAACGGTTCATACCCGCCATCTGGAATTCGTATTCGAAGTCGGAGACGGCACGCAGACCCCGCACGATCACGCGCGCGTTGTTCTTGCGCACGAAATCCTTCAGTAGCCCTTTGAAACTCATCACCTGCACGTTCGGATAGTGGCCCAACACCTCATGCGCTATATCCAGCCGTTCCGCCAAACTGAAGAATGGCTTCTTGTTCCGGCTATCTGCAACTCCTACCACGAGCGTATCGAAAATACTCGATGCACGTCGCACGAGGTCTTCGTGACCACGCGTGAGCGGGTCGAACGTTCCGGGATAAACGGCTACAACCATCGGGCATCTCCTCTTCTGATACTTCTTCTGGTATGTCTTGCACAACAGATTAGGCCGCCGCCGGCATCGACAAGACCAGAAAATTCCGCCGATACCCCGTCGCCAACCAGGTCCGCCAAGCCCGCTGCGTCCATCACGCGGATTAAGCCCCGTCCGCAGCCGGCCGGAGATCGCCGGCCAAGCATTTTGGAACGCGCATTATTCCTCATTTTCGCGCCGCAGCAAATGATAGCGGACCGCGCCAGCCTTGCCTTCGCGGGTAATCGCCCATCCGGACAACGCAGGCGTTTGCGCGGGATCGACGGGTTCGCCCGATTCGACGTACAGCGCGCCGCCCGGCGACACCAGCGGCACGGCGAGTTCAATGGCGCGCTCGAGCATGGAGGTGTCTCCAAAAGGGGGATCGAGGAACACGACATCGAAGGAATTTGGCGCGAGGCCCGCAGCGAGTCGCAGCGCGTCCGCCTCCACGATTTCGATGTTTTTCGCGGCCAGGCGCGTCTGGTTCGCCTTCAGTTGCGCTACTGCGCGGCCGCTGCGTTCCACCATCAGCACGCGTAGCGCACCACGCGACGCCGCTTCGAAACCCAAAGCACCACTGCCGGCGAAGAGATCGAGACAGCGTCGGCCGTCGAGCGACTGGCCCAGCCAGTTGAACAGCGTCTCGCGCACCCGGTCCGGCGTCGGACGCAGGCCATCCAGGCTCAGGACAGGCAGCGGCGTGCGCTTCCAGTCGCCGCCAATGATGCGAATGGAATGCGGCTTGCCGCCGCGCGATGGCGCAGCTTCGCGGACTTTTGGCGTGTGTTCGGGGCTGCGTTCGCGATTTCGCTCGGGATTTCGCTCTAATGCGCGGGTGATCGAGGAACGGGACATGGACGTGCGTGGGTAAGAGGCGGCGGGATAGCCCGCGCGGGTCGGGTGAGAATGTGATCGGTTTGCAACAATCGGCCTGCAACATTTCGCGTGTTGCTGATGCGGGCACGTTACCACAGCCCCGTCGCGCCCGATGCAGGGGTTCGCCACCACCGGGCCGGCCACTACAATCGGTGCCGGCTGATAAAATACGCGTCTTTCGCCTTTTTTGCGCAGACGCCCGGCTTTTCGCCGCTGTTTCCGGCGGTTTTTCGCGGCACGGCGGCCATCGTCACCTTTGCGTTTGCGTTGTTCGTACCTTCGACGCAGGAACGCGGTTGCGACGGCATCGATAGAACGCGCCCCCCCCCCACCACTGCAGACCATGTTCAGCTTTTTCAAACGATTAGTAGGCAAATCGACCGATACCGATACGGGTACCGATACCGATAAGCACGAGGAAAACGAAGCCGAGGACGTCGCTGAGGCGCGTTCTGAAGGCGCTGAAGCGTTGCGGCCCACGAGTACCCCGGTGACGTCGGCGCAGCCGGTGGAAACCGCGCGGGAAGGCGCTGCAGCGGTGCATCGGGATTTGGGAGCGAGCGTTGACACGAGCGCGCGTGCACCACGCGGCCTAGATGCGCCTGCGAGCCGGACGCAAGCCGCTGCGCCTGGTGATTCGGGGTCCGGATTGGTTTCATCTGCAGATTCGGCTCAAGGCACCCGCGGCGATTCAGGCTCTCCTGCCGCACCGACGACGCAAACTCCGCCGGTAAGCCCATCCATGCCTTTGTCGGGCGCGCAAGCAGATGCGGCTGCAACGACGCCGGCCGCACCGGCCCAGCAGCCCCCTGCGTCCACTCCGGAAGCCAAACCCTACTGGCAAGGACGCACGGCATCGCAGTGGAAGGCGCCGGCAGAAACCGTCGAGATCGTGCCACCGCCGGATCCGGAACCAAGCGCCAAGCGTTCATGGCTCACGCGCCTGAAAACGGGGCTGTCGAAAACGAGCTCGGGCCTGACGGGGATTTTCATCGGCGCGAAGATCGATGAGGATTTGTATGAGGAACTTGAAACGGCGCTGCTGATGTCGGATGCCGGTGTGGATGCCACCGAATATCTGCTTGAAGCGCTGCGTGAGAAAGTTCGCAGCGAGCGGCTGACCGATTCGATGCAGGTCAAGGCCGCACTGCGCTCGCTGCTCGCGGAACTGCTGCGCCCGCTCGAGAAGTCACTGATGCTCGGTCGCGCCAAACCGCTCGTGATGATGATCGCCGGCGTGAACGGCGCGGGCAAGACCACGAGCATTGGCAAGCTGGCCAAGCATTTGCAGCGCTTCGACCAGTCCGTGCTGCTCGCCGCCGGCGACACCTTCCGTGCTGCTGCGCGCGAGCAGCTCACGGTTTGGGGGCAACGCAACAACGTGACCGTGGTATCGCAGGAAAGCGGCGATGCAGCCGCCGTGATCTTCGATGCGGTCGGCGCCGCGCGTGCCCGCAAGATCGACGTGATGATGGCCGACACGGCGGGCCGCCTGCCGACCCAGCTTCACTTGATGGAAGAACTACGCAAGGTGAAGCGCGTGATTGCAAAGGCGCAGCCCGACGCGCCGCATGAGGTACTGCTGGTTATCGACGCAAACACAGGCCAGAACGCTCTTGCCCAGGTGAAGTCTTTCGACGATGCGCTGGGCTTGACAGGTTTGATCGTGACCAAGCTGGATGGCACCGCGAAGGGCGGCATCCTCGCGGCCATTGCGCGGCAGCGGCCGATTCCGGTGTACTTCATTGGCGTAGGCGAGAAAGTCGAGGACTTGCAGCCGTTCAGCGCCGACGAATTTGCGGACGCGTTGCTCGGAAGTTAAACCAGCGACCAGTGCCGCGGCCTGGCGTTCAGCCCGTTCGCCAGACCGCGGCCGCGCAAGCTGCCGCGCTACGAGGACACGATCAGCGCCCCGGCAATCCACCACATCACAATCCCCACGATCACATCGAGCACTCTCCACGAGATATCTTTCTCGAAGAGAGGCTGAAGCAAGCGCGCACCGAACCCGAGCGCGGTGAACCAGATGATTGACGAACACATTGCGCCTGCGGCAAACCACGCGTTCCCCGGCCAGCCGTACCGAGCACCAATGCCGCCGAGCAACACAACGGTATCGAGATAAACGTGCGGATTCAGCAGCGATAAAGCCAGCACGGTCGATACCGCGCTCAACACCGTCTGCGACTCTCCGTTCTCGGTGTGTAGATGTCCCGGCCCCTTCCACGCCGCGTGGAACGCCCGCAGGCCGTAGAGAAACAGAAACACGGCGCCCGCCCAGCGAATGACCCCAAGCAGCACCGGCACTCGTGCAATCAGCGCCCCCATTCCGCCAATACCGAACCCGATCAGCAATACGTCGATCAGTGCGCAGATAAAAACGACCCAGCCCACGTGCCGCCGTTTCAAGCCTTGCCGCAACACAAATGCGTTTTGAGCACCAATCGCGATAATCAGACTTGCACCAAGCCCGGCGCCGGATAAAAAAACAGCTGTCGTCATTCGGCGTCCGGTTGCTGCCCAGGCGCGGCACGCGCGAACGCATCGATTTGCCCGGCGTGATTCGCGATACGTTCGATCGTCGGATAACGGCTCATGTCGAGATTAAAGCGCTGCGCGTTGAACACTTGGGGCACGAGGCACAGATCCGCGAGCGTGGGGGTATCGCCGAAACACAGCTTGCCCACGCGCGCGTCGTTCGCAAGCCGCTTTTCAAGCGACTCGAAACCCGACTCCAGCCAATGCCGGTACCAAGCGTCTTTCGCTTCATCGCCAACCTTCAGCGTGTGCTTCAGATACTTCAGCACGCGCAGGTTGTCGACGGGGTGAATCTCGCACGCAATCTGAAGCGCGACCGAACGGACGAACGCTCGATCCAATGGCCTGCCCGGTAACAACGGCGGCTCGGGATGCGTCTCCTCCAGATATTCGATGATCGCAAGCGACTGTGTAAGCACGTTGTCGCCCTCGATAAACGTTGGCACGATGCCGTCCGGATTCAGCCCGCGATAGTCCGGCTTCAGTTGTTCCCCGCCATCGCGCAGAAGATGGATCGGCGCGTACTCGTAGGCGAGCCCTTTGAGATTCAGTGCGATTCGCACGCGGTACGCCGCGGAGCTACGAAAATAGCTGTATAACTTCATGGGTCCCCTCCGTTTTTATAGTCAGACCACGCGCACGGAGAACTCTCCGATACCGTCGACACCGCCCTTCATCAGGTCGCCCTTCTGAATGGCGCCGACGCCTTCAGGCGTGCCGGTGAAAATCAGGTCGCCGGGGAACAACTCGAATAGCGTCGACAAATACGCGATCGTGTCGCCCACGGACCAGATCAGTTGCGAGATGTCCGATCGCTGCTTCTCTTCGCCATTGACGGTCAGCCAGATCGCGCTTTTTTCCAGATGCCCAACCTTTGCTACCGGATGAATCGGACCCAGCGGCGCCGAGTGATCGAAGCCCTTGGCCGTGTCCCACGGGCGGCCCAGTTTCTTCGCTTCGGCTTGCAGGTCACGGCGCGTCATGTCGAGGCCGAGCGCGTAGCCGTAGACGTAATCGAGCGCTTTCCCGGCGGGAATGTCTTTACCTTGCTTGCCGATTGCCGCCACGAGCTCCATCTCGAAGTGCACGTTCTTCGACTGCGATGGATAGGGGAATTCGCCGGTCGCACCGGGCGCGACGTAGAGGACCGCGTCCGCGGGCTTGGCGAAGAAAAACGGCGGTTCACGATCGGGGTCATGCCCCATCTCGCGCGCGTGCGCCTCGTAGTTCCGGCCAACGCAATAAATCCGGCGAACGGGAAACTGGTCGCTGGACCCGACAACGGGCACCGCGACCGCGGGTGCCGGGGCAAATACGTGACTCATTGCGTTTTCTCCTGTTTGATGAAGCATCGACCTGAACCTCAAGTTTAACGTGCACTGTTGCGCATCGCGACTCGGCTGAATGGCCTATGAGCCCCGGGACAACGAACGCAGAAACAAGCCGCCGGCCTGCAATTCCCTTGGGCGGCCTTGAACTCGCGACCATCGAACAAACGAGCAGGCAAGCGCTCCGACAACCCTCCGCCAAACAACCTCGCGACTTGCAAGCCCGGCTCAAATGCGGTACTGAATGTGATTCCTGTATTTCCTGAATTGCAGCGGCCTATCGTGTACAAGGGTGTACAAGGCGATTCAGCCCCACACGCCAGCGGCCCGCTCAGACCAATCAATGACCGACACAACTTCTTTCCCGTGCGCCCGTTTCATCAAGGAAATCGGCCGCGGGCCGAACGGCGCGCGAGCGCTGACCCGAGAGGACACGTACGCCCTCTACGAAGCCATGCTCGACAACCGCGTCTCGGATCTCGAACTCGGCGCCGTGTTGCTCGCGTATCGGGTGAAAGGCGAGACGGCCGCGGAACTCGCCGCGATGCTGGCGGCCGCGCATCGCTCGTTCGAACCGCTGCATATTCAGAATGGCCGCGACCATGCGCGACCCGTCTCCATCCCCACGTACAACGGCGCCCGCAAGCAACCCAACCTGACCCCGCTGCTGGCGATGCTGCTCGCACGGGACGGCGTGCCGGTGCTCGTGCATGGCGTAACGACCGACCCTGGCCGCGTGACGAGCGCTGCGATTTTCGCCGAGCTGGGCATTCCGGAATCCACTTCCCACGATGAAATCGAGGACAACCTGGCCTCGCGGCGGCTGGCGTTCGCGCCAATCACCGTGCTCGCGCCCAAGCTTGCGCGCCTGCTCGCGATCCGACGGATCATGGGCGTGAGAAATTCCACGCATACGCTGGTGAAGATCCTGCAACCGTTCGCGCAACCTGGTTTGCGGCTGGTGAACTACACGCATCCGGAGTACCGCGAGAGCCTGACGGGGCTATTCACCGAACACCCCGATGCAGCGGCCGGCGGCGCCCTGCTCGCACGCGGGACGGAAGGCGAAGCGGTAGCGGATACGCGCCGGCAAGTACAGGTGGACTGGTTTCACGAAGGCCGCACGGAAACGCTGATATCGGCGGAGCGCTCATCGCCCGACGCGCCCGCGGTCGCCTTGCCCGAGGCCCTGGATGCCGCGACCACCGCGCGCTGGATCGAAACCGTTCTGCGGGGCGAAGCACCCGTTCCGCCCGCACTCGCGCGTCAGGCGGAGCTGATTGCGGACGTCGTCAGGCGCTAGACCATTCGCTAAAGCATCCTTCAGTCGAGAAAGCGTTTCTGTTGACAAAAGCGCGCGCCCTGCGCTAATCTGCAGAAATGAGCTTTACCCAATTCCCCTCCCTTCGAATTACTCAGGGTCGCCTAGCGCGGCCCCTATCGCTACGTCTAGCGTAAGTCGCTAAACGTGGCGCCGCGCGTTCCTCGCGCGGTCCCGCCCGCAGTTTCGTAGTGCCCTTTTCGTAGTTCCCCTTTTACCACCCGTAGTCGTTTGCTTTCGTCCGCTCATCCGCGGCTCGAAAACGCGAGGATCACATGCACGCTGCATTTGCATCGTTCACGTTTGTCACCGGCATCACCCACGCCATGGGACATCGCGAACCTGTACAGCACGCATCGGAACGATGCCGGCAAGCCGCCGGCCACTCGTCCACCTCGCAGCGACTGCGCTTTCACGCGTACAACGCGTTCAGCCGAGGCCCACGATGATGATGCGCAACCCTTCCGAGAAATACCACCCTTTCCCTCAAGTCAACCTCAACGGTCGCCGATGGCCCACCCGTACGATCGAGCGCGCGCCCATCTGGATGAGCACCGATCTTCGTGACGGCAACCAGGCCCTGATCGACCCGATGAGCATTGAAGCCAAGCTCGAGTTCTTCGAGATGCTGGTGGCGGTGGGTTTCAAGGAAATCGAAGTGGGCTTTCCGTCGGCATCGCAGACGGATTTCGACTTCGTGCGCAAGCTGATCGTAGAAAACCGCATTCCCGCCGATGTCACCATCGAAGTGCTCGTGCAGTCGCGCCGCGAACTCATCGAGCGGACTTTTGAAGCAGTGGAAGGCGCCCCCCGGGTGATCGTGCACCTGTACAACGCGATCGCGCCGTCGTTTCGCAAGATCGTCTTCGCTCAGTCGAAGGAAGAGACCAAGGCGCTGGCCGTGGAAGGCACGCGCATCATCAAGGAGTGCGCCGCCGCGCGCCCTGGCACCCACTGGATCTATCAGTATTCGCCGGAAACGTTCAGCATGACCGAGCTGTCGTTTTCTCGCGAAGTCTGCGACGCCGTCGCCCAAATGTGGCGTCCCACGCCCGACCACAAGATGATCGTGAACTTGCCGGCGACCGTGGAAGCAGCCATGCCGAACGTGTTCGCCGATCAGATCGAGTGGATGGATCGGAACATGAGTTATCGCGACAGCATTGTGCTCTCCGTGCATCCGCATAACGATCGCGGCACGGCAGTCGCCGCAGCGGAACTCGCGGTCCTTGCGGGCGCCGAGCGCGTGGAAGGCTGCCTCTTTGGCAACGGCGAGCGCACGGGCAATGTGGATCTCGTTACGCTTGCAATGAATTTGTACACACAGGGTATCGACCCCGGTCTGGATTTTTCGGATATCGACGGCGTGCGCCGCGTGGTCGAGCGCTGCAACCGGATTGCCGTGCATCCGCGTCACCCGTATGCCGGCGATCTCGTGTTCACGGCCTTCTCCGGCTCGCATCAGGACGCCATCCGCAAGGGGTTTGCCCAGCGCGAAGCGGGCACGCTGTGGGATGTGCCCTATCTCCCGATCGACCCGGCCGATCTCGGCCGCAGCTACGACGCCGTGATCCGCGTGAACAGCCAGTCGGGCAAAGGCGGCGCGACGTATCTGCTCGAACGCGGCCTGGGCTTCACGCCGCCGCGCCGCGTCCAGATCGAATTCAGCCATGCCGTGCAGAAGGTCGCCGATGCTTCCGGCGCGGAAGTCTCCGGCGACGCCATTTGCGCATTGTTCAAGCGCGAATACTTCGAGGTACGAGGGCCGGCGTCGCGGACGGATGTCTCGACCATGCACTTCGATGGACGCACCGTGAAGCTGCCCGTATCCACGGTTGCTGACGAACCGCACGCGCAGGCAGTCGCTTCGGCCGTGGCCAGCGTGGCGGGTGTGGCGGTCGAAGTGACATCGTTTGAAACCGCTGCGACCGCGAAGGGCGAGACGGCGGTGTTTATCGGCTGCCGGATCGGCGATCAGGCCATGCGCTTTGGCGTCGCCGTGCACGCAACCGCGACTCAGGCGGTCGCCGATGCCATCGTCAGCGCGGTAAATCGCGCGCGCTGGGCCGGGAGGAAGGAAGCGGAAAGCGAGGCTGTCGCAGCGTAACGAGCGCGGCTTTCTTTCCAGCAACGAGCAGCGAGGTGGCTAAAACGCGCTGGAATTGGCCCAGACGTGGGCCGTAGGAATTCGGTAATGCTGCGAGACACCGTTTTCCAGCCCAAGCGCGGCAGAAGTTTGCGAAGCAGGCAATAAAACACGATACCGGTATTGGCGTGGCGACCGGCGCTCAAAAGGCGCCGGCCCGCCGGCCGAACCGCGACGCCCGACCGAACGGCGTCGAAGCGGTGCTAATCCAGCGCCACGCGTGTTGCCTGCATCGCGAGCAACTGCCATTGCCCATCGACCTGAATGTGGATGGCCGTGTAGGCGATGGGGAACAGCAAGGCGCCGTTCTTCGATTCCATCTCGAGCAGCGCGCGCCCATACACGATCCACGTGTCCAGCCCGCCCGGCATCAGCTCCTGCGACTGGATCTCGATT
Source organism: Caballeronia udeis (assembly GCF_044909315.1). Classification (GTDB taxonomy): domain Bacteria; phylum Pseudomonadota; class Gammaproteobacteria; order Burkholderiales; family Burkholderiaceae; genus Caballeronia; species Caballeronia udeis_A. The sequence goes on from NZ_JBIYEB010000001.1 coordinate 303,078, forward strand.
TGCCGATAGCGCCGGCGCCCCGCCGTGATCGCATCAATAAACTGACGCTTCGTCTCGCGCTTGCCATTGGTGTGGACGTAGCTGGCGTTCTCCGCCAGCAGCGCGTCCAGCAATTCGCCGTCACCGTCGACCATCGCGCGGAAGCGGTCGCGCTCGAGCTCACGGATTGCCTCGATGGGTGTACCGATGGGTTGTGCCGGCATCTGTCGATTCCTTTCGGGCTTGAGGAACCGATGGACGCGGCCCTCGTCAGAAGTTGTACTGCAAATATATCTGGCTGAAATTTATACCAGGATTCGGGTGTTCGATACCGCCGTTGGATAAATGCTGAAACCGGAAGCCCGCCTGGTAGTTTTGATGTGCGCCGAATTGAGCTCCCACGCCCACGACGTCGGCAAACTGAAAGGCCGAAGAGAACGTGCGAGTCTCGGTTTCGCGAACATGCGACAGGAGGCGTACACCCACGCCCGCTTCCACGTAGGGCCGAAACCATCCCGAACTCTTGATGAAGCGGAACATTGGCGTGAGGCCGAATTCCCAGATGCCCGGGTTCGATGCCTGGTTTTCGCGGATATCCCAGTAGGCCACGTGCGCTTCACCCACAACGGTGAAGTGGAAACCGCCGATTTCCCACCACGTCCAGTTGGGGTCCCAGACTACGCCTACATCCGCTTTCCGGACGTCATGGTCGGCAACCCCGCCTGCGATCTGCAGGCCGAACTGATCGGCGCGGGCAGTGGCCGAAGCCAACGCCAGCGCGCCGAACAAGGCACCGTAAAGAGAGCACTTTTGCCAGACACTTTTCTTCTTATGCATGAATACTCCGGAGCTGGATTCTCACAAGACAGGCTCGCCGCCCGACGCAGCAAGCCGCCATTTTAGAGACGGTCTTGAAATTGTGCTCAGAAGAGTTCTGCCGAATGGAGGAAACACGGAATTAAGTTTCGTCGAATCCGGATTGGCGGGTAAATCGTGCGAAATCTTGCAAATTTCTTTCGGCAAGTTTGACAGAAAAACTATTTCGCGAGGCGCAACGGTACGGGAAACCACTTATTGGCTATTGGAGCGTTGATTCTAATAGCGTATGGGAACTTGGTCACACATCCGCCCTCTAATCTTTAGCACTCGAAATGACAGAGTGCTAATATCGTGGCTAGACCCGGTTTCTCATCGGGTTTTTTGTTGATAAGGAGCACACAAGCGTGACCAATGCGATGACCCTCCCGAATACCGGACACTCGGCACCGGCCAAGGCCGCTTCGGCAGGTGCGCTGACGTTTGCGCAGTCGTCCATGTTGACTGGCCAGATCGGCAACATCGACGCCTACATTTCGGCTGTCAACCGGATCCCGATGCTTACGCCGTCGGAAGAACGTCAGTACGCCACCGAATTTCGCGAAAACGACAACCTGGACGCCGCTCGTCAGCTCGTGCTGTCGCACCTGCGCCTGGTGGTATCGATTGCCCGCAATTATCTGGGATACGGGCTTCCCCACGCCGACCTGATTCAGGAAGGCAATATCGGCTTGATGAAGGCTGTAAAACGCTTTGACCCGCAACAGAACGTGCGGCTGGTGTCGTATGCCATGCACTGGATCAAGGCCGAAATTCACGAGTACATCCTGCGCAACTGGCGCACGGTGAAAGTGGCGACCACGAAGGCGCAGCGCAAGCTGTTTTTCAATCTTCGCAGCCACAAGACCGGGCACAACGCGTTCACGCCGGATGAGGTGGATAGCCTGGCGAAAGAGCTCAACGTGAAGCGCGAAGAAGTCGCGGAAATGGAAACGCGCCTTTCCGGCGGCGACATCGCGCTGGAAGGTCAGATCGACGACGGCGAGGAATCGTACGCGCCTATCGCTTATCTGGCTGACTCGCACAATGAGCCGACCAACGTGCTGGCGTCGCGTCAGTTTGACAAGCTGCAGAGCGAAGGGTTGTCGACCGCGCTCGAATCGCTTGACGAACGCAGCCGCCGGATCGTTCAGGCCCGCTGGTTGGAAGTGGAAGACGACGGATCGGGTGGCAAGACGCTGCATGAACTCGCGGACGAATTTGGCGTGTCTGCAGAACGGATTCGTCAGATCGAAGCCAGCGCAATGAAGAAGATGCGCTCGGCGCTGAACGAGTACGCCTGATGTCCGGCGGGCGGTAGATCGCCCCCCGAAGACTTCAAAGCCCGCCGTCGAAAGACGGCGGGCTTTTTCTTTTGCCTTTGGCCTGCGCAATAAAGAACGGCGCCAGAGGTCTCCCTCGGGCGCCGCGTTTTACAGTGCTTGGAGCAAAACCCCTGCCGCTTAACGCGACATCATGTGGTGGGACCGACGCTATTCAGCACCCACAACGTCCCTTCGATCACGATCACCGCCACCATCGAGGTGAAGCCGAACGCGACCACGTTCCATCGCTGCAACAACGACGTGTTCATGTGCAGGAAAAACACCAGGTGCACGAGGATCTGGATGAACGCGAGCACCGCGATGGCGATAATCGATTCTGTCGGCCCCATCAACTGCTGTGTGACCACGCCAAATGCAGCGACAGTCAGCACAACCGAAAAGATGAAGTCGATCACATACGAACCCACGCTGCCGTGGCTAGCGCCGGTATCGATTGAATGTACGTGTGCCATTTATACGACGCTCCTCAAATAAACAAAGGTAAAGACGCAGATCCACACGATGTCCAGGAAGTGCCAGAAGAGGCTGAGACACGTGAGGCGCGTCAGGTCGCGTTGAGTGACTTTCTTGTTGCCGATCACCTGGACGGCGAGGATCGTCATCCAGATCAGCCCGACCGTCACGTGTAGACCCTGCGTTCCGACGAGCGTGAAAAACGCCGACAAAAACGCACTGCGTTCCGGTCCGTAACCCTGTGCGATCAGCAAGCTGAGCTCATGGATTTCCAGAGCGATAAACACTGCGCCTAGCACGAATGTAACGCCAAGCCAGGCCAGCAACGCGGTCGACTTGCCCTTGTGAGCGGCCAGCATGCCGAAACCGAACGTGATACTGCTCAGCAACAGGATGGCCGTTTCCATCATGACGCCCGGAAGCTCGAAGACGTCCTTGCCTGACGGGCCGCCCGCGAACTGATTGCCCGTCACGGCGAACACCGCAAACAGCGACGCAAAGATGATGCAGTCGGTCATCAGGTACAGCCAGAACCCGAGCACGGTATTCGAGGCGCCGTGATCATCGTGTGAACCCGGCAGGTTCAGTGAGAGTGTTTTTTGCAGCATTACAGTGCCTCCTGCAAGTCGAGCTCCCGAGCCGGTGTCGGCGTGCCGTCCATGCCGGCAACGGTTTCAGCGGAAATGGTGTAGTCGATATCGTCGTCGTAGCTGCGCATGATCAGCGTGACAACCACGCCTAGCAGCCCGGCGATCACCAGCCACCAGATGTGCCATACCAGCGCAAATCCGATAGCGAGGGTGAACGAGCCGATGATCAATCCGGCGCTCGTATTGCGCGGCATGCGGATGTCGCGGTAGTCCTCGATTGCATGGCGCGTGCGACCGCGTTGCTTCACGTGTGCGAAGGCATCGAGGTCATGCACCACAGGCAGCACCGCAAAGTTGTAGATGGGCGGCGGTGAACTCATTGCCCATTCGAGCGTGCGGCCATTCCACGGGTCGCCCGTTACGTCTTTGTACTCCGGCGAGTTGCGCTTCATCACGCTCACCACGACCTGAGCGACCTGGAACAACACCCTGGCGAGAATGATCAACGCTCCGATCAATGTGATCTCCGGCCGGCATCTCCAGGCCGGGTGGAATGGTCTGAAGCGGGACCACGGCCTGGTCATTCTTGTAATACGTCTTCTGATCATCCGGCTAGACGCCCCCGGATGATCGTCTCAGTTGTGGCACCCAGTACGCAGAAATGTCGCTCTTCGAGTCACACGTGGTGATGCGGTTGTTGCTCAGTGAATCGTAGGTACTGTTGGCATTAGTGCTGGTATTGCCGAAGAACTCATGCACCATGCCCCCCACCTTTCCCGGATAAACAATGGGGTCATCGGTCAGCGTGTGCGAATAGGTGCATTTCACGTTGAATGAGTTGCCGGCATGTGCCGCGCCGGCGGCAAGCATGAATATGATCCATACGACGATGCGCGCTTTCATCTACGACTCCTTATAGAGAAACGAAACGACTGTGGGTTTCATTTCTTTATTCCGTTTGATTAGTTAAACTTATTAAATTTAACGACTAATGATGGCAAGATTTATTGGCATTACCGAGAACGTCCTTCAACATGAAAGCCGAACAAACACGGCATTCGTTTCGAATATTTTATTAATTAGATTTACTTATTATCTTCCACGCAAAAAATAAACCCGGCTCGTGACTTTCGCCAGACCGGGTCTTGAAATAACTTGACGGATTTAAGACTGTGCGAACTCATCGTTGCAGATGAGTTCGCATTGCCGGCGGCTTGTTCGCGGCCGGGCTTTCGAAGCCCAGCCATCGCCGCGTGGTTGCGGGCCTGGCTTAAGCCGGCAGTGGCGCCGTGCCGCTGCCCGGCGAAAGACGCTTCGCCATGGTGTCGGCGTAACGTTGAGCCGCATTGCCCACAACAATGTGGAACGTGTCAGCGGAAACCCATGCTACGTCGAGCGCCGACAAGCGCTGACGATCCACCGACGACGGATCGCGCACCACCACCCGCAGCCGCGTTGCAGCGACAGCATCGAGCGACGCCACGTTGGTCGCGCCACCGAACACCGCAAGCCAGCGTACCGGGTCGGGATCGAGCGGCCCTTGTTCGCTTGGGGCGACAGCGGCCAACGGAGCTGCAGCCGGAGCCGATGAAGCCGCCGTTGCACCTCGTGTGGACGTACGTTCGAGTTCGGTACGGATTTCGTCGGAGATGAGATCGGCTTCCGGCCCGATGATGACCTGCACACTCGTCGGGCCACGCTTCAACACGCCACGAGCACCAATCGACTTCAACTCGGGTTCCGAAACCTTCGCCGAATCCACCACGGAAAGACGCAGACGGGTCGTGCAGGCATCGACGAGCGTCAGGTTCGACGCACCGCCCAAAGCAGCGATGTAGCGTACTGCACGCGGCACCGTAGCGCCGGCGGTCGGGGAAACAAAACCCGTGTTGTCATACGACTCGACTTCTGCATCGGTCGTAGCGGGTTCACGGCCCGGCGTCGCCATGTTGAACTTGCGGATGAAGAAACGGAACAGCCCGTAATACACCAGACCGTAAACCAGGCCAACCGGAATCGCCAGCCAACCGCGCTGCGAGAGCCCGTAGTTCAGCACATAGTCGATCGCGCCAGCCGAGAACGTGAAGCCAAGGTGAATGCCCAACGCCGAACAGATCGCCAGCGACAAACCCGTGAGCACCGCGTGGATCGCGTACAGCACCGGTGCAAGGAACATGAAGGTGTACTCGATCGGCTCGGTCACGCCCGTCAGGAACGCGGTCAGCGCCATCGAGAAAAGCAAGCCGCCCACCATGGCGCGACGCTCCTTCGGTGCTTCATGGAACATGGCCAGACACGCTGCCGGCAAGCCGAACATCATGATCGGGAAGAAGCCCGTCATAAAGCCGCCAGCGGTTTTGTCGCCGGCGAAGAACCGATGCAAATCGCCCGTCACCGCCGCGCCGCCGCCCGGAGGCGTGTACGAGCCGAACACGAACCAGGCAAGCGAGTTGATGATGTGGTGCAGGCCCGTCACCAGCAGGATCCGGTTCAGTACGCCGAACACGAACACGCCGAGTGCGCCTGCGCCGGTCAGCCAACCGCCCGCTGCATCAATCGCGGCCTGAACCGGTGCCCAGACATAGCCCAGGACAATCCCGATCACAAGACAGGACACCCCCGTGACAATCGGCACGAAGCGTTTCCCTCCGAAGAACGCGAGGTATTCAGGAAGCTTGATGTCTTTGTACTTGTTGTAGAGAAACCCGGCCACGCAACCTGCAACGATCCCCGACAGCACGCCCATGTTGAGCTTGTCGTTGATGTCCTTCATCACTGCGATTTCGATCAGGTAACCGATCGCACCCGCCAGACCGGCCGTACCGTTATTGTCCTTCGCAAAACCAACCGCCACGCCGATGGCGAACAAGAGTGGCAGGTTTGAAAAGATCGTATCGCCCGCGTCGGCGATCATCTTGATGTTGAAGACATCCGGCTGGCCGAGGCGCAATAGCAGCCCGGCCACCGGTAGCACGGCAATCGGCAGCATCAGCGCGCGGCCGAGACGCTGCATTCTCGCAAACAGGTTGGCGTCCATCAGGTTCTCCAGAGATAAGTGTCTTGTCGTTGATCGTGTTGTTGCAACATGTTGTCGATCGAAGCTTTTTTTACTAGTGAACGCGAAGGCTGGCTGCCGGACGGACGTGTTAGTCCAGCGGCCAGATTTCGCGGCTTGCTGCTCTTACTGCCTGTGCTGATTCGAGCGCCAAGGCGTCCTCAGCGCGCTGACGGCACAGTGGGTAATCGAGTTTGCGCACGAGCGCCTTGATGCCGGGAACCGAAACCGGGTCCACCGACAATTCCGTCACGCCAAGGCCCACGAGTAAGGGCACGGCGACCGGATCTCCGCCAAGCGCGCCGCACACGCCGACCCATTTGCCGTGTTTGGCCGCGCCATCCGTCGCTGCCTTGATGAGGCGCAGCACCGCGGGATGCAAACCGTCGGCTTGAGCGGCGAGATCGGGCTGGCAACGGTCCATGGCGAGCGTGTATTGCGTGAGATCGTTTGTGCCGATGGACAGGAAATCCGCGTGTCGCGCGAGTTGATCGGCCAGCAGCGCCGCCGACGGCACTTCGATCATCACGCCCACCTGAATGGGATCGGTCCGGCCGATTTCCGCCGCGAGCTCATCAATGCGCTTTCTCAGGCGCACGAGTTCGCCGGAATCGGTGACCATTGGCAACAGGATGCGCACCGTGCCGAACGGCTTCACCGCGAGCAGACCACGCAACTGGTCGTCGAGGAGATCAGGGCGCACCTGGGCCAGACGAATGCCGCGCAAGCCCAGCGCGGGGTTTGTTTCCGGCGGCAGTGTGAGGTAGTCGACTTCCTTGTCCGCACCCACGTCAAGCGTACGGATGATTGCCGTGCGTCCGTTTAGCGCTCCCACGATGGATTGATAGCTTTCCCGATGTTCGTCTGCCGTCGGGGCCGACTGGCGGTGAATGAACAACAGCTCCGTGCGCAGGAGGCCAACGGCATCAGCGCCGTTATCGACGGCGGTTTTTGCGTCGTCGAGTGTCGCGATGTTCGCCGCGACCTCGATCGTGCGCCCGTCGCTCGTGGCCGCTGCTTCCTGCGACGTACGACGGTTCACCTCGCGCACTCCCGCGAGACGCTGGCGTTCAAGGCGCGCACGTTCCACATCGAGGGCGGTCGGTGCGTACTCGAGGCGTCCTGCGGTGGCGTCGACCACGACCTGCGTGCCGTCGGGAATCGCGTGCAATGCGTCACCCACCGCGACCAGCGCCGGAATGCCGATCTGACGCGCGATGATCGCCGCGTGCGACGTCGCGCCGCCGCGTGCCATCAACAGCGCAGTCACGCGTGTGCGGTCAAGCGACGACAGGTCGGAAGGGGTGAATTCATCGGCGGTGAGAACGGCTTCGTCAGGCAATTCACGCGTTGCCGTGTTCGTATAACCGAGCGCGCGCAGCACACGCTTTTCGATATCGCGGAGATCGGCGGCGCGCTCGGCGAGCAACGCGTCTTCAATGGAGGACAGCAATACGATCTGCGCGCGAATCGCTTCGCGCCACGCAAATCCGGCACTCTTGCCGAGGCTGATCAGGTCGCGCGCGGCGTCGAGCAGCGTCGGATCTTCCAGCAACACGCGATGCACCGCGAAGATCCCCGCTTCGCCGACCGCACCGCGTTGCGAAGCAGTGCGTACGGTTTCGGCCAGTTCCGCGTCGATGCTGGCAATGGCTCTGTCCAGCAAGTGGCTTTCCGCGGCCGATTGACCGGTTGCCTGTTCGGGCGGCGTAATGTCGTTATCGTCCCAGCGCACGAGTTTGCCGACTGCAACACCCGGCGATGCGCACACGCCGGCAATCGTGTTCGGATCAAGCGGTTTGCCGGGATCGCGTGCTGCGGCGATGGGCGCGGGCGATTGCGTGCGCGCCGGTTTCTCCTCCACTTCACCATGCGCTTCACGCAGCAATTCCGTCGCGACCGCTTCAACCGCCGCCGCCGCTTGCGCGCCTACACCAAGCAGTTCGATGGTCGCGCCCTCACCGGCGCCAAGCCCAAGCAAACCGACGACGCTTTCAATGGGCGACTTGCGGCCGTTGAAGCGCACTTGCACCTTGGCGTCGAAACCACGTGCCGCTTCGCGGGCGCGAGCCGCGGGCCGCGCGTGCAAACCACCCGCATGCGCGAGCGTCACGCTACGGCGCGCTTCGTCGGTGAAATTCGAATCGCTGCGGGCCGCATCCGCTTTCGCGCCGCCCTTGCTCCGCAGCACCAGCAACTGGCTTTCGCCAGCCTTGAGCATGCCGCGGCCAGCACGGTCGACAACCTCGAACGCGTCGCTATTGGCCACCGCAATCACGGAAACGAGGCTCGGCGCGTTCTGGGCGACGTAGTCCGCGTCGAATTCGATCAGCACCTGGCCCGCGCGCACGCTCGCGCCCTGCTCGACCTTCGGCGTAAAGCCTTTACCCGCGAGCTCGACCGTATCAATGCCGATATGCACCAGGATTTCCGCGCCTTGCGGCGTGCGCAGCGTCACGGCGTGATGGGTACGCGCGAGATGTGTGATGACGCCATCACAGGGCGAGAGCAGCAAACCTCCAAGCGGATCGATACCAATACCATCGCCGAACATGCCGTCCGCAAACACAGGATCGGGGACATCGGCGAGCGGCACCATCGGGCCGGTGAACGGCGCAAGCAACACGAAATCGTTCGGGTTTTCAGGGGAATGATTCAACAGGGACTCCTCGGCACGGCGCATCGGATGACTCTCGATTAACGGGTTTCGGTGACTTTGGCCAGATGGCGCGGCGCGTCGGGATTGCGCCCGCGCGCGGCAGCCAGGGCATCGGCCATCACATAGAAAGACAGGATCGCGGCGATCGGATCGAGCGCGAAATGGGCTGTCTCAACAAGGGGCAACGTGGCTTCGGGCACATCCGCGGGTGCGGCGAGCAACACGCGTGCGCCACGCGCGCGCATGTCGCGGGCAAGCTGGATCAAGCCTGCCTGTTCCGGACCACGCGGCGCGAACACGAGCAGCGGATAGTCCTCGCCGATGAGTTCCATAGGGCCATGCCGCACTTCAGCGCTGGAAAAAGCTTCGGCCTGGATGCCCGATGTTTCCTTAAGCTTCAGCGCCGCTTCCTGCGCGATCGCAAGCCCAAGACCACGGCCGATCACAATCATGCGGTCGACGTTCTTGAGTTCATCGACGCCGTGCGACCAATCAAGCTTGCCCGCCGCGCGCAATGAGTCCGGCAGCGTCTTCAGTGCGTTCAGCAATTCGACATCTTTCTGCACGTGCGCGATCACGATCGCCGACAACGACAACATCGCGATATAGCTCTTGGTCGCGGCCACCGACAATTCCGGCCCGGCCAGCAGCGGCAGGCTCCACTCGCACGCTTCCGCGAGCGGCGAAGCGGGCACGTTGACAGCAGCAACAGTCAGCGCGCCGGCGGCACGCAATGCCTGCATGGTGCCGACCAGGTCGGGGCTCTTCCCTGATTGTGAAAACGCCACGGCCAATTGGCCCTTCACGCGCAACGGCGCCTGCTGCAGGGTCGCAACCGACATAGGCAACGACGCGACCGGCACGCCGATCCGGCTCATCGTAAGGCCTGCGAAGTAACTGGCGGCGTGATCCGACGAACCGCGCGCGACGGTCAGAGCAACATGGCGCGGCTCTTCGGCGAGCCGTGCGGCGAGTGCTTCAATGTGGGAAGTGTCGGCTAGCTGGGCAACCACCACGTCGGCGGAAGCCAGCGCCTCATCAAGCATATTCGACAATTGATTCACCCTCTACATAAGTTGCCGTCAACGCGAGTTCGCGATCGAATACAACGAGGTCCGCCCACGCACCGCGCGCGATCCGGCCTCGGTCTTCAAGGCCGAGGTAATCGGCGGCGTAGCGTGACAGGCGATTGGAAACGTCCGCCATCGGCAAGCCGATGGAGACAAGATTGCGCAGCGCCTGATCCATGGTCAGCGTGCTGCCGGCGAGCGTGCCGTCGGCGAGACGCACACCGCCCATGCACTTCGTCACGTGCTGGCTGCCCAGGCGATATTCGCCATCGGGCATGCCGGACGCCGAGGTGCTGTCGGTGACTACGTACAGGCGCGGAATGGCGCGCAACGCCGCGCGAATTGCGCCGGGGTGCACGTGCAGGAGGTCGGGGATCAGTTCAGCGTATTCGGCATGCGCGAGCGCCGCGCCGACCATGCCGGGATCGCGGTGATGCAGCGGCGACATGGCGTTGAACAGGTGTGTGAAACCGCGTGCGCCGTGTTTGAGCGCATTGACGGCGTCGTCATAGGTACCGAGCGAATGGCCAAGTTGCACGCGCACGCCGCGTGCCGCCATTTCCTGGATCACTTCAATATGTCCGGAGATTTCCGGAGCAATGGTCACCACGCGGATAGGCGCGAGCGACAGGTACTTCAGCACTTCGTCCCGGACGGCAACCGCGGCCGCATCCGGCTGCGCGCCAAGCTTGCCGGGATTGATATACGGTCCTTCCAGATGCACGCCGAGCACACGGGCGCCGCCTGGCGCGCGGCGGATGGATTGTTCGCCCAGGCCCTTGACGACCGCCATGAGTTCGTCGCGCGGAGCGGTCATGGTGGTGGCGAGCATGCTGGTGGTGCCGTGCTTCGCGTGCTCACGTGCAACGGTAGTCGCGGCGTCGCCGCCTTCCATGATGTCCGCGCCGCCGCCGCCGTGCACATGGCAGTCGACGAAACCCGGCAAGATGTACGGGGCACCATTGGTCTTCGGGTCCACGCGCGCGCCTTCGAGCGCGGTCACCCGTCCGTTCGCAAACTCGATCGACCCGTATATCCAGCCGTCGGTCGTCAGGATGTTTCCTTTCAGCATGAATCTCTCTCGTGAAACGTACCGCGTGACACGCGCTGCGCGCATGATGAAGCTCCATCAACCGTCGCACCTGCTGCGAGCAGGCCGGAAGCTGCCGATGAAATGTTTCCCCGGTGACTTCCCGCAATGGCGTTTTTCGCCTCTGGAATTGTTTTTCGACGCCTGTTTCGACGTCTCGCCGGTCCGGTAGCAGAGGGACTCTGGCGCGATGCTTACCGCACGAACAGCACGGGAACAGGATGCCCGCCGGACACCTTGATTGACCCTTTGCGACCATTTCTTACGATCGTTTAACGAAGCGATTGTGCATAAGAATGGTCACTAAACTGGCGTGTTTGGCGAGCCCATTATATAACCAAAATAATACCAGTCAATTTTCAAAATCAATTGCCACTTACTCAACAAACTTGTTAATTATCAATAAGTTGAACGTATCTCAAATATATTTCAGGATCGCTTTCGTATCAGTAATTACCCTTGAATGCAGCCCACTTCAACGCGTCTGGTCTACACACTATAGACGCCCTCCGGCCACCGCAAGAGGTCGCGGCCGAGCATTTATGAACGGTCATACTTTTATTCGACACGATAGCTTCGATCGATTCGCCGGGAGAAATGGCGAGCGGTATAAAAACGAGAGAGCGAGGCGGATATGGGCAATTCCTTGAGCGACGGCCTGACCGATGCGGTGCGCCGCTTCCAATGGTTTTATACGTGCCACGTAAGGGTGCCGCATGAGTTGGTCGAGCACAGCGCACTGTCGCTGACAGAAATGCGCGTGCTGTTTGCTGTCATGCATGGCGGCGCATGTACGGCTGCGGATATCTCGCGCACGCTCGGACTCGATACCGGTTACCTGAGCCGGATGCTGACGCAATTCGAGCGCAGCGGATTGATTGAGCGGCGTCCCTGTTCCGGCGATGCCCGCAGCACCCAGGTTTCATTGACCGCAGCCGGAGAAACAGGACTGTCTGCCGCAAGCGCACACGTGCGCGACGACGTATCGACCACGTTGGACGCCATGACACCGGGCGAACGCGCGCAACTGATCGCATCGATGGGATATGTCCAGCGCCTGCTCTCGCCTCCCGCCGACGCGCCGCAAGTCCGGCTGCGTGGCCCGAGACCGGGGGATTTCGGCTGGATCGTCGAGCGCGAGGCGCAACTCGCCCCCGGCGGCACACATACGCAGCGCGAACGGGAAACTCGCACTGCAATGGTCGTAGCGGATTACCTGACCGCACCTGATCCGCTTCGCAACGGGTGCTGGATCGCCGAGCAAGACGGCGTCAGCGTAGGCGCGAGCCTGCTGGTAGACGGGTCAGCCGGGAGCGCACGGCTCGCGGCGTTGTTCGTGGAGCCGGGTGTGAGGCGCAGCAGTATCGCCCGCCGGCTGATCAAAGCCTGCGTAGCGTTTGCCACGGAGTCCGGGTACGGCCGCGTTGTCTGCGCGACCGATTTGAACCCCGTTTCGGTTGCACCTTTTCTCCGGCCGTTCGGTTTCGAGGAACTAAGCAACCAAGGGGAATGGGAAAAGCACCTGAAAGAACCACGCGCTTTTTAAAGCAGAAGCACCGAGCGCCCGTTGCAGGCTTAAGATTGAGGCCCGTTCTCCATCGGTTGAAATCGCCCATGTACGTCATCCATCTACGCTACACCGGCGCGCTCGCTGAAATCGACGAAGCGCTCGACGCTCATCGCCTGTATCTCGAACGGCAGTTCGAGGCAGGCGTGTTTATCATCGCGGGACCGAAAGTGCCGCGCGACGGCGGCATCATCCTGGCGGCGGCCATCGAGCGGGACCGGCTGGATGCGATCATCGCAGAAGACCCGTTCTCGCAGCAGCGGCTTGCGCACTACGACATCATCGAGTTCAAGGCAACGCGGCTCGCTCCCGGGATGAATTTGCCGCAATCGCTGTGATTGTCAGCGCTTTTCCCGAGTGACCTCCATCGATAAGTCCGAAGCGAAAATCTGCCATGAAAAAGGCCGTTTCAACGTGCGTTGAAACGGCCTTTGCGTAAGCGCGTAACCGGTAGCAGGCGTCTGCCTAGTCGAGCAACAACTTCAGATCGTGTACCCAGGTATCCACGCCCTGCCCGTCGCGTGCGAACAACCTGAGCCTGCCTTGCGGGTCGAAGACATAACTCGCGGCCGTATGGTCCATGGTGTAGTCACCGGCCGTCTTGCCCGGGACCTGCGCGTAATAGACGCGAAAATCCTTCGTGATCTTGACCAGTTCCGGCGTGTCGGCAGGGCGCAAACCGATGAACGTCGGGCTGAACGCCGACACGTATTCACCCAGCAACGGCGCTGTATCGCGGGCGGGATCGACGGTGACCATCAGCACTTGAACGCGCTTGGCGTCATCGCCGAGTTTTTGCAGCGCCTGCGAGAGTTCAGCGAGCGTGGTCGGGCACACGTCCGGGCAATGGGTATAGCCGAAGAACAGCACAACGGCCTTGCCTTTGAAATCAGCCAGCGTACGCGTCTTGCCGCTGGTGTCGGGCAACGAAAAATCGCTGCCGAACTGCGTGTTGCCGGTGATGTCGAGATTCGTGAACGCGGGTTTGCTGTCGCATCCTGCGAGCAGTACGGCGGCCAAAACGAATCCCAACCAGACAACAATCCCTCGAACTGAAAACTTCATAAACCAATCACCGTGCGCACGTAATGATCCACGAGCAGCGCGCCGAACAGCAGCGACAAATACACGATGGAAAACCGAAATGTCTTGCGCGCGAGAGCATCGGAATATTCACGATAAATCTTCCACGCATACCCGAGGAAAACGCCGCCGAGCACAACGGCCGAGGCCAGATAAAGCAGACCACTCATGCCGGAGATAAACGGCATCATGGTCACGACAAACAGGATCACCGTGTACAGGAAGATATGCAGGCGCGTGTATTTCTCGCCGTGCGTATTCGGCAGCATCGGCAAGCCGGCGTTCTCGTAGTCCTTGCGCCTGTACAACGCCAGCGCCCAGAAGTGCGGCGGCGTCCACACGAAGATAATCAGGACAAGAATCCACGCGTCGCCCGGCACGTGGCCCGTGACGGCTGCCCAGCCAAGCGCCGGCGGCATGGCGCCCGACGCACCGCCGATCACGATGTTCTGCGGCGTAGCAGGCTTCAGCAGGCACGTATAGATCACCGCATAGCCGACGAACGTCGCGATTGTCAGCCACATGGTCAGCGCATTCGTGAACGTGTAGAGCGTCCACATGCCCGCGCCGCCGAGCACCGCTGAAAACAGCAGGATCTGGGCTGGCGTGATCTCGCCGCGTGCGGAGGGACGCCACGCGGTGCGGCGCATCATTGCATCGATCTTTTGTTCCATCAGGCAATTGATGGCGAACGCGGCGCCCGCCAGCAGCCAGATGCCCACGGTTCCGCCGATCAGCACGGTCCACGGCACCATGCCGGGCGTGGACAGGAACATGCCGATGACCGCGCAGAAAACCGCGAGTTGCGTGACGCGCGGTTTGGTCAACGCGATGTACTGCGAGAGACGGTTACCGGAGGGGGAAACTAGTGTCGTGCTGTCCATAGAAACTCACGGAGCTTGGCGCGGGAGTGATGCGGGAACGGCGTCGCGCGGGGCGGTGGCAGACGGCCCCACAACGTGACCGGGACGGCTGGAAGAGATTCGAAAGTTTACCATAACGAGCAACAGCAAAAGGATGGCTGCTCCGCCGTTGTGCGCCACGGCAATAGGCAGCGGCCACTGCAGCAGGATATTCGACAATCCCGTCAGGAACTGCACGACGATCACGATCATGATGCCGTTAGCGGGTTTTCTCAACGACTCAAATCGCCGCAGCTTCGCTGCGAGCCACAACGTGTATAGCACGACGACGATAGCAAAGGTCCGGTGGGTCCAGTGAATCGCGACGAGCGCGTCCTGCGAAATGACATCGCCGTCGCCGGTCATGCCGAGCGCCCGCCACAGGTGGAAGCCGTGCTCGAAGTTCATCGGCGGAATCCAGGCGCCATTGCACAGCGGAAAGTCCGTGCAGGCGAGTACTGCGTAGTTGGTGCTGACCCAGCCGCCCAACGCGATCTGGACCACCAGCAGCAATAATCCAATGAGCGCCGCGGGCAGCCAGCGGGCGGCGGCGGGATCGATCGCCGGAATCGGCGTCTGGCGCGCGGCCAGCCAGCCGAGCGAGCCGAGCAACGCCAGCCCGAGCAGCAGATGCGTGGTCACAATCACCGGCTGCAGCTTCATGGTGACCGTCCACGCGCCGAACGCACCCTGCACCACGATCAGCATCAGGATCCCGGTCGGCCACCACGGCGACACGTGCAACGGCCTGCGCTTGAAACGCGCTGTCCACGCAATCAGGACCTGCGCGATGATCAACACGCCGATTGCCATCGCGAAATAGCGGTGAATCATTTCAATCCACGCCTTCCCGATACTCACAGGCCCGGTCGGCATTGCCTGATAGGCGGCGGTTATGGCCGCATGCGCAATAAACGGCGAAGACGTGCCGTAACAGCCGGGCCAGTCGGGGCAACCCAGGCCCGAATCGGTCAGCCGCGTAAAACCGCCGAACATGACGAGGTCGAGCGTCAGGAAGGTGGTGAGCCAGACGAGCTTGCGAAATTTGTTGTCATCGGCTTTCACCCACACGTACGAAAGCGGCAACAACGCAATGCAGATGCCGATCAACCCGAGCTGTAAAACGTAAGTCATGCGTGCACTGTCCTCAACTCGTCCTTGGTTCTTTCCTGCATTGGTCCTTGGTTCGTCTTTAACCGATCCGCGACCACTTCAGCAGCTTCGCAAGATCCGCCTTGATCTTCTCCGGCTCCGGATCCTTGGGGAAACGCATCATCAGATTGCCGTTGGGATCGACCAGGAAAATGTGGTCGGTGAGTTGTGAATCGGCGCCCGCCGGGAGCCACGCCGCCACCGCTTTGGGATCGGCGACCAGCATGCGGGTGTCCGGCTGCGGATAAGCGGTGCGAATCACACTCGAGACCGGCTTGTCATCGGTCCGAAGCCACACGTTGACCACCCGGTCGCGCTCAGCCGATTGCAGCACGCGCACCTGCCGCATGAAGAACAGACGCGTGACGCATTGCTCGTTGCAGTCGCTGCTGTTGACCGTGACCATCAGCCATTTCCCGCGCAAGGCGCTGAGCGGCATCGGCTTGCCTTGTTCGTCGGTGACGACGAGTTGGTCGGGAATCGGGCGCTGCGGCTCGATCAGCGCACCGTAGCTCGTCGTGCCACCGGTCGGTTTGACCACGTAGTACATGAAATAGGACGCGATGACCGGCGCCGCGCACACGGCGGCGAGCAGGAGCAGCATCCAGCGCCCCTTGTTCCATGAGCCGGATGTGCGTTGCCGCTGCTGGGCACGCGCCTTGTGGATAGCTGACGCGGACGGTCGGGGAGTTTGCATGGACAAAATGTTGCCTCTATTCGTTTGCGGCATCGCGGACTCAATGTCCACGCGATGCGATCGTTCAAGCGTAAGGCGCCAGCTTCATGGCTGCCGGTCAGACGCGGTTTTCGGCCGACTGCGTCTGCTTGTTGCTTGCTGCTTCCTGTTGCTTGTTGCTATTTCCGCTAAGCCTCGCTGCCACGACAGCCCAGGCATCCGTTCCAGGCCCAACCCGCCGCTATCACGCTTATCGGATCAGACCTTCCCATCAATTGTTTCCGCAGCGGGCTGTCCGGCGCTGTCTTTCTTCGCCGCGCGCCGCGCAGCGTAGAGTCCGAATCCCAGCGCCGCGAGCGCCATGCCCCACCACTGCAGCATGTAGCCGTAATTGGTGTCGACGCCCATGGTCGGCGCCGGCCAGTCACGCACCAGCTTGTCGCCGCTGTTGTTCAATTGCTGGATCACGAACGGTTGCAGCGGTAAACCCGTTTCGGCGGCGTACGCGGCAACATCGAGATTCTGCCGAATCTTTTGCTGCGGCGCGGAACCACCCTGTCCGAGTTCGAAAGCCTGTGACGCATTCGCCCGCGCGATGCCTTCAACCTCGACTTCGCCTGCCGGTGTGTCATACGGCTCAATACCCGTGCGATCCGCCAGATTCCGCGGCAACCAGCCGCGATTCACCAGCACGACCCCGCCGCCATCCAGCTTGAGCGGCATCACGACGTAAAAACCCGGCTGGTCGTTATACGGCCGGTTGTCGAGATAAACGACGCGATCGGGCATGAACGCGCCACGCGCCTGCACACGATGAAACTCGATGTCCTTCAGCGCAATTGGCGTCGCGCCCACGCGCTGCACGGGCGCGTTTTCAAACGCAACAATCCGCGCGTTCAGTTGCTCTTTCTGATGTGCGCGGTCCCGCTGCCAGAAGCCAAGCCGCACCGTAACCGCCATGACGATCAGGATGAGCAGCGCCGGCCAGAAACGAATTTTCATACCGCGTTTCCACCGATGAAAACCTGCACGCCCACGCGGCATGTTACCTGCGGTGCGATAATCGAAGGATCGAACTTCTTAGGCCAACTGGCTGTTTTCATGCACATATTCGTTGCCATTGCATTCATTCTCATCATCGCGAGCCTGGGTTCGGCGCTGTACTTCATGATGACCGACAAGGGCAAGACCAAGCGCATGGTGTGGTCGCTTGCCATGCGGGTCGGGCTGTCGATCTCGCTGTTCCTCTTCATCCTGTTCGCGCACTGGATGGGCTGGATCCAGTCCACCGGGATCCCGCTCGGACGCTAGGCAGGACGGTGGACATCGCGTGGGTTGGGGCTTCAGTTGGGCTGTCCGTCAGCACGAAGGTTCGCCCCAGGCATCGCGGAATACTAGCGGGCCGCCAGGTTCAACGCTGCGACAAATCGGCACATCGAAAACATTGCCTTAACATTCCGTCAGGTCCCCTTCAAAAACAAAACGCCGCCCGAGTCAGGTCGAGGCGGCGCTTTGCAAAGCATCTTTTTCAATCGACTTCCCACCACGCTGCCGGACCAGATGCTGCTGGATCAACCCGCCGCATCCACCCGGCCTGAACGCGCTTACAGCCAATACACAACCACGTACAGTCCAAGCCACACCACGTCCACGAAGTGCCAGTACCACGCGGCCCCTTCAAACGCGAAGTGATGCTCCGCTGTGAAGTGCCCGCGGATGACGCGCACGAGCACCACGGTCAGCATGGTGCCCCCGAGAAACACGTGGAAACCGTGGAAGCCCGTCAGCAGGAAGAACGTGGAACCGTACACGCCCGAAGCGAGCGTCAGGTTCAGTTCGTTGTACGCGTGAAAATACTCGTAGCCTTGGCAGAACAGGAAGCAAAGACCCAGCAGAATGGTCGCGCCCAGCCAAATAATGGTTTTGTTCCGATGATTCTCGCGCAGCGCATGGTGGGCGACCGTCAACGTTGCGCCTGAACTCAGCAGCAGCGCGGTATTGATGGTCGGCAGCGGCCACGGCGTCATGGAGCGGAAGTGCGACACCAGCCCGGCAGGACCGTTATTCGGCCATACAGCGGTGAAATCCGGCCAGATCAGCTTGTAATCGAGGCTGCCCAGTTCGTGCAGCGCAATCTGGCGCGCATAGAACAACGCACCGAAGAATGCCCCGAAGAACATGACTTCGGAGAAAATGAACCAGCTCATGCTCCATCGATACGACAAATCCACATTCTTGCCGTACATCCCGCCTTCGGATTCCCCGATGGAGTCTCCAAACCAGTGCCACAGCGTGTACAGCAGCCAAAGCAGGCCGATGACAAACGTGATCGGCGCCCATGATTCACCATTGACCCACGACGCCAGCGAAGCCATCGAGATCAGCAGGCCGGTGGCGGCCATGATCGGATGTCTCGACGGGTGCGGGACGAAATAGTACGGGCTTTCGTTTTGACCGCTCATTATTGATTCTCCACTTCGATCCAGTTGCTTGAAATTTTTGCTGCCATTGCCGTTGCCGCTTGATCCTTCCGAAGCAACGCCACCGGCGTTATCTCACCACCGCTCGCACCACCATCAGCAAAACGGCGATAAACAGCGCCGCCCCGATAACCCCGGCCGCGATCAGATGCAGCGGATTCAGCGAGGCATCGCTTTCCAGGTCACGGCGACGGCGCACGCCGAAGAACGACCAGAAAACCGCCTTCAGCAACCGAAGAAAACTGTTCTTCGGCACTTCCTTCTGTGTTTCAACCATCTCGCGTCTCCGCCGCGTGCCGCGGCTTGTGTACCACCTTGCCGCGCGTACTTGGCGGAAGCGCAGCCTTGGGCTATATACCGCTTCGCGACACCGACGCGGGCGCGGTCAATTCAAAGAACGTGTACGACAACGTGATCGTTTTCACATCCTTGGGCAGCTTCGGGTCCACTACAAACACCACGGGCATGCGCCGCGTCTCGTTCGGCTTCAACGTTTGCTGCGTAAAGCAAAAACACTCTATCTTCTTGAAGTACTCGGTGGCCTGCATGGGCGCGTAACTCGGAATGGCTTGCGCTTGAACCGTGCGGCTTTGCTGGTTGGTCACCTCGTACATCACCGTCATGACTTCACCCGGATGCACGTCCAGCGTGTTCTGTTCCGGCTTGAACTGCAACGGGCCGCGCGCGTTTGCATCAAATTCGATGGAAATCTTGCGGCTCGTGTCGACCTGCGTATTCTTTGCTTCCCGTGCGCCCACGTCGCGCTGCACGAGATTGTTGATGCCGGTAATCGAGCAGATCGCGCGATACATGGGCACGAGCGCAAAACCAAAACCGAACATGGCCGCCGCCACGACAATCAGCTTGACCATCATCGAGCGGTTGAACGCGCGATCTTCCTTGATCTCCTCAGGCGTTGCCACGTCCCCTACCCTCTCGAGCGCACGTATTGATCAATGATCGCGGCCAGGCAAAACGCCAAGGCCACTGCCACCAGGATCAGACCGAGCCGCTTGTTGCTCGCCCGGATTTGCTCGGGCGTGCGTTGCTTCTGTGAATTCCGGGTCATCCGTTCAGGCTTTATTCCGCTAGTCATGCGCTTCGCTGTCACTGTCCCGCGCGGCGCGCGTCCCGTATTGCTTCGATATCAACGCAACGGGACACGCTGCCGGTGCTTCACTCGACGTGCGGCGGCTGCTCGAACGTGTGGAACGGAGCCGGGCTCGGCACAGTCCATTCCAGCCCTTCGGCGCCATCCCACGGCTTGTCTTCAGCTTTCTCCAGCTCACCGCCGCCGCGATACGCCGGCAACGCTACCGCGAACAGGAAGTACACCTGCGCCAGACCGAAACCAAACGCGCCGATAGTGGCAACCTGGTTGAAGTCCGTGAACTGCGCCGGGTAATCCGCATAACGACGCGGCATGCCGGCGAGGCCCAGGAAGTGCATCGGGAAGAAGGTGATGTTGAAGAAAATCATGGACGCCCAGAAGTGGATCTTGCCGCGCGTCTCGTTGTACATCCAGCCGGTCCACTTGGGCGACCAGTAATACCACCCGGAGAAGAGCGCGAACAGCGACCCCGCCACCAGTACGTAGTGGAAGTGCGCCACCACGTAATAAGTCCCGTGCATCTGGATATCAAGCGGTGCCATGGACAGGATCAGGCCCGTGAAACCGCCCATGGTGAACACGAACAGGAAGCCAATGGCGAACAGCATGGGCGTTTCGAAGGTCAACGAACCGCGCCACATGGTCGCGACCCAGTTGAACACCTTAACGCCCGTCGGCACCGCGATCAGCATGGTCGCGTACATGAAGAACAACTGGCCCGTCACCGGCATGCCGGTGGCGAACATGTGGTGCGCCCAGACCATGAACGAGAGGATCGCGATGGACGACGTGGCGTACACCATCGAGCTATAGCCGAACAAAGGCTTGCGCGAGAACGCCGGGATCACCTGCGACACGATCCCGAACGCCGGCAAGATCATGATGTACACCTCGGGATGCCCGAAGAACCAGAAAATATGCTGGTACATCACCGGATCGCCGCCGCCTGCTGCATTGAAGAACGACGTGCCGAAGTGGCGATCGAACAGCACCATGGTGATCGCGCCTGCCAGCACCGGCATCACGGCAATCAGCAGGTAGGCGGTGATCAGCCAGGTCCAGCAGAACATCGGCATCTTCATCAGCGTCATGCCGGGTGCGCGCATGTTCAGGATCGTCACGACGATATTGATCCCGCCCATGATCGACGACGCACCCATCAGGTGGATCGCGAAAATGGCGAAGTCCATGCCGGGGCCCATCTGCGTGGAGAGCGGCGCGTACAACGTCCAGCCGGCAGCGGTTGCGCCGCCGGGAACGAAGAACGACGTGATCAGCAGGATGGCGGCCACCGGCAGCAGCCAGAAGCTGAAGTTGTTCATCCGCGCGAAGGCCATGTCCGACGCGCCAATCTGCAGCGGGATCTGCCAGTTTGCGAAACCGACGAATGCCGGCATGATCGCGCCGAACACCATGATCAGGCCGTGCATGGTGGTCAACTGGTTGAAGAACTCGGGACGCATGATCTGCAGGCCCGGCTCAAAGAGCTCGGCGCGGATCATCAGCGCCATCACGCCCCCTGACAGGAACATGATGAACGAGAACAACAGGTACAAGGTACCGATGTCCTTGTGGTTCGTCGCGAACAACCAGCGACGCCAGCCGTACGGCAGTTCGTGCGCGTGCTCATCGTGATCATGAGCGTGGCCATGGTCGTGGCCCGCGGTTACATCGTGTCCGATGCTAGACATGACAATCTCCTAAAGCGAATTCTGCGGCACTTGGGTGTACGCTACGCCAGCTTCCTTTCAGAAGGAAGCTGGCCGAATGGGTACGACCGTCAGGCAGCCGGACTGATCTCTACGCGCCGTGCTTCTCTCGCGTCGGCACCGCCCGTGATCGTTTCCGGCTTCTTCAAAATGATGCGGTCCTCGGCTACGCCCGCGGCCTTCAGCGCGTCGCGAACGGCCTGCGCACGTGTCTTCGCGAGTTCAGCGTTCTTCGCGGCGGAGCCGGTTGCATCTGTGAAACCGGACAGCGTCAGCTTTGCGTCAGGATGCGCCTTCGCGTAGTCGGCTGCAGCCTGGATCGCGGTGGTTGCGTCGGCCGGCAATGCATCCTTGCCCGTCTCGAAATACACGCTCGCCGGCAGCGAAGCCGCCGGAGCCGCTGCGTCCGATGCCGGTGCCGCAGAGGCCGCCGGAGCGGCACTTGCCGCTTCCGAACCTGACGCCGCACCGCTCGCCGCCGCTTCTGAACCACCGGCCGCAGCACCTGCGCCCGCCAGATGATCGCCACCAGCAGGCATCTTGCCGTTACGTGCGTCAGCCACTTGCAACGGTTGCAGGATGTCGCCGGTGTGGTTGCCCCAGGTATTGCGTTCGTATGTGATCACCGAAGCAATCTCGACGTCATTGAGCGTCGCGCCCCAGTTCGGCATTGCACCCTTGCCCTTCAACACAATGCTCACGTGATCCGCGATCGGGCCATTGGCGATCTTGCTGCCATCAAGCGCCGGGAACTGCCCCCCGCCCTTGCCCGTCGGCTGGTGGCAAACCGCGCAATTGGACGCATAGACCTGCGCGCCGCGCGCCTTCAGTTCGTCCATTGTGTAGGTCTTGTTCGGATCGTCCGCGCTGGCGGCCATTTTCTTCTTCTGGGCGTCGACCCACGCCGCGTAGTCGTCAGCCGACAAAACCTCGACCACGACCGGCATGTACGCGTGTTCCTTGCCGCACAACTCGGTACAGAAGCCACGGAATGTACCGGTCTTCTCGGCCTTGAACCATGTGTCGCGCACGAAACCGGGGATCGCATCCTGCTTCACGCCGAACGCCGGGACGTACCACGAGTGGACGACGTCATTGGCAGTGGTGATGATGCGGATTTTTTTGTCGACCGGAACCACGAGCGGGTTGTCGACTTCCTGCAGATACAACTCGGAAATGGGCGCCTGGCCGTTCACTTCGCTGCGCGGGGTGGAGAGCGTGGACAGGAAGTTGATGCCTTCGCCTGGCCCCTTCACGTAGTCATAACCCCATTTCCACTGATAACCGGTGACCTTCACGGTCAGGTCGGCGTTGGTGGTGTCCTTCATGGCGACAACGGCCTTCGTAGCCGGCAATGCCATCAGCACGACGATCACGAACGGGACGATTGTCCAGATGATTTCGACCGTGGTGCTTTCGTGGAAATTCGAAGCCTTGTGTCCTTTCGACTTCCGGTGCATCAGGACCGAATAGAACATCACGCCGAACACGCCGAGAAAAATCACCGTGCAGATGATCAGCATGAACGTATGGAGGCTGTAGAGCTCTTCGGCGATCTTCGTCACCGGCGTCTGGAAGTTCAGTTCATTGACTGCAGGACCGCCAGGACTGTCGTTGACCGCCAGGGCTGCGCCGGCGAACAGGAGTCCGCTTAACGCCAGCACGCCCGAGAGGGCTCGCTTGATTGTTTTCATAGCTTCCTTACCCAAAATTTCCATTCAGACCCTCGACCCCCGTATGCACCCGTCCGACTCATGCATCGCCTCCCCTGGAAACGACCTACTCGGCGGCGCGTGTCGATGCGTGTGCCGCTTACTGCTTGCTTCCCGATCCCGTGCCCATTTGCGCAGCGCTGCCATCCGGACATCCTGAACGCGCCCAACCGGCGCATTTTCAGTACGTCAGCCACAGCGCCTCAGCCACATCCGCAACTCAACGGCGAACTGCTTGCGCCGATACTGCGCCAGATGTATCCCGACCGGCACCGACTCCCCGTGCGACACCAGCGTCACCGGATCTCTCGGCGTTGCCCCCGGCTCCACTCTCACCCAGCGCGGATTGAACTCCATTTGCGTGAGCGTTTCGGCATCCATCCGCTCGATCAGCAGGCGGTTGTGAAACAGCCGGATCCGCTCGTAGTCGACAGCATGCCGCGCATAAATGACGAACGCGATACCGACTGCCAGCAACTCGATACCTGTAAAAGGCAGCACCAGCCAAGCGCCCGCCCACACCAGCAAACCTGCGATCAGCAACGAAAACAGCGCAAGCGACACGTAGAAAGCCACGAATTGCCGCGGCGAGACAGAACAGTTCCGCTTGATCAACCAGTCCTTTACGACCGGTTCGGTGTCCATCGGCAGATCCGTTGCTTGCATCGCCGCCTCCCGCGTCAGATTTGTCTCACCCGCGCCGCGTGTTGCCTACCTGCCGCTCATCTGCTGCTTACCTGCCTGCTCACCGCCAATCACTCGGAAAGCACCGAAAATCGTGCCAGCCCGGCGACAAACTGACGCATTATAGGCGCGTTACCCAGCATCCACAAGCAAGGTGGTGCACACCGCAAAGCCAAGCCGCACAAGCCTCTGCGCCCTTTTGCCGCATCCTTTTGGATGCTTGTCAACGCGTGCATTCGAGGGGTGGGAGAGGCATTTTTAACGGGTTTACTTGCTCCGTTTCGAGCCTCGCCCTATGTCTTCGAGCCTCACAATACCGTGCCCTTCCGCCGTCATTCGCGGCACCGCTTTCCATGCGTGCCCATAGATCACTTCAAAGGTCAGCGGGATCGTGCCGTCTTCACGGCGACGGGCTTCGAGCGCCGCGTGAAGCCCGTCGCGCAACGCGCGAGCATGCGTTTGCGGTGCGGCGTCACGCGGATAAGCACCCCAGCGGCGCACGTCCTTCAACAGCGATTCCGGTGACTTGTACGTGATCGTCAGCACCTCCTGATCCATCACCGGAATCTCGAAACCGCTCTCGACCAGCATGTCGCCGAGATCGTGCATATCGACGAATTCGATGGTGTGCCGCTGCGGCGCCAGACCCAGCGACTTTTCCGCCTGCGCGTACGCGCCGCTGAGCTCTTTCAGCGTGTCGGGGCCGAGCGTGCTGAACATTAGCAGGCCGTTCACCTTGAGCACGCGCGCCCACTCCGGAAACACGAGGTCGGGCCGTGCGTGCCAGTGCAGCGCGAGATTCGACCAGAGCATCTCGAATGCGCTTGCAGCAAACGGCAGCGCCGCGAAATCGCCCTGCGCCAGTTGCGGGCCGCGTGCGCCAAACGCCTTGCCCAGCGTGGCGGGAAGAAACCGCCGCCAGCCGGCGTTGGCTTCGGATTCGGCGGTCTCGGCCTGATTCGCCCGAGCCAGCATGGCCGCCGACAGATCCATACCGAGCACGGATGCATCAACGAAACGCTCGCGCAGGCCCGGCAGGTCGGCACCCGTGCCGCAACCCGCGTCGAGCACGCGCACAGGCGTTACCTTGATGTAGTCGAGTCGCTCGCGCATGCGCTGCGCAATCTCGCGCGGCAGGAACGCGACATCATCGAACGTCGCGGCGCGACGGTCGAAAATTCGCTGCAGACGGCGCGAATCGTAGGCTGGACGGCCAGCGTTGGCGGGAGTTGGGGACATGACAACCTACTTTCTAAGAGTGCGAAGTATACTCGGTCGATTCCTGAAACGTTCGCCTAAACCAGACAGCGCAACGGTTTCCGCCGGTTT
This sequence comes from Caballeronia udeis, assembly GCF_044909315.1. Classification (GTDB taxonomy): domain Bacteria; phylum Pseudomonadota; class Gammaproteobacteria; order Burkholderiales; family Burkholderiaceae; genus Caballeronia; species Caballeronia udeis_A. The sequence goes on from NZ_JBIYEB010000001.1 coordinate 328,580, forward strand.
CCCCGCACGGCTACCCGCATCCTCACGGCAGATTTTTGCGCTGTCACGCATTTCCCGGATCGAACGTATGAAGCTGCGCTTTTGTGTTGTATCGCGTGGTGCAGGCGCGCTGCGCGCGGGTTCTGCCGTCGCCCTGCGGCGGCTCGGCCAGATGCGCGACATCGCGTTGCCTAGTCAGTGCGCATTGTGTGGCAATTTGTCGCAGAAGGCGTTGTGTGCCGGGTGCGATGAACAGTATTGGAACCAAACACGCACACGGTGCCCGGTTTGTGCATTGCCCCCGCCGGTTCGGATTATGGCCTCGGCCGTATCCGCTGGCGTTAAAAACGGAGCGCATTCGCCTTGCAGACGGTGCATTGCGGAGCCGCCGCATTTCGATGCGACCATCGCGCTGGCTGATTATCACGCGCCGCTCAACACGCTCGCGCCCGATCTTAAGTTCCACGCCCGGCTGGCGACGGCCGATGAATTCGCGCGGCAGTTGCAAGCCGCATTCGAAGCCACTGACGCGGCTGCACCGGATGTCATCGCGCCTGTGCCGCTGTCGCACCGGCGCCTGAGAAGTCGCGGCTACAACCAGGCGTGGTCGATCGGCAAACCGCTTGCGCGCCGGCTTGGTTCGCTGGCCGACGCAACGCTGATCGAGCGGACTCGCGATACCGCGCCGCAAGCAAAGCTCGATCTCGATACGCGGCGCCGCAATGTAGGCGGCCAGCATGTGGCGATTGTCGACGACGTCATGACTTCCGGCGCCACGCTCGACGCACTGGCCTTTATGCTAAAAAACGCCGGTGCGCGGCGTGTCACCAACTTCGTCGCGCTGCGCACGCCGCAAGACTAATTTTCAAGAGTTATCCCTTATGTTCAATGTCGTACTGGTCGAACCTGAAATCCCGCCGAATACCGGCAACGTGATCCGGCTGTGCGCCAATACGGGAGCCCGCCTGCATTTGATCGAACCGCTGGGTTTCCCTCTCGATGACGCCAAGATGCGCCGCGCGGGCCTCGACTACCACGAGTACGCGCAGATGCATGTGCACGCCAACTGGGAAGCGTTCCTCGAAGCGGAAGCGCCTCAGGTAAGCCGCATGTTCGCCTTCACCACGCGCGGCTCTACGCCGTTTTTCGGGCACACGTTCCAGGCGGGCGACTGGTTTGTCTTCGGCGCTGAAACCCGGGGTCTGCCGGATACCGTGCTCGCGCAGTTCACAAACGAACGGCGCGTGCGTCTGCCTATGCGGCCGGGGAACAGGAGTTTGAATTTGTCGAATACGGTGGCGGTTGTGACGTTCGAAGCGTGGCGTCAGACCGGGTTCGAGGGCGGGGAATAGTCACCGCAAATCTTCGGCCGCCGAAGAACCCCTTATTCCGCTTTTGCGTCGCGGCTCAATAACGCGTGGACCGCGTCACGCGGGGCGACGTTTTCGAATAACACGCGGCACACGGCGTGCGTGATCGGCGTGTCGATGCCATGCGCCTCGGCCAGCGCCAGCACGGCGCGAGCACATCGCACGCCCTCCGCGACATGGCCAAGCGCGGCGAGAATGTCAGTGAGCGAACGGCCCGTTGCCAACTGCATGCCCACCGTGCGATTGCGCGACAAGTCGCCCGTCGCGGTGAGAATCAGGTCGCCGAGCCCGGTCAGGCCAGTGAAGGTTTCCGCGCGGCCGCCAAGCGCCACGCCGAGCCGCGACATCTCGGCCAGTCCGCGCGTAATCAACGCAGCCCGGGCGTTCAGGCCCAAGCCGAGTCCGTCGGCAATCCCGGTTGCGATGGCCAGCACATTCTTCACGGCGCCGCCCACTTCCACGCCGATCACGTCGTCGCCGGTATAAATGCGCATGGCGCCGTGATGAAACGCGGCAACCGTCCGCTCGCCAAGCGTCACCGACGCGCTCGCGACGGTCAGCGCCACCGGCAAGCCTTCCCCGACTTCGCGCGCAAAGCTCGGTCCGGAAAGTGTCCCGTTACTTGCGTGCTGCGGCAATTCGGCTGCAACCACCTCGTTCGGCAGACATTGTGTATCAGCTTCAAACCCTTTGCACAACCACACGATATGCGCTGGAACAATGCCCAGTTCGCGCATGTTGCGGCATAGGGCACGCAAGCCCGCGACCGGCGCAGCCACCACGCACAGGGCGTCGTGCGCTGCGCCATGGGACAGCGCTGATGCAAATTCGGGGTCGTAGCGAAGCGCTGCGGGCAACGTTATGCCCGGCAGGTAGCGCTCGTTTTCATGCGAATGGGACAGTGACTCGATGAGCGCGCGATCACGCGCCCAGAGCACCGTTGAGTGGCGAGTGGCCAGATGGCCAGCCAGTGCGGTGCCCCACGCACCGGCGCCGAGAACGGCTACTTGCATGCCCGGCTCCGGAAAATGCGGGATTTAGTTCAGCGTCGCGCCGTTGGCCACGCCTTCCTGAGCTGCCGACAACTGCGAAATACGTTGTTCGTACAGCGCCTGGAAGTTGATCTCGGCGAGGTGAATCGGGGGAAAACCGGCGCGCGTGATGGCGTCGGCAATATTCGAGCGCAGGTACGGGAACAGGATGGTCGGGCACGCAATACCAACCAGCGGATCGATTTGATCAGCGGGAATGTTGCGAATGTCGAAAATACCGGCTTGCTTGGCTTCGATCAGGAACGCGACCTTGTCCGAGACCTTCGCGGTCACGGTGCCCGTTACCAGCACTTCGAACACGCTTTCCGCCAGGCGCTCGGCCTTCACGTCCACTTCCACCTCAACCGACGGCATTTCCTGCTCGAGGAAGATGCCTGGCGAATTGGGCTGCTCGAGCGACATGTCCTTCAGGTAAATGCGCTGGATATTGAAGAACGGCTGGTTGTTGTCGTCAGACATGGTTGATTCCCTTGATTATTTAATGTGCCGCTCGCGGTTTTTCCGGTTTTTTCCGGCTGAAAACCGCGGGCAGCTCAATTGTGCAGCGAACGCATTCAGGCGGCTGCGAGCAGCGGCACCAGGCCGCCCTTGCGATCGAGCGCGGACAGGTCGTCGTAACCTCCAACATGCGTCTCGCCAATAAACACCTGAGGTACCGTACGGCGCCCCGTACGCGTCATCATTTCTTCACGCCGAGCCGGATCACGGTCGATCAGCACCTTCTCGACGTTCTCGACGCCGCGCGACTTTAGTAGACGTTCGGCCATCTGGCAATACGGGCACACCTGCGTGCTGTACATGATCACTTTGTTCACTTTACCGCTCCTTGTTTCACGACCGGCATGCCGGCTTTCTGCCAGGCATCCAGCCCGCCCTGCAATACGTGGACTTCGGCGTAACCGGCATCGCTCACGATCTGGCTCGCCTTCTGGGACTGTTGGCCGGTCTGACACACGAGCAAGACCGGATTGCTCTTATTCTTCGCGATTTGGCCAATTTTTGCTTGAAGCTCCGAAAACTCGAAGTTTCGCGCCGCCGGCAGATGCCCTTTCGAATACTCGGCGGCCGGCCGCACGTCGATCACGGCAGCGTTGCGCCGGTTGATCAGTTGAATGGCCTCGGGAGCGGAAACACTTCCGCGGCCGCGCCGGGCAATGGACGGCCAAAGCAGCAACCCACCAGAAATGAGGGCGACGGCGATAAGAACAAGGTTGGTGTAATCGGTGAAAAACTTCACGTCGGGACCGCCGGATTGGGAGTGTGGAAAAATGAAAGGTCGAAAAAAATCGGGACAATCCAGCCATTATAAAATAACCGTCCTCCGCGATGGCCTCGGCCGATCGGCTGAGTTGCGTCAGAACGCGTTGCCGCACAGAATCGATGCCAGTTTCCTGTTTTTTTGCCGCTTCCTAACTAACCGACCTCTCAACGGACATCATGTACAAGCTAGTGCTTATCCGCCACGGCGAATCCACGTGGAACAAGGAAAACCGATTCACAGGCTGGGTCGACGTCGACCTGACAGAACAAGGCAACCGTGAGGCGCAGCAGGCCGGCTTGCTGCTGAAGGAAGCCGGCTTCAGTTTTGACCTGGCCTACACCTCGGTGCTCAAGCGCGCGATCCGCACGCTCTGGCACGTGCAGGACCAGATGGACGAAATGTACTTGCCCGTGGTCCATTCATGGCGGCTGAACGAGCGGCACTATGGTGCGCTCTCCGGCCTGAACAAGGCTGAGACCGCCAAGAAGTACGGCGACGAGCAAGTGCTGATCTGGCGCAGAAGCTATGACACCCCGCCGCCTGCGCTCGATCCGTCCGACGAACGCACATCGTTCAACGATCCTCGTTATGCAAAAGTACCGCGCGAGCAATTGCCGCTGACCGAATGCCTCAAGGACACGGTCGCCCGCGTGATGCCAATCTGGAACGAGTCCATCGCGCCGGCCATCAAGTCGGGCAAGCGTGTCCTGATCGCGGCGCACGGCAATTCCATGCGCGCGCTGATCAAGTATCTGGACGGCATTTCAGACGACGACATCGTTGGCCTGAACGTCCCGAACGGCGTGCCGCTCGTGTATGAACTCGACGAGAACCTGAAGCCGATCAAGCACTATTATCTCGGCGACCCGGAAGCAATCGCCAAGGCGCAAGCAGCAGTGGCAAAACAAGGGAAGGCGGGTTAAGAGTTCTTGCTTGCAGATTGACCGACCGCCCAAGCGGGTGCCCTGATCCGGCACCCGTGACTGTCGGCCATGAGCGGCGCCCGGTGTTTTTCATCGCTTTGCGGGTCCTTCGCGACGCTCGCACAATGTGTTGCAGAGAGATATTGGCGAGCGAGTGCTGCCGGCGCACTTGTATGCCAAATTCACGTTTACCCGCTTCCCAGCACGGCCGTCATTCGGCTGTGTGACTCTTCGCGCTGTCAGCCGGTACAGACCCGGCTCTCGAGGAATGCCCCTCAAGGCAAGCGCCCGAGTTGCTCACCGGCGTTAATTCTCCAAATGCGCGAAAATAAAGCGTCCGATTTCGCGCTTTGCGAATCATCTCCAAACCAGGCCTGACATTTGCAAGCGGATAATGGTTTGGAAACCGCCGCACACAAAAAGAACCCGCCCATTCATTTCCCGGCGAAGCCCTTTAAGCTGCGTTTAAGTCGTGGTCCGGGCCTTGCAGTTATACTGCCCAGTCAACCACGACGCAGCCTAATCCGCTTTCGACCGCAACAGACTCTATGCGAAAGAACCTGAAAAACATCGGCCTGATCGCCGCGGGCCTTGCTACCGGCGTATTTGCAACGCTGCAACTCTCCGCATCCGCCCAGCAAGCTGCCACTGCGCCTCTCCCGCTCGATCAATTGCGGTTGTTTGCCGAAGTATTCGGGCAAATCAAGCATGAATACGTCGAGCCGGTCGACGATAAAAAGCTTCTCACCGCGGCTATCAAGGGCATGGTGTCGAGCCTCGATCCGCACTCGTCATATCTGGACAAGACCGATTACGAAGAGCTCCAGGAGCAGACCAAGGGTCGCTTCGCGGGCCTCGGTATCGAGATTTCGTCGGAAGATGGCCTGATCAAGGTGATTTCGCCTATTGAAGACACGCCTGCGTTCCGCGCCGGCATTCGTCCGGGCGACCTGATCACGCGCATCAACGACAAGCCGGTACGCGGCATGACGCTGGATAACGCCGTCAAGCAAATGCGCGGCGATCCGGGCACCAAGGTCACGCTGACCATCTTCCGCAAGACCGACGACCGGACCTTCCCAATCACGGTAACGCGCGCGATCATCCGTGTGCAGAGCGTGAAGATGAAGATTCCGGCACCGGGTTACGGCTACATCCGGATCACGAGCTTCCAGGAACGCACCGTGCCGGATCTCGCCGCGAAGTTGCAGGATCTCGCGCGCCAGCAGCCCGACCTGAAGGGCCTCGTACTCGACCTGCGTAACAACGGCGGTGGTCTGCTGCAGAGCGCGGTCGGCGTAGCCGGCGCGTTCCTGCCGGATAACGCCGTGGTGGTATCGACGAATGGACAAATCGCTGACGCGAAGCAAACCTTCCGCGATACGTACGACAACTATCGCCTGCCCTCCTTCGACTCCGATCCGCTGAAGAACCTGCCGGATATCTTCAAGAAGGTGCCCATGGTCGTGTTGACCAATGCGTACTCCGCATCGGCGTCCGAGATTGTCGCGGGTGCGCTGCAGGATCATCATCGCGCGTTGATTGTCGGCAAGACCACGTTCGGCAAGGGCTCGGTGCAGACGGTCCGGCCAATGACCGCGGACACCGCGCTTCGCCTGACCACCGCGTATTACTACACGCCGAGCGGCAAGTCGATCCAGAACAAGGGCATCCGCCCGGACGTTCCGGTCGATCAATACGCCGACGGGGACCCGGACGACGCACTCGTCACGCGCGAAGTGGATTATTCGAACCACCTCGCCAACACGCAGGATCCGAACGAGAAGAAGGAACAGGAAGCGCGCGAAGCAGACCGGCTCGAGCAACTGCGGATTCTTGAAGAGCAGAACGACAAGAAGACGCCGGAGCAGCGCCGTAAGGATCGCGAGCGCAAGCCGGTCGAATTCGGCACGCCCGATGACTTCATGCTCACGCAAGCGCTGAACAAGCTGGAAGGCAAGCCGGTGCAGGAATCGAAGTCTTATTCCGAAAGAAAGCTGGCGCAGGACAAACCGGCTCCGTCGGCGTCCGCGCCTATTGTCGTCAAGCCGGCGCTGCCGGCCACACCAGGGGCGGATGCAACGCCCGCCTCCGGTGTGCCGGGTGTGGACGCTACGCCCGCGTCTGCGCCAGTGCCCGCTTCGGCTACGCAGTAAGTTTTCTCCAGGTTTCAATCGGCGCGGGCTTGAGGTCCGCGCCGATTGATTCAGCAACAAGCAACAAGCGGCAAACAAAGATTCCGCCCCACCGTCTTCCAACGCAACGCCGTGCTGCGTCTGTCATCTACCCTCGCTTCCCCCACGTTCAGCACGCATCCTCTGATTGCCCGGGACCGGAGTAACAACTCCCCTCGACGCGCGCTTAAAATAGCGGTTCCACGACTGTCCAGCGCCTGTTTAGAGCTTCACGGCGTTCCGGTCGAAGCCTACTTGAGCGCTCGATGAACGACGATCAGCTTCTCCGCTATTCCCGCCACATCCTCGTCGATGAAATCGGCATTGAAGCGCAACAGCGCTTTCTCGATGCACACGCCATCGTCATTGGCGCCGGTGGGCTCGGATCTCCTGCTGCCATGTATCTGGCTGCCGCGGGTGTTGGCGAGATCACGCTGGTCGATGCCGATTCCGTCGATCTCACCAATCTCCAGCGGCAGATCCTGCACACAAGTGCGTCGGTTGGTGAACCGAAGGTAGAGTCGGCCCGCACTACGCTCGCCGCGCTTAACCCCGGCGTGAAGGTGACCACAGCCGCTGTTCGCGCCGACGCAGCCTGGCTCGACGCTCACGTCCCGAACGCCACGGTCGTACTCGATTGCACCGATAACTTCGCCACCCGCCACGCGATCAACGCCGCGTGCTTCGCACACGGCGTGCCGCTTGTGTCGGGTGCCGCGCTGCGTTTCGACGGCCAGATCAGCACCTTCGACTTCCGCTCGGACGAATCACCTTGCTACGCATGCGTGTTCCCGCCGGATGAAGCGTTCGAGCAAGTTGCGTGCTCGACCATGGGCGTCTTCTCGCCGACAGTCGGGATCATTGGGACGATGCAGGCGGCCGAAGCGCTGAGGGTGATTGGTGGCTTCGGCACTACGCTGACAGGACGCCTGATGATGCTCGACTCACTGCGCATGGAGTGGAACACAATGCGCATCACGCGGCAGGCAACCTGCCCGGTATGCGGGACGCGCGCGGAGAAATAATCTGTTCAAGGGCGATGGCAACGCCATGCCCCATCCTATCCCCTCGGACGTCTATTCGCGCCGCTGTCTCAAATCTAAGAGTTCTCCAATTTTCCTAAGCGCCGGGCCAGCCTATCTTGGCCACTACGCTTTCAATGCAATTGGAGAAACGAATGAGTGAGACCGAAACCCGGCGCACGCAACGTGGCAGGACCGAAACCGAATTCGCCCGGCCCGGCATCCCGGTGCTGGCCGGACCCGAAGGTATCCTCTACGACTTCAACTACGGTTGCCGTGTGCAAGTGCCCGTGGACGGCTGGCACGTCCGGATGACCGACCTCGACACGTTCAATGTCGTTCTGGACGAAACCGTGGAAGCCAATGCGGTGATCACAAGCCGGCGCAAATATTTCGTGCGTTTCCTGCTGGAAGTATTCGACGGCCAGCGGCTCGTGTTCTCTCACGCTTTCGACGCCACGAACCGAAAAATTCGGCTGCGCATGCAACCGCTCGCGCTGGGCGATTCGCTCGCGTGGCTGCCGGTCATCGATGCATTCCGCGAGCAGCATCAATGCGAGCTATATATGCCGCTGGCGGAACATTTGCAGCCGCTTTATCGCGACGGTTAGCCGCATTTGCACATCGCGACAGGCGCCGAACTCGATAGCCAAAACGACGCGTACTACGCGACGTATTACCTCGGCCTGCTAAAGCCATTCTCCGAACGCGATCACCAGCCCACCGATCCGCGCGTGAGCAACATGCAGGACATGATGGCGTATCTGCTGGGCGTACCGTGCGAGGAACGCCGGCCGAACGTGGTGATCGCGGATAAAACGCGCACGATCGCTGAACGGTACGTATGCATCGCGACGCAATCCACGCCGCAATGCAAGTACTGGAACAATCCGCGCGGCTGGCCGACACTGATCGAGCATCTGAAGACGCTCGGCTACAGGGTGCTATGCATTGACCGCGACAAGCAATACGGCAACGCGGATTACATGAACTTCATGCCCGAAGGCGCCGAGGATTTCACCGGCAACCGGCCGTTGCAGGAACGCATGAGCCTGTTGCATCACGCGGATTTTTTTATCGGATTGGGAAGTGGGCTGTCGTGGCTCGCATGGGCCGCGGGCACGCCCGTGATCATGATCAGCGGCTTCTCGCATCCGTCGACCGAGTCCCGCACGCCGTATCGTGTGATCAATTTCCACGGCTGCAATAGCTGCTTTAACGACACCACGGCCGAATTCAATTCGGAGAATTTCGGGTGGTGCCCCCGCCGCTTCGACAAGCCGCAGCCGTTTCAATGCACGGCGGTGATCACCCCTGAATTCGTGATGCGCGTGGTCGATAAACTCATCGCCGAGCGCGGCCTTGCTCAGACTTTCTGAAGCACCGCCAGTGCGGCGAGCAACTCCGCCGGCTCATACGCAGCAAGCACGTCCGCGACCGGCTTTTGCAGCGCCTTCAAGTCCGCCCGCAAAATCTCCTGCTTGACCACCAGCAACTGGCTTGGGTGCATCGAAAATTCGGTGAGGCCCATGCCGAGCAGCAAGCGCGTAACAGACGGGTCCCCGGCCATTTCGCCGCACACGGAAACCGGAACGCCCGCGGCTTTGGCTTCCCGCAGCGTGAACGCGATCAGGTGCAAGACCGCGGGATGCAGCGGGTCGTAAAGATGCGCAACGGCGTTGTCCGCGCGATCGATCGCCAGCGTGTACTGGATCAGGTCGTTGGTCCCGATCGACAGGAAATCCAGCCGCTTGAGGAAGAGCCGCACGGCAATGGCCGCCGCCGGAATCTCGATCATCGCGCCGACCTGCACGTTGCGATCGTAGTCAATCCCCGCGTCGTCGAGCTGGCGCTTCGCTTCGTGAATCAGGTCGAGTGTCTGGTCGATTTCCTGCGCGTGCGCGAGCATGGGAATCAGGATCTTCGCCCGGCCGAATGCCGATGCCCGCAAGATAGCCCGCAATTGCGTCATGAACATCTGCGGCTCGGACAGACTCCAGCGGATTGCCCGCAAGCCCAGCGCCGGGTTCTGCGCGGTCTCGTAACCGTCGCCGCCGCTCATGGATTCAAGCGGCTTGTCCGCGCCTACATCGATCGTGCGAATAGTCACGGGCCGGCCGTGCATCAACTCGATCGCGCGCCGGTAGGCCGCAAACTGCTCTTCCTCTTCCGGCAGCTCGTCCTTGTGATTCATGAACAGGAACTCGCTGCGGAACAGGCCCACGCCCATTGCGCCCGCGTCGAGCGCCGTCTTGGCGTCGTCAGGTAATTCGATGTTCGCGCACAAGTCGATCTTCGTGCCGTCCAACGTTTGCGTCGGCGAGAACTTGAGGCGCTGCAGTTTGCGCTGCTCCAGCACCTTTTCGCTCTGCCGGTACGAATACTCTTCCAGCACGATAGGCGCCGGATCGACGATCACAATGCCATGATCCCCGTCTACGATGATCAGGTCGTTCTGCCGGATCAACGTACTCGCCTGCTGCACGCCGACCGATGCGGGAATACCGAGGCTGCGGGCCACGATCGCCGTGTGCGACGTGCGGCCCCCGAGATCCGTCACGAAACCCTTGAACGCCTGGGTCTTGAACTGCAGCATGTCGGCGGGCGCGATGTCGTGGGCGACCACGATCATGTCGTTGTGGCCGTTGGTCGCCGCGCCATCCACCACGAGCGTAGCCGCCGACGGTGCGCCGGCCAGCGCCTTCAGCACGCGCTCCACCACTTGTTGAATATCAGCCTTGCGCTCGCGCAGATATTCGTCTTCGATATCGTCGAAATGGCGACTCAGGATTTCAAGCTGCTCGGTCAGCGCCCATTCCACGTTATAGCGGCGCGTACGGACGAGATCGATGGTTTCGTGAACGAGCATGGCGTCGTTCAGGATCATGGAGTGGACGTTGATGAACGCACCCATTTCGCTGGGCGCGTCCGCGGCCAGATCATCGCGCAAAGCGTCCAGCTCGGCGTGCACCTGAGCTTGCGCTGCGTGAAAGCGTTCAATTTCACCGTCGATGCGATCCGGTTCTACCAGATAGTGATCGACATCGAGTGCGGCCGCCGCGATCAGATACGCGCGGCCGATGGCGATACCGCGCGAAACGGGAATTCCATGCAGCGTGAACGACACGCGCACCTCTCTCTAGTTATGGATGACTCACGGTTTTGTCGACCACCGGCTGGCGATTCGATCCGCGCACCATTATAAATTCGAACGTGTTTCAGCACTCTTTGCGGCGCAGCAAGTTTGTGTCACAAAACGACGCAGTTTGTTGCACGCTATGTCAGCGTCATGTCGACAGATACAAAAAAGCCGCGTCAATGCGCGGCTTTATGCGTGCTGCAGGCAGGACGACGTTATTGTCCTTCGCCAAATTTATCTGCGATGAGCGCGAGAATGGCCTTCATTGCTTCGGCTTCGTCGGAGCCTTCGGTTTCGATTGTCACCGTGCTGCCAATTCCCGCCGCGAGCATCATCACGCCCATGATGCTTTTCGCATTGATCCGGCGGCCGTTGCGGCTCATCCAGATCTCGCATTGAAAATTTCCCGCCAGTTGTGTGAGCTTGGCCGAAGCACGCGCGTGCAGCCCCAGCTTGTTCACGATAGTTGTTTCCTGTTGCAGCATGATGCTCCGGGCGCTAAATGAGAGGGCTGACGCGATGCAGCGTGATCAATGCTTTGTAACGGATTTTCCAACATGCCGCCAGCGGGGCAACTCAACTCAGCTCAGACGCAGCTCAGTGACTTGCCACCTTCGCGGGCATGCAGCTGGTCGCAGCGGCGCTGGCGGCGCAACTCGTAACGGCCGCAGCCGCGGCCGCGGCGGCGCTGGCCATTGCGCAAGGGTTGGCGGGCGTCGACGCATCGAGTTCCTGAATGCCCTTCGATCCGCCTTGCAGCGACTTTTCAGCCAGTGTGTCGAGCGGCGTGGTCCGGTAGCAAACCGCGCGCACGAGCATTGGCAGATTAACGCCGGCGAGCACGCGAACGCTGTTGCTTGCCAGGCTTTGCGCAATGTTCGCAGGCGTAGCGCCGAACACGTCCGTGAGGACGATCGCACCGTTTTCTTCCTTCAGACGGTCGATCTCTGAACGCGCAAACGCACGGACTTCGACGGGGTCGCAATCCGGCTTCACATCGATCACACCAATGCGTGCGGGCAAACCGCCGTAAATGTGGGTAATGCACTCACGCAACGCCGAAGCGAACGGAGCGTGCGCAATGATTAGAATGCCAGCCATGTCAGAGTGTGCTGCCCCAAAAGCGACGAGATACGTCGGAAATTGTGGGAACTTGCTGTTATATATGCCAATTGCGATGCCTGATACTGCAAAACGCACGCAAAACGCGACTGCGACATCGATCCGGGTGCGCAAACATCAACCAGCGCCAATACCTAAGCTTAGTCGGATTTCGCACGCTATGCGCAGCGTAATGTGCGCTGCAGCAAGTTTCCACTTTCAATTTCGGGGCCGGATCGCGCCACGAAACGAATCTCATGAGGGTGAGATTGTAACAGTCCGGGAGAATTCAACGGGCGGACCGTCCGCTTCGACAGCCGCCTCTAATTTCTTGCGTCCCCTTTCCTGCTCGCGGCTAAGAAGCCGCGCGTTCCAATGCATCAATGAACATGCCGGCGACATCGAAGCCCGTCTGGTCCATGATTTCACGGAAGCACGTCGGGCTCGTCACGTTCACTTCGGTCAGGTAGTCGCCAATAGCGTCCAGGCCGACCAGCAGCAAGCCGCGATCGAAAAGCGTTTGTCCCAGCGTTTCTGCGATTCGGCGATCGTTCTCGGTGAGCGGTTGCGCACGGCCCAATCCGCCTGCCGCCAGGTTGCCGCGCACTTCGTTGCCCTGCGGAATCCGTGCAAGCGAATACGGCACCGGTTGTCCGCCGATCAGCAAGATGCGTTTGTCGCCATCAGAGATTTGCGGGATGAATTTCTGCGCCATGACGCTGCGCGCGCCGTTGTCGCTCAGCATCTCCACGATCGTGCCGAGGTTCATGCCGTCAGCCTTCACGCGAAACACGCCCATGCCGCCCATGCCGTCGAGCGGCTTCAGGATCACGTCGCCGTGTTCAGCGTGGAAAGAGCGCAGACGCGCGGCGTCGCGGGTAACCAGCGTCGGCACGACGAACTGCGGCCATTCGCCGATTGCCAGCTTCTCCGAGTGATCGCGGATCGCGCTCGGCTTGTTGAAGACGCGTGCGCCCGTTCGCTCGGCCAGTTCCAGGAGCCACGTGGACGTGACATATTCCATGTCGAACGGCGGGTCTTTGCGCATCAGGACCGCACCGAAATGCTTGAGGTCGAGCAACTCCGGCGCGGCGGCTTCGTACCACGGCGAGCGCGCGGAATCGGCTTCGTCACCGACTATGGTCACGCGCTGAACCGTCCCTTCGACCTTGTCGCCGACCCACGCCAGGTGCTGCGGCTCGCATGCGTAGATGGTGTGTCCGCGACGTGCGGCTTCGGCCATCATCGCGTAGGTCGTGTCTTTGTAGATCTTGAAGTGATCGAGCGGATCGGCGATAAAAAGGATGTCCATAAGCGTCCAGAGCGGCCGTTCGGCCTTGGTTTATTCAATAAGCGGCGGCGGATAGCGGCCCGCAACAGGCGATTTTTAACACGTCGCGCGCGTTCTCGCCTGAAGTGCAAACGGCCGCAATTTCGTGCGGCCGTCGTCATGGGGTGAAGCTTAGACCTGAATGGCTTCGGGATCGGTCTTTTCCAGTTCAACCGACGCCGCGAGCAACCCCAGCCGCGCCACCACGCCATACATATAGAAGCGATTCGGCGGCGCGGCGCCCGGCTTCGCGTGGATGTCGGGCAACGCCGTGTGCTCGAAGCCCAGCGGCACGAAATGCATGCCTGGTGCGTTGAGATTCTGGTCGCGGTCACGGGAATCGTGCACACGATAAAACCCGCCGACCACATACCGGTCGATCATGTAGACCACCGGCTCGGCGACCGCATTTTCGACCCGCTCGAACGTATGCACGCCTTCCTGCACGATCACGTCGTGGACTTCGAGGCCATCTTTCGCGTCGTTCATCTTCACGCGTTCGCGTTTGGTCAGCGCAGCGACTTCCGACGCGTCGTGCACGGTCATGACACCTTTGCCGTACGTACCGGCATCGGCCTTGATCACGACGTACGGCTTCTCGCTGATCCCATACTCCCGATACTTCTTCGCAATCTTCTTCAATACGATGTCGATGGCATCCGCCAGCGCTTCCTCGCCGGTACGCGCTTCGTAATCCACACCTTCCACGTGCGCGAAATACGGGTTGATCATCCACGGATCGATCTCGACCAGCTTCGAGAACTTCTTCGCGATGTCGTCATAGCAGGCGAAGTGATTCGACTTACGGCGCACGGCCCAGCCGGCATGCAGCGGCGGCAGCAGGTACTGCTCGTGGAGATTTTCCAGCACGGGTGGAATGCCGCCGGACAAGTCGTTGTTCAGCAGGATCGAGCAGGGATCGAAGTTTTTCAGGCCCAGCCGGCGCGGCGTGCGCTCGAGCGGCTCAAGGACGATCTTCTGTCCGTCGGCGAGCGCGATGGTGACAGGCCCGTGGATGTTTTCGTCGAGCGTGCCGAAGCGGATATTCAACCCGGCCTGACGCATGATGGTGGCGAGCCGCGCGACGTTCTCGAGATAAAACGCGTTGCGCGTATGGCGCTCGGGGATCACGAGCAGGTTCTTCGCATCAGGGCAGATCTTTTCGATCGACGCCATCGCGGCCTGCACGGCGAGCGGCAGCACTTCCACCGGCAGGTTGTTGAAGCCGCCGGGGAACAGGTTGGTATCGACAGGAGCGAGCTTGAAACCGGCGTTGCGCAGGTCGACCGAGCAATAGAACGGCGGGGTATGTTCTTGCCACTCCAGCCGGAACCAGCGTTCGATGGACGGCGTCGCGTCGAGTATCTTCCGCTCGAGATCGAGCAAAGGGCCGTTTAGAGCCGTAACGAGGTGCGGAACCATTGATGACTCGCGGACTTAAGAGGAAAGATTGTAGAGCAAACGCCCCCCGTATTTGGGTATGAACTCCCTTTTCCCAAGCCTATTCACCCGGTTCGTGCCGCTGTTTGCACCAATCCCGCCAGCCAGAAACGCTTACCTCACACAAAAAAGGGGCAAAAAAATGCCCGCCGGTTTGGGGCGGGCAAAACGCTGCGCTTGTCTCGGAGCGGTGCTGAACCAGCCTGCGCTCAATCATGGGGACGCCGCCGCGGCCTCTCGCGCCGGGCATCGCCCCCATCAAAAAAACTTCTTATTCGACGTGTTCGCCATGCAGCGTCACATCGAGGCCTTCACGTTCCTCTTCTTCTGTGACACGCAGACCCATGACCATGTCGATAACCTTCAACAGGACGAAGCTGACCACGCCGCTGTAGACCAGGGTAGTGAGCACGCCCTTGGCTTGCAGCAGGACGCTGCCGTCCGCGCCGCCAATGTCCTTGACCGCGAAGATGCCGGTCAGGAGTGCGCCGAGAATACCGCCCACGCCGTGCACGCCGAACGCGTCGAGCGAATCGTCGTAGCCGAGCTTGGTCTTGAGCCACGTTGCCGACCAGAAGCAGACCACGCCAGCCGCAATACCAATCACGATGGCACCCGTCACGCCGACGAAACCCGAAGCCGGCGTAATGGCCACCAGGCCTGCAACCGCGCCCGAGATGATGCCGAGCACTGAAGGCTTACCCTTGGCCAGCCATTCCGCGAACATCCAGCCGAATGCGGCGAATGCGGTCGCGATCTGCGTGGTGAGCATCGCGAAACCGGCACGGCCGTCAGCGGCCACTGCCGAACCCGCGTTGAAGCCGAACCAGCCGACCCACAACATGGAAGCACCGATCAGCGAGAGCACGAGGTTGTGCGGCGCCATGACTTCACGGCCGTAACCGACCCGCTTGCCCAGCACCAGGCAGCACACCAGGCCCGCGATACCCGCGTTGATGTGAACCACCGTGCCGCCTGCGAAGTCGAGGATGCCTGCGGCCGACAACCAGCCCGTCGGTTCCCAGACCATGTGCGCGATCGGCGAGTAGACAATGATCGTCCACAAGCCCATGAACACCAGCATGGCGGAGAACTTCATGCGGTCGGCGAACGCGCCGGCGATCAGCGCCGGGGTGATGATCGCGAACGTCATCTGATAGACGAAGTAGACCGATTCCGGAATCGTCGGAGCCAGGTGGCTGACGGTCAGGGTGGTCGCCTTGTCGCCGTGGATGTAGTTCATGCCGTGCAGGAACACCCGCGAGAAACCACCGATGAACGCGTTACCCGGCGTGAACGCGAGGCTGTAGCCCACCACGGTCCAGAGGATCGTGACCAGGCAGCAGATCGCGAAGCTCTGCATCACGGTCGCGAGCACGTTCTTCTTGCGGACCATGCCCGCGTAGAAAAGCGCAAGCCCAGGGATCGTCATGAACAGCACGAGGGCGGTGGAAGTCAGCATCCAGGCGGTGTCGCCGGAATTGATCTTCGACGAATCAACAGAGAACGGTTCCGTCGGTGCGGCGGGTGCGGCCGCGGCATCGGATGCGCCGGAAGCCGGAGCGGCCGCCGCTGCTGCCGGCGCTGCCGCGCTGGCCGTATCTGGTGCGCTTGCAGGCGCCGCCGCAGTGGTGTCTGAAGCCGCGGCGGATGCAGCCGCTGGCGCGGATGCATCCTGCGCCATCACGGTGCCGACGCTGACTCCTAGCAGCGACCCCGCCATCAACAAGGACATCAATAATTTACGCATTCTTCTGTTTCCTCTTATCGCCGTGTCTTTTCTTAGAGAGCGTCCGCGCCGGTCTCACCGGTGCGAATGCGAATGACTTGTTCAATCTGGGTGACGAAAATCTTGCCGTCACCAATCTTGCCCGTGCGGGCCGCACGCTCGACCGCCTCGATCGCCTGGTCGACGATGTCGTCGGAAACCGCCGCTTCGATCTTCACTTTCGGCAGGAAATCGACCACGTATTCGGCGCCGCGATACAGCTCCGTGTGGCCCTTCTGGCGGCCGAAGCCTTTTACCTCGGTCACGGTAATACCCGAGACGCCAATAGCCGATAGCGCTTCGCGTGCTTCGTCGAGCTTGAACGGCTTGATGATTGCGGTAATGAGCTTCATGTATCCCTCGCTGTGGTGTCGAACAGAGTTGGCGCTTGAGCGCCTTAATCTGGTCCCATGCCTGATCCCTCGCTGCCTGATGTCCGTCGCGAGCGGCGTCTGATGCGCCACGCCGCATTGCCGACCGCCCGGAAAAGCGCGCACGGACAAGGCCCGGGGCACATATGCAACTCGTATGCCATGCGCGTGTCCTGGCCTGTCGAATTGCCTCCGAGGACCGGTATTGTGCGGACGTAGACCGGATGGCCAGCAACGCTTGCGTTCGCTGGCGCGCACCGTGGATCGTTGCTAGAGTGCTCGCAAGGTTCAAGCAGGCAGGGGTGTTCCACAGCGCAGGGGGTGCTGCGCCAAGCGTCTCGTGGTTCCGGCGGCACGTCAGAGTACGCACCAAAATGGATCATCCGGTTTGCCGGAGCACTGAGCTAACAATGAATGCACTTTTATGGTGCGCAAGAGGAAAACGTATGAAACAACCGAACGACGTATTCAATGACTTCCAGGCCAAGATGAGCGAGCTGCTCAAGAATTCGCCGGCAAAGGACATTGAACGAAATATGAAAGCCATGCTGTCCCAGGGTTTTTCGAAGCTAGACCTGGTGACGCGCGAAGAATTCGATACCCAGACGCAAGTGCTCGTGCGCACGCGCGCCCGGCTCGAGGAACTGGAGCAACGCGTCGCGCAACTGGAAGCGAAGCTGGGCGGCGGACCGTCGGCTAGCAACCAGGACTGAAGTCCTGATGTTCTAAAGCGTGTCATCGGCTAAGCGAGCCGTGATGTTGGATCATTAAGCCGATGGCTCGAATCAGCGAGGCAACGGCAGCGGGGAAAAAATCATGTCGCTTGCCGTGGTGCGCAGCCGCGCGCCCGCCCCTGGGCGCGCGCCCGAGGTGACCGTCGAGGTTCATCTCGCCAATGGATTACCTTCGTTTTCAATCGTCGGCCTGCCCGATCTCGAAGTTCGTGAAAGCCGCGAGCGGGTGCGCGCCGCACTCCAGAATTGTGGTTCCGATTTCCCCGTTCGCCGCACCGTCAATCTCGCTCCCGCCGACCTGCCGAAGGAATCCGGCCGCTTCGACCTGCCGATCGCATTGGGCATTCTTGCCGCGAGCGGCCAGATTCCCGCTGAGGCATTGCTGCATCGCGAATTCGCCGGGGAATTGTCATTGACCGGTGCGCTGCGTCCAATGCGTGGCGCATTTGCCATGGCCTGCGGCGCGGCGCGGCAGTACGCGGGAGCCGGGTCATCGCTGGACGGCGCAGCCATGCGCGATTCCGATCCTCGCATGCCCGAAATCTACCTGCCCCTGGGTAGCGCGGCGGAAGCGGCGCTGGTGCCGGGTATCGATGTATTCGGAGCCGCCGATCTGCCCGCTTTGTGTGCACACCTGAGCGGCTCGGTCGACGGTGCCTGACGCCCATTCGCGGCGCTGCGCCCGACTCTGCGCTGCGCAGGCGCGCGCCGGGCACTGGAGGTAGCGGCGGCGGGTGGACATCACCTGCTGATGGTCGGGCCGCCGGGCGCGGGCAAGTCCATGCTCGCCGCCCGGCGGCCCAGCCTTCTTCCGCCCATGACCGATGACGAAGCGTTGTCGTCAGCCGCCATTCTTTCCGCCAGCATGCTGGGATTCTCTCCCGCGCAGTGGCGCCAGCGACCGTTTCGCGCGCCCCATCATTCGTCGAGCTCCGTGGCGCTGGTAGGCGGACGCAATCCGCCGCAGCCCGGCGAGATCACGCTGGCTCATCTAGGCGTACTGTTCCTCGACGAACTGAATTCGACCGGAAAGTGCTGGAAACATTACGCGAACCGCTTGAGGCGGGGCGCATCACCATTTCACGCGCGGCGCATCAGGCGGACTTTCCGGCAGCGTGTCAATTGGTCGCAGCAATGAATCCCTGTCCGTGCGGCTGGCGCGGCGATCCGAACGGCCGCTGCCGATGCACACCGGACGTCGCCACCCGGCATCTGCGCAAGTTATCGGGGCCGCTGCTCGATCGCATCGACATCCAGATCGAATTGCCCGCGCTGTCGCCGGCGGAGTTGTCGGGGAGGAGTGCGTCGATTGGTGAAACGAGCGCAACCGTTGCGCGGCGCGTCGCAGACGCGCGCGACCGGCAACTTGAACGGCAGGGACGAATCGGGAACTGGACGGGCGCGAGGTGGACGCCGTCTGCCAGCTCGACGCCACCGGGGAAACGCTGCTTCGCGAAGCCGGAGAACGTTTCGGCTGGTCGGCACGGGCTTATTACCGCGTGTTGAGAGTGGCGCGCACGGTTGCCGATCTCGCTGCAGCCAATTCGCCAACGGCGACCCACCTCGCCGAAGCAATTCAGTATCGGCGGGCATTTTCGACCGCATAAACCACCACAGGAACGCCGGCGCCCGCAAAAAGAAAAATCGCCTGTCAAGACTTGACTTATGCACATTGCGTCGTTCTTGGTTTCTCTAACATCTGATCAAACACTTATTTTGGCAATGATCGGCAGCCCATTGATTTTATTGATTATTTTTGGCTGCACTGAATCAAGGCAAAGTAAGGAAAGCCGCGTCGGGCGGGCACTTGGCGAGGGTGCGGCGATGTTTTCCACAAAGTTATCCACAGCCTCTGTGGATAGTTTAAAAAACTGAGATAAATCCTAGTTTTAGCGGCAAATGCTTGTGCGATTTCTCATGCCCGAAACGTTTGCGAGATGTCGTTCGATTTGAGAAATATCCGCGAACGAATGGACTCACTTCAGGGCAAATACTTAAAAAAGTTTGAACGAGGAAAAAAACTGGTCGACTTGATCGGGCGGCGGCATCTTCGTCGAGACTATTGCAACTTGGTAGGCGTGGGTCCCTTTGGCGATAAAACGTGCCCGGATCTGACGGGTTTCGCTTTTCTGGCCATTGGGGCTTGTGCCGCGAACCACAATTTCCGAGCCGGACAAGCGGCCGCCTGCGGCCACTTCAATGTCAACCGGATGTGCGGCGGGTGCGGCGTTGAGATTGCGCGCGAGCCCCTGCTGGAGAAAATCGAGTGCCGCGCGCTGAGTCGCGAGGTCGGCATCCGGCAGGTCGACCGTACCGACGGCGAACACCGCGTCACCCGCCTCGGCCATCTGCATCCTCATATGCATCGGCTTCCCGGCGACGTCGATATCGCGGGCGTCGGAACGCGGCTTGGCCGGGAAGGTGACTTCGTAAGCGTCGTCGTTGTTCTGGATCGTGCGCCAGTCGTAGGCCGGCGTGCAGGCAAGCAGCGCCACGGTGGTGAACAGGAGTGCGGTGGTCGAAGCGGCCGATTTGAACAGTGTGCGCGGGTACAGCACGGCGGTACGAGAAAAATCGCGTTTCAAAGCACGTGGAAAAGATCTGATCATGGGAAAGCAGCGGGGAAAAACGTGATTATCCGCTGCCGGTGCTGAATACGTTGAAGGCACACGTTGACAGCAGGTTTCACTCGGGACAGCGCCCTGCCTTGCAAACGGCTCACAGCAAGCCGCACGCAGAACGCTTTCTCGAGATTGGGACTAAAATGCGGTCCAGGCTGGCGCTGTTGCGCGTTGTTGCAAATTTACCGGGTACGAACCCGTTACGAACCGAGCACGCTCGAGGTTTCCATGTCAGAAAATTCACAGGTTTCACCGGGGCGCAGCAAGAGCCCGCTGCGCTATATCTTGATGGCAGTGGTCGCAGGCGTGATCGCGTGCACCGGCTATTTCGCGTTCGGTGGCCAGCAACGTGTTCCGGATGCCACGTTCACGCTGCTGTCGGGGCAGAAAATCTCGACATCGACGGATCTCAAGGGCAAGGTCTACCTGATCAATTTCTGGGCGACCGACTGTGAAACCTGTATGAAAGAGATGCCGGCAATGGTCGACACGTACAACCGCTTCAAGGGCCGCGGCCTGGAATTCGTCGCCGTGGCAATGAAATACGACGCGCCCATGTACGTGACCAACTACGCGCAGACGCGCAACCTGCCGTTCAAGGTTGCCATGGATGACGGCAGCGCCGCGAAGCAGTTCGGCAATGTGCAATTGACGCCGACTACGTTTGTGGTGGACAAGGATGGCAAGATCCTGAAGCGTTACGTGGGCGAGCCGACGTTCTCGGAGCTCGACGCACTTCTCGACAAAGCGCTGAACGCAGCCTGAGGCAGCTTCGGCCTGACGCGGTACACGGTTAACAGCAAAATGCCCGCCGATTCATCGGTGGGCATTTTGCTTTTGGGGGCGGGAAGAATACGCAGAACACCAGACCTCGCCTAGCGCTCGACCTCCCCCTTCGCCGCGAGCCCATAGCGCTTGATCTTCTCGTAGAGCGTCGCCTTGCCGAGTTGCAGCCGGTCGGCTGCTGCAGCCACCACACCACCGCACTGCTCCAGCGCCTCCGCAATCACCGCGCGTTCGAACTGCTCCGTGCGCTCCTTGAGCGACTGTGTGGCGGCATCGAGGGGAACGCCGGTTTCATCGATGATTCCCAGCACCATCCGGTCGGCCGCGTTGCGCAGTTCGCGCGCATTGCCCGGCCAGTCGCGCTGCATCAGTTCGGCTCGCTGGCGATCGCTGAGCAGCGGCGCGGGGCGCTCGTATCGCACGGCGGCATCGAGCAAAAAGTGCTCGAACAGCGGCACCACGTCTTCGCGGCGCTCAGCCAGCGGCGGCAGCGTGATGGTCACCACGTTCAGCCGGTACATCAAGTCGCGCCGGAACGTACCCGCCGCAACGTGCTCCGCCATATCCCCCTTCACGGCCGCGATCACCCGGCAATTCGCGCGAATCGGCTGATTCGAGCCAAGCCGCTCCAGCACGCCGTCCTGCAGCACGCGCAGTAGTTTCACTTGCAGCGCGAGCGGCATGCTTTCGATCTCATCGAGGAACAGCGTGCCGCCCGACGCATGTTCGAGCTTGCCGATGCGGCGTTTCTGCGCACCGGTGAACGCACCGGCCTCGTAGCCGAACATCTCCGACTCGAACATCTGCTCGGGCAACGCGCCGCAATTCACCGCGATGAACGGTTTGTCCCGGCGCGGCGAGAGGTCATGCAGGCTCCGCGCGATCAGCTCCTTGCCCGCGCCGGTGTCGCCGTTGATCAGCACGGAGGCATCGGTGGGCGCGACGTTCGCAATCAGCTTGCGCACCTGTTCGATAGCCGGGCTGCGGCCAATGATTTTCGGCGCCACGCTGCTCTGGCCGGCTAGTTCACGCCGTAGCGCGCGGTTTTCGAGCACGAGCGTGCGACGCTCCAGCGCACGGCGAACCGCTTCGATCAAGCGCTCCGACGCGAACGGTTTCTCGATGAAATCGTAGGCACCGTCGCGCATGGCCTGGACCGCCATGGAGATGTCGCCGTGGCCTGTCACCAGGATGATCGGGACTTCAGGCGCCCGTTCGTGGCATTGGGCCAGAAGGTCGAGGCCGCTCGCGCCCGGCAGGCGGATGTCGCTCACGATCACGCCGGGGAAACTGGCGTCGATCAGGCGCGATGCGCCCTCCACGCTGCCGAATGCGGTTACGTCGAAGCCGGCGAGCTGGAGGCTTTGTACGCTTGCGCGGCGCACCAGTTCATCGTCTTCGATGAAGATCACCTGTAGGCCTGCGGTCATCGGTTTTTACTCCTGCGGGGTATTGCGGGGTATTGCTGTGTGTTGCCTGTTTTCAGCGCGAACTGCTGCGGATCGCTCGAACCGCTGTGGTCCGCTACGTATCCCGCATTTTCTCAGCATATGGAGCGTACTGCTGCAGCGCCGCTCACGCTCTTGTCACGCGCGATGCAGCGTAATCACGAATTCTGCGCCGTGCGAACGATCCGCATCCGCCTGCGTGCCGCCCTCGGGCCCATCCACTTCCATCTGCGGGATCAGATTGCGGGCGACCAGCGTGCCGCCATAGTCCCGCGCAATAGCCGATGAAATCGCCAACCCCAGGCCCAGTCCGTGGCCCATTTCCTTCGTCGTGAAAAACGGCTCGAACAGGCGCGGCAGGACATCGGACGGGATGCCCGGCCCGTTGTCCCGGACCACGATATCGACGGTCATTTCGTGCCTCACCAACTCGATCTCGATACGAGGCACATCGCACGCGACCACGGCATCCAGCGCATTGCCAATCAGGTTGATCAGGATCTGCTCGAGCCGCAAATCCTCGCAGCGCACATACAGCGGCGGCGGACTGGAGTCGGCGCGTTCGTTGGCATCGAAGGCGAGCACCACGTTTTTCATGCGCGGCTGCAACATCGCGAGCACGTTGCGCAACGCGCGGCCGACATCGGTGCGCGCGTTTTTCGGGCGGGCCTTCGCCACGAACAACTTCAACTGATTCGTGATCTTTCCCATCCGCTCGGTCAGCGCGGCAATTGCCTCGAGGTTCTCATGGGCCGCCACGTGATCGCCGCGTTCGATCAGCACGCGGGTGTTGTCGGAGAAACTGCGTAACGCGGCGAGCGGCTGGTTCAGCTCATGCGTAATGCCCGCCGCCATCTGACCGAGCGCGGCGAGTTTGCTCGCCTGGATCAGCTCGCCGTGCGCGGCGCGCAAGTCCTGTTCGGCCCGCGTGCGCTCGCTCACCTCCTTGGTGAGCAACGCATTCGCCTCCGATAAATCCGCCGTGCGCTCCGCGACGCGCTCGTTCAGCTCGGCATAGGCGGTCTGCAACAGCGCGCGGCTGCGGATCATTTCCCGCACACGGGCACGCCGCATACGCCAGTAAAACGCGAGCAGACACAGCGATACGAACAGCAGCGCCGTCACGATCGTCGCGCTCCACGCGGCATCGACCGCCGGATCGAGAGACACCATCGTCATCAAGTGCCAGTCGGGCTCGCCCAGTGCGCGCTGCGTAGCGAGAAAACTCGGCGCGTCGCGCCCGCCTCCCACGCGCACGATCTGCGCACCGCCCTCGAGCGTACGCACGATGGTGATCGGCAGTGCGGTGATCGGATGCTGCGCGTACTGCCGCGCGGAATACACCGACGCCTCGATATCCTTCGGCAACGGCCGAAGCGTGTGATATTTCCACGCCGGCACCGACGACAGGAAGATCACGCCGTGATCGTCGGTCACGAGCAGCGGCTCAGAGGCATCGGCGCCTTGCAGCCATTCGAGGTTCAGCTTGACCACCGCCACGCCGATAATGTCGCGCGTTCCCTCTTTGAATACCGGCTGCGAGATGAAATAACCTGGCTCGCGCGAGATGGTGCCGAGCCCGAAAAAGCGGCCGGTGCCGCCTTTGACGGCATCGACGAAATACGGCCGGAACAGATACTCCGCGCCGACGAAACTATCCGGGCCGTCCCAGTTGCTCGCCGCCACGCAGCGCCCGTTCGCCTGGATGATGTATGTTGCCGTGGCACGCGCGTGCGTGTTCAGGTCAGCGAGATATCGGTCTGCTCGTGCAGCGAATTGCGGGTTCGGATCGGCGAGGACTTCCTGCACGAACGGATGGCGCGAGAGCAGATAAGGCAGATATTCGTAACGGTCGAGCGTGCTTTTCAGCTCGGCCGTTGTGCGGTCGACACGTGCCGCCGCGTTTTGACGCAACGCGTCGAGGCCACGTTGCCACGCGATGCTCCACGTAAGCGCGCATACGCCGGCGAGCGCCGCGAAAAGAAGCAGGAATACGACCAAACGCCGCGTCACGTGAACGGGTTCCAGACGATGGGGACCCCCGATTGTGGCACGCGCCGCTTCGAACGAGGCTTCCGTCGACGCCTTCGCCGATGCACTCGCCGCCCCCGTCGTAAACGGACGCGGCGAAGCATCCGCAACGGAATGCTTCGCCGCTGTCATTGCTGTTGATTCCCTTTCGCGTGCACGTCGGTAAGCAGCACCTGGATTAGCCGCTGCTTCGCCCGATCACGACACGGTTTCGGCTTCGGTATCCACCGCGCCGTGCTTGAGCTGGTCGCGCAGCTTGTTGCGATCCAGTTCCTTTTCCCATGCCGACACAACTACCGTCGCCACGCCGTTGCCCACGATGTTCGTCAGCGCACGGCACTCGCTCATGAAGCGGTCGATGCCAAGGATCAGCACCATGCCCGAGAGCGGAATGGTCGGCACGACAGCGAGCGTTGCAGCCAGCGTGATGAACCCCGCGCCGGTCACGCCACTTGCGCCCTTCGACGTGAGCATGGTCACCGCGAGCAGCGTCAGTTGCTGCATCCACGTGAGGTCCGTGTTCGTCGCCTGGGCGATGAACAGCACGGCCATCGTCATGTAGATGTTGGTGCCGTCGAGGTTGAACGAATAACCGGTCGGCACCACGAGGCCGACGACCGAGCGCGAGCAGCCGAGCTTTTCAAGCTTGAGCATCAGTTGCGGCAAGGCAGCTTCCGACGAGCTCGTGCCCAGCACGATCAGCATTTCTTCCTTGATATATGCGACGAAGCGGAAGATGTTGAAGCCCACCATGCGTGCAATCGCGCCCAGCACGACGACCACGAACACGATCGACGTCAGGTAGAACGTGCCGATCAGCTTGAGCATGGGGATCAGCGAGCCGATGCCGTACTTGCCGATCGTGAACGCCATTGCCCCGAACGCACCGATCGGGGCGAGCTTGGTGATGATGCGCACGATGCCGAACAGGATGTGGGACAGCCCTTCGATAAACCCGGTCACCACGCGGCCCTTCTCGCCAGCCGTGGCCAGCACCGCGCCGAACAGCAGCGCGACCAACAGGATCTGCAGGATTTCGCCTTGCGCGAACGCCGACGAGATCGTGTCCGGGATGATATGCATCAGGAAGTCGGTGGTCGTCTGGCCGTGCGCCTTGGCGGCGTAGGAGGCAACCGCCTTGGCGTCGAGGGTGGCCGGATCGATGTTGAAGCCCACGCCCGGTTTCAGGATATGCGTGGCGGCGAGGCCGAGCACGAGCGCAAACGTCGAGACGATTTCGAAGTAGAGCAGCGCCTTGCCGCCCACGCGCCCCACCTTCTTCATGTCTTCCATCCCGGCAATGCCGGTCACCACCGTACAGAAGATGATCGGGCCGATCACCATCTTGATGAGCTTGATGAACCCATCGCCGAGCGGCTTCATCTCGGTGGCGAGCGCGGGGTAGAAGTGCCCGAGCGCAATGCCGATGGCAATCGCCAGCAGCACCTGCACGTAGAGGACTTTATAAAAGGGTTTCTTCACGGTTGTCACAGTTGTTCCGGGCATGGTCGGCGAGTAGCAAAGGGGTGAGACAAAAACGCGCCGGCGCTAGGCTGCGGCGATGCGCGTCTGGCGGTCGGCAAAATCAGGTGAAGCTGAATGGGATGGGTTGCATCGAATCGTCTCCCTGTCTTTTTTTGTGGCCTGTGCGGCCGCCCTTCATATTGCAAGGTCGATGCCAGTTTTTGACTCGCCTTGTACGTTGATTTTTAAGGGTTTTTTGTTGACTGGACGCCGTGAAAATCCGTGTTTCCGGAATTCGGGAATTGGACCGTCCGACCATCCGGACGGCATTCGGGTTATCCCTGAGCCGCTTTATCTACGGGCTTTCCCGAGGTTTTGGGACCATTGGGACGGGGTTCGGCAAAGGCGCTCGTTCCGGGCAATCAGAGGGGTTCCAAAACGAAAAAACCCACGTTTCCGCGGGTTTTTTTCGTAGCAGCCAAGTCAGCGGAAGGCTTACATCGCGCCAACCAGACCTGCGTCGTGAGCTTGTTGATCCGCGTGATAACTCGACCGCACCATGGCGCCGACAGCCGCGTGCGTGAAGCCCATCTTGTACGCTTCTTCCTCGTACATCTTGAACGTGTCCGGATGGACGTACGAACGCACCGGGAGATGGTGTTCGGAGGGCTGGAGGTACTGGCCGATCGTCAGCATGTCGACGTTGTGCGCGCGCAGGTCGCGCATGACCTGAAGAATTTCTTCTTCCGTTTCGCCCAGGCCGACCATCAGGCCGGACTTGGTCGCCACTTCCGGATGCAGCGCCTTGAAGTCCTTCAGCAGTTTCAGCGAATGCGCGTAGTCGGAACCCGGACGCGCTTCCTTGTACAGGCGCGGCACCGTTTCAAGGTTATGGTTCATCACGTCCGGCGGCGCGGCGGTCAGGATACCGATCGCGCGGTCCAGACGGCCGCGGAAGTCCGGCGTCAGGATTTCGATGCGCGTCATGGGCGAATGCTCACGCACCTGGCGGATACATTCCACGAAATGCGCTGCGCCGCCGTCACGCAGGTCGTCGCGGTCCACGCTCGTGATCACCACGTACTTGAGCTTCAGCGCGCCGATCGTGCGGGCGAGGTTCAGCGGTTCGTCGGCATCGAGCGGATCGGGGCGGCCGTGACCCACGTCGCAAAACGGGCAGCGACGCGTGCATTTGTCGCCCATGATCATGAAGGTCGCGGTGCCCTTGCCGAAACATTCACCAATGTTCGGGCAGCTTGCTTCTTCACAGACCGTATGCAGATTGTGTTCGCGCAGGATCTGCTTGATCTCGGTGAAACGCGAACTTCCCGTCGCGGCCTTCACGCGGATCCATTCCGGCTTTTTCAGCTTTTCGATCGGGATGATCTTGATCGGGATGCGCGCCGTCTTCGCTTGCGCTTTTTGCTTGGCGGTGGCGTCGTAGGGTGCGGCAGCGGGCGTCAATGCGTCAGTACTGCCAGCCAGATTTCCGGTTACGTCAGTCATTCGGTCGGTCCATTCAGACGGCCACGCCGTTCTGCGGTTGGGCGGCGGTCGCGCGATGGCCGCCGATATGGTGAGTGAGGTTTTCAGCCAGCGTTTGAGCCACGTTGTTCCAGTCTGCTGCCACGCCGAGTGTTGCCATGTCGACGGTTTCCAGTCCGGCGTAGCCGCACGGGTTGATCGCGAGGAACGGTTGCAAGTCCATTTTCACGTTGAGACTCACGCCGTGATAACTGCAGCCGTTGCGAATTTTCAGCCCGAGCGCTGCGATTTTTGCGCCCGCGTGGGCAAGCTGCAACGGCGTTGGCGCGACGTAGATGCCCGGCGCGCGCTCCTTGCGCTCTGTTGCGAGATTATACGATGCAAGCGTTTCGATCACGCCGGCCTCGATTCGCCGCACGAGTTCGCGCACCATCAGCTTGCGGCGGCGCAGGTCGAGCAGCAGGTACGCGACGACTTGTCCGGGGCCGTGATAAGTGATCTGGCCGCCGCGATCGACCTTGACGAGCGGAATGTTGCTGTTGGGGTTGAGCAGATGCGCGGGGTCGCCGGCCAGTCCCAGGGTGAAAACGGGTGGATGCTCGACGAGCCAGATTTCGTCCGTAGTCTCGGGCGTGCGCGTTTCCGTGAAGGCGCGCATGGCGTCAAAGCTTTCTGTGTAGGGCTCGAGGCCGCGCCAGCGGAAAATGACCGCGGGGGCCAAGGCGCCAGGGACCGCGCAATCCGCGCTATCTATTGACGCTGAGGGGGAAGTTATTACCGGCTGGGCGGACATAGTTCCGCTAGTTTACCGAAGTTCGGTCTCCCACGCCGGAGAGGGTACTTGTGCCAGTGGATCGGGGAATGACTGACGCCGGCGGGTTGGGGAGCGGGATCGCCGGCGATGACCCCGCCCCCTTCACACACGAGTGCTAACGAACAATAACGCTCTTAAACCGTCCTCCACCCCGACCTGAACCGACCGGCCAGCTTCTCGAAATTGCGCGCCAGCCATCCAATCGCCCGCTGATCCGGCCGCGGCGCCAACGTGAACACTACTTGTGCCGTGTGGCCCTTTTCCGTACTCAGCCACAGGCGCTCACGCTCACGCAGCTTCAGGCAATCGCCCGGCACAAGCCAGTAATCTTCCGTATCGTTGCTACGTGTAGCCCACACCGGCGCACCCTGAACGACCAACCGGACGCTGCGGCCAATCTTCATCGGCACAGTCTCACCATCGTTGATCTCAAACATGATGCTTGTGGATATTTCTCGCATGACAGCCTCCGCCAAAATTCGTATCGATGGCTAAAGCTTAGGCTCAGCATACGTTTCAGCAAAACGAGCAATTTTCTTCCGTTTGTGAGATAAATTCACATACGCAACCCGAGAGAACGCCCGTGGACCTCCGACAACTCCCCGCCCTTAACGCGCTGCGCGCCTTCGAAGCCGCCGCGCGCCACGAAAGCTTTTCACGCGCCGCCGACGAACTCTTCGTCACCCACGGCGCCGTCAGCCACCAGATTCGCGCGCTCGAAGCCGATCTCGGCGTCACGCTATTCGCTCGCGACGGCAAACGCGTCCGTCTGTCGGACATCGGCCGCCAATACGCCACCGAGGTTCGTGCGACGCTCTCCGCCCTCGCCGAAGCCACGCGCCGCCTGCGTTCAGGGGAGCGGGACCGGCGGCTGGTGGTGTCGATGCTCTCGTCGTTTTCAGCGCGGTGGGTGACGCCGCGGATTGGCGGGTTTATCGAGGAGCATCCGGAGATCAACCTGGAGTTGCTCTCCACCAACACACTGACCGATTTCACCCGCGACGACGTGGACGTCGCCATCCGTTTCAGCAGCCTGGGCAAATACGCCGGACTGCACGCGGAAGAATTGCTCGATGAAGTGTTTTTCCCGGCGTGCTCGCCGAACTTCAACGGCGGCAAGCTGCCGCGCACGCCAGCCGACATGGCCGATGTGCCGCTGCTGCGCTCGCATGACGAGCTCTGGAAACCCTGGTTCGATGCAGCCGGACTCGTGGACCTTCCTGAGCCCAAGCGCGGCGTTTTATACGAGGATTCGTCGAATTTGCTGCAGGCGGCCATTCAAGGCCAGGGGATCGCACTCGTGCGCCGGTCGCTTGCCATGCATGAAATCGTGGCGGGCCGGCTGGTGAGGCTGTTCAATGTGGATGGGCCGAGCCCGTGGAACTACTACTTTGTGTGCCCGCCCGCGTTGCTGGGGACGCAACGCGTGCAGGTCTTTCGCACTTGGCTCTTCGATGAAATCGCCCGCTTCAAGCAGCTCTACGAGTGCACGCCGGCGGCCTGCGATGCGCCTATGAAGTCACCGATGACCACGCCTGAACTCCGGCTCAAAGCACCACTTTGACCATCGGGTGGCCGGTCAGCGCACGATAGATATCGTCGAGATGCGCCCGGCTCTGCGCCCGTACGGTGACGGTCAGGCCGGTGTATTTGCCGCCCGACGACGGGCGCGTTTCAATGCGCTCGATGTCGAACTGGTCATCGAATTCGCGGATCACGGTCACGACGGCATCGCGGAATTCCGGATGCGTCGCGCCCATCACCTTGATCGGAAAATCGCAGGGGAAATCAAACAGGGCGTCGATATCGGGTGAGCTCATGGTGTTCTCCAGCACAGGACGCCCGGTCCACCCGGGCGTCGTACAGCAGGCATAGATGGAGCCGGATCACCTGAATCCAACTGCCGCCCTGCCTTGCCGCTTACTTCCTCTTTTGCCACATCATCAGCAGCGAGTCCCACGTCCGGCCGACAAAACCGGCTTGCGGCACGTCCTGCAGCGCGACCAGCGGAAACTGTGCAACTTCCTTGCCGTCCGCCATCATCTTCACCGTGCCGACCTCCTGACCCTTCTTGATCGGCGCGACGATGGTGTCGTTGTGCGTGACGGTCGGCTTCACCTTGTCGCCCATGCCCTTCGGCACGGTGATGTACTGATCCGTCTCCACACCCGCCTGCACCAAGTTCGTGGTGCCCTTGTAAACACGCGGCGACTCAATCACCTGACCGGCCTTGTACAGGCGCAATGCGTCATAGGCCGTATAGCCGTAGTTCAGCATCTTCAGGCTGTCCTGCACCCGGTTATGCTCTTTCGGCTCGCCCATCATGACGGCGACCAGGCGGCGGCTGGCGTCGGGTACGCCGTCCAGCGGACGTTTCGCCGTGGCGATCAGGCAATAACCGGCGGCCTGCGTGTGGCCGGTCTTCAAGCCGTCGACGGTGGAATCGATCCACAGCAGGCGGTTGCGGTTCGGCTGCTTGATCTTGTTATAGGTGAAATCCTTCACCGAGAAGATGCTGTAGTACTCGGGGAAATCGCGGATCAGGCGCGCGGACAGCACGGCCAGATCGCCCGCCGTGGTGTAGTGCTGCGGGTCGGGCATGCCGTTGACATCGGCGAAATGGGTATTCTTCATACCGATCTGCTTGGCCGCCGCGTTCATCAGCGAGACGAAGTTCGACTCGCTGCCGCCCACCAGTTCCGCCAGCGCAATAGCCGCGTCATTACCCGACTGGATGATCATGCCGTACACCAGGTCGTGCACGGTCACCGGCTTGTTCGCCTCGATGAACATGCGCGACTCGTCGGTGCCCACGCGGCGCACGGCCTCGCTCGGCATGACGGTCTGATCCATGTTGATCTTCTTCGACTTGAGCGCGTCGAAGACGAGATAAGCGGTCATCAGCTTGGTCAGCGACGCCGGCTCCGAGCGCTCGTCCGGGTTGCCGGAAGCGAGCACCTGGTTGCTGGTTGCATCGACGAGAACCCACGAGCGCGCGGTGACATCGGGCGGCGGCACTTGCGCAAATGCGCTCGCCGCGACAAGCGTCGCAGGCAGGACAATGGCGGCAGTGACAGCGCGGTGAATGGAGGAAGGAGCGACGAAGGACAAGCTCGAAGGGGAAAAGCGCATAGGTTCGGATCGGCAGAAAAAACATCGGCGAGTCAGGCGTTCCCTTCAAGGAAACACGCAACGCGCGGGTTGTACAGGCGGAGGGTCAGTCCAGTAGAGCGCTTGGGTGATGACGCCGTTGGACGTCGCGCAAAAAGCGATTAATTGGACTCGCCAGGACCGCCCGGGTTGCATCGGCTTACGTTTGACGGCTTCTTGATCGCGTTCGAACCACCGCTGAATGGCGGACAGTTTTAAACCACGGCATAAGGCGCGCAACACAGTAAAACCCAAGACAAACCCAACGCAGTCCGGTCGGATCCTTAATCCGCCGGCGCGGCATAAAACGCTCGCTGGACTGACCTCCGCGCGCTTCGATACTCGGGCGGCGCATGGGCTTTGCGTGCCCGCAAGACTCAATGCCGGACACGTGCCGCATGCGCTACGGCGAGCGCTGAACCGACAGGCGGTCGCGCAAAAGTCTGCGCCATTATACGCGTGCGCCAAACCGCTTTTGCCGCGAAAGTGGCTTGATGTGCCGGGGATTCGTGAATGAGGGGATAAAAACGGCAGCGGCGCAAAGCCTTTGAAAGCCTTGCGCCGCGCGTTTATTCAACAGAGGGTTTGTATCGGTGAAGCGAGAAACCGGAACGAACTCAACGCCATGCGTCGACGATAATCTTCTTCAGCACGTGCAGCTTGCGATGAAAGAAATGCTCGCCGCCGGGAATCACGACCACGGGTAATTCCTGTGGCCGCGCCCAATCGTAAACAGAGCCAATGGGTACGGTCTCGTCCACTTCACCGTGGATCACGAGCGTGTTGTCCGGTACTTCGGCAACCTGCCAGTTACTCGCCGCCGTGCCCGCGAATACCATCCGCTCAATGGCCTCGCCTGACTCGCGCAGATGCTTCGCCACATGCGACATCACGAAGGTGCCGAACGAGAAGCCGGCGAGCACCAGGGGGACATCAGCCTGCCCCGGTTGCGCTCGCATGTGCGCGACCACGGCCAGCAAGTCGTCACGTTCGCCCGTGCCGTTGTCGTGCTCGCCTTGCGTTTCACCCACGCCCCGGAAGTTCGAGCGATACGTGATGTACCCAAGTTGCACGAGCGTGCGCGCGAGAGTCTGCGCCACCTTGTTGTCCATCGTCCCGCCGTACAGCGGGTGCGGGTGAGCGACCAGCGCAATGCCCCGGGCGGGCGCACCGTCTGCGGGACGATCCAGCGCAACCTCAATCTTGCCCACCGGCCCGTCGATCAGAAACCTGTCGGTCTGTGCGTTCATTGCGTGAGCCCTCAGGCGACGGGCTGATCGATCAGCAAACGCTCGACGATCTTGCCGTTCACCAGATGCGAATCGACGATTTCATCGATATCCGCTTCATCCACATACGTGTACCAGGTCCCTTCGGGATACACGACCACGACTGGCCCCAGTTCGCAGCGCTCAAGGCAACCGGCCTTGTTGATGCGCACCTTGCCGTCGCCAGCGAGCCCGAGCTGTTTTACGCGCTTCTTGGCGTACTCCTGCATGGCCTGGGCATTGCAATTCGCGCAACTCGGACGCGCAGCGTCGGGGTCGCGCTGGTTGAGGCAGAAGAACACGTGATATTTGTAGAACGGGTCCATGGGCTTGGCCGGAAGATGTTCGATTCGTGGGGATTGTGTGTCGATTTTGGCCGATTATAACGACCGGCGCTTGTCGCCGCCGTCACGCCACCGGGCAAGAAACGCGCGCTCCGCAGTCGATGCCAGCCAGCCAAGTGCGGCATACGGCCACACCCACGCAAGCCACTGCGAAAGGCCGTTGAAATGCAGGTAC
Organism: Caballeronia udeis; assembly: GCF_044909315.1. Classification (GTDB taxonomy): domain Bacteria; phylum Pseudomonadota; class Gammaproteobacteria; order Burkholderiales; family Burkholderiaceae; genus Caballeronia; species Caballeronia udeis_A. The sequence continues at coordinate 361,830 of NZ_JBIYEB010000001.1, forward strand.
CGCCCCTGGCGCCAGTCGGCGAGCACGATGTCGAAGTAGGGATTCACCGGCAACAGGTTCACCAGCACCAGCGCGACGATCAGCGCAAGACCAGCCAACGTCGCGCGCCACGGCCGTGAGCACCGGAGGGACAGCAAGCCCGCCAGCGCACCGCACGCAATGCCTGCTACTGCGCCGCCGGTGGCCCAGTCGAACGTGAGCCCGGAGCGTGACTGCAGGAACGTCGCCCCGGCCTTCGCGCCCAGTGTCGCGATCACCAGGCCGAACAGCAACCGCACGCGCGGCGCGCGGACGCGCATCGGCAAAGTGGCCAACACCAGCGCGGCAAACAGGTTGAGCGAAGTGATGAGCGTTTCCCACGCGTCGTCGGGGAGCATTGCGCCGAGATGCGCCGGCCATGCCGCGACGTTCCACGCCGCTGGGGTCCACGCGAGCAGTGCATCCTGCATGACCGGGTCGATGCGCAACCACAGCACGCGCGGCAAATCGCCGACAGCGAACAGGAACGGCGCGGGATACATGGTGGCAAATGGCCAGAGCCCGGACAAGCCGATCATGTACGCGGCATCGCGCTCGAACCACATGAAACGCATGCGCCGCAGCAGGCCGCGATCGAGCAGCATGCTGGTGGCGGGCGCAGTGAGCGCGGCGCCCAGCAATGCGCCAAGCGCATTGGCGGTCAAATCGAGATTCGATGCCACCCGCGTGGGCAAGTAGGTTTGCACGGCTTCCATCGTGCCGGACAGCATCGCCCCGCCGATAAACGCCACGCCCGCCGCGACCGCGCCGCGCCAGCGCGGATACAACGCGAGCACGGCCAGCGCGCCGAACGGCATATAACCGAGCACATTGGTGATGACGTCGAACGCGGTGAGATATTGCGGCAGCGGATCGGACAGATACGCGAACGGGCCAATCCCAAGCGTTCGCCAGCCGGAAAACGGATACAGAGAACCGTAGACCACCAGCATCGTATAAACCGCCAGCGCCTGCCGCGAAAGCGCAGACGGCCGACGCTGCCACTGCTTGACGATCATGCGCGCCGCCCTTGTCCTGTAGCGCGGCGCGCTTCGTCGACATGCATGGCAGTCACTGCACGGTCCCGGGCGCGTTCGCGGCTTTCAACGCTGTCACTGAGACGCGACCAGCGGCTGCACACCGAGCCATGCGGCCATCTGAGCGATCAGGTCGTCGGACGCGGCGGCAAGCGCACGCGCACCACCAGCGGCATCAGCCGTATACGAAGGCGCCCGCGCGATGAACGTGCGCTGACTGACCACCTGCCCGTGCTGCGACAACGTCACCCGCGCCGAAACCTCGCCGTGGCTTTGCTCGGGTGCATCGAAGACTTGCTCGAAGTCCGTCAGATCGACCTGCAACATGGGTGCGCGCACCGGGTCGGCGCCGGTCAGCACCGGCCCGCGCGAGGCGAGCGCCGCGCGCAGGCGCTGCGTAAGCAACTCCGCGGGCGACATGGTCCAGCGGCTGTCCGCATAACTGCCGGTGCGCTGCGCATCGGCATACTTCAGCCGATACACGAACGCGTCGGTATCCAGGTTCTTCGCTGCACTTACCGCCAGCACCTTTACCGGCGGCATGTTCATGGTGTTGGCCAGCGGCGCGGGTGCGCCCAAGTCATAGCGGATATTCGACACGGCCGCGGGCGGCCCTGACGCGCAACCCGCCAGTACGGCAACAATAGCTATGACAGCCGGACTGGTAAAACCGGAGCGCGCCCGCGGCAGCGGGCGCGCAGCGCGCTTGGATAAGCGCATCGCCTGCAAGATCGTGTTTGGCATCACAGTTCCCTATTTCAAGATCAAAAACGCCTGGACATCGAACTCTAGTCCGCCAAATTCCTGCGAGCAGCGGACCCGGTGCCGATGGTTCTTGCGCAATGTTTTACGACTTCATTTCGACGGTGCCGACGGCCACTGGAAACCCGGCTCGCCGGGCCCCGGCGCGGGCTGCGGCGCCCCAAACAGCACGCTGCGCGGGTTCCGGTTGAAAGTCTCCGCGGCGTGATCCACCGAACGCGCCGCACTGCCCACGTCGTCGGCCAGCGAATTCACGCGCGGCAATGTCTCGTAACCCACCCGCGCGGCCATTTCCTGCAACGACTCGTTGACTTCGTTCATCACGCGGCCTGCACGTTCGGCCGCGTCACCCGCCTTGTTCATGTTGGTGACAAACGGACCGTCCGCCCGGCTCAAACTGCTCGCGAGCGCATTGGTCGACGCGAGCGTCCGATCCAGTTGATCCAGCGTGCGCGGCAGTTGCTCCGCCACCGGGCCGACCTGCTTGCTCAGCACAGCAATACCGTCAGCGGCGCCTTGCAAGCTTTTCGCGGTCTGCAGCACCTGATCGCGCATGTCGTCGGACATGAATCTGTCTGCGTCGTCGGCAATCCGTTCAAACTTCTTGATCAGGATGTCGCCACGTTGCTGCAACTGGTCGAACAAACCCGGCCGCAGCGGCAGCGACGCGACCTTTTGCTTCGATGACGGCAGCGGCGCGGGATTCTTGCCGGTGTCGTCGAGTTGCACGAATGCAATCCCCGTCACGCCCTGAAAGCCGAGTGTGGCGAAAGTGGACTGCGTGATTGGCGCGTTCTTGTCGACCTCGATCCGGATGCGGATCTGCCCCGGATTTTCATGATCGAACTTGATGGACTCCACCTTGCCCACGCCAAGCCCGCGGTACCGGACGTCGGCGTCCGTGTACAAACCCGTCACATTGGTACGCGCGACGAGGTCGTACGGCACGCGCACAGTGCGGTCCACGTTGAAAAAGAACACCGCGATGCCGATAGCGGCCAACAGCCCGATAGTGAACAGACCGGCCCAGAACGCATGGGATTTGTTTTCCATCAGCAGGTTCCTTTTTTTACTACGACGTTCCAGAGCTTCCCCGAGAGCTGCCCGGAACAATTTCCACGAGACCGCCTGGAACGGTTAGAGCGCGGGACGGCATGGCGCGTCTTCCAGCGCGACCGCCGGCAATTTTGCGCGGCGCTCGGGCGGCAGCGCCTGCAGCGCGCGCCTGCCGCGCCGCCCGAGAAAATATTCGCGGATAAACGGATGATCCACGGCCACCGCTTCCTCCACGGGCGCCGCCACCAGCACGCGCCGCTCGGCCAGCACAGCCACCCGCGTGGACAGCGCGACCATGGTGTCAAGGTCATGGGTAACGAGAACCACGGTCAAGCCCAGCGCCCGGTGCAGCGTCGCGATCAGGTCCACGAATTCGTCCGACGCCTTCGGGTCAAGCCCCGCCGTGGGTTCATCAAGAAACAGCAGTTCAGGTTCAAGCGCGATGGCCCGCGCGATGCCCACACGCTTGATCATCCCGCCCGACAACGCCGACGGCATCTTGCTCATGTTCTTGCACGACAGCCCGACCATCTCGAGCTTGAGCATCACGAACTCGCGGATCAGCTCCTCCGGAATCTTGCCCAGTTCGCGAAACGGCTGCGCGATGTTGTCGTACACCGACAGCGACGAGAACAGCGCGCCCTGCTGGAACATCATGCCCGAGCGTGTGCGCAGGATGCGCGCGGTTTCGTCGTCCATGTTCGCCCACTCGTCGCCGAGCACGCGGATCGTGCCCGACGTGGGCGACTCCAGCCCAAGCATCTGCCGCACGAGCGTGGTCTTGCCGGAGCCCGATCCGCCGAGCAGCGCAAGGATCTCGCCGCGCCGCACTTCCAGGTTCAGATGCTCGTGAATCACCGTACGGCCGTAGCGCTTCGTCACGTCCACGACTTCGACCACCGGTTCAGCGGTGACAGGGGTAGGTTTGTTGCGAACGGCGGATGCAAGGGTAGCCGACATCAGATGCCCACCGACTGGAAGAGAATGGCGAACACCGCGTCAGCAAGAATCACGATGGTGATGGACGACACCACCGAGGTGGTGGTCCCCTCGCCCAGGCTCTGCGAATTCGCCTTGATGCGGAAGCCGAAATGGCACGCGGCCAGGCCAATCAGCATGCCGAATACCACGCCCTTGCCCAGCCCGATCCACAGGTTGGCGACCGGCACGACGGACGGCAGCGAGCGCACAAAAAAGGACAGGTCGATACCCAATACCAGCTTCGCCGCCAGCGCGCCGCCGAGGAGCGCCACCATGTTGGTCCACATGACCAGCAGCGGCATGGCAATGCCGAGCGCGAGCACGCGCGGCAGCACGATCCGCAGGCCGTGCGGGATACCCATGACCTGCATGGCGTCGAGCTCTTCCGTCACGCGCATCACGCCGATCTGCGCGGTGATGGCGGAGCCGGAGCGGCCGGCGACCAGGATGGCCGAGAGCACCGGCCCGAGCTCGCGGATCACCGAAAGCCCCAGGATATTCACGATGTACTGGTTCGCGCCGAACATGCGCAGTTGTTGCGCGGACAGATAACTCAGCACGATACCGATCAGGAACGCGACGAGCGCCGTAATGCCAAGCGCCTGCGTGCCCGCGGCATAGATGTTCGCGGAGATTTCAGTCCACGGAATGCGCTTCGGGCGCCGCACCAGCCCGATCAGGTCGAGCACGAAGCCGCCGAACATGGCGAGGCCGCCCTGCAGATGCTCGAAGAACGAGAACAGCATCAGGCCCAGGCGGGTGATGGGGTCGATACGATCAATCTGCTCAGGCTCTTCGCGATTCGCGTCCAGCAGCGCGACCCGTTCGAAGATTTCCCTTTGTGTGTCCGAGAGGGTGACACGCTCCGGCAGCTTCCTGCCCCACACACGCCACAGCGCCTGTCCACCGACGTGATCGAGCCGTTCGACAGGCAGCAGGTCCCACTGCCTGATTGCTTCCTGCCCGACGCTGCGCAGCCTGTCCACCACGCCACGCTTGGCGCTCGCGTGATCGCGCGCCAGTGCGAACGCCGTCCACTGGCCGGAAAGCCGGACAACCTTGCCCTGCTGACCGGACTCGACCTTCAGGCCGGGCGGAGTGTCGAAGTTCAAGGCTTGAAAACGCTCCAGGTAGGGTGACAAGGGAGAACCCATTGTAGCGAAGGTGCGTCATGGAATCTCGATCACGCGGGGCGTCGGCCGACCGGCCAGGGTTTCGGAGCCCAACCACCATGCAACGATCGGCGTGAGTGTTTCCCCGTCAAGGCTCCCGGGCGCCAGATCGCTACAATGCGGATATGAACTCATCCAACTCGTCTTTCCCGCTCGACGCCGCCTGGCGGATCGACCGCGACCGGCTGATGTCGCTCGCCGCGCGGCCGGTGCGCGACTGGCCGATCGAGATCGTCGATGAAACGGGCTCCACGAATGCCGACCTGATGGCGCAGCTCAAGGAGCAGCCCCGCAACAAGACATCGGCGTCGGCACCCGACTCGTTCTCGCCGCGCTCGACGCTGAAGGCCGCCGATGGCACGCCGTTCGTGCGAGTTGCGTACTTGCAGACAGCCGGCCGCGGCCGCCGGGGCCGCACGTGGGTTGCTCAGCCCGGCAACGCGCTGCTGTTTTCCACGGCCTGCGTGTTGCCCCGGCCGCTCGAAGGACTCGCGGGACTGAGCCTCGCGGTCGGCACGGCCGTGCTCGATGCGCTGAACAGCTTGCCGCTGACGGCATCGGCGAGACTGGCACTGAAATGGCCGAACGACATCCTGCTCGACGACGGCAAGCTCGCCGGCATCCTCATTGAAACCGCGTGGAACACGCCGCGGGCCAGCGCGGTCGTGATCGGCATTGGCATCAACCTGCACGGCGCGGCGGAATTGGCGGCCGAACTCGATGAAGCCCAGCGCCGGAACGCCCTTCCCGTGCCGGGCAATACGCCGGCGTCCTTGTCGCGCGCATGGCCCGAAGCGAATCTCACCGATACCCTCGCCGCCGTCCTGAACGCGCTGGACGCCACGCTGGCGCGTTTTGCCGCCGATGGCTTCCGCCCGTTCCGCCAGCAGTGGCTGGCGGCGCACGCCTACGCGGGACGCGAGGTGGTGCTGCTGGAACAGGGCGTGGAGGTGGCGCGCGGCCTGGCGGTGGGTATTGACGATAACGGCCAATTGCAGATCGATACGCCGACCGGCCTGAGGACCGCCACGACCGGCGACGTCTCGTTGCGGCTCGCGGAGCACCGGCCGTGAGTGGTGCACCGTTTCTGCTCATCGATGCAGGCAACAGCCGGATCAAATGGTCGCTGGTCAGCGCCACTCGGGAAACGCTGAATGGCGGTGCGTTTGAACATGTCGACGTTGAAACCGTGCTGGCGGATATAACCGATTGGTCCAGCTTGCCGCGCCCCGCAGGCGCATGGATTTCAAACGTCGCGGGCCCGCGCGTGGGCGAACGCATTGCGGCCCTTCTTGAGGCACGCTGGCCCGGCTTGCCCCGCACGATCGTGCGTGCACAGGCGCAACAATCGGGCGTGACGAACCGCTACACGGAACCGGCGGCGCTCGGCAGCGACCGGTGGTGCGGCATGATCGGCGCACACGCCGCGTACCCCGGCGAGAACCTGCTGATTGCCACTATCGGCACGGCAACGACGCTTGAAGCGCTATTGGCCGACGGCACCTTCACCGGCGGTCTGATCGCGCCCGGCTGGCTGCTGATGATGCAATCGCTCGGCACCCACACGGCGCAATTGCCCACGCTGCTCCCCGATACCGCTCGCCGCGCGATCAGTTCATCCAGCGACATTTTCGCGACGGACACGCGCACGGCGTTATCGACGGGATGCCTGCTCGCGCAGGCGGGTTTGATAGAGCGGGCGTGGCACGATCTGCGCGTCCAGTGGAACAACGACGTGCGCCTGATTCTCAGCGGTGGGGGCGCCAGCGAAGTGGCGGGCGCGCTAAAGGTGCCGCATACTCGCCACGACTCGCTAGTGCTCGCGGGGCTGGCGTTAATTGCCGATGAAGCCGCCCACGACGCTAGCCCCGAAGCTGCCGTTTCCCGTTCACCCGATTGATGGAGCGCTTTCCATGCTGCGCTGGCTGCTCGCCCTTTTATTTCTGGCAAATCTGTTGATGTTCGTTGTCGTGCAAGGCGTGTTCGGACCGCTGCCGTCGGCCGGTGGACGTGAGCCGCAGCATCTCGACCGCCAGGTGCACCCGGAACTGGTGAAAGTTCGCCCGATCAGTCCGGAAGAAGCCGCTGACCAGGCGGTGGTCGGCGGTCCCGCACCTTCGGCCGCAGTCCAGGCGGCCCCGCTCGCGCAATAAGCGGGTTTCCGGCTGCGCCCTTATCCCTGCGTGCGCACTTTCTTGAGCAATGCGGTCGTCGAGCGATCGTGCTCGAACGCAATCGCCAGCGCCTTGCCGCCCCAGCTCCGCACCAGCGCCGATTCCGCCAGCTTGTCCATGTCGTAATCGCCGCCTTTCACCAGCACGTCGGGATGCAGTTCGCCGATCAGTTCCAGCGGCGTCGATTCCTCGAATTTCACCACCCAATCCACGCTTTCCAGCGCGGCGAGCAGCGCCATCCGGTCATCTTCGCGATTGATCGGCCGGTCGTCGCCCTTGCCGAGCATGCGCACAGATGCGTCGCTGTTCACGCCGACGATCAGCGTTGCACCCAGCGTTTTGGCATCGGCGAGATAGGTCACATGACCGCGATGCAGGATATCGAAGACGCCGTTCGTGAAAACCACCGGCGACGTAAATTGCGGGCGTAAAGCGGCAAGCGCGTTGCGCGTCATGATCTTGCGTTCGAAAGGAGCGGGCATGGCGGTAAGCGATGAGAGATTCGGAAGGACCGTAGTGTGCCATGCATGGCGGCGCGCGCTGTGACGTTCAAGCGCGTCTGCGCCTGGGGAGCGCCCTTCAAAAACAAAACAGCCCGCCGGTCATCAACCAGCGGGCTGTCCAGGACGACATGCCGGGTTTGCGGTCAGGCCGGCTGTTGCGACGCCCCTTGCGCAGCCTGCAGACGCAGCACCACTTCCTTGCGATACCGGTTCAATTCCTGTGCCGTGGCAAATGAGCGCTCGAACAAAATGGACAGGTTATGCAAGATCCGTTCGACGACCTTCTTTTCCCAGCTGTCGTCAAAGCGAATTTGTTCGTCGAGCCAATGTTCGAGCCATTCCGGATCCGGCAAGCGCGACTGAATGGTGTCGCGCGGAAACAGCGCCTGATTCACGTGAAGATTGGTCGGATGCAGCGGCTTTTCCGTGCGCCGTGCCGATGCCATCAGGACACCGATCTTCGCGAATGCGGCCCGCGCGATATCGCCGGTTTGCGTCATCGCTTTCTTCATGTAGCGCAGATACGCACCGCCATGCCGTGCTTCGTCACGCGAAATGGTTTCGTAGATGTGCTTGATCACCGGTTCCGTGTGCCATTCGGCTGCGCGCCGGTACCAGTGGTTCAGGCGGATCTCGCCGCAGAAGTGCAGCATCAGTGTTTCGAGCGGGGGAGCGGGATCGAATTCGAAGCGGACAGCGTCCAGTTCTGCTTCGGTCGGCACCATTTCGGGCTTGAAGCGGCGCAGGTATTCCATCAGCACGAGCGAGTGTTTCTGCTCTTCGAAGAACCACACGCTGATGAACGCCGAAAAATCGCTGTCGTTGTGGTTGTCGCGCAGGAACATTTCCGTGGCGGGCAACGCGGACCATTCGGTGATCGCGTTCATCTTGATGGTCTTGGCTTGTTCGTCGGTCAGCAGCGCCGAGTCGAATTTGTCCCAGGGAATATCTTTCTCCATGTCCCAACGAACCGATTCCAGCGATTTATACAGTTCCGGATAAAGCATCGTGTTCATAGTCCACCCCTGGTTTGCAACGTAGTGCGACAGTTCTGTCTGTTGTAACTTTAGCCGGCTACGCGCGGGAACCCGCGCCGCCGGCAGCGAAGCTTTCAATTTTACGCGGGAATCAGGCGTTCAGATGCAAAAACGGTAAAGAAGCGCCTGTCGCGTCCTTCTGCGACTTTTTGCCCGTTGCAAACGTGCAGCCCAAGCCGCGTTGCAATGTCTACCGTGGGTGAGGAGCGAACCCTGTGCCTGAGGTAAGTACGAAGCACGAACTTTGATGAAGCTCGTTTAAAGCCTTTTTTGATACTTTGTAAAACCCTGTTGCTCGGCGAGGCGTTTGTTACCACCTTGCCAGACCTCAGCGGCTGAGCTGCTGCGTACACCGCGTGAAGCATGCCTTTCGTGCATGACAGGCGCAAGGCGCAATGTTGTTTTACGCCACACCGCCGGCCGGACCATGTATTGCGTACCCGCTCACGACCGTAATCACGCCCGGGCGGCTCCGCTGCGTCAACCCTGACGCGGCGCAGGCGATGCAGCAAACCGCCCGTCGATCATAGCATGGCGCTATAGCGCCACTCCGCTACAGCTTCTTCAACCGGCCCAAACCGCGTGACGTTCAACACGCCGCAGGACGGCTTGCGCCTTGATGCAGCGCCGCTGCCGCCGACCCGGATCGCCCCCTTCGCAGGCACCGCCTGGCGCAACCCACGAGTCCATTGACCACAACGTGGACAAAACATGATCAACGGGTAGCCGTCAAATTCCGGCTGCGTGCATCCATCGCGACCGGGATTGCGTAAATCACCTTGAACGCGGCACGAGCAACCGCCGGGAGTTCCAGACAAAAGAGCCGTCAGGCAGTCAACAAGAAAGAGCAAGACACACGGAGCAACGTCATGAAAGTTGCAGTAATCGGAGCGGGGATCTCTGGACTTGCGTGCGCGTACCGGCTGGCGAAGGCCGATTCGGGTATCGGCACAACGCTGTTCGAGGCAAACAGCTACTTTGGCGGTCATACAAACACGGTCGACGTGAGACTCGACGGCATCACGCACGGCGTGGATACCGGCTTCCTGGTCTTCAATCACCGTACCTACCCGAACCTGGTGAAGCTGTTCGAGGAACTTGACGTCTCCACCACCGCGACCGATATGTCGTTCTCCGTATCGCTGACGGACCGTCGGCTGGAGTGGGCGGGCAGCGGCCTGAACACGGTTTTCACGCAGCGCCGCAATCTGCTGCGCCCGGCATTCCTGCGCATGCTGGCCGATATCCTCCGCTTCAACCGCACGGCCACCGCTCTGGCGGTGGCTGGCAAGGACGTTCAACTCGCCGAGCCGGTGAGCCGTTTTCTCGAGCGCGAAAAGTTTTCGACAGCATTCCGCGACTGGTACCTGCTGCCGATGATCGGTGCGATCTGGTCATGCTCGACATCGCAGATGATGGCGTTTCCCGTCGGCACGCTGATCCGCTTTTGTCACAACCACGGCCTGCTGCAGGTCAACGAGCGGCCGCAATGGCACACCGTCAACGGCGGCGCACGCGAATACGTGCGGCGGATGCTCGCGGTGATGGGCGATGCCCGTGTCTGTGCGCCCGTGACATCGGTGAGACGCAGCGTACACGGCGTGGAAATAGACAGCACGCGCGGTACGGAATACTTCGATCACGTCGTGCTTGCGTGCCACAGCGACCAGGCGCTGGCTCTCCTCGCCGATCCCTCGCACGACGAATCGGCCGTGCTCGGCGCGATCGGCTACGCGCCGAATCACGCGGTGTTGCATACGGACACTTCGCTGTTGCCGGCACAGCGAGCATGGTCGGCATGGAACTACGAAAGCCGCACCGGCGGACTGGGCGGCGAGCCACGGTTATGCGTGCATTACCTCATCAACAAGCTGCAACCGTTGCCGTTCAAGACACCGGTGATCGTCTCGCTGAATCCGGTGCGTGAGCCGCGTCGAGACACGGTAGTGCGCAAGTTCGCCTACAGCCATCCCGTCTTCGATCAAGCCGCCGTGCACGCCCAACGCGCTTTGCCGTCGATTCAAGGCGCGCGCAACACGTGGTTCGCGGGGGCATGGACCGGTTACGGTTTCCATGAAGATGGCCTGAAGTCAGGGCTGGAGGCGGCCGCGAAGCTGACTGCCATCGCGGCATCGAACAGTAACGAACCTGCGCTTGCAGCATGAGTACGCCCGCCCCTCAATCCTTCGACGCCCCCGACCTGCTGCTCCTCGGATCCGTGCGCCACAAGCGGCTGCGCCCGGCGCGCAATGCGTTCTCCTACGGCGTATATATGTTGCGGCTACCGCTGCGCGCTCGTGCGACAAGGCTTGCACAAGGCATGCAGCGGGACTCGCGCTGGTTCGCTACCAATCGATTCGGCTTACTAAGCTTTTACGACCGCGATCATGGCGCCGAGGGACAAACGGCGCTGCAATGGATCGAGTCGATACTGCATGAAAATGGCATCCACGACGCCGCGGGCGAGATCTTCCTGCACACGTTCCCCCGCGTGCTGGGCTATGTCTTCAATCCAGTGAGCTTCTGGTTTTGCGAGCGCGCGGACGGCTTGTTACGCGCCGTGGTCTGTGAAGTGAACAACACCTTCGGTGAGCGCCATTGCTATCTGCTCGATCCGGGCAGCGGCATCCTGAATGGCACGCCGCTCACCGCCGCCAAGGTTTTCCACGTGTCGCCGTTCTGCAAGGTGCAGGGGCATTACACGTTCCGCTTCATGTTTGCATCGCCGAAACACGGTAAGCCGCTGCGCTCGCTCGCGCGCATCGACTACGACGACGGCGAGGGTCCGCTGCTCCTGACCAGCATCGCGGGGAGCGCACACCCGCTCGATGCGCGCAACGTGCTGCGCGTGTTCTTTGGCTATCCGCTGATGACGCTCGGTGTCGTCGCGAAAATCCACTGGCAGGCGCTCAAGCTGCTCTTCAAGCGCGTGCCGTTCCTGAGAAAACCCACTCCGCCGGCTGCGAACGTCTCGCACGAGCGGGCCTAATTGCCGACCAGGTGACTTGCAAATGTCGACACAGCCCTCCTCCCCCTCATCACTTCGCAGTCCGGCTGAATCATGGTTGATCCGGCCCTTGCTGCGGACTCGTCGCGCACTACGCAAACCCGCGGCTGCGCGCATGGTACTGAGGCTTTTGAGCCAGCTTCAATACGGCGTGCTCGATGTCCACCTCCCCGACGGCACCACGCGCCGTTACGGACAAGCAGCCGACACCCCCGGCAACCCTCCGCACGCGCGTGTCGTGCTGACCAACTGGAACGTGTGCGCGGCGGCGCTGAAGAGCGGCGATATCGGCTTCGCCGAAACCTATCTGGCGGGCGACTGGCATACCGACGATCTCGCCGCGCTGCTCGACATCATGGTGCGTAACCGCACGACGATCGAGGCCGTGGTCTACGGCTCGTGGCTCGGCAAGCTGACGAACCGCTTCCGCCATCTTCGCAACGCGAACACGAAGGAAGGCAGCCGGCGCAACATCCATGCGCATTACGACCTCGGCAACGCGTTCTACCAGCTCTGGCTCGACACCACGATGACCTATTCGAGCGCCCTCTTCGACGGCTCGCCTGACCAGACGCTAGACGACGCACAGCGTGCGAAATACCGTCGGCTGTTGAACGAGTTGAAGCTCGAGGGTCTCAATCCGAGCGTGCTGGAAATCGGTTGCGGCTGGGGCGGATTCGCGCAACTCGCCGCAAGCGAAGCGAAAGCGAACGTGACCGGCCTGACGCTGTCCACGGAACAACTCGCTTATGCGCAACAGCGCCTGGCAGACGCGGGGCTGGCCGCCAAGACCGATATTCGCCTGCAGGATTACCGCGATACCCACGGCCAGTTCGACGCGATTGCATCGATAGAAATGTTCGAAGCCGTGGGCGAGGAATATTGGCCGGGCTACTTTGAATGTCTCAAGCGCAATCTCAAGCGCGGCGGGCGGGCATGTGTGCAGACGATCACCATCGACAACGCGCTGTTCGATCGTTACAGGACCAGCACGGACTTTATCCAGCAGCATATTTTTCCAGGCGGTATGCTGCCTTCGCCTGCCGCGTTCGTGCAATCGGCGGAACGCCATGGGCTGAAAGTGGTCAACCAGTTCTCCTTTGGCCGCGACTATGCACGCACGCTGAGGATGTGGCGTCACGCGTTTGTTGCGCGGCTCGACGAGATTCGCGCACAAAGATTCGACGAACGATTCATCCGCTTGTGGGACTTTTACTTATGCTATTGCGAGGCCGCGTTCGCGCACTCGAACACCGACGTCATCCAGTTCACCCTGGAACACGCCTGATCGCCAGGATAGCCGCGCTTGCGCTGGTCCTGATCGTGTTACCGCTGCAGGCGTTTGCCTTTGACGCAGCATCGATCGTGCGCCAGACAATTCCGCAAGCGCGCGTGCAGGGCGAAGGCGAGTTGCGCATGTACGGTTTTCATATCTACGACGCCAAGCTGTTTGTCGGGCCGACAGGCCTGTCGAGCAAGGAATTGACGGCGCGGCCGTTTGCGCTGGATATTGAATATGCGCGCGCTTTCAAGGGCCCGGCGATCGCCAAGAGAGGCCGCGAGGAGATGGACGACCTCAAGGTGGCGAGCAAAGCGCAGACGGCGCAATGGCAAGAGCAGATGGAGAAGATCTTCCCGGACGTGCAGCCGGGAGATCATGTTATTGGCGTATTCGTGCCTGAACAAGGCACGACGTTCTATGCCGACGATAAAGTCATCGGCACGATTGCCGGCGACGACTTCGCCCGCGCATTCTTCGCGATCTGGCTCGATCCGCGCACGTCGGCGCCGGGCTTGCGCAACCAGTTGCTCGCCAACGGCGCGGTGCAGTAGCTTAGCGTTTCAAGCGCGCCGCAGAGCCGCCGAGCCACGTCAGGCGTGGATCAAAGCGGCTTCTTTCGTGGCGCCGCTTTCCTGGCGGGCGCTTTCTTCGCCGCAGCTTTCACGGGCTCGGGCGATGCGCCGGTTTCAGGCGGCGCGGCGGCTTCGGGCGGCTCTGCCTCATCGTCGTCATCGCCGTTCTCGTCTTCATCCGTGCTCATGCTTGGGGGCGCTGCGCCGGCATGTTGTTGCGCGAGCGCCAGGGTCGCAAGACTGTTAAATTGCGATTGAAGCATGTTCCACCAGCCGGAAGGATCGAATGAAGCGTCGTTTCCGCCGGCGTCACCGGACGCCGCCATACCGGGCTCCGGCTCCGCCTTCGGCTCTTCCCGGGGCGGCGCCGGCCACGCGGCAGCCGTCGATGATGCAGGTTGCGAAGCCCGCGCCTTCTCCACCGACGACTGCGCGAACGCGCCGAACGCACGCAATGTGGCAAGCGTCGCGCGCTGCACTTCCAGCGCCTGGATAGCCGATTGCAGCATGTTCAGGTTGAGCTTCAGCCATTGCTCGACCGCGCGCATGTCCTTGATACGCTTGTCGAGTTCTTCAACGTTCGTGAGCGGCGCGAGCATGTCGGACATCATCGACAGCGACGGGGATCCTCCCGGTACCGCGGCTGCCGCGAACGGGTTCAGCTTCATCATGTCCCACATCTTTTCCATCATGTCGCCCTGGGCGAAACCAGACATGCCTGGGATGCTTCCAAAGGGCGGCGTACCACCGGGCGTATCGGTCATAAGACTTTCTCCTTGATGCTGCGAGTAGGAATGAGAGAAACCACAAACTAGCCGATGCGGATCTAAAACGGCGATCCGCCCGGGAAATCCGGCGCGCGCCGCTCACGCAGCGACTTGATACCCTCCTGCACATCGGGCCCGGAAAAGCCCATGAATTCGAGCGCCAGCGAGGTATCGAAAGCCGGGCCGGCCGTTCGCAGCCAGTTGTTCAGCGCGTATTTCGTCCAGCGGATAGCGGTCTGCGACCCTTGCGCCAGACGATTCGCGACTTCGATGGCTTTCGGCATCAGTTCGCTTTCGTCCACCGCCAGCGACACCAGCCCGATGCGCTCGGCTTCCTCGCCGCTCACCGGTTCGCACAACAGCAGGTAATACTTCGCTTTCGCCATGCCGCACAGCAACGGCCACACGATTGCCGCGTGATCGCCGGCGGCCACGCCGAGCCGCGTGTGACCATCGATAATGCGCGCGGTTTTCGCGGCGATCGAAATATCGGCGAGAAGACCAGCTACCAGTCCCGCGCCGACCGCCGGCCCGTGCATGGCCGAAACAATCGGCTTGCTGCAGTTGATCACGTTATAAACGAGGTCCCGCGCCTCGCGCCAGACCCGCGCGCGGACCTCGAAGTCGGAGGCCATCTGTTCGACCAGACCCAGGTCGCCACCGCCCGAGAACCCCTTGCCCTCACCACGAATCAGCGCCACGCGCGTGTCCGGATCGCGATCTATATCACGCCAGATATCCGCCAGTTCACGATGCATGTTCGCGTCCGCGGTCGCAAGTCCGCTTTTGTTCGCGCCCGCGCCGCTCATCACGATTTCGAGCACACCGTGATCGTGCCGCCGCAATTCCAGCGACGTGTAATGCGCGTAAAGAGAAAGGTCGCTCATGGTCGTGCCTTAGCTAAAGAAAGATCAACGCGGTTGATAGATCCACTTGCCGTTCTCGATCTCCGCGATCACGCGGGCCCGTTGATCGAGGCCGATATGATCGTTCGGCGTCATGTTGACAAGGCCGTTCGAGTCCGCAAAATTCTTCGTGCTTTCCAGCGCGTCGCGCAGAGCGCCACGGAACTCGGGCGTGCCCGGCGCACCCGCCTTCAAGGCAATCGGCACCGCGCGGTTCAGCAACATGCCCGCATCCCATGCGTACGAACCGAACGCGGAGACAGTGCCCGCGCCGTACTTCGATTCATACAGCTTGATGTACTCGAGCGCGAGATGTTTCGCCGGGTGATCGTCGGGCAGTTGCGACGCGACGAGCACGGGACTCGCCGGCAGGAACGTGCCGTTGCAATCCACCCCGCACACGCGCAGGAAGTCGCGATTGCCCGTGCCGTGGTTATGATAAATCGTGCCCTTGTAACCACGTTCTTTCAACGTCTTCGGCGGCAGCGCGGCGGGTGTTCCCGCTGCACCTACGACCACCGCGTCCGGCTTCGCCGCGAGGATCTTCAGCACCTGTCCGGTCACGCTTGTGTCGGTCCGGTTGAAGCGCTCGTTCGCCACCATGGTGATGTGGTGAAGCTGCGCGAACTTGGCCACTTCCGCGTAGAAGGTCTCGCCAAGCGCGTCGGCCTGGCCAATGTACGCCATCGTTTTCACACCGTGATTGCTGGCATGTTCGGCAATGGCGGATGCCATCATCGCGTCGGTTTGCGGCGTCTTGAAGACCCAATGGCGCTTGGCATCCACAGGTTCAATGATCTTCGACGAAGACGCGAGCGAGATCATTGGCGTCTGGCTGTCGGCGACCACATCGATCATGGCAAGCGAGTTCGGCGTAATCGATGATCCGATGATCACGTCCACATGGTCTTCGGAGATCAGCTTCTTCGTGGTCTGGACGGCCTGCGTGGTGTCGGAGGCGTCGTCGAGAACAATGTAGTCCACCGGGCGCCCGCCCATTTCCTTCGGCAGCAACGCCACGGTATCGCGAGCCGGAATGCCGAGCGACGCCGCCGGCCCCGTCAGCGACAACACCAGCCCGATCCTCACATGCGGCGTCTGCGCCCAGGCTGCCGTTGAAAGTGAAAGTGTGATCAAGACACCCGCTGCCAACTGCCTGAACGCCGTTCCCCATCCGCCGCCTGACTGCATTGAAGTCTCCTTGTCATGGGCGCGCCGACGCCCAGGTTTTTGTAAGCTTTTTGACGCAATGCGGCTAAGTGTAGGGCGGCGCAGCATGCGAGCGCATCGGGCGAAACCCCTTACCGGTGGCGCCGCTTGTTCATCGGCTATTCATCGGCTATTCACCGGCTATTCATTCAGCGCCACGACCGACTGATCGATCGCGCCGAAAATCGACTTGCCGGCTTCGTCGAATATTTCGATCTTCACACTGTCTCCGAACTTCATGAACTCTGTTGTGGGCGCACCGTGTTCGATGGTCTCCAGGCAACGCTTCTCGGCGATACAGCAATAACCCCGCTTCGTGTCCTTGTTCGAAACCGTGCCCGAACCGACAATCGAGCCCGCGCGCACGTTGCGCGTCTTGGCCGCGTGCGCGATCAACTCGCCGAAGTTGAACACCATGTCCGTGCCGCAATCCGGCTGGCCGACTTTCTTGCCGTTCCAGTGCACGATCATCGGCCGATGCACACGGCCTTCATGCCACGCGTCCCCCAGTTCGTCGGGCGTGACCGCAACCGGTGAAAACGCCGTGGCCGGCTTGCCCTGGAAAAAGCCGAAGCCTTTGCCGAGTTCCGCGGGAATCAGGTTGCGCAGCGAGACGTCGTTGACCAGCATCAGGAGACGAACATGCCTGAGCGCGTCAGCGGGTTTGACGGCCATAGGCACGTCGGTGGTGATCACGGCAACCTCAGCTTCGAAGTCGATGCCATAAGCCTCCGACGCACACACGATATCGTCCGTGGGTCCGAGCAGATCGTCGCTGCCGCCTTGGTACATCAAGGGATCGGTCCAGAACTCGGGCGGCATTTCCGCTTTGCGGGCGCGTCGCACGAGTTCGACGTGGTTCACGTAAGCCGAGGCGTCCGCCCACTGGAACGCGCGGGGAAGCGGCGCCATGCAGGCTTTGGGATCGAAGGCGAATGCGTGGCGCGCGCGGCCCTGGTTCAGCGAATCCGAGAGATCCAGCAACTGCGGCGCGTAGAAAGTCCAGTCGTCCAGCGCGCGTTGCAGCGTCGGCACGATCGCGTCGGCAATGGCCGCCGTGCGCAAATCCCGCGATACAACGACCAGTTGGCCGTCGCGCGTTCCGTCCTTCAGCGTGGCAAGTTTCATAAAGCGTTTGTACGTTTAGTGACGATGGAGGAAATCTATTTTACGATGGTGAATCATGTCGGGACGGTTTTGGGATAATTCGGGCTGTTGCGGTGAATGGTTCGCTATGTTTGCCGACCCTTTTTCAGGGCTGGCAAACGTCCGTTTTGAGCGGTGATGGTATTTACCGCTTGCCGTTGCACGTAGGGCCCTTGGCTGTTTACCGCTGTTATCAAGGCCGCTCACGCGCCCGACCTAACCTTGTTTTGTGAACCGGCTCGCGCCGTCATCGATTTCTCCATGCCCTCTTCCAGCCGTCCTGCTTCGCCCGCGCTGCCCATATCCGAACAGGCCGAAGCCGACGACGCCCTCAACCTGGCAGATTCCTCCGATTCAACCGACACCGCCGAGGAAAAGTCCCGCTCCGGCATCCAGTCGATCGAGGTCGGCTTCCGCCTGCTCGATGTGCTGACCAACGAGCCACGCGCAATGATGCTGCGTGATCTCGCCCAGCGCGCCGGCATGAGTCCGGCGAAAGCGCATCGTTATCTGGTGAGTTTCCTGCGGCTTGGCGCGGTCTCGCAGGACCCGGTGTCGGGGCGCTATGAGCTCGGTGGTTTCGCGTTGCAGATGGGTTTGGCGCGGCTTGCCCGGGTCGACGGCGTGAAGCTCGCACGCATCGCGCTGACGGGATTGCGCGACCGGCTGGACCTGACGGTGGGGATCGCGGTGTGGGGCAATCAGGGGCCGACGGTCGTGCACTGGATGGAGTCGAGTTATCCGGCGAAGGCGGCGTTGAAACTGGGCGATGTCATGCCGCTGTTGTCATCGGCGACGGGTTTGCTGTTTGCCGCGTGGCTGCCGCGCAGCAAGACGCAAGCAATGCTCGATCGCGAACTTGCCGCCACGCGCCAGTCGATGGCGGATGTCGAGCCGGTGCTGGCCGAGATCCGCGAGCATGGCGCGGCGCGGGTCGAGGGCATGTTGCTGCCGACCATCCATGCGTTCTGCACGCCGGTGTTCGACTCGACCGGCGATCTTGCGCTGGGGCTGATCGCGCTCGGCCAAGAAGGATCGTTCGATACCCGCTGGGGTGGCGAAATTGACACCGCGTTGCGCGAGTGCGCCGGGCAGCTTTCTTACGAACTCGGGTACAAACCGGGCGAACGGTAAGGCCTGAGGATTGCGTGATGCTTCACGAGCACGGAACATCGCGGCGTGCCCTTGAGTCATATGCGTTTCGTGCGCATTTTTGCTTGGTCCAATGATCACTCGCGTTCTGTCATGATTGTTGCGGATTATTCTCCTGGCAGCGTTTTACCGCTTGCCTGACCACGCGCGTTTCCGAGCTAGCCGATGCCGTTCTCCCTGCTTCGCCGCCGTCGCGCCGTTTTTGGCGCATCGTCCGACAATTTGCCCGCTGACCATTCGCTTCGATGGGTCGTGTGGCTGGCCGTGCTGCTCGTTGTGCTGGCACTGCATTGGGTCGCCGGCCGATGGATGGAGAGGAACCGGAGCGCGTCGAATCCGGAGCCGGCTGAACATGTGCCCGTGCAGGTCGAGTTGCTGACGCCCAAGCCAGTAGCACAGGCACCAACGCCTGCCGCACCGCCTCCGCCCGCGCCCAAGCCCGTGCCGGTGCCGGTGCCGGTGAAGCAAGCCGAACCCACGCACGCCATCACGACAGCGCAAACTGAACAAGCGGCTCAAGCGGCTCAAGCGGCACAGGCGCTTCAAGCCGCGCAGGCAGCACAAGCCGAGCAAGCAGCCCAAGCTGCCGCACAAGCAGCAGCCCAAGCTGCGGCGAAAGCAGCAAGCGACGCCGCTGCCTCTCAAGCTGCGGCCGCGGCCGCAGCCGCAGCCGCCGCAAACGGCGATAAATTCAGCGTGCCGCCCTCGGGCGAACTTCGCTACGACACGCGGATCAATGGCGTGATGAACCAGGTCGGCAATATCCACTGGATCAACGACGGCCAGCATTACGAGATGGTCGTGTCCATTCCCTTGCCGTTCGTCGGACCGTTTGTATATTCCAGCAAGGGCCATATCGATGCTTTCGGCATTGCACCCGAGCAATACTCGGAGCAGCGGGGCCGGCGCGCCGCCGACATCACCGTCTTCGATCGCACCACGAAACAACTGGTCTACACCAAGACGCCGAACAACCAGCCGCTTGCCGATGGTGCGGAAGACCGTTTCAGCGTTGTCATGCAGTTGTCGAGTCTGGTGCGCGGTTCGCCCGACAAGTACAAGCCCGGCGTAGTTCGTCAATTCAGCGTTGCCGATAACGACAGCAACGAGATCTGGCCGATAGAAACCGTCGGCGATGAAAACGTCCAGACCGCTGACGGTAACGTACAGGCTCGCCATTTCACCCGTCTGCCCCGACGCGAGGGCGATCGGCGGCGTCTCGACATCTGGCTCGCACCCGACCTGGGCTGGCTGCCGGTGCGTATCCTGCAGACCGAGCCGAACGGCATGCAGATCGAAATGCTCTGGCGCGGCAAGCTGCAGCCGCCGTCGGCCACGCCGGGTCAATCCGGGGCAGGCACGGCAGATGCGTCTGAAGAAACAACACCTGCCGCGCCTGGATCCGACAAACCCTGATATTCGTTCGACGGAAAGCAAGGCGGGCCAAGATCAGGCAAACCCGGACGAGGACCAGAACGGGGTAAAGATTCGACGAAAAACTCCGTTAAACAGGTGACTTCGGAGCGTGTGCAAACGGGTAAGGATGGTTCGATCCCGAACTGAAACCGCATTCCAACGGGGCCAGTATGCAAGTAACGATTGACGGTATCGAAACGCGGCATGTTCTGTGCAACGAAGACTGAGCCCTTGACTGACGCCGTCCATCATCTGTCGGGCGAGGCGCGTCCGGAAGTGGTTGAATAGCCGGGTGACCGTAGGCGATTTGGTTGTACGTACATCGATTGAAGGGTTCGCGGGAGTCGCTGACGCAAGCCCTGATTTCGATGTGAGAAAAAGCAGAATGGCATAGATTAAGACGATCACACTGATAGCTGCAGTCCGGCACGTTGCCGGTTGCCACCGGGGCAGACGAAAGTGGTGGCGGATTCAATCATGAACGCAAGATTCGAAATAGTTGACGCGGCACATCTGTCCCCAGTAGAAGAAACACAGCGTTTCAGGGCACTTCTGGAAACATTTTTGCGGGAGAATGTCTAACAAAGGTCCTCGATGGGCTTTCGGACTCAACGTCGAGGCCACCCCTTGAATTCCAACCCAAACGCTCAATGTAAGACGGTGAAACGCCTTACGGGCAAACAGGAATAAGGAGTGTCGCCATGCAAATGATCTACAACAGCCCTAACTATTGTGTAGTCGAATTCCCGCCGCAGGACAATCATCTCGCGATGAAAGCAGGGGGTTACGAGATCGTGGACAAGACCATGCAGCGCGAAATCTTCATTGATGGCGCACTCGCGGCGCGTTTTCGCGAGCATGTCCAGAAGTTGATGCAGGAAGAACAATCGTTGGAGGACGTGGACGAGTTTCTCGGTCAGTTCGACATCTTGATGAACCAGCCGGTGATCCTTCATTAAACGTTGAACCCCGTGTTCCAGCTTAGTTAAGCGTAAGAACACTCAGCGACACCTCCCAAAACCCCGCCACGAAAGTGGCGGGGTTTTTTGTTCATGTCGCTTGATCGCCCGGCGTGAGGGAAAGCGCCATAGGAAAGCGTTCGTGCCCTACTACAGATACAATGTTGGGCTATTTCAGCCTGTTTGGAGCCATGTCAATCATGAATCCGTCCGCCACCGTTGACGCATCGAAATCTGCCGCAGAGCGCCGCCCGTACACACGCGGCGCAGTGTTGCCTGCCCTTTTGCAACAGCGGATTCTTATTCTCGACGGCGCGATGGGCACCATGATCCAGCGCTACAAGCTCGATGAAGCCGCGTATCGCGGTGAACGTTTTGCCGACTATCCCCGCGATATCAAGGGCAATAACGAGCTGTTGTCGATCACGCAGCCCCATGTGATCCGTGAGATTCACGACCAGTATCTGGCTGCCGGCGCGGACATTCTCGAGACGAACACCTTCGGCGCAACGACTGTGGCTCAGGCCGATTACGGCATGGAATCGCTGGCGGTTGAAATGAACATACAGTCGGCGAAGCTCGCGCGCGAGGCTTGCGACAAGTACTCGACGCCGGACAAGCCGCGCTTTGTCGCGGGTGCTATCGGGCCGACGCCCAAGACCGCGAGCATCTCGCCGGATGTCAACGATCCTGCAGCGCGCAACGTGACCTTCGACGAACTGCGCCAGGCGTATTACGAGCAGGCGAAAGCGCTGATGGACGCGGGCTGCGACCTGTTCCTCGTTGAAACCATCTTCGACACCTTGAACGCTAAAGCCGCGTTGTTCGCGCTCGATCAGTTGTTCGAAGACACAGGCGAATTGCTGCCTATCATGATCTCGGGCACCGTGACTGACGCGTCGGGGCGCATCCTGTCGGGGCAGACGGTCGAGGCATTCTGGAACTCGCTGCGTCATGCGCGGCCGCTGACGTTTGGTTTGAACTGCGCGTTGGGCGCGGCGCTGATGAGGCCGTATATCGCTGAATTGTCGAAGCTCTGCGATACGTATGTATCGTGTTATCCGAATGCGGGTTTGCCCAACCCCATGAGCGATACCGGCTTCGATGAAACACCCGATGTCACGTCCAGCTTGTTGAAGGAATTCGCGCAGGCGGGGCTGGTGAATCTGGCGGGCGGATGCTGCGGCACGACGCCGGAACATATTGCGGAAATCGCGAAGGCGCTGGCCGATGTGAAGCCAAGGAAGTGGCCGTCGCATTATCGTGAAGCGGCCTGACTGCTGACACAACGCCCGAGCCCTTCGACAAGACAATCACGCTGCACCGCCCAGAGACACCATGACCGATCACACCATGCGCCTTTCCGGCCTCGAGCCGTTCAACGTCACCGACGGTTCGCTCTTCATCAACGTGGGCGAGCGGACCAACGTGACGGGATCGAAGGCGTTCTCGCGCATGATCCTCAACAACCAGTTCGACGAAGCGCTGGCCGTCGCGCGCCAGCAGGTCGAGAACGGCGCGCAGATCATCGACATCAACATGGACGAGGCCATGCTCGATTCGAAAGCGGCCATGGTCCGCTTCCTGAACCTGATCGCCTCCGAACCGGACATCTCGCGCGTGCCGATCATGATCGACTCGTCGAAGTGGGAAGTGATCGAAGCCGGTCTGAAATGCGTGCAGGGCAAGGCAGTCGTGAACTCGATCTCGCTGAAGGAAGGCGAAGAAGCGTTCCGCCACCACGCCACGCTGATCCGCCGCTATGGTGCCGCCGCCGTCGTGATGGCCTTCGACGAAGAAGGCCAGGCCGACACCTACGAACGCAAGACGCAAATCTGCAAGCGCTCGTACGATTTCCTCGTGAACGAAGTGGGCTTCCCGCCGGAAGACATCATCTTCGACCCGAACATCTTCGCGATCGCAACCGGCATTGAAGAGCACAACAACTACGCTGTCGACTTCATCAACGCGACGCGCTGGATCAAGGAAAATCTCCCCCACGCGAAGATCAGCGGCGGCGTGTCGAACGTGTCGTTCTCGTTCCGCGGCAACGACCCGGTGCGCGAAGCCATCCATACCGTGTTCCTTTACCACGCGATCCAGGCGGGCATGGACATGGGCATCGTGAACGCGGGTCAGCTCGGCGTGTATCAGGATCTCGATCCTGAGCTGCGCGAACGCGTGGAAGACGTGGTGCTGAATCGTCGCGAGGACGGCACGGATCGCCTGCTCGAAATCGCCGATAAATTCAAGACCGGCGCCGCGAAGAAAGAAGAAAACCTCGAGTGGCGCAATCAGCCCGTCGATCAGCGCCTCGCCCACGCGCTCGTGCACGGCATCACGAACTTCATCGTGGAAGATACCGAGGAAGTGCGGGCGCGCATTGAAGCTGAAGGCGGCCGGCCGATCAACGTGATCGAAGGGCCGCTGATGGACGGCATGAACATCGTCGGCGACCTGTTCGGCGCGGGCAAGATGTTCCTGCCGCAAGTGGTCAAGTCGGCGCGCGTGATGAAGCAGGCCGTGGCGCATCTGATTCCGTACATCGAGGAAGAAAAGAAGCGCATGGCCGATGCCGGCGAAGACGTCCGGCCAAAGGGCAAGATCGTGATCGCGACCGTGAAGGGCGACGTGCACGACATCGGCAAGAACATTGTCTCGGTCGTGCTCCAGTGCAACAACTTCGAGGTAGTCAACATGGGCGTGATGGTGCCCTGCGCGACCATCCTCGCGATGGCGAAGGAGCAAGGTGCGGACATCATCGGCTTGTCGGGGCTGATTACGCCGAGCCTCGAAGAGATGGCCTACGTGGCGTCGGAAATGCAGCGCGATGACTATTTCCGCGGCAAGCAAACGCCCCTGCTGATTGGCGGCGCCACGACCTCGCGCGTGCATACGGCCGTGAAGATCGCCCCGCATTACGATGGTCCGGTGGTCTATGTGCCGGATGCGTCGCGGTCGGTGTCGGTGGCGTCGAGCCTGCTCTCCGACGACGGCGCGAAGAAATACCTCGAAGACCTCAAGACGGACTACGAACGCATTCGCACGCAGCACGCGAACCGCAAGGCGACGCCGATGGTCACCTACGCCGAGGCTCGCGCCAACAAGACGAAAATCGACTGGGCGAGCTACGAGCCGAAAAAGCCGACGTTCATCGGACGGCGCATCTTCAAGAACTACGATCTGGCGGAGTTGGCGAACTACATCGACTGGGCGCCGTTCTTCCAGACCTGGGATCTCGCCGGTCCGTATCCGGCCATTCTCAACGACGAGATCGTGGGCGAATCCGCGCGACGTGTGTTCTCCGACGGCAAGTCGATGCTCTCGCGCATCATCCAGGGCCGCTGGCTGCAGGCGAACGGCGTGGTGATGCTGCTGCCGGCGAACACGGTGAACGACGACGACATCGAGATCTATACCGACGATACCCGCACGCAAGTCGCCATGACATGGCGCAACCTGCGCCAGCAGACCGTGCGCCCGATCGTGGATGGCGTGCAGCGCTCCAACCGCTCGCTGGCGGATTTCATCGCACCGAAGGACTCGGGCGTGGCGGATTACATCGGCATGTTCGCGGTGACGGCGGGTTTAGGCGTCGAGAAAAAAGAGAAGCAGTTTGAAGCCGATAACGACGACTACAGCGCGATCATGCTGAAGGCGCTGGCGGATCGCTTCGCCGAAGCCTTCGCCGAAGCGCTCCACGCGCGGGTGCGTCGTGAACTGTGGGGTTATGCCGCCGGCGAAACGCTCGACAACGCCGCCATGATCGAAGAAAAGTATCGGGGGATTCGTCCGGCGCCGGGGTATCCGGCGTGCCCTGATCACCTGGTGAAGCAGGACATGTTCGACGTGCTGCAAGCGAACGAAATCGGCATGACGGTGACCGAGTCGCTCGCCATGTTGCCCGCGGCCAGCGTGTCGGGCTTTTACATCGCGCATCCGGAGAGCACGTACTTTTCGGTCGGCAAGATCGCCGACGATCAGGTGGAAAGCTTCGCGCAACGCATGGCGATTTCGAAGAACGACGCCGAACGCGCACTGGCGCCCCTACTCTAGGCAAAAACCACGCGCACGCAAATACCGGGAATCACAAAGACGCAATATTGGCGAAGTCAGTTACGGTTATTTTGACTTTCCTTACACTCGGAGGGGTGCAAAGGCCGTCATGGCGGCGGTCACGCATTCCTTCAATCGTCACGGAGAAAGTCGAAAATGATCAAGCTGACGCCTGTCCTCGCCGTTGCTGTTGCTGTTGCTGTGCTGTTCACGTCGGGAAGTCCGGCTGCCTTCGCGCAGGGCAACGCCAAGCCGGGTACGGGCGCAAGCTCGAGCACCGCGTCGAGCTATTCGCCGCCGGTGGTGGAGCACAAGAAAAAGCCCCGCAAGCCGCGTGCGAAAAAAGGCGCGAGCGCGCCGGCAGCCGGAGCCTCGCAATAACCGCGATTGGCGCCACACCCGGCTCTGTATTCATCGGAACAAAAAAACCCGCATCGGCGACGAGGCGGGTTTTTTTAATACTGACGCCATCGTCATTGGTTCGCTTCAGCCAGGCCGATGAGCCAATCCCGCTACGTCGCACGAGGCTCACACACCCCACAGGATGTCGCCTTCCGCTTCATGGGCGAGGCGCATCATGTCGAGGAACGGGTACGCTCGCTGCGCCAGACCGACCGGAATCTCGTGCGGTTCGTGACCGGGTTCGCCTTCGTGGAAATGTCCGTCGTGTTCGGCGCGTTCCTGCTTGTCAGTGGCTACTGCAGACTCAAGCTTCTGGATGCATGCAGGCAGCTCTTCATGCGTAATGACGCCGCGCTCGCCAAGCCGCTTGCCAATGATGCCAAGCAGGTAATCAGCAAGGTTGTCGAGCATCTGCACGTCCGGTGCAGCTCTGGTTTTGAATGTGATCAGCATGGCAAGGTCCTTTCCCTTTTGTTGGCCTTTTGTGGCTAATGAGCGAGATGCGCCAAGCGTGGTAACAACCCAGGCCACCACATCACACGCCGGCGCATTGTTTTAATTCCTGACTTGTTTCCCCGACTCGACCCTGATTCGACATATTAGCACCTGCTAAAATCCCGATTTACCCGAGCAAATGTTGCGTCGGTTACAAAACCCCGGTTCTGGCGGTACCGCCGTAACCGGCTCCGGCTATGCCTCCGGACGCGCATACGCAGTCCTGACCGAGCGTCCAGGGTCTTTTCCCGCGCCCGAACGGGCGTAATGGATTGAAACTGTACTGAAACAGTCGAGCACGCGTCACGTCGGCGTTTGACGCTCAACCGCACGTTTTTCTCGCGTTGCCGGCGAACACGTGGATTAAAGCCAGGATATCGAAGGAACGAAGCATCGCTGCATCGAACCAACAGCCCAATCACCGGATTTAAGAATCAGCATGCTGCCCGCACAAAAACACACACTCGAAACGCTGCTCGCCGACGCGGTCAAGCAGGTCGTACAGGCGTCGCAAGGCGCATCGGAAGCGAACTTCGTCGAGCCGGCCATCGTGCTCGAGCGCCCGAAAGTCGCGGCGCATGGCGACGTCGCGTCGAACGTGGCCATGCAGCTCGCCAAGCCGCTGCGGGCGAACCCGCGGCAACTGGCACAGCAGATTGTCGATGCGGTGCTCGGCTTGCCGGCCGCTCAGGGTCTGGTCGAGGCCGCCGAAGTCGCGGGTCCGGGCTTCATCAACTTGCGGCTGGCGGCATCGGCGAAACAAGCCGTGGTGCCGGCAGTGATTGTGGAAGGCGCGCGCTACGGCTACAACGCCCGCGACGAAGGCAAACGCGTGCTGATCGAGTTCGTTTCGGCGAACCCGACCGGGCCGCTGCATGTTGGCCACGGCCGGCAAGCCACGCTTGGCGACGCACTGGCGAACCTGCTCGGCACGCAAGGCAACGCGGTGCATCGCGAGTTCTACTACAACGACGCCGGCGTGCAGATCGGCAATCTGGCCATGTCCACACAACTGCGCGCCCGCGGTTTTGCGCCGGGCGACAAGGAATGGCCGGATAACGCGTACAACGGCGAGTACATCGCGGATATCGCACGTGACTATCTGGCCGGCGCGACGGTCGCGGCCAAGGACGGCGCGCCGGTGACGGCGAAGGGCGATGTGGATGACATTGACGCTATTCGCGTCTTTTCGGTGGCGTACCTGCGCCACGAACAGGATCTGGACCTGACCGCGTTCGGCGTGGACTTCGACCAGTTCTACCTGGAGTCGTCGCTGTATAACGAGGGCCGCGTGCAGGCCACGGTCGACGCGCTGATCGCCGCAGGCAATACCTACGAGCAGGACGGAGCGCTATGGCTGCGCACGACCGACGACGGCGACGACAAGGACCGCGTGATGCGCAAGTCCGACGGCACGTACACGTACTTCGTGCCCGACGTCGCATATCACGTGGCGAAGTGGCAGCGCGGGTTCACCAAGGTCATCAACGTGCAGGGCTCGGACCACCACGGCACCATCGCGCGCGTGCGGGCGGGGCTGCAAGGGCTTGGCATCGGCATTCCGAAGGGCTATCCCGACTACGTGCTGCACAAGATGGTCACGGTCATGCGCAATGGCGTGGAAGTGAAGATCTCGAAGCGCGCGGGCAGCTATGTGACGGTGCGCGACCTGATCGAATGGTCGGGCGGCATGACGCCGGGCGAAGAAGTCTCACCGGATCAGATCGATGAAGACACCATTCGCCGCGGCCGCGACGCCGTGCGGTTTTTCCTGATCTCGCGCAAGGCCGACACGGAATTTGTCTTCGATATCGACCTGGCGCTCAAGCAGAGCGACGAAAACCCGGTGTATTACGTGCAGTACGCGCACGCGCGGATCTGCACGATCCTCGGCGACTGGAAGACGAAATACGCCGGCAATGCCGACACCCTGCCGACCGTCGATCTCTCGCCGCTCTCGAGCGAACGCGCCATGGCGTTGCTGAACAAGCTCGCCGAGTATCCGGACATGCTCTCGCACGCCGCCAACGAACTCGCGCCGCATGCGGTCGCGTTCTATCTGCGTGACCTCGCAGGCGAATTCCACTCGTTCTACAATGCGGAGCGCGTGCTGGTGGACGAAGATGGCGTGCGTAACGCGCGCATTGCATTGCTTGCCGCCACACGGCAAGTGCTCGAGAACGGCCTCGCGCTGATTGGCGTGTCGGCCCCCGTGAAGATGTAGTTCCCGCGCCGGGCACTTCCGGCACGCCGGGTGTGTCATACGCCCGGCGTGCCGAAGTCACGCGGCACGCTTACGACGAGTGAAGACGGCTTGACGGCGGGTGCATGATGTAACGCAACACCGCGCAACACAACCACGGGCCACGCCGCGCTTAAGGCCGCCGTTATAATCGACGGCCATTCAGTAGACTTTTTGCAGGTTATTCATACGATGGCAAAACCACGCAGCACGTCGAAGCAGTCGAAGCAAACCGGGGGCACCTTTCTCGGTATCGTGCTGGGCTTGATTGTCGGCCTTGCAATTGCAGTGATCGTGGCGCTGTACATCACGCGCGCGCCCACGCCGTTCGTCGCGAAGGTCGCGCCGGCTCCTGTCGACGCAGGCTCCGCGCCCGCCGTCACCGGCCAGCCGTACGATCCCAATCGGCCGCTCCAGGGCAAGACACCCGGCCAGGCCGTGCCGCAAGCGGCACAGCCCGCACCGCCGAACACCGCGCCCGGACAGACGAACAACCAGACGCAGTCGTCGGGCATGCAGGACGAACCCGAGATCCTGGAAGTCCCGCCGTCGGCCGCGAACGGTACGGCCGTCGCACCGAAGCCGGCAGCCCCGGGCGCCGTGCCACCGGTCGCGAATGCGCCGGGCGGCTCGTCGAGCGCAACGCCTGGAAAGAAACCGGCTGAGGCCCAAGCTTCGTCGACCGCCAAGGTCACGCCGCCGGCACCCGGCGACGTCAATACCGGCTATTTCCTGCAGGTTGGCGCGTACAAGACCCAGGCGGACGCAGAGCAGCAGCGTGCGCGCCTTGGCTTCCAGGGTTTCGAGTCGAAGGTTACGCAACGCGATGCGGGCAACGTGACGTATTTCCGCGTACGAATCGGGCCGTTCACGAAGTTCGAGGACATGAACAACGTGCGTCAGCGTCTGTCCGACGCAGGCGTGGATACCGCCGTTATCCGCTTCTCCAAGCAGTGAGCATGCAGTAGAGCCCGCAGCCCGCACGGCCTTTCAGACAAGGCTGGCGCGGGTTGAAAAGCAGGGCCGGCCAGCAGCTGATTGCGGCCCCGCCGGTCGAGCCCGGCTTGCGCGGCCCATCCGGCTTAAGCGTCCTTTAAGCGTCGTGTGTTCCCCTTTCGCGTCTCCACGCCCTTTCTCGATCACTTTCTCGGTCATTATGAACAAACTCTTCCGCGCCCTCGCTCTCTCCATCGGCCTTGTAGCCGGCACCCTGGGCGCCGTGAATGCGGCGCACGCATCGCCGGCAGCGCCTGTCGCCGGTACCGACTACACGGTGCTGCAACCCGCGCAGCCCGTCGATGCCAACGGCAAGATCGAAGTGATCGAATTCATGTGGTACGGCTGCCCGCACTGCAACGAATTCGACCCGTACCTGGAAGCGTGGGTGAAGAAGCAAGGTCCCGACGTGGTCTTCAAGCGCGTGCCGGTTGCCTTCCGCGACGACTTCATCCCGCACTCGAAGATGTATCACGCGCTCGACGCACTCGGCCTGGCTGACAAGCTCACGCCCGCCGTGTTCAACGAAATCCATGTAAAGAAGAACTATTTGCTGACACCGGAAGCGCAGGCTACGTTCCTCGCCACGCTGGGTGTGGACAAGAAGAAGTACATGGACGCATACAACTCGTTCTCGACGCAAAGCGACCTGCAACGCGACACCAAGCTGATGCAGGACTACAAGATCGACGGCGTGCCGACGCTCGCGGTACAGGGCAAGTACGAAACGGGTCCGGCCACCACGAACAGCCTGCCGGGCACCATTCAGGTCCTCGATTTCCTGATCGCCCAGATCCGCGCGAAGAAGATGTAAAGGCGTGGGCGCCACTATGAAGGACACGCCGGGCGATGGCGTTACGCCGGCCCGGCTGAGAGTTTTCATCACCGGCGCATCAAGCGGCATTGGCCTTGCGCTCGCCGAGGAATATCTCCGGCGCGGTGCGGTGCTTGGCCTCGTCGCCCGTCGTGGCGACATCCTCGCGGCATTCGCCGCACGCTTTCCCTCCCATTCCATCTCGATCTATCCCGCTGACGTCCGAGACGCCGTCGCGCTCGGCGCCGCTGCGGCGCAGTTCTGCGCGCAGCATGGCGGCGCCGACGTGGTGATCGCCAATGCCGGCGTCAGCCGCGGTGCGCTGACCGGTCACGGCGACCTCGACGTCTTTCGCGACGTGATGGATATCAATTACTTCGGGATGATCGCCACATTCGAGCCGTTCGTCGCCCGCATGGTCGAGGAGCGGCGCGGGACGCTGGTTGGCATAGCCAGCGTGGCAGGCATTCGCGGGTTGCCGGGTTCGGGCGCGTACAGCGCGTCGAAATCGGCGGCGCTGAAATATCTTGAAGCGCTGCGGGTGGAGATGCGGCCGAAGGGGGTGACGGTGGTGACCATCGCGCCGGGTTATATCCGCACCGCGATGACCGAGCACAATCCGTATCCGATGCCCTTCCTGATGGACGCCGATGTATTCGCTGCCAAAACTGCCGATGCGATCGCAAGGAAAATCCGGTTTGCGACATTTCCCTGGCAGATGCGCGTAGCCGGCGCGCTGCTGCACGCAGTGCCGCGCTGGCTGTATGACCGCGTGATGGAGAAAGCGCCGAGGAAACCGCGCGCGGGGGAATGATCGTTTAGAACGGCATGCGTAGCGAAGCCGTGAACATAGCGAAACCGTGAACGCTTCCACCAAAAACAAAGCCCGGCGCAGGAACTCGCCGGGCTTTGTCGCTTTTCCTCGTCGCCCTAAGGCTATCGAGCTGAACTAACCACGCTTAAAACGCCACGTACGGCGAATTTCCGTTGGTCCCGAAGCCGAAATAAACATATCGTCCGAAGAAAAACGGCAGGCCGAAGTCGAACAGCGTCGGGAATGAACCAATGCTGCCGGCCAGTCCGTTAAGCGCATAACTCGTACCGCTGGCAGCCAGCGTCTGCGCGTTCTCGACCGTGAAATTCACCGTGCCCGTTACGCCATTCAGCCCGGTAACGGTCGCGGAAAGCGCCGTCGCATTGGCCGGACAGTAGAAGTCGGTGAACGTCGACGTGCAGGCCGGCAACGAACTGTCGGTGAAGAACAGACCGTTCGAACCCGAATCCACGATAGTCGTCACCGCCGAGCCCTTGTAGGTACCGGTGAGGTTGCCAAAACTCGTCGAGCGGTACGACGTCGCACCGGTCAGCGTATTGTTGCTCTGCGTGCCGATACCAAACACCAGCGTGCCCGTTACCGACGCCGCCGAGGTCGCCACCGGCGGCAACTGCACGATCACGCCGTTGTTGTCCACCGCGAACTTCGTGACCGGATTCACCACTTGCTGGGCAACCGGCACGCCAATGGCCGAGCAGTTGGTCCCGCTTGGGCACGAATAGTAGTTGCTGGTCCCGGCGTTCGTGCAGGCCACGCCGCAATCGGTCGCCGCCACGCCCACGCCGAGAATCCCGTTCGCGCCCAGTTGCCGCGAGGTGCTCTCGTTGCTACCGTTGATACAGCCGTTCAGCGGCACCGTGGAGTCAGGCAGATCGCCCACCACCTGGATAGGAATGCCGCTCGCGATTTCGCCGCCAATCTTGACGTCGGCGGTGCGCACGGTGCCCCACGTGAAGCCATCGGCGAATTGCGTGCATTCCGCCAGTTGACCACTGCTCGTCGACTGGGCCACCGGCAAGCTGCCGATAATCTGCGCCGCCGCGTCGCTTGCGAGACGCAAGCCGTACGAGCCGGTATCGACCTGGATGTTGTTGATGGTCTGGCAATTGCTCGTACCGGGCGCGCACACCGTCACGGATACGTTCGGGATATTGACGAAGTTCTGTGCACCGGGACCCACGGTGATAGGCACCGTGTTCGACGCTGTGGATGCAATCGGCTGCGCGCTGGGCGTGCTGCTGGAACCGCCGCCACTGCTGCCGCTGCTGCCACTACTACTGCTGCTGCTGCTGCCGCTGCTGACGGAACTGCTGCCGGAATCTCCGCCTCCGCCGCCGCAGGCAGCGAGTAATATCGACACGCTCAGCACGGCAAGCCAGCGGAACAGGCCCGAACGCAGGGGCACATTGGACGAAAAAATCGTCGGACGCATAGTAGAAGTCTCCGTCCGTTATTGGATGTCGCTGGGGCTGACGCCGGCGGGCAAGGACTGCGGCAGGTAAGCCTGCCCGGCGAATGCGCCCATGTGGCCGCCGGAGCGGACCACCAGCGCGCTGCCTGCTACGCTGACGGGGCCGCGGCCGCCGCCGTTGGCACGCTGATTCTGGATGCCTTGCACGTATTGGGGGAAATAGCTGCCGAGCAACGTCGGCAGATCGGGAATTCTGGGACCTTGCCACGCAATACCGAACACCACGCCATCCGAACCCACGTACTCGTTCACGACCGTCCCGACGGCGAGCGTCGTGGTACGAACCGTGTAGGAACTAGCCGCCGTGCTCTCAGCGGACGCAACCGCTGACGCCGCCGCATGCGACACGGCGTTGCTGACGGTGGCGCCGGCCGGCGGTGTCATCGGTGCGCCACCAAGCACAGCATAGGCCGGCGATACGGCGAGCAAGCTCAATGTCAGCCCCGCCGCCAGGCTAGCGAACGCGGATGCGCGTCGCGAGCTCAATGAAATGATCGAAGTGTTCACTTCGCCTCCCCGTTTCGATTATCTCAATATCCGCTATTTTGCCTTGTGCAACGTCCGCGCCACAAAAGCACTCGTAATAAAGCGCTGCCAGTATGCCAGCCGAATGAGGCGAAACAAGGAAAATGGCGCTTCGTACAAACGCGGATATCCAGCTGGGATGGATGACGGACGGAAGCCTGACGCGGGAGAAATGGGCCTGACACCCATGCGCCGGCAGATGCCGGCGCCTGGGTGCAGGTCATACGTATACGTGTTCTCAAGCCTGTCCGTGCCGAACGGCCCGGGTTGTCAGAAACCCAGGCTGGCGAGCAGATCGTCGACTTGAGTCTGGTCCTGGACTACGTCGGTACGGCCTTCCGGATTGATCTGCGGACCGTTCAGCAAGGTGTCCGACGTGCTCGATGCCGCCGCCAGCGCCGCCGCCTGCGCCGCAAACTGTTCACGCCGTTCGGGCGCAATGTTCTCGAGCAACACGCCGAGCAATTGCTGCTCGATCAAATGGACGACGTCCGTGATCTTCTTGATCACCTGACCGGTCAGATCCTGGAAGTCCTGCGCGAGCATGATTTCGAGTAATTGCTCGTTGGTTGCAACTGTATGTACCGGTACTTGCTGCAAAAAGCCCCGGGTATCAGTCAGCAAGGTCTTCACTTCCGCCTTTTCGAGCGGCGCGCCATACCATTGCTCCCAGCGTGCGTCGAGCGCCTGTGCGTCGCGCTGCATGGTTTCCTGCAGCGGCTTGGCCAGTTCGATCGCGTTCAACGCGCGCTCGGCAGCCTGCTCTGTCATTGTCGCAACGTACTTCAGGCGGTCGCGCGCGTCCGGCACCATCTCGGCGGCGGCTTCAACCTGTTTGTCGAGGCCGAGTTCGCGCATGGAATCGCGCAAGGTCCGTGTCAACTGGCCGATGCGCGCCAGGATGCGGTCGCTCGATGCATCGCCTTCTTGCTCGACGTCAACAAGCGTCTCGTGGTTCGTCATTTCGTTCACGGTCAGCTCCCGGCCTTAGCCATCTTTTCGAGAATCTTCTGCAGCTTCTCATCGAGGGTCGCCGCCGTGAACGGCTTGACCACGTAACCGCTCGCGCCAGCCTGGGCCGCGGCAATGATGTTCTCCTTCTTCGATTCCGCCGTCACCATCAGCACGGGCAGATGAGCAAGCGTGCTGTCGCCGCGGATCTGCTTGAGCATTTCCAGCCCGTCGAGGTTCGGCATGTTCCAGTCGGAGATGACGAAATCGAAACCGCCGCCGCGCAGGCGCGAGAGGCCGGCCGCGCCATCTTCGGCTTCATCGACGTTGGAGAAACCCAGCTCCTTCAGCAGATTTCGCACAATCCGGCGCATCGTCGGAAAGTCGTCGACGACCAAAATCTTCATGTTCTTGTCCATCTTCACTGCTCCTTGTATTCCCGTGTTTTCTTCAAGCGGCGCATGACGCCGCATTTTTATCCGAATTCTCTTGGGCGGACTAAACGCGTTGCGTGCGTTCACCCATTGAATTGAGCCGCGCCATCACGCGCCGGGTCATTTCCGCCAGCGGCACAATCTCGCTGACACCCCCCGTCGCGATAGCCTCGCGCGGCATGCCGAACACCACGCAGCTCGCTTCGTCCTGCGCGAAGGTGTACGCGCCGGCCTGCTGCATTTCCAGCATGCCCTGCGCACCGTCACGGCCCATGCCGGTCAGGATCACGCCCAGCACGTTCTTGCCGGCGTTCTGCGCAGCCGATCGAAACAGCACATCCACTGACGGCCTGTGCCGGTTGACCGGCGGGGCATCGGACAGATGCGCCACGTAGTTCGCACCGCTCCGCGCGAGCACCAGGTGGGCGTCGCCGGGTGCAATGTACGCATGCCCCGGCAAGACACGCTCGCCATGCTCCGCTTCCTTCACCGCGATCCGGCACAGGCCGTTCAGGCGCTGCGCAAACGACTTCGTGAAGCCCGGCGGCATATGCTGCGCGATCATCACGCCGGGTGCGTCGGGCGGCAGCGGAATCAGCAGTTCGCGGATCGCTTCGGTACCGCCCGTCGATGCCCCGACAATAATCAGCTTCTCGGTACTCACCAGCGGGTTGTTCAGGTTCGGCGTGGGTTTCTCGGCAGCGGCCGCGCCGCCGGCGCCATGCGCCGCGTGCACGACGTGAGGCGTCTGCCGCACCCGGGCCCGGGCGGCCGCGCGGATTTTATCGGCGAGCTTTTCGGAATACTCGAGCATGCCGTCGCGAATACCCACACGCGGTTTCGTCACGAAATCCACCGCGCCCAGTTCAAGCGCTCGCAGCGTGATTTCCGAACCGCGCTCGGTCAGCGACGACACCATCACCACCGGCATGGGCCGAAGCCGCATCAGCTTTTCAAGAAAATCGAGGCCGTCCATGCGCGGCATTTCGACATCGAGCGTCAGTACATCCGGGTTGTGCTGCTTGATGAGCTCACGTGCCACCAGCGGATCAGGCGCCGTTGCGCACACGTGCATGTCGGGCTGCGAGTTGATGATCTCGGTCATCAGGCTGCGTACCAGCGCCGAGTCATCGACGCACAGCACGCTGATCTTCGGTTCCGTACTCCGGGCCATCGTCATGCTTCCTCCGCCGTCTTCGTGCGGACGGTTCGCTGCAGGCCGGCTGCGGCACCGAATAATTCGATGCGGGGTTTATCGGTAGTTGTAGCTTTGGGCCGGCTGAACAGCTCGACACGCTCACGCGCCTTTGCAAGCCGTTCGCTACGTGCTTCCGGCGTTTGCCGCGCGAGCACCCGCTCACGCTCGACCACGGCCGGGTCTTGTTGCGTCATGAGTTTCTTGACCATCGCCTGGCCGGTGCGCGGCATGAACGCGACCTTGCGCGGATGCATGCCCTGCAAGTCCTCGGCCACGATACGAATCTTTTCCAGCGCGAGATACCGGCGCACGAACTCTGAATTGCGATCGCCGATATTGATCGTCGTCATGCCCGCCAGCACCGCGCCGCCGCCGAACACTTTCGCTTCGAAGCGTTCGCGCCGGCCGCCGCGCTTGATCATCTCGTTGATCAGCACTTCCATTGCGTACGCACCGTAGCGCATGGAATCCGAACTGGATTGCGACGCGTCGGAACCGTCGTCCGGAAGCATGAAATGGTTCATCCCGCCGATGCCCGCCGAGCGATCGTGAATGCACGCCGCCACGCATGAACCGAGCACCGTGACGAGCACCATGTCCTCGTTCGTCATGTAGAACTCGTTCGGCAACAGCTTCACGCCCGGAAGCTTGAAGTGGTTGTCGAAGTAGAGATTCGATGCGATCGGCAAGCCGCTCATGCCAGCTCCCCGGCGAGCGTCTTGCCCGCTTTCTTCGCTGCTGCCGCTGCCGTGGCCGCCGCCGCTGCGTCACGCGTCAATCCATAGACGGTCTGGCCGCGCAGCTTGAACGCCTGCGTCACATACGTGAAGTTCTCCGAATGTCCGGCGAACAATAAACCACCGCTTTTCATCAGCGGCTCGAAGCGCGCGAGCACTTGCGCCTGCGTGGGTTTATCGAAGTAGATCATCACGTTGCGGCAGAAGATCGCATCGAACTGGCCGGGCAGCGCGTACTTCGCGTCCGTCAGGTTCAGTTGCTCGAACTTCACCAACGCGCGCACTTCCGGGCGGATCTTCACCATCCCGGCATGCGCTCCCGTGCCCTTCAGGAAAAAACGCTTCAGGCGTTCGGTCCCCAGCGTCTTCACGGAATCGAGCGAATAGACACCCGCGTCGGCCTTCTGCAGGACCTGGCTGTCGATATCCGTCGCAATCACCGTGCAATGGCGCGCGGCGCTGTCGCCAAGTGTTTCCATCAACGTCATGGCGATGGAATACGGCTCCTCTCCCGTCGACGCCGCCGAGCACCACACCGAGAACGGCTGCGGACGGCTCTTCGCGAACGTGGCGAGGATCGGAAAATGATGCGATTCGCGGAAGAACGCAGTCAGGTTCGTGGTCAGCGCGTTGGTGAACGCTTCCCACTCGTCGCTATCCGGCTGCGCTTCAAGACGGTCGAGATAGATCCGGAACGTATCGATATTGCAGGCGCGCAGGCGTCGCGCGAGACGGCTGTACGCCATGTCGCGTTTGTGCTCGGACAACGAAATCCCCGCGCGCCGGTGAATCAGCTCGCGAATGCGGCCGAAGTCGGCATTGGTGAATTCGAAGTCGCGTTCCACTTCCGAACCATTTCTGGTCCGGTCGCGGGGTGTATCGACGGGCGGGCGCGTTGCCATCATCTAGCCTTTGTTCTGCTGGAACGTGCATCGGCTGCATCCCGTACGGGCGTTGCACCGCGTTTCTTCGACAACCACACAGCCCCTTGCCTTGCGCCCGGTTCGCACACTTCAATCAAATGCTCGTCAGGGAGCGCGATGCAATGGGGCGGCATGGTCGTCTGATACTGCTTTAAAAAGTTTCCCAGTCGCCGGACACGGCAACTGCAGGTTTCGCGGCGGGCGCTTTCGCGGCCGGTGTTGCCGGTGTTGCCGCGGCTGAAGCGGCAGCAGCCGGTGAGGCGATAAGCTTATT
Organism: Caballeronia udeis; assembly: GCF_044909315.1. Taxonomy (GTDB): domain Bacteria; phylum Pseudomonadota; class Gammaproteobacteria; order Burkholderiales; family Burkholderiaceae; genus Caballeronia; species Caballeronia udeis_A. The sequence continues at coordinate 399,338 of NZ_JBIYEB010000001.1, forward strand.
AACGGCGCGATTAGCCGCGACGTTAGGCCGCGCTGCAACTTTAATCGCCGGGCCGGCATGCGGCCGGGCGACGACCTTCGGTTCAAGCCGGGCGCGCGGGTCGGTGGAGGGCGCGTCGTTGCCGACCTGCCAGTGGCCGACCACGTCCTTCAACTTGCGTGTCTGCTCTTCAAGCGACGCCGCAGCGGCTGCCGCCTGTTCAACCAGCGCGGCGTTCTGCTGCGTGACTTCGTCCATCTGCCCGACGGCGCGGCTCACCTGTTCAATGCCTTGCGACTGCTCGTCCGATGCGGCGCTGATCTCACCCATGATGTCCGTGACGCGTCGCACGGCCTGCACGATTTCGTCCATCGTCTCGCCGGCGCGGCCCACCAGCATGGAACCGCTTTCTATCTTCGCGGCGGAGTCGCCGATCAGCGACTTGATCTCTTTCGCCGCTGCCGCGCTGCGTTGCGCGAGGCTTCGCACTTCGCCGGCGACAACCGCAAAACCGCGCCCTTCCTCACCCGCCCGCGCCGCTTCCACGGCCGCGTTCAGCGCGAGAATATTGGTCTGGAATGCAATACCCTCGATCACGCCGATGATGTCGACCACCTTGCTCGAACTCGATGAAATCGCGCTCATGGTGCCCACCACCTGCTCCACCACCTGACCGCCGCGCGACGCAATATCCGACGCGTTGACGGCCAGTTGCGAAGCCTGGCGCGCGTTCTCGGCGTTCTGCTTCACGGTGCTGGTGAGCTGCTCCATGCTCGACGCCGTTTCCTGCAGCGACGCCGCCTGTTCTTCCGTGCGCTGCGAGAGATCCGTGTTGCCGCTCGCAATTTCCCGCGCGCCGACATCGATGGATTCCGCACCGTGATGCACCGAGCCAACCATCGTGGTCAGGTTCGTTCGCATCCGCTCGATACCGGCAAACAACCGGCCGATCTCGTTGGTCTTGTCCGTGTGCGCCGACTTCGTCAGATCGCCTTGAGCGATGCGCTCGAAATGATCGACGGCGTCGTTGATCGGTTGCACGATCATGCCGCCCAGCGCGACACGCGTGCCAATCAGCGTGAGCACGGCCAGCACCATCACGCCCGCGATCACCTCGATCAGCAGCGTAATGTTCGCCGCCGCGTCCGCGCGCAACTGCTCGGCATGCTTCTGCGTCAAGTCGGACGTGATCGCCGTCGCCGCGTCGAGGGCGATGAACATCGGGCTGATCTTGGTGTCCGCAATGGCGTGATACGCGGCCATGTCGCCGGCGCGCATTGCCGCGAACTCGGGTTCGACGCCGTCATGCATCAGCGCATCACGTTTCGCCACGATGTCGTCCAGTGTCGCTTGCGGCAGCATCGGCTTCGGCGTCGCCAGGAACAGCTTCCAGCTCTCGTTCGACTTGTCGAGCAGGAACTGCCCACGATCGAGCACCTTCTTGGCTTCATCAGCGTTGTTCGCTTCGGTCAACCCACGGACGCGGTCAAGCGCCACGCGTGAGCGCAGCAGGTTCGACGACGCGTCGCTGAGTGCGCGCATGGACACCATGTCGCTGTCCGCCAGCAGGGAAAGCGAACTGCCCGCCGAGCGCAGGCCGTTCAGCGACAACGCGCTCACCACTGCTGCAAATCCTACGAACAGCAGGCCCACGAGCGTCAACGTGGTACGAATCGACCAGTTCTTAAGCATGTCTTCTTCCCGACCAGCGTGTTGGCAAACCAGTTACATAAAGTCTCAAGCGAGTCGCAAGCAGTCTCAAGCAGGCACGGCGACGGAGTCGATCAACTCCATCTCCTTGCTCGTCATCAACTTTTCGATGTCCATCAGGATCAGCATCCGGCCGTCGACCGTGCCGAGGCCCGTCAGGTATTCGGTGGTGAGCGTGGCGCCGAATTCCGGCGCCGGCATGACCTGGTCCGCTTGCAGCGTGAGCACGTCGGACACGCCGTCCACCACCATGCCCACCACGCGATGCGCGACGTTCAGGATGATCACGACCGTCTGGTTGTCATACTCCACGCGGCCGAGATTGAACTTGATGCGCATGTCGACGATCGGCACGATAATGCCGCGCAAGTTGATCACGCCCTTGATGAACGCCGGTGCATTGGCAATGCGCGTGACGTTGTCGTAGCCGCGAATTTCCTGCACCTTCAGGATGTCGATGCCGTACTCTTCCGCGCCCAGCGTGAAGACGAGGAACTCCTGTCCTGCCGCTTCTGCCTGGCTGACACGTTGAACGTCACGGCGTTGTGCCGCCGAAGTAATCGATTGGATGTCTGCTGCCACGTTAGCCTCCAAAAATTGGTTGGGTGTTCCGACTATCTGCTGTCTGACTAGTGCGTCAGCGCGCCATGCGCCGAGCGGTTTTCACGGTTCAGCGCCGCTACGTCGACGATCAGTGCGACGCTGCCGTCACCCAGGATGGTCGCCGCGGAAATGCCGTGCACCTTGCGGTAATTCGTTTCCAGGTTCTTCACCACCACTTGCTGCTGGCCGACCAGCTCGTCGATCAGCATCGCAAAACGGCGTCCTTCCGACTGGATGATCGTAATGATTCCCTGCGTGGGTTCCGTGCGTGCATCGACCACTTCGAAGACCTGGTGCAGTGCGACCAGCGGCAAATACTCGCCCCGCACGCGCACCACGCGCTCGCCGCCGGCGACCGTGTAGATATCGTCGGCAACGGGTTGCAGCGACTCCATCACGAAGTTCAGCGGCAGGATGAAAATCTCGTTGCCCACCTTCACCGACATGCCGTCGAGAATCGCCAGCGTCAGCGGCAACACGATCCGCGTGGTCGTGCCCTTGCCTTCACGCGACTGGATCTCGACATGGCCGCCCATCGCCTGGATGTTGCGCTTCACCACGTCCATGCCCACGCCGCGGCCGGAGATGTCCGTGACCTGCTCGGCGGTGGAGAAACCCGGCATGAAGATCAGTTGCCAGACTTCGTCGTCGGACATTTGCTCGCTGACCTGCATGCCTTGCTTCAGCGCCTTCGCAAGAATCTTGTCGCGGCGCAGGCCCGCACCGTCGTCGCTGACTTCAATTACGATGTTGCCGCCGTGATGTGCCGCCGACAGCACCAGTTGCCCCACCGCCGCCTTGCCCGCGACACGGCGTGCTTCCACTGTTTCAATGCCGTGATCAAGCGAGTTGCGCACGAGGTGCGTCAACGGGTCGATGATCCGTTCAATCAGGCTCTTGTCCAGTTCCGTCGCCTGTCCGAACGTGACGAGTTCGACTTCCTTGCCAAGCTTCCCGGCGAGGTCACGCACGAGGCGCGGGAAACGGCTGAAGACGTAGTCCATCGGCATCATGCGGATGGACATGACGGCTTCCTGCAAATCGCGCGCATTGCGTTCGAGCTGCGCCATGCCGTTGAACAGGCGGTCGTGCAATGCCGGGTCGAAGGTGCTCGTGGTTTCGGCCAGCATGGCCTGCGTGATCACCAGTTCGCCGACGAGGTTGATCAGTTGATCCACCTTTTCCACGCCGACGCGAATGGAACTGCCTTCCGCGGCTGCGGGCGCAGCTGCCGTGCGGGTTTTCTTGTCGCCTTCCGGTGCTTTCGGCGCGTCAGGCGCTTCTGCGACCGCTGCGCTTACGGGAGCCTTGGTGCGGGACTCGGCGGCAACAGTAGAAGCTGCCGCCGGTTCCGTCTTCTCAGATGCGGGTGCTTCTGCTGCCACCTCGTTCAACTCTTCCTGCTCTGCTGCGGCTTGCGACCCACCTGCAGATAGCGCATCCGCTGCATTGCCGCGGCTCACCGCGATCTGCGCTTCATCGATCACGAAACAGCACACGGCGACGATATCGTCGGAAGACACATCCGAGTCGAGCCACAGCGTCAAGTCGCTGCCCGACTTCAGTTCCCCGACGACAGTCCCCAAGTTTCCAAGCTCCTCGGTCAACAGAGCCTGATCCTTCTCTCCGACTCCCCGCAACGTAATCTTCAGATGAGGTCCATCCTGCCCGGCGCTACCGTCACCGTGGCTTGCATCCGGCGTGGCCGGAAGTTCGGTCGCCGGGAAAGCGGTCCACTCGCCTTCTTCCTCGACCGCTTCGTTGGCTTGCTCGACCACATGCGGCGGCGGTTCGTTCGGCCCGAGCGCCAGCGCGACCTGCGCGAGATCTTGTGCAATCGCGGCGGACTCGGCAGACGACGGCTCCGACTCTGGCTCCGGCTCCGCTACATCAGCGGCAGCGGTGCCATCGGCCGGATCGTTGTCGCGCAGGTATTCAAGCTTGGCGCAGATCGCCTTCGCTGCCGCGGCATCCGGCTCAGCGCTGGCGCGATACGCGCCGAGCTGATCCGACAGCACGTCCTTGGTTTCAAGGAACGTGTCGATCATGTCGCGACGCAAGACCAGTTCGTTATTGCGCGCCCGGTCGAGCAACGACTCGAGGATGTGCGTGGTCTCGGTCAGTGCCGAAAAACCGAACGTGGCCGCGCCGCCCTTGATCGAATGCGCCGCGCGAAAGATCGCGCCGAGATCCTCGGGATCGGGGCTCGCCAGATCCAGCGCGAGGAGCAATTGCTCCATATCCGCGAGCAGCTCGTCGGCTTCGTCGAAGAATGTTTGATAGAACTGCGTAATGTCGAGTGTCATGCCTGGGTCACCACCGGATGCCTTGTCTGTCGTCGCTATGCGCGTCGTAAAAGCTAGTTGTTCTTCGTGCCTGATGCTTAATGCCTGATGCGTCGTGCTTCATGCAAAAACCGGTTTGCTTCAGTGCGGGTGTTCCGCTTCCGACAGCCTGGCGACCAGATCTGTCAGCACGTCGGGATCGAACGGCTTTTCAATCCACCCCGTCGCGCCCACCGCACGCGCCGCCGCTTTGAAGGGCTCGCCCGATTCGGTCGTCAGCACGAGGATCGGCGTATTCGCATACGCGCGATGCCCGCGCAATTTCCCGATCAGCTCCAGGCCGCTCATTGCCGGCATGTTCTGGTCGGTGATCACCAGGTCAAACTGTTCGGCAAGCGCCTCTTCGTAGGCCTCTGCGCCATCCATGGCCACCACCACGCGATACCCCGCCGCGACAAACGTCGCCGAGAGGATTTGCCGCATGGCAGCCGAGTCGTCGATAGCCAGAATGTTCTTGATCATGATGTGTGCCGCCCTCTGTCCGATGTTCCTGTCGTGCTCTCGTGCTCTCGTGAGCGTGTTTCATCGTGCCGCTGTCATGGTGCAGCCGTCGCCGGCACAGTCGGCTTGGCCGGCAATGCCGGCGCCAGCGGGCCGAGGTCGGGCTTGAGCTCGCCCGGGCCGCCTGCGTTGCTGGTAATCGTGGTCGCCGGCATGTCCTCGCGTGTCATGGACTCCTCCGACCGGCGGTTCAATACAAGGATGCTGATACGCCGGTTCTCGGGATCGAAAGCATCCTGCTTGTTCAGGTTCTGCGTCGATGCGAGTCCAAGCACCCGCAACACCTTCGATTCGTCCATGCCGCCCGAGATCAGCTCGCGCCGCGACGCATTCGCACGGTCCGCCGACAACTCCCAGTTGCTGTAGCCCTTTTCACCGCCCGCGTACTGGTTGGCGTCGGTGTGCCCCTGCACCACGATCCGGTTCGGCACGTCGTTGAGCGCCTTGCCGATTTCGCGCAGGATGTCGCGCATATAGGGTTCCACGTTGTTGCTGGAGAGCGCGAACATCGGGCGCTTCTGCGTATCGACGATCTCGATGCGCAGCCCCTGTTGTGTCGAATCGATCCGGATCTGCTGCCTGAACTGGCGCAACACCGGATTCGCCTCGATCGCCGCCATCAGCTTGACCTGCAGGTCGTGCAGACGCGCCTGGTCGCGCCGTTCGAGTTCACCTTGCGCCGCCTTCAGCGTCTGTTCGTCGAGGCGGTCCACGCGCCGCGTACCGTCGCTCATGCGGGTCGTGCCCGGCTCGGGGCTTGAAATATCGCGCCCGCCGCCGTTGATGATGCTGGAGTCCATCCCGCTCTTCTGCCCACCCATGATCGCGTTCTTGAGCGGCATGTTGAAATACTCGGCAATCCCCTGCCGCTGCACCGGCGACACCGCGCTCAACAGCCACATCAACAGGAAGAACGCCATCATTGCCGTCATGAAGTCGGCGTACGCCAGCTTCCACGCGCCGCCGTGGTGCGCCTTCTTGTTCGATATGACGCGCTTGATGAAAATCGGGCGATCTTTGTTGGTCGGCATGTCGGGTTCCGGGCGCTCGGTCGCTGAAGGCGGTTACTTCGCCTTCACGCGGCGCACGTGTTCTTCCAGTTCGGAGAACGACGGACGCTCGGTGGAGAAGAGCACTTTGCGGCCGAACTCGACCGCGATAGCCGGTGCGTAGCCGTTCAGGCTCGCCAGGATCGTCACCTTGATGCACTGGAACATCTTGGTCGACTCGGCCACGCGCTGTTCCGCGACGCTCGCGAGCGGACCGATCAACCCATAGGAAAGCAAAATACCGAGGAACGTCCCGACCAGCGCCTGCGCAATCATTTCGCCAAGGACGGCCGGCGGCTGATCGGCGGACGCCATGGTGTGGACCACGCCCATCACGGCCGCGACAATACCGAACGCGGGCATTGCGTCGCCTACCTTGTGCAGCGCCTGCGCCGGGCCTTCGCCTTCTGCGTGATGCGTCTCGATCTCCTCGTCCATGAGGCTTTCGATCTCGAACGCGTTCATGTTGCCGCCGACCATCAGGCGCAAATAATCGGTAAGGAATTCGACGATATGCCGATCCGCCAGGATCTTCGGGTACTGGCCGAAGATCGGGCTTTTGGCCGGATCGTCGATGTCCGACTCCAGCGTCAGCGTGCCCTCTTTGCGTGCTTTTGCGAGCAGCACATAGAGCAGCGCCATCAACTCCATGTACACGTCCTTGTTGTACTTCGAGCCTTTGAAGAGCGTCGGGATCACCCGCAGCGTGGCTTTGATGGTCTTCATGCCGTTGCCGAGGATGAACGCGCCCAGACCGGCGCCCGCGATCATCAGGATTTCGACCGGCTGGACCAATGCGCCAAGGTGACCGCCTTCCAGCGCATAACCGCCGAAAACGGACAACAGCGTCACTAGTGTTCCGATGAAAATCAGCACAATCGAGCCCTCATGGTTGCATCGGCGAAACCGCCGTTAAGTGGTTTACGGCAAGTGGCTGGAAAACTTTGAAGGGAAATAGCGGACGGGCGGCCGGCCCGAACACCGGGCAACGTCTTTGTTGGCGGTGCATTCAAGCCAGCAAGGTGGTCCGCCGGATGAGGCTGTTTGATCGTTTGCCGGCTTCCAGCGCAAAGCCCAACGTTTTGCCGGCAAAAACCGGGTAAATATGCCGATCCCAGGCTTACAAATCGGCAATGAATTGTAAGCAGGCACTAGCGGGTTAGACCCCCGACAAGCCGTTCTCTCAGCGTCCAAAGGCTTATCGTCTGACTAACGGCGGACCGGGAAAAATCTTTACACGACGTGCATTTATTTTCATCACCAAGGGTTAGCACCAACGCGGAGAAGGCATAACCAGCACGCCTGGGCGGTGGCACGGGCATTGCTGCATCTGCCGTCCTGGGCAATGCATCCTGCACCGCGCAATTTGTTGACGGACGCGCAATCGCTTGCAGCACTTGGGCGTCCGCAATCCGCCGAGCTTCGTAATGGCCGGTGTTGCGGCCTGTAACAAGGTTAAGCGTTTGAAAAATGACTCGTTGATGAGGAGAGTCATCTCGATAATGGGACGTAAGGGATAACCCGATTCATTCGGGTCCTATTTTCAGGGGCGGCAGCATAGGCGCTGGCCCGTCTGCCAAGGCTTTACCGGTTTTCGTTTCGGAGACTGTGCGTCGAAGCCCTCACGAACAGGAGAGTCACGTTATGCGTATCGCACAAATTGCACCGTTGCACGAAGCAGTCCCCCCGAAGTTCTACGGCGGCACCGAACGCGTTGTCTCGTACCTGACGGACGCATTGGTCGATCTCGGTCACGACGTGACGCTGTTCGCGAGCGGCGATTCGCAGACCAAGGCGACGCTGGAAGCAGCCTGGCCGCGCGCATTGCGCCTCGATCCGTCGATCCGCGACTGGAATGCGCCGCACGCGCTGCTGCTTGAGAACGTCCGCCGCCGCGCGCACGAGTTCGACGTGCTGCACTTCCACCTCGACTACATGCCGTTCTCGGTGTTCTCGCAAATGGACACGCCGTTTGTGACCACGCTGCACGGCCGGCTGGATTTGCCCGAACTGCAACCGGTGTTCGACGCGTTCCCTGAGGCGTCGGTTGTCTCGATCTCGGATTCGCAACGTGTGCCGCTGCCGCAAGCCGCGTGGCTCAACACGATCTATCACGGATTGCCGGAAAACCTGTTGACGCCGCAAACGCACAAGAAGCCTGAATACCTGGCGTTCCTGGGTCGTATCTGCCCGGAAAAGCGCGCCGATCTCGCCATCAAGATCGCTGCCCAAAGCGGTCTGCCGCTGAAGATTGCTGCCAAGGTGGACAAGGTCGACCAGGAATACTTCAAGAGCACGATCGAGCCGTTGCTGGCGGAGTCGAAGGCCAGCGTTGAATTTGTCGGCGAGATCAACGAGCAGCAAAAGCCGGAGTTTCTCTCGGGTGCGAAGGCGCTGCTGTTCCCGATCGACTGGTCGGAGCCGTTCGGTCTGGTGATGATCGAGGCCATGGCTTGCGGTACGCCGGTGATCGCGTTCAATCGCGGTTCGGTGCCCGAAGTGATTGACCACGGCGTAACGGGCTACATTTGCGAGGACGTGCAGGGTGCGGTTGGGGCGCTCCAACGCCTGGACGAACTCTCACGCACCGAAATTCGCGCGCAATTCGAACGCCGCTTTAGCGCGAAAACCATGGCGCTGAACTACGTCGATGCCTACACCGCGTTGTTGCAAGCAGCGAAACGCCCGGTACTGCGCCGCGTTGCGGTCGGCTAATTTTCAGCTAATTTTTTCAGCCGCCTGAAGATTGGGCGCTGACTTGATTGGAAACGACGGTCGTATCGTTATCCGACACGTTATTGCAAAGCACAAAAAATCCGTCTGAAAGGACGGATTTTTTGCTTTGCCTTTCATGCTGACATTTTGCTTCTATTTTTGTCTGCGCTATTCGATGCCGCTGCCAAGCGCTTTTACGAATGCGCCTGACTAATCAGGAAGCGCTCGCGGTTCTTTCCCGCGATCCATTTCGGTGGTTTGCCGCGCCCGCTCCAGGTGCTGCCGGACTTGGGATCCTGATAGATCGGCGGTAGCGGCTCCTTCTTCGGTGGCCGGCCTCGCCGGACGACCGACAGCCCCAGGTCCTGGGCCGTCAGCCCATACTCCACAATCTTGCGCCGGATATCCGCCAGTACCGCTTCCAGTTCTGCGCGGCGTGCCTCTTCCGCCTGCTCCTGAAGCTTGGCGATCTGCGCTTTGAGCTCAGTGTATTGCGACATTTTCTCAACCCTTTCTAATAGCCCGCGATTATTGGGAAGCGTAACGGCATCGATTAAAAGATGCAACGTTTGAACATGCAATTGCAAAAAGTCCTAATGCGAATGAGAAGAGTCTTGAAACTATAGGGCATTCCTAATAAGAGTTCCCTTAGTTCATGGCGCTTTAACAATTCTTGACAATTAGTCTCCAGACTCGGATTACACTGCCTACCCGCCGCAGTGGTCCGTACAAATAGTCATGGTCACAAGCGCCGGAATTGTTTCGGTTTTTTATATACTTTTAGGACTTCGAATCATGCGATTAGGACAGCGCCTCGGCGCAGAAATGTTTGGTACGTTCTGGCTCGTGCTGGGCGGCTGCGGCAGCGCAGTGCTCGCGGCGGGTTACCCTCAACTCGGTATCGGTTTCGCGGGCGTGGCGCTCGCATTCGGCTTGACCGTGCTCACCATGGCCTACGCTATCGGCCATATTTCGGGTTGCCACCTGAACCCGGCGGTGAGCGTCGGTTTGACGGTCGCAGGGCGTTTCCCGGTCCGCGACCTGGTTCCGTACATTGCCGCCCAAGTGGTCGGCGGGGTGATCGGCGCGTATGTCTTGTCAGTGATCGCCAGCGGCGCGCCGGGCTTTGACCTCGTTGCCAGCGGCTTTGCCACCAACGGTTACGGCGATCACTCGCCGGGTCATTACGCCATGATCGCCGCGCTCGTGTGCGAAGTTGTCGTGACGTTCTTCTTCCTGTTTGTCATCCTGGGCGCTACCGATAGCCGCGCACCTGCCGGGTTCGCGCCGATCGCCATTGGCCTGTGCCTGACGCTGATCCACCTGATCTCGATTCCGGTCACGAATACCTCGGTGAACCCGGCGCGTTCCACCGGCCCGGCGTTGTTTGTAGGCGGCGCGGCAATGGAACAGCTCTGGCTGTTCTGGGTGGCCCCGATCATCGGCGCGGTCATCGCCGGCGTGGTTTATCCGTTGCTGACCGGTGCGAAAAAGCAGGCGCTTGCTGCGGCCTGAATTTAAAAACGGTGAAAGCCGATGAAAAACGGGCGCTCGACGCCCGTTTTTTTATTGCGCAATTCGTTTGTATCGGGTCCGTACAGCCGATCAATATGAATAATCTGCGACAAATGTAATGGCGGCTTACGGTCTGCGGGGGTGTTAAACGGCAATTTACTTATGCCCGGCTGAAGAAATGTCCGACAAGCGATAGCTGGCAAGACTTTGCGGGTATTTACTCCGCGGACAAACCCTGATTTCAACTTTCGCCATACTTTCATCTGCTAACAACTCGTCAATACCCGTAAAACGGTCATTGCGTAGATTGGAGTCATGCGACACGCGTCGCCCTAAAGGAGAACACCATGAAACGCATCGTCACTCATTTGCTGGTTGCCGCCGGTCTTGCAGTGGGCGCGGTTGGCGTCGCGCAGGCTCACACAGATCTCTCTATAGGACTGTCGCTTGGCGTGCCCGGGTATGTGCAGCCTGCGCCGGTTTATGTCCAGCCCGCGCCGTTCTATCGCGCGCCGCCGCCCGCCTGGGGTCATCGCGATGACCGCTGGGGCGGTCCGGACCGCGGACACTGGAACCGCACCGGCTGGGATCGCGGCGGCTACGGTCGTGACGGCTGGAATCGTCGCGGCTAAGTGATGCGGTTGTAGAGATTTGCCAAGGGTTGTTTGAGCAAAGGGAGCGGCCGGCATAGGCGGCTCCCCTTTTTCCTTCTATTCCCTACGTCCCGGCACCGCGGACGACCGCTGCCGCAATGACGCACTCCGCCCCGTTATTCGTCAGCGCGCGCCGGCGCGGCGAGTTCATCCGTCATGCCAAATAACGCGCGCAGTTGATGCGCAACACCCGCCTCGAAGTTGTTGCCGGTCCGCGGGACATTTGGCAGGCGTTTTACCAGCGCCGGATTCGCGTTGTTCATCATGAATGGCCGGCCCGCCGTTTCGAGCAGATCGATGTCGTTCATGTTGTCGCCGAAAGCGACGCAATGCGCAGTGTCAATATCGAGTCGGTCCAGCACGAACTGCAATGCCCGTCCCTTCGACACATCCGATGTCATCACCTCCAGGCAATCCGGCATCGAATAAGTGACGTAGATGGAGTCTCCAAATTCGCGTTGGAGATTCGCCGAAGTCACCTTGAGATCGTCTGGCTCGCCGATATACAGCACCTTCGCGATGTTCTCGCCGTTGTGCTCACGCAGGTCCATTACGTCGTAGTCGAAACCCGAGTCCTGATGAAGCACTAGCAATTCGGGTGCGTGGCGGTCGATCAACCAGGCGTCGTCGGCGAAGAGATTCACGATCACGCGCTCGCTTCCCGCCAGATCCGGCTGAACGAGACGGCGCACGGCCGCTGGAGCGATGTCGCGGGCGTAAATACGTTCATTGTCCGGTGCGTGAATGCGTGCGCCGTTCGACGTGATCAGATGAGCGTCAATGCCGAGCACTTTCCGAATTCCGACCACATCGCGATAATGCCGCCCCGTCGCGATGATGAAACGCACACCACGCGCTTCCAGTTCGCGGACCGTTTCGACGGTGAACGGGTCGACCAGATGGTCGTTGTTGAGCAAGGTGCCGTCAAGATCGGTAGCGATGATGGAATACATGGGAAGCGCTTTCCTTTAAGCCGTTAGGAACCTGACATTTTAGCCCCCAAGGAGCGATTTTCGGCTCGCAGCCCGGCGAGCCAGTTGCAGCGCGCCTGAAGCAGAGTCCGCTAGCGGCTGGCGCAACCGGCCGCGGAGCTCTTCCGGCACGTATGGTTCCAGTGGCACGGCCAGGCCGCCGCACAGCGCCACCGGCAAAGCGTGATCCAGATCCAGCGCCGACACCATTTTGGCGATCTCACGCCCCGCATCCTCCAGCAAACGCGCCGCGAACGGATGGTTTCTGTGCTCGAACACCGTGGGCGCCAGCGTCGCATAACCCGTTTGGTTCGCCGCGCACAGCCATACAACGAGGCTGTCCCGATCGGTCGCGTCCGTACGCTCGAGCAAGGCCGCGGACCAGTCGTCGGCGGGTGCCCGACCGTCCAGCACGTGCTGCAAATGGGCGGCCGCCCGCAAACCCAACCAGGCTCCGCTCGCCTCGTCGCCGCTCGGAAAACCATAACCCCCTGCGATCCTGAACTGACCGCTCGCGTCCAGCGACGCGGCAATGCTGCCCGTTCCCAGCGCCACGATCACGCCCGGCTCGCCTCCATGCGCACCGAGCAACGTGGTGAAGGCGTCGCTTTCGACGGCGAGCGCGCATCCATCGGGCGCTGTTGCGTGAAACTGCGCCAGCCACCCCGCGTGATTCACGCCCGCAAGACCGCAGCCAAGCGCGCATGCACGCCACTCGAACGGCAAGCCCGCTGTTTCAAAGACGCGCACGCACGCCGCTTCGATAGCGTCCCACGCTCGCTCGACGCCGAGCGCCAAGCCTGACGGCCCTCCCGTCGCACGGGCCAGTTCAATGCCGTCTGTGTCCGCGAGGACGACGCGCGTACCGCTGCCGCCGCCGTCGACGCCTATCAGGTACTTGTGTGTGTAAGTTGAAGTAGTCATGTCCGCAAGCTTAACGGCACGACCCGCGCGCCGCCACTCAGCCAAATGGGGTATGCGGCGCCACCGCACGGCCAACGCATCCGGCAAGCTCCTGCCGTGAGTCCGCTGATATTGGAGCCCGGTGTTAGCATCAATCAGGCCAACGCCGCAGGGAGCCGCCACACGACGGCCCACCCGGGAACCAGACCGATCGGCCGACTGTTCTCGCCTTGTCCTTCCGCCTATGCTGATCAAACGCCAACTACGCATGCCTGGAAGCCGACATGACGAACCCGAAAAAAAGCAGCCCGGATAACAGCACCGAGCCCCACCGCTGCGGCTGGGCAACAACCGAAGCACTCGCCCGTTATCACGATGAAGAGTGGGGCGTGGCGTCCCATGACGATCGCCATCTGTTCGAAATGCTCGTGCTGGAAGGCGCGCAGGCCGGGCTGTCATGGTCCACGATCTTGAACAAGCGCGAGGGTTACCGGGCTCTGTTCCATGACTTCGACATCGACCGGGTGGCTGCTTTCAGCGAAGACGACGCAGCCAGGCTGCTGCTCGACGCCCGCGTTGTCCGCAATCGCGCAAAGATCTCGGCGGCCGTCGCCAACGCGCGCGCCGTGCAACGCATCCAGGCGGACCACGGCTCGTTCGCGAATTTTGTGTGGTCGTTCGTCGGCAATACGCCTGTCGACACGCCACGCGCAACCTATGCACAAGCGCCCGCCTCCAACGAAATCTCCGACGCCATGAGCCGTGCCCTGAAGAAATACGGCTGCAAGTTCATCGGAACAACCATCTGCTACGCGTTCATGCAGGCAACCGGCATGGTCAACGACCACGAGGCTGCCTGTTTCTGCCGGTTCCGCGGCAACGCGGCCGCCCCGAAGCGAGAATCCGCCAGGCGTCGAACAAATTAGATAATTTGCTCCACTGACTTTCGAAACGTACATTGCGTTTTCGCAACGTTTTTCGCGATTTCATCTCTCATCAGGGAAAATCCTGACGATACCGGTACCAGCGGGGTGAATCACGCTCTGAAGCCTTTACTACAAAGCCTTTACGGGGATTCTGCCCCTGTGCAGGAAGGCGGGCATCATGTCAAAATTGCGGCCAACCGCACATAGCGGCACTTTTTTACCGGAAAGAACCGCTATAAATACGTTGTAAGCGGCTTTTTTCCGGCAAGCCGGATGACTCTGAAACGAGGCTGTCGCTTCGTACCGCTTACCAAGCGTATTCAGACCGTGTGAATGATCGCGGCGAAACAGACAGGCCGCTACATAACGCGGTTTTATGTGGTCGATCGCGCTTTGCCGACCAAGTCCGCGTCCGATACTGATAACGCTGTTAGATGAACACCCACTAAGCACCGCAATTGTCGGCGCAGGGGAGAACCAGAATGAAAAACCTCAACTTCTTGACGCACCAGGAAATCTTCGACCGTGCCGTCCATCACCTGTTTGGCCAAGGCCAGGCAGCGTTGTTGCCGCGCGGTGGCGGTGCATATCGCGGGTATTGCGGCGGTTGTCCCGTCGGCAGTTTCATCAAGGCGCGCGATTACATGACCGCCATGGAAGGCGTGCCCATTCGCTACGTCGGTAAAGGGCCGGAAACCGTGCCGCCGTACATGGATGTCGGCGTCGCAGCGCTGAAACGCGCACTCTTGCGCTCGAATATCAATGTCTACGATCCGACAACCGTCGAGTTGCTCAGCTGCCTGCAAAACGTGCACGACGTGTTTGGCAAGTGGGAATGGCGTGAACGCTTTGCGTCCATCGCCCGGCAGTTCAACTTGTCGGCGGATCGCCTTAAATCGGCCGCCTGAGCGCGAAACTGGCAGGGTTCCGCGGGGCTTCGCGAGTCAATCACGAAGCAGAAGCGATGACATCGCAAATGCCCCACGAATGAAGCGAGTCGGCGCTTACGTTGAACCAAGAAACGAGCATCGGACGATGCAACGCAATAATTAAAGTAACGAGCAATGCAATGTTAACGGCGAGAGACATCTACGAACGCGTAAGCAACCATCTGCTCGCGCAACGGGCTGTATCGGAGGATGAAAACGGTTCGTGCCGGCTACGCAGCGGCAATGGCCGCAAGTGCGCTATCGGGTCCCTGATCGCCGACGAGTTGTATCGGCCGGAGATAGAAGGAATTGGGATCTCGTACTACCGGCACGCGAAGGACGGCTCGTTGTTGCGCGCGCTGTATGCGTCGGAGGTGAATGCCTACGATCCGGAGATCGTCGAATTGCTGATCGAGCTGGAGGAAGTCCACGACGATTTCAGTGTGGACGAATGGCCCCAGCTTCTCGCGCGCGTAGGTGAACGGCACGCGTTTATCTAGGTGCGAGTAAGCATCCAGCGAGCGCCCGACGGCCCGGGTGACCCCCCGCCGCGCCCAAGACAAGGCACGCAGCCGAAAAAGCGGAAGATCCGCTCAACCGGGTCATACATAGACGACGCCAACAAGCCGAGCCGCAAGCCCGAATAGGGCCGCAACGTAAAAACAACAAACCGAACCAAGCAAAACGGCGATGCAACCCTTGCGGGCGGCATCGCCGTTTTGCATGGTGCAGCCCATCAACCGGGCTGCGACCTGCCAAGACTTAGTGAAGCTTCTTGGGCAGCATCTGGCTGCGCAGACGCTTGCGCAGACGGCTGACTGCTGCCGCTTTCTTGCGCTTGCGTGCCGTCGTCGGCTTTTCATACGACTGACGTTCGCGAAGTTCGGCGATCAGGCCGTTCTTTTCGATAGTCCGGCGAAAGCGACGGATCGCGACGTCGAACGGCTCGTTTTCTTTCAAAACAATAGTGGTCATGGATGTCCTAAATCGCTGATACGTTTTTCTGACTGCGCGGCGAAGCGTACTGCACAAGGCAACGCCGCGCGCCGGCACTCCGATCGTCCACCCAACAACAGCGGACACGAGCAAAGCGGCCACGGAGGCCGGAAAAGAGAGAGGTGGGATTTCACCGCCGATCACGGCATGCGCAGTCTGTCGAAAACGGAACAGCGCACTTCGGGCCGCCCGGCGTTGCTTGAAAATAGCTTCGCCATCGGGCAAAAATCTCGATTCGGGCGAGATGTTATCAGATCGGCGCCCAGTCGCCAACCCCGCAACACCTGTTTGCGGAGGTTTGCACAGGGGCAACCCCATGATCATGCGCGTTTTTTGCCGCTTTCAGTCCGGATTGCTCGCTTCGTCGAGGAGCGCGACGTCTTCTGGCGCCAAAGTAATTCGGGTCGCATGGGCGAGGGTTTCGAGCTGTTTGACCGAGGTCGCGCTCGCGATCGGCGCCGTTACACCCGGGCGCGCGATCAGCCATGCAAGTGCGATTGCCGCCGGCTCCGTGTCATGACGGTCCGCCACTTTAACGAGCGCGCTCACAATTCTCAAGCCCCGGTCGTTCAGATAACCCGCCACCTTCGCGCCGCGGGCGCTGTTCTCGGTATCGGTTTTGGACCGGTATTTTCCACTCAGGAAACCGCTCGCCAGGCTGTAATACGTCACAACCGATACCTTATGCGCCTTGATAACCGGTTCCAGATCATTCTCGTAGCCAGCGCGATCATAAAGATTGTATTCAGGCTGAAGCACCTGATAAGCCGGAATCCCTTCCTTCGCCGATATATTCAGCGCCTCTTCCAGCCTTTCACCGGTGTAATTCGACGCACCGATTACGCGCACCTTCCCCGCAGCAATCAGCTTTTGATATGCGCCGAGCGTATCCACGAGCGGTGTTTTGTCGTCGTCGCGATGGGAAAAATAAACGTCGATGTAATCCGTCTTCAGGCGCTTCAGCGAATCGTTCACGGCAGCCTCGATATTCGCCGCCGATAGCCCTGGCCGCGTGCTCAGCATGCCAACTTTCGTCGCCAGCACGATCTTGTCGCGCTTGCCGCTCTCCTTGAACCACTTGCCGATGATCGCCTCCGACTCGCCGCCCTGATGGCCGTCGACCCAGGCTGAATAGACGTCGGCGGTATCGATGAAATTAAGGCCGTGGTCGACAAAGGCGTCGAGGATGGAAAACGACGTGCGTTCGTCGGCGGTCCAGCCGAATACATTTCCGCCGAAAACGAGTGGCACGACCTTGAGGTCTGACGTACCGATAGTGCGGTGCTGCATGGGGACTCCCGGGTTGTTATAAACAAAACGTAATAACCGATCGGAAAAGAATACTCGCGAATCCTTTTACTCGCAGGCTGCGCGCCGATCGCTATTCCCCCTACAAATCCTTACCTAAGTCCTCAAGTTTTTTTTTCATGGGCCGCTAACCCAAGTAGGCGGCCGGCTACCTCGCTCGGAACCGCCAGGCAACAGGACCGTGCAGTAGCCAAGACAGCCCTTTTAGTTCTTTCAGGAGAAATCCAAATGATCGGTATCAATAGCAATATCAACTCGCTGATCGCTCAGCAAAACCTGAACACGTCGCAAAGCGCGCTGTCGCAGGCCATCACGCGCCTGTCGTCCGGTAAGCGCATCAACAGCGCGGCTGACGATGCAGCAGGTCTCGCGATCTCGAACCGTATGCAAACGCAGATCAACGGCTTGAACCAAGGCGTTTCGAATGCGAACGACGGCGTTTCGATGATCCAGACGGCATCGAGCGGTCTGGCGCAGATCACGTCGAGCTTGCAAACCATTCGCCAACTGGCCGTACAGGCATCGAGCGGCTCGCTGTCGTCGAGCGACCAGGCAGCTCTGCAACAAGAAGTGGCGCAGCAAGTTGCTGAAGTGAACCGCGTGGCATCGCAAACGACGTACAACGGCAAGAACGTGCTCGACGGCTCGGCTGGCAACGTGAGCTTCCAGATCGGCGCGAACGTCGGTCAGACGATCAGCCTGAACCTGACGCAAAGCCTGTCGGCAGCTTCGCTCGGCGGCGGTATCCCGCAAAAGGGCGCAACCATCGCCTCGATCTCGGGCGTCAGCCTGACGTCCGCCGGCGCTACTGCTGCTGCAGGGACCACCCCGGCCATCACGCAAGTCAATGTGCTCGCAGACGGCAACGGCGGCTTCACCTTCACCGACCAGAACAACCAGGCGCTGTCGACCGCCGCTTCCCAAGCCCTGTTCGGCACGAACACGACCGGCTCGACCACGTTGCCGTCCCCGCTGACGCTCGTCGGCCAAGGCGCGTTCGCCCCGACGGTTCAGGCAACGGCTCAAACCACTGCAGCGACCGCACTCGGCACCGCCAGCACGACCAACGGCGCAACGGGTACCGGCACGTACGCTGCCAACAATGCGAGCCTGGACCAGATCACCGGCGTGAATTTGACGACTGACGGTACGACGGCTGCGGCTGGCACCCCTGCAGCTATTACGTCTATCAACGTTCTCGCAGACGGCAACGGCGGCTTCAAGTTCACCGACCAGAACGGCAACGCGCTGAGCTCGGCAGCTTCGGCCGCCTTGTTCACGGTCACGGCTGGTACCGCAGGCGCAGGTTCGACCATCGGCTTCGTTGCGGGCGGCGCACTGGGCGCAACGGCTCCGAGCGGCTACGGCACGGTGAACTCCGTCGCGGGCAACTACGGGATCGCCACTGCCAACACGCTGAACACGCCGCCGTCAGTATCGGGCGTGAACGTCAGCACGACGGCAGGCGCGAACGCTGCAATGGAATCGATCGACAACGCACTCGCAACGGTCAACAACATCCAGGCAACCCTGGGTGCTGCTCAAAACCGTTTCACGTCGATCTCTTCGGCACAGCAATCGCAGTCGACCGACTTGTCGGGCGCCCAGTCGCAAATCACGGACGCCGACTTCGCGGAAGAAACGGCTAACCTGAGCAAGGCGCAAGTGCTGCAACAAGCGGGCATCTCGGTGCTGGCGCAAGCCAACTCCAACCCGCAGCAAGTTCTGAAGCTGCTCCAGTAATAGCTTTTGCAGTAACGGCCGGCGCATTGCACCACGCGTCGGTCGAATGTGTTGCTCGGGGAGGCTTGCCTCCCCTACCCGTTTTACAAACGTTTATCATTCAGGCTCAAAAGCAAAACCGACGTACGGAGCATCTCAATGTCGACGATTTCCAGCGCATCCACCACAGCCGCAGCCACGGCAGCCCAAACCGCTGCCGCCACCGCAGCAGCCGAAGCCTCCGCTGCGCAATCCATCATCAGCGGATCCACCGGTAATTCGTCACTGGATGTCTCGTCCCTCGTCACGAGTCTCGTCAACGCAAAGGTAGCAGGCCAGACCGCCACCCTGAGCGCGCAGCAGACGAACGACAACACCAAACTTTCGGCAATCGGCGCACTGCAGGCTGCATTGTCCGCGTTGCAGGCAGGCGTCCTGCCGCTGTCCAACGGCACGACCCTCGGCCAGTTCACCGCGACCGCGGACGGCACCGGACTGACGGCAACCGCCACCAGCGGCGCCACGGCCGGCGTCTATACCATCGGCGTGACGCAGATCGCGAACGCGCAGACGCTCTCGTCGGCGGCGTTCGGCGCGACCACGGCACTCGGCACCGGCACGATGAACGTCTCGGTCGGCGGCCAGTCGATGAGCATCGCCATCACGTCGGCCAACAACACGATCAGCGGCATTGCCAGCGCAATCAACTCGGCGGCGAACAACCCGGGCGTCACGGCCACGGTCGTCACCGGCACGGACGGCGCGCATCTGGTCTTGCGCTCGTCGGCCACGGGTGCATCGAACACGATCAGCGTGGGAGTCACCGGCGTGGCGAACGATGCCGGCCTGTCCAGCCTCGGCGTCACGTCCACGGCCGGCGCTAACGGGACCGCGTCGACCTACACGTCAGCGGTGAGCACGAGCGCGTGGACGCAAACCGCGGCCGCACAAGACGCCATGTTCACCGTCGACGGCACGGCGGGCACCAGCTCCAGCAACTCGGTGACCACGGCGGTCCAGGGCTTGACGATCAACCTGACCGCTGCGGCCATCGGCTCGCCGGCCGGCACGACGCAAACACTGACCGTGGCGCAGAACACCTCGTCTGCATCCAGCGCAATCAACAACTTCGTCAGCCTCTATAACGCCTTGGTCACCACCTACGGCCAGGTCGCGGGTTTCGACAGCACGCAGGCCGCCGGCTCGCAGGGCGGCGCGCTGCTTGGTGATTCAACGTTCAATACGATCCAGAACACGCTCGCGAGTACCGTCGCCGGCGGCGTGCCGGACGGCAATTCGACCGTCTCGCTTGGGTCTATCGGCATTACGCTCAACGCAGACGGCACCCTGACGGCCAACAGCACGACGCTCACGAATGCGCTCACGAGCAACCCGTCGGGCGTCTCGGCCCTGTTCAATTCGACAAACGGCGTAGCCGCGAAGCTGACGACCAGCCTGAACTCGTTCCTGGGTACGGGGGGCTTGGTCGCGAACAGCCAGAGCGCGATCAACACGGACCTGACCAGCATCACGACGCAGCAAACTGCCTTGACCGCTTACACGGCGCAGCTCACGAGCCAGTATCAGGCGCAGTTCACTGCGCTCAACACGCTGATGGCGACAATGAACAACAACTCGCAGTACCTGACGCAGTTGTTTGGCGGCGCCAATAGCGCGGGTGCGTTGGCATCGGCCAACAACACCTGATGGCGCAAGGATAAATCGACATGGAACAGAACAGCTTGATCGACCGCCTGCTTGAGCTGACGCTCGCAATCCAGCATGCGGCGGCCTTGGCGGACTGGCAGGAAGCGGCCCGCCTGACCGAAGAGCGGACCCCGCTTTTCATGGAGTTGACGCCGGAACAGGACGCCACGGCCATGGACGCGATCAAGCGAATCCAGGAAATCGATGCAGCCATTGCGGCCGATGCGAAGACGACGCAAGGGGAATTGCAGGTCGAATACAGTTCGGCGATGAAGAAGATCCAGGCGGCCAGCAAGTATCACCAGGCCGCCAAGTTCTGACGCAAGTTCGAAGCGGTACGCGGCCTTATCCTGGCTCTGCGAAGACAACCACGAAAACCAGGCGTTTGGCGCGATGCACCCCGGGCACCTATGTGCTTCCGGGGTGTTTTCTTATGGTCTAGCGCCCGAGCGTCAGCGCCAGATACAGCGCATAAAGGCCGCCGTTCACCAGCAGCGCCCACAGCACGATCCCGCCCTTCCTCGCGTTGATGCGCAGCCACGCGGCCGCCGCGAGCGTGATGAAAACGCCCGTCATCACCTCCACGCGCGGCTCCCACGGCGTCAGCATGATGCCGATGCCCGGCAGCAGGGTGCCCTGGAACACCATTGCGCCGGTGATATTGCCGAACGCCAGCGTATCCTTGCCGCGCCGCGCCCAGATGATGCTGTTGACCTTCTCGGGCAATTCGGTCGCGATCGGAATGATGATCAGCGAGAGCAGCAGCGCCGATATCCCCAGCACATGCGAGACGCCTTCCACGCCGGCGATAAACCCCTTCGCACCGCCAACCAGCAGCGCTGTGCCCAGGATCATCTGCAACACGATGGTCGCAAGCGAGGTCGGCAACCCGAAGCGCGAGATCAGCAGCCGCTCGGGCGCTTCAGTGCCGTGACCCTTCTCGACAAGAGCGGCGGACGCGCGAAACGTCGTCACCACGTACATGACATACACGCCGACCAGTCCCGCCGCAAACAGTGCGCGCACTTGCCATGCGTGATGGGGTACGTACATGGCGGCCGCCGCGATCAGGAAAGCACACAGGAAGAAGTTGAGATCGCGGGTGAAACCGCCGTGTTCGGGTGCGACGACCCCCTTGAGGCCGCGCGTCTTGAGCACGGCGATGGCCATCAGGCAGGTCGACAGGGTAGCGAGCATCAGCGGTGCGCCCAAGATTGCGCCCACACCGATTTCCTCGTTCACCGCGCGGCTGGCGGTGCCGCCCATCAACGCGATGATCGGCACGGTGGTTTCCGGCAGCGCCGTGCCAATCGCCGCAAACAGCGAACCGGTGACCCCTTCGGAGATGCCGAGCTTTTCGCCGAGATGCTCGAGCGCGTTGGTAAAGATCTCCGACGCCGCCAGGATCACCACGAGCATGACCGCGAGTTGCAGGAAAAGCATCGTCATGAATCACCTCGCGATAAAGCCGGCGAGGAAGCGAGGCAATGAGCAACGCAATAGGAATGACAGAACAGCGGTAGGGAAACCGGCGAACGCAGCGTATGGCCTGGGGCAGGCCTGAGGTGTTTTTGTTTTGGAGACACGATAAGTTCACGGTCGGACGTCAGCGAACCAGGACGCAATCCCGCGCCGTCCGACCGTGAACGACAAGATGCACCCATGGTCTCGCCAAACCTGACCGGTCGAACGCGCCACGGCTGACTAGCCGAGTATGTTGACGCGTCCTCCTCCCGTTGCGGAAGGAAGGCTACTCCCCAAAGACGGCCACGAGTTTAGCGTGCGTCCGCGGATTAGGCAACCGCCCGCGGCGGTCTTCAAAAAACTGTCACGAGCCCATATGGATATCCCGAATCGGTCGTTGTAGCGGAAATAACGGTTCAGTAAGCTACGGCCACGGAGGCCATTTCGTTGCGCTGACGCATCTGACGAAGCGCACCGTACAATAAGCCGCAACCGCCGTAACAAGAAACGTCTGACTGACTAACACTGACGACCACGTTCGTAACGGGAGATCCCATGCGCTTCAGAATGCTCGCAGCCGCTGTACTGGCCATCACGCCGGTGCTCGCGATCGCGAAACCGCTCACTGTGTGTACCGAGTCGAGCCCGGATGGCTTTGACGTCGTGCAATTCAATTCGCTGGTGACGACCAATGCATCGGCGGATGTGATCTTCAACACGCTCGTCTCCTACGATGAAGTCGCGAAAAAGGTCACGCCCGCGCTGGCCGAGAAATGGGACGTCAGCCCCGACGGCCTCACCTACACGTTTCATCTGCGGCCGAACGTGGCGTTCCAGACCACGGACTACTTCACGCCGTCGAGGAAACTGAACGCCGACGACGTGGTGTTCTCCTTCGAGCGCATGCTCTCCGACAGCAACCCGTGGCACAAAGTGGCGGGCGCAAGCGGCTTTCCGCACGCGCAGTCAATGGGCCTGGTCAAGCTGATCAAGTCCGTATCCAAAGTCGATGACAACACCGTCAAGTTCGAGCTCAACACGCCGAACGCGACCTTCGTGCCCATTCTCACCATGGGCTTTGCGTCGATCTACTCTGCCGAATACGCCGACCAGTTGCTCAAGGCCGGCCACGAAACCGACCTGAACGCGAAGCCGATCGGCACGGGTCCGTTCGTACTGAAGAGCTATACGAAAGACGCGGTGATCCGTTATGACGTCAACCCGACCTACTGGGGACCGAAACCCAAGGTGGACCGGCTGATCTACGCCATCACGCCTGACGCCTCCGTGCGCGCGCAGAAGATCAAGGCGGGCGAATGCCAGATCGCGTTGTCGCCGAAACCTCAGGACGTGGTCGACGCGCAGAAGGACAGTTCGTTGAAAGTGGTCGAGACGCCCGCGTTCATGACGGCGTTCGTCGCGCTGAACACGCAGAAAAAGCCGCTCGATAACCCCAAGGTACGCCAGGCGTTGAACATTGCCTTCGATCGTACGACCTATCTGAAGACGGTCTTTGAGAATACGGCTACGCCCGCTGTCAACCCATACCCGCCGAACACGTGGAGCTATGACAAGCAGATCACGGCGTACCCGTATTCGGTCGATCGCGCGAAGAAACTGCTCGCCGACGCCGGCTTTCCGAATGGCTTCGACACCACAATCTGGGTGCGTCCGAACGGCAGCGTGCTGAACCCGAATCCGAAGGTCGGCGCCGAGTTGCTTCAGGCGGATCTGGCGAAGATCGGTGTGAAGGCGCAGGTGAAAGTGATCGAATGGGGCGAACTGATCAAGGAAGCCAAGCAAGGTCAGCACGACATGTTGTTCATGGGCTGGGCGGGAGACAACGGCGATCCGGACAACTATCTGTCGCCGCTCTTCAGTTGCGCCGCGGTGCGCTCGGGCATCAACTTCGCGCGCTTCTGCGACCCGACACTGGACCGCATGATCGATGAAGGTAAGGAAACTGCGGACATAAGCAAGCGGACCAAGGCTTATACCGAAGCCCAGCAGATCATTCATGACCAGGCGCTGTGGATTCCGCTCGGTTACCCCACGGCGGCGGCAATCACGCGCAGCAATGTCAGTGGATATCGCGTGAGTCCGTTCGGACGGCAGAACTTTGCGAGCGTCGCGGTGCAATAGTCGCGGCGGTAGTTCACCTGCAGTTCAAGGCAAGGAAGCCGGGCGTGCGAACGCCCGGCTTCTTTCACTTCGGCGAGAAGCGGATCACACCGTCTTCGTTGTGCGTATGGCGCACGAGTTCGCCTTGCAGCCAGAGCAGGTGCAAATGCGCCAGCGCTTCGCCGAGCGCGAACGTCATCTGGTGGACATCGAGCGGACGCTTGAACATGAGCGGCACAATGTCAGCGGCGCTTTGCGGCTTGACCGCGCACGCTTCGCGCACTTCTGCCAAACGCGCGGCGTGGTGATCCCGAAGCTGCCCGATGCGCGTATGCATGCCGCGAAACGGCTTGCCGTGCGAAGGGAGCACGAGTGTATCGGCGGGAAGGGACTCGTAGCGGCCCAGTGAACCCAGGAACAGCGCGAGCGGATTCCCCTCCGGTTCAATAGCAAACACCGACACGTTAGTGGATATGCGCGGCAGCACCATGTCGCCGGAAATCAGCACCTTCGTCTCCGCGCAGAAAAACGCGCAATGTTCAGGGGAATGCCCGAACCCCGTCACCACTTCCCAGTCACGGCCGCCAATCGTCAGCTTGTCGCCATCGCGCAGCCGACGGTAAACCCGCGGGATTGCCGGCACCAAGGTCGGGTAATACGCATCGCGCTTGCGCAGCGCTTCAAGCGATACCGGGTCCGTCATTCCGTGCAGGGCGAAGTGTCGCGCGGCGCGCTCGCCGCCCGCGTCGGAACCGTCGCCGGCGGACATCACGCGGCCCATTGCGTACTCGCCGAGCGACATCCAGAGCCTCACCGGATCCCATCGTTTCTTCTCGCCGCCATTGCAGATCCAGTCCGCCAGCCCCAGGTGATCCGGATGGCAATGCGTGACGATCACGCGCAGCACCGGCAGGCCGTCAAGCAGCGTGTCGAAGGTGCGTTCCCAGTTCGCCCGGATCGTTTCGTCTGAAATACCGCAATCGATAATGGTCCATCCCGCCACGCCGTCGATCTCGTCGCGCATGACCCACAGGTTGATGTGATCGAGCGCGAACGGCAACGGCATGCGCACCCAGAACACGCCGGGCGTGACTTCCATCGTGTGGCCGCTGTCAGGAAGACGGTCTGCGAAAACGTAATCGAGTTGCTGTTCGAGCGGATTCATGCGGGTCGGGTCTCCGGGTTGTCAGTTGTTGCATTGCCGCCAAGTTGACGCTAACGTTAACCTGCATTTTAACGTCGGCTTCAGAAAAGCGCTGGGAACCTTGCAATTTCAATGACAGACATGCGCTACACCATCACCGAACTGGCACGCGAATTCGAGATCACGCCGCGCGCGATCCGGTTCTACGAGAACCAGGGCTTGCTCACGCCGGCGCGCGAAGGCACGAACGGCATGCGCCGCGTGTATTCGGCGCGCGACCGCACGCGGCTCAAGCTGACGCTGCGCGGCAAGCGGCTCGGGTTCACGTTGCTCGAGGTGAGCAGGCTGCTCGATCTCTACGATTCACCGACCGGGACGGCCGCCCAATTGCATGCGTTCCTTGACACCATCGCGGCACATCGGGCCGTTCTGGAGCGGCAACTGGAAGACCTGAACGCAACGCTCGCCGAGCTCTCAGCCTACGAGGTGCAAGGGCGCGCACTGCTTTCAGCGAACGCTGAAAAGCGCACGCGCCGGGCGGCGGTTGTGGCTGCATCGGCGGATACAGGCGCGAAGAAAGGCGCGAAGGTGCCTTGAGCGTGCAATGGGCAGGAACCGCGGTGAAGGGAGAAGCGAAAGCGTCCGGCGATACAATATCGGCCGGGTTCCAAGCCGGGTTTGATGCTTATAACGTAAAGACGTAATCACGTAGCGCACCTGGCGTACGTCGGACGACACCACACGAAGTGCAGAGTCGATATGAATCACTTTCCCAAGTTGCTGTCGTCGCAGATTGGCTTCGATGTCGCGGAAACGCTGCTCGAAGGCTTCGACCGTCACTATCGCGTGTTTCGCGATGCGGCCATCGCGGCGAAGGGGCTATTCGAAGCCGGCGACTGGCACGCGCTGCAGCGGCTGGCGCGCGAGCGCATCACGTCGTACGACGATCGGGTGGAAGAGTGCGTGATGCGCCTGGAAGACGAGTACGACGCCGAGAACATAGACGATGAAATCTGGCAGCAGATCAAGCTGCATTACATCGGCCTGCTGACGTCGCACCGGCAGCCCGAGTGCGCGGAGACGTTCTTCAACTCGGTGTGCTGCAAGATCCTGCATCGTTCGTACTTCAACAATGACTTCATTTTCGTGCGGCCCGCCATTTCGACGGAGTACATCGAGAACGACGAACCCGCGGCCAAACCGACCTATCGCGCGTATTACCCGAGTAAGGACGGGCTCGCGGCAACGCTCGAACGGATCGTCACGAACTTCCAGCTCGAGCCGCCGTTCGAAGATTTGCAGCGCGACGTCCAGTGCCTGATGCAAGCCATTAACGAGGCGTTCGGCGAATTCAAGGCCGCGCCAAATTTCCAGATTCATGTGCTGTCGTCGCTGTTCTTTCGCAATAAGGCGGCGTACATAGTGGGCCGGATCATCAACGGTGATCTGGTGGTGCCGTTCGCCGTGCCCGTGCGTCACGCGTCGCCCGGCCTGCTCGCGCTCGATACGGTCCTGCTGCAGCGCGAGCAACTGCTGATCATCTTCAGCTTCTCGCACTCATACTTCCTCGTGGATATGGAAGTGCCCTCCGCGTATATCCAGTTCCTGCGCTCGATCATGCCGGGCAAACCGAAGGCGGAAATCTATACGTCGGTGGGATTGCAGAAGCAGGGAAAGAACCTGTTTTATCGCGACTTGCTGCATCACCTGTCGCATTCCAGCGATAAATTCGTCATCGCGCCCGGCATCAAGGGGCTTGTGATGCTGGTGTTCACGCTGCCGTCTTTTCCGTATGTGTTCAAGCTGATCAAGGACAACTTTCCGCCGCCGAAGGAAACCACGCGCAAGAAGATCCAGGACAAGTATCAGCTCGTCAAACGTCACGACCGTCTCGGACGCATGGCCGATACGCTCGAGTATTCGAGCGTCGCGTTACCGCTGTCGCGCCTCGACGATGCGCTGCTCAAGGAGCTCAAGAAGGAAGTTGCTTCGATGATCGAATACGAAGGCGATAACCTGGTGATCAGGCATATGTACATCGAGCGGCGCATGACACCGCTGAACCTGTATTTGCAGAACGGCACGCCGTCGGAAATCGAGCATGGCATCAAGGAATATGGCGACGCGATCAAGCAACTGATCCAGGCGAACATCTTCCCCGGCGACATGCTCTACAAGAATTTCGGCGTGACGCGCCACGGCCGCGTGGTGTTCTACGACTACGACGAGATCGAATACCTGACTGATTGCAACGTGCGCAAAGTGCCGCAAGCCCGCAACGAGGAAGACGAGATGTCGGGTGAGCCGTGGTACACCGTCGGGCCGCATGACATCTTCCCCGAAACCTACAACACCTTCCTGCTCGGCGACCTGCGCGTGCGGGACGCGTTCATCAAACATCACGCCGATTTCTTCGACCCCGCTCTGTGGCAAAAGCATAAGGAAGAAATCCTTAACGGCGAGCTCGCCGACTTCTTTCCGTACGAACACGGCATTCGTTTTTGCGTTCGTTATCCTGAGCGTTTTCTGGACGGCGCACCCGCTGCACGCGCCGCATGAAACCTATCCGCACTGAATCCCATGTCCAATATCGACAACACAGACAACCCTGAAAGCCACGAGAACAACCCGCTCTCGCACCTGTTCGATAACAACCTGAAATGGGTCGATCGCAAGCTCTCGGAAGACGCTGAATATTTCTCCCGCCTGGCGCATCAGCAAGCGCCCGAATATCTGTGGATCGGGTGCTCAGACTCACGCGTGCCGGCCAACCAGATCATCGGCTTGCCGCCGGGCGAGGTGTTCGTGCACAGGAACATCGCGAACGTGGTCGTTCACTCGGACCTCAACTGCTTGTCCGTGATCCAGTTCGCGGTTGATCTGCTGAAGGTCAAGCACATCATGGTGGTCGGGCATTACGGCTGTTCCGGCGTGGGCGCGGCGCTCGTGGGCCGGCGCGTGGGTCTTGCGGACAACTGGCTGCGTCACGTGGAAGATGTGCGCGACAAGCACTCCGCGCTGCTCGAGGAATGGCCGATGGGCGAGGCGCGGAATCGTCGGCTGGTGGAGCTGAACACGATTGAACAGACGGTGAACGTATGCCACACGACCATTCTGCGCGATGCGTGGGCGCGTGGCCAGGAGATCACGGTGCATGGCTGGACCTACGGCGTGCATGACGGCCGTGTGCGCAACATGGGCATGATGATCAACGGGTCGGAAGAGGTCGAGCCGACCTATCAGCAATGCATCGCGGCGCTGGTTCGCGGTGGCGCGCATTCATCGGCAAACGATGTGCTTGCCTCCGATGCCGCCCGTCTCGGCGATGTCCCGGCTATTGTGAAAGGTGTGATCAAGGAGCTGAAACATGACTGATTTCGTCACTGATCCGGTGGTGATCGTATCGGCTGCACGTACGCCGATGGCCGCGTTCCAAGGCGACTTCGCCACGGTGACGGCGCCGCAACTCGGCTCGGTCGCCATCCGCGCCGCCGTGGAACGCGCCGGCCTCAAACCCGAGCAGATCGAAGAAGCCGTGATGGGTTGCGTGCTGCCCGCCGGACTCGGTCAGGCGCCCGCGCGGCAAGCCGCGCTCGGCGCAGGCCTGCCGCTGTCCGTCGGCAGCACCACGGTCAACAAGATGTGCGGGTCCGGCATGCGGGCCGCCATGTTCGCGCACGACATGCTGCTGGCCGGCTCGGCGGACGTGATAGTCGCGGGCGGAATGGAGAGCATGACCAATGCGCCGTACTTGCTGCCCAAAGCACGTGGCGGCATGCGCATGGGCCACGGCCAGGTACTCGATCACATGTTCCTCGACGGCCTTGAAGACGCGTATGAAAAAGGCCAGCTGATGGGTACGTTCGCGGAGCAATGCGCCGGGTCCTACAAGTTTTCGCGGGAAGCGCAGGACGCGTTTGCGGTCGAGTCGCTGCGCCGCGCGAAGCGGGCCAATGAAGACGGTTCGTTCGCTTGGGAAATCGCGCCGGTGACGGTCGCGGGACGCAAGGGCGATACCGTTATCGATCACGACGAACAGCCGTTCAAGGCGAATATCGACAAGATTGCTACGCTCAAACCGGCCTTCGCCAAAGATGGCACGGTAACGGCGGCCAATTCATCGTCTATCTCGGACGGCGCCGCCGCGCTCGTGATGATGCGGGCATCCACGGCGAAGCGCCTCGGCGTCACGCCGCTCGCGCGAGTGGCCGGGCACAGCACCTTCGCGCAGGAACCGGCGTTGTTCACGACTGCGCCTGTTGGCGCAATCCGCAAGTTGCTCGGCAAGAACGGCTGGCGCGCGGACCAAGTCGATCTCTTCGAGATCAACGAAGCATTCGCCGTCGTCACGATGGCCGCCATGCGGGAACACGACTTGCCTCACGACAAGGTCAACGTCAACGGTGGCGCGTGTGCGCTCGGGCATCCGATCGGCGCATCGGGTGCGCGGATTCTCGTGACGTTGATCGGCGCGTTGCGTCAGCGCGGAATGAAACGCGGCGTGGCGAGCTTGTGCATCGGCGGCGGAGAAGCGACGGCGATGGGTATCGAACTGATTTAGTGCAGCGTGCAGGAGAGCCTCATGAAAACCGTATTGATCGTGGGCGCGTCGCGCGGGCTCGGCCACGAATTCGCGCGAGCCTATTGCCGCGACGGCTGGCGCGTGCTCGCCACCGCTCGCAACGCGGCGTCGCTGGAAGCACTCAGCTCCATGGGCGCAAAAACCTTCTCCGTCGATACAACCCAGCCCGAGCAGATCGCGGCGCTGGGCTGGCAACTCGATGGCGAGAAACTGGATGTCGCGATCATCGTGTCGGGCGTGTACGGTCCGCGAACCGAACACGTGGAAACCGTGTTGTCGGAGGATTTCGACCAGGTCATGCACGCCAATGTCCGCGGCCCGATGCAACTGCTGCCCATACTCCTGCCGCTCACCGACGCCGCGCACGGCGTGCTCGCGGTGGTGTCGAGCAAGATGGGCGGTATCGCGGAGATGAACGGAACGGCGGGCTGGCTGTATCGCGTGAGCAAGGCCGCAGTGAATGCGGCGCTGAAGGCGGCATCGCTGGAGGTGCGCGGCTCGACTTGCATCGCGCTGCATCCGGGATGGGTGCGCACCGAAATGGGCGGCTCGTCGGCGGCGATCGAACCGGCGCACAGCATTTCCGGAATGCGCGCGGTGATCGCGGCGGCCGCCGCGAACCCCGGGAAATTCAACGGCTCGTTCGTGCAGTACGACGGTACGCCGCTCGCGTGGTGAGTGCGGTACATTGATACGGCTTCCGAAGTGCGTGCTTCAATCAGACAAAGAGGACATGAAGTGGCATATCAGGTACATGGCGTGGCGTCGTCGGGGAATTGCTACAAGGTCCGGCTTGCACTGGAACAACTGCGGCGGCCGTATGCATGGCATGAAGTAGACATGATGAACGGCGCCACGCGCACCGAGGCGTTTCGTCAGTTAAATCCGAACGGCAAGGTGCCGGTGTTGCAGATCGATGAGCATACATGCCTGTTCGAATCGGACGCGATCCTCTATTACCTCGCGGAAGGCACCCCGCTGCTGCCCACGGACCGTCTTTCGCGGGCGCGCGTCCTGCAATGGATGTTCTTCGAGCAATACAGTCACGAGCCCAACATTGCGGTTGCGCGCTTCATTCTTCAGTTCGTTAAACACCCCGACGATCCTCGCCTGCCCGAGAAAACCGCCGGTTCTTATCGCGCGCTCGATGTGATGGAAACGCATCTCGCCACGCGAACCTATTTCGTCGACGAGCAATACACCATCGCGGACATTGCGCTGTATGCGTACACCCATGTCGCCGATGAAGCCAACCTGGACCTCGACCGGTATCCGGCCATTCGCGCATGGCTGGCACGCGTGAAGGCGCAGCCGCGACACATCGAGATGCCGGGCGTCGACGCATGAAGCAAGCCGGTGAATGCCCGTGCGGCGGCGCGTCGCAGGGATCGGGCAGCGCTAAACGTCCGCCGGGCTACGTGGAATGCTGCGGGCGCTTCATAGAAGGCGGCTCACCGGCGGGCAACGCAATGGAACTGATGCGCTCACGCTACACCGCCTACGTGCTCGGCAACACAGCGTATCTGCGCGCGACCTGGGCCGCGGCCACTTGCCCCCGCGATCTGGAAACCTCCGCCGATCCCGCCACCCGCTGGCTCGGCTTGCAGATAAAACGCTTCACACCGATTGACGCTGATCACGCCGAGGTCGAATTTGTCGCTCGATACAAGCTCGGCGGCCGGGCGTTCCGGCTGCATGAGACGAGCCGCTTCGAACGCGATACCAACGGCCGGTGGCGTTATGTCGACGGTGATCTCCGCGATTGAAACGTCGTAGCGACGAACCTGGCTGCATCGACGGCAATAATTTCCTTAACGTCTGCTTTCGCCAAAAATTAGTGTGCCGCGCGGGTACTTTCTAATTGCGCCTATTGATTTTGTCCGGGTACCCTAGCTTTTCGCCAGTCGCTGGCGAATGATATTAAGTTGCTGTTTCATAAGCCAAATATCTGTCGGCGCGTCGGTGTTGCATATTGAAGCCCATTGTCTTGTCTATTCGGGACATGACTTGACGATCCAACCAGCGATACTGATTGACAGTACAGGCGCGCGGATCGATGGATTGTGACAATAAGCTGGCTCGTGCTTTGGGAAATCAGCCGGGTCAAGAGTGGGTGGGGTTTCGGGGATGGCATTTAGGCATGTGTTGTCAGGTGGTGTAATGGCGTGTGCGCTCGCGGGGATGTCCGCCTCGGCGCTTGCAGATCCGTTCGCGGGTGCGCAGCAGTACGCGAAGCTCGAGGCCCCTGCTTTCGGCACAGTGCCGCAGTCGCTCGGCTCATCCCTTCCGGTTGTTGGGTCAAATCTCAACGAGTCCGTCATCGAAATACCTTCAGGCGGCGTCTCGCTTGAAACCACCATCTTCAAACCTGATGGCCCGGGTCCGTTCCCCATGGTCGTCTTCAATCACGGCAAGCTTCCTGGCAATGCGCATGACCAGCCGCGCGCGCGTCCGATCGCGTTTGCGCGCGAGTTCGTGCGCCACGGGTATGTGGTCGTCGTGCCGAATCGTCGTGGCTTTGCGGAATCGGGCGGCGAATATACCGGCAACGGGTGTGATGTCGAAGCCAATGGCTTCACGCAGGCACGTGATGTGGCTGCCACGGTGGCTTACATGAACAAACAACCGTTTGTCGACAGCGAGCATGTGGTGGTGGCGGGTGCGTCGCACGGCGGGCTGGTGACCATGGCGTATGGCGCTCGCGACGCGCGTGAGGCGAAGGGTGTACGTGGCCTGATCAATTTCTCCGGTGGCCTTCGTCAGGACGAGTGTCCTGGCTGGCAGAAAAACCTGACGAGCGCGTTTGGTGCGTACGGTGAGCATGTGAAATTGCCGTCGTTGTGGATGTACGGGAGCAACGACTCCGTGTGGCAGGGCAACTTGCCTGATGAAATGTTTGCTTCATATAGCGCGCACGGTGCCCAGGCCGACATGGTGAATTTCGGCGCTTACAAGAACGATGCGCATCGGCTGATTGGGGATCGTGACGGTGTGTCGATCTGGTGGCCACGGGTGAAGACGTTCCTGGCCGGTATTGGCATGCCGACGGATCGTGAGTACCAGGTTTCGGATCCGCAGGCGCCTTCGCCAACGGGTTATGCGAGCGTGGACGCGGTGACCGCGGTGCCGTTCCTCGATGAACATGGCCGCGAAGGTTACGAAAACTTTCTGCATCAGTATTCGAGCCGCGCGTTCGCGGTGTCGGATTCGGGCGCGTGGTCGTGGGCGGAAGGGGGCGATGACCCCGTGGCGGTGGCGTTGGCGGGATGTCAGAAGCAGAGCAGCGATCCCTGCCGGTTGTACGCCGTCAACAACGCGGTAGTCTGGAACGATCGCAATGTCAGTCAGACGCAGACAGCGTCGCGATAATGCCTTTGGCTGGGTGGCTGGAGGAGTTCGCTGCTCCGGCTGCAGACAAGCCCGCCGTGACTAAAACGCCCCGCGCTGGGCGCGTACCACTCTGCACGAAATAGCCAACCCCCTCCCCACCCGAGCGCAAACAAAAAACCTCCGGCCGGGTGCCAGCAGGAAATAGCCTCTGAACCCCGCAAAGACCCTCCACGATAAGCGAAGTTAGCCGCATCACCACGTGATCGCCGAACGCGCCTCAGGTCCGCCGCAGGTCTCCGTACGCCTCAAAATCGAATCCCGCGACGAATTTAGAGATAATTGGTGCTGAGCGAAACACCGAGTCGCGCACATCGAGATCGAGAACCCCCATGACCGATGCAATGAACCTGCAGCGCCTGAAAGTCACCGTCGACGGCTACGTGGCACGCGTCACACTCGATCGCCCTGACGTCCGCAATGCCTTCGACGAGGCCACGATCGTCGAATTGACAGCGGCATTCCGCGCGCTCGCTGACGATGCCTCCATCCGCGTCATCATCCTCGCGGCGAACGGCCCCGCGTTCTGCGCAGGCGCCGACCTCAACTGGATGAAACGCATGGCAGCGTACACGGACGCGGAAAATCGCGCCGATGCACTCGGCCTCGCCACTATGCTCAACACCCTCTACGCATGCAGCAAACCGGTGATCGCGCAGGTCCAGGGTGATGCGTACGCGGGCGGCATGGGCTTGGTCGCCGTTGCCGACATCGCAATCTGCGCGGAATCGGCGCACTTCTGCTTGTCCGAGGCGAAGCTCGGGCTCATGCCCGCCACCATCGCGCCGTATGTGATCCGGGCAATAGGCGCGCGCGCATCGCACAGATACTTCGTGACCGCCGAACGTTTCGATGCCGCCGAAGCACTGCGTATCGGCCTCGTCCATCAGGTCGTTGCGGCAGACGCGCTCAATGCCGCGGTCGATGCCGTCGCGGCCGCGATCGTCGCCAATAGCCCGAACGCCGTGCGCGAGTGCAAGCAACTCGTCGTCGATCTGGCGGACAAGCCAATCGATGAAACGCTGATCTCGGACACCGCCGACCGTATCGCACGAATCCGCGCCTCGGATGAAGGGCGCGAAGGCGTGCGCAGTTTCCTGGAAAAACGCAAGCCGTCGTGGCTTGCCTGAATGTGATCGGGAGCGGCGCCTGAATTCGCCCAAGCGCATGATTGGCCGCTCCCCTGGAGTCGTTTTGAACCTGAACAACCCGCCAAAGCCTGCACCCGATGACTGGGTTGCACGCTCGCTACGCGCCGTATGGCACCCGTGCACGCAAATGAAACATCACGAGCGCACACCGCTCGTGCCCATCGCACGCGGCAAAGGCGCGTGGCTCTATGACCACGACGGCCATCGCTATCTTGATGCCATCAGCTCGTGGTGGGTCAACCTCTTCGGCCACGCAAATCCTCACATCAATGCGGCGCTGAAGGATCAGCTCGACACGCTCGAACACGCCATGCTCGCCGGTTGCACGCACGAACCTGCCGTCCTGCTCGCCGAGCGTCTGCACGCGCTCACGCAGCACACGCTGGGCCATGCGTTCTTCGCCTCCGACGGCGCATCGGCAGTTGAAATCGCGTTGAAGATGAGCTTCCACTTCTGGCGCAACAGCGGCCGTGCGGAGAAGCGCGAGTTCGTCTGCCTCGCGAACAGCTATCACGGCGAGACTATCGGCGCGCTCGGCGTGACCGACGTCGCGTTGTTCAAGGACGCCTACGATCCGCTGATTCGCCATGCGCACGTAGTGACATCGCCGGATGCCCGCCAGGCCCGCGAAGGCGAGACGGCACGTGATGTCGCGCAACGCGCGCTCACCGATATGAAAACGCTGTTCGATGCCAAGGCCTCGCAGCTTGCAGCCGTGATCGTCGAGCCGCTGGTTCAATGCGCAGCCGGCATGGCGATGCACGATCCGTCATATTTGAAAGGACTGCGTGTTTTGTGCGATGACTACGGCGTGCATCTCATCGCCGATGAAATCGCTGTCGGGTGTGGCCGCAGCGGCACGTTTTTCGCATGCGAACAAGCGGCGATCTGGCCGGATTTCCTGTGTTTATCGAAGGGAATCAGCGGCGGCTATTTGCCGTTATCCATCGTGCTCACACGCGATGAAATCTACGCCGCGTTCTACGACGACGACATGACGCGCGGTTTCCTGCACTCGCATTCGTACACGGGTAATCCGCTCGCGTGCCGGGCCGCCCTCGCGACGCTCGACCTGTTCGAAAGCGCTAACGTGCTTGAAGAGAACCGCCGGAAATCGTCCGTGTTGCGCGCTGCGCTGAGCCCGCTGCAAGATCATCCGCACGTCAGGAACCTGCGTGAACGCGGCACGATCTTCGCGTTCGATGCGATCATCGAAGACCCCGTCCAGGCACGCTCATTCTCGCGCCGTTTCTTCGAAAAGGCCTTGAAACACGAGCTATTGTTGCGACCGATAGGCAAGACCGTCTATCTGATGCCACCGTACATCCTCAGCGACGACGAACTCGCGCTACTCGCCGAACGCACCCGCATGGTCTTCGACGCCACGTTATCGGAGGCTGCATGAGCACTACATCGCCCGCTCTTTTCGAGACCCTTGAACAAGGGCTCGCCGATATCGAGCGCAACGGCTTGCGTCGTCGCCGACGCATCGCCGACAGCGCCTGCGCCGCTCACATGACGGTGGACGGACGCGAGATCATCGGCTTTGCCAGCAACGATTACCTCGGGCTCGCCGCGCACGAAACCTTGCGCGAAGCACTCGCGCAAGGCGCACGAAAATACGGCGCGGGCAGCGGCGGATCGCATCTGCTCGGCGGCCATTCACGCACGCATGCGAAGCTCGAAGACGACCTCGCGGCATTCTCCGGCGGATTCGTCGACCAGGCGCGAGCGCTGTACTTCAGCACCGGCTACATGGCGAATCTCGCGACGTTGACCACGCTAGGCGCTGCGAACAAGTCAGGCGGCCGCGACACCCTGATGTTCTGCGACGCGTTGAACCACGCGTCGCTGATCGATGGTGCTCGCCTGTCGCGTGCGCAGATTCGCATCTATCCTCACGCTGACGCCGAAGCACTCGGCGCAATGCTGGAAGCATCCGCGAATGACGGCGGCACGAAGATCATCGTCACGGATTCGGTCTTCAGCATGGACGGCGATATCGCTCCGCTTGGTTCGCTGCTCGAGCTGGCGGAGCGTCATGGCGCATGGCTGGTTGTCGACGATGCGCACGGCTTCGGCGTCCTTGGTCCGCAAGGCCGCGGCGCGCTGGCCGAGGCTGCGTTGCGCTCGCCGCATCTCGTGTACGTGGGCACGCTGGGCAAGGCAGCGGGCGTGTCCGGCGCGTTCGTGATCGCGCATGAAACGGTGATCGAATGGTTCGTGCAGCGCGCGCGTCCGTACATCTTTACGACGGCATCGGCGCCAGCGGTGGCGCACGCGGTATCGGCCAGTTTGAAGATTATCGAAGGACAGGAAGGCGATGAGAGGCGTGCGCATCTCGCTACGTTGATCGAGAGTACGCGGGCCATGCTAAAGCGCACGCGATGGTCGCCCGTGGATTCGCATACGGCGGTTCAGCCGTTGATTATCGGCGGCAATGAAGAGACGCTGAGGCTTGCCGCCGCACTCGATGAATACCGCATGTGGGTGCCCGCCATCCGGCCGCCGACAGTTCCGGTTGGCACATCGCGCCTGCGCATTTCGCTTTCTGCGGCGCATAGCCACGACGACCTCGCCAAGCTCGACGAGGCACTGCAAACCTTGAGCAACCGATCATGACCACGCCGCTCTCGCTCTTCGTCACCGGCACAGATACCGAGATCGGCAAGACGCTCGTATCCGCTGCGTTGCTGCATGGCTTTGCCGCACTCGGCCTGCGCGCCGCCGCGATGAAACCTATCGCGGCGGGCGCGTTCGAACGCGACGGCGAGTGGCACAACGAAGACGCCGATCAACTCGATGCCGCCGCGAACGTTGCGCTGCCGCCGGCCATACGCACGCCGTTCCTGCTGAAGGAAGCCGCCGCGCCGCACATTGCAGCGGCGCGCGAGAATGTGTCGCTGGATATTGCGCGGATCGTGGAAGCGCATCAGTTCGCCGTGCAGCAAGCGGACGTGGTGGTGGTGGAAGGCGTGGGCGGATTCCGCGTGCCGCTCACCGATGTCCACGATACCGCCGACCTCGCGTTCGCGTTGAACCTGCCGGTCGTGCTGGTGGTCGGCATGCGGCTCGGCTGCATCAGCCATGCGTTGCTGAGCGCCGAGGCAATAGCCGCGCGAGGCTTGCACCTGGTGGGCTGGGTGGCTAACCAGATCGATCCCGCCATGCTGTTTCCTGCTGAAAACATCGAAGCAATCCGGCTGCGGCTGGACAGTCAATACAACGCGCCGCTGCTCGGCACCGTTCCCCGCCTTACGCCGCCCGATGCTCGCGCGGCCATGGCTTACCTCGATACCTCCCTGCTGCTGGACACGCTTCGTTCGGCGGGCTCGGGCCAGTAATTCATCGTTATCCGCAAAACGAAAAGGATCCTCACATGACGCAAGTGCAATCCACCGACAAGACGGCTCAACCCGCCACACC
The DNA here is from genome assembly GCF_044909315.1 of Caballeronia udeis. GTDB lineage: Bacteria > Pseudomonadota > Gammaproteobacteria > Burkholderiales > Burkholderiaceae > Caballeronia > Caballeronia udeis_A. Next base: position 437,145 of record NZ_JBIYEB010000001.1, read on the forward strand.
GCAAACGCTGGCTCGCTGGCGCGTGGCGGATATCGTCGCGCTCTATGACCTGCCGTTCAACGACCTGCTGTTTCGTGCACAGGGCGTGCATCGCGAACACTTCGATGCCAACACGGTTCAGCTCTCCACGCTGCTGTCGATCAAGACCGGCGGTTGCCCGGAAGACTGCGCGTATTGCCCGCAGTCGTCGCATCACGACACGGGGTTAAAGGCCGACAAGCTGATGGCCGTCGATGAAGTCCTGAAGGCTGCCGAAATCGCCAAGTCAAACGGCGCGACGCGTTTCTGCATGGGCGCGGCGTGGCGCAATCCGAAGGACCAGCATCTCGAACCGATCGCCGACATGATTCGCGGCGTGAAGGCGATGGGCCTGGAAACCTGCGTGACGCTCGGCATGCTGGAAGCGCATCAGGCGGAACGTCTGCGCGACGCGGGGCTGGATTACTACAACCATAACCTCGATACATCGCCGGAGTTCTACGGCCAGATCATCTCGACGCGCACGTATCAGGATCGCCTGGATACGCTCGAACATGTCCGCGATGCCGGTATCAACGTGTGTTGCGGCGGGATTGTCGGCATGGGCGAATCGCGGCGCGAGCGCGCCGGGCTGATCACGCAACTGGCGAACATGGAGCCGTATCCGGAATCCGTGCCTATCAACAATCTGGTGCAGGTCGAGGGCACGCCGCTGACGGGTACGGCTTTGCTCGATCCGTTCGAATTCGTGCGCACGATCGCGGTTGCGCGAATCACGATGCCCAAGGCAATGGTGCGCTTGTCGGCGGGACGCGAGCAGATGGATGAAGCACTGCAGGCGCTGTGTTTCCTCGCCGGCGCGAACTCGATTTTCTACGGCGACCAGTTGCTGACGACAAGCAACCCGCAGGCTGAAGCCGACAGGAAATTGCTGGAGCGGTTGGGAATGCAGGCGCAAGCGTCGCAGCAGACGCAGGCGGCAGAGGCTTGTGAGGTCAAGTGCGGGCACGCACAGGTGCAGTGACGAGTAGGTCGTTTTGCCGCGACGGCGCGGTGAACTGCTGTTGATGTACGGAATCCCCCGCGATCAATAGATTCCGGGGGATTTTTTTTGGTCGCGCCGTACCTGCTCTCCGCAGGAGGCAAGAAGGTACCCACTAAGCGGCTCAAACGAACTTAAGGGGCAATAAATTGCCCCTTAAGTTATGTGTTCTTTTCAAGCAAAGCGGTCAATCACCCCTTTAATTCTTATCCACGATCACCTGATCGAACGTGCCGCCATCGGAGAAATGGGTTTGCTGCGCTTTCTGCCAGTTGCCGAAAACCTGCTCGACCGTGAACGTCTTGATCGGCTTGAATTCGCTTGCGTGCTTCGCCAGCACCTCTGCGTTACGTGGCCGCAGATGATGCTGCGCGATGATTTCCTGTGCCGCCGGCGTCCACAAATAATCCAGGTACGCCTGCGCTTCCTTGCGCGTGCCGCGCTTGTCCACGACCTTCGCAACCACCGCGACCGGCGGTTCGGCCAACAAACTCACCGACGGATACACCGCGTCGAAATCCTTTCCACTCGCGCCCGCGTTCATCAGCGCCACTTCGTTTTCAAATGTCACGAGCACGTCGCCAATACCCCGTTGCGTGAACGTCGTCGTCGCGCCACGCCCGCCCGTGTCCAGCACCGGCACGTTCTTGAAGATGGCTTTCTCGAAGTCCTGAGCCTGCGCGTCGGTCGCGCCCTGCTGCTTCTTGTAACCCCACGCGGCCAGATACGCATAACGCCCGTTACCCGAGGTCTTCGGATTCGCGATCACGACCTGCACGCCGGGGCGCGCGAGATCGCTCCAGTCCTTAATGTTCTTCGGGTTCCCATGACGCACCAGAAACACCATGGTGGTCGTGTACGGCACCGCGTTATTCGGCAGAAGCGTGCGCCAGTTGGCCGGCACCAGGCCGCCGCGCTCGACCAGCAAGTCGATGTCGTTCGGCTGATTCATCGTCACCACGTCAGCCTGCAGACCCTGCATCACCGACAACGCCTGCGCACTCGACGCCCCATGCGACTGGCGCACGGAAAGCGTCTCGCCGGTCTTCTGCTTGTAGTCGGCAATAAACGCGGTATCGATATCCTTGAACAACTCGCGCGTGACGTCATAAGAGACGTTGAGCAGCGCTGTATCCGCGTGAGCGAACGTGGTGAATGTAGCGAAACCCAGCGCCGCGATTGCTGCCCAATGCTTCAAACCCGCCATACATCCCCCGATTATTCGAATAGTGAAAACCGCTGCGAAGCGGCGATTCTATCGAAAAGCCGGGGCTGTATTGCATCGGACAACTCATCCATACGCCGCCTGTTCGAAATGCTCGAAGCGGTCGAACACGTCGGGTTGCTCAGCGAAATGCGCGGGGGCTGCGCAATGAATCAGGGTATCGACAAAATATTTTGCGCGTGGCCACGGACCGAACCCCGACGCCGTATTGATGTGCCCGGCATCGCCCAGGTTCACGAACGCGCTGCCCAGCTGGCTCGCGAGACGCATCGCCTGGTCGAAGGGCATCCACGGGTCGGTCATGCTCGCAATCAGCACCGACGGCACCCCGAGACGGCGCGGTTCGAATGCACCCGCGAACCTGAACTTGTCCGGGCTTGCCGGTGCGACAAACAGCACACCGGCAACGGCGTCGCCGGTCAGCCCCTGCCCGATCGCATGTGCGGCCGCGAGGCAACCGAAGCTATGCGCGGCGAGAATGACGGGACCACGGACGCTGGCCACCGTATCTGCAACGGATTGCGCCCACACGTCCAGTCGCGGCGCGTCCCAGTCCTCCTGCTCCACGCGGCGGGATCTCGGTAATTGCCGCTCCAGCCACGTTTGCCAGTGCGCACCCTCGCTGCCGTGCAAGCCCGGAACGGTAACAAGCCGCGGCGGCCAGGCCGATGTACTGCATGAATTCATGTGAACCTCGCTGCCGGCCCGTAGCCCGCATGGTGAGGAACAATTCTGCTGCGTAAGCGCCCCGGCGCGAACCAAGTTTTCGTCATTTGGTTATCGGCGGCGATCGGGCGATGGTCGGGGCTTAGTCCCCGGCATTACGCGTGTTATTGGGAGAAACCGCAGCAAAACCGCGGAGAAACCGCGACGAAGCCGAGGCGAAACTGCGGCGAAACCGTAAAATGAGCTTAGTTTCGGACACAATTCAACGATCCGCGCGCCCTTATCCCCGTGAACACGAACCTTCAATGAAGATCATTCTCTACGAGCACCACACCGAGGCCTCGCTCTGGCTTGACGATCTGGCCCGCGCACTTCCCGGCGCCGATGTGCGCCTGTGGCAACCCGGCGACACCGCCCCCGCCGACTACGCGGTCGTCTGGCGCGCGCCGCCCGAGCTGTTCGCGAACCGGCCGGACCTGAAGGCGGTGTTCAACCTCGGCGCAGGGGTAGATGCCATCCTCGAAGTCGAACGCAAGCAGCCCGGCACACTGCCGCCCAGCGCGCTGCTCGTACGCCTGGAAGACAGCGGCATGGGCCACCAGATGGTCGAATACGCGGCCCACACGGTGCTGCGCTACCTGCGCCGCCTGGACGAATATGACGCGCTCCAGCGTGAGCATCGCTGGCAAAAACTACCGCCCTTTGCGTTGAAGGACTTCACGGTCGGCGTGCTGGGCATGGGCGTGCTCGGCGCGCGGGTCGCGCAAGCGCTGGCGGCGTTCGGCATGCCGGTGCGCGGTTTCAGCCGTAGCAAGCGGGATGTTGAAGGCGTCAGGACTTTCGCCGGCGACGAACAGTTCGAAGCCTTCCTCGACGGCACGAGGGTGCTCATCAACCTGCTGCCGCATACGCCGGATACCGAAGGCATCCTGAACCGGCGCACGTTCGAACGGCTCGCGCCGGGCGCGTATCTCGTCAATCTGGCGCGCGGCGGACATCTGGTGGACGACGACCTGCTCCACGCCATGCAAACGGGCCAGATCGCCGCCGCGACGCTCGACGTATTCCACACCGAACCGCTGCCGGACAACCATCCGTTCTGGCGCACGCCGCGCCTCACGATCACGCCGCATATCGCGGCCGAAACGCTGCGCGAAGAAAGCATCGAGCAGATCGCGAACAAGATCATGGCGCTCGCGCGCGGCGAGCCAATATCCGGCATAGTCGATGTGAAACGCGGGTATTAAGGGTCATCGATCCGCAAAGACAGACACGTATTCAAAGGAGACAGCCATGCTGCCGGCCAAGGTAAAAATCGTCGAAGTGGGGCCACGCGATGGCCTGCAGAACGAAAAGGAATTCGTTTCGACCGAGGTAAAGGTCGAACTGGTAAACCGGCTCGCGAACGCGGGTTTGCAGAACGTCGAATCAGCGTCGTTCGTCTCGCCGAAATGGGTGCCGCAAATGGCCGACGGCGCAGCGGTGATGGCCGGTATCGAGCGGCGTCCGGGCACGATTTACTCGGCGCTCACGCCGAACCTGCGCGGCTTCGAAGCGGCGCTGGAAGCGAAAGTCGATGAGATCGTCATCTTCGGCGCGGCCAGTGAGGCGTTTTCGCAGAAGAACATCAACTGCAGCATTGCGGAAAGCATCACGCGCTTCGAACCGGTCGCGAAGGCGGCGAAAGAAGCGGGCTTGCGCGTGCGCGGCAGCATTTCGTGCGCGCTGGGCTGCCCGTACCAGGGCGACGTGCCGATAGGCGCCGTGGTCGATGTCGTGCAGCGCATGAAGGCGCTCGGCTGCGATGAAATCGATATTGCCGACACCATCGGCGTGGGCACCGCGGGCCGCACGCGTGACGTGATGGCGGCGGTGTCGAAGGTGTTCCCGCGCGAACGGCTCTCCGGCCATTTCCACGATACCTATGGTCAGGCGGTTGCGAACATCTATGCGTCGCTGCAGGAAGGCATCGAGATTTTCCACGCCTCGGTGGCGGGACTCGGCGGCTGTCCGTATGCGAAAGGCGCGACCGGCAACGTCGCGACCGAGGACGTGATCTTCCTGCTGAACGGACTCGGTATTGAAACCGGTGTCGATCTCGATCAGCTCGTGGAAATTGGCGACTTCATTTCGCGGGCGATCGGCAAGCCGAGCGCATCCCGTGTCGGACGCGCGTTGCTCGCGAAAAAACGCGACGGCGTGGCGCCCTGCGTTTGATCGTCAACTCAAGCTCATTAATCCGGAAACGAACGCAATGAACGAAACACTCGACGCCCTGCCAGAATCCGCCCGCCGCGTGGCGCTCCTGCTGCAGGAACGCGGGCACACCAGCCCCGTCGTCATGCTCGCCGAAACCGGCAAAACATCGGCCGAAGCGGCAGCCGGCCTCGGCTGCTCGGTTGCCCAAATCGCCAAATCAATCCTGTTTCGCCGTAAGAAAGACGACGCACCGGTGCTCGTCATTGCGAGCGGCGTGAATCGCGTCGATGAAAAGAAAGTGGCCGAACGTGTAGGCGAACTCGCCCGCGCCGACGCCAAGTTCGTCCGCGAGAAGACCGGCTACGCAATCGGCGGCGTGTGTCCGATCGGCCATGCCACAACGCCTCTGACGCTGATCGATGAAGACCTGCTCGCGCTTGACAGTCTCTGGGCCGCCGCCGGTCATCCGCACGCGGTCTTCAATCTGACGCCGCGGGAACTGGTCGCGCTGACGGGCGCGCCGGTCGCCGATGTCGCGCTGCGCGAGACTGCGTGATGTCTGAGGCCGCTGCATCACCGTGTATCGATGTATGCAGGATGAATCCATCGACGGGGCTTTGCGACGGCTGTTTTCGCACAATCGATGAAATTGCCGGCTGGTCTTCGTTCGATGACGCGCAAAAAGCGGCGGTCCTGACGCAAGCGCAGGCACGCAGGAAAGCGCCGCGACTGGTGCATATCGGCGAGCGCTTCACGGCCACGCTGGCGTTGCCGCCCGATTCGATCAAGTCGTTCGCCACGCTGGTGAACGATCACAATCCGCTGCATCACGACGATGCCTACGCCGAAGCCAGCCGCTTCGGATCGCTGATCGCATCGGGCACCCAGCCCACCGCGCATTTGATGGCGATGCTCGCCACCCACTTTTCCACCTACGCCCAGCCGCTCGGCCTTGAATTCGGGATCAAGCTCGCGCGCGCGGTCAAGGCGAACGACGTGCTCGCGATGAGCTGGCAAGTGACCGGGGCCCACTGGAAACCGAGCTTGAACGGCGATCTCGTGAAGCTGGAAGGCCAGGCGCTGAACCAGCATGGCGAGGTCATGGTCAAGGCAAGCGCGACCATCGTCGTGATGCCGAAGGAGCCGGACGCATGATCACGTTTCCGGCATCCATGCGGGTGTTTGAGCGCGGCTGGCTGTCATCGAACAACGTGCTTTTCATCGATGACGAGCGTGATGGAGATGACGGCCGTGACGCGCATGGAATACACACCGCGCTGGTCGATACCGGCTATGCGATACACGCTCCGCAGACGCTGGCGCTCGTGCGGCAAGCGCTTGGCAACGACCGCACACTCGATCTGATCGTAAACACGCATCTGCATTCGGACCATTGCGGCGGCAATGCGTTGCTGCAATCGAGCTTCATCTGCGAGACGCTGATTCCGCAAACAGAAGCCGACGCCGTGCGTGAATGGGACGAAGACAAACTCACGTTCCGCGCGACCGGGCAGCGTTGCGAGCGCTTCGGTTTCACCGGCACGATTGCCCCGGGGGCAACGCTCCGGCTTGGCGGCCTCGACTGGTCGGTGCTCGGCGCGCCCGGTCACGATCCGCATTCGCTGATGTTGTATTGCGCTGAACAACGGCTGCTGATCAGCGCCGACGCGCTGTGGGAAAACGGCTTCGGCGTGATCTTTCCCGAACTGGAAGGCGAAAGCGGCTTCGCGGAGCAACGCGCGGTGCTCGAGTTGATCGCTACGCTGGACGTGCGTGCAGTGATTCCCGGCCACGGCGCGCCGTTTACGGATGTATCGACGGCATTGGATATCGCTTTCTCGCGAATCGACTATCTGCGTGCCGACCCCGTGCGTAACGCGAAGAATGCGCTGAAGGTGATGATCGTGTTCAAGCTGATGGAGTTGCGCTCAATGCCGCTCAGCGCATTGCTGCTGCTCGTAGATAAAGCCGGAGCAATGCGCGCCGCCGCGAACCTGCTCTCCAATGACCGTCCGGGATTAGTGCGCAAGTATCTGGCCGAACTGGCGGCGAGCGGTGCGCTGAGGGTGGAAGGCGAGACAGTAAAGATCGGCTGAAAGCGCAGGCGCACCATGCGAAAACCCGCAACAACCTGCAACAGCCAAAAAGAAAGCCGCTTGTCAGCTATCGACTTTTCATCGAACGGCCAGGCCCAAGCGGCGGAATTTTGTTGACGTGATCAGCGCCGACTGCATCGTAGCGCGCCTGTTTTTGAGATGCATCGGTGCTTTCCCTACAGAAAAATAACAGCCGCTTGAACGCGCCATGACGCGAACGTGCTGCACCCTTATGCCTCCTCGCTTGCCTCGAAAAAAGCGAGCATTTCCGCGAGCAATTCGTCGGGTACTTCTTCCGGAATATAGTGGCCCGAAGGCAACGCGCGGCCACTGACATCGCGTGCGACACGACGCCATTCGGCCAGCGGCTCGAAGCATTGTTCGATCACACCTTCCTGCCCCCACAACACTCGCAGCGGACACGCGAGCCGCTTGCCGCACTCGATATCCGCGCGATCGTGGTCGAGATCGATCGTCGCCGACGCCCGGTAGTCCTCGCACATCGCATGCACCGCGCCGGGCTGGCGCAGCGCGTCGCGGTATGCCTGCAACGCATGCGGCGCAAAGGGTGCAAGACCTGCGTGGCGACTGCCCATCACGCGCTCGACATAGGCATCGGGATGCGCGCCGATCAGCAATTCCGGCAAGGGCTCGGGCTGGATCAGGAAGAACCAGTGAAAATATGCAGTGGCGAAGGCGCGATCGGTAGCTTCGTACATGGCGAGCGTCGGCGCTATGTCGAGCAGCATCAGGCGGTCGACAGCCAGCGGGAAATCCAGCGCCATCCGGTGCGCCACCCGCGCGCCGCGATCGTGCGCACAGACCATGAAGCGCTCGAAGCCGAAGTGCCGCATGACCGCTACCTGATCGGCGGCCATCGCGCGTTTGGAATAGGGGGTGTGCCGCGCGTCGCTGACCGGTTTCCCCGATGCGCCGTAACCGCGCAAATCCGTCGCGATGACGGTGAAATGCTGCGCCAGGATGCCAGCCAGCCGATGCCAGATCTGATGTGTCTGCGGGTGGCCGTGAAGCAGCAGAAGCGGCGGCCCGTTGCCGCCCTTCATGCCGAAGAGTTCGACGCCCGCGGCATCGAAGGTGAACGGCTCGTAGTCTTCAAACGGCATGGCTTGAATAATTCAGCGTGACGGGAAAAACATTGTAGGCGTCCTCGCCGATACTAAACTGCTTGCTGGCAGGCGCTTTCGTAGAAGCTGAAGACTTCTTCCAATGTCCCTGGTAATCGCGAATCAAAAGATTCGCCTATAATAGAACGGTCGTTCGCATGCATTCAGTGCGTGCGCTTGAGCAATGCCCAAGTCCGGCGGCAATCGCCGTGCGCAGTTACCGTGCAGTTATTGTGACCCCACATCAGATGGACGCACGCGTATCGCGGGCTTTCACATTCATCAGGAGACTCGTGTCATGGCACTTCCCGCCGCTTTGCAACACCTCGCGCTGCCTGTCATTGCTTCACCCATGTTCATCGTCAGCTATCCCGAGCTCGTGCTCGCGCAATGCAAGGCGGGAATTGTCGGCTCGTTTCCTGCGCTGAACGCGCGGCCGGCCGAGTTGCTAGATGAATGGCTCACGCAGATTGGCGAGGGAATCGAGGCGCACAAGGCAGCGAATCCGGGCGCGCCGGTCGGTCCGGTTGCCGTGAACCAGATCGTGCATCACTCGAACGCGCGGCTTGAGGCGGACGTGCGTGTGTGCGTTGAGCATCGCGTGCCCATCTTCATTACAAGCCTGCGCGCGCCGGTCAAGGAAATGATCGACGCCGTGCACAGCTACGGCGGCATCGTGCTCCACGACGTGATCAATTTGCGGCACGCAGAGAAGGCGCTGGAGGCGGGCGTCGATGGCCTGATCCTCGTCGCGGCCGGCGCCGGCGGGCACGCGGGCATGACGTCGCCGTTCGCGCTGGTGGGCGAAGTGCGGCGTATTTTCGATGGTCCGATCGCATTGTCCGGCGCCATTGCCAACGGCGGCTCCATTCTCGCCGCGCAAGCCATGGGCGCGGATTTCGCGTATATCGGCACACGTTTTATTGCCACGCGCGAAGCGCATGCGCTGGAGGAGTACAAGACTGCGATCGTGGGATCGAAGGCTGCCGACATCATCTATACGAACCTCTTCACCGGCGTGCACGGCAACTATATTCGTCAGAGCATTCTCAACGCCGGACTCGATCCGGAAGCGCTGCCGGAATCGGACAAGGCGGCGATGAATTTCGGCGACTCGGCGATCAAAGCCAAGGCGTGGAAGGAAATCTGGGGCGCGGGACAAGGCGTCGGTCTGATGGACGACGTGCCGACGGTGGCGGAACTCGTGTCACGGCTAAAGCACGAATACGACGACGCAAAAGCGCGCCTGGGTATTGCGCGATAACTCACCCATGTGAACGGCTGGTTCACGAACCCTTGGACCGCCTGCACGTCTGACAACAAAAACGCCGCCCCTTGGTTTCAGGGCGGCGTTTTGCATTGCCGGACGCCAGCGCGTAATGCTCGCTGTCCTGGCTCGCTGTCTTCGCTTAGAACTTGGTGCGAATGCCGACGCCGTATGTGTCCCCGCTCGACATGCTCGTGTACTTGTCGTTCAGGTACGCGGCATAAACGTCGGTGCGCTTCGATATCGGATAGTCGTAGCCGACCGCCCAGCTCTTGTGGGTCTGGTCGAGGCCGCCGTTGCTGCGCGAATACGCATACGACGCCATCACCGAACCCACGCCAACCGGTATGGTCACGCCGCCCTGGCCCGTGTTCACGTGGAACGAACCCGGATCGATGTCGTTGTGCGTGTACATGTACTGAGCGAAGAACTTGACGAACTTCATGTCGTAGGACGCGCCCAACTGACCTACGCTCTGGCTCTTGTAACCGGCCACGAACGACGTCAGGTCACCCGGCGTCGCGCTGAAATTCACATACTGATACACGCCGGTCGCTGCAAACGGGCCGTGGAAATAGAGGAACTGCGCGCTGTATTTCTTCGCGCCGTTTTGTCCGGCCTGGTTACCGAAGCTGTACATCGCGCTACCCGACAAACCGCTGAAATCAGGCGTGGTGTATTGAACCGAATTGTCCCAACCTGAATCTCCGACCACACCCTGGTCCGTTGTGTACGTCGGGAACGTGCTCTGGCCGAGGAACACGTGATACACCATCGGCGAGAACGTGTACGAATCGATGAACGGATTAAACAGAATGGTCGATACAAACAACTGGGTGGTCAACCGGCCAGCGGTGACCGTACCGTATGGAGACTCAATACCGACATATGAGTTGCGCGCGAAAAACGTATCGCCCTGGAAGCGGCCGTAGTTACCGTTCTGGGCGCGAAAGAAGCTTTCCAACGTGAAGATCGCCTTATAGCCGCCACCCAGATCTTCACTGCCTTTCATGCCCCAGTACGACGTCGACATACCGCCGCCACCCACATTCCAGGCCGTGCTGCCGCCCGGGAATTTCGTGGCTCCCACCCATTCGTCAACCTGTCCGTACAACTGGACACTCGATTGCGCGTAGGCGGAACTGGCGGCAAGCAAGCCGAACATGCCGGCAGTAACGGTGGCCTTGGCCGCGGCCTTAAGCGCGCGGTTCACGGGTGGCTTCATGGACTCTCCTGTCGTATTAACGTTAAACGGAATTCGGCGAGGGACCTTGCCTCGCTTAATCGGACTGTTCTTATAAATGTCCGCTATGCATGCAGATGGCTTAGGGCGGGACCATCTTTACGGATCATTTTTCCGGACAAAAATAACTTTCCTTATGCTGTCTATAGCGATTTGAATACATTGCGCGAGGCAAACTTTTGCCGGCCGATGTAACGCGATATGAAAAACGCGTTTGAAGGGATGCCCCGCCTGCAGGTCGATAGCCGGCGATGCTATATGCCACGGTGCCGCTGGGCAATCTGGATTCCGGCAACAATAAAAATGCGATGAGAAACGCCAGCGGGCCGCATTGTTAATGCGACTAATTTTGAGAGGAACGGGAGTGGGGCGCGGGCAATGAAACTGTGGCGGGATTACGTCATTGCGACGCTTGCCATAGACGGAGGAATTGTTTTTTGTTTTGCACTCGCAAGCAAGTTGCGGCGAGTCAGCCCTTGTTTCGAGATCGCACCTCGGAATTGGGTTTAGAACTGGCGGGCGGGCATTGCGCGACCGATAAGCTGGAAGCACGGCATTGCTGGCGAGCGGCTAAGCCAGACGAGACGAGCGCGACTCCCTGAGGATCGGCGGGCAGCGCGTTTCGGTATCTATATGAACGCGATCTCTTGATGCGCGCACGTGAGTGCGCGATTGCGCGTGAAGATGCGACGGAACATATGGGTCCGGCCGCTTGCGTCTTTAATTCCGGTAAGCGGAATTCGCTGGCGAGCGAGGATCGTCGGCCTGACGACCCGACGGACGAGGGCTGCTTCGCTCTTCGTTATAACGAGCGATGTCCGCGCGGATCGATCCGCCGGTGCGCAACTGCGCGGCCTGCTCGGCACGCGGTCCGCCATGCACCTCTGCGCTGACCGGCGTCAGGCCAGAGCCTGCGGCCACTCGTTGATACCGGAACGGCTGAGCACCACGATCAACGTCGACCACGCGCATTGCATGCCGGTTCGCCGCAGGCCACTGGCCGCGGTTGTTCTCGCCGGCCATTGCCAGCGACGCACACAACGCAGACGCCGCAACCAGACCGGTAGCGGCGGCGAAGATCAGGCGAGCGGTAGATCGAAATCGGGTGAGCAACATGTCGATACTGCGAAATGTCCGACTCTGTTCGAGCGCGTTGGAGGGAAGCTGATACCCCTCAACATCGCCGACCGGTCAATTGTCGGAGCATCAGGCCTGCGTCACCATTTCACAACGCAACCCTGCCGACCGGTCTGTCATTCAATTTATTGCGCCGCGCGACTGGAGTCGAGGCAAAAAGTGTTAGGTCTTCCTGAGGGTTGTAACACCATGTTACTTCACGCTTTTTGGCCTCTTTTCGAGATGTTGTGCAGTGCTTCCGTCTGATCAAATCAGCTTGATTCCGTTTGCTGAGCAGCGGTCCGCAGGCAGACCTCCCAAGCGCCTGAAATCTCATTTTCATGCGTTTTACACATCAATAAATCACTTAAATGAATTTGCATCTTGAATCGCTCTGCGCTCAAAATAGCGATCGCGACAGCTTTCGCGCGTTTTCGTTCGCCTTTTTGAAGGCCCAGAATGGGACCGCCGGAAGCCGTCATGCACTTTCATGAACATGCGAAGCCGATGACCCGCCCCAAGTTTCTCCCCGATAATTTCACCCTCGCACTCGTAGGCACGGTGATCCTTGCCAGCCTGCTGCCCTGCCGTGGCGCAGCGGCGGTGGGCTTCAACTGGCTGACCAACATTGCCGTCGGACTGCTGTTTTTCCTGCACGGCGCAAAGCTCTCCCGCGAAGCGATCGTGTCAGGCATGACGCACTGGCGTCTGCATATCGTCGTATTGCTCAGCACCTTCGCGGTGTTTCCGCTGCTTGGCCTGGCGCTGAAACCCATCCTCACGCCGCTCGTCACGCCTGCGCTGTACATGGGGATCCTGTTCCTCTGCACGCTGCCCTCCACCGTGCAGTCGTCCATTGCGTTCACGTCCATTGCCAAAGGCAATGTGCCGGCCGCGGTTTGCGCAGCCTCCGCGTCGAGCCTGCTTGGCATCTTCATCACGCCTGCGCTGGTCGGCCTGGTCGTAACGGACGGCAACGGCCATGGCGGCTCGGCGTGGCACACGGTCGGCAATATCGTGCTGCAATTGCTCGTGCCGTTCATTGCCGGGCAACTGCTGCGGCCAGTGATCAGCAAATGGCTCGACAAGAACCGCAGCGTCCTGCGTTTCGTCGATCAAGGCTCGATCCTGCTGGTCGTCTACGTCGCGTTCAGCGAAGCGGTAAACGAAGGCATCTGGCACACCATTTCCCTGCAAACGCTCGGCGGACTTGTTGTAGTGAACGTGGTGCTGCTCGCCCTCGCGCTGGGGATAACGGCGTTTGCCAGTAAGCGGCTGGGCTTCAACCGGGCGGATCAGATCACGATCATTTTTTGTGGATCGAAGAAAAGCCTCGCCTCGGGGATTCCTATGGCGAAGGTGATTTTTGCCTCGCATGCAGTGGGCGCGGTCGTGTTGCCGTTGATGCTCTTTCACCAGATCCAGTTGATGACATGTGCTGTGCTCGCGCAGCGCTGGGGCGCTCGCAACACTTCCGGCGAGCAAGCGCCGCAGCCAGAAGGCGCCCGCCCGCAGGTTCGTTAGCAAGTCCGCTGCTAAGCCCGTCAATAAGCGCCGCCGTACGGCCACGGGTAGTTGTGTGAAAACACCTTGCATGACTGATTCTCCTGACCATATCCCAAGCATGAAGCCGCCCTGTGCGGCTTTTTTCCTATTTGGAACGTGTACAGGCGCTCTGTCGATTCAGCCAAAAGGCCTGTGACTTGACGTGCTGAGCCGGCAAATGCGTTTCGTTTCTTCATAGCCGCTATGCCGTTCGACGGACTGGTGATCGGGCACGTGCCTTGCCACACTTGCGTTCATGAGCTGCCGGATTTCAGTTGCACCGAACGGGATGAAGCCGCGCTTGCTGAACGACTAATCAATAGGGATGGCGGCACATGGAACCTGTAGTCACTCACTGGGCAGACAACCGGGCTATCAAGGGAAACGGGACGTCGGAAGCCGTGTGGCAGAACTCCGGACTGCTCTCGAGCTTGCCCGAAGTCGATCCGGCGATCCTCGTGCCGCCCGGCGCTCGCGCCGTGATAGTTGCGCCACATCCGGACGACGAAATTCTCGGCACGGGCGGCCTGCTGGCGCAATTGTCCGATCTCGGTCGCAAGGTGCTGATCATCGCGGTGACCGACGGCACCGCGAGCCATCCTGATTCGGCGGAATGGCCGGCAGCGCGACTCGCCGCCACCCGTCCGCAAGAAACACGGGACGCGCTACAGCGCCTGCACATGAAGCACGTTGCGATGGTTCGGTTGCATCTTCCGGATGGCGGCGGAGAAACGTTCGAGTCGCAGTTGACGGAAGCGTTGAAAGCGCACCTTGAACCAGGCGACATCGTGTTCGGAACCTGGCGTTTCGACGGTCATCCCGACCACGAATCGGTCGGCCGGGCCGTGACCACCGTTGCGGGCGCGCTTGACCTGCCCTGCGTGGAAGTTCCCGTGTGGACCTGGCACTGGGCGACGCCCGAGGATTCACGCGTACCCTGGAGTCGCGCCCGCCGCATTGTGCTGGATACGGCCACGCTTGCCCGCAAGATTCACGCGATCCAGGCATTTCGCAGCCAGATCGAAGCCGACCGCTCGACAGGTCGTACACCCATCCTGCCCGACCATGTGCTCGAGCGTCTCACCCGGCCTTACGAGGTCGTGCTGATATGACGCCAGGCGTGTTTAGTTGAATTATTGTGGTGCGCTGACTAAACAATAAAGACAACTGAAAGCCTTATCGATAAACCGTTTACGGGTTTTCTCTAGGAATCCCCGGGGGAGTTTTTGCGTGTTTTACTATACACTCGCTAAGTCATGCGAATTCGAGTCCGTTAGTAAACACACCACATGCGAAAACGCTTCGGTGCCTATAAACAGTCAATCCAGGCAATGCGGAGACGAGAAACCCGATGGCCACAACCATTCGCGATGTCGCGCGCGCAGCCAGTGTGTCGATCGGCACAGTATCGAGAGCGCTGAAGAACCAGCCGGGCCTGTCGGAAACTACGCGCGAGCGCGTGGTGGAAGCGGCGCGGCAACTTGGCTATGACGCTGCCCAGCTTCGCACCCGAATCCGGCGCGTCACGTTCTTGCTGCATCGCCAGCACAATAATTTCGCGGTCAGCCCATTCTTTTCGCACGTCCTGCATGGCTTCGAAGAAGCGTGCCGCGAGCGCCGGCTGGTGCCGTCGGTACTGACCGCCGGTCCTACGCACGATCTCGCCCAGCAGATGCGCCTTCACGCACCGGACGCCGTAGCGGTCGCCGGATTTATCGAGCCGGAGCTGCTTGCTCATCTGCGCTCCATGAACCGGCCGGTCGTGTTGATCGATTTGCGCGCGCCGGGTTTCCGCTCCGTCAACGTCGACAACGCCCGCGGCGCCGCGCTTGCCATGCAACATCTGTTCGCCCTCGGGCGCAAGCGGATTGCGTTCATTGGCGGATCGCTGGCCCACTACAGCATCTCGCAGCGCGCAATGGGTTACCGGCTGGCGTACTTCGAAGCAGGCTTGCTCTTCAATCCAACGCTCGAGGTCACTACACAGCCGGCTATTGACGCCGACGTGGCCGCCGCCGACGCCATGGAACGCCTGATCGCTCAAGCGCGTACGCAATCTGCACCGCTGCCCGACGCCGTTTTCGCCTATAACGATGCAGCGGCCCTCGCTGCCATGCGCGTCTGTCTTGCGCACGGTTTGCGGGTGCCGGAAGACATCGCGTTTGTCGGTTTCGACGATATACCCGCCGCAGCCCAAAGCACGCCGCCGCTCACCACGGTCACGGTCGACAAGGAAGCGCTGGGGCGGCGCGGGGTGGAATTGCTGCTGGAAACCGCACAGAGCCACGATGACGCGAACACCACCGACACGCTCGTGCCCGTGCACCTGATCCCTCGCGCGAGCTCGGCCATAACACGGACACAGACATCGGTATGAACTCAACCGCTCTGAGCGTGGCGAGT
Source organism: Caballeronia udeis (assembly GCF_044909315.1). Taxonomy (GTDB): domain Bacteria; phylum Pseudomonadota; class Gammaproteobacteria; order Burkholderiales; family Burkholderiaceae; genus Caballeronia; species Caballeronia udeis_A. The sequence goes on from NZ_JBIYEB010000001.1 coordinate 453,050, forward strand.
CCGGCAGAACCGGACTTTCGCAGCCGCGACTTCCTCCTCGATCACGTTCGTCACACACTTGCGTTCTACGCACGAACCGCCCGCGACGACTCGGGCGGTTTTTTTCACTTTTTCAAGGACGACGGCACGGTCTATGACCGCACCACGCGTCACCTTGTCAGCACCACGCGCTTCGTCTTCAACCACGCGATGGCCTTCCGTCACTTCGGCGGACAGCAGCACCAGGACAACGCCCGGCACGCGTTTGCGTTCCTGCGCAACGCGCATTGGGACGCGGTAAACGAAGGCTACGACTGGGAAATCGAATGGCGTGACGGCGCGAAACGCACGCTCGACGGCACGCGGCATTGCTACGGCCACGCGTTCGTTTTGCTGGCGTGCGCGCACGCGGCAATGGCGGGTATTGACGAAGCCAAACCGTTGATCGATGAAACCTTCCAGTTGATGGACAAGCACTTCTGGGACGCGGGCGCCGGTCTGTACGCAGATGAAGCCACGCCCGACTGGCAGTTGTCGCCGTATCGCGGGCAGAACGCCAACATGCATGCAACCGAAGCGCTGCTCGCCGCATACGAGGCGACCGGCCACGTGCTGTATCTGGATCGCGCGGAAAAAATCGCCGGTAACATCACGTTGCGTCAGGCGCGGTTGAGCCACGGCCTGGTCTGGGAGCACTTTCACGCCGACTGGTCGGTTGACTGGCATTACAACGAATCCGACAGTTCCAATATCTTCCGCCCGTGGGGTTTCCAGCCCGGGCATCAGACCGAGTGGGCGAAGCTGCTGCTGATCCTGGAGCGGCATCGGGCGTTACCGTGGCTCGCGCCGCGCGCGATCGAACTATTCGACGCCGGCTTCAACCGGGCGTGGGACGAGCAGCATGGCGGCCTGTATTACGGCTTCGGCCCCGACAACTCCATCTGCGATCACGACAAATACTTCTGGGTGCAGGCCGAGACCTTCGCCACCGCTGCGCTGCTTGGCAAGCGCACCGGTCTGGAGCGATTCTGGGATTGCTACGACGAGCTCTGGCGGTATAGCTGGGCGCATTTCGTCGATCATGAATACGGTGCGTGGTTCCGCATCCTGACCTGCGACAACCGCAAGTACGGCGACGAAAAGAGCCCCGCCGGCAAGACCGATTACCACACGATGGGTGCGTGCTACGAGGTACTGAACGCGATAAACCCGGCCGACACGGCCCGGCAAAGCCGCGACGCAACGAAAGAGACAGCGAAAGAGACAAGCTAAACGGTGAGCACGATGACCTCCAATTCGACCTTCCCCCAATTCGTCTCCGCCGGCGACATTCTGACCGACCTGATTCGCACCGGCCCCTCCGACTGGCTGTCGCGCCCGGGTGGCGCGGGTTGGAACGTCGCGCGCGCGGTCGCGCGTCTCGGTTTGCCGACGGCATGTGCCGGTTCGCTCGGTACGGACAATTTCTCCGATGACCTCTGGAACGCGAGCGTTGCGGCCGGCCTCGACATGCGCTTCATGGAGCGCGTCGAGCGGCCGCCGCTGCTGGCGATCGTCCATAAGACGCAACCGCCGACCTATTACTTCATGGGTGAAAACGGCGCGGATCTCGCGTTCGACCCCGCCCTCCTGCCGTCCGGATGGATGGACGCCGTGAAATGGGCGCACTTCGGCTGTATCAGCCTTGTTCGCCAACCGCTTGGCGACACGCTTGCGCGCCTCGCCGCGCAACTGCGGGAGCACGGCGTAAAGATCAGCTTCGACCCTAACTATCGAAACCTGATGGAGCATGGCTACGAGCCGACCTTGCGCAAGATGGCGGCGCTTGCCGACCTGATCAAAGTCTCGGACGAAGACCTGCAAAAGCTCTTCCCGTCCATCCCGAACGAAGCCGACGCCATCGCCGAAATCCGAGCAATGAATCCTCAGGCCACGGTGCTTGTCACACGAGGATCAGCCGAAGCTACGCTGCATGCGGGCGAAGAAAGCTGGCAGGCACGTCCGCCCAAAGTCGATGTCGCCGATACGGTCGGCGCCGGCGATGCATCCATTGGCGGCTTGCTCTACAGCTTGATGGCACGCACCGGCGGCTGGCCGGACCATCTGCGTTTTGCACTGGCGGCAGGTGCGGCGGCGTGCCGGATGTCGGGGGCGCATTCGCCTTCGCTGGAAGAAGTCGAGGATTTGCTGGCCTGACGTCCAGGTCTTATCCATAGGGCGGCCGCCCGGCAATGAGAGACGGTCACACGCGCGATAAATGCGCGTGCTAGCATCGTTTCAACCTTTGCCGGAGGTGCATCATGGAAGACACGATCTACACGAAAGGCATCTACACCGCGACTATCGGCGCGCACGCCGTAGACGGCGGCCAGTTTCGAGGCGCTGTCACGCTGGTGCGGGACGACGGTGAAGACGGCGAGGATTCCGAGCCGAAACAATACGACGTCACGGCCACCTCGCTCTCTGAAGAAGAAGCGCTGGAAGAAGCCCGCGCGCTCGCGCACCGGATCCTCGGCGAACTCGAGTTGTAAAAAACGGCAGCGTGCAGATTGCTCGCCGCCGTTGTCGCTTGAACGGGAGAACCACCATGTCTGAACAACTCTTCCTCTATGGCGTCTACTCTATCCACGTGCGGCCCATCGAATTACAGGGAACACGCTGGGACGCCGAATACGAAATCCGCCACCTCGATAAAGCCGTGCAGGCGTGGAAGACGGTTGGCGGCGATAACGGCTTGTCGACTCCCACCGACGCGATCAACGCCGCGCATGTGCAAGCCGTGTCGGACATTGAAGCCGGTGCCGGCATTCCCAAGCCCAAGACCTTCCCTTGAGCCCGAGCCCTGAGCCCTGAGCCGCTACAGCGTCAGGGCTTCAGACTTGCCGTGCCCGTCTGCTGCGAGGCGGTTGACGGCGCCTTTTGCGCTTCCTGTTTATCGATCGATGCCGCGCGTTCGTGTGCCTCCCGCGAAGTCGCGCGCGCGACGTAATCCGACAGCACGCCTCCCGGTTCGATCAGCTTCGCCATATAGGCTATCTGCAGCGTGCTCGAGACGAGGATATCGGCGGCGGTAAAGCGTTCGCCCAGCAGCCAGGGACTGTCGGCCAGCGCCGATTCGATCGCCTTCTCCACGCGGCCCAGATCGCCCCAGCCGAAACTCACGCTGTTGCCCGGTGCGCCCGTCATCCGTTCAGCCATTGCGGGTTCGAGACAGGCGCCCGTGAAAAACATCCATTGGAGGAAACGGCCTCGCAACGGGTTGCCGACCGGAATGCCCAACTCCGCTTGCGGGTATTTATCGGCGAGATAAAGCAACACCGCGCCCGATTCCGCGACACACACGCCGTCGTCATCCAGCGCAGGCAACTTCGACATTGGGTTCACCGAGCAAAACGCCGGCGCGTTTTGCTCGCCGGCCCGAATGTTCACGTACGCGAACTCGTACGGCACGCGCAATTCCTCGAGCATCCATAGCGCACGAAATGCGCGCGTCTTCGGCCAGTAGTAGAGCTTCATGAGCAAATTCCTTCTCGTGGCGCGGCATTGTCAGGGAGCATCCAGATTACCCGCTCCCGAGGGTTTCGAGGCGCGGGTTAACCACACGTTAGCCATTCGGCAGGTGATTTCCGCTCCTGTATCTCAATAAAGATCGATTTTTTTTCCGGTACGAGCGTTCGATCGCCAAGAACGCAAAAACCTTCCGGCTATGTCGGGGAAGAATGGCGATATTCCCTCAATTCGCACGATAAGTAGCCGGAGACCCTTTACATGAACGCGCGTGTGCCTTTTGCCGACAACCCTCCGCTAGCGAATTACCAACTCACCGATAACCTCAACGCCGCGCACGGCCGGATCTTCCTCACCGGCACGCAGGCATTGGTGCGGCTGGTTCTGATGCAACGCCAGCTGGACCGCGCCGCCGGGTTGAATACGGCAGGATTTGTGAGTGGTTATCGGGGATCGCCGCTGGGTATGGTCGATCAGCAGTTGTGGAAAGCGAAAAAACTCCTCGCGTCGCATGACGTGCGTTTTCTGCCCGCGATCAATGAGGAACTGGGCGGCACGGCCGTGCTCGGCACGCAGCGGGTGGAATCTGACCCCGAGCGGACCGTGGAGGGCGTATTTGCGATGTGGTACGGCAAGGGACCGGGTGTGGATCGGGCCGGCGATGCGCTCAAGCACGGCAACGCGTACGGGTCCTCGCCGCACGGCGGCGTGCTGGTTGTGGCGGGCGATGATCACGGCTGCGTGTCGTCGTCCATGCCGCATCAATCCGATCAGGCGATGATCGCCTGGCACATGCCGGTCGTGAACCCGTCGAACATCGCCGATATGCTCGAGTTCGGTCTCTACGGCTGGGGGTTGTCGCGTTTTTCGGGTGCGTGGGTGGGGTACAAGGCGATATCGGAGACGGTGGAATCCGGGTCGACCGTCGACCTCGACGCGTTCCAGACCAAGTGGCCGGCGCCGCAGGGTTTCGTCGCGCCGGAAGGCGGTCTGCACAATCGCTGGCCCGACTTGCCAAGCTTGACGATTGAAGCGCGTCTGGCAGCGAAGCTTGACGCCGTGCGCTATTTCTCCAGGACCCATTCCATCGATAAATGGATCGCTCCGAGCGGGCACGCGAACGTCGGCATTGTCACGTGCGGGAAGGCGCATCTCGACCTGATGGAGACGTTGCGCCGTCTGGACCTGACCGTCGATGACCTCGATGCAGCGGGCGTGCGCATCTATAAGGTGGGGCTGTCGTTTCCGCTGGAAACCACGCGTCTCGATACCTTCGTGGAAGGTCTCTCCGAAGTCCTGGTGATCGAAGAAAAAGGCCCGGTGATCGAGCAGCAGATCAAGGACCATTTGTATAACCGGGCACAAGGCGCGCGTCCGATCGTGGTCGGCAAGAACGCTCAGGATGGGGCAATGCTGTTGAGCGCGCTCGGCGAACTGCGTCCATCGCGTGTGTTGCCTGTGTTCGCGGACTGGCTCGCGCGGCACAAACCCGAGCTGGATCGTCGCGATAAAGTCGTGGATCTCGTCGCGCCGCAAATCCTGTCGAACGCCGCCGATGCCGTCAAACGCACGCCGTATTTTTGCTCGGGCTGTCCGCACAATACATCAACGAAAGTGCCTGAAGGGTCGATCGCGCAGGCGGGGATTGGCTGCCACTTCATGGCCTCGTGGATGGAGCGCGATACAACGGGCCTGATCCAGATGGGCGGAGAAGGCGTGGATTGGGCGTCGCATTCCATGTTCACGAAAACGCCGCACGTGTTCCAGAATCTGGGCGATGGCACCTACTTTCACTCAGGAATCCTTGCTATTCGCCAGGCGGTCGCGGCGAAGGCCAACATCACGTACAAGATCCTCTACAACGACGCCGTCGCGATGACCGGCGGCCAGCCCGTCGACGGCAGCATTTCCGTGCCGCAGATCGCGCGGCAAGTGGAAGCCGAGGGGATCGCGACGCTGGTAGTCGTCAGCGATGAACCCGAGAAATACGACGGCCATCACGATCAGTTTCCGAAGGGTACGACATACCATCATCGGCGCGAACTTGATGACGTACAGCGGCGTTTGCGCGATATCAAGGGCGTTACCGTACTTATCTACGATCAAACCTGCGCGGCGGAAAAACGGCGTCGCAGGAAGAAGGGCGAATTTCCTGACCCCGACAAGCGCTTGTTCATCAACGAAGCCGTATGCGAAGGCTGCGGCGATTGTGGCGTGCAAAGCAATTGTCTATCGGTAGAGCCGGTGGAAACCGAACTCGGACGCAAGCGCCGGATCGACCAGTCGTCGTGCAACAAGGACTACTCGTGCGTGAACGGTTTCTGCCCGAGCTTCGTTACGCTCGAAGGCGCGAAGCTCAAGAAAGCCGCGGGCACTGTATTCGATCCTGAAGCGCTCGCGGCTCGCGTCGATGCATTACCGGAACCCAGGCTCGAACTCGATAACGCGCCATATGACATTCTGATTACCGGCGTTGGCGGCACGGGCGTGGTGACGGTTGGCGCGCTCATCAGCATGGCGGCGCACCTGGAGGGCAAGAGCGCGTCCGTGCTCGACTTCATGGGCTTTGCGCAGAAAGGCGGCGCGGTGCTGTCGTTCGTACGATTCGCTTCCACCGATGCGTTGCTGAACCAGGTCCGCATCGATACCCAGCAAGCCGACGTGCTGCTCGCGTGCGACATGGTGGTGGGTGCGAGCGCTGACGCGCTGCAAACAGTGCGGCATGGACGCACGCGGATTGTCGTGAATACGCACGCGATTCCGAACGCAACGTTCGTGCAGAACCCCGACGCCAATCTGCACGCCGGATCGCTGCTGGAAAAGATGCAGCACGCGGCGGGTGCGGAGCGCATGAACACGTGCGACGCGCAGGCTTTGGCGACGCGTTTCCTTGGCGATACTATCGGCGCGAATATCCTGATGCTGGGTTATGCGTGGCAACTCGGACTTGTGCCCGTGTCGCACGCAGCGTTGATGCGTGCGATCGAGTTGAACAACGTCGCTGTGCCGATGAACAAACTGGCGTTTGCTATCGGCCGGCTGGCTGCGGCTGATCTGGATGCGCTGGAAGCGCTGCGCAAAGCTGCCTTTACGCCGCGAGTCGAGATGGCTGCCATGCCGCTGGACGCATTGATCGCAGATCGTGAAGCACGGTTGCTGGCTTATGGCGGTTCGAGTTATGTGACGCGATATCGGGCGCTGGTTTCGGCTGCGGCGGCGCATCGCAGCGAGGCAGTGACGCGAGCGGTGGCTACGACGTTTTATCGGCTGCTGGCGGTGAAGGACGAATACGAAGTCGCGCGGCTTCACACCGATCCGGCATTCCGCGCTGCGCTGGAAGCGCAGTTCGAAGGCACGGCGGGTCAGGATTTCGCCGTGAAATTCAATATGGCCCCGCCGGTTTTATCGAAGGCGAAGAACGGCGGGCAGCCACGCAAGATGACGTTCGGGCAATGGTTGTGGCCGGTGCTTGGGATGATGTCGAAGGTTCGCGGGTTGCGCGGCACGGTCATCGATCCGTTCGGCAAGTCGCTCGAGCGAAAGATGGAACGGGAGCTTCCCGGAGACTACGAAATCACCATTCGACGCGCGCTTGAAGTGCTGACGCCCGATAACGCGAAAGATGTCGAAACGCTTGCGCTGCTGCACGAACGCATTCGCGGTTATGGACATGTGAAGCTCGCGAACCTGTCGATGGTGAAGCGGCGCGAACGGGAGCTTGGGGTGAAGTTGGGGATCGAGGTGGAGACCGGGCGGTATGTGAAGGCATCGCTTGATGAGGTGAAGGGTGCGGGGGCGTTGAGGGGTATCCCGGTGGTGGTGGCGAAGTGACGACCGTACCCTAAGCGGATCGATATCCGAACCGTCGGCCAACCATAGCCCGCAAGAACGAAAAAGCCCGCAGCGAGCGGGCTTTTTCGTGATGCCATGGAAATCGAAACTGATTACTCTTCCTCCTCTGCAATCCAGTCGATATCCCCGCACAGCACGCACTGTTGTCCGCCTATGCGCGTCTCGACCGACAGCGTGACGCACGGCAGCGCTTCGTTAATCGACAAATACGGCTTCGTCACATGCACGCGGTTCGGGTCGCCCAATGCCGCCCGGAAATACGGCCGCCGCAACCAGTTCGCACCTTGTGCATCGATAAGCGGCAGCAGCCGCGCTTCATGCGCCGCGCGATCGGCCCTTAACACGACATTGCGCCCGGCCTGCCGCCCGTTGGCATCGAGGAGAAAACACCGCGCCGCGTTATCCAGCGCCAGGAAATTCCAGCACACTTCCTCCAAGGGCTCCCCCGCGGCCAGCCGTTCCGCCGCACGCTCGAACGCACGCACATAGGGCTGCAGCCGCGTCGCCACGCGACGTTCCTTAGCCTCAGTCTGCAACCGGAAACGCTCAGTCAATTCGCTCATCAACGTGTGCGCCTGCGCGGCGTCGGCGAGACCGGGGTTGGGCCGGCCGAAGAAAAAGCCCTGCACGAAGTCGGCACCGCTCGAGAGCGCCAGTTGCGCCTCGTGCTCGGTCTCCACGCCTTCGATCAGCACCAGCTTGCCCGCCTCGTGGAGCAGCGACACCACGCCGCACAGGATCGCTTCCATGTTGCGCCGCTGCTTCAAATGACTCGTCCCATGCACGGAATGCGCCGAGTGCGCGGCATGCGACAACATCACACGATCCAGCTTGACGATATCCGGATCGAGTTGCCAGATCCGTTCGATATTGGAATGCCCCGCACCGAAATCGTCGAGCGCGATCAGGAAGCCATGCTCGCGAAAATTCAGCACGGCGTCCGCGAGTGTTTCGATATCGTCAGCGCGTTGCTCCAGCACCTCCAGCACCACGCGGCGCGGCTCGATCTGCAAGCGCTTGAGGTTCGCCAGCAACGCGGCCATGTGATACGGCTCGGTCAACGCGGCCGGATGCACGTTGAGAAACAACCACTCGTTCTCGGTGCCGAGCACATTGAAATTCTCGAGATGCAGCGCCTGCGACAATCGGTCGACCTGCATCGCCTCGCCCACGCGCGCGGCCTGGCCGAATACATCGAGCGGCGACACCACGCGGTCGAGCGCGTCGTGCGCACGCAGCAAGCCTTCGTAACCGACCGCCCGCATATGCGACAGGCTGAACACCGGCTGAAACACGCTCGACAGCGTCCAGGCGCCGTGCTCAACCGAATACCGGTCGAATCCCGACGTCACGCTCAGTTCAAATGTCCGGGGCGAGACCGGCTTCACCTTGTCAGGATTTGCTATTGCCATCTTGCCTTCCCCGTCCGCATACCCGCACTGGATCCTTGTCCCTGCTGCCGGTCATGGTCGCGGTCATTTTGCATTCGACATCGCGCAACCGGCACCCTCAATCCTGATTTCATACCCTGCCCTCGTTTATCTGCAAGCGGAATCTATCCGTCCCGTCCCCTTCGATAAAGCAAGCTCCGTGCTCACCCAAGCCCAAGTGTTTCAAGACCGCCCGCCCGCATGTGCACCGCCACGAGACGCCGGGCTCACGGCACGACGTGCGAACGCACCAAAACAGTGCAAATCTCGATGCCAGGTTCAGCGCGGTCCTGATTCGTCAAAACGTCCTTCCGCAACCCTTGAAACATGTCCACGCTAAACTTTGGCCCTTCCTTGTTAAAAGGGAGCGTCGCAAGAGACTCGCCGCGCTCCAGTTGGATTGTCAATCTATGGAAATCGTTTTCACTGTCTTGATCCTGATGCTGGCGGTCGCCCTGTCCGGGTTCGTCACCAGCCTCTTGCCCACCGCATTGCCTTTCACGCTGCCGCTGCCGCTGATCCAGATCGCGATAGGCGCATGTCTCGCATGGCCGGGATTCGGCCTGCATGTCACATTCGATCCCGAGCTATTCATGATGCTCTTCATCCCGCCGCTTTTGTTCGCTGACGGCTGGCGCATCCCGAAACGTGAATTTTTCATGCAGCGCCGCGCGATCCTGCTGCTTGCGCTGGGCCTCGTATTCATGACCGTGGGCGCACTTGGCTGGTTCCTGCATTTCATGATTCCCGCGATGCCGCTGCCAGTCGCATTCGCGCTGGCCGCGGTGTTATCACCGACGGACGCCGTTGCGCTCAGCGGCATCGCGGGCAAGGGCCGCATTCCGGCGAACCTGATGCACATCCTGGAAGGCGAAGCGCTGATGAACGACGCGTCCGGCCTGGTCGCGCTGAAATTCGCCATTGCGGCGGCGCTGACGGGCGTGTTCTCGCTGCGCGCGGCGGCGATCAGTTTCGTGCTGATCGCGGTGGGCGGCCTGGTGATTGGCGCGGCAATCAGTTGGCTCGTGACATCCATTCCTGGGCGGGTCGTGAAGATGTCCGAAGACGACGATCCGGCCGCCGGCGTCGTCCTCACCCTGCTGATTCCATTCGCGGCGTATCTGATCGCCGAGCGGTTCGGTTGCTCGGGCATTCTGGCGGCGGTATCCGCAGGGATGATGATGAATTTCCAGAGCCTGCGCGAAGGTATTCCCACGGCAGCGCGAATCCGCATGACCAGCACGTGGACGATGATCGAATTCGTGTTCAACGGCATGGTGTTCATCCTGCTCGGGTTGCAGTTTCCGCACATTATCGGCCGTGCGCTGATCGAAGCGCATCACGACGGTCTTCAGCAGGTCGGCTTGCTGCTCGGTTATGTGGCCGCCGTGGTGATCGCGTTGTACGGGCTGCGTTTCGCGTGGGTCTGGGTGCTGCGCTGGGTCGCGAGCCGCGGCGCCGCGAAACACGGCGTGGCGAACGCGGTGCCGGGCGTGCGCACGGTCGCGATGACCACCATCGGCGGTGTGCGCGGCGCGGTCACGCTGGCAGGCGTGCTGTCCTTGCCCGAAGTGCTGCCAAACGGCATGCAGTTGCCCGGACGCGATCTTGCGGTCTTCATTGCATCCGGGACCATCCTGATGTCGCTGCTGATCGGCGTAATCGGTTTGCCGATCCTGCTGAACGGCCTGAAACGACGCGCCGATCCGCACGCCGCCGAGGAACGGATCGCGCGCCGGCATACGGCGCAGGCGGCTATCCGCGCTATCGATACGGCCCAGGAAAACCTCAGTGTGCAGATGGACGAAGCGGCGTCCGCCCGTTGCACGGATTCGGCCGCGCGCGTGATGAGCTTGTACCGGCGTCGCCTGGAAGGGCTCGGCGAAGAAGACGAACCCCGCCGGGCGGCGCGTCAAAGCGAGATGGTCGAGATGAAGCTGAGAATGGCCGCATTGCGCGCGGAGCGCTCGGAGTTGCTCAAGATGCGCACGCGCCAGGCAATCAACGACGTAACCTTGAACAAGCTGATGCGCGAAATCGATTTGTCGGAGACGGCGATCGTGAATCGGAAGAAAGGGACGAGCACCTGAGCGAGCGTTACCTCATATCACGGCGATCCTCTATGCCTGGCCCTCTGAGTTTCGGGTTTCAACGCAATGCGCGCGAACGAAACGAAATGCTTAACTTTTAAGAGTTTTCGTATTCGTCGCCGATACCCAACGCCCCATACTTCCTCTCATGCGCAGGCCATGAATGCGCATGATGTCGTTGTAACTCTCCGATCTTGTCCGCTCACAGCTCCCCGGCTCTGAGCGGTTTTTTTGTGTTCTCCGGTGCGCGACAGCTGCACCGGTCCTCTAGTTTTTTGGCAGGTTCCAACCGCCGCGCCAACTCCATTGCGCACAGGCTACGGTCAGGGCTGCAGCACGCGCGAAGGCAGAAACGCTCACGAGGACGCCTGGTCCGCGCATGCTTTGGGATTGTGAAGCCAATGCTGAATTGGGCACACCGGCACGTACTCTTCGGCGTTGCGCACGCCCCGCTCGCCGACGCGCCGGAGTCTCTTGGATCGGGCGAACAGACCCGCTTTTCAGGCTCACTTCCGACCTTCGCTTCTCGTCCCCGCCCGGGATAATCCTTTCATCGACAATCCCATTGAAAGACGCCATGAACGATTCCGTCGAGCTTCCCGACTCGAACCTCTCCGCGACCGACCCTGATTTCGAGCAGGCACTCGCCGAAGTTCGGGCGGCGGCGCTGGAGCATCATCGGAACGGCCGGATAGACGATGCGGAGAGCCTTTACCACATGGTCCTCGATGCGCGACCGGGCGACCCCGACATCAACTTCAACATGGGCGTGATTGTCTCCGCGCGGGGGCAGTACGCCGCGGCCGTTCCCTACTTCGAAGTGGCTGTTGGCGCAAATCCGAATCAAGGCCAGTATTGGTCCAGCTATATAGAAGCCTTGACGAACAGCGGCGAAACCGCAGCGGCCTGGATCGTGCTGGAAATGGCGCAGCAGCGCGGGTTGACAGGCCCGGTCATCAATACGCTGATCGCCGGGATAACGGCCGCCACCAAGGCAAGAGAGGTGGCCGATCAAGCAACTTCCGCCCCGTCTGTGGGCACGCCCGCGCCGGCGCAGCCAGTCACCGCTTCCGCTGGAGCTACCGCGAAAACCAGGCTGGGTGCCACCGCTCCTACGCCGCAAGAGGTCAACCGGACCGTGACCCTTTACAACCAAGGGCGCGTGGTCGAGGCCGCCGCGCTCGCGCGCTCGCTGGCGGAGCGTTTTCCGACGCATGCGCCGAGCTGGCGGGCTTTCGGTATCTCCATGCATCGGCTTGGCAGGATGCGGGAGGCGATCGAGCCGCTCGGCCGCGCCATCGACCTGGTGCCTGCCGACCACGAGTCACGCCGCCTTCTCGCCGACTCATTGCGGGACCAGGGTCTGTATTCGCAGTCCGAGGCTCATTGCCGGCTGATCGTGGAACAAGACCCGCAACATGCTGAAGCGCATCGGCTGCTAGGCATGGCGCTCGAGGCGCAAATGCGCTTTGGCGAAGCCGAAGCGAGCTGCCGCCGCGCGGTCGAGCTGGCGCCCATGTCGGTGGATGCGGGGAGCACGCTCGCCGTGACTCTCATCGGCCAGGGTCTTCTGGCTGAAGCCGAGTTTGAATTGCGGCGCACGCTTGCTTTCTCTCCGGCCCACCCCAAGCTGCACGAGAACCTGTTGTTTTGCATGAACCACAACGATAGCGTGGGTGCGGATGCGCTATTCGCACAGCATTTGCAGTTCGGCGAGCAATGCGAAGGTCAACTGCGCCAGCGCTGGAAAAAGCATCTCAACTCCCGCGATCCGGAACGCCAGTTGAATGTGGGGTTTGTATCCGGTGACCTCTGCGGACATGCCGTCGCGTCGTTTGTCGAGCCGCTGCTGCCCCATCTCGCGAACGACCCGGCCTTGAAGCTGCACGTGTACTACAACCATACATTGCAGGATGAGACGACCCTCCGGCTCAAGCAGCATGTGCAGGACTGGAACGACATTGCGCGCCTGAGCGATGAAGCCCTCGCCGATAAAATCCGCGCGGATCGAATCGACGTGCTGATCGATCTCTCCGGGCACACTGGCCGTAACCGGCTGCTGACTTTCGCTCGCAAGCCGGCTCCTCTGCAGGCAAGCTGGATCGGCTATCCCGGCACGACCGGCCTGCAGGCGATGGATTACTATCTCGCCGATCGTTTTCTCGTGCCGCCCGGCCAGGCAGAGAATCAATTCACCGAAAAGCTTGCCTACCTTCCGGCTTGCTCGGTGTTCTCGCCCTATCCGGCCTCGCCGCCGGTCAATAGCTTGCCGGCGTTGCGCAACGGCTATTTCACCTTTGGCAGCTTCAACCGCGTTAGCAAGATTCGCCCGGCCACCGTCGCGCTGTGGGCCAAGCTGTTGCGCGCGATGCCCGACTCGCGCATGTTGCTTGGCTCCATGCCGTCTGGCGGGGATTATTCAAGGCTGATCGAATGGTTCGAAAGCGAGGGCATTGCGCAGGATCGGCTCGACTTCCGCACTCGCTCCGAAGAGCCCGTTTATTTGCAGCAGCACCATCATGTCGACCTGTGCCTCGACACGTTTCCGTACGCCGGCGGCACGACCACCATGCACGCGACCTGGATGGGCGTGCCCACGCTCACGCTGTCCGGCGACACGATACCGAGTCGCGCCGGCGCGACGGTCATGTCCCATGCCGGCCTGTTTGGTTTCATCGGTTCCGATGAAGACGACTTCCTTGCCAAGGGTCTCGCGATTGCCTCGGACCTGAAGGCGCTCGCCGGGATTCGAGCAGGCCTGCGCGAGCAATTCCGGACATCCCCGTTGTTGAATTCGCAATTGATCGCCGAAAGTTTCTCGCTCGTGCTGCGCGACATGTGGCGACGCTGGTGCGCCGGCCAGCCCGCGGCGCCGCTCGAAGTGTGCGCCACGGGCGTGCTGGGCAGCCATTGATGCCGTTGCTGCAACCCCATGTGCTCCCGGAGGAAACCTTGAGCCATCCCATTCGCATCGTCGAGCCGATAGTCGACGAACGCATGTACGTCACGCAACCGCATCTTGCGCCGCTCGCCGAATTCATTCCCTATCTCGAAAAGATCTGGCAAAGCAAGGTCCTGACCAACGGCGGACCGTTCCATCAGCAGTTCGAGAAGGCGCTCTGCGAGTACCTTGGCGTCAAGCACCTGGCGCTGTTCACCAACGGCACGCTCGCGCTTGTCACCGCACTCCAGGCCCTGCGAATCACGGGCGAGGTGATCACGACACCGTACTCGTTTGTCGCGACCGCTCATTCGTTGCTCTGGAACGGCATCAAGCCGGTATTCGTGGATGTCGATCCCCATACGCTCAATCTCGATCCCGCAAAGATAGAGGCGGCCATCACGCCGCAGACGACCGCGATCATGCCGGTGCATTGCTATGGGCATCCGTGTGACGTCGAAGCAATCCAGAAGATCGCCGACAACTACAACCTGAAGGTGATCTACGACGCCGCCCATGCGTTCGGCGTGCAGACCGGGAACGGCAGCGTGCTGCAACATGGCGATCTCTCCGTGCTCAGCTTCCATGCTACAAAAGTCTTCAACACCTTCGAGGGCGGCGCCATTATTTGCCCGGATGCCAAGACCAAGCAGCACATCGATCATTTGAAGAACTTCGGGTACGTCGACGAAGTGACCGTGGTCGCGTCGGGCATCAACGGCAAGATGAGCGAAATCAATGCGGCGTTCGGTCTGCTGCAGTTGAAACACATCGACGTGGCGCTCGCGCGCCGCAAGGAAATCGACGCGCGGTACAGGACGTTGCTGCGCGATGTGCCGGGCGTTCGCTGCGTGAATGACGCAGGGGAAAAAACCGCGAACTACTCCTATTTTCCTATCCTCGTCGAGAACGACTATCCGCTCTCTCGCGATGCCTTGTATCAGAAATTCCGCGACCACGAGATCATCGTGCGACGCTATTTCTATCCGCTGATTTCCGAATTTCCCATGTACCGGGGAACGCCCTCGGCGCACCGCGACAACCTGCCCGCAGCGTCTGAAGCAGCACTCAAGGTATTGTGTATTCCTATCCATCCCGGGATGTCGGACGAAGATGTCGAGAGGGTTGTCGACATTATCGCGAGCGCTTGATAATGAAGCCGGCCGCCATGTTGAAGGAGTGGACAAGCACATGAGCGAAGAAGCCATCGGGGGGTATCTGCAGCTTGAGCTGCCGCGTGCCGGAGCGGAATATCACCGTGACGCGCTGCGCTTTCAATCGTCCCGCGCGGCGTTCCTGGCGCTGTTGGGTGCTGGCCGGCCCTCAGCGGTCTGGATGCCCTGGTACATCTGCAGGAGCATGCTCGAGCCGCTCGTCATGGCCGGCATTCCAGTCAAACGGTATGAACTCGACGAACGCTTGCGCGTGAAATCCGCGGAACCGGCGGACGGCGAGTGGCTGCTGTACGTGAACTATTTCGGCCTTTGCGATAACAACGTCGACGACATACTCGACCGGTTTCCGCGAGAACGGGTCGTGATCGACAACGCACAGGCGTTCTTCGCGCAACCACGCGAATGCCTGGCTACGCTGTACTCGCCGAGGAAATTCGTTGGCGTGCCAGACGGCGGCTATCTCGTCACGAACAAGGCAATCAGTGCGCCGGAGACGGTCGATAGCGGATCGCTGGATCGATGTGCGCACCTGCTCAAGCGCATTGCCGAAGATGCGGAGTCCGGCTATACCGACTATGCGGCGGCCGAGGAAAGCCTGAAGCTACAGGAACCCAAGCGCATGTCCGCGCTCACGCGGCGCCTTCTCGCTGGCATCGATTATGACGACGTGCGCGCACGACGCGTTGAGAACTTCGCGTTTCTCCACGAGAAGCTGCAACGCCACAACCGCTTCAGCTTCAAGGCTAACCCCGATGCGGTGCCGCTCTGTTATCCGTATCTCGGTGCGCCTGCTGGTATGCGCGAGGAACTGCGAGCGCAGCGCATCTATACACCGAGTTACTGGCCCGAAGTGGCCACGACTGAGTCGATGCCGGACTTCGAGAGGAAGGTGCCGGGATCGACGGTATTCCTGCCCTGCGATCAGCGGCTTTCGCGTGCTCAACTCAACATGATGGTGCGATCTTTGTTGGACCGACTGGCATGATCAACGACGAAATATTCCTCCGCGAACTCGAACGTCGCGACCTTTCCACCGTCAACGCATGGCGTGCCGACCGCGAGCTGGTTGGTCTGCTGGGCGGCAGCTTTCGTTACGTGGGTAGCGAGATCGATGAAAAATGGTTCGATGCCTATCTGGCTTCGCGCACGCATAGTGTTCGCCTCGCGATCTGTCTCAAGTCCACGGGCGAAGCGGTGGGTGTCGCCTATCTGCTGGGTATCGACTGGGTCACCCGCTCTGCCGAATTCTCGATCCAGATCGGCGTGGAATCGGCGCGAGGCCGCGGAATCGGTGAAGCAGCGACGCGCTTGACGCTCCAGCATGCATTCGACGACCTGAATCTGCACCGCATTTCGCTGACGGTACTGGCGTCCAATGCGCGCGCGAAAGCGCTCTACGAGAAAGTGGGCTTTCGTGCCGAAGGCCTGTTCCGACAGGCAGCCTATAAACGCGGCCGCTATCTCGACGTCATCCCGATGGCCTCGCTCGCCACCGACCGGCCAATTCCATCGCCCACTGCGCGCCACCCCGTTCATGAACCCGATTGATCCACACCACCAAGCCGCGCTTACAACCACCGGCTGGACCGTGCTTCCGCGCCTGATTCGTACCGATCTGATCGACACGCTCGTCGAGGCACTTGCGCCGTCGCTCAGCTTGCGCGACGACATTCGGCGTCGCAACGGCGTGCTGGAAAACAGTGCCGGTACCTTGCACCATTTGCTGATGGATAGCGCATGCTACGTCGAGTTGCTCGCTGAATTCAACGTAATGGAGCCACTTTTCAAGGCATTTTTTGGCGGCAACTTCATCCTGAATTCGTATGGCGGCGTGATCAATGAACGCGGCGCGCACGCGTATGTGCAGAAGGTGCATCGCGATATCCGCTTCGGCTCCGATTCGCGGCGGTTCATGCTGAACGCGCTCGTGATGCTCGACGATTTCACGCTGGAAAACGGTGCGACGCACATCCTGTCGCATTCGCAGAACCAGCCAGAAGCTCCCGACGACGACCGTTTCTACACGCAGGCATCGCGTGCGACCGGTGAACGCGGCTCCGTGCTGCTATTCGATTCGCGCATGTGGCATGCTGCCGGCTGCAACACGACGAGCCAGCCGAGAAGAGCGCTGACGCTGACGTTCACCAGCCCGTTTTTCAAACCGCAACTCGACTACGCGCGGCTGGTCGGGTATAGCGATCTTGCGCGCCGGGACGCATGGTTGCGTCAGGTAATCGGCTTCAATGCGCGGGTGCCTGAATCTCTTGAGGAGTTTTATGTACCGGTCGAGCAGCGCAGTTATCAACGCGGACAGGACTGACATGGCGGGCAGAGACTATAACGCGGAAGCTCGCGATCATCCTGAACACCGGTACGCGTACGAATTCGACTACCTGATGCATGGCTATATGCTGAAAGCGTTC
This sequence comes from Caballeronia udeis, assembly GCF_044909315.1. Lineage (GTDB taxonomy): Bacteria > Pseudomonadota > Gammaproteobacteria > Burkholderiales > Burkholderiaceae > Caballeronia > Caballeronia udeis_A. Next base: position 470,447 of record NZ_JBIYEB010000001.1, read on the forward strand.
GCACCGTTTTTTGTGGGCAACGACGTGCTCGAACTGGGCTGCTTCGAGGGCCACTTCACGAAGCTGCTGCAAAAGCAGTTCGCGGCTGTCGAAGTGGTCGAGGCATCATCGGACTGCATAGCAATCGCCTCGGCCAATGTGGGTAACGAGGTCAGGTTCCATCATTCCACCTTCGAAACTTTCGAGCCCGAACGGCGTTACGACAACATCTTCCTGATTCATACGCTTGAACACCTCGACCACCCAGTCGAAGTGCTTAACCGTATTGGGGGATGGCTCTCGGAGCGTGGTCGTTTGTTTGTCGCCGCACCAAATGCACGAGCGGCGTCGCGTCAGATCGCTGTCAACATGGGGTTGATTGATCATGCCGCCGCCGTGACTCACGCCGAGGCCGAACACGGCCACCGTGTGACGTACTCGTTGGATACGCTTAAGGCCGACGTGCGGGCGGCGAAACTGCGGCCGGTTACGCAAGGCGGCGTCGTGTTCAAAGGCCTGGCGAACTTCCAACTCGACGCCGCGCTCAAGGCCGGCATCATCTCGAAAGAGTACCTCGACGGCTGCTTTGAACTGGGACGAGTCTATCCCGACCTCTGCTCGAGCATCTACGTAATCTCCGAACGTGGCGCCGACTTCTGAATCAATACGATGAAAGTAGCCATCATGCAGCCGTACTTCTTTCCGTACATCGGCTACTTTCAGCTGTTGAAGGCGGCAGATGTCTTCGTGGTGTACGACAACATCAAATACACGAAGAAGGGCTGGTTCAATCGCAATCGCTTTCTTCAAAATGGAACGGACGCGTTTTTCAGTATTCCCCTGCAAAACGACTCGGATTCGCTGGATGTAGTCGATCGGACAATCGCGCCGGCATTTGATAAAAAGAAACTGCTCAATCAATTGCGTGCCGCTTACGCAAAGGCGCCGCAGTTTGAGCGCGCGTTTGCGCTTTTCGAGCAGTGCATCATGCATGGCGAGTCCAATCTTTTCCGCTTCATCTTGCACGCGCTTGAGCAGACTGTCGCTGAACTCGGTATCGGAACCCGGATTGTAGTGTCGTCTTCCGTGCCGATCGATCACTCGCTTCGGGGGCAGGACAAGGTCCTGGCGCTATGCGAGGCGCTCGGTGCCACGACCTACATCAATGCCATCGGGGGAACAAGTTTGTATGGTGCCGAGGCCTTTGAAGCGCGAGGGATCGATTTGCGTTTTCTCCGATCGCGGCCCGTCACCTATCCGCAATTCGGCAACACGTTCGTCCCTTGGCTGAGCATCGTCGATGTCCTCATGTTCAATGAAATCGGCACAGTCCGGGCCGTGCTCGACGAGTACGACCTGATAGCGGGACCAGTCGAGAGAACGCCCGTTGCCGCTTGAATCGTTCCGGCGCGGCTACCGCTGCGCAGTGACAGGGGCTGGGGCAGAGGCAGAGACAGAGGCCACGAGCTTCTTCCCGAGGGCGGCGTCTTTGGCTCGCTGTGCTTCAGACAGGGTTTCGAGAGCGCGGCCTTCATCGACGGTAAGATCCACGAGGAATGCATCGTTGTTCGCCTTGATCCAGTCCAGCGGCATATCCCACCAGGCTAGCTCAAGCAACTTTTCACGCACTTTCTCCGGGAACCGAAAACGCAGCAGACGAGCCGGTGAGCCGGCGTACACACCGTAAGGCTCGCTACGAAAGTTTGGCGGCACGACCGCGCGTGCGCCAATGACGCACCCGCTCGCGACTACGCTGCCGCCAAGAAACAACGCCTCGTCCCCGATCCAGACGTCGTTGTGGATCACTGTGTCGGCATATTGCGGCATGGGCGGACTGATGATGCCGGTGCCGTAGCCACTGAACATGGTTGTCGACATGGTCCGCGTCTCATGCTGTCCATTCAGGAGGAACCGAAGTCGCAATCCTCCTGCGACGTTCTTCCCAATGACGAGTTTTTGAGCTGCTCCGTCGTACTTGACGATGGAACCGACACCCAGCCCTGAACAGCGGCCGATGTGAAAGTCGCCGAATTGCGGCTCTTCGTCCAGCCAGTCTCTGAAGAAACGGTTGGGAATGCATGAGAAAGCACCGTCCTTGTAACCGATCATGATGAAATGTTTTGACCACGGATGGTCCGGCATGATGCCGGTGCAGTCATCAGATGTAACAAGGTTCATTGGTATTGGATGGTTTGGTGCTTGGCGGCAATTGGCCTGCCGGATGTCGCTTTCGCCAGATCCGGGGCCCGGCTGGAAGCGGAGTGCTCCAATGGAGCGGAGGCCGGCGTGGGGCCTCATTGCTCCTCTGGTACGTGCAAGACAGCTAGAGGTTAAGCCCGGTCGGTCAAAGCAGGTACCGTGAACAAAACAGCTTTCTGCCTTCTGTTCAATCCATGCGTAGGCCATTTGTTCGAGAGAACCACAATGGGACGCGCCGTGAGGAATTGTGAGGACGCGGGAGGAAGTATTGCAGACGAAAAAAAACCCGCAGAGCCAGAAGCTGTGCGGGTTTTCGGAGAATCACTTGGTGGAGAGGAGGAGGATCGAACTCCCGACCTTCGCATTGCGAACGCGACGCTCTCCCAGCTGAGCTACCCCCCCAACGTTTTCTGATTCTAGCACAGCCTTAAGACCGTCTGACAAGGCCCAAACGCGGCCTGCAGCGCATCTTATTTCGACGGTGAGCCCGCGAGAATCCAGCCAACAACCGTCTTGATATCGGCCCCGCTCATGGATCGATGCGACGGCATGGGCAAGACGCCCCATACTCCGCTGCCGCCGTCCCTCACCTTGGTTTCGAGCCGCGCTTGCGCCTGCGCGTCGCCCTTGTACTTCCCGGCTATCTGCTGAAACGACGGCCCGACCAGCTTGCGGTCCACCGCGTGACATCCCATGCAGGCATTCTTGCGCGCAATGTTGATCGCGTCGGCGGGAGAAGAAACTACGGGCGCGTCAGCTGCCAGAGCGCCCTGGCTGGCCGTGATCGCCATCGCGAACACGGTCATGGAAAACCACCGTTTCATTTCGCGGCGGGCGCGGGATTGCCCGGATGTACGTCCGAGTTCTTGACCGGCGCGGGTGCCTGCACATCCAGCGGCGTCGAACTCACGGATGAATCAGGCACCGCACCGACCGTCGCATCGCTGTTCGCAGGTGCAGCCGCCGCACTCGCGCCCGACGCTGCCGCGGCCGACAACGCCTGAGCTTCCTCCGGCTTGATGTACTGGAACACCTTGACCACCTGCGCAACGCCCGGCACCTGTGCCGCCACATTCGCACCGGCATTGCCTTCCTCACGCGTGACGAGGCCCATCAGGTACACCGTGCCGCGCTCGCATACCACCTTGTAGTAGTTCGCTCGCAGATCCTTCTCACCCACCAGCGCACCCTTCACGCGGCTCTCGAGATATGCATCGTTAGTCCGCGACGACAACGAACTCGCACCCTGGATAGCGAGCTCATTCACAATGCTGTTCACATTGTTGATGCCGCGCACCACCTCTTCGGCCTTCTGTTTCCATTGATCAGCGGGTACTTCGCCGGTCAGCAGCACGCGCCGGTTGAACACGGTCACGCTGACGTGGGCCTGGTCGGGCAGGCTTTCACCGATGCGCGACTTGGCTTTCACCTGAATCTCGCGATCCTCGGTTTGCGCGCCGAGCGTCCGCCGGTCAGTGGCGACGAGCGTGCCGCCGCCCACTGCGCCGCCCATTGCACCGATCACCACAAGCGGACAACCTTGCAGGGTCAGCGCGACGCCTGACAACAGGCTCGCCAGCAACGTGGCTCTGGCTAGCGTCGACCTGACGCGGGTCTTTTTCATCAACTCGTTCCCCTTAAGAATCATTCGTCCCCCAGCAGCATCACGTCGATGCCATCGCACAGGCAGTGAATGGTTAGCAGATGGACTTCCTGGATTCGCGCCGGCCGTTCGGACGGCACGCAGATATGGATGTCGGTGTCGGCAAGCACTTCGCTGATCACGCCGCCGCCCGCGCCCGTCAACGCGATCACGAACATCTCGCGCTCATGCGCGGCCTGGATTGCCGCCAGCAAGTTGACAGAGTTGCCCGAGGTGGACAGGACGACCAGCACGTCGCCGGCTTGCCCGAGCGCACGGATCTGCTTCGCATAGATCTCTTCGAACGCCGAGTTATTGCCGATCCCCGTGAGCGTCAGGACATTCGCATCCAGAGCAGTGGCCGGCAAGCCAGGCCGCTCGCGCTCGAAATGCCCGACCAGCGCAGACGCAAGCCTCTGCGAGTTGGCCGCGGATCCGCCGTTCCCGCACGTGAGGATTCGCGAGCCGTTGGCGAGCGCGCCGAACAGCACGTCAATGGCTGCGGCGACAGGGAAAGCAAGCGTGTCGAGTGCTTCGCGATGGACTGCCGCGTTTTCGCGGAAATGTTGCTGGATACGTTCGACGGACATCGACTCTCGGTTATCGGCCGCGCCATGCGCGGTGGTTCGTTGACGGACTGCTTCGATGATCTGCTTCAATGACTTGCCTCGGCCGCTTGCTGCCAAACCGATGCTGCACCACTTGAATACTTGAGCTTCGGCGCGTCACGGTACGCGGTTGGCAGCAGCGCGCTTTCGCATAGCGGTTGAACACGGCAGCGATTAACCCGGCGCGCAGGCTCCGCGCAGTTTACCGCACTCACTGTCCGCGTCACTTAAGATGCGGCCATTTTCACGACGTATCGGAGCGAAAAGCATCGCGTAACTACACGATACGGCCCGCGTCGAACGCAATCACGTCGAAGCGGCACACCGGCAACGCCCCGCGCCACGTCATCAGGTAGTGCTGCGCCGCGAGCACGAGCCGCCGCTGCTTATGCGCGCCGACACTCGCTGCCGCCGCCGCGAACTGGCGGCTGCGGCGCGCGCGTACCTCCACGAATACCAGCGCACGCTGACTGCCGATCTCACGCATCACGAGATCGATTTCGCCACCGCGACAGGAGAAATTACGCGCGACAAAACGCAGGCGTTGCCGCTGCAGGTATTCAAGCGCGCGTTGCTCGAACGCGCTTCCGATCGTTTTCGACACTCCGTTCCCCAAAAAGTTGTCCTTCATCGCATGGCACAATGGCGTTCTCCGCCTGCCACCCGCCCTCATGACTCCTCTCTCCGAATTGGCCCTTGGCCAGCAGTTTCCGGCTGGCGCGCTCTATATAGTCGCGACGCCCATTGGCAATGTCGCGGACATCACGGTGCGTGCGCTGCACGTGCTCGGACTCGTAGACCGGGTGGCGGCGGAAGACACGCGCAACACGTCGCAACTGCTGTCGCGCTACGGCATTTCGAAGCCGACCATAGCCGTGCACGAACACAACGAACGCAGCGCCGCCGAGAACGTGATCGCGCATCTGCGCAATGGCGAACGCATTGCATGTGTCTCCGACGCAGGCACGCCAGGCATCTCGGACCCCGGTGCAAAGCTGGTCGATGCCGTGCGCGAAGCGGGCTTCCCCGTCATTCCGTTACCGGGCGCAAGCGCGCTCACCACCGCGCTCAGCGTAGCCGGCGCATGGGTTCACACGTTTTCGTTCATCGGCTTTCTTGCCACCAAACCCAAGCAGCGCGACACGCAATTGCAGTCCCTGCTCACGCACACGCCGGCGCTCGTGTTCTACGAGGCACCGCATCGGATTGTGGAAACGGTGCAGGCGCTTGAGCGCGCATTCGGTGGCGAGCGGCAATTGCTGATTGCTCGTGAGCTGACCAAGTTACATGAGAGCATCCATCGCTGCACCCTGGCCGAAGGGCCAACGTGGCTATCCGGCGATGCAAACCGGCAACGCGGTGAATTCGTTCTTGTGGTGGAAGGCGCGCCGCAGAAGGAAGCGCCGGACGACGCCCATGATGCGTTGCTCGCGACCCTGCTGGAGGAGTTGTCGGTGAGCAGCGCTGCGAGACTGGCCGCAACATTGACGGGTGCATCGCGCAACGCGCTTTATACGAGGGCGCTGGCAATGGATAAGGCGCGTGGCGAACAAGAGCGCGAATAAGACGTGCAAACGCGCGGCGCAATAAAAAAGCGGGCCGTTTCGACGGCCCGCTTTTACTAAGACTCGGCAATCAGCAGACGATGATCAGTCGACTGGGTTGAGTGACGCCAGCGATTGATCTCTTGCCGCCGCCCGCCCTTCCTGTGGCGTCAAGCCCTCGATCTTCACCTTTCCGACGCCCGCGCCACGCATGCCCAGCACGGCAGCAGCTGCATAGGAAAGGTCGATCACGCGGCCACGCGCGTACGGGCCGCGGTCATTGATCTTGACGACCACCGTTTTGTGATTCGCCTCATTGGTCACACGAACCCACGAAGCAAGCGGTAACGTGCGATGCGCCGCAGTGAGCGCGTGCATGTCGTAACGTTCGCCGCTGGCTGTCTTGCGACCGTGGAAACCGCGTCCATACCAGGACGCGCGACCCTGCTGCTCGAAGTCGCTGACGTCAGGCCCGGCGGTGATGGGCTCCGCGTTGGCGAGCGAAGATTTATCGGACGAATTGCCGGCCGACGGAGGCAATGCATTCAACCGCGAGTCGTAGGCAAGCGGTGCAGCCAGACCTGCCGAACCTCGGCCCGAATTCGCGGCGTTGCTTGCGGTGCTCGACTGCGTGCCGGTTCTCAGCGCGCTGGCCTGATCGCCGCCGCTCGGCGGCATGGCGCAACCCGTGAGGATTGCGAAGACCAAAAGACTCCCGAGATGTCGGGTTAGTCGTACATTCATAGAGGTGTAATCAACGGTTCGAGCCGCCTCAACCGTCCGACAAAACGCGGACGTGCGTAGGCAGCTCAAGGCTTTTTCCGCGCAAAGATACGCACCGCTCGATTGTCGAACGGCGAGCCAGTGCTCGGGTGCGGCGTACCTCGCCGCAAATGCCCGGTTAGTTTTCACGTCTGGCGCAACCTGTCCCCGGCAGCCTGACCAGACCCCACATGCCGCCATCGAACGTGGATCACACGTTCTTGCGCGCTCAACTGCGCAGGAACGGCGGCGTAGGCCCCATCCAGCGTAACGGCAGCTAAGGCCGTTGGCAGGTGCATCGCACCTGGCTGGACAAGACGTGTACATCGGCCGAAACCGATGCTTGATTGCGACTTCGAAGCATCTCTGCTCCGAATTGCGTACTTGATGACAATTGTAAAAACGCGCTACTCGTGTTTCTCATTGCCCATTGATGGCATGCTCAAACCATGCACAAGTGAGCCGATTATACCCAAACGCATAGGCGGGCCACCCGGAGACGAACAAAATGTTACTCATTTTCTCCATTGGCGTAAAAATTGCGGTTTCTGCCTGTTTTTTGGGCACATTTCGACCGTTCGGCCAGCGCTTGGCGCGGTGCCGCAGCGCTGGTTTTCGCCCGTTACAATGGACGTTTTTACACGCTCCGGTCGCCCAGCCATGAAGGTCACCCTTATTCCCGTGACACCGTTCCAACAAAATTGTTCAATCGTCGTGTGCGAGACTACCGGCCGCGCGGCCGTTGTCGACCCGGGCGGTGAAGTCGAGCGGATTATCAGCGCAGTCGAACAACTCCATGTGACCGTTGACAAGGTGTTGCTCACGCACGGACACCTGGATCACTGCGGCGGAGCAAAGGCGCTCGCTGATCACTACGGCGTGGAGATCCACGGACCGCACGCCGAAGACGCTTTCTGGATCGATCAGTTGCCGGCACAAAGCAAGCGCTTCGGCTTCGGCGACGCGCAGGCCTTCACGCCCGACCGGTGGCTGCAAGAAGGTGACTCGGTTCAGTTCGGCGACGAAACCATGGAGGTCTATCACTGTCCCGGACATACCCCGGGCCATGTGATCTTCTTCAGCCGGGCGAACCGCCTGGCCTTGGTCGGCGACGTGCTGTTCGCCGGCTCGATTGGCCGTACTGATTTTCCGCGCGGCGATCATTCGGACCTCGTGCGCTCAGTGCGGGACAAGCTGTGGCCGCTGGGCGATGACGTCACGTTCGTGCCGGGCCACGGCCCAACCTCCACGTTCGGACATGAACGCCGCACCAATCCGTTTGTCGCCGACAGGATGAACGCATGAGCATCGCCATTCCTGAAATCTACGTCAGCACAGATGTCGAAGCTGATGGCCCCATCCCCGGCCCGCATTCCATGCTGAGTTTTGCGTCGGCGGCCTACACGGAACACAAGGAACTGATCGGCACGTTCTCAGCCAATCTCGAGACCCTGGAAGGTGCGGCGCCTCACCCTGTTCAAGCCGCGTGGTGGAAAACCCAGCCTGAGGCATGGGCTGCATGCCGGACCGACTTGCAGCAGCCGCTCACCGCTTTGCGGGCGTACGTGGAATGGGTCGAGGCGTTGCCCGGCAAGCCGGTGTTCGTCGCCTATCCGGCGGGTTTCGACTTCACCTACATGTTCTGGTACATGATGCGTTTCGCTGAACGCTGCCCGTTCTCATGGTCGGCGCTCGACATCAAGACGCTCGCGTTCGCGCTGACCGATCTGCCCTACCGGAAGGCGATCAAACCGCGTTTGCCGAAACACTGGTTTGACGAACTCCCGCACACGCACGTCGCGCTCGATGACGCCGTTGAACAAGGTGCCCTGTTCTGCAACATGCTGGCCGAATTGCGCACTCAACGGGCGCTTCTGGCGTCGCTGAAAGCGGCTGGCGAAACGCCGGACGACAAAGACATCGAAGGACAAAACGCGCAGTCTGGGCGCTGAGTTAGGCAATATTGCTCACTGCAGGCGTTTGACATTGCGCTTCTTTTCCGCCGCCTCTACTATTGGAGTTGGTAGCAACCGAAAGGAGGCGCAGTTGACTCTCGACACGTTTTCACAAAAAATCCTGCGGCTTCTGCAACTGGACGCCCGCCGTTCGGTTCAGGAGATATCCGACCAGGTCGGGCTGTCGAGCACTCCGTGCTGGCGGCGTATCAAGGATATGGAGCAGTCGGGGGTGATCCAGCGCTACACCGCATTGCTGGATCGGGAAAAACTCGGTTTGCATGTCTGCGCACTCGCTCATATTCATCTCACCCGTCACACAGAAGGCGGTGTCGAGCAATTCGAACGCGAGATCACTACGTGCCCGGAAGTGACGGAATGCTATAGCACCACGGGCGAGGCGGATTACATCCTGAAAATTGTCGCCCCGGATATCAAGTCCTACGACGCCTTTCTACACGACCGCATCTTCAAGATTCCGGCAGTCGCGCAAGTCCGGACCAGCGTGGTCCTGCGCGAAATCAAATTCGATACGCAATTGCCGCTTTAAGATAGCTTTCAAATACATGAATATTGCCGTTTTAATCAGGGTGCGAAACGGCAGCCGATTCAGCATCGACCATGTTCGGCCTATTTCTTACAGTTCGAGCAAACCGAATCTCTCGTGCGCCGAGTTTTCGCTTGAGCGCGTCAAAATCGCCGGGTTCCAGACTGGCCAGTTGGTCGTCGCTTAAGTCTGCGGGAAGCGTCACGTCGATATCGAAGCCGCTGCTCAGATAATGCAGGTTCAGCGCGTTGTACGTGAGACCATGAGCTCCGAATACGGCGCTTACGGCATCGCTGACATCCGAGCGCGTGGGCATTCTGCCCGGCGGTGGGTTGATTTCATCATTTTCCGGATCGACGTGAATCAAGGCGTCGACGACATGGGTATTCGTCAACAAGCGCGCTCGCGCCGATTCCGCAATGTAATGACCCTCTGAAACTGAAATGAGGGGATCGACGAGAATATGCGCGTCGACAATGGCGAGATCTCCCATTTTCCGGGTACGCAATTCATGTACGCCGCGAACACCTGGCGTGCTGGTCAACAGCATGCGTAACTTATCCGTTTCGGCAAGATCCAGCGCGCGATCGGACAAATCCTGCAGCGCATCCCATCCGAAAGTCCAACCCATCCGTGCCACCATAAATCCGACAATGGCGGCCGCGATAGGGTCCAGCAAACGCCAGCCGGCCATACTCCCAATAATACCGATAGCAACGACCAGCGACGACGCCGCGTCCGAACGTGCGTGCCATGCGTTCGCGATCAGGAGTGCCGATCTCACGCGTTCGGCAGCGCGGAGCATATAGCGAAACAATAACTCCTTGGAAATCAAAACGATCACTGCAACTATCAGCGCACTTGCGTGAACCGCCGGGATGTCTTGAATATTGGTAATACGTTCACCCGCTCGCCATAACATCCCCACGCCGACAGCTATTAAAAGCGCGCCGAGAAATAATGAAGCGACCGTTTCATAACGACTGTGGCCGTAGTTGTGATCGCTGTCAGGGGTGGCGTCACTATGCCGATTGGCCAGAAGAACGATGAAGTCTGACACCAGATCCGACAGCGAATGAACGCCATCGGCAATCAAGGCCTGGGAATGGGCAAACACGCCGACGACAATCTGCGCGGCCATCAGCACAGAGTTCACCGCGATACTCGTGAAAGTTGTTTTGCGAGCTACATCCTGCTTTTCTGTGGCGCGCGCTGTTGATAGCGACATGTCATCACTCGAAGTTATCGTGTGACGAATTTTACCAAGCCAATGCACCGCATTCACTTAAAAACTAAAAAATCCTATAAAAATCATCCATTTAACTTAAACACGACGCGTTCTCAGTTGTGTCTTGAATATCATCACAATGCCGTGCGGCAGGCTGGTTTCAATCGTGCCGGCTATCGGCGCGCAGACTCGGAGGCACAAAAAAAAGCCACACCTTTTAACGGTGCGGCTTTTTCAAACAATCCGGTTTCACTTCTGGATCAGGAAGCTGTCGCGCTCTTGACCCGCAATCCATTTCGGCGGCTTGCCGCGGCCCGACCACGTGCTGCCGCTGTCCGGGTCACGATACTTCGGTGCAACGCCCGCGCGCGGACGCGTGGCATTTTTCAGATTTTTACCGCCGCGGCCACCTGCCAATTCAGCAAGCGTGATGCCGTAGTCGGCCATCTTCTGCTTGATTTCATTGAGAACTTCGGCATATTCCCGCGACTTCGCTTCTTCAATCTGTCGTTCGAGATTTTCGCGCTGCGCGAGAAGTTCCTTGTAAGACGGCATGATGATTTCCTTTGTGGTTTGCAGTGTACGAGTCGTCGCCCGTTCCGGTTATAACATAAAGCCTCTCAATAGATCGCAGATTAACACAACCAGGATTTTGCGCACGTTTCTACACTATCGATTTAAATCGATTGAGTCGAACGGGCGTCCGTAACAATTGGTGTGATTCGATGAATCGTTGCCGAAACTCTGCATTCATCTTACTTACATCGTTAAATTAAGCCACAAAGTCTTTCATCAAATGAAAATAAGCCGAGACATATCGGTTAAACCTTCCATCCCGTGCGAGTTTGCCCAAAATGCTTCATTGCCGTAACGCCATCTTGTAATTTATTGACATAAAGACACACATCAGGCGATTGCAAGTTCAGACAATCACCTATGCCGTTCAATACAATCGATCAACGCAGCATTCAGTTCCGCGCGAGTTTGTTTCGGTTTATCGAAGGTGAAACGATTGCGCGTTCCGGGAGTCCGCAGGTCGCAACCATACTTGTCGATACCCATTAGTTCGAGTCCCGCCGGTCGCGCGGGAGAATCGGCAAATAATTCCAGGAACCGAAGCTCATTCTGCTCGGATAACGGTTCGAGTGGATCGAGCGCCGTTGCATCCAGCCAGCCCATTGCACCAAAGCCGCCTATATAACGCATGCGTTCGAGCGACATGATCCAGAACGTGAAGTCGCCCAATTCGAGATAACGGGCCGCATCCGGGTGATATCGCAGATAACGGCGCGCCAGTTCATCGACGGATTCAGGCGGCGCCGGAGAAAACGAGCCGAGCATCGTAAGACGCTGGCCTTCGAGAATAGCGTCGCTGCCCGAATGAGTAATCAGAAAACCCGCGCGCGCGTCGAGTTGCAGATTGCGCGTGTGCTCCGCCAGATGGCTAATGAGCACCATTGGCAAGTGGCGGGCGGTCGGCGCGAACGGTAATGCCGTGGGGTAAGGAAAACCGCGCGGCTCACGCGAGTGAGTGGCAAGCGTGCCGTGCGGCACTTGATGCAATAGATGCAACGGAGCATGCGACGGGATATTCAAAGCGGACCTCACGAGAGAACTCATCACCGGAACTCACCAGCGGTCATACGAGCGGACCCATGAGAAACGCGGGCGCCCTTTACGATCTTAAAGCACTAAAACCAGGTCCGTCCGCAACCCGATAGAATTGAAAGCTTCCTCGGCCGCCGAAAGAACCGGCCGTCAAAACAAAAGCAGACAGAGAGCGATTCCCGTGTCCGAATCCGTTTCAGCTGCCCGCGCCGTCGGGCACGACACCCCCAACGCCGTGCATCGGCGGCTTCCCGCGGCAAAACGCGAGCGAGCGCGCTACGCGACGATGGCCGTGTTTTTCATCGCAGGGATGTTGTATGCCTCCTGGGGCGTGCACGTGCCTACGGTGCGTGACAAATTTCACCTGAGCCCCGGATCGCTCTCCATTGCGCTCCTGGCGGTTGCCGCCGGCTCGATCGTCGCCATGCTCACCAACGGTCCGTGGATCACGCGTGTCGGCACTCGCCGCGCGTGCATGGCCGGCGGTATCGGCATGACGATCTGCGGCGCGCTGATCCTGGTCGCGCCTTTCTACTGGATGCTGCTGGTCGTGCTGACGCTGTTCGGTTTCAGCATGGCCACACTCGATGTCGCGATGAACGCGGAAGCCAGCGCCGTTGAAGAAGCGCTCGAGCGGCCGATCATGTCGTCCCTGCACGGCATGTTCAGCGTCGGCGGGATGTCGGGTGCCGCAGCCGGCGGCGCGCTGCTCGCGCACGGCATGCCGCCGGAGATGCATCTCGCGCTGGCGTCGGTGGTGAGCGTGATCGTGCTGCTGGTGTCCATGCCCGCCGTGCTGCCTCACGTCCCTCACCCAGACAATGTGCATGGCAGGTCGTCGTCGAATCGCTGGCGCTCCGGAGCGTTGTGGGCGCTCGGCGGCATGGCGTTGGTCGCGTTGATCGCCGAAGGGGCCATGTACGACTGGGCAACCGTCTACATGCGCGACGTTGTACTTGCCACTCCCGCGCTGTCCAGCGCGGCCTACGCGGCGTTCACCGGCGGCATGGCGGCCGGGCGCTTCGGCGGCGACGCGGTGCGCGCCCGCTTCGGTGCGCCTCAGCTCATCTTCGCGAGCGCGGCGCTGGCGTTTATCGGCATGGTGGCGGCGCTGTTGCTGCCGAACGCGGTCGTCACGCTCACGGGGTTCACGCTGATGGGGCTCGGGCTCGCGAACATGATGCCGGTGCTGTTCGCCGCTGCGGCGCGTGTGAAGGGCGTGAGCCCGGCTGAAGGGCTGGCGCAGGTGGCAGGACTGGCTTACTTCGGCATGCTGTTCGGGCCGGTACTGATAGGCGGCGTGGCGCAATTGAGCACGTTGCCGATCGGGCTGTCGGTGGTCGCCGCCTGCGCAGCGCTGATCGCTCTCGCAGGCCCGAGAATCATGAAGCAGTTGAAGCTGTGAACGGACCGCGAACGCCCGCCATGACTCGCCAAACCGACGGATGAAAAAAAACGCGCTGACCGAAATCAGCGCGTTTTTTTAAGAATGAAGATCATCGGGGGCGGTCTTCATCGAGACATCGATGACATCGAAGCTCGACCAGGACCGCCAGCGACAATTACATCTTGACCACGTCCAGCAGCGTCTTCTTGCCTGCCTTGTAGTTGTACAGCGAGATCACGCCGTGCTTCAGGTCGCCCTTCGAGTCGAAGGTCGTTTCGCCGATCACACCCTTGTAATCCGTATTCGGCATAGCTGCCAGAATCTTCGCCGGATCGGTGGAATTGGCGCGCTTCATGGCATCGACAATGATGTACACCGCGTCATACGTGAACGGAGCGTAGATCTGGATCGGCTGGCCGAAACGCTTCTGGAACTTGGCTTCGAACTCCGCGCCGCCCGGCATCTTCTCGAGCGCCATACCGGCTTCCGAGCAGACGATATTGTCGGTTGCATCGCCAGCGAGCTGCGACAGCTGGTCGGTACAAACACCGTCGCCCGCCAGTACCTTGGCACGCAGGCCGAGTTGCTTGGCTTGCTTGGCGAACGGGCCGCCGGTTGCGTCCATGCCGCCGAACATCACAGCGTCAGGATTTTCACCCTTGATCTTCGTCAAGATTGCGCGGAAGTCGACAGCCTTGTCGTTGGTCGCATCATGCGACATCACGTTCATGCCGAGCGACTTGGCAGTCTTTTCGAACTCGTTCGCGAGACCCTGGCCGTAAGCGGTCGAGTCGTCGACAATCGCGACGCTCTTCAGCTTCAGTTCCTTCGACGCGTAGTTAGCGAGTGCCGGACCTTGTTGTGCATCGGTCGCCACAACGCGATACGTCGTCTTGAAGCCTTGTTGCGTGTACACCGGGTTCGTTGCCGACGGCGAAATCTGCACGATGCCCGCATCGCTGTAGATCTTCGAAGCCGGGATCGAGGTGCCCGAATTCAAGTGGCCAACCACGGCGACGACTTTGTCGTCGACCAGTTTCTGCGCCACTTGAGTAGCCGTACGCGGGTCGGCTGCGTCATCTTGCGCGTCGAGTTGAAGCGTGACCTTCTGGCCGCCGATCGTCAGACCCTTGGCATTGATTTCTTCAACTGCGAGGCGTGCGCCGTTTTCGTTGTCCTTGCCCAAGTGGGCAATACCGCCGGTCAACGGTGCAACGTGACCGATCTTGACGACCTCATCGGCCGTAGCGGTTGTTGCCATCGAGGCGAACAATAGCGCTGCAGCGCTGATAGGCAACAGTTTGTGAAGCTTGGTGTTCATGTAAGTCTCCAGTTTCGGTCCCAAAAACAACGGTGTCGCCCTGTGCTCCGTCTTCGTCACGTTTCGCTCAGCCCCGTGGACGACCACGCCGGATGCATCGTCATGCACTTGGCTTGTACTTCCGCAAGCCGTTTTTGACGACCAGCATCCGTACTGCGCGCAAGTGTAGGGTTGTCAAATTAATTTGGGGAAGTTTTTTAAGATACTGGTGCGACTACTAATAAGACAGGTGTTGAGAAGCCATTGAAAGTGTGCTGGTGCGGCGCGCAAAGGTCCTGTTCATGCGGTTCTTCAGCAGATTGGCAGACTTCCCCAAGTGACCGCGCGCGGCATTCTAGAGGCAACTCTTTAGTTTTACCCGGCCATGCCGTTATTATCAGGCCCGCTTGTTTCAGGTCAATTGCGCGGGTTAAGAAATCGGTTAAGGACTCAGATAAGCATTGGGGTTAGCACTCGGGTTAGCACTATTAACTAGTCGTGGATTCAAGGCCTCACGGCGTGCGGCAAGACGGCGGGTGAAAGATGCGGAAACGCCCGTAAAAACGCGCCGCCGCGTGCACGGCCTACAGCCGCTTTACAGCCGGTGCCCTTGCCAGCAAGGCGGTTCGAATGGTGGCACACTGTTTGGCTGCAATTCGTCCTCTACCGTCCCCCATCATTTCGCCCTCAACATTCAGGCATCTGCCAGGAGCTTCATCATGACCGTGACATCCCGCTGGATCGACATTCCTGCCAACGGCGACACCTTCCAGGGCTATCTCGCGTTGCCCAAAGCCGGCAAAGGCCCGGGCGTTGTCATCATCCAGGAGATATTCGGCGTGAACTCGCACATCCGCGCCGTGGCCGACCAATACGCGGCCGATGGTTACGTCGCGCTCGCACCGGACATTTTCTGGCGCGTGCAGCCGCGCGTCGAGCTTGGTTATGACGGCGCAGACCGCGAGAAAGCAATGGAAATCTACGGCAAGCTCGACTTGGCGCACGCTGTTGCCGACGTGTCCGCCGCCGCCGCCGCGCTGCGTTCGCTCCCGGAAGTCACGGGCAAGGTCGCGGCTGTCGGATATTGCCTCGGCGGCCGGCTTGCCTATTTGTCGGCGGCGCAGGGTGCGTTCGATATCGCCGTGGCCTACTACGGCGGCGGCATCCAGAACGAACTCGACCTGGCCGACAAGATCAAGGTGCCGATGCAATTCCACTACGGCGCAATCGATGCCCACATCCCGTCCGACGCGGTCGACTCGGTCAAGCAGCGGTTCGCGGGCAAGGACGCTCAGGTCCACGTGTACCCGGGCGCCGATCACGGCTTCAATTGCACGGACCGCGCGTCGTACAATCAGGCGGCATCGGCACTGGCGCACGGCCGCGCGCTCACGTTTCTCGGCGAGCATTCGTAACCCGGCGCATAACGCCGCGGACTGCGCGGTTGGCCGCCTGAGAAGACGGGACACAACCGCATCAGAAAAGGGGGAACCGTGCAGTCCGAGTATCTCGACTACGATGCGATCGGCCTGGCCGAACTCGTGCGCAGCGGTCAGGTCAGCGCGCGGGAATTGATCGACACAGCGATCTCGCGTGCCGAAGCGGTTGATCCGGCGCTCAATGCCATTGTCCTGAAGGACTATCAGGCGGCACGCGACCGTGCGAGCGGGGGCGGCCGCAATGGCTCCGACACCTTGGGCGTTGGTCCGCTCGCGGGTGTTCCCTATCTCATCAAGGACCTGGGCGCGCCGGTCGCGGGTTTGCGCATGTCCATGGGATGCCGCCATTTTCAGCATTTCACGCCCACTGAAGATTCGCTGATCGTCGCGCGCTCGAAGCAGGCCGGGCTCAATATTTTCGGCAAGACCAACACGCCTGAAATAGGCCAGATGCCGTACACCGAACCGGAATTGTTCGGACCAACGCGCAATCCGTGGGCACTCGACTACACCACGGGCGGTTCCAGCGGAGGAGCGGCCGCGGCCGTGGCGGGCGGCGTCGTCCCGTTGGCGCACGCGGCGGACGGCGGCGGATCAATCCGCATCCCGGCGTCGTGCTGCGGGCTCTTCGGCTACAAGCCATCCAACGATGTCCAGCCGCAACCGCTGCCCTCTGCCGGCGATCTGGCGGTGGATCACGCCGTGTCGCGCAGCGTCCGCGACAGCGCCTTGCTGCTCGACCTCACCTCGTCGGGCAAGCCGGGCATTTTCTTCCGTGCCGTGGCCGAGCCGTGCGCGCCGTTGCGCATCGGCTACATGGAGGAGCCGCAGCTCGCGGGGGCGTTATCGGCGGATGTAAAAGCCGCGCTGGACGATGCCGCCAAGCTCGCTGAATCGCTGGGTCATCGTGTGGAACCGGCTTCGTTCGGGCTCGACTTCAACGCGATTGCTCACGCGTTCCTCGTCATGTGGTCAATACAGGCCAAGGAAATCGTGCTGCACGCCGATCGCATCAGCGGACAGAAGCCCAAACGCGCGGATTTCGAGATTGCATCGTGGGCGATGGCGCATATCGGCCGAAGGATTGGCGAGCGCGATCTCCCGGCAGCGCTGGAAACCCAGCGTCAGGTCACCGCGCAGATGGCTGCGTTGATGACTCGGTATGACGTGTTGTTGACACCAACGCTTGCTGCCGCGCCGTTCAAGATCGGTGCCAAGCAGCCAACGCAATTCGAGCGTTTCCAGATGCACGTTCTGTCGGCGATTCCTATTGAACCGTTGTTGCGGCGGATGCTGTCGGTTTCTGCCAAGAAGGCGTTCGACTGGGCGGGTTGCACGGAGCTTTTCAACTTTACCGGCCAGCCGGCCATGTCCGTGCCGCTTTACTGGAACGCCCGGGGTATGCCGATCGGCGTGCAGTTTGCCGGACGGTTGAACGACGATGCGACCTTGTTCCGGCTGGCGGCGCAGCTGGAGGCCGCGAGGCCGTGGTTTGCGCGCCGTCCGGCGTTGATGACGGCGAGGTGACGGTGGTGACTCGTTAGCGTCCAGGCGAACGAAAACCTACCCTGGGCGCTTGGAAAAGCGGTAATGCGCGACGCCCCATTCGTTACCCCCGCCATAGCCGAACAACTCTGCGACGGCCATATAAAACATGCGCCAGCGCTGAAACCAGATGCCGGCATTGGCGGCGCCGTACGTCTGGACCATCAGCGGCATTAACTCGCTGCGCGCCGCATCCAGATTTTCAAGCCAGTGATTCGCTGTCTTTTCGTAGTGCGCGCCGCTCACCCACCATTGACGGTCAACCCTGAGATCGTCCTGGAAATGCAGTAACAGCGCTTCCGACGGCATCGTCCCGCCCGTGAAAAAGTACTTCGACATCCAGTCGCGGCCGTCCTTCACTTCGAAGTGATAAGCCAGCGTCCGATGCGCGAACACATGCACAAAAAGCTTGCCGTCTTCGCGCATCCAGCCTGAAATCTTGTTCAGCAATAACCGATAGTTCTTCATATGCTCGAACATCTCGATCGACAAGACGCGGTCGAAGCCATCAGCAAGCAATGCCGGATCAAACTGGTGATCGACGATATTCCCCGTCACCACGCTCAGATTGGTGATGCCTCGCTCGGCCGCCTCGGCCTCGATGAACTCGCGCTGCCCCCGCGAATTCGATAACGCCACGATCTGCGAGCGCGGATAGGCTTCCGCCAGCCACAACGAGAGCGAACCCCAGCCGCAACCGAGATCGAGGATGCGCTGGCCGTCGGTGAGTTGCGCGCGCACAGCATATTCCTCGAGCATTGCGCGCTCGGCCTGATCGAGCGTCTCCTTTCCCGTTCGATACAAACAGCACGAGTACTTCAGATGCTCGCCCAGATGCCCGTGGAAAAACGCCGCCGGCACCTCGTAATGCTGCGCGTTTGCGGCTTGCGTTTCGATCGCGATCGGGCTTGCCCGCAGTTCATCGACCAGACGGTTGAAGCGCTTCGAGCGCGCTTCGCCGTCGTCGATACCTTCATCGCGCAGACGCTGTTTCATCAGCCGGCGCATCCCCAGGCGCACGAGCGAGTCCGGAAGCCGGCCGCGCTCGCACCAGTCGATCAGCCAGCTCTCCGCCGGCACTTCTTTTTCTTGTGGTTCTGACATAACCGCTCGGGATGGCAGGTCGCTCATATGGAAACTCCTCGCTATTATTATTTAAGGATGACGCGGCGGCCATGGAATCAATGCGCTGGTCGTACGCATATAGTCGGCGTACCCTGCGCGTTTTTTAGCCGATTCCGCTTCGACCAGGGGTACGCCCGAGACTTTCATCAGCAGCCACGCCATCAGGACAGGTGGTAACAGCATGGCGAAAATCCATGCGCCAACGCCAATAGCCAGCGGAATGTACGCGACCCAATGCACGCATTCGAAGAAGTAATTCGGATGCCGTGAATAGCGCCACAGGCCTGCGCGACAAATGTTGCTGCGATTCGACGGGTCCGCCTTGAACACGCGCAATTGATGATCCGCGAGCGCTTCTCCGGCAATCGCAATCACCCAGATCACCGCCGCCAGCGCGACCCAGGCAGCACCCGGCGGTGTAGCACGATAGGCCGGGACGAAAAACGCGAGCGACAGCAGCATCGAAATCATGGCTTGCAACTGGAAAAACCAGAACATTTTCTTGTTGGCATGGTCGCCCCATTGCTCGCGAAACTTGTGATAACGCGGATCTTCGACTTGGCCTGCATTCCGCTTCCATAGGTGCAGACCGAGCCGCACGCCCCAGACGAATCCGCCCGTTCCCACCACAACCCGCGTGTGCGGATCGCCCGGCGCGAGTGCTGCAACCAGCATTGCGGTCAAGCCGAGCGATATCGCCCAGACGGGATCGATCATCCCGGCATTCTTCGATTTAACCTGCCACGCCCAAACCGCCGCGAAAACAACAATGAGCGCGATAAAAGCAATAACGGCAACGGCGAGCGGCGACATGAAGTCCTCGATGTCGATTTTTTGCGTTGAATATGGATGGCATCGGCCGGAGAGCGATTGCAACTGCGACCTGGACTACGGCTTGGACTAATTACGCACGTTGGCCTCCGGCGGATGCGCCGGAACAAGGTGGCAAAAGCGGGTGGTAAAAGCGAGAGCGGAAGCGAATCAGACGTCGACGTCCGGAACGAACACGAGCATGGGATATTCCCGAAGATGAGCGGCAACGCAGGAACGGCGCGCTTTTGAGCGCCCTGTTCCTGTCCGGCAGGCGTGGAAGCCGAAGCCTTCCCGGCTCAACTCACCGCGCCGATCAGCCCATCGGACTGCTAAACCAGCGCCGGCAATCCTTCCACCAGCAGGAGTGCAACCAGCACGCCGAGCAGCGCGCCAAATACGCGTAGGGTATTTTTCCGGAACTGCGTGGCGCAAGGTACCGCGCCAAGGAAGAGAATGCCTGCAAGCGCCATCGGGATGATCAGGATGAAGTCGCCGATCGTGAAGTAGGTGTTCATACTCGTCTCCCATCGTCCGTGCTCAGCGTCCACCTGATTGCGTGAGACGTCGCACTGTCGATTCGAGTATAGGACGTTGTTCAAGCTTTATTCATGCTGCTTTGCGCAAACGTTAGCGAACGATTAACGAAATGCCTTACAGGACGGGGCTTCCCGGTCGCATGTTGTAAGCGGATACGGAAAAACCCTCGCTTGTTAGTGTTTACGAAGAACTTTCGTTACGTCCGCACGTGTATCTAAACGATCAGGCATTCACGTGCTGTTCTCGCCGACGCAGGTAATCCGCGCCGCCCAAGCCGATCAGCAATAGCGCAAATACGAAGCCGCTTACCCCCGGCCATCCGGCGATGGTCCAGAAGTGTCCGCCCCAGGAGCCGAGCACACTCGACCCGATGTAATACGCGAGCAGGTACAGCGCGGCTGCCTGACCTTTAGGGCCTTTCGCCAGCAATCCGATCCAGCCGCTTGCGACCGAATGGCCGGCAAAAAAACCGAACGTCATGCACGCGATGCCCGCAATCACCACGGGCAACGAACTCGACAACGTCAACGCCACGCCAAGGATCATCAGCAAGAGCGCGGCGATCAGGACGCGGCCACGGCCAAACACATCGGCCATTTTGCCGGACCACGGCGACGCCACCACGCCGGTCAGATACACCACGAAAACCGCACCAATTTCCGTCTGGCTCAGATTGAACGGCGCCGCGATCAACCGATACCCGACGTAGTTATAAAGCGTCACGAAGCTGCCCATGAGCACAAAACCCATCAGGAACACGAACGGAAGACTGCGGTTTTTCAGATGCCCGGCCAGCGCCGTCCGATGATGGCGAAATCCCATCCCCGCGCGCGGCACAAAACGTCGCGACGGCGGCAGGAGCGTCCGGAACGCCAGCGTGGCGAGCAGCCCGAGCACCCCGATTCCACCGATAGCCACGCGCCACGAGAAGAAGTCCGCGAGAATCCCGCTGATCACGCGCCCGGCCATTCCCCCTATGGCAGTGCCTCCGACGTAGAGTCCCATGGCGAGGCCGAGGCCATCGGGATGCACTTCCTCGGCGAGATAGGCCATGGCGACTGCCGGCACGCCGCCAAGCGCCAGCCCCTCGAGCGCGCGCACGAACAGCAGCGCGGGCCAGCTCGGCAAAAACGCCACGATGACCGTCAGTAGCGACGAAGCCGTGAGCGACAGTGTCATCAACCGGTGCCGGCTCCAGCCCTCTGAAACAAAGCCGGCGATAAAAATCGCCACGGCGAGCGTTGCCGTCGTCACCGATACCGACAGTGCGCTTTGCGCCGGGCTGACGCCGAAGGTCTTGGTGAATTCCGGAAGGAGTGGCTGCACACAGTAGAGCAGCGAAAAGGTGGCGTAGCCTGCAAACAGCAGGGCAATTGCAGCATGCCAGTAAGCACGCGATCCGCGGTCGAGGTACGGCAGGGGATCGGGGGGAAGCGAGGAGGACGAAGCTGACCGGGGCGGCGCCGGCGATGAAGTCACAAAGATATCTCCGGAGGCGAAGGCCATAACGATACCGTGATCGTCAGGGTTTTGCCGGACACCGCGCCCGGTGCTTTCAACCGACTTGCGAAAGCGATTGGCATGCGATTGCGTTGTTTCATTACCAATGCAACTTTTCGCCCCACGAGAATTGATGCGCTAAAGTAGAACATCGTTTCAGCCGAAATCATCGGAACACGCTGCAATTTGCAGGCATTCGAGGAATTCACGGGCGCACTGAAGTCTCGCGCACAGGAGGTCATATTCCTGTGTTTCATCCAGAACCGACCGGCAAGTCTTTTGTTGTGCCGGCAACCTCGGGGAGTAATCATGCAAATCGGTTCAATCGTTCGCTCCGTCCATATTGCGGTGCCTCAAGGCGCACGCGGGATCGTCATGCGGATTCTCGGCGACATGGCCATGGTCGCCTGGTACGCGGACGAACCCGGCACGTCTGAACTACTAAACACGGAGCCGTTCTTCCTCGAAGACCTGATCGATACCGGCGAACTGGTTCGCCCCACTAACGCGCTCATGCATTAAGGAATTAGCGCGTTTCAGAACGCTGTTTCGCTGTATCCGCGCATCGCTGATGCTTCCGCCCGCGATGCGCGTCACAATGCAGGGATGAACCCGAACCCTTCCGATGCATCGCGCGCGTCTGCGGACAGCCTTTCTCTCCCCGGCGACGACGCTGATCTCCCGCCCCCGCCTTTCGCGGATCTCACGCCCGAGCGTGTGCTCGACGCGCTCGACAGCGTGCTCATGCCGCTTGGCGAACGCACCGACGGCGGCATGCTCGCGCTCAACAGCTATGAAAACCGTGTGTATCAGGTTGGCATGGAGGACGGACCGCCGATGGTCGCGAAGTTCTACCGGCCGCTGCGCTGGTCCGACGACGCCATTCTCGAAGAGCACGCTTTTGTTTCGACGCTTTATGAACGCGAGATTCCGGCGGTGCCGGCACGCGTGCTGAATGGCGCGACGCTGCATACATTCGACGGTTTCCGGTTCTCCATCTTCGAACGGCGCGGCGGGCGTGCGCCGGATATCGACAGGCCGGAGACGCTGGAATGGCTCGGGCGCTTTATCGGCCGGATTCACGCGGTCGGGCAGATCAAGCCGTACATAGAACGGCCGGCGCTTGATATCCAGACCTTCGGTTACGAACCGCGCGAGTTTTTGCTCACGCACGGATTTGTGCCGAAGGACGTGCGGGAAGCGTATGAAACCGTGGTGAAGATGGCGCTGGAAGGTGTCGAGCGATGCTACGAACGCGCGGGCGACGTCAAAAGCATCCGGCTGCACGGAGATTGTCATCCAAGCAACGTTTTGTGGACGGACGCGGGTCCGCATTTTGTCGATTTCGACGACAGCCGCATGGCGCCCGCTATTCAGGATCTATGGCTGTTGCTGCCGGGCGATCGTCCGGAGGCTTCGCGCGCATTGGGTGATCTGCTGGCCGGGTACGAGGATTTCTGCGATTTCGAGCCGCGTGAGCTGCATCTGGTCGAAGCGCTGCGCACGCTGCGGTTGATTCACTACGCTGCCTGGCTGGCACGCCGCTGGAACGATCCCGCGTTTCCCGCCGCGTTTCCATGGTTCAACACGCAGCGATATTGGGAAGACCGGATTCTGGAGTTGCGCGAGCAGGTCGGCGCGATGGAAGAAGGGCCGCTCTGGCCAGTTTGACGGTAGTTTGCCTGATGTCTTGTTGCATGGATCGGCGCACCCCCTGCGCCGGCCGCGTTACGCGGCTATTGAAGATTTTCAATGATCATGTAATGATAACTATTATCATTTGAAAGTTTGACTCTGCCGGTGAGCTTGTTGGCCACCCGTTGGCCGTATCGGTGAGAGATCCATCGGCAGCATCCCCTTATTCGCTATGCCCTCCGGAGAGACGCGTGAACGCGCCTGAAACCTTTGAACCCGCGTCCAACGTGACCACGATGCCTTACGCGCCGCGCAGCGGCCGCCCTGTCGGCGATGCCGAACTCAACGCCCGCAAGCAGCGCTCGCGCCGTGCGACTTTCGTGAAATGGTTGCGCAAGGTGCATGGCTGGGTTGGCTTGTGGGGAGCCGTGCTCGGGCTCTTATTCGGCACGACCGGTTTTCTGCTGAACCATCGGGCTGGGCCGCTGAAGGTTTCGACCGGAGAGCCGCAGGTGTCGCAGATGCAAATGGCCGTGCCCGCACACGGTCTCAAATCGCCAATGGAACTCGGCAAGTGGCTCAAGCAGGAACTCAAGCTCGACGGCAATATCGGCCGGCCGAAACGTGAACCGGCGCACTTGGTGGGCTGGGGTGATCAGAAAACGATGCAGCCGGAGTTGTGGACCGTGGCGGTGGCGTCACCCAGCGGATCGGTAGCGGCGGAATACTGGGTAGGGAACGGGTTCGTAGGGGTGAAACGCACCGAGAACAGTTTTCTCGCGACCATGACCAATTTGCACAAAGGCGTGGGATTGAGCGTGGGCTGGGTGCTGCTCATCGATACGCTGGCGGGCAGCATTATCCTGCTGTCGCTGACAGGCGTGTTGCTGTGGACCGAGCTGAATAAACGCAAGACCGTGGGTGCGGTGATAGTGATGGCGTCGATTGTCGCGATGGTTTGGATGGGGTTGATGTGAGGCGGCGCTTCGTTGCGACCCCTTGTGTTTGAAGACGGACCCCGCGCAATGCGGGGTTTTTTGTTTTTGAGCGAATGCAGATTGCGCACCCGTGATGATTGACGGCGCTGCAGCCGATATCCGCACTGCATGAACTAAAACTTCCGGTGCACGAAGCCAATCGGGAAGAACTTCGATGCATCAAATTATTACCTTCGATCCGGGCTTGCAAGCCGCTGCCGCGATTAAGATCGTGACCACACTAAGAGCCGCGTTCAACCCACGGACAATTTTCACGGCAGTCCGTTAAATGAGCGATCGCATCGTCGTCATTTAGTTGACTAGTGATGGCGGAGTATTTCCTGAGTTGCAACACTTTGGATAATTATTTGCATTACTAACTTTTTTGCAATCTTAGCCGTACCCGTCTCCGTTGACCAAGCGCAAACTCAACCACTCTCATACGGACACCTTCCATGCCCTCTCCCCACGTCCTCATTTGCCTACCCACTTACAGCGAAGAAGTGCACATCAATTTCGCCTTCTCTCTACTGGACCTGACACACGCATTAACCAATTCGGGCGCGACCTACGAAACGTTGCATGTCGCGTCGTCCCAAATCATTCGCGCGCGCAACTTCTTCGCGAATTATTTCCTGAGCCGGCCTGAATTCACCCATCTGCTTTTCCTCGATACAGACATGAAGTTTCCCGCCAAAGCCGTCCTCAAGCTTTTGGCTGCGAACAAAACCCTCTCGGGTGTTGCCTATCCATTCAGACGTTTCGATCTGGATCGTTCAATAGCACCCGCCGATTCCGGCCTCTCCATGCGCCAATGGCTGGAAAAGCACGCCGACTACACGTTTGCGCCCATTACGAATGCGGACGGAGATCTTGATTTCGTGAATGGATTTGCTGAAGCGCGGCATATTGGTACCGGCGTTTGCCTGGCGCAACGAGAAGCGTTCGAGGTAACAAAACCCTTTTCAGAATGCTACTCGCCGCCGAAACAATATGAGTCGCTGTTACCCAGCGGAAAGTTCTACGGGTTCTTCGAAACGATTGAAGAAGACGGCGTTTATCTGGGTGAAGACGTGTCGTTCTGCATCCGCGCGCGTCAGGCGGGATTATCGATTTGGGCGTTGATCGATCAGACGGTCGTCCACTACGGCGCGTCGGAGGTATCAGGTCAATACCTTCAGTCCATGCGACTCAACGGCAAGGTGACCTGATTTACACGAACGCCGCGCTGATGATCAAAGCGGTTCAAAGCGCGGCAATGCTGCATCAATCTAAATCCCGCAAACCTCGCCCGTCCCTTCAAGCTCACGCGCCGCTTTCGCTCCTTCAACCTGCAAAATGGTCGGCAACGAAACGCCGTTTTTAGCCGCCGTCACCTCAGCGAGAATGGACACCGCAATCTCCGGCGGCGTCCTGCTGCCAATGTAAATTCCCACCGGCCCATGCAGGCGAGACAACTCGGAATCGGAGAGATCGAACTCCTTCAGCCTCTCACGCCGCGCCGCGTTATTCTTCCGCGATCCCAACGCGCCGACATAAAACGCCGGCGTCTTCAACGCCTCCATCAACGCCAGATCGTCCAGCTTCGGATCGTGTGTCAGCGCAATCACCGCACAGCGCTCGTCGAGTTTCATGTCCATCACGGTATCGTCGGGCATGGTGCGCACGATCTTCGTGCCCGGCACATCCCACTCGTCCGTGTACTCCTCGCGCGGGTCGCAAACCGTCACGTGATAATCCAGCCCGACCGCGATACTGCATAAATACCGCGACAACTGCCCCGCGCCGATCACGAGCATTCGATACCGCGGCCCGTGAATGGTCGAGAGCGCGGTTTCATCGAACGTCACACCATCCGTTGCCTGCGCCGGCTCCAACTTGACCGCCCCGCTGTTCATATCGAGCGTGCGTGTCACCAACCGTCCGGCAAGAACGGCATCGCACAATTCAGCAATGCCGCTCGCCATCGACAACGGTTCAAGCACCAGTTGAATGGTGCCGCCGCAAGGCAGTCCGAACCGATGCGCCTCCTCCGCCGAAATGCCGTATTTCACGCTCTCGGGCTTCGTCTGCTCAATCCCGCGTTGCCTGACGCGCTCGATCAAGTCGTCTTCGATACAGCCGCCCGACACTGACCCCATCACCGCACCGTCGTCGCGCACGGCGAGCATCGCGCCTTCCGGCCGCGGCGACGAGCCCCACGTCTTGACGACAGTCACCAGCAACACACGATGCCCGCGTTCGAGCCATCGTGCACTGTTTCTCAGGACTTCGAGATCCACGCTGTCCATGATCTTTTCCTCTTCTTCCCTTCACCTGCGCCGTCGGCAGCCGCCGCATCGGAATCACCCTCTGGCTCACCGGCGGGCTCGTCATTCTGCGTCAACTGCGCACCGAAGCGCTTGAAAAATTCCCCGGCAATCTTCCTGGCCGCGCCATCCACCAGCCGCGAGCCGATCTGCGCGAGCTTGCCGCCCACTTGCGCATTCGCCGTGTAAGACAAGGTGGTTGAGTCCGCATTCTCGCCCGGTTCCAGGTTCACCTTCGCCTGCCCCTTGCCGAAACCGGCCGTCCCGCCCTGTCCTTCAAACACGATGGTGTACGTGTGCGGCGCGTCGATGTCCACCAAATTCATGCGCCCTTTGAATTTCGCTTTCACCGGCCCCACCGACGCCGTCATGGCCACCACATAGGCATTTTCGCCGTCGGCTTCTATGCTTTCGCAACCTGGAATGCACGCGCGCAATATTTCAGTATCGTTCAGCGCCTCCCACGCCACATTCTGCGGCACCGGCAGATTATGCGTTTCGGTCAATTCCATGACGTGTCTCCGGCTGATTTCCGGTCCGCACGACGCGTCACCGCCGCCAGCTCCCGGCCGACAGCGTTCAGGCTGTCGAGGTTGTGAGCCGCAAGCATTGCGTCGACATGCGGCAGGATCGCCCGCACGCCCCGGGCGCGTGGCGTGAAATCGGTGTACCGAAGCAACGGATTGAGCCACACCAGCCGATGCGCAAAGCGCCTCAGGCGCAGCATTTCGGTATCCAGGACGTCGATTGCTTCGTGATCGAGTCCGTCCGTGACGAACAAAACCGTCGCGCGGCCGTTGAGCACGCGCCGCGCCCAGCGCCGGTTGAATTCGGCCAGCGCCGCACCGATCCGCGTGCCGCCCGACCAGTCGACCACCTGATCGGAGATCGCGGCAATCGCGACGTCGGGATCGCGTTCACGTAACGCCCGCGTGGCGTTGGTCAGGCGCGTACCGAACAGGAAAACCTGCAGGCGTTCACGCGATTGCAGCAATGCATGGCAGAAGTAAAGCACAGCCCGGGAATACGCGCTCATCGACCCGGAAATGTCGAGCAGCAGGACAAGCGGTGGGCGGCGTTCAACCACTTTCTTGTATTTCCACGTGGTCCAGTCGCCGCCCGAGCGCACGGCGCTGCGGGCGCTGGCACGTAAATCGGCGTGCGTGCCATGCGATGCGGTTTTTAAACGCCGTGTCGGCTCCGTGGCCAGCGGCATCCTATGCGAACGAATTTGATGTCGAAGCGCGCGCCATTCGTCGGATGTAAGCGTGTCGAAATCGCGATGGCTCAGGCGCTCCTGCGCGCTGAACGTGATGCGCGCGTGGAGATGTTCGACGTTGTCCGGCTGTTGGTCAGCCGGCTTCAATGCAGCCGCGCGTGCGGCGAGGGCATCGGCGAGACGGTTGTTGCGCTTGGGCGGCGGCACGCCATTCGTCACTTTCGGCAGCAATAGCGCGCGCAATTTCCCTTCCCAATCGGGATCGCGCCAGAAAAGATCGAAGGCCTGATGGAAGAGTTCGCGCTCATCGGGCGCATGAACAAGCAGCGCGGCGAGCGCGGCGCGGACATCGTCACGACGGGTAATGTCGATCCAGCGCAACGCTTCGAGCGCATCGACGCTATGCGCCGGCGACATCGCGAGGCCCGCGCCGCGCAGCAATCGCACGAAATGCACAACGTTATGGGCAAGCGTTGGTGTTTCCATGTTCGTTCACACCGGCGCGGCGAGGCACTGTGCGATCTCGGCGGCGTCCACGCGGGCGAGATCGTCCTGGTACTTCAGCAGCACGCCAAGCGTGTCCTGCACCGACTGAGGATCAAGTTCGCTGACAGAAAGCGCCGCCAGCGCACGGCACCAGTCGATGGTTTCCGCCACGCCCGGCGCCTTGAACAAGTCGAGCGTCCTCAGCCGATGCACAAACGCCACGGCCCTCGCCTGCAAGTCCGCGCCGGCTTCGGGCGCGCGTGCCGCGACTATCTGCAGTTCCACATCGCGTGCCGGATACCCGATCCATTGATATAAACAGCGCCGCTTGAGCGCGTCGTGAACCTCGCGCGTGCGGTTCGACGTCATCACGACCAGCGGCGGCCGTTCGGCGCGCACGGTTCCATACTCGGGAATCGACACCTGGAAATCCGACAGCAACTCGAGCAGAAAAGCTTCGAACGGTTCATCGGCGCGATCGATTTCATCGATCAGCAGAACGCGTTGCGCGGCCGGATTCAGCGGGTCGGGCATAAGTGCCTGCAGCAGCGGGCGCTTGAGAAGGAATTCGCTTTTATAGAGCGAATCGTTCGATGGTTGTTCGCCGGCCGCCTCGGCAAGCCGCAGCGCCATGATCTGGCGCGGGTAGTCCCATTCGTAGAGTGCGCTGGCAGTGTCGAGCCCTTCATAGCATTGCAGCCGCAGCATTTGCGTGCCGAGGACACCGGCGGCCGCTTTCGCCAGCTCGGTCTTGCCGACGCCCGGTTCGCCTTCGAGGAAAAGCGGGCGCTGCATTTTCAACGCGAGGAAAAGCCCCGTTGCGAGTTCACGGCTGGCGAAGTATTGCTGCCCGCTCAGCGCGACGAGGGTTTCGTCGATGGATGCCGGGTCCATGAGGTTCCTGGGTCTGGATAGGTCAGTGTTTATTTCGCTCGCGCCGGGAGAACCCCAGCCCGTTCATCGGCGCGAGCAAAAATCGGGGCGAACGAAACGCTAAAACGCATTGGCCCGATCGACCGCCCTCCCGGCAAGAATCGGGATCAAATGCGCCCGATACTCGGCACTCGCGTGCATATCGTCGTTGAGCGTATTGGCGGAAATGGATGTGCTGCGCGCCGACGCAATCGAGAAATCCTTCGATAAAGCCGCTTCAAGCCCGGACGCCCGGAACACGCTTGAAGCAGCCCCGGTCACGGCCACCCTCACACCACCGGCATGCTTCGCAACAAACACCCCGACCAACGCAAAGTGCGACGCAGGGTTCCGAAACTTCTCGTACGCGGCGCGCTCGGCAATCGGAAACTCAACCGATGTAATCAGCTCGTCCGGCTCCAAAGCCGTCTCATACATCCCAAGGAAAAAGTCGTCGGCGGCAATACGCCTTCTGTCCGTCACAATGGTCGCGTTCAACGCCAGCACAGCCGCCGGATAACACGCCGCCGGATCATCGTTGGCGAGCGATCCGCCAATCGTCCCGCGCTCCCGAACCTGCCGGTCGCCAATATGGCCGGCAAGATCAGCCAGCCCCGGCAACGCACGCTGCACCTCGGGATTCGCCGCAACCTGCGCATGGCAAACCGCTCCACCAATGGTCACTTTGTCGCCTGTCACGGTGATGTCCTTCATCGAACCGATCCGCGTCACATCCACCAACGCCGATGGCTGCGCGAGTCGCAAACGCATGGTCGGCAGCAAGCTCTGCCCGCCCGAGAGATATTTGGCGTCATCGTGCTGCTTGAGAAACGCCACCGCTGCGTCGGACTTGTCAGGCCGTTGATAATCGAATGAGTACATGTCGAAGTCCTCTCAAGCGGGAGTCGAAGCGCCACGAGCGGCCGAAGCATCGGCGGCGGCATGCATCGCAGCCCATACGCGATGCGGCGTGGCAGGCATCTGCAGATCGGTCACACCGAGCGGCGAAAGTGCATCGATGATCGCGTTGATCACCGCCGGCGGCGAGCCGATCGCGCCCGCTTCGCCGCAGCCTTTTACCCCCAGCGGGTTATGCACGCACGGCGTCCCTTTCGCGGTTTCCACATCGAAGTTCGGCAGGTCGGACGCGTGCGGCATTGCGTAGTCCATGAACGAACCGGACATCAGCTGGCCGCTCTCGTTGTCGTACACGGCGCGCTCCAGCATGGCCTGGCCAATGCCTTGCCCAATCCCGCCATGCACCTGGCCTTCGACGATCATCGGATTGATGATGTTGCCGAAATCATCCACGGCGGTGAACTTCTGGATGCGTGTTTCGCCGGTATCCTGATCGACTTCCACTTCGCACAAATACGCGCCCGATGGATACGTGAAGTTGCTCGGATCGTAGAACGCATTTTCGTTGAGGCCCGGTTCGAGCTTGTCGAGCGGGAAGTTGTGCGGCACGTAAGCCGCCAGCGACACCTCCGCGAACGCCTTCGTCCGGTCCGTGCCTGCCACGCGGAAAATGCCGTCTCTGAACTCAATATCTTCCGCCGATGCCTCCAGCAAATGCGCCGCGATCTTCTTGGCCTTGTCCTCGATCTTGTCGAGCGCTTTCATGATCGCCGAGCCACCCACCGCGATGGACCGCGAGCCGTACGTGCCCATGCCAAACGGAATCCGGCCGGTGTCGCCGTGGACGATCTCGATGTTGTCCATCGATACCCCCAGCCGGTCCGCCACCACTTGCGCGAACGTGGTTTCGTGCCCTTGCCCGTGGCTATGCGAGCCGGTGAACACCGTGACCGAACCCGTGGGATGCACGCGAATTTCTCCGGCTTCGAACAAGCCTGCCCGTGCGCCTAACGCACCCGCCAGGTTCGATGGCGCCAACCCGCACGCCTCGATATAGCAGGAATACCCGAGCCCGCGCAGCTTGCCGTTTTTCTTCGATTCCTCTCGCCGCGCAGCGAACCCTTTTACATCGGCGATTTCCATCGCACGGTCGAGCAACGCCGAATAATCGCCGGAATCGTAGGTCAGGCCAACCGGCGTGGTGTACGGCCACGAGCGGATGAAGTTGCGCCGCCGCAATTCCGCCGGATCGATGTTCATCTCGCGCGCCGCCGTCTCCACAATACGTTCCAGCACATACGTCGCCTCGGGACGTCCGGCGCCGCGATAGGCATCGACGGGGACCGTGTTCGTGAAGACCGCTTTCACCTCGGCATAGATCGCGGGCGTGGCGTACTGGCCTGCGAGCAACGTGGCGTAGAGGATGGTCGGAATTGCGGACGCGAAGGTCGACAAATACGCGCCCATGTTGGCCGTCGTGTGCACGCGCAGGCCGAGAAACTTGCCATCGGCGTCCATCGCGAGTTCGGCTTTCGTCACGTGATCGCGGCCGTGGGCATCGGAAAGAAAAGCTTCCGAGCGCTCGCACGTCCACTTGATCGGCCGGCGGACTTTCTTCGACGCCCACGTCAACGCCACATCTTCCGCATACAGATAAATCTTCGAGCCGAACCCGCCGCCCACGTCCGGCGCAATGATCCTTAGTTTCGACTCGGGCAAGGACAACACGAACGCCGCCATCAGCAAACGCTCGACGTGCGGATTCTGGTTCGCGACGTAGACGGTGTAGCTGTCGTCGGACTTCGAATAACTCGCGTTCACGGCGCGCGGC
The DNA here is from genome assembly GCF_044909315.1 of Caballeronia udeis. Classification (GTDB taxonomy): domain Bacteria; phylum Pseudomonadota; class Gammaproteobacteria; order Burkholderiales; family Burkholderiaceae; genus Caballeronia; species Caballeronia udeis_A. The sequence continues at coordinate 502,392 of NZ_JBIYEB010000001.1, forward strand.
TCGATCGCGTTCGGCACCAGGCGCTGGTTCACAATGTCCAGCGTGGTCACATGCGCGGCTTTGGCGAAGGCGGCGTCAGTGGCGGCTTTATCGCCGTGGCCCCAGGTGTAGCAGAGATTGTTCGGCGCTTCATCGTGGACTTGCGGCTGGCCTGGGTCGGCGGCGGTGGCGGTATCGACAACAGCCGGCAGCACGTCGTAGTCCACCTCGATCAACTCGATCGCGTCCTTCGCTTCCTTCACCGATTCCGCGATGATCAACGCCACCTGGTCGCCCACGTGACGCACTTTCGTATGCGCCATCACGGGGTGCGGCGGTTCGTTCATCGGCTTGCCGTCGATGTTGTGGATCAGCCAGCCGCACGGCAGTCCACCGACGCTCTCGCCGGCCATGTCCGCGCCGGTGAAGATCGCGACCACGCCGGGCGCTTCTTTCGCAGCCGTGATGTCGATGTTGCGGATCGTCGCGTGCGCGTACGGCGAGCGCAGGAAGACGCCATAGGTTTGGCGCGGGAGGACGACGTCATCGGTGTACTGGCCGTTGCCCGTCAGGAAGCGATAGTCTTCCTTGCGTCTAATGGCAGCGCCAATCATGTGATGGGTATCGGGTGTCTCGGGGGCGTTCATCGCGGACTCCTGTTCAGGCGCGAATCTTCATCGTTATCGGAAAGGTGAGTGCGGCTTCGCAACAGCTTCAGTTGAAGCGCGGGCGGCGGCTCAGGGGGCGGCCTTCATGGCTTGCGCGCCCTGCACTATGGCTTTCACGATGTTGTGATACCCCGTACATCGGCAGAGGTTGCCGTCGAGTTGTTCGCGGACATCGGCTTCGGTGAGATCGGGCTTTTGCGCGGCGAGGGAGGTCGCGCTCATCACCATGCCGGGTGTACAGAAGCCGCACTGCAGCCCGTGGCACTCCTTGAACGCCGCTTGCATGGGATGGAGTTCGCCATCCTTCGCCATTCCTTCGATAGTCGTCACCGACGATCCGTCGGCCTGCACGGCAAGGATGTTGCACGACTTGATCGCGCGGCCGTCCAGGTGAACCGTGCACGCGCCGCACTGGGCGGTGTCGCAGCCGACATGCGTGCCTGTGAGACCCAACTCTTCGCGGAGAAACTGGACTAGCAGGATGTGGGGTTCGACGGTGGCGGTGACGGCTTTGCCGTTGACCGTCAGACTGATGCTGAGTGCCATGCTTCTGTCTCCTTCGGGGGATAAACAGCCGAAGCTCACTCACCGCTTTTGTTTCACTGGCCTTGCGGACTTCACGAGTGTGAGTGTCTGGCTGGGTTCGTGTTTATTTGTTGTAGCAATGAGTAAAGCACAAAATGAAGACGGTCGCTATTGGGCTAAAGGTGGGGTGGGGCGTCACTACGCCTGCGTTTTACACCGCGAAAAGCGCGCGTAAAAACGCCGCCTCAATGGGCGGCGCCTAGCTAAACGGCTTTGTTCAACACCGACGTATCACTCCACGCCGCGGCCCAGTTTCGAATGCCAGCGCGAGTAGCCGAAATAGATTGCCAGCCCGATTGCCAGCCATACCACGAACGCAATCCACGTCACGGCTTGCAGATTCAGCATCAGGAACAGGCAAGCCAGAACGGCCAGCACCGGCACGACCGGCACGCCCGGGCAACGGAACGCACGGGGCATATCGGGGTGCGTACGGCGCAGGATCAGCACGGCAATAGACACCATCGAAAACGCAGCCAGCGTGCCGATATTAATCAGCTCAGCCAGCACGTTCAGCGGCACGAGCGCGCCGATCAGCCCAAAAAACAGGCCCACGAGCCATGTCGTAAAGAACGGCGTGCCGTACTTCGGATGGACCTTCGACAGACGCGCCGGGAGCAGGCCATCGCGAGACATCGCGTAAATGATGCGAGTCTGGCCATAGCTCATTACCAGGATCACGGTCAGCATGCCGAGCACCGCGCCCAGATCGATGAAACCCGCGACCCAGGTTTGCCCCACAACCTGCAGCGCGTACGACACCGGATGCGAGATATTGGCGAACTGCGCCGCCGGGACAATACCCGTCACCACCGCCGCCACCGCCACATAAAGCACGGCACATACAGCCAGCGACGAAATAATGCCGATCGGCAGATCGCGTTTAGGATTCTTCACTTCTTCGGCCGCCGACGACACCGAGTCGAAGCCGATAAACGCAAAGAACATCACGGCTGCCGCGCCGAATACGCCGCTCCAGCCATTCGGCATGAACGGATGCCAGTTAGCCGGCGTGACGTGGAACACGCCAACGCCGATCACCATCAGCACGACTGCGACCTTGATCGCGACCATCACGTTGTTCACGCGCGCCGATTCCTTGATACCGATCGACAGCAGCGACGTAATCACCATCATCACGAGAAATGCGGGCAGGTTGAACAGCGTGAATTGTCCGGGCACGGCGCCGGGCGCGGCCGTGAGCACCGTGGGCAACCCAATGCCAAAGCCCCACAAAAGCGACTGCAGATAACCCGACCAGCCGACTGACACGGCGGAGGTCGCCAGTCCGTATTCCAGCATCAAATCCCAGCCAATAACCCATGCGGCCAGTTCGCCGAGCGTGGCGTACGAATACGTGTAGATGGACCCGGCAACGGGAATTGTCGATGCAAACTCGGCATAGGCGAGCGCCGCGAGCCCACACGCAATGGCGGCGAGAATAAACGACACCATCAGCGCCGGACCGGCTTGAACCGCGCCGGTCCCGGTGAGCACGAAAATCCCCGTGCCGATAATCGCGCCGACACCCAGAAACGTCAGATCGAGCGCCCCCAGCGTTTTTTTGAGTCCGGCGCGTTGCGCGCCGGCGAGCATGTGCTCGATGCTTTTCTTGCGGAACAGGGACATGAACAGGTGACTCCTCAAACCTCGGGCACAGGGCGCCAAATCGATTGGAAAACCCGGGATTTTATCGGAGAGGAGAGGACAGGCGTCGCAAAACGTTGCAGATAACCTAATTTTGACTTCGCTTTTTCAACACAATTTTTGTGAAAACGTTCAAAAATTGCGTATTTGAGCAAATTTTAGATAAGTTCAGCTTCTGCAAACGGAGTCAGCGGACGAAGCCGCTTTTTGAAGCGTTTTGTCGCAACGAGGAATTGCGTATCGCGATGGGTTGATCGACTGCTCAAATGAAAAAACCGAAGCGCGAGGGCTTCGGTTTTCGTTTTCCAGCAGGCCGGCAAGACGGCAAGACGGCACGCCAGGCTCAGCCGACGAACGCCTTCTCGACCACGTAATGTCCCGGATGATTGTTGCTGCCTTCCTGGAAGCCCATTTCATCGAGGAGCTGACGCGTGTCGCGCAGCATGTGCGGGCTGCCGCAAAGCATCACGCGGTCGTTTTCCACCGAGAACGGCGCCACGTCCAGATCGGCGAACAGCTTCTTCGTTTCGATCAGGTCCGTGATCCGGCCGCGATTGGCGAACTCTTCGCGGGTAACCGTCGGGTAATACACCAGCTTTTCCTGGATCAGCTCGCCCAGATGCTCGTGCGCCGGAAGGTGCTCGGTGATGAAGTCCTTGTACGCGAGTTCATCGACGAAACGGCAGGTATGCGTGAGCACGATCTTGTCGAAACGGTCGTACACGTCCGGGTCCTTGATGATCGACATGAACGGAGCCAGGCCCGTACCGGTCGACAGCAGCCACAGCGTTTTGCCGGGCAGCAGGTTGTCGGCGACCAGCGTGCCCACTGGCTTCTTGCCGATCAACACCGGATCGCCGACCTTCAAGTGCTGAAGACGCGATGTCAGGGGACCGTCCTGCACCTTGATGCTGAGAAATTCGAGGTGCTCTTCGTAATTTGCGCTCGCGAGACTATAGGCGCGCAGCAGCGGCTTGCCATCGACTTCCAGGCCGACCATGGTGAACTGGCCGTTTTCGAAACGGAACGCGGAATCGCGTGTGCAAGTAAAGCTGAACAGCGTGTCGGTCCAGTGATGGACGCTTAGAACGGTTTGAGGATTAAGGTTGCTCATGGCTTCATGGATAGTGCGGAATCAGGGCGGCGCAGTAGTGCGTTCCGGTGGCCGCTGTAAAAAACGCGGGCTCGATTCCGGCGACAACACCTCGAAGGCGCAACGAAAGCAATGCGTGATGCTAAAGCGGAATTTCTGGCGACACGCGAGAACCGGGCCGATTGCTGCTGATTGCGGCTAAGACCCGCGCGCTCGGAGCGAATGTTCCGCATTCCCCGCATCCTCACGCGTAATCCGCTATTTTACCGCACACGCGATTTCCGGGTTTAAGGCGCGTTTTTTTACACGCTGAACGGGAATGTCCAGCCGATTGGCCGGAACCGCAGGCTGGCTCGTCCGGGCAACGGCGCGTGAAATCAGACAACAGGCTCGATCGCGAACAAACAAGACATTCCGGAGTCCGCATGATAACAACGTCATGGCGCAGCAACGCAAAGGCCCTGCTGCCTTCAGGCTGGTTTCAGCGACGCGGGAAGATAAACAGTGCCAGTGCCTGGATTGCCAGCCGGGTTTTTCGCGAACCATGCAGCAGGTCAGGGAGCGCGGCGATCACCGCGCCCCCTTATGCTCACCGTTGCGGATTCAAGGATTCAACAATTCAAACCCGCTGATCCGTCGACGGCTTTTCCCACAGGTTGATCCCGCCTTCCGTCGCGTGCTGATCGATCTCGGCGAGTTCTTCCTTCGAAAACTCCAGGTTCTTCAACGCGCCGACGTTCTCCGTCACTTGTTCCGGACGGCTCGCACCGATCAGCACCGACGTCACGCGGCCACCGCGCAACGCCCACGCCAGTGCCATTTGCGCGAGACTCTGACCGCGCCGCTGCGCGAGATCGTTGAGCTTGCGCACATGCTCGATATTCTTATCGCTCAAATGCTCCTGCTTGAGCGATCCGCCGCCCGGCTTGTTGACGCGGGCATCGGCGGGAATGCCATTCAGGTATTTACCCGTCAGCAGCCCCTGCGCCAGCGGCGTGAACGCGATACTGCCTGCCCCCACCTCGTCGAGCGTGTCGAGCAGGTCTTCCTCGATCCACCGGTTCAGCATGTTGTACGACGGCTGATGAATCAGCAGCGGCACTTTATGCTCGGCCAGCAGCTTCGCCATTTCGCGCGTTTTAGCCGATGAATACGACGAAATGCCCACGTACAGCGCCTTGCCGGAATGCACGGCGGTCGCGAGCGCACCGGCGGTTTCTTCGAGCGGTGTGTCGGCATCGAAACGATGCGAATAGAAAATGTCGACGTAATCCAGGCCCATGCGCTGCAGGCTCTGATCCAGCGACGCCAGCACGTACTTCCGCGATCCGCCGCCCTGCCCGTAAGGGCCCGGCCACATGTCCCAACCCGCCTTCGACGAAATCAGCAATTCGTCGCGATACGGCCGGAAATCGTCCTTGAACAACCGTCCGAAATTCGTCTCCGCACTGCCGTACGGCGGGCCATAGTTGTTCGCCAGATCGAAGTGCGTAATGCCGAGATCGAACGCGGTGCGCAGGATGTCGCGCTGCGTGGAGATCGGCGTGGTGTCGCCGAAGTTGTGCCAAAGACCCAGCGACAACGCCGGCAACTTCAGGCCGCTCTTGCCACAGGTGCGGTAAGCCATCTGCGAATAGCGTTCGGAAGCTGCTTCGTAAGCCATGACGGAATCCTCGAATTGGTGAAGGGACAATAGGGGTGCGCGAGCGCTAACCAAGCGCAGGCAGCCAACAATCGCGCGGAACATGTCGTCTGACGTGCGCCGAGTCCGTCATGTTAGCGAATCACGCCGCGTCGCGTTGACCTTGACCCGAACAAATCAGGGCTATCCCGATATTCGGGACGTGACCGAATGGCCAGCAAGGGGAACGATTCGCGGCTGGACCCAGACCAACCCTGTTCATTCGAACGAGGAGAGGTTTCATGGACCCGCTGGACAAACTACGCCCTGTCTACGATTTTTTACTGACAGCAGGCGTGACGTACGGATTCAACGTACTGATGGCCGTCCTGATTTTGCTGGTCGGCTGGTGGGTATCGAACCGTGTGGCGAACGCGGTGAAACGCGCGCTCGGCCGCACGAACGCAGACGCCACGTTCACGCCTGTGATGGCAAGCCTGGTGCAATGGGCGATCCGGGTGGTCGCCATTGTTGCGGCGCTGGGCAAATTCGGCGTTGCGGCGGCCAGCATCCTGACCGTGCTCGGTGCGGCCGGACTGGCTATCGGACTCGCGTTGCAAGGCACCTTGCAGAACATTGCCGCGGGTTTGATGCTGTTGCTGCTGCGGCCTTTCAAGGTCGGCGACTACATTGAAGGGATTGGCACAACGGCCGGAACCGTCAACGAAATCGGCCTGTTCACCACTCGTCTGACCAAAAGCGACGGCGTCATCATGTTCGTGCCGAACAGCGCGATCTGGGCGAACCCGGTCACTAACTTCACCGTGAACGACCGCCGCCGCGTAGTGCTGAATGTGATCATTCCGGAGGATCAGGACATTGAGGAATCGTTGGCGTCGCTGCATCGGATTGTGGAAACGGATCCTCGCATCATCAACGACGACAAGAACAAACCGTGGATCGCCGTTTCCGATTACACCGATACCGGCGTGAAACTGAACGTCGGCGTGTGGACGAGCCGGACGGATTACGCGAGCGTCCAGGCGGACTTGCTGCGGCAGATCAAGCCGGGGATCAAGCCAGCCCCGAAACCACCTGCACCTGGAACTGCGGCGGCGCTGGACGCACCCGGCCAGGGCTAATAAGCTTGCGGTCCGCACACTGAAGAGATTTTCATGACCAAGGCGATTTCCATTGCACTGATCGTAGGCGGCGTCGTGCTGCTGTATTTCGGTGGCCAGTCGTTCCATTCGCTGAGTAACGACGTCTCGCGTTTCTTCACCGGCTCGCCGACGAACAAGACAATCTGGCTGATCGCCGGCGGCATGGTCGCCATGCTGGCCGGGTTGATCGGACTGGCTATCCCGGCCAAGCGCTGACGCTTTCAGGCGCCTTCGGGCGCCTTCTGGCGCGGTGTCAGATCAACGGCACGTCTTCCTTCGACGCGGACCGCGTTCCCGGCAACGGCAGGTTGCTGGCGCCACGATAGGTGTAGACCAGCGAGAATTTCACCTGGTCGGTGAGATTCTTGCCGGCGGAATGCAGCGTGTTGCAGTGGAAAAAGACCACGTCGCCGGCATTCAGTTTTGGCGACACCGCGCTGCGAATCAGCACTTCGTTCTCGGGCAGGTCGGAGCGGAAGAATTTGGCTTTATCGAAACGTTCGGACGTGAACGGCAACTTGTGCGACATCGGCACAAACCACAACGCGCCGTTTTCGACCGTCTCGTTACCGAGCGCCACCCACGCCGACACCAGGTCGTCCCGCTCGAAGTTCCAGTAACGCACATCGCGATGCCAGCCGGTCAGGCTGCCGTAAGCGGGATGCTTCGTCATGACGCAGTTGTGATGGGCGCGCGAAAGGGTTGGCGCCTCACCGAAATACACTTCCATCCAGCCGCGCACATCGGGCGACGTGGCCCAGGCGGCGAACCGTGGATCACGACCGTATGCGTCGAGCAACCGCCGCACCGTATGGCCGCCGGGCGCGTCTTTCGAATTCGGCGCGCCCGGATATTGCAGGTCGGCCTCGAACTCCACCGGCGCCGCGGCTTCTACCAACTGCTGCTGCGCCACCTTGCGCATCGCTTCGCAGCGCTCCGGCGTGACGAGGCCCGGCACCACCACGTAGCCGTTCTCACGCAACGCGCGGACTTGTTCCAACTTCGATTGATTCGGCATATCGACTCACAGGGAAAGCATCTGGCCGGCTGGGCTTCTTCACTACGTAAACAAATGGTAAGAAAGCCGGCTAATTAGGGCGAATACATCAATTGTAAATCGCCCGGGCCATGCGGCGCTCCATCCTGCGGGTTTCGGGACGTCGAGTACTGGGCCGAACACCCGTGCGGGAAAATGCCGACTTCCGGCAGTAACATTTGTTCTATAACCTGCCGACGTGCATTGAGAGAGCCCATCGAAAATCCCTTTCGATGAAAATCTATTAAATAAGTGCGCGCTTCAAGCTCGCAACTTTTATTGCGTTCAATTGATCAAACTATTGAACGCTTTTTTTGATCCGACTAATGTCGGGTTGCAGTCATTGCAACCCCGAGCCTGTGAAATCCATGAATATCCGTTTCACGAATCGTCTTACCCGTGCCGCCGTCCGCGCGGCACGTCCTGCGGGGCGCGGCGTTGTTCGCGCGTTGCGTCATCATTCCGCGCGCACGCAATTTCTTGCGGGGCAATTCAGGAAAACCCATCCCGTCGATGGTATTCGCTCCTGGTTTCACGGGTTTTTTTCGAATCTGCGATTAAGGGCGGCATCGCGACAGGCTGCCTTTAAGGCGTTATTGCGAAAACCGGCGCAGTTACGCGCACCCGTAGCCAAATTGAAATTGGCCCCCGGCGTAATTAATACGACAAGCCGTCGTCCGCGCAGGCTTTCGACCAGCGACGGATGGTTTGCGTTTGCTGCCCGCTGATTATTCCTGACGCGCGCAAAACCCTGGTCCGGACCCGGCTTTACTCATGCGTGCGCGGTTTTGCCGCTGTGAGTGCCGGGTGAAGCGGAGCATTGCGCCCGGCGGACACGGCAACGTCCAGACGCATGGATACATGTGCTGACAACAGTCAAAAAAAGCCCGCTGAGCGTAACGCTCAGCGGGCTTTTTAATCATTCAAACCAGACACTCAGGCGGTTTCAACAACCGGTTCCGTTCCGGCAGCTTCGGCCAGCAGCAGCGCCTTGTCCGTGGCTTCCCAAGAGAATTCCGGCTCTTCACGGCCGAAGTGGCCGTACGCTGCTGACTTCTCATAGATCGGACGCAGCAGGTCGAGCATCTGGATGATGCCCTTCGGACGCAGGTCAAAATGCTCGAGCACGAGTTCCTGGATCTTTGCATCCGACACGCGGCCCGTGCCGAACGTGTTGACCATGACCGAAGTCGGACGCGCCACGCCAATTGCGTAGGACACCTGGATCAGGCAACGCGTAGCGAGCCCTGCCGCGACAATGTTCTTCGCGACATAACGGCCGGCGTAGGCTGCCGAGCGGTCGACCTTCGACGGGTCTTTGCCCGAGAACGCGCCGCCGCCATGAGGCGCCGCGCCGCCGTATGTATCGACAATGATCTTGCGGCCCGTCAATCCGCAATCGCCTTGCGGACCACCGATCACGAAACGTCCGGTCGGATTCACCAGGAACTTGATGTCGCCCTTGATCAGGTCGGCCGGCAGGACCGGCTTGATGATCTCTTCGATCACGGCTTCACGCAGCGCCTTCAGTTCGATGTCCGGTGCGTGTTGCGTGGAGAGCACGACGGTGTCGATGCTATGCGCCTTGCCGTCGACATAACGCACGGTCACTTGGGACTTCGCGTCCGGACGCAGCCAGTTCAGGCGGCCGTCGCGACGCATATTCGCCTGACGCTCGACCAACCGGTGTGCCAGGTGAATGGGCAGCGGCATCAGTTCGGGCGTTTCGTCGCATGCGTAGCCGAACATCAGCCCCTGGTCGCCTGCGCCCTGATCGAGGTTGTCGTCATGAGCGGCGTCCACGCCTTGAGCGATGTCGCGCGACTGTTTGTCATACGCGACGAGCACCGCGCAACCGCGATAGTCGATGCCGTATTCCGTGTTGTCGTAACCAATGCGCTTGATGGTGTCACGCGCAACCTGGATGTAGTCGACGTTCGCCTGCGTGGTGATTTCGCCCGCGAGGACCACGAGACCCGTATTGCAAAGGGTTTCGGCCGCGACACGCGAATACTTGTCCTGAGCCAGGATGGCGTCGAGGATGGCGTCGGAGATTTGGTCCGCTACCTTGTCCGGGTGGCCTTCGGAGACGGATTCAGAGGTAAAGAAGTAATCGTTTGACACGCTTCAGACTCCATTTGAGTACGGGTAGGTTGCTCACGTAGCCGACTTCGTCTGGAGTCTGAAGCGGCGACGCTTTAGCGGAAAACATGGTCCGGAAAGCGCCGTTAAGCACCATCCAGCTTCGCCCCGCAAGTTGTCCATTAACTCGGCGAAGGTTTTATTATAGCGGCTTCTCTAATTTGTCACAGAGCCGAACGTTTGCTGCCATCCCAGAAATACCCTAGCCCCCACCGCCGTCATGCCCGGAACGCTCCCCGGCAAAGTCGAAAAACCATCTTCTTCCGAATCCATGGGAGCGTCGCATGTTAGGTCGCATTGGCGTCGCGCTGGCGGTGGGCTTCCTGAAGCTGCTCGCCCTCATTCCCTATGGCATCACCGCACGTTTCGGCGACGGTCTCGGCTGGCTGCTTTATCAAGTCCCGAGCCACAGGAAACGGATCGTGCATATCAATCTCGGCCTGTGTTTCCCCGAATGGACGCCCGAGCGCCGGGAAGAAGTCGCACAGAAGCACTTCCGGCACGCGATCCGCAGTTACGTGGAGCGCAGCGTGCAATGGTTCGGCTCGGCGGAGAAGCTCGCCAAGCTGATCCAGGTCGACAGCGAGGTTGATCTCCTCGATCCCGACATGCCGCCCACCCTGCTGCTCGGTTTTCACTTCGTCGCGATCGAAGCGGCTTCGGTGTGGATCAACTACTCGCTGCACAGGCCCTGCGGCTCGCTGTATCAGCCAATGTCGAACAAGGCGCTCGACGACATAGCGAAGAAACAGCGTGGCCGTTTCGACGCCGAAATGGCAAGCCGCGCGGACAGTGCGCGGATCGTGCTGCGCTGGCTGCGCGATCGCAAGCCCGTCATGCTCGGCGCCGACATGGACTACGGCATGCGCAACTCCACCTTTGTGCCGTTTTTCGGCGTGCAAGCGTGCACGCTGACGGCGGTAGGCCGCCTGGCCAAGACCGGCCACGCGCAAATCATGCCGTTCGTGGGCGAAGTGCTGCCGAACTACAAAGGCTACAAGCTGCGGGTATTCAAGCCCTGGGACAACTACCCGACCGGCGACGACGCCGCCGACGCCCGCCGCATGAACGCGTTCCTCGAAGAGCAGGTCCGGCTCATGCCGGAGCAGTACTACTGGGTGCACAAGCGCTTCAAGACACGGCCGCCGGGCGAACCGGGCTTTTATTGAATTATTGAGTCATCCGGGTGTCCGGGAAACGACGGCCGAAGCGCCGCACAAGCCCGGACTCATCCCCTATCAGGTCTAGTGCATGCCCTTGCAGCATGTCACTTACAATAGCGCCATGAAACTCGAATTCACCAAAATGCACGGCGCGGGCAACGACTTTGTCGTGCTCGACGGCTACTCCAAACCAATCTCGCTGAGCGGTGCGCAGGTGCGCGCGCTCGCGGACCGACATTTCGGCGTCGGCGCGGATCAGTTGCTGCTGGTCGAAAAACCGGACATTGAAGGCGTTGATTTCAAATACCGCATCTTCAATTGCGACGGCGGCGAGGTGGAGCATTGCGGCAACGGCGCGCGCTGCTTTGTGAAGTTCGTGCGCGACCGGGGCCTCACCAGCAAATCGAGCGTCCGGGTTCAGGTTCATCAGGGCGTGATCGTGCTGACCATGCAGGAGAACGGCGACGTGGTGGTGGACATGGGCCGCCCGGAGTTCGAACCCGCTTTGGTGCCCTTCAACACGGAAGGTTTGCAAGGCCGCACGGAAAGCGCAGACACCCTGTGGCCGCTCGACGTGCAAGGTGAAACACGCTGGGTCTCGGTGGTATCCATGGGCAATCCGCACGCCGTGCAGATCGTGGCCGACGTGGAAAACGCTCCGGTGTTAATTGAAGGACCGGTGATCGAACATCACGCGCGCTTTCCGAAACGGGTGAACGCGGGATTCATGCAGATCGTGGATCGCGGTGCGGTGAAGCTGCGCGTTTTCGAACGCGGCGCGGGCGAAACGCTGGCGTGCGGCACAGGTGCATGTGCAGCGGTTGCCGCGGGTATTCGGCGCGGTCTGCTCGACTCGCCGGCACAGGTCGAGACTCATGGCGGTGTGCTGACCATCGCCTGGGAAGGTGCGCACGACGCCGCGGCGCCGCTCTTCATGGCCGGCCCCGCCACCACCGTATTCGAAGGCAAGATCGAGCTTGATCCCAAACTCGCTAACGCCGACTGACTGTCAGGAACCCGATGCTGCCCGATACCATGAATGAACGTGAAGTCGCCGACTACCTGATCGCCAATCCTGATTTCTTTGCCGAGCACGCCGAGTTGCTGGCTGCAATCCGGCTGTCCAATCCGCATGGCAAGTCCGCGGTGTCGCTGCAAGAGCGCCAGATGCAAATGCTCCGCGACAAGAACAAGCAGATCGAACGCCGCTTGGCCGAACTGCTGCGGTACGGGCATGAGAACGACAGCATCGCTGCGAAGTTTCATCGATGGACCATTCGTGTCATGTCCGAACGTGATCCGCATGCGCTGCCGAAGACCATCCCGGCCGGCCTGTGCGAAATCTTCGAGGTGCCCCAAGCTGCGCTACGGGTGTGGGATGTCGCCGAGCCCTACGCGCAAGCCGAATTCGCGCGGACCACGAGCGAGGAAGTCCGCTCTTTCACAAGCAGCCTGACCACGCCGTATTGCGGATCGAATACCGGCTTCGAGGCGGCCCAGTGGCTGACATCGGCGAGTTCGGTCTCGGTGGCCTCGGCTACAACAGATGGTGTCGTAGACACGGCGAACACCACCGAATCCATCACGCTGATTGCCTTGCGCGATCCGGTGGCCGGTCCGGAAGCGCCCGCGTTTGGCTTGCTGGTCATGGGTTCGCCCGATCCGCGCAGATTCCACGAGGGCATGGCCACCGACTTCCTCACGCAGATCGGCACGCTTGCCAGCGCCGCGCTCAGCCGCTTGCTGCCCCACTGAGATGACCGACGATCCGGTAAGCGCCTATCTGTCGATGCTCGAGCACGAGCGGCGGTTGTCGGAACATACATTGCGCGGATACACGCACGAACTTGACGAGCTGAAGAAGCTTGCCAACGGCCGGGCGCTGGAGTTGCTGACCGCCGCGGACATGCGCGGCGCCGTAGCACGCGCTCACGGCGGCGGGTTATCGGCGCGCTCCATCGCGCATCGGTTATCGGCGTGGCGGGCGTTTTATCGGTGGCTGGCGGAGCAGGTTGAAATGCACGCCAATCCGGTGGCGACCGTGCGTGCGCCGAAACGCGCAAAGTCCTTGCCCAAGGCGCTTTCCGTCGACGACGCCAATGCGCTGATGGAAGCGCCGCAAGCCGACACGCCCGAGGCTCTACGGGACCACGCCATACTCGAACTGTTCTATTCGTCCGGCTTGCGGCTCGCCGAACTCGTCGGGCTGGATGTGCATTTTGTGCAATCCGAAGGGTATTCATCGGCCGGCTGGCTCGACCTCGCCAGCACCGAAGTCAATGTGCTCGGCAAGGGAAACCGGCGGCGGTCAGTGCCGGTGGGCAGCAAGGCAATTACAGCGTTGCGCGCCTGGATTGACGTACGCGGGCAGTTTGTAAAGGACGATCCACACGCGCTGTTCTTGTCTGTACGCGGTAACCGGATGTCGCCGAACGTGGTGCGTGACCGCGTGAAACGCATGGCGCTGCTGGCCGGCGTGCCGTCGAACGTGCATCCGCACGTCTTGCGGCATTCGTTCGCCACGCACGTGCTCCAATCCAGCGGCGACCTGCGGGCCGTGCAGGAACTGCTCGGCCACGCCAGCATCACAGCCACGCAGGTTTACACGTCGCTCGATTTCCAGCACCTGGCCCGCGTCTATGACCAGACGCATCCGCGCGCAAAAAAACGCGACTAAGCAAGCATGGCCGCAAGCAAGACGTTGCGGGCATGCCGTTGCACCCTGAAAAATGGCTGACGCGGTGCGAGTCCGGTGTAACTGCCGGATTCGCTCGCTGCTCATGAAACCGCGGCCCGATACCTCCACAGCGTTCACTTCCCTTGGGCGAGTCAGCGCTTTCACCGAAGCCCCGCATGAACACCATTACGCTGAAACCGGAGAAAGACAAGTCGCTCGCGCGCCGCCATCCGTGGATCTATGCAAACGCAATTGAACACGTGGAAGGCAAACCCGCGCCCGGCGCAACCGTGCTGATCCGCGCTCACGACGGGCGTTTCCTGGCACGCGCGTCGTACAGCCCGGTCTCGCAGATTCGCGCGCGCGTGTGGAGCTTTGACGAGACCGAGCCAATCGATCACGCGTTTTTCAAGCGGCGCGTGCAGCGGGCGATCGCGCACCGGCAAACCATGGTGCGCGACACGGGTGCCACACGGCTGATTTTCGGTGAGGCTGACGGACTGCCGGGCCTGATCGTCGATTACTACATTGCCGACGATGAAAGCCGGCGCGGCCAGTTGGTCTGCCAATTCATGGCGACCGGCGTGGAACACTGGAAAGAGCCGATCGTGAAGGCGCTGATCGGCACAACCGGCTGTCCGAATGTCTATGAACGCTCGGACGTGTCCATTCGCCAGAAGGAAGGACTCGAGCAGATCACCGGTGTGCTGGCGGGTGATCCGCCGCCTGCCACCCTGATCGCGAATGAGGGGGGCGTGCGGTATCACATCGACGTCGAACGGGGCCATAAAACCGGCTTCTACGTCGATCAACGCGACAACCGCGCGCTTGTCCGCGAATACGCCGGCGACCGCGACGTCCTCAACTGCTTCTGCTACACGGGCGGTTTTTCGCTGGCTGCGTTGAAAGGCGGCGCGAAACGCGTAGTGTCGATCGACTCCTCCGGCGACGCGCTGGCGCTCGCCCGGCAAAACGTCACGGCGAACGGTTTCGACCCGCAACGCGCCGAATGGCTCGACGCCGACGCGTTCAAGACCCTGCGCCGCTTGCATGAAGAGGGCGAACGTTTCGACCTGATCGTGCTTGATCCGCCCAAGTTCGCTCCGTCGCGTGAGCACGTGGACCGCGCCGCGCGCGCCTACAAGGACATCAACCTGACCGGCTTCAAGTTGCTGCGCCCGGGCGGCCTGCTGTTCACCTATTCCTGCTCGGGCGCCATTGACGCCGATCTGTTCCAGAAGATCGTGGCGGGCGCAGCGGCCGACGCGAAAGTCGATGCTCGTATCCTGAAGCGCCTTGGCGCAGGTGTCGATCACCCGCTTTTAACCGCGTTTCCCGAAGGGGAATACCTGAAAGGCCTATTGTTGCAAATCGCCTGATCGCCCATAGTTGAGCGCTTCGGACAGCGCGCGTTCAGGGGAGCACAGAGCGTCCGCTTGACAAATATGTTTCAATAATCGACCGACCGCATGTTTTCGAGCATTGGCGCAGCCGCCGCGGGCCACGCCCGTAGCCCGAAAACATGCCGCACGATCCTTCGACTTTAAAGAACAGGGCGACCATCATGATTCCCGTTACCATCCTGACCGGCTTTCTGGGCAGCGGCAAAACCACGTTGCTCAAGCGCATCCTGAACGACCAGCACGGCATGAAGATCGCCGTGATCGAGAACGAGTTCGGCGAAGAGAATATCGACAACGAGATCCTCGTCCAGGAAACGAACGAGCAGATCATCCAGATGAGCAACGGCTGCATCTGCTGCACGATCCGCGGTGACCTGGCGCGCGCGCTGGAAGATCTGGCCGAGCGCAAGAAGGCCGGCACGCTGAACTTCGATCGCGTGGTGATCGAGACGACCGGCCTCGCGAATCCGGGCCCGGTTGCCCAGACGTTCTTCATGGACAACACCATCGCGGACGAATTCCTGCTTGACGCCATCATTACGCTGGTCGACGCCAAGCACGCCAACCATCAGCTCGACGAGCACGAAGTCGTGCAGCGCCAGGTGGGCTTTGCGGACCGGCTGTTCATCACGAAGTCGGATCTGGTCGACGCCGCAGCGCTCGACGCACTGAAGCACCGCCTGGTTCACATGAACCCGCGCGCCGCGATCAAGGTGGTGAATTTCGGCGATGCGGACATCAAGGAAATCTTCGACCTGCGCGGCTTCAATCTGAATTCGAAGCTTGAAATCGACCCGGATTTCCTGGCGGAAGACGATCACGCTCACGATCACGCCGGACATGACCATGCGCACGACGACGATCACGACCACGCCACCTGCGGCCACGATCACAGCCACGACCATGAGCATGGCCACGCGAACCACCACCATGCGCACCACGACGACAAGATCAAGTCGTTTGTATTCCGCAGCGACCGCGCGTTCGATCCGAACCGGCTCGAGGATTTCCTCGGCGGCATCCTGCAGATCTATGGCGAACGCCTGCTGCGCTACAAGGGCGTGCTGTACATGAAGGGCGTCGATCGCAAGGTCGTGTTCCAGGGCGTGCATCAGATGATGGGCAGCGATCTTGCCGCGAAATGGCAGCCCATCGAAAAGAAGAACAGCAAGATGGTGTTCATTGGCATTGAGTTGCCGCAGGACCTGATCATCGACGGGCTGACCGCCTGCCTGGTCTGATCCCGGCTGATCAAGGAAGCTGAAACCAGCGAAGCGCGGAGCCCTTTAAGGCTTCGCGCCGCCCGCTCCATCCGAAAACCTGCGTTTTTGGCATAGTTCTCGCTATTTCTCTCCTGAAGCGCGACCGTTGCGACACGCTGGCGAGGCTAAAATCGCTGCGCCTTTGGCCGCGGGCGCGTGTCGCCACGAACGTCGTTGCAATATGTGTTCACGCCCACCAAGAACCATCGCTTTTTAAACGTCAGCGCGTTATATTTTTGAGATAACGAACGAATCGAGCCAGTGTTTTGCTCAGGTGTAGTACACGTTTGCGATTCAGTTACAATACAGCCCCACTGGAGAAGCTGGTACTCCGTCCAGCCTTGACTGCAAAGCCCGGCGCGAGTGCCACCGAAGTGACTGGAAAGCGGGTTTGAAAAGCGCTCCCGCCAGCGCCGCGCGCAACGCCCATCGTGGTTTCGCAAGCCCCAGGCGAGAGAGTGAAAGTGAAAGGTATGGTGTTGTTCCGAACATCGGGCACCGGTCGATTCGCTTGAAAATCAATCCAGACGAATCGGTTTGGATGCGCGGTCTGGATGCAGTGGTCCAGATGCATCGGCCCCGCGTGGCGCCGTCAAGCGCCACGGGAGTCGCAGCCCGTTTGGCGTAGTAAGTGCATGCAGTAGTAATTGTTGGCGAGTATCGCTGAAGTGCGGGTAATCCGGACAACAGCGGCGGCGAGCGCGGCGAGCGACCGCGAAGATGGCGAACAACATCGCCCCACATTGAAGAAGCAAGCCAGATGACGACGAAACGATTGTTGACCGAAGACGAAATCCTGAAGATGGGCGACAAGGATTACATGAACGAGGATCAACTCGCGTTCTTCAGGGTCCGACTGGAACAGTTGCAGGCCGACATTCTCAAGAATGCGGGCCAGACGACGGAAAACCTGCGGGAAACCGTCATCGTTCCGGACCCGGCTGATCGCGCGACGATCGAGGAAGAGCACGCGCTAGAACTGCGCACGCGCGACCGCGAACGCAAGCTGCTGAAGAAAGTGCAGCAGTCGTTGGCGCGTATCGAGTCTGGCGACTACGGCTGGTGCGAGGAAACGGGTGAGCCGATCGGCATTCCCCGCCTGATCGCGCGCCCGACCGCGACGCTCTCGCTCGAAGCGCAGGAACGACGCGAACTGCGCCAGAAGCTGTTCGGCGACTGATCTGCCGAAGCAGCAAGCGCTGCGGTCACGGCCGCAGCGGGAAACCTGCCGGCCCGGATTTGGGTATCGAAGAGATTAAAAACGCTTGAAAGCACAAAAAGGCACACGATTTTCGTGTGCCTTTTTGTTTTTGTGCACCGTTTTTGCCGCCGGCGACGCTTATTGCGCAAGGCGGGCAAGCCTCCGCCGCCGTCGCACACAAGATGCCACAAGAAGCGTCTTGATAAATTCCGCAGCGCCCTAAAATGAACTGGACGCGCGCCAGTGGCGCGGGCATGGCGAGAGTCCGTTAGAGCGCAACGTTGCAGCGCAGCCGGGCTCTTCCCCTCCCTCAAGGATTCCCCGGCGGCGCGGCGGCACACAGGTCTTCCGGCTGCCGCGCCCACTCCGCTTTCAAAGGATTGCACATGGAACAATTTCACGGCACGACCATCGTCTCTGTGCGACGCGGCGGCCAGGTCGCCCTCGGTGGCGACGGCCAGGTCACGCTTGGCAATATCGTGATGAAAGGTGGCGCGAAGAAAGTGCGCCGGATCTATGGCGGCAAGGTCCTGGTCGGTTTCGCGGGCGGCACGGCCGACGCGTTTTCACTCCTCGATCGCTTCGAAGCCAAGCTGGAAAAGCACCAGGGCAACCTGACGCGTGCCGCCGTCGAGCTGGCAAAAGACTGGCGCACGGACCGCATGCTGCGCCGGCTGGAAGCCATGCTGATCGCCGCGGACGCACAAACCACGCTCGTCATCACGGGTAACGGCGACGTGCTCGATCCCGAAAACGGCATTTGTGCGATCGGTTCGGGTGGCGCATATGCGCAGGCCGCGGCGCAGGCACTCGTCGAAAACACCGAACTCTCGCCGCGCGATATCGTCGAAAAGGCACTGACAATCGCGGGCGATATGTGCATTTATACGAACCACAATCGCGTCATCGAGACGATCGAGTAACTCCGCTTTCGCGAATTCGCGAGCACAGGACAAGGACCAACGATGACCACCATGACTCCAGCCGAGATCGTCTCGGAACTCGATAAACACATCATCGGCCAGGGCCGCGCAAAAAAAGCGGTCGCCGTCGCGTTGCGCAACCGGTGGCGGCGTCAGCAAGTCGCCGAACCGCTGCGCCAGGAAATCACCCCGAAAAACATCCTGATGATCGGACCGACCGGTGTCGGCAAGACCGAAATCGCCCGGCGTCTGGCGAAACTCGCTGACGCGCCATTCATCAAGATCGAAGCAACGAAGTTCACCGAGGTCGGCTACGTTGGCCGCGATGTGGACAGCATCGTGCGTGACCTCATCGAAATTTCGGTCAAGCAGACGCGCGAAAGCGAAATGCGCAAAGTGCGTTCGCGCGCCATTGACCGCGCCGAGGACCGGATCCTCGACATCCTGCTGCCGAGCGCGCGGCCGACGGCGGGTTTCAGCACGGCCGAGTTGCCCGACGACAGCACGAACAGCACGCGCCAGACGTTCCGCAAGCGTCTGCGCGAGGGTCTGCTCGACGACAAGGAAGTGGAGATCGACATTGAAGCGCCTCAGGCGACCATGGACATCATGGGGCCGCCGGGCATGGAGGAAATGACCGACCAGATCCGGTCCATGTTCGCGAATATCGGCGGCGGGAAGAAGACGCAGCGCAAGGTGAAGGTCAAGGACGCGCTGAAGATGCTCACCGACGAAGAAGCCGGCAAGCTGCTCAATGATGAAGAGGTCAAGACGAAGGCCATCCAGAACGTCGAGCAGAACGGCATCGTGTTCCTGGACGAGATCGACAAGATCGCGTCGCGCAGCGAGATGGGTGGCGCGGAAGTGTCGCGTGCCGGCGTGCAGCGCGACCTGCTGCCGCTCGTGGAAGGCACGACCATCAACACGAAATACGGGATGATCAAGACCGATCACATCTTGTTTATCGCCAGCGGTGCGTTCCATCTGGCCAAGCCGAGCGACCTGATCCCCGAACTGCAAGGGCGTTTTCCGATTCGCGTTGAGCTGGATTCCCTGTCCGTGGAAGACTTCGAGTCCATCCTGAATACCACCGATGCCAGCCTCGTGAAGCAGTACACGGCGCTTCTGGCAACCGAAGACGTTCAGCTGGAGTTCAGCACGGAAGGGATTCGCAGGATGGCCGAAATCGCGTTTTCGGTGAACGAGAAGACGGAGAACATTGGTGCGCGGCGGCTTTATACCGTGATCGAAAAACTGCTCGAGGAAGTGTCGTTCGCCGCGGGCAATCACGCGGGACACCCCGTGAAAATCGATGCCGCTTATGTTGATAAAGCGTTGAACGACGTAGCCGAGGACGAAGATTTGTCGCGCTACGTGCTCTAGTCCAACACAACCCGGCAGGCGGCCCGGCAAAGGTCCAGCCAGGAAAAAGGGCGGCTCACCATTCCAGGAAAGTGCTGGAGCGGGGAGCCGCCCTTCTACGTTCTACAGAACGTTTATTGCCGCACGGGTTTCTTCGCCAGCTTGCGCTGCAGGGTCCGCCGATGCATGTTCAACGCCCGCGCCGTGGCTGAAATATTGCCGCTGTTCTCGGCCAGCACACGCTGGATATGCTCCCACTCCAGTCGTGCGACCGACAGCAGCGCCGGGTGCTCGATAGCCTCTTCGGCGGTCTGCTCGCTCGCTTCTTCCTGCAGCGCGGACAGGATTGTCTCCACGTTCGCCGGCTTGGCCAGATAGTTGTCCGCGCCGTCTTTCACCGCCTGGACTGCCGTCGCGATGCTCGCGTAACCCGTCAGCACAAGAATCCGTGCGTCGGGCTGAAGGTCACGCAGCGGCGCAACCAGCGTCAGCCCGGAATCGTTGCCGAGGTGCAGGTCGACCGTGATCTGCCCGAACTTCTGCGTGTTCGCCAATCTCAGCGCCGTGGCGGCGTCGTGCGCCTGATGCGGCGTATAGCCGCGGCGCGTCAGACCGCGCGCGAGGATGCCCGAGAAAACCTCATCGTCGTCGATGACCAAAAAATTTGTATCGCTCATGCTCTTTTCTCCGTGGTGACGGAACCGGCGATGCCGCCGCGGCCCGTCCTTGCTGCTTTTTCCCGCGATTCGGGGGCGCTTGTGTCGGCGAGACGCAAGATGGCGTGCGTGCCGTGCGGGCTGGCCGGCGTAAGCTCGATCGATCCGCCAAGCCGTGTTGCTGCCGAGAATGCCAGATACAAGCCAACGCCGTGGCCGCCTTGCGTGCTGTCGACGGGCATTGCACCGAGCGATCCCCGCAATGCCGCCGGAATGCCGGCGCCCTGATCGCGGACATCGAATTGAATCACAGGCTCGCCAAGATGCCGGCTCGCGGACGTTGTGAGCGTCACCGAATCGCGGCTGGCCCGCGCCGCATTATCCAGCAGAATGGTCAGGATTTGCCCCACCGCGACGGGATCGCTCAGAAACAGTCCGGCGCGTTTTTGCTCTTCCGCTTCGATCAACTCGAAACGCACGTGCGGATGACGCAACCGCCATTGCTCGACAAACCCATGCAGCCAGTCATCCAGCGGTTGCCGCGGCGCAGGCCCGGTCGCACGGCTGCGCAGGCGCGCGAGCGCGGACGTGCATAACGTCATTTGCTGCTCGAGGAGTTCGATATCGGCGGAATACGGTGCGAGATGCGGGTCGTGGCGAACGGAATCACGTAACTCCTCGCTCAGCATGGCGATGGTGGACAACGGCGTGCCGATTTCATGCGCGACCGTGGCCGCCTGAACGCCCAGTGCAACAGCGCGCTCGTCGCGCAGAAGCCGCTCCTGGGCGTCGGCCAGCGCAAAATCCCGCGCTCGCAGCGCCCGCGACATGCGCGCCACGAACCAGCCGATCAACCCCACGCTGACAATAAAGTTCACCCACAACCCGATGCGGAAATATTCGAATAAATTCAGCGGATCTTCCATGTTCAGCGGCACGTAGCTGAACGTCAGGAGCGAATAGCAGGCGACGGCAAACAACGCGAGCCAGCCCATCAGGCGCCACGGCAGCACGGCGGCGGCAATCGCGAGCGAAGGCAGATAGAGCGTGACAAACGGGTTCGTGGCGCCGCCGCTCAGGAACAGCAACGCCGACAGCGCGCCGAGATCCACCCAGAGTTGTCCGAACAATTCAAGGTTCGTTTCGGGCTGTGCGCGTGCGACGCGTATCCATGTCAAGGCGTTGAACAAGACCTCGAGCGCGATGATCGTCAGCATGGCAGCTAACGGGAGATGTGCGCCATAAAAGGCCTGTACAACGGCAATTGTCACCAATTGACCGATGATTGCCAGGCTGCGAAGCCAAAACAGATGTCCGAGATTGACGCGGCCTGTGTTCGTTATTCGATGCATCGCGGTGAATCTCACCTCAAATTTCAGAATAGTCTAATGGTTCGGTAAAGCGGATTGCCGCACCATCGAATGTTGTCTCGTACAGGACGGCCAGGCCGCTTACTCAAAATGACCAATAGCCCATCCCCCCGCCCCGATCAGCTTCTCAGCGAGGCACCGCAAGCGGACGCCCTTCAAGACGCCATTATCCCGCGTGCGCTGAATGCGTTCATTGACAATGCCTGTGCCGCGAACGCGCAGGGCAATCAGGTCGAGCGCGCCGTATGGCTGCAGGCGGCCATGATGTTGCAAGCCGATCGGCCGGAGACGGGCTTCGACCTGATCGATTCACTGCTGAAGCAGAACCGCATAACCGACGGTATCCAACTCGCGGCTCACCTCGTCGACCGTCATCCTCAGCACGCGCTCGCGCTCTGGCATCTCGGTTACGCGCTCCAGCTCGCGGGCCGTCACGCAAAAGCAATCCCTTTCTACGAACGCGGCCACGCGATCGATCCGGCGGTCCCGACCCTGCGCAACAATCTGGCAGTCGCCTACGAATTGACGGGCGGTGACGCCAAAGCCCTGGCCATGCTGGAAGAGGCTGTCGAGGCGAATGCCAACGAGATCGAAGCATGGACGAATCTGACGCGCATGTATCTGCGCCGCTGGGAGCTCGAGCGTGCGCTCGCGGCCGGTCAGCGCTCGGTCGCCATCAATCCGTCGAATTCGCTCGCGTTATCGAACTACAGTCTCGCCTTGAAAGAGGCCCAGCGCTGGCCGGAGGCTACGGAAGCCGCCATGAACGCCGCCGGGATCAATCCCGGAATACCGCGTCTTCTGTTCAACCTCTCGATCCTCGATCTGGTGCAGGGCAACTACGCCCGCGGTTGGGGAAATTTCGAAGCGCGTTGGGACGGTTCAAACGAACTGCACAACGCACATCCCGACTTCCCGGTGCCGCGATGGAACGGCGAAGCATTGCGCGGCAAGACCTTGTTGTTATGGGGTGAACAAGGTTTCGGCGATGTGCTGCAGTTTTCGCGTTTCGTCCCGATGCTCGCGAAAAAGGTTCATGCGCAGGGAGGCACGCTGGTGTGGGCCGCATTCAAGGCCGTGCATCCGCTGATGGCACGCATGGCGCCCAAGGGAGTCGAATGCCTGCCGCACGACGCGCAAATGCCCGCGTTCGACTTCCATTTCCCGCTATTGAGCCTGCCGCTGCATTTCGGCATCGACGCGGACGCCATTCCGGCGAAGCGCGCGTATCTTTCGGCCGATGCCGACCTTGCCGCCGACTGGCGCGCCGAATTCGCCGCCGACAAACGCCTGCGTGTCGGTCTGGTGTGGAGCGGCAGCGAAGGACATCAGCGCAACATGTTCCGCAGCGTGGGTATCGAACGGTATGCGAAGGCGTTCGCGGGAATTGAAAATGTTGCGTTCTTCTCGCTGCAGAAGGATGCATCGGGCGCGGTATCAACGGCTCGGGACGGCGGCTTCGAGATCGCGGACCGCACGGGAAAATTTGAAACTTTCGACGACACAGCTGCATTCATCGATTCACTCGATCTCGTGATTACCGTGTGCACGAGCGTGGCGCATTTGGCAGCGGCGCTCGGCAAGCCGACCTGGATTCTCCTCGACGCCAATCCGCACTGGGTCTGGCAACTGGAGCGCACGGACAGCCCGTGGTATCCGACCGCAACGCTCTACAGGCAGAAGGAATTCTCGAAGTGGGAGCCGGTCATGGCTGAGCTCGCGCGTGATCTGGCAGCGCTCGCGGCCACGCACACGGGTGCGGCGCCGCGCAAACGGGCGGCGAAGAAAGCAGCCGCGTAAGCCATTTCGAAGAGTTTTAAGTCACTACGCAAAAACAAAGCAGCGATTCGGCAACGAACCGCTGCTTTTTTGCACCCGGCTTCCTCACCTCAACCGCCCCGCCTGCGCGAAAATCACGTATTCGCGGATTCCATCCAGCACCGCATCCGAGCCCGTTTGCCGGACAACACCCACAAAAACCGCGACGTTCACCTGTTTATGCTACGTTGCGTTTCTTCACGCAAACAATCCGGACAGAGGCATGTCATGTCCGGGTTCAGGCGCTCGACCGGCAAAGCGGGCAGCGACGCGCACCAGCACTGCGCATCGCCGGTTTGCCGGGCGCAGTGGAAAAGCGCTCCGCACAGAGCGCAGCGTTGAGGAGCGGAGTCGGTCGAACTCATCATGGAGGCTCAGACCTTTGAAAACGAAACACGCCGTCACGGGCAGTTTTGCGCGCAGTGCGGCCGTTGCCGAAGCGCGACGTTTCGACCTGCACAGGCACGCTCGATCACATTATTATTTCACGCGCCAATCCCATACTGGTGCGACCAAAGGCTAACTTTCACCCGTCACCGGAATGCTATCGGAAACGCATGATGCAGCGCGTCAGTCCTGTACAATTCCGCCTGTTTAAACTGCTCCTCGCCTTATCGCCGCCATGTCCGAGCTTCCCGACCTTACGCAGATCGCGCCGACCCTGAAAGCCGAAATCCTGGCCGAGGCGTTGCCCTATATTCGCCAGTATCACGGCAAGACGATCGTGATCAAATACGGCGGCAATGCCATGACCGAGGAGCGCCTGAAACAGGGCTTCGCGCGCGACGTGATCCTGCTGAAACTGGTCGGGATCAATCCGGTGATCGTGCACGGCGGCGGTCCGCAGATCGACCAGGCGCTCAAGAAGATCGGCAAGCAGGGCACGTTCATCCAGGGCATGCGCGTCACCGACGAAGAGACCATGGAAGTGGTCGAATGGGTGCTCGGCGGCGAAGTGCAGCAGGACATCGTCACGCTGATCAATCATTTCGGCGGCCATGCGGTCGGACTCACCGGCAAGGACGGCGGGCTGATCCACGCGCGCAAACTGCAAATGCCGGATCGCGACAATCCGGGCGAATTCATCGATATCGGTCAGGTGGGTGAAGTCGAAGCCATCAATCCGGCTGTCGTGAAGGCGCTGCAAGACGACGCGTTCATTCCGGTCATCTCGCCAATCGGCTTCGGTGAAGACGGTTTGTCGTACAACATCAACGCCGATCTGGTCGCGGGCAAGCTGGCCGTGGTGCTGAACGCCGAGAAGCTCGTGATGATGACGAACATCCCAGGCGTGATGGACAAGGAAGGCAATCTGCTGACCGATCTCTCTGCACGCGAGATCGACGCGTTGTTCGCAGACGGCACCATCTCCGGCGGCATGCTGCCGAAGATCTCATCGGCGCTCGACGCGGCGAAGAGCGGCGTGCGCTCGGTGCATATCATCGACGGGCGAATCGAGCATTCGGTGCTGCTCGAGATTCTGACCGAACAGCCGTTCGGAACAATGATCCGTTCACATTGAACGTGGATCTCGCCGGCGCTCGAGCCAGGTTGTTGCGCTCCTCGAAGCGCCGGATGAACACGCACGGCCACCCTGTATGGCTGTTCGACCTCGACAACACGCTGCACCACGCGTCGCATGAGATTTTCCCCGCGATCAACCGCGGGATGACGCAGTACATCATCGACCGGCTGGGCGTGGACGTTGACGAAGCCAACCGCTTGCGGACCGGTTATACCCAGCGATACGGCGCCACCTTGCTTGGCCTCGTGCGCCATCATCGCGTCGATGCCACGGACTTCCTGGACGTCGTGCATACCTTTGCCGATCTCGGCTCTATGGTTCGGGCCGAACGCGGCCTCGCGCGAATGATCCGCGGTCTGCCGGGACGGAAGATCGTGTTGACCAACGGGCCTTCGGTTTATGCGCACGCCGTGCTCGACGAACTGGGTATTGCCAAGCTGTTTGAACGCGTGATCGCCATTGAAGATATGCAGGACCGAAGCGGCTATTGGCGTGCCAAACCCGATGCTGCCATGCTTCGGCGCGCAATGCGGCGCGCTCACGTGCCGCTCTCTGACGCCGTTCTTGTTGAAGACACACGCGGGCATCTGAAGCGCTATAAGCGCCTGGGAATTCGCACGGTCTGGATCACGGGATATCTTCCGTCGGTTCTCAATGCCAGCGGAGCGAAGTCGCTTCGGTCCCCCGCCAGCGGACGCCCGCATTACGTCGATCTCAAGATCCGGTCCTTGAAAGGCTTGCGCGGTCTCGGCTAACGTACGGAAGTAGTACGGACTTCAAACTTCATCGCCAGGGTCTGGCGCTCCGGGCGTATCCGTGAGCACCCTCCGCTCCCTTTCCCGTTTTTCCTATATACTTCACTGCTATCTTGATTTGTTTCAACGCGCCGATTTGCTGACTCGATTGCGGGCGCGCGAACCCTGACCGGTTCACTATAAATGCGGCTAAAGAGGTTGTCAGCCGCGCCGCTCAGGTATTCCAGCGCATCGCCGACGCCGTTTAGCCGCCCTGTTTTCTCTAGGCGGAATGAATGGAATCAATCGGCATCGTCACTCCCCAAACACTGCATTTCACTGAACCGCTGCGCATGCAAAATGGCAGCTTGCTCGGTGACTATGATCTCGTCGTTGAAACCTATGGCACGCTCAATGCCGCGCGCTCGAACGCGGTGCTCGTCTGCCATGCGCTGAACGCCTCGCATCACGTGGCCGGTGTCTATGCCGACGACTCCAAGAACGTCGGCTGGTGGGACAACATGGTGGGTCCGGGCAAACCGCTAGATACCAACCGGTTTTTTGTCATCGGCGTCAATAACCTGGGCTCGTGTTTCGGTTCAACAGGCCCCATGAGCGTGAACGCCTCCACCGGCAAACCCTACGGCGCGAGTTTTCCCGTCGTCACGGTTGAAGACTGGGTCCACGCACAAGCTCGCGTAGCGGATCTATACGGTATTGAACGCTTTGCCGCGGTCATGGGCGGCAGCCTGGGCGGCATGCAGGCGTTGGCGTGGAGCATGATGTATCCGGATCGCGTGGCGCACTGCATTGTGGTGGCATCGACGCCGAAACTCTCCGCGCAGAACATTGCATTCAACGAAGTTGCGCGCTCCGCCATCCTCTCCGATCCCGATTTCCACGGCGGCGACTATTACGCACATGGTATCAAGCCACGTCGCGGATTACGGGTCGCGCGCATGATCGGCCACATCACGTATCTGTCCGATGACGACATGGCTGCCAAGTTCGGCCGCGCGTTGCGTCGGGCGGAAGGCGCCCTGGATGCGTACAACTTCAACTTCGACGTCGAGTTCGAAGTGGAGTCGTACCTGAGATACCAGGGCGATAAATTCGCCGAATACTTCGACGCCAATACGTATCTGCTCATCACCCGGGCGCTGGATTATTTCGATCCCGCCAAAGCCTTCGATGGCGACCTGACCAAGTCGCTCGCTCACACCACAGCGAAATACCTGATCGCCAGCTTCTCCACGGATTGGCGCTTTGCGCCCGCGCGCTCGCGCGAACTGGTGAAAGCGCTGCTCGATCACAAACGCACGGTGAGCTACGCCGAAATCGATGCACCGCACGGCCACGACGCCTTCCTGCTCGACGACGCGCGCTATCACAACCTGATGCGCGCCTATTACGAACGCATTGCCGCCGAGGTGGGCGCATGAACCAAATCACGCTGGACTCTCTCTCCCTGCGCTCGGACTTTCGGGCAATCGCGCGCTGGGTTGAACCGAGCTCGTCGGTACTGGATCTGGGCTGCGGCGATGGTTCGCTGCTTTCGCTGCTCACCGAAGAACTCGATGTGACAGGTTATGGCATTGAAATCAACGACGCCGGCGTGCTCGCCTGCGCTCAGAAAGGCGTGAACGTCATCCAGCAGAACCTGGAAGACGGTTTGCGCCTGTTCGAAGATGACAGTTTCGACTTCGCGATCCTGTCTCAGACATTGCAAACGATCCATCAAACCGCCGCGATCCTGCGCGAAACCGTACGTGTGGGACGCGAATGCATTGTGTCGTTTCCGAACTTCGGTTACTGGCGGCATCGGTTGACGGTGTTGCAGGGACGCATGCCCGTGTCGAAAACGCTGCCGTATCAATGGCATAACACACCGAACGTGCGGGTTCTCACTATTCGGGATTTCGAGGCGCTGGCGCCGGAAGTGGGTATCGAGATCCTCGATCGTGCGGTGCTGCATGGCGGACAGTCCATCCGGTGGGGGGCGAACTGGCGTGGTAGCCTTGCGGTCTATCGCGTGAAGCGAAGCTGAACTGAGCTTGCCGGTTCGTCGCTCGCGCACCGCTTACTGCTTCGAATCGACCCTATGTCCAACTCGCCACACGAGGCGCCCGCTCTTACCGCTCACGAAGACCACCCCGGCTGGCGCGCGTTTCTCAACAAACGCATGTTGATTTGCGTGTTTATCGGCTTCACGTCGGGGCTGCCGCTCTTCACGCTCGTCTATCTGGTCCAGGCGTGGTTACGCACTGAAGGCGTGAACCTGAAGGAGATCGGCCTGTTCGCGCTGATCCAGTTTCCCTACACGTGGAAATTCATCTGGGCGCCGCTGATGGACCGCTATGTGCCGCGCCTGCCTGGCTGGCGGCCTGGGCGACGGCGCGGCTGGATGATCGTCACGCAGTTGCTGGTGGCGATGGCGATTGGCGCGCTTGGGTTCATATCGCCGAAAGACCAGATCTGGACCGTCGCCGCGCTGACCGCACTCGTGGCGTTTTTCGGCGCGAGCCAGGACATTGCGATCGATGCGTATCGTCGCGAACTCCTCGCGGACACCGAGCAGGGACTCGGCAACGCCGTCTTCGTGAACGCGTACAAGATTGCGGCGCTTATTCCCGGCTCGCTCGGGCTGATTCTCGCCGATCACCTGCCGTGGTCCACCGTCTTCCTCGTCACGGCGGCGTTCATGCTGCCGGGCATGGTGCTGACGCTCGTGGTCAAGGAACCCGAAATACACGGCACGCCGCCCAAGAATCTACGCGACGCCATCATCCAGCCGTTTCGTGAATTCATCGCCCGTGACGGCTGGCGCACGGCGCTGCTGATCCTTGGTTTCATCTTCCTGTACAAGCTCGGCGACACGATGGCGACCACGCTCTCCACGTCGTTTTTCCTCGATATCGGCTTCAACAAGACGCAGATCGGCGTGATTGCAAAGACCGTCGCGTTCTGGGCGAGCCTGGCGGGCGGGATTGTGGGTGGCGTGTGGCTGGTGAAGATCGGTATTGCACGCGGGCTGTGGATCTTCGGTGCGCTGCAGATCGTTTCCACGCTCGGCTTTGCGTGGCTTGCGAAAATCGGGCCATCGGCCGTGGCGCTGGCCGCGCTCTACGGGTTCGAAACCTTTGCCACCGGCCTCACCATGGCCGCATTCGTGGCCTATATCGCGAGCACGACCGATCCGCGTTATACCGCCACGCAGTTCGCGCTCTTTACGAGCCTTGCATCGGTGCCGCGCACGCTGGCGTCGGCATCGAGCGGCTTTGTGGTCGCGCAAACCGGCTGGTTCGAGTACTTCATGATCTGCGCTGCGCTGTCCATTCCAGGCATGTTACTGTTGCCGAAAATCGCGCCCTGGAGAC
The DNA here is from genome assembly GCF_044909315.1 of Caballeronia udeis. GTDB lineage: Bacteria > Pseudomonadota > Gammaproteobacteria > Burkholderiales > Burkholderiaceae > Caballeronia > Caballeronia udeis_A. The sequence goes on from NZ_JBIYEB010000001.1 coordinate 531,797, forward strand.
CTGTCCAATGAAGGTGCACGCCTTGATCCGCGTCGCAGCTTGCGCCGTGTCGCTACATGCCGGCGTGAGCTTCGCAGCGTCCGCGGCGTCCGGGACTTCCGATGCTACGCAGGCTGCAGCGGCCAACGCACAACCGCCCTATTCCGCTGCCAGCGACCAGATCCGGTTCGGCAATGCGGCTTTGTTCCGCAACCTGATTCCATCGGCGACATTGGAACAGCAGTCCGCCGACGAATACGCTCAAATCCTGGGCGAGGCGCGGCGCATGAAACATCTTCTTGGCGACGACAATCCGCTGGTCAAGCGTGCACGCGAAATTGCCAATCGCGAGATTCCGTTTGCGCTGAAGTGGAATGACCGCTCGAAGAACTGGAAGTGGGAAGTCAACGTGGTGCGCTCGGACGAGATCCGCATGTATTGCCTGCCGGGCGGCAAGATTGTGATTTATAGCGGACTGATAGACCGGTTGGGTCTTAACGACAACGAACTTGGCATGATGATCGGCCATGAGATCGCGCATGCGCTGCGTGAACATGCCCGTGACCGGCTGGGACGCCAGCAGGCGGCGCAATTGAGTACGGGAACGATTCCGCCGCTATTCGGTTTCGCCGATATCAGCTCCACCCCGCTCGGAATTGGCGAGCAATTGCTGGCCATGCGATACACCCCCGCCGATGAAACCGAAGCCGATGTAATCGGCAGCGAGATTGCATCGCGGGCGGGTTACGATCCGCGCGCCGCCATCACGTTATGGAAGAAGATTGATGCGCGCACGCGGCGCACGCCAAACGGATTTATCTGGATGCACCCGTATGGCGCTGCCCGCGTACACGATCTGATGAAGCGCTTGCCGGACATGATGCCGTTGTACGCCAAGGCGCTTGGCAAGACCGTCGACCAATTGCCCAATTATCAGGGAATGGGCCGGTTTAAAAAGCCGCGGCTTTAAAAAATCTAAATCTTCCAGTCGTAGTCAATGATCAGCGGCGCGTGGTCGCTGAACTTGATGTCGCGGAAAACGGAAGTCGCCGCCGCCGTGTCCGCAACGCCCTTCGTCGCGATCTGGTAATCAATCCGCCACCCGACGTTCTTCGCGTAAGCCTGGCCGCGATTGCTCCACCACGTATACTGCTCGGGGCGCTGGTCCAGCGTTCTGAAAACATCCACATACGCTTTTTCGTCGAAGAGTTGCGTGAGCCACGCGCGCTCTTCCGGCAGGCAACCCGAGTTCTTCTGATTACTCTTCCAGTTCTTGATGTCGATTTCTTTGTGCACGATATTCACGTCGCCGCACAAGATCACTTCGCGCTTTTTGGCCAGCGTCTCCAGATGCGGCATGAACTCGTCCATGAAACGGTATTTGGCCTGCTGCCGTTCCTCACCGCTGGACCCCGACGGCACATACACCGAGATCACCGATAAATCCCCGAAGCGCGCTTCCACATAACGCCCTTCCGGATCGAATTCCTCGCTGCCGAATCCGATGATCACTTCATCCGGCTCGTGCTTCGTATAAAGGCCCGCGCCGGAATAGCCCTTTTTCACTGCATGCTGGAAATAACCCTGAAAGCCGTGCGGCGCGAGAAATTCCGGCGTGAGATCGTCCTGCGAGCACTTGATCTCCTGGACGCAGACAACGTCAGCATCCTGCTCGCCAAACCAGTCGAAAAATCCCTTCTTGGCGGCCGACCGAATGCCGTTCAAATTAGCGGTGATGACACGAAACATGAAGCATCCTTGTATGTTGGTGAACTACTCGACCTTGATCCCTTTCAGCGACTCTTTCGCCGGCGGATATTCGAGCTTCAAACCCTGCAGTATGCGCACCATCAACTCCGCAACCATCACGTTGCGGTGCGTCTTTGAATCAGCGGGAATCACGTACCACGGGGCAATGTCCGTCGATGTTGCCCCAAGGGCGTCTTCATAAGCCAGGCGATAATCGTCCCAGAGTTTGCGGGCATCGAGATCCGATGGATCAAACTTCCAGTGCTTCTCGGGATTGTCGATGCGCGCCTGCAAACGCACCTTCTGCTCGTCCTTCGATATATGCAAAAAGCACTTCACGATGGTCGTGCCGTTTTCGGCAAGCATCGCTTCGAAGTCGCGAATCTGCCGGTAGCGGCGCTGCCACCCTTGGCTGTCGATCTGTTGCAGCACACGCGGCACCAGCACGTCTTCGTACTGGCTACGATTGAAAATGGCGAACTCGCCGGCAGCCGGAACCTGTGAATGAACACGCCAGAGAAAATCGTGCGCAGCTTCGGTTTCGGAGGGCGCCTTAAACGGCACGACCCGCAAACCGAGCGGATCGACGTCGCGAAAGACACCGCGAACCGTGCCGTCCTTGCCGCTCGTATCCATGCCTTGCAGGATGAGCAGGATGCGGTGCGCGCGTTGTGCATGCAGCTTTTCCTGCAATCCATCGAGTGCGGTGCTCAACTCGCTCAGCCGCTCGCGATCCGCGTCTTTCGCGCCGGACGAAAACGGCTTCGACGCGGTGTCGATGGAAGCCAGGTCAAACGGCTTGATCTTCTTGCCGTCAAAATACGGCACGCGATAATCGTCAAGCTCAGGTTTTTTGGCCACGCGTGCGTCCCCCGTTGATAAAAGAAAGGGTTGCTGCCAGACAGGAGCCGGCAGCAACCCGCGAATAGTCCAGCCCTCAGCTCAAGAGGATAGTTTCTTCTTCAAAAGCTCGTTGACCTGCTGCGGATTCGCCTTGCCTTTCGTCGCTTTCATCGCCTGACCGATCAGTGCGTTAAACGCCTTCTCCTTGCCCGAGCGGTACTCATCGACGGACTTCTGGTTCGCGGCCATTACTTCGTCGATGATCGCTTCCAGCTCGCCCGTATCCGAGATCTGCTTCAAGCCCTTCGCTTCGATAATCCGGTCGGCGGCGGTGTCGTCGGTGGCTTTCTCTTCCCAGATCGCCTGGAAGATATCCTTGGCGATCTTGTTCGAGATTGTGCCGTCGGCCACGCGCTGAATCACGAGTCCAAGCTGTGCGGGCGACACCGGCGAGCCGGCAATATCGAGCGAGTCGCGGTTCAGTTGCGACGACACTTCGCCCATCAGCCAGTTGGCCGCAAGCTTCGCATGCGCCGGACCCACCACGGCAACAACCCGTTCGAAATACGCCGACATGTCCTTCGATGACGTCAACCCCGCTGCGTCATACGGCGTCAAACCGTACTGCTCGACGAAACGCGTTTGCATGGCTTCCGGCAACTCGGGCAGTTCGCTGCGAACCCGCGCGATCCACGCTTCATCGATGACCAAAGGCATCAGGTCGGGATCAGGGAAATAGCGGTAATCGTGCGCGTCTTCCTTGCTGCGCATGGAACGAGTTTCGCGCTTGTCGGGATCGTAAAGACGCGTTTCCTGCACGACCGTCCCGCCGTCTTCGATCAACTCGATCTGCCGGCGCACTTCGTACTGAATGGCTTCTTCGAGAAAACGGAACGAGTTCAGGTTCTTGATCTCGGCGCGCGTGCCGAATTCGGCCTGACCGACCGGGCGCACGGAGACGTTCGCGTCGCAACGGAACGAGCCTTCCTGCATGTTGCCGTCGCAGATACCGAGCCATTGCACAAGAGTGTGCAAGCTCTTCGCGTAGGCCACGGCTTCGGCGGCGCTGCGCATTTCGGGTTCCGTCACAATTTCGAGCAACGGCGTGCCGGCCCGATTCAAGTCGATCCCCGTCATGCCCGCGAAGTCTTCGTGCAGCGACTTGCCCGCGTCTTCTTCCAGATGCGCGCGCGTCAGGTTGACGGTCTTTTCGTAAGCGGCCATGCCGGTTTTTTCGTTGGCCGGAACCTGGATCGTGACGCTGCCGCCCTGCACGACCGGAATCTCGAACTGGCTGATCTGATAACCCTTCGGCAGATCGGGGTAGAAATAATTCTTGCGGGCGAAAATGCTGCGCGGTGAAATGGTCGCGCCGATGGCGAGGCCGAGGCGAATCGCACGCTCGACAGCGCCACGGTTCATCACAGGCAACGAACCCGGCAACGCCAGATCGACGGGACACGCCTGCGTGTTCGGCTCAGCGCCGAACTGCGTGGGCGCACCCGAGAAAATCTTGGAGACGGTCGATAACTGCGCGTGCGTCTCCAGTCCTATAACAACTTCCCATTGCTTGCCCATACTCATACTCCTGCCGGTGATTGCACGTGCCAGTCTGTCGCGCGCTGAAACGCGTCGGCGACCTGGAGCAACCGGGCTTCGTTGAAATAGTTGCCAATGATCTGCAGGCCGACTGGGCGCGTGGCATGCGCGCTGCCCGCAGCGCCAAAACCGCAGGGCACGCTCATGCCCGGCAAGCCGGCGAGGCTGATCGACAGCGTGTAGATATCGGCTAGGTACATCTGGACCGGGTCATCGGCTTTTTCGCCGAGATTCCATGCCACCGATGGCGCCACGGGTCCCATGATCACGTCACAGTGATTGAAGGCTTCCTGGAAATCCTGCGCGATGATGCGACGGATTTTCTGCGCCTGAAGGTAATACGCGTCGTAATAACCGTGCGACAGCACGTACGCGCCCACCAATATCCGGCGCTTCACTTCCGGTCCGAAACCTTCGGCACGCGACTTCTTGTACATATCGAGAAGGTCGGTGTATTCAGCCGCGCGATGCCCGTAACGCACGCCATCGAAACGCGACAGGTTCGACGATGCTTCCGCCGGCGCGATGATGTAATACACCGGAATGGACAGCTCGGTCTTCGGCAACGACACCTCGACCAGCGTGGCACCCAGTGCTTCGTATTGCTTCAGCGCAGCATCAATGGCGCTGCGCACTTCGGCGCTCAATCCCTCGCCAAAGAATTCCTTCGGTAAGCCAATACGCAGGCCGGCGAGCGGTTTGGCCACGTCCGTGCCGGACCAGTTCTGGCCGATATAGCGCGTGTAATCTTCGTCCTCGCGCTGCAGGCTGGTCGAGTCGCGCGGGTCGAACGACGCAATGGCGTTGAGCAACAGCGCGCAATCCGAGGCGCTGCGAGCCATGGGTCCGCCCTGATCGAGCGACGAGGCGAACGCGATCATGCCGTAACGCGAAACGCGTCCGTACGTTGGCTTGATTCCGGTAATGCCGGTGAACGACGCGGGCTGGCGAATCGAACCGCCGGTGTCCGTGCCGGTGGCAGCGGGCGCCAAGCGTGCGGCGACCGCGGCGGCCGAGCCGCCCGACGATCCACCCGGAACAGCTTTCAGATCCCAGGGGTTCTTGACCGGGCCGAAATACGAATTCTCGTTGGACGAACCCATCGCGAATTCGTCCATATTGGTCTTGCCGAGCGTCACCACGCCTGCGTTCTTGAGGCGTTCCACAACGGTGGCATCGAACGGGCTCGCGTAATTGGCGAGCATTTTCGAGCCGGCCGTGGAGGTCCAGCCGCGGGTGACAAACACGTCTTTATGCGCGATCGGCAGCCCGGTCAGCACACCCGCTGCGCCCTTGGCGATCAGCGCATCCGCCGCTTTGGCCTGCTCGAGTGTGAGGTCGTGGTCGACACTGATAAACGCGTTGAGATCCTTGGCCGCATCGATGCGCTGCAAAAAGAGCTGCGCAAGTTCGACAGCGGAGAGGCTCTTGGCATCGAGTGCCGCGCGCAGTTCGGTCAAGCTTTTTTGATGCATTGCGTTCTTCCTGATGGGCGCCGGTATCGGATATCGGATGCCGGGTACCGCGCGCCTTTTTGTTTTCGTGCGTATATTGCATTGCCTCAAATACGTTGCTCGAGAGGCGCTGTCTCAAGGCACGACAGTTACTCGATCACCTTGGGCACGAGATACAGCCCGTCGCGCACAGCAGGTGCGGGGCGTTGGAACTCTTCGCGGTTAACGTGCTCTGTAACAACATCGTTTCGCAACCGCAGTTCGGCTTTCTCGATCTGTTCGATCGGATGAGCAAGCGGTTCGACACCCATGGTGTCCACAGCCTGCATTCGCTCGACGAGACCGAAGAAGTCGTTCAGCCGCGCAAGCGTGGGTTCGGCCTCGTGCTCGGGCAATTCAAGCCGCGCGAGGTGCGCAATGCGTTTTACATCGGTCAGGGTCAGGGACATTCGATCACCGGTTTTTTTCGACTTACGCGCTGACAAACAGCGCGACTGCAATTCGAGCTGCAATTCGAGATAAAGGAGCCCTAAAAAGCAGGCTTGACGGCGGCAAAATGTACCGTCCTTTTCCTTCGAACACCCCAAAATTATAAGGTATCATTACGCGTTCGACCCAAATCCGGATCGACTTACCAGCGGCCTACTCTTAGTTACAGATTTTTCAGAGAAGTGCGCGCCTGGTTCGCTCGCATCCTCCGGTAGATTTCTTCGCAGTCTTGCAATTTGCGTGGCCAGAAAATGGGTCCCCGCTGCAGGCTGTCATTTTTTCCGCTGCCGTCCTTTGGCGCTCGAAGCGAGGCACGGCTCCCAGCGAGACAGGATTTTGAATGTTCGGTTTTTTGCGCAGCTACTTTTCAAACGATCTGGCGATTGATCTCGGCACCGCCAACACGCTCATCTACATGCGGGGCAAGGGCATCGTCCTTGACGAGCCCTCGGTGGTCTCCATTCGCCAAGAAGGCGGTCCGAATGGCAAGAAAACCATTCAGGCCGTTGGCCGCGAAGCGAAGCAGATGCTCGGCAAGGTGCCGGGCAACATTGAAGCTATCCGGCCTATGAAGGACGGGGTGATTGCCGACTTCACCGTCACGGAACAGATGATCAAGCAGTTCATCAAGACTGCGCACGAATCGCGTATGTTCTCGCCTTCGCCGCGCATCATCATCTGCGTGCCGTGCGGTTCGACCCAGGTCGAACGCCGCGCGATCAAGGAAGCAGCCCACGGCGCCGGTGCGTCGCAGGTGTATCTGATCGAAGAACCCATGGCTGCGGCCATTGGCGCCGGTTTGCCGGTGTCCGAGGCAACGGGCTCCATGGTCGTCGACATCGGCGGGGGCACGACCGAAGTGGGCGTGATTTCGCTCGGCGGTATCGTGTACAAGGGTTCGGTGCGCGTGGGCGGTGACAAGTTCGACGAAGCTATCGTCAATTACATCCGTCGCAATTACGGCATGTTGATCGGCGAACAGACGGCTGAAGCGATCAAGAAGGAAATCGGTTCGGCTTTTCCGGGCTCCGAGGTCAAGGAGATGGAAGTCAAGGGCCGTAACCTGTCGGAAGGCATTCCGCGCAGCTTCACCATTTCGAGCAACGAAATTCTCGAAGCACTGACCGATCCGCTGAACCAGATCGTGTCGTCGGTGAAAATCGCGCTGGAACAGACGCCACCGGAACTGGGCGCCGACATTGCCGAGCGCGGCATGATGCTGACGGGCGGTGGCGCGTTGCTGCGCGATCTCGACCGGCTGCTGGCGGAAGAGACCGGCTTGCCGGTGCTCGTCGCTGAAGATCCGCTGACGTGCGTCGTACGCGGTTCGGGCATGGCGCTCGAACGCATGGACAAGCTCGGCAGTATCTTCTCCTACGAGTAAGTCTTGACGCCTTTCACTAAGGCGCCAACAGCACGCACTCGCTCTATGCAGCAACGGCGACGTGCGCGAAGTATGCGACTTGCGCAATGGTTCACGTGGTCCGGCTTGGTCCGGCCCGCGGGGAACAGCGCTGGGCAGGGCCGCGCCACTACGCGGACCCGCAGCATCGAACCAACCGATCACGCCCTCGGCGCCGACCATGGAATACAGTCCGCCGCCACTTTTTAAGCAAGGTCCATCCGCTCTCGCGCGATTGATCTTCTTCGTGGTGCTCGCCCTTGCCCTGCTGATTTCCGACGCACGCTTCAACACGCTCGAGATCGTGCGCGGCGTGCTGGGAGCGGGTTTGTATCCGCTGCAGCGCGCCGCGCTCGTGCCGCGCGATATTTTTATGGGCGCGGCCGATCTGGCCGTCACCAGCGCAACCCTACGCAATGAAAACACCAAACTGAAAGAAAAGAACCTCGAATTGTCGGTGAAAGCGGGCGATGCCACCCAGCTCAATGCCGAAAACGCGCATCTTCGCGCGCTGCTCGAGTTGGGCTCGCGCGCCAGCACGAAAACTACGCCTGTCGAAGTCCAGTACGACACGCGCGATCCTTTCACTCAAAAAGTCGTCATTGGCAAAGGTGCGCAGCAAGGCATCCAGAACGGCGCGCCGGTGGTCAACGAAGACGGCGTTATCGGGCAGGTGACGCGTGTGTTCCCGCTGCAATCGGAAGTCACGCTGCTCTCCGATAAAGACCAGGCCGTGCCCGTGCAGATCGTGCGAACCGGATTGCGCAGCGTGATCTACGGCACGCCGAAGGGCGACACGCTCGATCTGCGTTTCGTGCCAATCAGCGCCGACGTGCAAACCGGCGACGAACTCGTGACCAGCGGCCTGGATGGCATTTATCCGCCGGGACTGCCGGTGGCGAAGGTAGTTCGCGTCGATAAACAAGCAGATACCGCCTTTGCCCGCGTAGTTTGCCTGCCGGTCGCACCGGTCCGAGGCGCGCGCCAGTTGCTCGTGCTGCACTATGAGGTCAACCAGCCGCCAAATCCTGAAGAGGCCGAGGAAGCTGCTGCGGCGAAGGACGCGAAGGACAATAAGGGTAAGAAGGGCAAAGCGGCGGCACCGGCGAAAAGCGCCAGCGCGGGCGCCCCTGCGGTGGCGGCGAGTGCGCCCGCCGCGAAAAAACCCGAACCGCCCGCGGCAGTAAAGAAAACCGAACCCGCCAGCGCGAAGAAAGCTGAAAAATCCGGGCACGCCAGGAAAGCTGAACCTGCCGTCAAGTCCGAGCCCGGAGCAGCACCATGAACCGTCCGCAATACATCCTGCAGCCGGTCAATCCGTACTTCATTACGTTCAGTCTGGCCGCCGCGTTCCTGTTGAACCTGATGCCCTGGGGCAGGACCTTCGGCATCCCGGATTTCGTCGCGGTCGTGCTGCTGTTCTGGAACGTCCATCAGCCGCGTCGCGTGGGCATGGGCATCGCGTTCATGCTCGGTATGCTCATGGACGTTCACAATGCCAGTCTGCTCGGTGAGCACGCGCTCGCGTATACGCTGTTGTCGTATGGCGCCATCACCATTCACAGGCGCGTATTGTGGATGTCTCTGCCCGTGCAAACGTTCGTGGTCGCGCCGTTGCTGATTGGCGCGCAAATCGTGCCGTTCGTGATCCGCCTGCTCACCGGCGCGGCGTTTCCCGGCTGGGGGTATCTGATCGACGGGTTCGTGGAGGCTATCTTATGGCCGCTCGCGAGTTTCCTGTTGCTGATTCCGCAGCGCCGCGCCACCGACCCCGACGACACGCGGCCAATCTGAGTTTTAGTTAAGCGTCTGCCGCAACCGCTGCACGCTGTATACGCCACACACGCGGTCCCCGCGAACATTGCATGACCGAATTTCAGAACGCCGAACAACAGTTATCGAAGTTTCGCCTGCGTGTGGCTGCCGCCGGCCTGTTCGTGTTCGTCTGTTTCGGGCTGATCGGCGTGCGCTTCCTGTATCTGCAGGTCTGGCATTTCAGCAAATACTCGCTGCAAGCCGATGAAAACCGTATCTCGGTCGCGCCCATCGTGCCGAACCGCGGCATCATCACCGATCGCAACGGCGTGGTGCTCGCGAAGAACTATTCGGCCTACACGCTGGAAATCACGCCATCGAAGATCGACACCACGCTCGACGATGAAATCGACCGTATCGCGACCGTTATTCCCGTCGATCAGCGCGACCGGCGGCGCTTCAAGAAGCTGCTGGAGGACTCCAAGAATTTCGAGAGCCTGCCAATCCGCACCCGCCTCACCGACGAAGAAGTCGCCCGTTTCACCGCTCAGCGGTATCGCTTTCCGGGCGTGGAAGTACGCGCACGGCTGTTCCGGCAATACCCGCTTGGGCCCACGGCGGCGCATGTGATCGGCTATATCGGGCGGATTTCGCAGCGCGATCAGGAACGTATCGACGAAGCGAGCGACCAGAACGACGCCGACACCGATCACTACGATCCGCGCCTGGACGCGAACAACTACAAGGGCACGGACTACATCGGCAAGATCGGTGTGGAGCAGAGCTACGAAACCGAGCTGCACGGCCTGACCGGTTTTGAGGAAGTGGAAGTCACCGCGGGCGGGCGGCCGGTGCGCACGCTCTCGCGCACGCAGGCGACGCCGGGGAACAACCTGGTGTTGTCGCTGGATATCGGTTTGCAGCAAGTCGCCGAGCAGGCGTTCGCGGGCAAGCGCGGTGCGCTGGTGGCTATCGAACCCGCAACGGGCGATGTGCTCGCGTTCGTATCGGCGCCCAGTTTCGACCCAAATTCGTTCGTCGATGGCATCGACCAGCAGACCTGGGATTCCCTTAACAATTCGCCCGATCACCCGCTGCTGAACCGGCCCCTGCACGGCACCTATCCGCCCGGCTCGACCTACAAGCCGTTCATGGCACTTGCCGCGCTGACGCTGCACAAACGCACGACCAGTTGGGGTTTCCAGGACCCGGGTTCGTACACGTTCGGCGGCCACACCTTCCGCAACGACGTGCGCGCGGGTCAGGGCTGGGTCGATATGAACCGCGCGATCGTGGTCTCCAACGACACCTATTTCTACATGTTGGCGCACGATCTTGGCGTGAACGCCATGGCCGGCTTCATGAAACCGTGGGGATTCGGCCAGATCACGGGTATTGATATCAACGGCGAAGCGCGCGGCATCCTGCCGTCCACCGAGTGGAAAAAGAAGGCGTACCGGAAGCCGGAACAACAGCGTTGGTATGAAGGCGAGACGATCAGCCTGGGTATCGGGCAGGGTTATAACTCGTTCACGATCCTGCAACTCGCGCACGCCACCGCGACGCTCGCGAACAACGGTGTGGTCATGAAGCCGCATCTGGTCAAGGAAGTCGAGAATCCGATCAGCAAGGCGATCCGCGTCACCGTGCGCGATCCGAGCGACAAGATCGCCGTCAAGCAGGCGGACGTCGACTTCATCAAGCACGCAATGGAGGGTGTGGTGACTACCGGTACGGGCGCCAAGATCTTCCGCGGCGCGCCCTATCAGGCCGCTGGTAAAACGGGTACGGCGCAAGTTTATTCGCTGCAAGGCGCGAATTATTCGCACAACGCGATCGCGGAACGTTTGCGTGATCACGCGTTGTTTATCGCGTTCGCACCGGCGGATCATCCAACTATCGCGGTTGCGCTGATCGTGGAAAACGGCGGCTGGGGTGCGGAATCGGCAGGTCCGATCGCGCGCAAAGTGCTCGATTATTATCTCGTCGACCGGCTGAAACCAGGTGCGGAAGCGGCGGCCGTGGCTGCAGCCGCATCGGCGACGGAAGATGCGGGCGCACCCGTGATCGGGGGCGCGCAAAGCCCGGTGGACGCTGCGCTGCCCGCATCGGTGACGGGTGTATCGCCAGCGTTCAAGCCGCAGGCGGCGTCTGATTCAGCGGCCGCGAGTGCGGGCGCGGCAGCATCCGGCTTGGCAGCATCGGCAAGCAGCGGCGCCGATGCTGCATCGAGCGCGCCGGCTGCATCGGCGGCGCCAGCCGTTCCTGCGGCGCCGAGCATGCTGCGCGCGCTGGAAGCGCCGCGCGTGCCGGTCCAGCCGATCGCTACGGAAGCACGCGAAACCGTGCGCCCAGCATCGGGGTCGAAAGCACCGGGCACAGCCGGCGCGAAGGAAACAAGCCGTACCGCCGAGGTTCGCCGGACACCGGCCGCACCAACGCCCCCGTCGCGGCCGAAAGAACCCGCGCCCACTGTCGCCATCCCCCGCGACACCAGCAAAAGCGCTGTCCAGACCTTGACACCGTCTGGCGGCATCGACGAGTAAAGGAGAATCGCCATGCAAGCGCTGCAATTCGACAAGCGCGTCTGGCTCGAACGCGCCAAGCGCATGTTTGCGGGCTTCGATAAACCGCTCGCACTGATCGTGTTCCTGCTGTTGTGCGTGGGCATTGTGACGCTGTATAGCGCGAGCCTGGATGTCCCCGGCCGTGTGGAAGACCAGTTGCGCAACATCATGCTGACGTTCGGGCTGATGTGGATTCTCGCCAACGTGCCGCCGCCCACGCTCATGCGTTTCGCCGTGCCGCTTTATACCATCGGCATGGCGCTGCTGATCGCGGTCGCCACGTTCGGGCTGACCCGCAAAGGCGCGAAACGCTGGCTGAACGTGGGCGTGGTGATCCAGCCCTCGGAGATCATGAAGATAGCGATGCCGCTGATGCTCGCATGGTATTTCCAGCGGCGTGAGGGCGGTATCCGGTGGTGGGATTACATTGTCGGCTTCCTGATCCTGATCCTGCCGGTCGCGATAATCGCCAAGCAGCCGGACCTCGGCACTGCCGTGCTGGTGTTCGCGGCGGGCCTCTTCGTGATCTATTTCGCGGGCCTGAGTTTCAAGCTGATCGTGCCGGTGCTGGTGGCCGCTGTGCTGATGGTCGCGAGTATCGGCGTATTCCAGGAACGCATCTGCCAGCCGGAAGTGAACTGGCCGCTGATGCATGATTACCAGAAGCACCGGATCTGTACGTTGCTCGACCCAACCTCCGATCCGCTCGGCAAAGGCTTTCACACCATTCAGGCTGTCATTGCGATCGGCTCGGGCGGGACCTTTGGAAAAGGTTGGTTAAAAGGCACGCAGTCGCATCTGGAATTCATCCCTGAAAAACATACCGACTTCATTTTCGCAGTGTTTTCGGAGGAGTTCGGGCTCGCGGGCGGGCTTGTGCTGCTATTCCTTTATATGGCATTGATCACGCGAGGGCTGTTTATCGCGGCCAACGGAGCGACGCTGTTCGGACGCCTGCTCGCTGGATCGCTGACCATGGCGTTCTTTACCTACGCGTTCGTGAATATCGGCATGGTGAGCGGGATCCTGCCGGTGGTCGGCGTGCCGCTGCCGTTCATGAGTTACGGTGGAACCGCGCTGACAACGCTGGGGGTTGCGGTGGGGCTCATCATGAGCGTGTCACGACAAAAGCGTCTGATGAAAGGCTAGCGTTTTTCGGTTCTACGCGTGGCAGTTGCGAAGCCCACAATGATGATTTCATTGTGGGCTTTTGTTTTATTGCGGCCGTTCGTGCGCAAGTTGCGCGCTGAGCTCCTGGAACTTCAGCTTCGCCGCGGGATCGCCCTGCGCCGCCGCCGCCGCGTAGTACGCGCGGGCCACGTTGATGTTCTTCTTCACGCCGTCGCCACCGCGCTCGTAAAACGATCCGGCCACGTATTGCGCGGTCATATCCCCGCCTTCGGCGGCCTTCTTGTACCAGACGAACGCCTGCGCGTTGTCGCGCGGCGTGCCGCGGCCATCGAGGAACTGATTGGCCAGCGCGAGCTCCGCCAGGACATGGCCCTGGTTCGCCGCCCGCAAGAACCAGCGATGCGCCTCAACCGGATCACGCCCGACAAACTCGCCATCGTCGTACATCTTCCCGTACACGTACTGCGCTTGCGTCATGTTGGCGTCGGCCGCTTTGCGCAGCCATTTCTTGCCTTCCTCCACATCGGCCGGGCCACCTTCACCGTTCACCAGCATCATCGCGTAATTGAATTCGGCGAGACGGCTGCCGTTCTGCGCCGCGTGCAAAAACTCCGAGCGCGCAGCGCCGAAGTTGCCCGCGTTGTAATCGGCGACGGCGTTTTGCGTCGCCATGTCACTGCCCTTGACGGTCTGCGCGCTCGCCGCAGCGCACACAATCATCAACGCTACGGATACTGCGCCCAATATTCCGGGTTTCATGCCCTTGCCTCCTGCAACGCCTGTCGCGTCGCTTTTAACAGCCAGCCCACATCAGCCGACAACGCGACAACCTTCACGCCGGCTTCCGCATATGACCGCGCACTGGCGACATCGAGTGCGAAAATGCCGCTCGCGATACCTGCGTGTTTTGCGGTATCGATAATTTTCGCGATCGCCGCCTGCACGTCCGGATGTTTGGTATCGCCGAGGTGGCCGAGGCTCGCAGCGAGATCGGCAGGCCCGATGAACAGGCAATCCACGCCCGGCGTCGCCGCGATCGCTTCCACATTCGCGAGCGCCTGCTCGGATTCGATCTGCACGATGGTCGATATCTGCGCATTCGCCGAACTCACATAATCGCGCCGGATGCCGTACGCCGCTGCGCGCACCGCGCCGGCGGCGCCGCGCAGGCCGTCGCGGGCATCGGCGTTCGGATACTGCGTGAGACGCACAACGTGTGCCGCCTCTTCCGCCGTTTCCACGTTCGGGAACATCAGGGTGCGCGCGCCCGCGTCGAGCACGCGCTTGACCAGCCAGCCTTCATGCGCCGGCACGCGGACGATCGGCTCGGTCGGCAGGTGCGCGGCGGCAATAGCACGGAGTTGCGCGACGACATCATGGCTGTCGTTGGGCGAATGCTCCATGTCAATACACAGCCAGTCGAACCCGGCATGCGCCACGGCTTCGGCCACGTCCGCGCTGCCGAGCGACAGCCACATGCCGTACAAGGTGCCGGATTCGGTGAAACGCTGTTTGAGGAGATTGGTGTAGGTGCTCATCGCGTGGTCCCAAGTAGGTCACGCGCGGCGGAATGGCTGACAGGCATGTCTCGCTCCGGTAGGGCTATCTCATTGAATGCGCCGCAGCAAAAAATGTGCGGCTTGTTCAAAGATCATACCGTGACAAAAGAGCGCTGGCAGGAGCCTGCCTTGGGGCCTTGGAGACTGAACCGCTGAAGCGTCAGACGCCTTCGACGTCCGCCCAGCAATTCGGCGTTTCGTAGAGACGCACGCGCTTCAACTTCAGATCGACGCCGTAGTGGTCGTTGTAGACGCCCGAGAGAATCCGGAACGCTTCGGCAGCGAGATTTTCAACGGTGGGAATACGGTCCAGCACGACGGTCTTGTGGTCGGCCATCTGCTCAAGAAAACTTCGCACGACTTCGTCGCGCGCATAGACGATAAACGCGTGGTCCCACTTGTTGACGAGATGCTCCATGGCCAGCGCCTTGACGTCGGCGAAGTCCATCACCATGCCGCGATCCGGCGCGCCTTCCGTTTCGACGAGTTCACCTTGCAGCGTGATTTCCAGCACATACCGATGACCGTGCAGATTGCGGCACTGGCTGCGGTGATCGGGGATGCGGTGGCCCGCATCGAATTCAAGTTTTCGGGTAATCGTCTGCACGTCGGCTCAGCTTGGGCTTGATTCGCGTTAGGGGATGTTCAGGTACTTGTGCGTCTGCATGGACAGGCGCCATTGCGGATGCCGCTTGCACCAGTCGATCGCGAGCTTCGTATTGATGTCGCGCGACGGGCCGTCCATGGGTTGCACGAGGAAATACTCGAAGTCGAGTTTTGCGTAGTCGGCCAGCGGCTGATTGTCTTGCGGCACGACGACCTTCAACTCGTTGCCCTTCGTCACGACCAGCGGCGCGCCGGCCTTCGGGCTCACGCAAATCCAGTCGATGCTGTCCAGCACCGGCAGCGACCCGTTCGTTTCAATCGCCATTTCGAAGCCTGCTGCATGCAAGGCATCGACGAAAGGCGGGTCGATCTGCAGCATGGGCTCGCCGCCCGTACAGACCACGAACTTGTGTGCTTCGCCTTCCGGCCATTGCGATGCAATCATGGCAACGAGCTCCGCAGGCGTTTTGTACTTGCCACCGTTCTCGCCGTCCGTGCCAACGAAATCCGTGTCGCAAAATTGGCAAACGGCGTCCGCGCGATCTTCCTCGCGACCCGACCAGAGATTGCAGCCGGCGAAGCGGCAAAACACGGCCGGGCGGCCGGCATTTGCGCCTTCGCCCTGCAACGTGTAGAAAATTTCCTTTACTGCGTACGTCATGATCAGACCGGTTCGGTGGTGACTTGCTCACCCGACTTGTAGGCTTCGTAGCCGCGCTTGCGCAGCTTGCATGCCGGGCATTGGCCGCAGCCGAAACCCCACTCATGCAACTCGGCGCGCTCGCCGACGTAACACGTGTGAGTCTCGACGCGCACCAGTTCCACCAGCGCCTCGCCGCCTAGCTGTTCGGCCAGGCGCCAGGTGTCGGCTTTATCGAGCCACATCAGCGGTGTCTCGAGCAGGAAGCGGCTGTCCATGCCCAGGTTGAGGGCGACTTGCAACGCCTTCATGGTGTCGTCGCGGCAATCGGGGTAGCCCGAGAAATCCGTTTCGCACATGCCGCCGACGAGCACCTTCAAGCCACGCCGATAAGCAATGGCGGCGGCGATCGTCATGAACATGAGATTGCGGCCGGGCACGAAGGTGTTGGGCAAGCCGTTCGCGCTGGCTTCAATTTCGATCTCGCGCGTCATGGCGGTGTCGCTGATGGCGCCGAGTACGGACAGGTCGATCATGTGATCTTCGCCGAGCCGTTCCGCCCACCGCGGAAACTGCTGTTTCACCGATGCCCGAAAACCTTCCCGGCATTCGAGTTCCACGCGATGGCGCTGACCATAGTCGAAGCCGAGCGTCTCGACGCTCGTAAAGCGATCGAGCGCCCAGGCCAGGCATGTGGCCGAATCCTGGCCGCCGGAAAACAGCACCAGTGCGCTGTCTTTAGCGTCTGTCCGAGTCACCGTGAAACTCCAATGGAGAAGAGGGGATGTGCGATCTGGCTAACGTTCAGGAGAGGCCGCAGCGCGCGGTTTTATCCCGGTCCTATCTTAGCCAAGTCTTTGAAGAACCAAGGATTTTATCATGAAGAGGGTATTCGCTCGTGGATGAGCCTTGACCCAACCGGAGAACGCTCGGGATAGCTTGGCGTCCGGCGCGCATCCAGTGCGCGCAAAAACAAAATGGAAAATGCCCGGAAACCTTGCGGTTTTCCGGGCATTTTTTGCAACTGTGGTGGCCTGGGACGGAATCGAACCATCGACACGCGGATTTTCAATCCGCTGCTCTACCAACTGAGCTACCGGGCCACGAAGAACGAAAGTATATCAAAGGGGATTATGTCGCTCAAGTGCTTTTTGCCACCTTTTTACTGCAACGATCCTGGAACGCCCGCCAGTCAAGCCTCGCTCTTGTTCTTGCCCAGATCCACGCCAAGCTGCTTGAGCTTGCGATACAAGTGCGTACGCTCCAGTCCCGTCTTTTCCGCCACTCGCGTCATGCTGCCGTTCTCACGCGCCAGGTGATACTCGAAGTACGCGCGCTCAAACGCATCGCGGGCATCGCGTAACGGAATGTCGAAGGAGATGGATGCCGTTGCACCCGCCGGACCTGCTGCACCCAGCGCGCCGGCGTCGCCACCCGCCAGGTTCAACGACGCAGCCACCGGCAACGCAGCAGAAGCCGGCACGGTCGAACCGCTCGACGGCAAGGCCGGCCGCGTGGCCGCATTCGCGATTGGCGCCGCAGCCGTGCCGCGAGCCAGACCCTGCTCGACCGCCTTGAGCAATTTCTGCAGCGCGATCGGCTTTTCGAGGAAGTTGAGCGCACCAATCTTCGTGGCTTCAACCGCCGTATCGATAGTCGCATGGCCCGACATCATGATCACCGGCATGGTGAGCTTGCCCTGCGCCGCCCACTCTTTCAGCAGGGTCACGCCGTCGGTATCGGGCATCCAGATGTCGAGCAGCACGAGATCCGGCGCCTGCCGCAACCGGTACTCCCGCGCATGCTGCGCATTTTCTGCCGTCTCCACCACGTGACCTTCGTCGCTCAGGATCTCCGAGAGTAATTCCCGGATACCCATTTCGTCGTCTACCACCAGGATGGTTGCCATTTACGCTGCCCTTGTCTGCACTAATGCTTTTGTCGTTCCGTGGCTCGCCGCCGCCGAGGGCGGCGTCGCGCCCGGTTCGGCGGTATCGTCCGCGAGTTGCAGGAACAGAATCGAGATCTGCGCGCCTTCGATCACGTCAGGAGTCTTCGAACGGTTGCGGATGTCGATGCGCGCGCCATGCTCGTCGACGATCTTCTTCACCGTTGCAAGACCCAGACCCGTGCCCTTGGCCTTCGTTGTTACATAAGGCTCGAACGCACGCGAGAGAATTCGCGCGGGAAAACCAGGACCGTTATCCGATACCGTCAACCGCACCGCCACGCGGGCATGTCCGGAGGCATCGGAATCGCCATATTCTACTGTCTTCGTTTCAAGCAGCACGCGCGGTTCGGCCACATCGGCCACCGCATCCTGCGCGTTCTGCAAGAGATTGTGAATCACCTGCCTGAGCTGCGTGGCGTCGCCACGAATCACCGGCAATTTTGTCAGCTCCACGGTGATATGACTCTTACCCTCTTCAATGCCATACAGGGTCAGCACCTCGGTCACGAGATCATTGAGCTGCAGATTGCCCAGGACAGCCGGCGGCGTGCGCGCGTATTCGCGGAAGTCGTCGACCATCTGCTTCATTGCCTGCACCTGGTTCACGATGGTGGTCGCGCCGCGCTTGAGCACGTCGGCATCGGCGGGAGCAAGCTTGTCGGCCAGCTTCATCTGCAACCGTTCCGCCGATAGCTGGATCGGTGTCAGCGGATTCTTGATCTCGTGCGCGAGCCGCCGCGCCACTTCGCCCCATGCGACCGAACGCTGCGCCGAGATGACGTCGGAGATGTCGTCGAATACGACTACGTAGCCGGTTGTCTCGGCGTCGTCGGTATCGCTTTCGGTCAGGGTCAGCAACTGCGTGCCGCGTACCAGCAAGGTCAGCGGATCAGTCTCGCCCGCTACCGGTACGGCAAGCTGCTGTTGCCAGTGCCCACGGTCGCCAATGGGCCGGCCGCTGCCGCTCGCGGCTGCATCGCGATCTGCAAATGCCTTGCGCACCATTGCACCAAACTCGGACAGCACGCCAATCTGTTCAAGCGGCAGGTTCAGCGACGCATTGAACGGCTGCCGGAAGATCCGCTCCGCGCCGCGATTCGCCGTGGTCAATCGGAACTGCCGGTCGAACACGAACACGCCGGCGGTCAGGTTCGCGAGAATGCTCTCGAGATACGCCTTCGAATGTTCGAGCGCGATCCGGTTGTTCTCCACTGCCGCACGCGCCTCGGACAACTGCCGCGTCATGGCGTTGAACGACTGCGTGAGAAAACCGAGTTCGTCACGCGACTTCACTTCGCGCTTGGGTGTGTAATCGCCCTCGGCGACTTCCTTCGTGCCTTGCGCGAGCAGGAACAACGGCCGCGCGAGCTGATTGCCAAGTGCAAGCGCCAGCATCATCGCAATGAAGGTGGCGAGGAACAGCGCGAGCGTCAGCGTGCCGATATACATCTTGCGCAAGCCGGTGCGCCCGAGCGCCTTCTCCTGATACTCGCGATACGCGCGCTGCACGGCGTCGGCATTGCGGGCGAGCCCGGTACTGACCGGCTGTTCGATCTGCAGGAAACGTTCGGCCGGCTGCAATTCAGTAGTCGAGCTGTCGGGGATCTTCACGATCACCCGCAGCCTCAATGCGCCCTTTGGCCCGGTCTGACTTGAATCGCCATCGACCTCGCCTTCAATAGCCCCGTACGGCCTGCTACGCGCCTGATTCAATTGCAGCGGAGTGGGCAGGTCGTCAGGCACGAGCGCCGCGAAATTACTCGATGCCTGCGCCACCACACGCACGTCGGGCGCGGTACCGGAGCCGCTTCTCGCCGGTTCGACGATGGTCGCGTCCTGCACGTTGAACTGATCGCGCAAGCGCAACAGCGTGAGCGTGAGGCTGGTCGGATCGGCGCTTGCAAGCTGGTCGCCCATCAGGCGGCCCTTGTTCTGCAAATCGGACAACGATGCATCCAGCATGCCGCGCCCGAGATTCAGCCCGGATGTGAGCGCGGTTTCCACGTTCACGTCGAACCATGACTCGATACTGCGCGACACGAACTGATACGACACCACATAGATGATCGCGCCCGGCACTACGCCCACGAGCGCAAAGATGAACGCGAGTTTCGCGAGCAGCCGCGTGCCGAACTTGCCCTGCCTCACACGGGTGATGATGATTGCCAGCAGCCCGATCACGATCAGTATCAGCACGACCGCCACCGCGAGATTCGCGGCGTACAGCCACTGGTAATAACGATCGAAGAACTCGGTGTTCGCGCTGGCCAGGGCCAGCATCACGAGCAGCAGAATGGCCGTGAGCGCAACCGTTGTCACGAGCACCCGAACCACGAGGCCCGTCATGTTCGTGCGGCGTAGCGGTCGGCGGCGTAGTTTATTTAGCACTGGTCGCCGCCGTAAAAGTAAAACGCTTCCAGTCGGAAGAGAGATTCCAGTCGCGGTTGTTGACCGCGTCGATCTGGAACGGCTTGGGCATCAGTGCAATGTCGAGCTGCATGCGCACTGAAGCGTTATATGTCTCGCCGGGCTTGACCTGGTTACGATCGATCACGTGCCACGATGTCACGTGCTTGATGACTGCGAGCGCTTCCTCAAGCGTGGCGAAACCGAGCTGCAAGCCCCCGGTGGAGACACGATATTCGCGTGTCAGGGGCTGAAACGAAAGCCGGATACTTTGCGACACGCTCACCGGTTCTTCGTCGAACCAATACCAGCGCGGCCGCGACAGATCGAAATCCGTTGTGAAATACAAAGGCACGCCCTTGTTCACGGCGTCTTCAAGGCTGCTGTTGAGATCGAAGTCGAAACGGGCGTCGAGACTCCAGCCCGATCCGTCCGCCTGCAGCGACGCGCGCTGCACAGCAATGGGATCGGCCTGCGCGGCCGAAACGGGCATGAACGACAGCGCAAAGCTCAATAGCATGGCCAGCACGGCCTGACCGGCAGACGCGAGCCGCAGCGGGAAAAAGCGTTTGATCGTCACCGTTTCTGAAAGCGCGCGTAGAAGAATCCGTCGTGGTCCGCAAAGGCTTCCGCGTCCCGCGTCAATGCTGAACGGGTACGTTGCGCCTCGCCTGAATTGTCCGTCAGCGAGTTCGTGACCGGGTCCGGTGATACTTGCCCACCAGCCGCGCCGGTGCGGCTGGCTGTCGGCAATAATTGCCCCGGCGCGTCCAATCGTACCGCATCTTCGTGCACCTCTCCAAACCACTGCGCCTGCAACTCGCCCTCTTCCGGAAAGATTGAGCACGTAACGTAGAGCAACTCGCCGCCGGTTGCGACCAGGGGCCAGAGCGCCGAAAGGATGCGCCGCTGCTCTTCGACCAGCGCGGCGACGTCGGTGGGACGGCGCAGCCAGCGAATGTCAGGATGACGCCGCACAATGCCCGATGCCGAGCACGGCACGTCGGCAAGAATGCGATCGAACGGATCTCCGTCCGACCAGCCCGACGGCTCACCGGCATCGCCTACGCGAATTTCCGCGTGCACATTCAGGCGCTGCAGATTCTCTCCGATACGCCGCGCGCGCCCCGCATCGCTTTCCACCGCAATCAACTCGACGTTCGCCAGTTCCAGCACGTGGCCCGTCTTGCCGCCGGGTGCAGCGCAGGCATCGAGCACGCGCATGCCGTCGCGTGCGTTCAGCAACTGCGCGGCGAGCTGTGCGCCGGCGTCCTGAACCGAGACGACGCCGTCGGCGAAACCGGGAATCTTGTCGACCGCCATTGGCGTCTTGAGACGCACGGCATGAATGCCGGCGGCTTCGGCTTGCATGTTCTCGGCTTTGAGGACGTCGAGATATTGCGCGACGCTCATACGCCGTGCGTTCACGCGCAACGTAAGCGGCCCTTGCCGGTTACCGGCGCCCAGGATGTTTTCCCATTCGTACGGGTGACCGCGCTTTACCGCGTCGATCCACCATGCGGGATAGTTGAAACGCGCGACAGGATCGCTTTGAACCTCGGCGAGTAAAGCTTCACGTTCACGCAGGAACGAACGCAATACGGCGTTGACCAGACCCTTCGCAAACGCAAATTCGCGCCGCGCGGCGATTGCGTTGACGGCTTGATCGACAACGGTAAATGGCGTGTACGCGGCCTCGGCTTCGTCGTCCACCAGAAGGGCGAACGCGCAAGCCATGACATTCGATACATGCGGCGGCGGCGCTTTGCGCACCAGTTTCGCGAGCAGCGCGTCGGCCACGGCGAGGCGCCGCAACGTGCGGTACGCGATGTCCTGCGTTGCCCCGCGCGAGACCGCCACGTGCGTGGCCGCAATGACCGTCTGCAAGGCTGCGGGCAGCGCGGAACCGGCACGCACCGCGCCGACCGCTTGCGCGGCGGCATCGAGCGCGAACGCAAGGGAGTCGGGAGCGAGGGGTAGCGTGGCAAGCCGGGCGTCGGACGACGCTCGGCTGCTTTCCGCCGATGAAACGGCGCGGCGTCGGGAATGCTTTTCGGTCATGTCGGGGCGAAGGCGTTCGAGCCGGCCGATGCCGGTCCGCACAAACGAAGCATTGTAACTTGCGAGGGGTTTGGGTCTGAGATTGGGACTGGAATGCTGGCCGAACGGGCAGGGTTGGAGCCAACCCGCTGTTTATGACAGGTGTCATGGTGTGACAAAAGACCCATCGCCGCTTACGCTGCGATGGGTCCATAACTATGCCTTAGACAGCTCCTATCACTCCATCCGGCCGGTTCGCGCCATCTCCATCAGGCGCGCAACGCGTTCCTCGGTCGCCGGGTGCGTGGAAAAGAGCTTCGAGATTCCGCCACCGGCCAGCGGGTTCATGATCATCATCTGCGCCGTGGCGGGATGCTGCTCAGCGGCGGGGAACGGCACGCCCGCGGCATACGCGTGGATCTTCTCGAGCGCGCTGGCGAGCGCTTGCGGATCGCCGGAAATCTGCGCGCCGCCCCGATCAGCCTCGAATTCCCGCGCCCGCGAAATAGCCATCTGGATCAGCGCACCGGCCAGCGGAGCCAACATGGCTACCGCAATAGCGGCGATCGGATTCGTGCGACGGCCTTCGGAATCCCGGCCGCCGAAGAACATGGCGAAGTTGGCCAGCGCCGAGATAGCACCGGCCATGGTGGCCGATATTGTCGAGATCAGGATGTCGCGGTGCTTCACGTGCGCGAGCTCATGCGCCATCACGCCGCGCAACTCGCGCTCAGACAACACCCGCAAGATACCGGTAGTCGCTGCAACAGCCGCGTGCTCCGGATTACGCCCGGTTGCGAATGCGTTGGGCGCATTTTCGTCGATGAGATACACCTTCGGCATGGGCAGCTGCGCCCGCGTGGCCAGCTCGCGAACCATCCGGTAAAACTGCGGCGCGCTGGCTTCGTCGACTTCCTGTGCGTTGTACATCTTCAGCACGAGCTTGTCCGAGAACCAGTACGAAAAGAAATTCATGGCGAGGGCGACGATCAGCGCAAGCATCATTCCCTTGCTGCCGCCGATCATTCCTCCGATCACGACAAAAAGGGCCGTGATCGCTGCCATCAGCATCGCCGTTTTGACCCAGTTGAACATGTCTTGAACTCCTCACCCAATATCAATGCGCGTTAAGCGCGAGCGGCCGAAGCGGCCTTTTTGCCTGACCAGACAATCTGCCCGCAATTGCCCGGCCTCAGATTGTAAGCAAAATGTTAGATAAGGGCATCCCGGAAAAATTCAATCACCTGTGTGAAGTCGCCAGCTTGATGCCCAGTCCGACGAATGCACTGCCCACCACCCTGTCCAGCCATAGCTTGACGCCGGGTTTGCCTGAGAAGCGTTGCGTCACGCTGCCCGCGATCCACGCCACGAACGTGTTCCAGAAGGTGCTGACCAACACGAACACAAAACCAAGCGCGAGGAAGGCGAGGGTTTTGTGTTCGCTGTCGACGGCAACGAATTGCGGAATGAACGAGACGAAAAACAGCACCACTTTCGGGTTCAGCACATTCGTGACGAAACCTTGCGTGAAGACTTGCTGGAGCGACTTCGGTGCGGCGCGAACGCGGCTCGCTTCGCTCGGCTTGTGGCTGGTTTTCGCGGCCGCCGGCTTGGCGAAGATCAGCCGCACGCCGAGATAGATCAGGTAAATCGCGCCCGCGAACTTGACGATGGTGAACGCCGTCACCGATGCCGCCAGCAACGCCGTGAGCCCGAATGCGCAGGCCAGCGTATGCACAATGCAGCCGAGCGCAATGCCCAGCGCCGACACCACGCCCGCGCCACGCCCCTGTGCGACACTCCGGCCGACGATGTACGCCGTATCCGGCCCCGGCGTAACGCTCAGCAACATGACGGCAACGATAAACAGCGTGAAACCGGTGATTCCAAGCATTGCGTGACCTATGTTTTTTGACTGGTTTTAGCCGTCGCAACGACGGCGCGGCAAATACGCAGACACCGTTTCAGGCATCCGGCGCGACTTCCCGAAGTTCGAATCGTTGCCCTTTAACAATAGGCGATCCCGCAAGAAATTCGCGCACAGGCAGTCGTTTGCCGCCAGGCTTTTGCAACTGCGTGAGACGCAAGCCGCCCTGACCGCACGCAACCACGACACCTTCCGCACCGCTTTCCACAATCACGCCGGGATCGGCATGGCCCGTCAGTGGCACCGGCTCTGCGGCCCAGATCTTGACGACAACGCCATCGAGCGTTCCAAACGCGCCGGGAAACGGATCGAAGGCGCGAATCTGACGCGCGAGCATGCTCGCCGGACGACGCCAGTCGAGCGCCGCTTCGTGCTTGGCGATCTTCTCGGCGTACGTCGCGCCGTCCAGTGGCTGCGGCGTGGCGGGCAAGGCGCCATCCCGTTCGAGATCCCGCAATGCTTCGACGATCAGATCAGCACCGAGCCGGGCCATCCGATCGTGCAGCGTGGCCGTCGTGTCCGCAGACGTGATCGCCATGCGGCCTTCCCGGATCATTGCACCGGTATCGAGCCCCGCATCCATCTGCATCAGCGTGATGCCCGTCTCGGCGTCACCAGCTTCGAGCGCACGATGAATGGGCGCTGCGCCGCGCCAGCGAGGCAACAGCGAACCATGAATGTTGATTGCGCCCAACGGCGGGATGTCCAGCACTTCCTGCGGCAGGATCAGCCCGTACGCCGCAACCACCATGACGTCGTGCGGCGTGGCCTTCAGCAGATCAATAGCGGCGGCCGCTTCCTCGGGATACTTGCCATTGCGCCGCAACGAGGTCGGCTGCGCCACCTGCAAGCCATACTCGACCGCCAACCGCTTGACCGGCCCGGGAGCCAGTTTCAAACCGCGCCCGGCGGGCCGGTCCGGCTGGGTCAACACGAGCGGCACATGAAAACCCGCCGCGTGAATGGCAGCCAGTGCGGCAGCGGCAAATTCAGGTGTTCCGGCAAATACGACACGCAGCGATTGAGTCATCGATTCAGCAACCTGCAAATTCCAGCATCCGTCTTGGTGAATCGACCCGTCATAGCGCCTTTTCGAGCTTTTTCATCTTGCCGCGAATTCGCGTCTGCTTCAGCGACGACAGGTATTCGACAAAGACGCGTCCCATCAGGTGATCCATCTCGTGCTGGATGCACACCGCAAGCAGCTCTTCGCAGTCGATTTCGAACGTCTCGCCCTTCTCGTTCAGCGCGCGCACACGCACCTTTTCCGGTCGCTCGACGAAGTCGTAGATGCCCGGCACCGACAGGCAGCCTTCCTCGTGATCCTTCTTCTCGTCGCTCGACCAGATGATCTCCGGATTGATGAAGACCTGAAGCTGGTCGTGCGTGTCCGACGTGTCAATCACGATCACGCGTTCATGCACGTCCACCTGGGTCGCGGCAAGGCCGACGCCTGGCGCCGTGTACATGGTTTCCGCCATATCCGCGACGAGCTTGCGAATCCGGTCATTGACGACCTCTACGGGCTTCGCGACCTTGTGCAGCCGCTTGTCCGGGTATTTGAGTATGTTGAGCAGAGCCATGATTCAGATTATCGACGCACGCCGCGGCGCGCGATAGTCGGCCATTCGGCCAGGTTGTAAAAGAGTGCCGGTATCGAGAAGATGATTGGGCCGAAACGCGGCGCTTCAACGTCGTTTCAGTGCCGCTCGCGGGGCGGCAACGCGTTGTCCGAAAGGCCGGAACCAAGGCCCTTCGACAATCCTTTCGTATTTCGGGATATGAAAATTTTAACATGACGCCTTTCCTGTTGCCGACGGCCGACGCCAAGCCCTGTCTGGGAGAAACCGATTTGCAGGACGTTTCAGCCTGGCTGCGGCTGGCGAACGCGAGCGGTTTGCCGCCCATCGCGCTGCGTGCGTTGCTTGCCGAATTCGGCGGGCCGCAGGCGGTGCTGAACCAGTCATTCGGTGCGCTCGCCGTAATCGCCGGAGAGAAAGCGGCCTGTGCGATGCTTGGGCCCCCGCCGCGCTCGGAACTCGGTCCATTCGACGAATGCCTTGCGCGCACGCTTGAGTGGGCGTCGGTTCCGGGCAACAGGATCGTCACGCTTGCGGATTCAGCGTACCCGCCAGCGCTCCTCACCATGCCCGATCCGCCACCGTTGCTATATGTAAAGGGACGGCTGGACCTGCTTCAGGCCCGGGCAGTGGCGATTGTCGGCAGTCGAAGCGCGACGCCGCAAGGCGTTGACGACGCCCGCCGCTTCGCGCAAGCCCTTTCGGATGCGGGGCTCGCGATTGTGTCGGGGCTCGCGCTGGGTATCGACGGCGCGGCGCATCGCGGAGGACTAAGCGGTCCTGGCGGCACGATTGCGGTCATTGGAACGGGGGCGGATCTTGTCTATCCGCCGCTGCACCACGCGCTGGCGCACGAAATTGCGACAAACGGCACGATCGTGTCGGAATGGCCGCTCGGCATGCCGGCCCGGCCTGTAAATTTTCCGCAGCGTAACAGGCTGATCGCGGGGCTGGTGAGTGGCGTGCTGATCGTCGAAGCAGCCATGCGTTCGGGTTCGCTGATTACCGCCCGGCTCGCCAACGAAATGGGGCGCGACGTATTCGCTATCCCGGGCTCGATCCACGCGCCGCTGTCGCGCGGGTGTCATCGGATGATCAAGCAGGGGGCGAAGCTTGTGGAAACGCCCGAGGACATTCTCGAAGAGTTCGGTTTTCCGGTTCCGAGCGAAGCAGCCGTGGCACCTGTTTCGAAGCCGCGAAAGCGTGGGAAAGCAATTCCGGTGGAAGAAGCTGGCGCCGAACCGGCAACAAGCGAATTCGCACTGGAACTTCAAAGCGCGCCGGGGTCGGGAACCGCTGCACGTAGCAAACCGGCGAGCGCGTCGTGGGCATCAGCGTCGATAAAACTGGCCAACCCCGAAACCGACCGCCTGCTCGAAGCACTCGGGCACTCGCCCGCGACGCTTGAAATTCTTGCCGAGCGGACCGAAATGGATGGTGCGACGCTACAAAGCCTGCTGTTGCAACTCGAATTGTCGGGACGGGTTGGCGCGTTGCCGGGGGACGCTTTACCCGGCTTGAACGCTGATTTTTCGGCACCATGCTACATTCGCGACAAAATCCGCTTCTTGCAAACCCAACAAATGACTGACGAAAAGGACCGCAAGGATCCATGCCCGCGTTGAATCTCGACACCGACGCCGATCAGATTGCCGAGCGCCTGACCAGCGCCGGCACGCTACTCGTCGCTTGCCTGTGCGCCGAATGGTGCGGGACGTGCCGCGATTATCGCGAGGGTTTCGACCTGCTCGCCGACGCCCATCCGGACATCTGCTTTGCATGGATCGACATCGAAAACCAGGCGGATCGCTTCGATGACCTCGATGTGGAAAATTTTCCGACCGTCTTGATAGAAGACGCTGTGACAACCCGTTTCTTTGGAACGGTGCTGCCGCAAACGTCCATTGTCGCGCGCATGTTGACCGATTTGAGCGCGTTGCCGGGGATGGTGGGCGCACCGAAGATCCGGCCCGCACTCGTCGCCGCATAAATCGAATCAAGCGGCAAGACCAATATGCGCAACTGAGCGCACTCGTAAGCTGAAACGGCTTTCGCGCTTGCATCACAAAGCGCCCACATTCACCGTTCGGCATCCCGCGTTTCATTAAATGCCAGACCGCGCGCCGCACGCCATATGCTATAAAGCGGACGTTAACGGGTCCGAACCGCGGTGGCGCAAGCCGCCCAAACCCGGCCTCATGCCAGTCCCTAACTAGAATCGAGTCATGTCCAAAGCCCTGATCATCGCTGAAAAGCCTTCTGTCGCGAACGACATCGCGCGCGCTTTGGGCGGCTTCACCAAGCATGACGAATATTACGAAAGCGAAGACTACGTGCTGTCGTCGGCGGTCGGCCACTTGCTCGAAATTGCCGCGCCGGAGGAGTACGAAGTCAAGCGCGGCAAGTGGAGCTTCGCCAACCTGCCCGTCATTCCGCCGCATTTCGACCTGAATCCGATCGCCAAAAGCGAATCGCGGCTGAAGGTGCTGACCAAGCTGCTCAAGCGCAAGGACGTCGATCGCCTGATCAACGCCTGTGACGCGGGGCGCGAAGGCGAGCTGATTTTTCGCCTGATCGCGCAGCACGCGAAAGCCAAGCAGCCTGTGCAGCGCCTCTGGCTCCAGTCGATGACCGCCGGCTCCATCCGAGACGGTTTTGCGAATTTGCGCAGCGACGCCGACATGCAGCCGCTCGCCGACGCCGCCCGTTGCCGCTCCGAAGCTGACTGGCTCGTGGGCATCAACGGCACCCGCGCCATGACCGCGTTCAACAGCAAGGGCGGCGGTTTCTTCCTGACGACGGTTGGCCGCGTTCAGACGCCAACGTTGTCTATCGTTGTGGAACGCGAGGAAAAGATTCGTCGTTTCGTGCCGCGCGATTATTGGGAAGTGCGTGCTGAATTCCTCGCCGAGAAGGGCATGTACGAGGGCCGCTGGTTCGACCCGAAATTCAAGCGTGTCGAGGGTGACCCGGAGCAGCGCGATTCGCGTCTCTGGAACTTGCCCGACGCTGAAGCCATTGTCGCGGCCTGCCGCGGCAAGACCGGCACAGTCACGGAAGAAGCGAAGCCGTCCACGCAAATGTCGCCGCTGCTGTTCGACCTGACCAGCTTGCAGCGCGAAGCCAACGGCCGCTTCGGCTTTTCGGCCAAGAACACGCTCGGCCTGGCTCAGGCCCTGTATGAAAAGCACAAGGTGCTGACCTACCCGCGTACCGACGCGCGCGCGCTGCCGGAGGATTACATCCCGACGGTGAAGGACACGCTCGCGATGCTCAAAGAGAGCAACAACTATCTGCCGCATGCGAAGCAGGTGTTGGACAAGGGCTGGGTCAAGCCGAACAAGCGCATCTTCGACAACTCGAAGATCAGCGATCACTTCGCCATCATCCCGACCCTGCAGGCGCCGAAAGCGCTGTCCGAACCGGAGCAGAAGCTTTATGACTTGGTCGTGAAGCGTTTCCTCGCGGTGTTTTTCCCGGCAGCCGAATACCTGGTCACCACGCGGATCACCGAAGTCGCCGAGCATCGTTTCAAGACTGAAGGCAAGGTGCTGGTCGAACCGGGCTGGCTGCAGGTCTATGGCAAGGAAGTGGGTGGCGAAGACGCCAATCTCGTGCCGGTTCAGAAGGACGAGAAGGTCGGTGTCGAGAAGGTCGCGGCGCTCGGTCTCGTGACGAAGCCGCCTGCGCGCTACAACGAAGCGTCGTTGCTCTCCGCTATGGAAGGTGCGGGCAAGCTGGTCGAAGACGAAGAGCTTCGCGAAGCAATGGCCGCGAAGGGCCTCGGCACGCCGGCCACGCGGGCGGCGATTATCGAAGGGCTGCTGGGCGAAAAGTACATGGTGCGCGAAGGCCGTGAGCTGATTCCTACGGCAAAGGCCTTCCAGTTGATGACCTTGTTGCGCGGTCTGGGCGTAGAGGAACTGACGGCGCCTGAATTGACCGGCGAGTGGGAGCACAAGCTCTCGCAGATGGAGCGCGGCAAGCTCCCGCGCGACGAGTTCATGCAGGAAATCGCGCGCATGACGCAGACCATCGTGAAGCGTGCGAAGGAATACGACTCCGACACCATCCCCGGCGATTATTCGACGCTCGAAACACCGTGCCCGAATTGCGGCAGCCAGATTAAAGAGAACTATCGGCGATTCGCTTGTACGAAGTGCGAATTCTCGATGTCGAAGATTCCCGGTGGACGGCAGTTCGAGATTCCGGAAGTCGAGCAGCTGATCAAGGATAAAACCATCGGGCCGCTGTCGGGTTTCCGCAGCAAGATGGGCCGGCCGTTTTCCGCCATCCTGAAGCTGTCTTTCGACGACGAAATCAAGAACTGGAAGCTCGAGTTCGACTTCGGTCAGGATTCAGGCGGCGAAGACGGCGAACCGGTAGATTTCTCGGAGCAGACGCCGGTTGGCGCGTGTCCGAAGTGTCAGTCGCGCGTGTACGAGCACGGCATGAGTTATGTGTGCGAAAACTCGGTGGCGAATCCGAAGACCTGCGATTTCCGTTCGGGCAAGGTGATCCTGCAGCAGGAAATGTCGCGCGAGCAGATGACGAAGCTGCTCGAAGAAGGACGCACGGACTTGCTGACGGGCTTCAAGTCATCGCGCACGGGCCGTAACTTCAAGGCATTTCTCGTGAAGCAGCCGGATGGCAAGATCGGCTTCGAATTCGAGAAGAAAGAGCCGAAACCGGGTGCCAAGCCGGCCGTCAAGCGCGGTGCCGCGGCGCTTACTGAAGCGGAAGACGAAGGTGACGGCGACGTCGCCGTGGCGGCCAAGAAAACGACCGTCAAGCCTGCGGCGAAGAAAGCCCCTACGAAGAAGGTGGCGGCCAAGAAGGCGCCGGCTCGCAAGGCGGGTTAGGTTTCAGGTTTCAGGGTTTGAGGGCCGCCAGGTCAGGCCCCGTAGCATTAAAAAAGCCCGCGAATCATTCGCGGGCTTTTTTTCGTTCATCGTGCTGGACAACGCTTGATCGCCCAATGAGCCCCACCACGGCGGCGGCCATCAGAACGGCGAAGGCATGGCCGGCGTCGCACGCGAGCGCGACTTCACAGGCTTGCCACCGACCTTGTTGTCATCGGCGGGAGGCGCTTCGAATCGTGCGCCGCCTTCTGCTTCCGCGTACGCCGCATGCGCAACCAGCGGCTCGGAATCGCGCTCATCGATTGCCGGTGCTCCCGGCTTGACGAAGCCGTCCTTCACCCACTGCTCACCCAGCTGATGATTCGGCGTCTGGCTGAAATGCTCGACAAGGTGATCGATGAACGTGCGCACCTTCGCCGGCAAATGGCGCCGGCTTGGATACGCGACGTTGATCTCGACCTGCGGCAGCTGATAGTCGCTCAGCAGGCGCACCAGCCGGCCGCGCGTGGTGTCGTTGCCGATCAGGTAACTCGGCAGGATCGCGATGCCCATGCCGAGCAGCGCGAACTGGCGCAGCATCTCGGTATTGTTCGCGACGATCACGTTCGTCGGCCGCACGCGCACTTCGCCTTCCGGGCCGGTGAACACGCGCTCATCGCCGAAATATTCGGACGGCAAACTCAGCGACGGATGTTCGGACAAGTCTTCGGGCCGCGTCGGCACACCATGCGTTTCGAGATAGCCGGGCGTCGCGCATACGGTCAGGCAACCGGTCGTCAGGCGCCGCGTGACAATGCTCGCGCTGCGCATCTGGCGCGCGATCACAATGCCCACGTCGAAGCCCTCTTCCACCAGATCGACTTGCCGGTCGACCAGCGTGACGTCCGGCACGACTTTCGGATAGCGTTGCGTGTAGGTCTGCAGCACGGGAGCGAGGTTGTGCAGGCCGAACACGACGGGTGCGACAATTCGTAGCGATCCAACCGGCTCGTGGTTACGTGCAACCACCATTTGTTCGACGTCCTCGAGCTCGTCGAGGATCTGGCGAGCGCGTTCCAGGTACACCTGGCCGGACTCGGTTAGCGACAAACTACGCGTGGTGCGGTTGAGCAAGCGGGTGCCCAGGCGCCCCTCCAGGTCAGCAATATGACGTGTTGCCACTGCATTCGAGATATCCATTGCGCCGGCTGCGCGGGCGAAACTGCCGAGATCCGCCACTCGGACGAATACTTTCATCGACTGCAAATGATCCATGAGACAACTCCTGCTGCTAGACGGCCTCTTTTAAATTCCAGAAGCAATTCGGAATTATCCTAGGACTCCGTCTTTCGTGCAGAAGTTGCCGGAAATGTGACTTTTTACGACAAAAAATTTCGGCTTTAACATTCAGTAAGGTGAAACAGAGTGCATTGTTGCAAAATTCGGAACGATGTAGCTCTCAAGCGAGAGCCGGCATAATTCTGAAAAACTGGCTGAAGCAATTTTGGCGCAGTAGAGCGGGAAATGCATAAGGGCCGCTAATGCGGCCCTTATTTCATCGATTATGTCGACTTCCGTCACTAATCGCGTTAATCGTGCGGTAACAGAAAGTCAGGCCGAGAGTCTTTTTTCGATCCCGGCTTTCGTCTCTGCAAGCTCGTCGGGCAGTCCCTGGGCGAGTTTCGTGAACAACTCATCGTGTAATTCGAGCTCAGCGCGCCATGCCGAGTCCTGCACGGAGACCACGCGTTCGAACTGTTCCCGGGTGAAGTCGAGCGCACCCCAGTCTATGTCCTCAAAGCGCGGCGACAGCCCGAACGCATGTTCCTCACCCTTCGCGGTGCCTTCAATACGGCCGATCATCCAGCTCAGCACGCGCATGTTGTCGCCGAAACCCGGCCACACGAACTTGCCGTCGTCGCCCTTGCGGAACCAGTTCACGCAGAAGAATTTCGGCAGCCTGGCGTCGAGTTTCTCCAGCCGCTCGCCCACTTTCAGCCAGTGGCCGAAATAGTCGCTCATGTTGTAGCCGCAGAACGGCAGCATGGCAAACGGATCGCGCCTGACCACGCCTTGCTGGCCGGCTGCGGCGGCGGTGGTTTCGGAGCCCATCGTGGCGGCCATGTAGACGCCCTCGTTCCAGTTGCGCGCCTCGGTCACGAGCGGTACGGTGTCGGAACGACGGCCGCCGAAGATAAATGCATCGATCGCCACGCCGGCCGGATTTTCCCAGTCGGCATCAATAGATGGGCATTGCGCGGCCGGCGCCGTGAAGCGCGCGTTCGGATGCGCCGCCTTCTTGCCCGACTCGGGTGTCCAGTCGTTGCCCTGCCAGTCGATCAGATGCGCCGGCGGTGTGTCCGTCATGCCTTCCCACCAGACATCGCCGTCGTCGGTAAGGGCAACGTTCGTGAAGATCACGTTCTCCTTGAGCGTCGCCATGGCGTTGAAGTTGGTCTTTTCGCTCGTGCCGGGCGCCACGCCGAAATAGCCCGCTTCGGGGTTGATCGCGTACAGCCGGCCGTCGCGGCCCGGTTTGATCCAGGCGATGTCATCGCCGATGGTGGAGACCTTCCAGCCCGCCATGTCCTGTGGCGGGATCAGCATCGCGAAGTTGGTCTTGCCGCACGCCGATGGAAACGCGGCCGCGACGTGATACTTGCGCCCTTCCGGCGACGTCACGCCGAGAATCAGCATGTGTTCGGCGAGCCAGCCTTCATCGCGTCCCATTGTCGATGCAATCCGCAGCGCGAAACATTTCTTGCCGAGCAGCGCGTTGCCGCCGTAACCCGAACCAAAACTCCAGATCTCGCGGCTTTCCGGAAAATGGACGATGTATTTCGTGTCATTGCACGGCCACGGCACGTCCTTCTGCCCCGCCTGCAATGGCGCGCCAACCGAATGCACGCAGGGAACGAACTCACCGCCGGCGCCCAGCACGTCGTACACCGCGCGGCCCATGCGCGTCATGATGCGCATGTTGGTGACCACGTACGGGCTGTCGGTCAGTTCCACGCCGATGTGCGCGATCGGCGAGCCGAGCGGGCCCATCGAAAAGGGGACAACGAACATCGTCCGGCCGGTCATGCAGCCGTCGAAGAGACCGTCCAGCGTAAGACGCATTTCCGCGGGATCGATCCAGTTGTTCGTCGGACCGGCCTGGCTCGCGCGCGCCGAGCAAATGAACGTCCGATCCTCCACCCGAGCGACATCGGACGGGTCCGAGCAGGCGAGATAGGAATTGGGCCGTTTGGCGGGATTGAGGCGTTTGAGCGTGCCGGCATCGACCATTTGCTGGGACAGGCGGTCGTATTCCTCCTCCGACCCGTCGCACCATTCAATCCGGTCCGGCTTCGTCAGCGCGGCGACCCGCTGCACCCAGTCGATGAGTTTTTGGTTTTTCACATACGACGGTGCGTCGCGGTCGGCGACTACGTTTTGATCTACTACTGCGGGCTGGTTCATCGAGCACACTCCGTTCTTAGATGAGAAAACGGTTTGCAACCCGCCGGCGCTGCTCGCGAGAGGCGCATTTCAGGCCGCCGGTTTTGCCTGCACGGCGGAACTCACGTGACAGACGGCGACACAAAAACAAGGCATGCGTCGGGGAGTTGACTAGTCTGGTGGCGACTGCCGTCTGAATCGCGGCTTGCGTCGGCACGGAACATACTGTTAAAAAGGAATAGGAATTGTCTCCATCGTTGCCGGTTTTCCGGCGCTCGTGACGCGTGAATGGCTAAACTGCCCTATTCCGCATTCGAATTCTTTCAGATACCCATTCGGCGACCGGTAAATTCGCCGTGCTACACCAGCAGCTTAACGCGACGCGATGCCCGTATTTCGGCGAATTTCTACGTAATTACCCGATAAATCCGTAATTACCCGAACTTACCGCGTTGATTCCTGTCCATCCTCGAATTTCTGCAGCACGTTTGATGCCTATCAAAAGCCAATCCATGCCAATCAAAATTGCCATCCTGGACGACTACCAAGACGCCGTTCGCAAGCTAGATTGTTTCAGTCTGCTCGCCGATCATGAGGTGAAAGTATTCAATAACACGGTGCGCGGACTCGGACAGTTGGCTAGCAGACTTTCGGAAGTAGAAGCGCTCGTGCTGATCCGCGAGCGCACCCGGATCAGCTCGCAACTGCTCGACAAACTGCCGCGGCTGCGCATGATCAGCCAGACCGGCAAGGCAGGCGGCCACATTGAGCTCGATGCGTGTACCGAGCGCGGAATCGCAGTGCTCGAAGGCACCGGTTCGCCGATTGCGCCGGCCGAGCTGACCTGGGCGCTGATCATGGCCGCACAGCGCCGGATACCGCAGTACGTGGCGAACCTGAAGCAGGGGGCGTGGCAGCAGTCCGGCCTGAAAACTTCCGCGTTGCCGCCGAATTTCGGCCTGGGCCAGGTGCTTCGGGGCCAGACGCTGGGGATTTGGGGATACGGAAAAATTGGCCAGTTGCTTGCCGGCTACGGCAAGGCATTTGGCATGAAAGTGATGGTCTGGGGCCGGGAGCATTCCCAGGCCGCCGCGCGTGCTGACGGCGTGGATGTGGCCGCGAGCCGCGAAGCACTGTTCGAACAGAGCGATGTGCTCTCGTTGCATCTGCGGCTGAACGACGAAACGCGCGGCATTGTCACGGCCGCCGATCTGATGCGCATGAAGCCCACCGCGCTGTTTGTGAATACCAGCCGCGCCGAACTGCTCGAAGAAAATGCGCTGCTCAACGCGCTGCATCACAACCGGCCGGGGATGGTTGCCATCGACGTGTTCGAAAGCGAGCCGATCCTGCAGGGTTACAGCCTGCTGCGCATGGAAAACGTCATTTGCACACCGCACATCGGGTACGTGGAGCGCGAAAGCTACGAGCTCTATTTCACGGCGGCGTTCAAGAACATCCTCGCCTTCGATGCCGGCGACACCTCGAGCGTCGCCAATCCGGAAGCGCTGGTGGGCGGACGCCGGCGATAGTTAAAGCGTGGAAATGTCCGTGGACGGTTCGCATCGGACGGGGAAATTGACCGAGTTCGCGATAAAGCAGAACTTATGCGCTTCCTCGTGCAAACGGTCGGCCAGCTCCACGTCGCCGCCCGCGCCAATAGTCACTTGCGGGCGCAGGACGACGTCGGTGAAGCGACCGCTTCCTTGGGCCGTTTCCTCCATCGTGCCAACGGGGTCATCCACGTAACCCGTCACCACAATGCCGTTCACGGCGCACAGGTGCAGGTACCAGAGCATGTGGCACGACGAAAGCGACGCGACGAACAGCTCTTCCGGGTTGTGGCGCGTGGCGTCGCCGCGAAACGCCGGATCACTCGATGCCTCGATGGCCACCTTGTTCGCTGCACGAACCAGGTGGTCGCGGGAGTACGCGTCGTAGCGCGAGGTGCCGGAGCCTTGGTTGCCCGTCCAGGCAACTTGCAGCGTGTATTTGTGGTGTTTGGCCATCGGTTCGATACTCCTTCTTAGAGATGCGCGGCTGCGCCCAGCAGATCGGGCAAGCGTGTCAGGAATTGCTCGCCGTCGGCACGGCCCAGGTCGTATGCGGGCCGCATCAGCGACGGACTCGTGTAATCCCACGCCGAAATCGGCACCTTGCGCGACGGCTGCACATAAATGCGACGCTGGTCGCGGTTCGCACCGTGCTCCACGACAAACATCTGCGGTCGCGGATACACACGCGTCACCATCACGAGAACCAGTCCCGGCGACGCATCCAGCGCGCCGACGGGCACATTGTCGACCATGCCGCCGTCGAGCACCGGCCGGCCGTGCCGACGCATGACCGGCGTGAACGGCGGCGTACAGGACGACTGCAGGATCAGCTCGGCGAGGTCTTCGACCGTCGCGCACGATTGCGCTTTGACGAATTCTGGATGGAAACCGAGAGATTGACCGAGCGTGGGATGCAGCTTCTTGCGCACGTACTTTTCGATGTTATAGGCGATCAGCCCCGCCGCTACCGCGCTGCGGGCACCGAGCCAACGCGGCAAATGCGATAAGCCGATACGAATTTCCGGCGCGTCCTGCAGCGATGGAAATTCGGCGCCGTAGATATCGAGTAAAGCCTGGCGATAGATCCGATAGTGCGGAAACACCGATTCGCTGCGCAGCAGATTGCCCCAATACGCGTTTTTCGAATTGTCACGCAGCACGCGCGCGTAGTAATCCATCACCCATTCGGCATGATTCATGTACAGCATGCACGCCGTGGCCGCGCCGGCCGAGATGCTGGTGATCACACGCGGGCGCAGCTGGAGTTCTGGCTGGACGACGTCCCAAAAACCGGCTTGCCACCAGCAGCGGTTGCCGCCGCCGGCGAATACGACTTGATCGAACATGCTGGCTTGTTCTATGAGAGGAGCATGACCGTGGTGGTCGCGTGAGCTGCGAGCGCGCCGGTTTCATCGTGGAGTTCGATTTCGCCGAAGACCAGGTTGCGGCCGCGGCGCAGGATTGACGCGGTTACCAGGACATCGCCGGTTTTTATCGGACGCAGGAAGCTTGTGGTGAGCGAAACGGTGGTCATCGGCTCAAAACCTCCCAGCGCGTGCGCGATAGCGACAATCATCGCCGTGTCGGCAGCGGCCATGAAAACCTGGCCGCAGATCACGCCGCCCGCGTGGCGGAGCTTGTCCGTGTGGGGCAGGCGCAGGGTGACGCTGGTATCGGTGGCGCTTTCCGGCGCCAGGCCCAGGTCGCGGATCCACGGCGCGAAGGTGGTGTCGAGCAGAGCGCGGATGGCGGATTCGTCCATGGAGTTGGTTGGGTGATGTTGGTCTCGCGGCTGTTCTTGTGGCTGCTTTCGTGCGATTGCCGGTGCCGCAACGAGCGCGTGTTTCACGCGTTCGTCATGATAACGGCTCGTGACAATTGCCCGAAGCGAGGCTTTTTTTGAGACGGACGATGAACGTCCACGCCATGTGCCGCGCGGCTCTCGGGCATCAGCGAGACGGTATTTTCAGGTTTTGCATTGCAGACAGTTGCGTAATCGGCGAAAACGTCGCTATAATTCGGATTCAGTTTTTCGGGGCGTTAGCTCAGCTGGTAGAGCAGCGGACTCTTAATCCGTAGGTCGACAGTTCGAATCTGTCACGCCCCACCACTTACCCTTGGGTAGGAAAATCAAGCACTTGCGCGTAGGCGCCGGTGCTTTTTTTTCGTCTTAAGTCACGTGCACCGGCGTCAAAAACTGGCCTTTGCCGGAAATCTGCCGGAGTTCGAGAATCCAGACCAAGCGTTTAATAACGACCTCTGGAGTTTTGAAATGGGATACATCAACCAACGCGGTGCGTACTGGCGCGCTGAGATTCGTCGACGCGGGTACAAGCCGGCCTATCGTACTTTTGATACAAAGCAGCACGGGGCTGGCAAAGGCAATCGAGTACGTGCGCGATAGCGACACATTGGTCGTCCATTCGCTGGATCGACTTGCACGCAACGTCGAGGACTTGTTGCGCACCATGCGCAACCTGAACGCGCGTCGATCTCAGCCTGTTGCCCCGTTTTCGGGACATCATGTAATGCTGCCGTACTCGTTTGGAAGCGCGTCGTGAAGGGAGAAAGCGGATTTCCCGACCTTCGCTGGCACGCCCTGCGGCATGAAGCGCCCAGCCGCTTGTTCGAAAAGCGGCTTCGCCCGCTTGAGGTCGCAGCGTTACTGGACATAGATCTATGCAGATGCTCAAGCGGTACACCCACCTGAATCCTGCGGATCTCTTGGCGACGCTCGGCTAATCCCTTTTGGCGGGAAGCCGTTTCAACCCAACTTCGTATGTGCCAAGCAGGCACAAGACTCAACCGCAAGATGTTGAACGACGACAGGAGACATAGTCTGATTAGCTTGCATCCGATCATGACAACCGCTACTTGTCGTCTCTCTTACCTTTTGGCGTAAAGGGCTTGGTTTTTCCCGCGCAAGCCTCGGCACGCCCTTGCAACGTATCGACTACGAATGATCGAGGCAAATCTGGATTGTCGCGAGCTGCGCGGTCTATCGCGGCTTCGTCAATCTTGAGCGGCGCGTCGAAGTCGGCCGACATGCCGACCTGGCCAGCCAGTGTGCCGAAACGACGACGCGGTGCGCCTTCGATGCCCGGTTGAGTGCCGCCGAGATCGGCAAGTCGGGTGGCGGCCTCTCTGGCCACGCCGGCGTCACACGGCAATCGATCAGTAGCCGGTTTCATAGCCTCAACCGATCCTGGCGCAGGATTGATTTTGCGTGCCTGCAATTGCGCAATGGAACGCCCCAGGTCCGTAACGTTAGCCGGAGAGCGCAGTAGGTGCGCCGTCTCCATCAAGCTCTCATAATGCTCAATGAGGATGCTCAGTACCTCCAGCCTGTCGCCTTCCGATGTGCCGGGTTCCGGGTCGAGGTCGACCAGTGCCGACACTTCTGCCAGCGCTGCGCGATAGTCATCTTCAGTATGCAGTGGTCGAATGTCCATTGTGATCCCGAGGCGTTGGATACAGGCCAGTGTAGCGGGCCGTCGCCGTTAATAGGGCGACCCTCTCTTGCCCGGCCGAGTCCCATGCTTCGTTGTCATCGTGTCTTGCGTCGATTCAACATCGGTCAGCACAGCGTGTGGCAAGAAGGACCTAACCGGACGGGGTGCCTGCGGTGGCCGCTATCTGGTTAGACCCTAAACAGCCATGAGCCTATTCTTGCGGTAAGCCAGTAAACGCCTCAATTAGCGCCAAGAGCGCTGCACGTTTGCCTGCGTCGAGCTCACGAAGTCCCGTAACTATTCGCTGTTCATCTTCATTCTCAAGACGAGATGCCTTTTTTCCCGTTAGGAGATAGTAGGCATCCACGCCCGCCGCAGTAATTGCGCTCAGGTAATCGGAATTCGGTCGCCTCATGCCCTTCTCGTACTGAAACTGCGCGTGCTGTTTCACGCCGCCTAAGGCTGCAAACTCCGCCTGATTCAAGCCCAGACGCGACCGCTCACTCTTTAGCCGCTCCCCGAACACATCCATTTGACAGGTTTTCCTCTTGACAAAGTATCAAACGATACTAAAATTGACTCTGAAGACATTCGATTGATATATTTCCCCGCGCCCGGCAGCCGGTCTCCATCCGTCAATCGGTCGTCTCGCGCTCCCGTTCCGAGAGGGCACCATGCCAGTCAATTACGAAATACGTGGCACGCTACCGGTTCGCGCCGACTTCAAGCACATCCACGCCCAGCAGTTCGCCGAAAGCATCGCCAACCCCGCTGACGTCTACTTCGCGACCGACTCTGTCACCCACTCGCTCGTCCTGCGCATACGGGGCGCGCTTCACCAAAGCGACCAGCAATCGGTCGAAGAAGCCCTTGAACAGTTCGCACGCAAATGGGCCATGGCCGGCGCGATCTTCAGCCGCCTCCGATACGGTGAACCCTCGTTCGTCCCACTAGGCCTTTCGCATCACGTCGATCTGCTCGCCGAGCTCGACGACCTTCACGCGCAACTGAATGCGCTCCTGGAGCGCCAGGCATTCATCCTCAAGCGGTTCCTGGCACCTGACCGGTAAGCGGCAATGGCAATCACCCAAATGGTCGAATGTATGGCGGTCATCGCGAGGTCTACATTGGAGAAATGGTCATATGTCCTCTCGGGTTCGATGTCGGTACAGGACGATATCGAGGCGGAAGACATCGAAAGCGTCTCACGGCATCTGGGCGGCATCGCAGAAGTATATCTTTCGCACGACAAGGTTTCGCACACCGTTTCACTGCGCATCGCAGGCACCATTGCTCGAGACGATGTTCGTGTCATCGAGAAACGCATCGAGAGATTCGCCGAAGAACACGGAACGACCGGCACCATTCTACTGAGCGAATGGAACGGCCTGACAGATTGGCTCATGGTCGGACTAAACTGGCATGT
The DNA here is from genome assembly GCF_044909315.1 of Caballeronia udeis. Lineage (GTDB taxonomy): Bacteria > Pseudomonadota > Gammaproteobacteria > Burkholderiales > Burkholderiaceae > Caballeronia > Caballeronia udeis_A. Next base: position 572,193 of record NZ_JBIYEB010000001.1, read on the forward strand.
CCAGTGTCTCATCCGGCTCGGTGCCGTACAGGAACAACTCGCGAAGCTCACGGAACCAGACGTCGACTTTCTCGTACGGCTTGAGCCGCCTGGCGAAAATGCAATCTCGCGCGGGCAATCCATCATGCGTGTGGCATTGGATACGCCCCAACGCTCATAGACGGGGAAGAAGAGCCTCCACCTCGGCTGGTGACAAGTCGGCCTGGCGCGGTCAGCGGGTGAAAGCGGTGGCCTACGTACTGCCGAGCTTACGCGGCAAGCTCGGCTGTCAGTTCAGGATACTTGATAATCAAACGCAACAGGCACAGCACTGCACCCGACGGTGCAAAGCGGCGCTGCTCCCAATCTCACCGAGTGGCAACTGGCGTACCGATGCGCTCAGCAAATGCGGCCTGAGTCAGGCTGGATGCCTCGCGCGCTTGCCGCACGAGCATCTGTTCAGGGCTCGTCACGCGACCAACATGCGCCTTGGCTTCTTCAGGCGTATGGCGCAGATCCGGCATCGGCCTCGATGGCCTTGGTGATTTTCTCGATGTTCATCACGCCACCTTTTGGATGTCCTTGGGCAGCAAGTTCTCGCGCTCGGCCTCGGACCAGACACGCTCGGCTTACTTCTGGAAGATCGGGGTTTCGATCACGGCCGTGGGAAGTCTTGCCATGCAGCCAAAGAGAGCGGATGCGCCGCCGCAGCCCTTCGGATAGATTTACGCAAGCCATCCCACTACACCATCAAAAATCATCGTTGCAAAAATGGGCGTGACCATAGATTTGCTTTGTGGCTTTTGGTTATCGCCAGAGATATTCGCCCTTCAAACCACCGCATCACCGTCATCGATACTAAACCGCAGCCTCCCTGCGTCGATGAACACTCGCAACTGGCGGTACTTCGCCAAATACCGAATCCCGACGATAGCCGCTGCAAACCCCGCTGCCGCTGCAACGCCAAGCGCCCAGCGCGGGCCAAACCTGTCGGCGACCCAACCCACCACCGGCGCACCCAAGGGCGTGCCGCCCAGCGCGATCGCCAGAAAGATCGCCATCACGCGACCGCGCATGGCGGGTTCGGTGGATAGCTGCATGGTGCTGTTCGTCGTCGTGGTGATGGTTTGCGCGGACACGCCAATGACCACGAGCGCAAGACCAAAGAATGCATAGCCCGGCGCGATTGCTGCCAACGCACAGCCGGCGCCGAAGATCGCAGTGCTCGCGAACAGCACACCGATATGCGGTTTCGTCCGCCTCGCGGCGAGCAACGCACCTGCGACCGTGCCTACCGCCATGACCGACGACAGGAGTCCGTATTGACTCGCGCCGGCGTGAAAGACGGTGACGGACATCGTGGAAATGAAAATCGGGAAGTTCAGTCCAAACGTTCCGATCAGAAACAGCATGAGCAGCACCGCTTTCAGATCGGGTCGCTTCCAGACGTATCGAAACCCTTCCGCAAGACTCCCGCGCGCCCGGACAGCCCGCTTGCTCTGATGAAACTCACGCACGCGAAGGAACCCCAGCGAGCAGAGCACCGCGACAAACGACGCCGCGTTGATCAGGAAGACCCACCCGGTCCCCACCGATGCAATCAGCACGCCTGCAATGGCCGGCCCGATCATCCGCGCGGCATTGAACGATGTGGAGTTCAACGCGACCGCGTTCGACAGATCGGTTTCCCCCACCAATTCGGCGACGAAGGTTTGACGGGCGGGGGCATCGAACGCACTCACGCTGCCGAGCAAGAACGCAAACACGTACACGTGCCACAACTGGACCCATCCGGCGACAGTGAGAATGCCCAGCCCGAGCGCGAGCGTTCCCAAAGCCGCCTGCGTGCCAATCAAAAGTTTGCGGCGATCGAGATGGTCGGCCGCAAAACCGGTGAAAGGCAGCAAGAGAAGATGCGGGCCGAACTGGAGCGCCATGACTATGCCCACCGCAGTCGCATTGTGGCGGGTCAGTTGCGTGAGCACGAGCCAATCCTGGGCGGTGCGCTGCATCCACGTTCCAATATTGGACACGATCGCGCCGCCGGCCCAGACCCGGTAGTTGAAGCTGTTCAGCGAGCGGAAGGTTCCTTTCACCGGACAGCTCCCGAGGCTGCTATCTCCGCGCTGAAAGAGCTCACGCGCGGGTGCTGCCAAGCAGATCGATGATCTCGCGGGTCGTGCCCGTCTCGCCCAGCCTTGGGAAGATCCGCGTGATGCTGTTGATGTGGGCATCGGCGTTCATGTCGGTCATCGCGTCGGTAGCCAGCGTCACATTGAACCCATGCTCGTGGGCGTAGCGGGCAGTCGACTCCACCCCAACGCTGGTCGCCACGCCGGCGATAACGACCTGCGTAACACCCAGCTTCTTGAGATATTCATCGAGGTCGGTGTTCGTGAACGCACCCCACGTCCGCTTCGTAACGATGTGATCATCCGGCTGCTGCTTCAGTTCGGGGACAAGTTCGGCCCAGTCCGCGGGAAGCCCGGCGAGGCTACGGGCCTGCTCCGCGCGTCCCGGCGCGCCGCCGGTAACGTTGACGAGCACGACCGGCAAGCCGTGGCTACGGAACGCGTCAAGCAACTCGCTGGCGTGCTTGACGACTTCATTGACGGGGTGCGCGGTGGGGAGCGCAACAATGCCCTTTTGCAAATCGATGACAACAAGGGCCGTTTTCGGATCGAGCGTGGTGATTGCCATGGCGTTTTCCTTCATGCGAGGTGGACTGCGGCGCGCCCTTGAACCAGGCGCGGCAAAGGGAGTAGCTGAGCCGATGGCACTGCTTCTGCCACGCAGCATGGGGTCAATCAGGAATCGACGAGCCGGTTGAGCAGCGTGACGGTGGTCACAAGCTCCTGCTGCTGCGCGGGTGTGAGCTTGGTTCGAATGGCCCGGAACAACCAGTCTTCCCGGGCTGCACGGCTCGCCTTGATCCATTCGCGACATGTGTTGGTGAGCGACAAAATGGTCTGACGTCCATCGGCTGGGTCCGGCGTGCCGATCACAAACCCGGCCGCCTCGAGAGTCGACACGGTGGCGCCCATGGATTGCGGGCGCACACCTTCAGCCCGCGCGAGCGTGGTGACGGTCGCGGGACCCTCGCGCTCCAGCCGGCTAAGGGCTGACATCTGGGACAAAGTAAACTCTCCCAGACTGGCCTCTTCGCGCAGCCGCCGTTTCAGCTTGCCAAGCACCACGCGCAATTCGCCCGCGACAGCATGCGCACGCGCGACTTCCGGATCGATGGGTTGCGTTTCGTTGTTCGTCTTCATGTCGGTACGTTAGCAGATACGAAGGCAAACTACAAAGTTTAACTTCTAATTTAAATGACTAAACGTGCTGTCACAGGGCGTTCGTCGAGCATGGGCACGGCTCCATCTTGGTAATTTTCTGTAACATCCGGTCGTCGATAACGGCCATCATTAAGAAGCGCCGATGTATTCTTCTTTCCCATTTATTAGGGAACGAAGATCCATGACGATTTTCTTGCGTGCCATTCTCGTGTCGTGCGTCAGTACGATGCTGGTTGCCTGCGGTGGCGGCGGCAATTCGACGACGGCGGCGGCGGGACCTGCCAGCGTTGCAGCAGGCGCCTCTGTGACCATGACCGCGAACGAGTCGGTGATGGTGCCTTCCGGCGCGATCATTACGTCGCCAAATGGCAGCGTCATCACCCTGAATGGATCGTCGAACACAGTCGCCACGCAAGCTGGCGCAACGGTGACCGTGCCCGCGAGCGCAACCGGCGTCGCGAACAACGTGGTCACGACCGGACAAACATCGAGCGCGGCTGTCTCTGCCACGCCGGTCACGGTCACAGCTCTGGCGGGATCGGCGACGACCTTCGCCGGCTCTCTGTCGACACCGACTATCCAGGACGGAACGGGCGCTGCCGCAATACTTCACGGCGGCGGTTATCTTGCCGTCGACAACAATGGCAACGTGATCTTCTCGGACGAAGGCGCACTCAGGAAACTTACGCCGCAAGGCGTAGTGACAACCTTGTCCGCTGCGGCCCAGCCCTACGAGTGGGATGGCGTTGCGATTGATTCAGCTAACGACATCTATGGCTCGGCCCCTAGCGTGACGCTCGCCTCTGTTTCGCCAGCATTGTTTGGTGCTTCGATCTCCGAAATGACGGCTTCAGGAGCCTTGGCAAGTCCGTATCCGAACTGGGAGAGTTCCCCTTCCCCCAACGTTGCGTCTGGCGGACTCGTGTTCGACAGCAAGGGAAACCTGTTTTTTGCCGATGTAGTCAATAACCGGATCGTCAAGTTCACCCCACCGACCGGCTGGACTGTTTTTGCCGGCAATGGCACGGCTGGAAACGCGGACGGAGCCGGGACCGCTGCGACGCTCACACTGACCTCCAACAATCTGGGGATCGATGCCAACGACAACCTTTATGTGAGAAGCCCCAGCGTATTCCGCAAGATATCGCCCGATGGAACCGTGACGACAATCACGCCGCCCACGCTCATGACGGGCGCGGGATTTACCGTCGATGCCGCGGGCGATATCTTTACCGTTGACATACAAACGATCTATCGCATGTCGGTCGGCGGCACAGTGACCGCGTATCCGTTCGCTGCGCCTTCGGGCTTCGTCACCTCCCTCGCGATCGACAAAAACAACAACCTGTATGCGGGTACGCAAGGACAGGGAGCGCAAATTCTCAAAATTTCTTTCTGAGCACTCACGACCCGCTACTCGAGCGGGTCAAAACGGCGCAAAAACTTTCCGCAGTCCTTGTTCTTTCACGATAAGAATATTTTCCAAAAGCTTCACGAAAGCATTACCGATTTTATGGTTGGTAATGGAGGATTGCTCAAGCAGAGATGTTTTCCGTGAGTATCGTGTTTTCGGGCTTGCAAAAACCCGACACGACCGGAAGCTGCGTTCACAGCCTTGCCCAGCGCGTGCGGGCCTTTTTGCACGCGTTGTTTCCGTTTTTTTCAATTACTAACAACCACGTTTACCCCGACACGGGAGAATCATCCATCGAAAATCTCGTTTAACGGGGAGACCGAATGCACGCCATTCCACTCGACTATAACGATCATGTTTTGATGCCCCTCGCGGCCGGCGAGCGCGGCAGTTTTGCGTCAATGGTCATTGTCACGAAACCGAACGGCGCGCGCTGGGCATCGGGCGTGCTGGGCCATTTCGCGGAGGCGGACGACGCCTGCCGGTTTGCTATTGCATATGGAAAAGCAGAGGTAGACGGACGCAGGCCTCCACGAGCGGTGAAGCCGCCGGCAACTGACGCGGGTGCGCCCCACACCGCTCCACTGGGCGCTTCCGGATCCGCGCCATGAAGATTCGCTACTCTCTTCATCTTTGCCCACTGCGCGTTGCGAGTGGGCTTTTTGTTTTTTAGCGGCGCATTAATGCTTATGGTGCATCCAGCTCATGTGGTGGGCATCGAGCCATTCACGCATACGCATCCATCCGCTGCCGTCTTCCGGGTGTTCGCGTCGATACCGGCGGCCCAATACAGCCGCAATAGCTATCAGGACCGCAAGGCCTACTACAAAACCGATCATCGACTCAGTCATGGCCGCCTCCTTAATGCGTCACAGCCCTCTTATATTTTAGGTCACGCATTTTGAAATGCGAACCTTGCAGTATGTAAGCGCTGTCTTTACTGGACGTCTGGAACTTGCCTTTTACGTATCATCGAAAAATGCAAAAAAGCCCAGACAAGTGCGCTGGGCAAGTCCACCGGGATTAAGCCCGTTGGAGGAGGTACAAATTCAGTTTTATTCAGGCGCGCAAGCACTCTGCGCGCTTGGGTTACGCTGCCGGACGACTCACGTTCGTGTTCGTCGCCGGCACATTTCATACGGCGCGATACTTATCTGGTTAATGGCCCATGTACACCGAATGCACGTTGTCGCCGAATGAAGATTGGACAGCGTTACCGGAATCCGATGAACCGTTAGCCACCCCACCGTAGCTGCTGGTGCCACCGTTTTGCGCTGCGACACGGGCTTCAGCGGCTTGAATATTCGCTGGGTAGTCGTAATCGTTCGCAGTCGCCGGGTTGTAGCCGGCCTTTTCAATCTGGATCAATTGCGCCTTGACTTCAGCGCGGGTCAGCGGTTGTTGGCTCGACTGGGCAAACGACACGGCTGGGACGGCGAGTACTGCGGCAACTACAACGGCTTGAATAAGCGATTTCATGATACTTACCTCCGGATCTTGTTGTGCCGCGAACAACCTTGTTCGCGTTCAGTGATTCCAGTGTAGGTAAGCCGTCTCTGAAAATTAAGCACGATGCAAGCAAGAGATTATTGTTGTTTTAGGTGGAAACCCTATGATTGTCCGAGAGAGATTCCTGGCTCCGGGGCCACCTGTAATTTCCCGAAACCAACATGGGACGATCGACACAATTTCCGCCGAACGATGACTTGGTTCGATCTCTCTAACCAGAGAATAGGGAGAAAAATCATGGGCAGACTCGTTCTTGTTTTGGGACTTGCGGTTGGCCTTTCGGGGTGTATCGTCGCGCCGCCTTATGGGTATGCCCCGGCGCCGGGATACGGGTATGCCTATGCGCCGGCGTATTACGCGGCGCCGACGGTTGGTGTAGGGATCGGGTTTGGTGGTGGCTGCTGCTGGCGTGGGAGGTGATAGCTTGGCGGCTCGGTTTGTCGCGAGCGGGACCGCCGTTTGGCGTAGACGTGGGCGGGCACGTCGCCGTATGCAAAACGGCTGTCCCCGTTCCAATTAATGCTACCCCAATCAGCGCTGCCCCATCTCTTCACGGCGCGCACCTGGGACTTCAGACGAGCATTCAGCACAGCATCAACTTGCTCCTTATAACTAAGGTATCCGAAATAATGTACTTGATTTCATCAAATCGACGGAGCCGTCTGAGCTCCTATGGCGGATCGTCAAAAGGATCCCCGTACTAGTCAACTTAATGCGCCCGGCCCGGAAAAGATATTTCCTCTGCCTCACACAGCTCGTCAAACGACATGCAAGAAATTACTGCGCCGAGCGGGGAGAATCTGGGCGAATGCGAAGGCCATCGATCAGTTGCTGTGACCGGATCGCGGCGTCAGCCACACCTGGAACGATCCGTAGCAGCGCAATCTTAGCGAGCGCGGCAACGTGCCAAGACACTTGAAGAGAGCCGGGACGTCCCAACGTGATCCCAAAAAAATGCGAAACTTGGCCCTTCGCTCCTTCAACCCTTTGCGCCCATGCTCCCCACCGTCCTCGTCGTGGTCCCGCTTCGCCCTGAAAACCAGACCACCATCGCCAATGCCTTCAACGCCATTACAGCCCTCGATCAACCCGCCCTCGATCAAGCCCTAACCGATCACGCCGAAGAAATCCGCGCTGTCCTGACAAACGGCACCATTGGCATCAATGCGGCTGCCATCGCGAAACTGCCGAACCTCGAGCTGATCGGCGCGCTAGGCGCGGGCTACGAAAACATCGCGCGCGATGCGGCGCAAGCGCGCGGCATCACCGTGGTGAATGGCGCGGGTACCAACGACGACTGCGTCGCCGATCACGCCTTCGCGCTACTGCTCGGCGCCGTCCGCCAGATCCCCGTGCTCGACCGCGCATGCCGCGCCGGCGTCTGGCGTGACGACCTGCCGTTCCAGCCGAACTTCTCGGGTAAAAAACTGGGCGTGATCGGGCTGGGCAATATCGGCAGGAAGGTGGCTAAACGGGCGCAAGGCTTCGAGATCGAGGTCGGTTATCACAATCGCCGCCCGCAACCGGACTCGCCTTATACCTACTTCGATTCAGTTATCGCGCTGGCCGAATGGGCCGATTACCTCGTGGTCGCCACGCCCGGCGGCGCCTCGACCAAACATCTGATCGACGCCAAGGTGCTCGCCGCACTCGGCTCAAAAGGCTATGTGGTGAACGTGTCGCGCGGCAGCGTTGTGGATACCGCCGCTCTGGCAGACGCCCTCGACCGTGGTGTGATCGCCGGCGCGGGGCTCGATGTCTACGAAGGCGAACCCGCGCCGCCTGCGTTGCTGACGTGCTCCGAGCGCGTCGTGCTCACGCCCCACGTGGGCGGGCGCTCACCGGAGGCTGTGGCGGCCTCGGTGCAGATGTTCATCGATAACGCCACTCGGCACTTCGCCGGCGAGGCCGTACTGACACCTGTTTGAAAGCTCCCGCGAGGGCGCCCGGCGAGCTTCGCCACGATCCCGTATCGTGTCGGACTATTGCCGATCACGCCTAATCCTAAAAACCGTGTCAGACCAGACCACTCTTTCCGCCGATAGCCCCATGACCGCGCTCGAGCGTCGCGCCATGGCGGCAATCCTGCTCGCCGTTTCGCTCGCCACCCTCGATACGGCCATCGCGAATACCGCGCTCCCCGCGATCGCCGCCGATCTCCACGCAGCGCCTGCCGCGTCCGTCTGGATCATCAACGCATATCAGCTCGCGATGGTCGCCACGCTGCTGCCTTTCGCGGCGCTCGGCGGCATCGTCGGACACAGGAAGATCTATCTGGGAGGGCTGATCCTGTTCCTCGTGGCGTCGCTGACATGCGCGCTGTCGTGGTCGCTGCCGTCGCTCACCGCGGCGCGGCTGCTCCAGGGTATTGGTGCAAGTGCGGTGATGAGCGTGAACACGGCACTGATCGGGTCAATCTATCCGCATCACCGGCTCGGGCGCGGGCTTGGGTTGAATGCGCTCGTGGTGGGGATATCGTTCGCAATCGGGCCGACGATCGCATCGATTGTGCTCTCGCTCGGACCCTGGCCCTGGCTGTTTGCGGTGAACCTGCCGGTGGGGTTGCTGGCGCTGATCATCGGCTGGCCGGCGCTGCCGCAGACGCCGCGCGCCAAGCACGGCTTCGACCGCGTGGCGGCCGGACTGAACGTGATAACGTTCGCCGCGCTGGTGTTCGCGCTTGGCGAAGCGGCCCAGCGCGCGCCCACGCATGTCGTGCTGATCGCGCTCGCGGTGACGGTGCTCGCGGGCGGGCTGATGCTGCGTCGGGAACGCGGTCACCCGGCGCCGATGCTTCCCGTCGATCTGTTCAAGCGCCCGATGTTCGCGTTATCGACGGCAACCGCCGTGTGCTCATTCGCCGCACAAGGGCTGGCGTTCGTCTCGCTGCCGTTCTATTTCGAAAGCGTGCTCGGGCGCAGCCAGGTGGAAACCGGCTTCCTCATGACACCGTGGTCGGTGATGGTGGCTTTGCTGGCGCCGGTCGCCGGGCGTTTATCGGATCGATATCAACCGGGGTTGCTCGGCGGCGTCGGGCTCGCGGTCATGTGCGCGGGCATGGCCTCGCTGGCCTTGCTGCCGGCGCATCCCCATGTGCTCGATATCTGTATTCGCATGGGCATATGCGGCGCAGGCTTCGGGTTCTTCCAATCGCCCAATCTGAAAGCGCTGATGGCAAGTGCGCCCCGCGAGCGCAGCGGCGGCGCGAGCGGCGTGGTGGCAACCGCTCGGCTGATCGGCCAGGCGACCGGTGCGGCGCTGGTCGCGCTGAGCTTTGGCATTGCCGGGCATCACGGTCCGACGCTCGCGCTCGCGATTGGCGCCGGATTCGCGGGCGTGGCCAGTATCGCGAGCGGCTTGCGCCTGATTACCCGCGATAAACCCATCGAGTCGATGCAGACAGCGGAGAAGTAAGCGGCGATCAAGATTCGTTGCCCATCAGAGGCGCTTTCGGCCGCGCCACAGGCTCAGTCCGGTCGCCGAGCGTGGTCTGCTTGAACAGCGCATGCCGGAATACCGCGGTCTGTCATCGCGATCGAGCATCCGGCGCCAGTCGTCATTCGCCGGCAGGAACACCCACACGGGCTTGTCAAGCGCACCCGCCAGATGAGCCACCGACGTATTCACCGTGATCACCAGATCGAGTCGCTTGATCAGCGCGGCGGTATCGGCGAAATCGTGGATGTTGTTCGTCAGGTCGTGGGGCTTCAACGCGCAACCGAGCTGCGAAAGCTGGTCGCACGCCGCCCCTTTCTGCAGCGCGGTGCCAAGACTGTTGCGTGCATTGGCGAAAGCCGGATCGATTGAAAGCGCCTGTTCGTAACATCGCACGGAGTACGGAAGATCGCCGATCGCCCCCGCCACCAATCCCCGGCTGCTCCAGCATGCAGTGTCGTCCGGTACGAGGCTAAGCGCGCGGTCGAGCAATTGCGCGTCGCGCTCATTGTCACCACGCCGATGCAACAACACACCGAGGTAATGCAATGCGTCGGCGTGATCGGGAGATTCTTTGAGAATCGCCTGATACCGACGCTCCGCCTCGGCCATATGGCCTGCCTGATGGAGATCCAAAGCAACGGCGAGCCGTTCGGCGAGTTGATTCATTGCAGGCGTATTCAACAAAGTGGATAACCTCCCGATGCTAAGCGTTGCCTTCCCGTCCAGCTATCGGATTGCTTCTATCCCTTGTTTCGCCCGTTGAGGTTATGAGTTTCGCTGAGCGGGGATATCAGTCTTTATCACCGGGTGAATGGAAGCCAGGCTTGCCGATCTGTTCAGGCGTCTGTGGCACGCGACGGAATCGCGAGGTGTCGTAACCCATCTCGTCCAGGCGGCCCAGCAGTTCGTGATATTTCTCGTCGCTGATATCAGGCGAACGCGCGAAAATCCAGCCCAGCTTTTTTCCCGGATAACCGAGGATCGTGTACCGATAATCCGAATCGACATAAAGCGTCTGCTGGCTCGCGTAGATCGGCCAAAAAATGCGCACGCTCCATTCGGCGTTATTCGTCCCGGGAACAATCGAATCAGTGAATTGATAATGCTTAAGAGGGGCATCGAGTGAGCCCTTGTGCGCGTAATACGAATCGTCGATCTTGCCGTCATCGCGCAATGTCCATTGGGCATAACTGCCGACGAAATCGTCTTCGGCAAAATACGGCATGTTCGCGACGATGTACCAGCGTCCCATGTATCGTGGCAAATCAACGGACACCAGTTTCGGCTCCAGATTCGCCCGCGGATTGGGGTTAGACAGGGAGGGGATGCACGCGCCCAATAGCAGCGTGAACAAAACAGCGACAACAATGCGCGAGTGGCCAGACATGGGGCACCAATGTATCGATTAAGGGCGGATATGACTGAGTACGCATATCCGCCCCAAATGGTTTCATCGATTCATGGGTGCACACGGCAACCGCAGCGCTTTAAGCTAAATGCGCCGCACCTTCACCTTCTTGCCCTTCACCTTGCCCGCCGACAGCTTCTTCACTGCCTGATCCGCAATATCCCGTGCGACCGCCACGTACGTGACCATGTCCGTCACGTTGATCTTGCCGATCTGCGAGCCTTCGAAGCCCGCGTCGCCGGTCAGTGCACCGAGGACATCGCCCGGGCGAATCTTTTCCTTGCGGCCGCCGAGGATTTGCAGCGTCGCCATGGGCGGCTGAAGATGACCCGGTTTCGCCGGCGTCAGCTCGCTCAGCTTGTGCCACTCCACTTCCTTCTTCTGCGCTTGTTCAATCGTGCCCACGCGCCCCATCTCGTCCATGCTCGCCAGGCTCAGCGCCCAGCCTTCCTGATCCGCGCGCCCCGTGCGGCCGATGCGGTGCACGTGGATCTCGGGATCGGGCGTGACATCGACGTTAATCACGGCTTCCAGTTGCGCGATATCGAGCCCGCGTGCTGCAACGTCGGTCGCGACCAGCACCGAGCAACTGCGGTTGGCGAACTGCACGAGCACCTGATCGCGTTCGCGCTGTTCAAGTTCGCCATGCAGCGCGAGTGCGTTGAAACCCTGCGCGACCAATACATCGAGCAGATCACGGCATTGCTGTTTCGTGTTGCAAAACGCGAGCGTGCTGACAGGCTGATAGTGGTCGAGCAACTGACCCACCGCGTGCAGCCGTTCGTTGTCGTGGACTTCGTAGAAGCGCTGCTTGATCTTCGAATTCGTGTGCTGCTCGGTGAGTTTGACTTCCTGCGGCTTGCGCAGGAATTGCTGGCTCAGCTTGGCGATGCCTTCCGGATACGTCGCTGAAAACAGCAGCGTCTGGCGATCTTTCGGACATTGCGTGACGACGGCGACGATATCGTCGAAGAAACCCATGTCGAGCATGCGGTCGGCTTCATCGAGAACCAGCGTTTTCAGCGCGGTCAACGGCAGCGTGCCGCGCTCCAGATGATCCATGATTCGGCCGGGCGTTCCCACCGCAATATGGCAGCCATGCTCAAGGCTCGCGATCTGCGGACGCATCGGCGAGCCGCCGCATAGCGTCAGGATCTTGATGTTGTCCTCCGCGCGTGCAATGCGGCGAATTTCCTGCGTCACCTGGTCGGCGAGTTCGCGTGTCGGGCACAACACCAGCGCCTGAACGGAGAACAACCGCGGATCGATTTTCGTGAGCAACGGCAACGCAAACGCGGCCGTCTTGCCGCTACCCGTCTTCGCCTGCGCGATGAGATCGTGACCTGCAAGCGCGATTGGCAGGCTGGCGGCCTGGATCGGGGTCATCGTGAGATAACCGAGTTGTTCGAGGTTCGCCAGCATGGCCGGCGAAAGCGGCAGGGCGCTGAAAGAGGTAGGCGTGGTCATGGGATTACTTCACAGCAGGTTTCGGCGGGACCGAATTGTCCTGCTCATAGGTGATGGTGCCGTCGGGCGCGTCGTGGCGCAGCACCTTGTTGCGCGCGCCGCACATGGGGCAGCGGAACATCAGGCCCTGACCTTCGTTCTTGATAAGCACGTCGGCGAGTTGCCATTCGGCACCGCACGGCTGGTTTCGGCAGATAAACATGATTGATTTGAGCGTAATTGATGGGGTTGCGGCGTGAAAAGGGCACCGGCGAGGCCGACGCGCATTGTTTTCAGCGCAATTAGAAGCCGAAGTGTACGCGTACACGGCGCAATTGCCTCGTTTTGCGGCATTTTCGGGGGGCTTGCCCGCCAGGGCCACGGCCCGGAGCAAGTCGATCGGCTAAACTGGCAGTCACTAAAACGATGCGCGGCAACGCCTTCAACCCGACTCTCCGATGCGAATCCTGCACACCTCGGACTGGCACCTCGGCCAGTACTTTCTTGGGCATTCCCGCCAGGCCGAACATCAAAAGCTGATTGCGTGGCTGGTCGAGCAGACGCGGCTGCACGCGGTGGATTCGGTGCTGATAGCCGGCGATATCTTCGACACCGGCACACCGCCCAGTTACGCCCGCGAGCTGTATTACACCCTGATCCTTGCGTTACGCGACGCAGGCGTCGGATTGACGCTGCTGGCGGGAAACCACGATTCCGTTGCCGTGCTGGAAGAGTCGCGCAACTTGCTGACAGCGTTGAATACGGTCGTCATTCCCTCCGTCCAGGACGATCCGAACGAGCAGGTTCGCGTGCTCACCACGCGCGACGGCGAGCCCGGCGCGATCGTCTGCGCCATCCCGTTCATCCGTCCACGCGATGTGTTGCAGAGCATCGCGGGACAGAGCGCGCGTGACAAACAGGAGTCGCTGCAAGACGCAATTCGCGCGCATTATCAGGCGCTATTCGCGCTGGCCCAACAAAAGCGCGTTGAGCTTGGCGCGCATTTACCTATTATCGCGACCGGGCATTTGACGACGGTGGGCGCGAGCGCGAGTGAATCGGTGCGGGAGATTTATGTGGGCGCGCTGGAAGCCTTTCCAACGAGCGCGTTTCCGGCAGCCGATTACATCGCGCTCGGGCACATTCATCGGCCGCAGAAAGTAGGCGGGTTCGAGCACATTCGCTACAGCGGATCGCCGATTCCATTGAGCTTCGATGAAGCGCGGCAACAGAAAGAAATGCTGCTTGTAGATGTTTCGACCAACGGTCTTGAGCGCGTGACTGTGCTCGACGTGCCGTGCTTTCAACCGTTGTTATCGGTGAAAGGATCATTGAAAGAGCTTGAGGTTGCAGTCTCAGGGGCTGCATCTCACGCGGCCGAAGGCGAGACCGTGTGGCTCGAAATCGTGGTCTCCGCCGATGACTACCTCAGCGATCTCCAGGCACGTATCCAGAAGATCACCGAAGACCTGCCGGTGGAAATACTGCGTATTCGCCGCGAGCGTTCTTCTGCTTCGAACACGCTGCAATCCCAAGCAAAGGAAACCTTGAACGAACTCACGCCCGATGACGTATTCGCGCGCCGCCTGCAAACGGAAACCATCGATGAGGAAACGCGGTTGCAGCTTTTATCGATGTATCGCGAGGTGGTAGCGGGGATTGGCGAGGCGGATGCAGCATGAAGATCCTGTCATTGCGTTTGCGGAACCTGAACTCACTGAAGGGCGAGTGGAAAATCGACTTCAGCCAGCCACCGTTTCGCGATAACGGATTGTTCGCGATTACCGGCCCGACCGGCGCGGGCAAAACCACGTTGCTCGATGCGATCTGCCTTGCGCTCTATCACCGCACGCCGCGAATGGACACGATCTCCCAAGGGACCAACGAGCTGATGACGCGGCACACGTTCGAATGTCTTGCGGAAGTGGAGTTCGAGGTGAAGGGCGAGGGGTATCGGGCGTTCTGGAGCCAGCGTCGCGCACGCGATAAAGCCGATGGGAATCTGCAAGCGCCGAAGGTGGAACTCGCGCGTCTCGATGGCACGATCGTGACCGAGCGGATCGTGGACAAGCTTCGGCTTGTAGAAAGCATCACCGGGCTGGATTTCGGCCGCTTCACGAAGTCGATGATGCTCGCGCAAGGTGGCTTCGCCGCGTTCCTTGAAGCGAAGGCGAACGAACGCGCCGAATTGCTGGAAGAGCTCACCGGCACCGATATCTACGGCACGATTTCGCAGAACGTGTTCGAGCGGACACGCACTGAAAAGCTTGCGCTGGATACGCTTCTCGTACGCGCCGATGGGGTCCAGTTGCTGACTGAAGAGCAGCGGACCGAGTTGCAGCAGCAATGCATCGGCTTTGCCGCGCAGGAAACCGCGCTCGGCAAACAGATCGAGGAAACGCGTGCAATGCGGGCTTGGCGCGTCGCGTTATCGGAAGCGGAAACGCAGCTTGAACAAGCGCTGGCTAACCAGCGGCAGGCGGATATGAAGATCACCGAGGCCAAGCCTTCGCTCGATCGTCTCACCGCAAGTGAGCCTGCCGAAAAGCTGCGCGCCGATCATACGGCGATGCTTTTGGCGCGTGACGGACTTGCGAAAACGTCGCATCAACTGGTGCTGTCGAAAGACGAAAAGCGCGCCGTTTCACTCGATGCAGCGCGTGGTCTGCGTTCCGCATCATCGGCCAGCCGACGAATCGCCGAGATCCGGGAGGACTCGCTCAATGGCGTGTTACTGGAAACCAAAGCGGTTCAATCCGCGCTCGATGAACATCCGCATCGAAGCAAGCTCGGCGAGCAGATTGTGCTGTGGCAACAGCAATTCTCCGCGCGCCAGCAGACGCTAGATGACATCGAGGCGAATGCCGCCAAGCAGAAACAATTGAGCGGCGAAATCGACAAGCAGACACGCGAGATCAATGCCAAACAGATTGCCGTGCGTGACGCCGCGGCAGCAGCGGAACTCGCGCTTAAGACGGAAAGCGAGCAGCGTCAAAAACTTTCGAGCACGCTGGGCAGCGAGGATGAAGCTGCGCTGAAAACGCGGTGCCAGCGTCTAGGCGAGCAGCATCATTTATTCGGCAAGCTGCTCGATATTCGCGACGCGGTCGCACGCGGAACGCGGCAAGCCACTATGGACCGTGATGCACTGGTTCAGAAAAACGCATCGCTCGCGTCGCTGAAAGAGCAAGGTGAGCATCTCGGGAAAGACGTGGCAACGCTAACCGAGCAAGTGGAAGACAAGCGCAAATTGCTGCATCAGGAGCAGCGCATTCTCGATCTTGCCGGGCATCGTGCAGCGTTGCAGCCCGGCGAAGCGTGCCCGCTGTGCGGATCGACGGAGCATCCGTCCATCACCGCATATGCCGCGCTCGATGTTTCGTCGACCGAGCAGGCGTTGAAGGACAAACAGCTCGCGTTGCAGAACAAAAGCAAGGAAGCCTCGGCGTCCGATGTTGCTGTCGCGGCGTTGACAGCGGAGATCAAGGCGCTTGGGGCGCGTATCGGCACGTGGCTTGAGGACGAAGCGCGGCACGCGGAGAGCTGGCGAAAGCAGTGTGTCGAACTTGGACTCGGAGCGGTTGACCATGACAGCCTCGATACCCTCGTGCAGGCCCACGCAGCGACGTTGAAGCTGGCGCAGGAAACCGTTGCGGCGGTCGATCGACAGATTACGGTGATCAAGCAGCACGAAACTGCCCGGCATACGGCAGAGCGAGCGGCGCTCGATCTCCAACACGCACTTAAGCTGCTGGAACAAGGACGCAGCGCGGCAGAAAAGTCCTTGCAGGAAGCCACCAATCAATCCAAAGCCTTGCAATCCGCGTTGCTCAAGCGAGAGCAAACGCTTGATGAATCAGTGACGTCTGTTGGCTACGCGCGGCCTGATACCTGGATACGTTGGCAGCAATGGCTCATCGAACGCGAAGCAGAATGGAAGGCGTGGCAGAAGGCATCGGAGGAAATTCGTGCGTTGACGCAACACGCCGATCGCGCGCGGCACTCGCGCGATGCTGCACTAGCCGAAGCCGCAAAGTGGTCCGCGCGATGGGCCGATTGCGAGAAGGATTACGCGAAGTTGGAAACTGAAGCTATTGCCACGACCGCAGATCCCGATGCTGCGTTTTTATCGGCGACACAGCGCTACGAAGCCGCGCGCGATAAAGCCAGCCTGCTCGAAGGCACCGAGCGCACGTTGGCGACGCGCTTGAACGAAGAGAAGGCGCATGCGGAGAAAACATCGGCGACGTGGACGGAAGCCTTTGCCAAGAGTGTCTTCGCGACTGAGCCGGCGTTTAAAGAAGCGCTTCTCTCCTACGAAGAACGGGACCGCCTGCAAACGTTGAAGCGCGAACTCGATGAACTGCGCACAACGGTTCATACGCTGCGCACGACCGCGGAAAACCGTCGCGCGGAATTGTTGAAGGAGCCAAAGACCGAGTTGGACCCTGACGCCCTGCAACGTACGCTCGACGATATGCTGGCAACATCGAAGACCCTCAGCGAGACCCAAGGCGAGCTTCGAGCAACACTCAAGAACGACGATCGCTTGCGGGTGGAAAAGCAGGCGCTGTATCAACAGATTGATGCTCAACGCGCACGCTACGACTTGTGGCAACGCTTGAGCAGTCTGATCGGTTCCGCCGATGGCGCGAAGTATCGAAAGTTTGCCCAGGGCCTGACGCTCGGTCACCTGATCTATCTCGCGAACCGGCAACTCACGCAGTTGCATGGGCGCTATCAATTGAATCGCAGGCTCGCGGGCGATCTCGAGATAGAAGTGCTCGATATGTGGCAAGGCGATGTCGCGCGCGATACACGTACGTTGTCGGGCGGCGAAAGCTTCCTGGTCAGTCTTGCGTTGGCGCTGGCTCTGTCGGATCTGGTGAGTTTCAAGACGTCGATCGACTCCCTGTTCCTCGACGAAGGGTTCGGCACGCTGGATGGTGAGACGCTGGAGATTGCGCTCAACGCGCTTGATGCGTTGAACGCGAGCGGCAAGATGATCGGCGTGATCAGCCACGTGGAAGCGCTCAAGGAGCGCATTCCATTGCAGATCAGAGTAGCGAAAAGCGTGGGGATCGGCTTTTCGACGGTGGAAGTCGTGGGCGCATGACAGGCCGCTATTCCTCCCGACGCACCGCGATTTCCTGTGACGCAATCTTCTCGACCACAAAGAATGGCATGTCCAGGCGCCATTCGCCTTTCTGCACGGTGGCCCGGTAGTCGAACAACGGGTTGCCGTCCGGCGAGCTGAAAATCAACCGTTGCACAGCGTCGTCCGGCAGCGCACTTTGGCCGCCTATTGCCTGATAGCTTGTATTGCTGCCGACATGGAAGTTATCCGTATTCCATCGGTTCGGAGCATGTGGCGGGAACGGTTTGGCATCGTGGAAACCGAACAGATCGTCGTGAGACAGGACGCTGTTACGCAACGTTGGCCACACATTTTCACGCAGATAATGCTGGTCGATAAAGTGGCCGCTGTCCGCATTCTTCGCAGCGAATTGCTGCATCGATTCAATCGCGTTATGAAAGACACCTGCGCACCCGCCCCAATAAGCCAGCGAGAATCAATTCGGTGTGCGTGAAGTAATGGCGGATGACGTGAAAGTAGTACGGGCTTTCGACCCACTCCTGTACTGCCGCGTATTCGCGCTCGGAAAGGAGCGCGTCGGCATCGCGGAGAAGGAAGCGCTTGACGCTGGAATCGTCGACAACCAGGAAACGCCACATCAGCGGATGAACGCCCGAATCGCTGTCCATGAAAACGACTTCGGCGCCGGCTTCCTTGAGCCTTCGCTGAACGTGGTCCGGGACGGTAGCGTCCAGATATACACGGCATGTCCAACCCTTGAAAACATCACGCGTCATTTCGGCGTTCATGACGGCAGGCTCGCAATAGCGCGGATTCGATCCGAACAGCGAGTAAGCAATCACGTTCTCGGCAGGGTTCGACGGGTTGAATGCGGGCGTTGCGTGATCGGGAATCGGGACGCTCGGGTTGGCGCCGTATTTGGCATCGGAGGCGCGTAGTGAACGCAGTCCGTACTCGCGCATTTCTTCGGTCTTGCCCAGCCAGCCGCAAACTTCCACCAAACCGTCGAGCCACGTCGCCGACGCCAGCTTGCGCTTGCTCGCCGGCGCGTTGTGGATGCCCATGTAGACCTTGTACGCTTGGTCATAGGCTTTGTTACGCACGAGGCACGACCCGTAGTCCGACAAGATCACCATGTTGTCCGGTGTGATTCGAAGCGCTTCTTCAGCAAATTTCGCACCGCTTTGATAATCCCCGGCCGCGTACGCCGCCTGGAACTGTTTCGCGATTCCCGCGAACCGCGCTTGTACGGCTGCGGGGGGCTGGCGCATGCCGCCGGATTGTTTCGCTTGTTCAAAATTAGGTCGAGCCATGGCGTTTTATCGGTTATTTAGCGAACGGGCATTGTTCGTACGCGCGCTTGTGCCACAGCGCCGAACCGCTCCGAGGTAACCGTGGACTTTAAACGGCGCAATGCCCGTTGCCGACGCTTGAGATCGTTTTTCACAATTTCGCGGGGTGAAATCGTGGGGGATGGCGGTCGCGCGGACTCACAAGTGACTTGGCTTCGGTTGATCCACAAGAAGCCGATGGGTACCGAAACAGCGGATCCGCTGGCCATGCTACAAAAAAAGCCGGTCGCATGAATGCGACCGGCTTTCTTATTCCAGCAAGGAGACCGGATCTGGTCCGGGGCTCTTGCTGGGGTTACAACTGCTTCCCGGAAAACTCTGTCGGGTGTCACCATTAATGAAAAATGCGTCGTTGAATTTAAGGCGATTTTCCACGAAGAGTGACATCGAGCGACCAGCACGTGACAAGGAACGTGAAATATCTGTCGCGAACCGCCGCAGTAAGTGAAAAAACCCGGGCGATCAGCGCGACAGGCAAGGACCGGCCATCACCTGTCGTTCGACCTCGCTCTATGAGCGACATTCGAACGACAGGATCGCACCAAACAGCCGACTTTCGCGCGTGATCCCGGTCGGCGAGGCCTCGCCATCACCTCATGGGATGGCAGGCGCCACCGGATCGAGCCGGCCGAAGGATTCAGGTCCAGAAGGGGCATGTGCGGATGCCTGTCCTTGCAATTACTCGTCGTCTGCCTGGATGCAGATCACCCTCATCCCAGAAACGCGGAAAGCCCCGGCTCTCCCTCACTGCGGCGTTCTTGCTGCCCGCATTAGCGTGAAGTGAACGTGGGCGGGCCTGTGGCTCCCGGTGGCGAAATTCGATACACTTGCTCCAAGCGAGGGAACGTCTGCGATTGGCGTCAGCCGAGAGGTGATCGCAGTTAGGGCGCGGCTCGGTCTGGTTGCCTTCTGATGAACCCTTGGGGACAGGGGGAGAGGACATGCTGATCAAGCTCTTGTCGGTGAAGGCCGTTGCGATTGGCGTGGTCCTGAGCGTCATCGCCTTGGCGTTTTTCTGGCCGCTTAACGGCCTTGGCGCTTCGGTCGCCCTCATGGCCTTCGTCATCGGCGCTGGCGGGTCAGAGCTAATCTTTAGACTATTGAAGCCACGCGCGCCGACGGCGAGCAATACGCCGGCGGCAGGCGAAAAATGACCGACCTAAGGACCCCATGGCTGCGATGCGCGATCATCAGCGTGGTGTTGGCTTTGACCACGGGTTGCGCAACCACTTCGGACGTCAATCCATCGGCGGAAGGTGGACAGCTCGGATCACCGCCGCCGATAGTCAATCCATCGGCGGGAGGTGGACTGCTCGGAGCACGCCCGCCGACTGGCTGGAACAATTCGCCGGCTCCCACGGGCGAGGAGCTGATCGAAGTTCGCGGTTATGTCTTGGTGCGCGACGATCACGTGCCTGCGAACGCGATCGGATATGCCGTTCCGATCTTCACAAGTCGCCAGGAGATCGATCGCTTCTGCCCCCTGTTCCTAGATCACATGAGCTTCAGCGGCGCCCTTAATCAAGGCACGCCCATGCGGATCAATTCCTATGGCCGGGAAGTGCAAATCGCCCCGTTCGTCTGGCCGGTCACGACCTGGGCTAAGAATGACATGGCCGACTGCAAGACTCTGGGCGATCGCTACGACTTTTCCGGGGCCAGGACGTTCTTGAAACTAGCTCAACAGACGATCGCGGCTCAGGGTGGTCGAGATATTGACGCCCTGAAGAGCGGTCCTTTCATCCTGACGGCGAGACGGGTGAGCGGCTCCATGGTCCTGTACGATTTGTCGCAAGCTCCGGACGGCGATTATCCGACGTGGCTGACGCGCGCGGTTGAGCAGATGACCAATCCTGCCGCCACCGAAACCCTCTACGTGACGCCCAACTGGCACGATAAAGCCCGCTACTACGTATTCGGTGCCATACCGAGCTTCAACGGCATCCTCGACGTGCTGATGCCCGGATTCAAGGACGCCCATGCCAAGAGTTGACGCCCCGAGAAGTCAGTGCCCGTCCTCCTGAAGCTCCGGGCGGGCGCGATAGCTGTTGACCTGGACGGACTTGGCGATCTGGTCGGAAATGGCCTGGGCCTGATTGGCCACACTGCGATGAGCCGAGAATGTCACGAGGACGCCAAGGTTGCCTTCGGTGCGGGCAAGATAGCGGGTTTGGTAGTTTTTGACCTCTGAGTTCCAGTAAATCGCATCGAGCCAGATGACTTGGCCGATCAGTGTGCTCTTCGGCGCCCGGACGGTTTCGACGCCAGCTGTCGTGCCGACATCATCCTGAAGATGTTGAATGTAGAGCTGCGGGCTATCCATCGGCCCAACTTCCTTGGCCGTTAGGATCGCGATCATGCTGTACTTGCCATCCGGACCGGCGGGCGGCTTGCAGACATACTCTGTTTCTTCGAGGACACATTGCCAATCGTCCGGCATGTCGAAACTTACGTAAGTGTTCGCGAACGATTTTGACTGCGCAGGACCAACAAGCGCCGCCGCAAATACGAGGCCCAGCACCATGTGTACGATGGACCGCATTTTTTCAGTCTCCGAAGGAGCGCCTATAGTTAGCTTATCGTGCATCGGGGCGACCTAAAACCCCAAGCTAACTTTAAATTTTCCAGGAGCCATTCCCATGGGACCCGTCCTGCGGAGAGTGATTGGCTTAGGCGTGGCGGCCATCGCCCCGCTCATCATGGCCGGTTCTGCTTGGCCCACCGGGGAAGATGTCCAACCAATCTTTGAAATGCACTACTACAACGTGTCTGGCAACACCTGGGGGGAAATATTTGATTCAATTAAGGCCAGTGCTCAAAGGGACGAGGACCTTCAGGGAAGATTTGAGGGGATCACATCATATTCCGTCGAGCTGGGACCGGAACCTCTCGTCAAAAACAATACATGTTCCTCCGACACGGCAACCATTGTTGTCAAACTAGTCGTCAAAGTGCCAATGTTGACGACTCGGAACTTGAACCCACCAGATCAGGAATGTTGGGCATTCTACGATCGCTCTCTTTCTGATCATGAGGAATGGCATGTCCAGATTGCCGTGCATGAAACTCAGGCGCTGCAAGCTAAGATCAGATCGTCGTCAAACATGAGCTGCAAGGAGATCGGTCAACTGGTGGGCCAAGCCCGCCAGAAAATGATCGATGAGCAAAACCACTACGATGCCGTCACCTCTCACGGAGCGGAGCAGTGGAAGGCGTATGGGCTCGATAAACCAAAGGAATCCCCCTACGTCTCCAAGGTTCGAGAGCGTTGTTTCGGCTGTCCAACTGCCCAATCGTGTTGAACCGTCGGTGCTGTACGCGACGGGCCCCGACCTGTATTTGTATTTCCCACATGGATGCCGGGTTGTTCGTCGCGCGCGATGCCTGTCAACATCCGCTACTGCGAGTTATGACGTGGTGGCTGCAAGACGACAACTCGGTCCATCACTTGGCGCACGAGGTGGGTGTCAACCGCTGGTGCAACGGCGCACGGCGCGCAGTTGTGATACTTCAGTGCGATTGGATCGTCGCCTGGACATTCCACAGAGGCTAAAATATGCTCGTATCGACGGCTTCCCGGTTGAGGATAGTCGTTAGATAGGTGTCTGCGTCGATGCTCATAGGCTCGGTCGGGTTGCTCGCGATGTTTAAGCAGCTAGAGATCGTATGGAGAGACCGCTCCACTTTCAACTTTTCGACGATCGAGCGTATCCGCGTCGCAGCGGACCGGACTCTATTCGCTCGCGCCTACAGGGCAGCGCAGCGTTCCGGCCATGCGGTGACTATCCCTTTCTTCAACCCGCTTTTGGCGGCTGCCATCCCAATACAGGTCCGACATGCACCGAAATGCCGTAGGCAAATGAATCCTGCTTATAAGGAGCCCCACAGTAGAGGATGACCACGCATTCTTTAGCGAGCATTTTGTAAATGCCATTATCAGTTCCGCAGCTGTATAGCAACGCAACACTGAAAAGTTTCTCGTCGTGGGAAGCATCGACGGTCATGTAGAGCGCCTCATCGTCAGGCTCGTTGACTTTCACATTCCAGCCAGCATCGCGTAAAGGCCGAACCAAATCAGTCATACATTGCTGGGAAAGGAGTCCCTTACGGAGCAGGACGCCGTTGTCTGCTGGCAATGGTGGAACCAGGCGCCCATGTTTTCGGAAATGATCCTGTTCGGCGAGCTTCAGCTTCATCTGAACATCGCCCCGCAGCAGCGCCTGTTGCCATAGCAAGGTACTGTCGTCATTCATGTCAGGGAGAAAAAACGAGACGCTATGAGAGGCGTCGTACCAAGATTCGATGGCTGCAAGTGTCGCAAGCGCGACCACCATCCGAGCGAAATTCGCCGGTTGCTGCCATGACGCCGCGGTGCCGTGCGCAAACATGTGCCGATTCAGCCAGGTCACCCCCCGGTATTCGTCGGTATTGCAGAAAAAATGGCTCTTGAGCCACCTCCGAAAGGTCTCAAAGGCGAAAACACGCTCGTCCTGCCCGAATAGATAGTCACAAGTCTTATATTCTGGCGGCACCCACATGCGGTCAAAATGAAGTTGTGCAGCAGTTTCGATCGCGCGGTTCACTGCATGATCAATCTTGTCCGGGGCAGTAGCTTTAGTCCCGAGATCAGAAACAATTCTTGTTAGACTGCCTTCGATCGCCGGTATCAATGCTCCGACACTGGTAGTCCAATAGCCGCTATAGGCGCCGAGATAAGCTTCCCGCGCCAACGGCACGATCTCTTTAAGGCTGCGGGCAAGAGGCAAGATCTGTTCGATGCAAACCGCCTGGAAGGCCAATGTATAAAGGGTTGACGTGTGATATTTGAAAAGATCGAGCGCCCGCTCTCTCGTCACATGCCTGACGGAAGCAAGCAGCTTAGATATTTCACCCATCGGTAGCCATAGCGGCATAAACCACTCGACCTTGTCCCAAAGAGCGGCTTGATCGTCGTGTTGTTTTCGCCTTATTCGCCAGTTCTCGTCGCCGGAAACCGGAATGGTCGGGAAGCATGCTTTGCCACCTTCGGCGGTCAGGACAATACACGGCGTCGGATGGAAGACCCCGACATCTGCACGCTTCGCGACCGGATTGATCAGCCTCTTGTCGCTAGCCCATTTTTCAATGAGTTCTGGTGTCACAGCGTTCAGCGACGACTCATTCAGCGCGCGTCGCCAAATTCCACTGAATTTGTCCTCGAGATTGGAGAAAGACATTGAACCCATCCAAAGTGCAATCGTAGTTAATTTAGTTCAGCAATTTACCACCGGTTTCTGGACACGGTTGCCGCCGAGCATGCGACTAAACGAACGTCCGTTCCACCTTGAAAGCGGCCCGATATGTCGCGCTGAGTCGACCGGCCGCAGTGGGTCGAACAGCGACCATTTCCCAAGGCGCAAAATCAATCTCCCTTCATTGAAGAGGAGGTTGTCATGGAAACGCTTAATTCCTCGGATGCGCGGCGAGTGCCTTGGAACAAAGGAAGGCTGACTGGTCAGAAGCCGCCGTTGAAACTCTGTGAGATCTGGGCAATTCGGACGAGGCTCCAGATGTCGGCTAACGCCCGTGAGTTGGCGCTGTTCAACCTTGCAATCGACAGCAAGCTTCGGGTATGCGATCTGACGCGACTGCAGATGCAGGACGTCTACATGGGAGGCCATGTCTTAGCTCGCGCGACTTTCATGCAGCAAAAAACGCATAGACCGGTGCAGTTTGAAATCACGGAGCAGACTCGTCAAAGTGTTTCTGCCTGGATTTCCGCGCGAGGATTGGAGCCTACCGACTATTTGTTTCCGAGTCGGCTGCACGCCTCGGTACACGTATCGACGCGCCAATATGCGCGCATCGTTCATCGTTGGGTCGCATCGATCGGACTCGACGACACCGCGTATGGTACGCACACGATGCGACGTACGAAAGCGTCGTTGATCTACCGACGCACCAAGAACCTGCGCGCCGTCCAATTGCTGTTGGGCCATACAAAAATTGAAAGCACCGTGAGATACCTTGGGATCGAGGTAGACGATGCACTCGAAATGGCCGAGCAGACTGAAGTTTGATAGCCGGCGGCCGGCGAGCGTGCGCTTGTCGGCCAGCTCCAGCCGTTCGCCCTCGCGCGAACAAGGTCACTCAAACGTCGGTTCCACCCAGGTAACGGACCTTCCATTGACGATCATGTTCGGCAGATCATCTGCCTTTGCCGACATTCAGGCATCGGCGTTGATGAGGCGGCTACAGGTCGTTTTCCTGACGTTCGCACATCGATGGCAGCGAATGTCAGGTTTCACTGCAAGCGGATGCGAACTTTCAATTAGAGGTCCGTGTCTGAAGTCGAATCTCCACACCAGATTGTCGGTCTCCCGGAAGTGCATCGAGCCGCGGGTAACAAATACATTGAGTTGCGTCTTGTAGCCCTCGGGTCGTAGCTATCGATCCCATCGGTCTTCACGCGCCAGACCTTGTTGTCGGTTCCGCGGAAGTATATGTAGTTGCCGAACACGAGCACATCGGAGTGCGTCTTGAATGGCCCTAGGTTCGTTCCGCCAATGATCATGAGATCACCTCAACATGCCGCTTGCTGACCAAGGAGACAGCTTCGGGGGTATTCGGCTGGCACACGCTTTTCCGCGTTTGCCAACCCGGGCGTGCGTCGTTCATCATTGGGGGTGGTGAGGAGGGTGGAGGATGATGCGGCGCGGACGATCGTCGTGGCCGTTTTCCAGGATCACCGTAACGCGAAGACGATCGGTCCAGGCGCGGCACGCGATGTCCTCGACGAAGCTCTCACGACTGTAGAAGGTGAAGGACTCGCCCCTTTCAGTCTCCAGGAGAAAGCCCTCGAAGTCACCGAAGTGGTCGTAGATAAGCCCTTCGATCTTTCCAACGACATCACCGTCGCCCGGGCCACCGTGACCACCGCCAACGGGTTGACCGCCGCCGAGCCCACCGGGCCAGATGCCGGTCCCCGTCGGCGGTACGGTGTTCGGATCCCCACCCAGCCCCGCCACGCGGCCGGCGAGCTGGCCGATGTATCGGACGAACACCGGATACCAGCGATCGGTCGGAGGGATCGTTTCGCCTACCCAGCGCATCAGGGACAGCGCCCGCTCCGCCGGTACCAGCATGTTGCCCTTCGTGCTCACGGGAATCGTGATGCGGAACGCTCCGCAGATGCGTCGCCACGTCAGCACGGTGGATGTGCCCACGGAGGCGGACGCGAATTGCAGGACCGATGGCGGCGGCGGGGGTGGTGGTGTTCTCGCCCGGGCGCTCGCGCTCTTCACCTGGCGGACAACAATCTCGAACGCCTGACCTTTCGTGATGCCGGACGGCAGCTCCACCGAGAAGAGCCCGGCGAGGTTCACGCCCGAGCCGGAGCCCGGTGGGATGGGGACATAGGTGATTCCGCCGGTGGGACAAACAAGCGTGTGTGCGTCGCTCGCGGAGAGGTCGTGGAACGTATACATCTTGGCCGCCAGCGCGAGCACGTCGGCCGCGTCGACCGCGGGTAGATAGAGGCTCGCAACGCTGCCCTTCGGGATCTGTCCCCAGTCGATCATCAGTTCGTCGGGCAGATCGCTTGCACCTAGCACGGCCGGCGAGGGCTGGATCTCGAAGGTGTGCGTTGCCAGTCGCGAGTCCACCACGCCGGGGTTTGCCACAGGCACGAATGCGATGTTGCGCTGGGCGAGTTTGTCCGAGCTGCCAGGGGTAGCGCCGGTGATTATCGGTGCCTCGTCGTCGACGATCTCCGCGACGAGGCACTGATGCAGTCCCCTGAACAACTTCGTGATGGGGACGAGGCTCAGGCCGTTGAACCCTCCGTTCTCCCCATCGGGGTTCGCGGGAGGGGGCTGGAGCGGAAACTGCCCGGTTGTCAGGTTGGTGTCGAGCCACGCGCCGAAGTAGGCGTAGGTCGTGCCGCCGGCGGCAGGCGGCACGATGCCCTTGGCATTGAAAGGGGCGTCCTCAGGCTGTGTTGTCATGTCGACGCCCGGCGAGACGCGAGGCGTCGCAAAGTACGGCACGGTGGTGTACTCGTTGCCGCTGATCCCCAGCAGCGGAACCTTGACGCCGTTCGCTGTGCCGGGAGGATCGGTATATTGCCGGAACGACCCGGTTGAAGGCGAGGCGCCGCTGCCGGCCGCGGGCGTCGTGTACGTGATCGCCGTCGACTGCGCCTGCCACGTCCGGAAGAACACGCGCACCTTGGTGGCCCCCTCCGTGGGGCCGGTGCCGGTAAGACGCACGCGGGCGAGGGCGAAGTTGTACACCTTGGTGCCGCCGGTCGTCGTCGGAAACACGCTCAACTGCGTGTCCGTGTTCGGGGCATGGGGAAGACTCTCGAACGAATCGACGCTGTCGCCCGGGACGGTGCCGTTCACCCCGCTCATGTTGGTGACGACCTTCTGGATGAAGGTGAGGGGGGTCGGCGCTTGTGAGCTGCCGAGCTTCATGCCGAACATCGTTTGACCCTCTTCAACGTAGAAGGCGCGGAGATCTTCGCTCAGGATCGCAGACCCGCCGTTCGCTTCGTCCGAAAAGAAGGGATCGGCGGCGGTGATGAGTTCGATCTGCGAGCTGCCCGGAGAGGGCGGGTTCGTTGCGATGGGGAGCGAGGCGGTGATCGTCAGGAGTTCTGGATAAGTGACCCCGGGTGTCGTGAACGCGCTCTGGGGAATCTGGACCTGGTACGTGAAGGTGAAGCGTTGCACTTCGGGCCCGAGCGAGGGATCGTCGGAGTCCACGCCGGTCGGCGTGAACACGATGCCGGTTCCGGCGGGCGCGGGGATCGACGGGGCCCACGCAGCGAGCAACGCGAGTTGCGCCGCGCTCGGCGTGAGCGTCGTGATCAGTTGCGTAATGCCGCCACCGGGGAATTCGCTAGCCTTGAGGCCATCGACGACAACGAAGAGCGCGCCCGCGAAGACGCCGTCGTTCTGCAAGGCCTCGTTCTGGCCGTAAGTGCTGCGTTCGAGGTTGATCGTGAGCGATCGCTGGAAGAGTTGCTGGAAGAATGCGAGGAGGGCGGAGCCGTTGATGGTGCCCCACCCCGTGCACGCATCCCAACCGGTGACCGAGGCGTAGCCCGGGGATGGGCCACCGGCGCTCTCGTCCTCGTTAACCCAATAGACGGCATTGCTGGCGCCGTCGGCGATGTCCACGAAGACGTTCTGCCCGAGCGTTGAGCCGATCGCGTAGAGCGTTGGATTGAGGTACCCGACACGCTCGGGGAGTGCCGCGTTGATGATCGCAAGGAGCGCGGCGTATAGAGGAGCGACGGCGCTTGTCCCCCCGATCGTACCGAGCGTCTGGGGGATGTCCGTGTACGCGAGATCGTTGGCCGACTGGCCATAAAGCCAGAGCGTGTAACCGCTATACGCGCTTGCGTTGCCTGCCACGTCCGGAATGCCGCGGCCTTGCCGGCCGTCGCCGTTCTTCGATAGCGGGACGTTCGCGTTCTCCTGCCATGGCTGCGCCCCCCACAGGTAGCTGATGCCGCCCCCGGTTGCGTCGCCAACGTAGTTCGGATAGGCGCTTAGGTCATCGTTGCCCGAGTTATCGTTCCAGGTGATCTGCGTCAACGGGGACGTGCTTGTGATGGTCGTCCCTCCGCAGGTTGTCACCCAGGGGTCGCTGGCTGGATAGAGAACGTGCGCCTTGCCGTCTTGTTCACCGCAGTCCGAGCCGTGGTCACCGGAGGAGACGAACACGGTCATCCCGATCATCGCGGCGGACTGGAACGCCGTCGTCAGCGCGTTGGCCGCTGCTTGTGTCCACTCGAAGGGCCAAGGGTAAGGACCGGGAGGGGCGGGATAGTTCAAGAGCTGGTCCGCCTCCAGCTCCGGCCAGCCGTAGCTGATCGAGAGGACGCTCGGATCGTTCGTGTGGTCCGCCACAATCTGGTTGATTGCGTCAACCCACCCCTGCTCGGTGAAGGGTGCGAAGTACACGGCGATGTTGCTGTCCGGAGTCACGGAGGCGACGATCTCGACGTCGAGTGCGACCTCGACATCGGGATCGGGAGGATAGGAGGCGAACGTCGAGGCGTTATAAAAAGGGGAATTTCCAGGGCTCGTGGGGGAGGGATCGACGGTGACCGATTTGATGGTCCGCGTCGATGAGGGGGTAACGTGGACACTCGAGAGGAATGACGCGACGTCGCTCGTGGAGAACCCGGATCGGGGCGTGCTGGGGTTCGACGTCGGCCCGCTGAACTCGAGGATGGCAACCGTCTGACTGGCGGCGCTCGTGGTCGGGAAACCGTAGAGCCCCGCGACCTGCGGAGGCGTGAGTGGCACGGCACCGGACGGCCCTCCGCTCGCGTGCCTCGCCATCCGGCGGTTGTCGAGCCCGAATACGCCCTCCACGAGATCGACCAGATCGCTGGGCAGGTAAATCGCGCCCTCCCTGCCGCGATACGTTTCTGTGGGCGACCGGTACATGTTCAGCTCGACGGCGAACGCGGAACTCATCTGGGCGACGGTGCCGGTGAGCACGACCGTCCGCCTGGCCGAGTCCGACTCGACCACCGTGAGCTCGTGGGCGAAGCCGAAGCTCGCCACGCGCTCAAGATCGTCTAGGTCTGCGCCGAAGGTCCTGGCGAACTCCGGGCGGGAGAGGAACTTGCGCCTGCCGGGAGGGGTCTTCGCCCAATGGTCCTGGTCCCAGAGGGGTGGAGCGTCGGCGCGGCGCCGGACTACGACGCTGACGGAGAGCTTTTCGTCTGGATCGGCCGGTCCGGCGATCGTCACGCCGCGGCGCGCGCGGCGCGCACTGCCTTGTAGAACGTTGTAGTTGGCGGGGACGTCCATGTTCAACCTCCGTGTACTGTGACGTACTCTGACTCACAGGACCGACCGGCCGAAGCCTAGGCAGTGTTCACGAGCGGCTCAAATGACCCGGCAAGCTATCCAGACACAAGATAGCTGTCGGTAAGCCTGTCGTATCGAGTGGAGACGCGTCGAAAATGGTTGTACGGTTAATGAAGCGCTCGGCCAGGTTGCGTGTGTGGTACAGAGCGCGACCGTATCGGTGCTTTGCCTTGCGGTTCGCACGAGGCGGGGTGACGATTTGTGCGTGAGTGGCCCGAATCGGTTGCATAAAGGTGCCGACATCGTAGCCTTTGTCTCGGCTTCGAGAAACTAGTGATTGTCGGCAGCCGCGCGGCCCCTGTCGCCTTCCTTGCGCGGCAAGATCGCTTCGATTTTGTTCCATACCTCCTCACCCAACAGCGTTCGGACCATCCTGTCTCGCTCGTGCAAAAAGCAGGATGCAAACAAATTCCGTCAAATGAAAACGGCCGCTTCCGGCGAAAACGTTTAGGCCGACCTGATCGAACTCGGATTGCGGTCAGCACTTCGAGTCAACATCAGTATTCGCGTTGCCGGTTCTTGTTGGTCGCCAAGTTTGGCGCGGATGGTTGCGGAAATGACAGAACGCCCCTTTTTCCTTTTGCGTTACCAAATGAGCGTTTTTGCGTTACGCCTTGAGGATGTTCAGAGTACCTCGCACGCTCACTTGAAACTGGGCAGTCATCCGTGAATGGCGTTTTATTCATACGTGTGTCGCTGAATAAACTTAGGCCAAAATGACGCCAAGCTCAAGGTGCGTTTTGTGCGACCGGCGAAGGCTTGCACCGAGAACGCTCTTAGAGATAAGCACCGTCATGGTGCGAGATACTCGGCTTTGCTTTGACCCCGCCGAGCAACGGGGCACGGGCGCAGCCTCGTGACGGGTCAGCAATCCAGACCGCAGGCACCAGTGCCGCGCCGCAGCCAATGCGTCCGTTGTGCTGTGTGCCAAAGGCTTGGAGCGCCCGAGTCGGTGATCAAGTTGGATCGACGCCGCATTCCTCCCTTGGATTTCC
This sequence comes from Caballeronia udeis, assembly GCF_044909315.1. Lineage (GTDB taxonomy): Bacteria > Pseudomonadota > Gammaproteobacteria > Burkholderiales > Burkholderiaceae > Caballeronia > Caballeronia udeis_A. The sequence goes on from NZ_JBIYEB010000001.1 coordinate 602,999, forward strand.
ATGCGCCCGGGGAAGTGACACACGCTGAGTTTGGGCCAGAGATAAATGGCCGGCTGATTTCCCCGTGTCTGCTCCCGGCGTAGCAACCGAGAGATCATGTTTGAAGGCTGGATGGCTCGTCAGGGTCGCTAGTTCGCATACGCTTGCAGAGAAACCTGACAGTCGAGGCTATCGATGTGCGAATGTCGGGAGAGCGCCCTGTAGCCGCCTCGCCAACGCCAATGCCTGAATGTCGGCAAAGGCCGAGAACTCGCCGGCCGCCGCGGACTTACCTATGGCCGTTGGACCTCGAAAGCGGCCGTTGACGTGGTGCGGGGTTCAACGACGGTTGAGGGTCGCTTTGCGACCGTCCACGGACGTCGCATAAGCCAATAGACAGAGCAAGGAGGTCAACGAAAAATATGGAACCGACTGCAATCGTATTGCATGGACCTACCAGCGCAGGGAAAAGCAGCTTGGCTAGGGCGCTTCAGGATGGTTCGAAAATTCCGGTCTTCCACATATCGCTGGACGCATTCGTCGAAATGTCGCGTAGACGTGACATGCGTTCGGATGAAGAACTGAATCAAGCGCTGAGGCTTCATTACCTGAACTTGCAGTCGACCCTAAGGCGGGTGGCAGCGAGTCACTTCGAGATAGTTCTGGATCTTGTGCTTCGGGATACGACTACCATCGACGAGTGTATTTCTGCGCTTGCGCCTCGCCGCACCTATGTTGTCGGTGTTTCGTGCCCATTGGATGTTTTGGAAGCGCGCGAACGCGGCAGGCCGGACCGTAGTGAAGGAATGGCCCGGGCGCAATTTGGGCACCCGGCTTACTCGAGATCCTACTCGATACGCCTGGATACATCGACCTGCACCCCGGAAGATGGGGCTCGTCGCATCCGCTCGCTTATCAACGCGTAGATTGAATGACCGCTCGCGGGATCAGCGGAGGTCGCTTCGGGGTTCATCAGCGACCGTCGCGGACGTCAGCCTCCCGTCGGGTGAGGGCCGCCGCCAGGATTTTTTCACTAACCGTGTCAGCAGTTTTTCACTTACCTGGCACAGTTTTCACTTTCTGTGGAGGGTGTAATTAGTTTTGTGTAAACGGTCATTTGGCAGGAGACTGCCAGCATCTAGGAGCAACGATGACCGTAGCGAAACGCACCAAACGAGTG
>NZ_JBIYEB010000002.1:0-544088 GCF_044909315.1 Caballeronia udeis
AAAACGCTTTAACCGCTCTACCCTAAGTGTCCACAGCGTGCAGTTCCCATTCATAGGTGCCCCAAAAGCACGGTGCTCGCCAGAGCCACGGATGTTTGAACCCCTCCTTCTCGCGAATCCTGACATGCACACGCTTCGCCACCAGTGCTCTCGGGCAAGCACCAACGCCCACAAACAAGTATCAGCCCCCTCTCCCTAGCGCGAGAAATACATGTCATGCAACGCATTCACATTCACCTCGTGCGCCCGCTTCGATAACGTTACCTTGCCACCCTGCATCAAATACACCTGGTCCGCCAAGCGCAGCGCCATGTTGGTGTTCTGCTCAACCAGCACAATGGTGCGACCCTCCGCTTTCAGCCGGCCAAGAATCTCGAATACCTCCTGCACAATCACCGGCGCAAGACCAAGCGAAGGCTCATCAATCAACATCAATTGCGGCGACGACATCAACCCGCGCCCAAGCGCCAACATCTGCGCCTGACCACCCGACAACGTGCCCGCCGGCAGATGGCGCCGCTCCTTCAACAGCGGAAACAATGCGAACACCTCTTCAAGCTGCGTTTTAGCAGCAGCACGTTTGGTCTTCGGAAACGCACCCATCATCAGGTTTTCCTCAATCGACATGTCGCGGAAAATCAAACGGCCCTCCGGCACCATCACCACCCCGCGCTCCGGCAAGCTCCAGGTTGCAAGCGCTTTCAACGGCTGGCCGTCAAACACAACCTGGCCACGCTGCAACGGCAGCAAGCCCATGATCGCGCGTAGCAACGTTGTCTTCCCCGCCCCGTTCGGCCCGACAATAACAGTCACCTCCCCACGCCTCGCCTCAAGCGACACATCCCACAGCACATTGATCGCGCCGTAACCCGCACGCACGCCGCTGATTTCAAGCATCAACCACCTCGCCCGTGTAGCTCTTCACCACCGCCGGATCACGAAACACCTCCGCCGGCGGCCCGTCCGCAATCAGCTCACCAAAGTTCAGCACGCAGACACGCTCGCAAAGACTCATCACCGTCTCAATGTCATGCTCAATGATCAGGATGCCCACCTGGTACCGCTCATGCACCTCACGCAACATCGTCATGAAACGGCGTTTGCTCGCCGTCTCCAGACCGCCCAGCACTTCGTCAAGCAACAAGAGTTTGGGTTGCGTCGCCAGCGACTTGGCCACCTCCAACGCCTTCAATTCGGTCAGAGCAAGCCCGGTCGCCGCGTTACGGTCCGCCTTGTCCTGAAGCCCCAGAAACCCCAATATTTCATCTATGCGGGCCTCGTCCACACGTCCCGCACCAAACCGTTGCGCAACGATCAAGTTCTCGCGCACAGTCAGCTCGTGCAGGGGTTGCGGCACCTGGAACGTACGGCCAATCCCCAGCCGGGCCCGCCTGTGCAGCGAGGTCTTGAGCATGTCGGCGCCATCGAAACGGATCGTGCCCTGGGTCGGCCTCACCAGCCCGGAGATGCCGTTGAACAGCGTGGTCTTGCCCGCGCCGTTGGGTCCGACAAGACCCACCAGATCGCGCGTGCCCACGGTCATCGACACATCGTTGACAGCAGTAATGCCGCCAAAGCGAATAGTCACGTTCTGCAGTTCGAGTTCAGCTTGCGGCATACGCGTCTCGCTTTTTACGCTTCTTGAAGACCAGCGCCGTCAACCCCGCCGGGCTCAGGATGATCATGCCGACCAGCAGCACGCCCAGCACGATCTGATGCCCCGTCGGCAAAATGTCCTTGAGGAACAACTGGTCGACGAGATAGACCACCACCGCACCCACCAACGGTCCGGTAATAGTCCGGTAACCACCGAAGATCGCCGCAATGATCGGCACCACTGCCCACGTTGCGTTGAACGCGTAGTCCGGCTCAAGGAAGTTGATGATGTGCGCGTTGAACGCGCCGACCAACCCGGTCATGAAAGCGGACAACATCAGCATGCAGGTCTTGAGCATCGCGTTATTCACGCCAACCACCCGCGTGGCGTCCTCGGACTCATGCATCGCACGCAGCGCAAGGCCAACATAACTGCGCCGCAGGAAGTAATACGCAAGCGCAAAGACCAGCACGAGCGTGAGGATCACCAGATAGCCGCCAGTCTTTGTAGAAAAATCAAAGCCGAACACTTTAGGCAGGCCGGGAATGCTTGATAAGCCGCCCGATCCTCCGGTCACACCGGACATCTCAGTGGCAAGAATACGAAAGATCTGCGCATATGCCAGGATCGCCAGCGCGAAATACGGTCCCTTCAAACGCAGCGCGGGCAACATGGCAAGCGACGCCACCACGGCGCTGAGTCCCCCGCCAAGCATGGCCGGGAACACGGGCCAGCCCACCTTGAGCACGAGCAACGCAGAGACGTACGAGCCCACGCCGAAGAACGCGTTATGCCCGAAGCTCACCATGCCGCCAAGATTGCCAAGCAGCGCCCACGCCAACGCCACGCCCGCGATGGTGAGCGACGCAACCGTCAGGCTCATCAGGTACAAGTCATGCCCAACCACCAGGGGCACGCCCACGTACAGCACGAGCAATACAATTCCAGTCAGGGCGATGCGGTTCATCCACGCCTCCGGGCAACACCGAACAGACCATTGGGCAACACATACAGCACGAGCAGGAACAGCACCATGCCCGTGAGTTCCTGCATGGCGGAGCTGTAGAGCGTCACCGTCAGCGCCTCGGCAATCCCAAGCAGCATCGCGCCAAGCAACACCCCCGGGATCGACCCCACACCCGCCAGCACCGTAATGATGAACGCCTTTACCGTAAGCGCTTCCCCAATGGAAGGCTGGATCGCGCTGCTCGCGTAGATCGAGACACCGGCGCACGAGGCCAGCACGCCCGCCACCAGGAACGTAACCAGTTCGATCCTGCCGGGATTGATGCCCATCAGCTTCGCGGCATCGCGATTACTCGATATGGCCCGCACCGCCCGCCCATACCATGAACACGACAGCCACCACCACAAGACGCCCATCAGCACCACGCTGATGCCGAACGACAACACCTCGCTGCGCATGCTGATCACACTGCCAATACTCACGCTGTCCTGCAGCCACGGTGAATTCGTCGAGCGAACGTCCGCGCTCCAGACCAGCAGCACCGCATTCGTCAGGATGATGCCAAGCCCGTAGGTGAGGATCAGCGAATTGAGCTCGCGGTCCTGCCTGATCCGGCTCACGAGGTAATACGCCGCAGCGGCCGCCGCGCACACCACAGGAATGGCCAGCGGAATCGCGAACACGGGATTGATACCAAGCCGGCTCTCGAACGAATAGGCAATGTAAGCGGCGAGCAGCACGAGCTCGCCGTGCGCCAGGTTGATCACCCGCATCGCGCCGAACACCAGCGCGAGACCGAGCGCAACCAGCGCATACGCGCCTCCCATCAACACGCCCGAATACAGCGACTGCAAGATCAGATCTGTCATGGTGCTTCCTTCACATGGCGTTGAAACGTCGGTACGGCCCTGCTTTTCGTCTCACCACGGCAGCGCGGGATACCTGAGCGTGCCGGTGGCCTTGTCCTTCGGCCACACGATCACCACCTTGCCGTCCTGGATCTGCGCCATGTTGTTCAGGAACGCCGGATTGTCACCGCGCTCGTCGAACTTGACGGGTCCAATCAGCGTGTCGAACGACTGCGACCGCAGTTCCCTCGCGATGCCGCCGTTCTTCAGCGTGTTCTTGTCGGAGGCGCGGGAGAGCGCTTCGAACAGCAGCATCGACTGCACATACGAGAACTCCGCCAGATAGTCCGGCTCCTTGTTATAGGCCTTTGTATAAGCAGCGACGAACGCGCGGCCGTCATTAGAAGCGAACCGCACCGGATGCGGCAGCATGGCCGTGCCCACCGTGTTGTTCACCAGATCGCCGAACTCGGCCGCCATCTTCGGGGTGGCGAGCGACCATGCGCCGACCACCGCCTTGAGCTGCGGCTTAAGCACCTTCGCCGCACGCAGAATGCCGATGTAGTCGTTCTCGTAACCAAGCATCAACATCACGTCGGGCTTGTCCTGCAGCTTGATCTTGTTGACGATGGGCTTGAAGTCGGTCATGGCCGGATCGAACGCATGTCGCGTAACCTTGATCCCCTTCGCGGTCAATGCGGCCGTGACGTCTTGCCCGAGATCCGACGTGGCCTGTTTCGTCGACGAGACAATGGACACCGACTTCACGTTCATGTCGCCGATCAATCCGACAACGGCCTTCGCGTATCCCGATGCAGGCCCGATGCGAAAGAAGTTCTTGAGGCCGCGCGAGGTCATCGCGCTATCAACCCCGCCCGAGGTGATGTACACCAGCCCCGCTTTCTCCGATGCTTCCGACGCCGGGCTCACCGCGTTCGAACCGTAACCGCCGGTGATCGCCAATACCCCTTGCGAGGCGAGCTTTTCTACCGCGGATACCGCCTTGGCGGGTTGCGCTTCGTCGTCGATGACGGTGAGCTTGACGATGTTCTTCCCGCCGCGCTGGTTAAACACATCGGCGGCGACCTTGATGCCTTCCAGTTGCGCATTACCCGCGCGCGCCATGCCACCCGTCAGGGGCAGCTCCACGCCGACCGGCAATTCAGCCGCGAACACGACCGGCGCGAACGCCAATGCCGCGACGCCGGCGGTCCCGGTCATCCAGGTGAAAAAGCGCTGTCTCATTGTCTCTCTCGTTGTTTTCATCGTCCGGCGGCAGCGCGGATCATGTTGCGGGCAATCACGATCTGCTGGATCTGGCTGGTGCCTTCGTAGATCCGGAACAGGCGTACATCGCGGTAAAAACGCTCGATGCCGTAGTCCGACATATAGCCTGCTCCCCCGTGAACCTGCACCGCACGGTCGGCGACCCGTCCGGCCATCTCCGACGCAAACAGCTTTGCGCATGAGGCTTCCGTACTGACGTTCTCGCCCGCATCGCGTTTTCGCGCCGCATCCAGAACCATGCAACGTGCCGCGTAGAGCTCGGCTTGGCTGTCCGCGAGCATCGCCTGGATCAACTGGAATTCAGCGATCTGCTGACCAAACTGCTTGCGCTCCATCGCGTAGCGCAACGTGTCGTCAAGAATCCGCTGCGCGGTCGCCACGCAGATGGCAGCAATATGAATACGGCCTTTATCAAGCACTTTCATGGCCGTCTTGAAACCAACGCCCGGCTTGCCGCCAACGATGTTCTCAGCCGGGACCTTGCAGTCCTCGAAGATCACGTCGCATGTATGCGCGCCCTTCTGCCCCATCTTCTTGTCGCGCTTGCCGAAGCTGATACCGGGGCTATTCGCCTCGACAATGAAAGCCGTTATTCCACCGGCGCGCAGATCGTCCGGGTTCGTTCGGGCCATCAGGGTGAAGATGCCCGCTTGCGGCGCGTTCGTGATGTAGCGTTTCGTGCCGTTGATCACGTAGTGGTCCCCGACACGTTCCGCACGGGTTCGCAACGACGCCGCATCCGAACCCGCCTCCGGTTCCGTCAGCGCAAAACTCGCGATCACTTCGCCGGTCGCCATCTTCGGCAGCCACCGGGCTTTCTGTTCTTGCGTGCCGTCGATGACGATTCCCTGCGATCCAATCCCCACAGTCGTACCAATGATCGACCGGAAGGCCGGCGAGGTCTTGCCGAGCTCGAACATCACCCGGACTTCCTCTTCCATCGTCAGGTCGAGGCCGCCATATTCCTCCGGGATGGTGAGACCGAAAAGACCGAGCGACTTCATGTCGGCCACCACATCGGCCGGAATCTCATCAGTCTCGGCCACGCGCTCCTCGTTCGGGACAAGACGCTCGCGCACGAAGCGCGAGACGTTGTCGAGCAGAATATTGAGTGTTTCCTGATCTCTTATCATGGCCGCTCTTTATATTGTTTCGGATACCGTATCACCATGGAACGCCCGGGTACTGAGGCTTACTGGTGGCGTAATCCGCCGGGGAGACAACCACAAGCCTGCCGTCGCTCTTGAACTGACCCATATGGGCGACATAACCTGGGTTGTCACCGCGAGCGTCGAAGCTGACCTTGCCGAGGAACGACTCGTTGCCCGCTGCCGGTGTCTCGCTGCGCAGTGCATCGGCCAGGCCGCCCTTCGCGAGCGTGCCGGCTTTGTCAGAGCGCGCAATGGCGTCGAACAGCAGTTGCGCATAGGCGAACGAGGTCTGCGACTGATAGTTGGACTCGGTGTTAAAGAGCCGCTTGTAGGTCTCGGAGAATTCCTTCTGGTCAGCCGACCGGTAATCCGCCGGTGAGGCAAGCACCGTTGCGCCGTACACGTTCGGCACGAGGTCGGGGAATGAAGCCGCCATCTTTGGACTCGCGAAAGCCCAGGGCGCGGCAATGGCCTTGAGCTGCGGCTTCAGCACCTTCGACGCCCGCAGGATGCCGACATAATCATTCTCATACCCGATCATGGCCATGGCGTCCGGTTTATCCTGCAGCTTGATCTTGTTGATGACCGGCTTGAAGTCCGTCATTGAAGGATCAAAGGCATGCAGGGTCGTGGCCACGCCCTTGGCTTTCAACGCGATATCGAGCTGCTTGGCGAGGTCGCTGGTGGCGTCCCTGGTCGAGTACACGATTGATACCGACTTCACACCGAGCTTGTCGAAGAGACCGATCATGCCCTTCGCGTAACCCGGCGTGTTGCTCACGCGGAAGAAGGTCTTCAGACCGCGCGACACCATGTCGTCGCTGGTGCCGCCCGAGGTCATGTACACAATCCCGGCCTTGTCCGCCGCTTCCGAAGCAGGTCCCGCGCAGTTGGAGTTGGCAGCCCCCGCGATGGCGACGACCTTCTGCGACGCGAGCTTTTCCACGGCCGCCACGGCCTTCGCCGGATTCGATTCGTCGTCGATGGCGATCAGCACGACATGATTCTGCGGGTTGCGCCGGTTGTAGATATCGGCGGCAACCTGCACGCCCCTGTACATTTCCGTACCGGCTTGCGCGAGCGGTCCAGTGAACGGCAACTCCACGCCTACGCGCCATTCGGCAGCATGAGCCGACAGCGTTCCAAGCAACAGGCACGCAGCCGCTGCAATGTGTTTCATGTCTCCTCCGGGGCGCCTTCATGGGCGCGTTGTTCTTCGAAGTCCTGCTACGTTTCCAGCACTGGATCAGTCCTGCTCCGCGGCCAGCACACGCAGCCGTTGCTTCAGCAACTTGCCGCTGGCGGTGGTTGGAATGGTGTCGATGTGAATGATCGCGGAGGGTCTCTTGTAGGCCGACAAGCGTTCGTCGACATACCGCCGGAGTTCATCGGCGTCGAAGGTCGTGCCGTCTTTTATCTCCACGAACGCGACGACTTCCTCGTTACCATCGGCAGCCGCACGGCCCACAACCGCGGACTGCCGGATCGAAGGATAGGTGTTGATCACCGACTCCACTTCGATCGGGTACACGTTGAAGCCCGAACGAATGATCAGGTCGCGGGTGCGGCCGACAATGAAGAGCGCACCGTCCGGGTCCAACCGGCCGATGTCGCCGGTGTTCAGCCAGCCGCCCTCGCGCAATGCTTCGGCGGTCTGCTCCGGCGCGCGATAATAGCCATGCATCACGCCCGGGCCGCGCACCCAGAGCTCCCCGGGCTCGCCCGCCGGCATGTCCTCGCCTTGAGGATCGACAACGCGAAGTTCGGCCCCCTCGACGATCTCCCCCGATGAACAATCCTGCCGCGGACGGTCCATCCGCGTGATGAAAAGAGAACCCGCGTATTCGGTCATGCCGTAGCCGTGATGCAACGGCTGTCCAAACAGCGCCTCCACATCGCGTTTCAAGGTCGGATCGAGCGGGCCGCCGCCGGTGTACAGGTAACGCAGCGCAGGTGCACTCACCTCGACCGCATGCTCGCGCACATAAGCGACGATGCGCGTGAACATGGTCGGCACGCCCTGCAGGATGGAGATCTCGCCGGCGGCAAGAGCCGCAAGCACTTCCTCAGCTTTGAAGCGCGCGGAGAGATGCAGGCTCGCACCGGCCTGGAAGGTCGCAAGCAGGAGCGTGGCGAGGCCGAAGATGTGCGACATCGGCATGACCGCATACGCGCAATCGCTGGTGCTCATGTTGCGCGAGTTGGCCGATACCCGTGCGAAGTGCAGCAAGCCGCGGTGTGTCGCCATCACGCCCTTGGGCATGCCGGTCGTGCCCGACGTATAGATCAGCAAGGCGATTTCACGGGCGAGCGATGCTTCCTCGCGGACGCTCGTTTCGTCGGATGCGCCCATCATCAGGGGGCCGAGTCCCGGCGGCGAGATTTCCCGCGCGCGATAACGAACACCGTGGCGCACCGCGTCGGGCGAGGTCGAATGCATGAACAGCATCAGCCGCGGAGTGCAGTGCGCGCGGATCGACTCTATCTCTCGCTCCGAAAGCCGGGCGTTCACAATGGCCGGCCACGCACCGAGTTCGGACAACGCGAACAACAGCGTGATCACCGCCGTGCAATTCTCGGCAACGATCATCACGCGGTCGCCCGTACCCACGCCCTGCTCGCGCAGGAAATGCATGGCCGCTCCTATATTGGTCCACAGCCGCCCGAAGGTGACGAAGTCCGTGTCTTCACGAATGGCGATCCCGCTTGGCGTAGCCTGTGCCCATTGACGTGGGATGTCGCTGATCTTCTGGTGAATGCCCAAGCCCTGCCCGCGCGCCTCTTGCCCGCCTGCTGTCATTGTCCCTTGCCCCTGTTGCTGTGCCCGGCAGAAAACGCCCGGCTGGAATGGATGCCAGTGTGGTTCAGGCGTGCGGAGCCAACAATTAGTTTTCGATGAAGCTGGGGTTCGGCGCGGCTGAAGTTGGTGTTTTTACGGAAGGGTTTGCCCTTTCTTATTCTTGAGCATGCAGTGTGACTCAGGAAGGAGGACGAGATTCGGGCAGCATGGCGGCGCAAACATCGCGCCGTCATGCTGCCCGAACGAACTGCCTGTAGCTGCCTCTGGTTGCCCAAAGGCACCGGCGCAGAGCCGGAGTCAGCAATCAATACAACGGTCCTGCACCGGCAATCACGCTACGCGTCTGCCTTCAAGGAACGTGGCGCGCGGCACCGGCAAGCGATCCGCCATGGCGACCCGCACGAAATCGGCCCTCAGCCCCAGGCCGATCGCACCACGATCCGTCAGGCCGGCCGCCTTGGCGGGAGCCCACGATACCGTGCGAATGGCTTGCGGCAGCGACCAGCCGGCCTTGTCGACGAGATCGAACGTGGCGGTCAGCAAGCTTGACGGTACATAGTCCGACGACAGGATGTCGAGCAACCCGGCACGTGCCATCTCGAGCGCGGATACGTTGCCCGAGTGCGAGCCGCCGCGCACGACGTTCGGTGCGCCCATGATCGTCGCAATGTCGTGATCCCTTGCCGCCTGTGCCGCAGCCAGCGTCGTCGGAAATTCGGCGAGGGCGACGCCGTCCTCTACTGCTTCCAGCACGTGCTCGACCGACGTGTCGTCGTGGCTCGCAAGCGGCAGACCCAGCGTCTTGCAACGCGCAACGATCTCGCTGCGATGAACCCGCGCGTACCTCTGCTGGTCGTCGGTCAGTTCATTGAGCACCGTGCTCGCGTGTTCGTCGGTCCATTTGCCGTGACGCTCCTGATACCGGCGCCACTGGACCGGATCGTGCCATTGGCGCTGCCCCGGCGTATGGTCCATCACGGAGACGAGGCGCAACAGCGGATGCGAAACCAGCCCGTTGAATACTTCAAGCACGTCCGCTGCCGCCACTTCGCATCGCAGATGCAGGAAGTGCTCGACGCGCAGCATGCCGCTTCCCGACAGCCGCTCGATCGAGCGCGCGCAATTGGTCTGTATTTCCTTGCCGCGTACGCCCACGCCTCCACGCGAACCGATCCCGAGCGCATCGAAAACGGTCGTGATACCGGCTGTTGCGACCTGGGCGTCGTGCACGAGGATGGCGGCGTCGTGGTTCCACAATACACCCGGCCGCGGCGCGATATGCTTTTCGATGTTGTCGGTATGCAGTTCGACAAGTCCGGGCAACAGGTAATCACCGCCCCAGTCCTCCGCTTCCGCAACCGACGTCGTACCGGGAGCCACCTCGGTGATACGGCCCTCGGCTACTCGTATTACGCCTGTGAACTCTTCATCGCGAGTGACGATGCGCGCGTTTTTGATCAACATGTCTGCAAGGTTTCCGTAGTCGTTGCCGCCTGCCCGGCGGGAGCGTTGAGTTGAATCAGTCGGGTTGCAACTCGTTCGCGCGTGTCCTCGTCATGAAAAATGCCGACGATTGCCGCGCCTCGCTCGCGTGCCTCCACGATCAGGTCCGCCACCACCTGCCGGTTCTCGGCATCGAGCGACGCCGTGGGTTCGTCGAGCAGGAGCAGCGGCTGTTCAGCAATCAGCCCGCGCGCGATATTGATGCGTTGTTGTTCGCCGCCGGAGAACGTGGCCGGTGCCAGCGTCCACAGACGCCGCGCCACGTTGAGGCGTTCGAGCAGCGCGCCGGCGCGTGCCCGTGCTTCTTCTTCATTCATGCCGCGGGAGATCAGCGGCTCGCTGACCAGATCGAGCGACGACACGCGCGGGATAGCGCGCAAAAACTGGCTCACATAACCCATGGTGGTACGGCGCAAGCGAATCACGTCGTGCGGCAGCGCATCGGACAACGACAGGTATTTCGACGTGCGGCTTTCATCACGGATGGCAACGGTGCCGCGCGTGAGCAGATAGTTACCGTACATGCAGCGCAGCAACGTGCTCTTGCCGGCACCCGAAGGCCCCGACAACACGACACACTCGCCTCGTTCAACATCGAGCGACACACCGCCCAGCGCAGCGATGCGCACGCCACCCTGCTGATGCAGCGTAAAGGTCTTCTCCACCGCTCGCGCACGCAGCATCAGCGCCGCGCGTTCGGCAAACGCAAGCTCATTGGAAAGATCGGCATTGGCATTCATTCTCGTACCTCAAACTGGCAGCACGGACGCAACCAACGTCTGTGTATAGGGATGTTGCGGGTCATCGAGCACCTGGTCGGTCAGTCCGCTCTCCACCACTCGCCCGTCCTTCATCACCATCAGGCGATGCGCGAGCAAACGCGCAACCCCAATATCATGCGTGACAATCAGGGCAGCAAGATGAAGCTTGGCCGTCAATGTGCGAAGCAGGTCCAGCAGCCGTGCCTGCACGGAGACATCCAGCCCCGCGGTAGGCTCGTCCATGAATACGAGGCGCGGTTTCGTAACAAGATTGCGCGCAATCTGAAGCCGCTGCTGCATGCCGCCCGAAAACGCGGAAGGCAATTCGTCAATACGCGCGGCATCCAGTTCGACCTGGCTCATCCAGTCGGAGGCTGTTTCACGAAGGCGCCCGTAGTGGCGGGCCCCGTTCGCCATCAACGGCTCGCCGATATTCGCCCCGGCCGACACACCGTGACGCAGCCCGTCACGCGCATTCTGGTGCACAAAACCCCAGTCCGTACGAGCGAGCATCCTGCGGCGCGGCATGGGCAACGCAAACAGGTCGAGCACATCATGCTCCACGGTGCGATAGTGCAACGCACCTTCGTTCACGGGGGTTCGCAGCGCCAGTGCGTTCAGCAAGGTGGATTTCCCTGAACCGGATTCGCCGACGATGCAAAGCACTTCGCCCGGGTAAATGTCGATGTCCACATCGACGCATCCGCCGCGGCCGTCATAGAGCTTCGTGAGTCCGCGGCCGGTGAGCAGAGGAAGTGCGGGTGTTGAAAGATTCATGCGTCCTCCTGTGCTGCGCGACGTTCCTGGCAGTAGTCGCTGTCCGAACACACGAACATGCGCGCGCCGGCGTCGTCCACAATCATTTCGTCGAGGAAACTCTCACGCGAACCGCATAACGCGCACTCATGGTCCCAGTGCTGAATGGTGAACGGATGATCCTCGAAGTCGAGACTCCGTACCTTCGTATAAGGCGGGATCGCATAAATGCGGCGTTCGCGGCCCGCGCCAAACAGTTGCAGCGCCGGGTTCATGTGCATCTTCGGGTTGTCGAACTTGGGAATGGGTGACGGTGAAGTGAGATAACGATCGTTCACGAGCACCGGGTAATCGTAGGTGGTCGCAATGCTGCCGTGCTGCACGATGTCCTCGTAGTACTTCACGTTGATCAGCCCGTAGTCCGCCAGCGCATGGAGCTTGCGGCTCTCGGTCACGCGAGGTTCGAGCCGGAACAGCGGCTCGGGCATCGGCACCTGATACACCAGGATCTGCGCTTCGGTCAGCGGCGTTTCGGGAATCCGGTGACGGGTCTGGACAATTGATGCTTCCACCGTCCGCGTGGTGGTCGCCACGCCGGCCGTGCGCGCAAAGAAGCGGCGGATATTCACGGCGTTGGTGGTTTCATCGGAGCCCTGGTCGATCACCTTCAGCGTGTCGCTGCGTCCGATGATCGCGGACGTCACCTGCAGGCCGCCCGTTCCCCAGCCATACGGCAAGGGCATTTCCCGCGATGCAAACGGCACCTGATGACCCGGCACGGCAACCGCTTTCAACAGCGCTCGACGGATCATGCGTTTGGTCTGTTCATCGAGGTAGGCGAAGTTATAGCCTTCAGCCATGGCACTTTCTTCGATACGCGCATTCATGCTGCGTTCTCCTCGCTGGGCTCGGCTTGCGCTTGTTGCGCCTGCTGCCCTCGTTGCGCTTGCTGAGCCTGATACTCTTCCTGAGCAACACGTTCGCGCTGCGCTTCTTTCTCGATGCCCGCACGCAGACGCCGCAGCAACTCGAGTTCGGACTGGAAGTCGACGTAGTGCGGCAATTTCAAGTGCTGCACGAAGCCCGATGCTTCCACGTTGTCGCTGTGATAAAGCACGAATTCCGCGTCCTGCGTCGGCGACGAAACGGTCTCGCCCAGTTCCTGTGCGCGCAGAGCGCGGTCGACCAGCGCCATGGCCATGGTCTTGCGTTCCGAGTGGCCGAATGCAAGGCCATACCCCTGCGTGAACGTCGGCGGCACGTCGCCGCTGCCCGCGAACTGGTTGATCATCTGGCACTCGGTGATGTCGATATCGCCTATCTCGACCGCGAATCCCAACTCTTCAAGCTCCAGTTCGACGGCAACCTCTCCGTAACGAATCTCGCCGGCGAACGGATGCGAGTTTGCATAACCGCGCTGCGTGGCGTAGCCGACAGCCAGCAGGAAACCCTCATCGGCGCGGGCCAGATTCTGCAAACGGACCGGACGCTCGACGGGGAACATCAGAGGCTCGCGCGAAAGATCGCCGGGTTCGGGCGCGTCAGCGTGCTTCTTTTCCTGCTCGATCAACCCTTCCTTGTCGAGCAGCGCGAGCACGCGCGGCATTGCCTCCTGTTGCGGTGCGGGCGCGCCTGGAAGGCTGACATTGGGCGTGCGTGGACCACCTTCGGCCAGCAAGCTGAAGTCGAGCAGACGCTGGGTGTAATCGTATGTACCGCCCAGCACCTGTCCGCCCGGAATGTCCTTGAACGCAGCCGAAATACGCCGCTCCACAAGCATGGCTTCCGTATCGAGCGGCACCGTATAACCGAAGCGCGGCAGCGTCGTGCGATACGCCCGCAGCAGGAAAATGGCTTCCACAAGATCGCCCGCTGCCTGCTTGATCGCGAGCGCGGCCAGTTCTTCATCGTAGACCGAACCTTCGGTCATCACGCGGGCAACCGCCAGCTGGAGCTGCTCGCGAATCTGGTCGACACCCAGTTCAGCGATCGATTCATCACCGCGCCGGTTGGCGGCAAGCAGGTCCCATGAACGTTCGATAGCGCGTTCTCCGCCTTTGACTGCAACGTACATCAGGCCACCTCCACGCGTGTTGTACGCGGCAGGCCGATCACCGAGCCGCCGTGCACGAAATAACAGTCGATACCGCAAGGAAACTGGTTCGCCAATGACGCGCGCTCATGCCAGAACGAAGCCGGCACGCCCGCGATATGGACCGTCTGCGTATCGCGGATACCGGGGCCGCGCCAGGTCATCGGCGTGCCGTCATCAAGCGAGTCCACGCGGATGAACAGCATGACGGCGCTCTCCGGTGTCTCGGGGTCACCGAGGGAAAATGCGTCCAGCGGCGGCATGGATTGTGCGTCGTGCAGATAGGCAAAAACCGCTTGTGCATGATCATGCGTCAGCGGTGCGCCCGTGTGAAAACGCAGTGCGTCGCTCAAACCGCGATGTTCATGCTGCAGCAGCACCGGCGTCGAGTAGTCAGCCAGGGCGAGCAGCGCAGCGAACGCGGCCATTGGCACATAGGCCGCAGCCGTGCTGCCGTCCTGATCCAGACCGGGCAGTACCGCGTCGATCGAGACGATCTTGCCGGGCCGCGAAAGCGCGTTGAGCAATGCGCGGAACACGCCCTGGGAATCATGGACGGTGTCGTTGAAACCGGGGGTCAAGGTCGCGAGGTCGATGCCCGCGGCGTCCGCGCCACGAAAGTTGCTTGAAAGCTTGTCAGGTAACATCAGTCGCCCCTTACCATCGTAAAGAATTCCACCTTCGTACCCGCCGCCCGGGCTCGCTTTTGCTCCCGACTTTCCGCAATGCGCGCAGCGAGCGGCGCCAGCAAGTGCTCATGCATCCGGGCTTCGAAAGCAGGCGTCTGCAGCAATGCGTCGGCGAGCGCCGCAAGCGTTGCCCGCTCCTTGTCGCGTCCCATGTGAACCGCAATACCCACCGCGGCGCGTCCCTCGCGAACCCGCAAGCGCAGCGTCGCACGCGTCACGGTCACTTCGCCCAGGTTGAACGCGTCCCCGCTGCCGCCAACCCGTCCCCGCACCATTGCAAGGCCGATATCAGGTGCGCGCAGCCAGTCGAATTCGGGCGGCGGCGTGCCGTCCAGTGCCGTATCAAGTGCGTCCTTCATGCAGGCTCGCGGCGTGCGCGCCAGGATGGCCAGCCACTCCCGCCGCGTCGCGGGGCCGGATGGCGCAGGCGTCGGCTCAGATGTACTCATGGTCTTTCCTCGTCAATAAAGGGCGCGCTTGAGACCCAAGCCGCGTCCGTGATTTCGTCGTCCTGTTCAGCCTGAACGGTACTAGAATAGTCATCCGGTCGTCTAGACGTTTGTGCAACCGGATAAATATTCTTCCCAGGCGCCCTGCTTTCACATTTTCGCCATCGGCGGCGCACTACAATGCCGAAAACGATATTCAAACCGACAGGAATGACAGCGACATGACATCTAACGAAACTGGCACGCCGGGCCTGGCCGTGGAACGCGGTGCGGGCATCGCGGTATGGCGTCAGATCGAACAGATTCTCTCGGCGGAGATCACGGCGAAGAGCTTCGGCGAAGATGGCCGCCTGCCCAGCGAGGCCGAACTCGCCCGGCGTTTCGACGTCAACCGGCACACGGTGCGCCGGGCCATGTTGCGGCTGGCCGCCACGGGGCTGGTGAGCGTCGAACAGGGCCGCGGCACATTCGTGCAGCCGGGTGCGATCGACTATCAGATCGGCCGTCGCACGCGCTTTACAGAAAACCTTCGGCGCAACAACCAGGCATCCGTGGGCGTGGTTCTCTCCAGCGAGAAGGTGAAGGCCGACCCGGTCACCGCGAAAGCGCTCTCCATTCGTGCCGGGACGTTCGTGTACGAGATCGAGACCCGGCATGATTCCGACGATGTGCCGCTGACCTATGCACGCAGCTGGTTTCCCGCCATGCGTTTCACCGACTTGCCCGGCGTGCTGGCGGGCGTGCAAGGCGTCAGCGCGGCGCTGGCGGAATTCGGCGTAGTCGATTACACCCGCAAATGGAGCCGTATCGGCTGCGTCCTGCCTAGCTCCGAAGTCGCCCGGCGCTTGCAGGTCAATCGCGCGCAACCGGTAATGTGGGTTGAAAGCGTGGATGTCGACGAAGCCGGCGTGCCGGTTAAATATGGCATTACCCACTTCGCTGCCGACCGCGTGCAACTGCTGGTCGAGGACGGCGTATGAGCGGCGAAACCAACGACGCCGCACCCAATGACTGGACACCCGATGCGCGCATCGCACTTTACTACGCACCGCCCGCCTCTTCCGCATGGTGGCGCGCGGGCTCCGAATGGCTGGGGCGCGATGCCGAGACCGGAAGCCTGATCGAAGCACCGTTGGAGCCAGCAATTGCCGCGCTCGGACAGACCGTTGCGGGGCTCACCGGATCTCCGCGCCGGTATGGCTGGCATGGAACGCTCGTCGCGCCTTTCCATACGGCCGAAGGGGTAACGCCGCAGCAGGTCTTGTCCGTAGCTCGCGAATGGGCGAGTCACATTGCTCCCTTCGATGCCCCTTTATCTGCCGTCGAGATGGGCCGCTTCGTCGCGTTGCGAGCCGGACAGCCCGATGACGACGAGGCAATCCGCCGGATCGCCGCAAGCGCTTTGTATGCGCTTGCCTCGCTGCGCGCACGTCCTTCGGCGGAGGACGCCGAGCGGCGCCTTGCATCCGGCTTGAGCGAACGGCAGCAGACCCTGTTGCATGAATGGGGTTACCCGTATGTGCTCGATGAATTCCGCTTCCACATGACGCTATCCGACGCACTCGATTCAGCTTCAGCGCGTGCGGCCATTGTCTCTCTGTGGCAAAGCCGCGCTGCTGCGCTCGGACCGCTGCCCTTTCACGGCGCGGCGCTTTTTGTCCAGCCGCGCCCGGGTGCGCCGTTCACGCTCTGGCAGCGCCTGCCCTTCACCCATGCTCGCTCCGAGGCCCTTGAATGAGCACGGAAACCAGTCGATTGATCTACGTGATGGGGCCGTCAGGCGCCGGCAAGGACTCGCTGCTCGGCTTCGTTCGTGAACGCATTGGCGCACAGGTGATGTTCGCGCATCGCTACATCACGCGCCCTGTTTCCGACGGCGAGAACCATGTGGCGCTGAGCCGCGAGGAATTCGCCGCACGTCTGGCCAGCGGCGTGTTCTCGCTGCATTGGGAAAGTCACGGACTGCACTACGGCATCGGCGTCGAGATCG
The DNA here is from genome assembly GCF_044909315.1 of Caballeronia udeis. Lineage (GTDB taxonomy): Bacteria > Pseudomonadota > Gammaproteobacteria > Burkholderiales > Burkholderiaceae > Caballeronia > Caballeronia udeis_A. Next base: position 16,891 of record NZ_JBIYEB010000002.1, read on the forward strand.
ACGCGTGGCTCGCGCGCGGATTGCCGGTCGTGGTTAACGGATCGCGCCAACATGCGCCGGCTGCGCTCGAGCGTTATCCGTTCACGCAGTTCGTCCACATTCACGCAAGCCCCGCGGTGCTTGCGGCTCGGCTCGAGCGGCGCGGCCGCGAAGATTCAAGGCAGATGGAAGCGCGGCTTGCGCGCCGTCCTTCGCTTTTGCTCCCCGAGCACGCGCGGCTCATCACCATCGACAATTCGGGTTTGCTGTCCGAAGCAGGTCAGCAGTTGCTGGCCGCAATCAGTCAGCAGCAGCGCTGATGAACTATTGGCCGGCGCACCATTGCCCGCCAGCAGCCAGCCGGCCAATAGTTCAGAGTTCAGATCACGCGTTCACGAAGCCACGCCGACCCCAGATCGATCAGTGTCACGATCACAATCACCATCAGCAGCACGGCCGACGTTTTCGCATAGTTGAACGAGCGGATCGCTTCGTACAACACAACACCAATCCCGCCCGCGCCGACCATGCCGACCACCATCGCCGAGCGTACATTCGACTCGAACCGGTACAGCGCGTACGAGATCCACAGCGGCAGGACTTGCGGCAGCACGCCATAAAGGACTTCATCCAGACTGCCCGCACCCGTCGCACGCACGCCTTCAACGGGCCGTGGATCAATCGCTTCAACGGCTTCAGCGAACAGCTTCGCCAGCACGCCGGTCGTATGCACCCAAAGCGCGAGCACGCCGGCGAACGGCCCAAGTCCCACCGCGACAATGAACAGCATCGCGAAGACCATCTCGTTGATCGCGCGGCATGAGTCCATCAGGCGGCGCACCGGCTGCGCTATCCATACCGGCGCAATGTTGCAGGCCGACAGCAGCCCGCACGGCACGGCGCACACCAGCGAAAGCGCCGTACCCCACACCGCCACCGCCAGCGTGACGATCACCTCGTGAATGCAGGTGCGCCAGTCGGAAAAGTCCGGCGGAAAGAAGTCCTTGCCGAACTGCACCATGTTGCCGGAGTCGCTGAAGAGATCAAGCGGGCGCATGTCGGCGCGCGGCCAGGAAAGTCCTAGCGCCGCCACCACCACGAGCCATCCGAACATGGACAACCAGCTTCGCTTCGGTTGCCGCGGTTCCAGCTTCAGCGGCACCGGCCCACCCCGCGCGCGGTCGAGGGAATGCGCGTCAGCGTCGTGCTTCACTTCGCCGCCACGCTATCCAGTTGCGCGAGCTTCTGGTCAAGCGCCGCGAGTTGCGTTTTTTTGTCCGCGTCCGAGATATGCGCGTCGTTCTGCACCTGTTGCTTTTTCTGGAACAACGCCATTTGACGGATCGGCACGAGCTGCGCATCGGAGGAAGGCTCGAAGCCTGCGTAGCCCGTGATCGCGTCCATGATCGCCTTCTCGCGCGGATCGCTCTGCGCGTAGTGATCGAAGAAATTGCGCAGCTTGTCCTTCGTGGCCTGCGGCAAGTCGCGACGCCATACCAGCGGGTCCGACGGAATCAGCGGGGACGTCCACAACACCCGCAGTTGTGCGAAGCGCTCGGGATGCTCCTTCTTCAACGTCGCCATGGTGGTGGTGTTATTGGTCGCCACGTCCACCCGGTTGTTCACCACAGCAAGCATGTTGGCTTCATGATTCGACGGCAGCACGTTCTTGAAGTCGTTGCGCACTGAAATACCGTTCTTCGAAAACAGGTAATACGATGGCACGAGCGTGCCCGAGGTCGAGTTCGGGTCCCCAAAACCAAGGTTGATCTCGCGGGTGTTTTTCAATACCTGATCGATGGTCTTCCACTTGCTGTTCACATTCGTGATCAGCACCGAGTAATAGCCCGCTTCGCCGCTCTTGTACTTCACCTTCGCGAACACCTCGCCGTTGCCACGATCCACCGCTTCAATGGCGGAAGCATTGCCGAAATAGCCTATCTGCACCTTGTTGAAACGCATGCCTTCAATAATGCCGGCATAGTCGGTTGCGAAGAACGGCTTGACGTCGAGGGCGGTCTGCTTGTTGAGGTCGTCTATCAGCGGCTGCCAGCGCTCTTTGAGCGCGGACGAGTTATCGGTCGAGATAATGCCGAAGTCAAGCGTTTCGGCGTGCACCGACTGCGTGACAAAGCAGGCGGCAAGGGCCACGCCGGCCAGAAGAAAACGGGCTGATTTCATCGAATGAGTCCAGGTTTAGGGAAATTCTGAAACGGGGGGCAAAATACAATCAGGGCGCAGGTTCAGGACCTGGCAGCGGACGCCGATGCGAACGCGGCCGAGCGGGCCGACGCACCTTCCAGGCGCGCCGCGGCAAGGTCGGCTGGCTTGGCCGCATCGCGCCGTGCGATCTCCGTGTCGGGCAGCAGTTCTTCGGCCGCCGCGCCATAAAGATCGCGCAGCAGAGCGGGTGTGAGACTGGCCGACGGGCCGTCGTAGACCACGCGGCCATCACGCAGCGCCACGGTTCGCGCGCAGTATTTCATCGCGACTTCGATCTGATGCAAGGACACCACCACGGTCAACCCGTGGTCCTTGTTCAGTGACTGGAGAAGTTCCATGACACGCCGCGACGACTCCGGATCAAGCGACGCGATAGGCTCGTCGGCGAGGACAATGCGGGCTCGCTGCGCCAGCGCGGCGCGCTGTTGCTGGCCGCCGGACAAGGTGCTGGCGCGCTCGCTGATGTGGTCGCCAATGCCCATTGCACTGAGCGACGCCGCCGCCAGATCATGCTCGACCCGAGGAAACCGGCCGACGAGACGCCGCCACAACGGCACCCGCGACAACGCGCCAAGCAGGACGTTGGTACGCACGGTAAGGCGTCCTACGAGATTGAACTGCTGAAAAACAAAGGCGACATCGCGGCGAATCCGACGAACCTCGCTCGCGACCTTGCCGTTCTGCTGGATGGGCCGGCCGAGCAGCGTGATGTGCGAGGGCGCCGGGTCGGATGCTGTAAAGCCGGCAATGTGCCGCAGCAGTGTGGACTTTCCTGAGCCCGATGCACCGATCAACGCGATCATTTCTCCTTCGCCCACTTTCAGGTCGATGGAGTCGAGTGCCTTGCGGCCATTGCCGAACGTCTTGCTGAGACGTTCAATGTGAATTGCATCCATGGTTTCCTCACAATCGCATTTCAAACCTTACATCTTTCGCGACGGATTCTAGGAATGCAACATGACGTAGCAGTGACGCTTGCAAGACGTCTAGATGAATACACGAATCAAAGCGATCGAAACAGCAACGGTAACACCGCCGGGTTCGACCGGAATTGCGGGTACGAGCCGATCTTGCGCAGCGTGGAACATGCTTATGAAGAAACCACCCTCTATGGCTGAAGACGCGTGCAGTGAAAAGGGCACGATGTATCGCCTGTTGCATCGCCTTAGCCTGATTGTTGCGCCTAGCGCCTTCCTCGCAATTGTGTCAACAGTGCCTTCTTTTGCGCAAGCGAAGTGAAATCATTCACCCATGATTTTGTCAGTAATGCCGTGACAGATTTCATTTGATGACTCGAATCAGTGCAAGATATATTTACGGACGACAGCGTTAGGGATGACTGCGGGATGACTGCGGGGTGACGCCAGAATGACCGCGGGATGACAGCGCCCCATCCGCCGGAACCACACCGGCACACAACTACGCTCGAACATCGACCGCAGCGGGAGGTGATCCTCGAATCAGACAGCTCGGTCCACTATCCCGCTAACCGGCCTGTCTTGCCTGAGCGTGACCGGCCACCGATAGATGCAGGGGAATAGCATGACCTGGACGCCGCTACCCGTTATCGAATGGATGCTGATTGGCCTCTGCTGCCTCTCATCCGTCTACATAACGGTCGCAGCACTCATGCGTCACGGCTCCCGGCCCTGGGGCATGACGCGCGCGGCAGGCCAGCCGGCGAGGCCCGCCACCATCAGCGTGCTCAAGCCTTTATGCGGGCTCGAGCCACGTCTTTACGCCAACCTGGAAACGTTCTGCAAGCAGACGCATCCGCACTTTCAACTGCTCTTTGGCGTGTCATCGGCGGCCGACCCTGCCGTCGGGGTAGTGAGCCGGCTGCGTGAGGCGTACCCGACGCTCGACATCACGCTCGTCGTCAACGACTCCGTGCACGGCGTCAACCTCAAGGTCAGTAACCTGATCAATCTTCTGCAGCACGCGCGCCACGAAGTCATCGTGATCGCGGACAGCGACATTGCGGTCCCACCGGATTATCTGCACACCGTCGCCGCTCCGCTCTGCGGCCAGGTAGGCCTGGTCACCTGCCTTTATCGCGCGCGGCGGGTGGGCGAAGTGTGGGCGCGGCTCGGTGCGCTTTTCATCGACGAATGGTTCGTGCCGTCGGTGCATGTGGCGCGTGCGGCCGGCGCGCGCCGCTTCGGTTTCGGCGCAACGCTCGCGCTGCGCCGCGAAACCCTCGACGCAATCGGCGGTTTTCATGAACTAAAGGATTGCGTTGCGGACGATTTCTGGCTGGCCGAATACGTGCGCGAGCTCGGCTTGCGCACGCACGTGTCCGAGCTCACCGTCACGACGGATGTGACCGAGCGCGACCTGCCCTCGCTCTGGCTGCGCGAGACCCGCTGGCTGCGCACCATCCGCTCGATCAACCCGCTGGGGTTCGCGTTTCTCTTCATCACGTTCACGTCGCCGTGGCTGCTGACCAGCTGGCTGCTGGGCCTCGGTTTCGACTGGAGCGGCGGCGCGATTGCCGACTCCACCGCCGACATGATCGTCGACCTGAGCACGTCGTTCGGCCTCAGCGCACGGCTGCTCCTGCACTGGAGAACTACCCGCGACTGGCGCTCGTTCTGGCGCGACCTGCCGCTCATTCCGTTGCGCGACCTGCTGTTGTCCGCCGAATGGATCGCGGCGGCGTTCGGCTCGTACGTCATCTGGCGGGGAGCCCGCATCCGGATCGTGCCGCAGGTTGTCACACCGGAGGTCAATCTGACGGACGTGTCCGACAAGCGTTACGACACCTCCCCCGGGCCGGGGCGTGTTGCGAATCGCGAAGCAAACCAATAAAGGCATTCCATACGGCAAGTCCAAGTTTCAGGAGCAACTTATGAAAACGCTGTTCTTGCAGGCCCCTTCGTTCGATGGTTTCGACGGCGGCGCGGGTTCGCGCTACCAGGCGAAGCGCGAGATCCGTTCGTTCTGGTACCCGACCTGGCTCGCCCAGCCCGCCGCGCTCGTGCCGGGCAGCCGGGTACTCGATGCCCCCGCCGACGGCTTGACGGTGGACGCGACTCTCCGGATCGCCGAGGCTTACGAGCTGGTGATCATCCATACGAGCACACCTTCGTTCCCAAGCGATGCGTTGTTCGCCGAGAAGCTGAAGGAGCATAAACCGTCGCTCCTGATCGGCATGGTGGGTGCGAAAGTAGCGGTGGATCCACTCAATTCGCTGCTCGCAAGCGATGCAATCGATTTCGTCTGTCGCGAGGAATTCGACTTCACCTGCCTTGAAGTGTCCGAAGGCAAACCCTTCGCACAGATCAAGGGCCTGAGCTACCGCCTTGCCGACGGTTCGATCGAGCACAACGAGGCGCGTCCCATTCTCGAGGACATGGACGCGTTGCCTTTCGTCGCGCCGGTCTACAAGCGCGATCTCAAGATCGACAACTATTTCATCGGCTACCTGTCGCACCCTTATGTGTCGATCTATACGGGCCGCGGTTGCCGCTCACGCTGCACCTTCTGCCTGTGGCCCCAGACCGTGGGAGGTCACCGTTACCGGACGCGTTCAGTCGAGAACGTGCTGGAAGAAGTGAAGTGGATCAGGGACAACATGCCCGAGGTGAAGGAGATCATGTTCGACGACGACACCTTCACCGACTTCAAGCCGCGCGTGGAAGAGATCGCGCGGGGGCTGGGCAAGCTCGGCGTCACGTGGTCCTGCAACGCGAAGGCGAACGTGCCATATTCAACGCTCAAGATCATGAAGGAGAACGGGCTGCGTTTGTTGCTGGTGGGCTATGAATCCGGCGACGACCAGATCCTGCTGAACATCAAGAAGGGGCTGCGCACGGACATGGCGCGGCGCTTCAGCGAAGATTGCCGCAAGCTCGGCATCAAGGTTCACGGCACCTTCATTCTCGGCCTGCCCGGCGAAACCCGGGAGACGATTGAGAATACCATTCGTTATGCGAAGGAAATCAACCCGCATACCATCCAGGTGTCGCTCGCCGCGCCCTATCCGGGCACCACGCTTTACAAGCAAGCGGTGGACAACGGCTGGCTGGAGGAGAACAAGGTCATCAATCTGGTCAGTGCGGAAGGCGTGCAACTGGCTGCTATCGGCTATCCGCATTTATCGCGTGAAGAGATCTATCACGGGCTGGAAAGGTTCTACAAACAGTTCTATTTCCGGCCGTCGAAAATCTGGGAGATCGTGCGCGAAATGCTGATGAGCTGGGAGATGATGAAGCGGCGCTTGCGTGAAGGGGTCGAGTTCTTCCGTTTCCTGCGCACCCACGAAGCATGAGCCGGTCGCAAGCGGCGACCGGGCCGGCCCGACGTGCATTGATTGTGACCGCGGATGACTTCGGACTGCACCCACGCGTGAACGACGCGGTCGAGCGTGCTCATCGAAACGGCGTGCTGACCTCGGCCAGCCTGATGGTCGCGGGTGACGCCGCTGCCGACGCCGTCGAGCGCGCGCGGCGGCTGCCGACTTTACGCGTGGGTTTGCATGTTGTCCTCGCCGATGGCCGGGCGAGCTCGCCGCGCAGCGAGATTGCGCAGCTCGTTGATGAGCAGGGACGTTTCGGCAATGCGATGGTGCGCGACGGTGTGCGCTTTTTCTTTCTCCCCCGCGTACGGGCTCAGCTGGCTCATGAAATTCGCGCGCAGTTCGAAGCGTTTGCCGCGACCGGGCTGCCGCTCGATCACGTCAATACGCACAAGCATTTCCATCTTCATCCGACGGTGCTGTCGCTCCTGCTCGAGATAGGCAGCGAGTACGGCATGACGGCAATGCGCCTGCCTTATGAGGCGGGCGGACCGCTTCTATTGCGGCCCTGGATTTCGCTGGTGCGGGCCCGCCTGGACCGGCGCCGGATTGCTCATAACGATCACGTAGCGGGTCTCGCGCAGAGCGGACGAATGGACGAAGCAGCCTTCATCAAGGCGCTGGGCACACTCCCCGATGGCGTGACCGAGATCTACTGCCATCCCGCCATGCCGGGTGACGACGCGCTCACGCCTTCCATGACGGACTACCGGCACGGCGACGAGCTTGCTGCACTGGTCTCGCCACGCGTGGCTGCCGCAATGGACGCCATGGGCCTGCCGCGCGGCGGCTTTCGCGACGTGTTCCCGGTCACTACGTCGGCCGTCAAGCCGGCGTTGCGCGTCCTATGACCGCTGCGCTGCGCTGGCTCGCGTGGGCGCGCTGGCCTCTCGCCATCGGCGTGCTGAGCGCTTTCGCCGTGCATGAGGGTTTCGCCGACGTGCTGCGGGGAATCCGCCAAGCCGGCATCACCATGCTCTGGCTCGTCCCGTTCCACGCACTGCCCTTGTTACTCGATGCATGCGGATGGCGGGTTCTTCTCGGCCGCCTCGCGCCGCTGCCCGTCCTGTGGTGGATAGCCACGGTGCGCGAGTCGGTCAGCCGCCTGCTGCCGGCAGCGGGCGTTGGCGGCGAGCTGGTGGGAATCCGGCTTGCGCACTGGTATGTCGCCGACGTGAATCGCGTCAGTGCATCGGTGATCGTGGAAGTGCTGGTGACGGTGGTCGTCCAATATGCGTTCTCGGCACTGGGCTTGTTGCTGCTCGTGGCGACCACTCATGCGTTTGCGGGCACGCGGCTAATCGGCCTTGCGTTGCTGCTCTCGTTGCCGGTTCCCATTGTGTTTTTCATCCTGGTCAGGCGCGGCGGCTTGTTTCAGGCACTCGAAAGGCACGCGGCCCGCTGGCTCGGACCGTCTCGCCGGTTCCTGTCGAAGCTGGACGGCGCGCGGCTCGACCGCGAAATAGACGCGCTGATGCAGCGCCCGGGCTTGCTTGCCTGCGCGTTCGCGTGGCAGTTGGGCGGTTATATGCTCGGTTCACTCGAGGTGTACTGGGCACTCGCATTCTTCGGCCATCCGGTATCGATTGCCAGCGCGCTTGCCGTGGAAGCGCTCACTCAAGCAGTCCGTCACGCGGCGTTTTTCATGCCGGCGGGGCTGGGCGTGCAGGAGGCCGCGATCATGGTGCTCGCCCACATGGCCGGCGTGGACCGGCAAGCGGCCATCGCGCTCGCGCTGGTGAAACGGATGCGTGAAGTGCTGTTTGGCTGCATCGCGCTCGCCGGCTGGCAAGTCGCCGAAATGCGCCGCAACGGCCGCAACGGCCGCAATAGCCGCTCACGACTGACCTGAATAATTGAAAGCGAATTTATCGAACGGGGCGGCCTGATTGCCGAACTGTCTGCAATACCGGACAACCGTGGCATCGCTTTGCCTGCGGTAATCGCATAGCGCACGAATAGGGCTTTCTCTCTTCCACGCAGGCGCCTTAGTCTCCGAAAGAATACGTTTGGGTAAACATTCTCTTGAGCGCAGCCGCGCAAGGTAAGACAATCCATTTCATCCGACGATAATCGGATCATGTGATTTGACACCCGCGGTAGCTCATACAACTCGGCCCGGCACAGCCGACAGCCTCATTAATTAATAAGGCTGCTAAAACATACCCGAGAACATGCTCACTTCCCTGCTTCCGCCAACTATCACCCCCGCGCTCAGGGTCTGTTTCCACCGCCGTTCGATGGACCAGCAACGGCCGTTATCAACCGTCACCATGGCCTTTACCGTGGTGGCGTTCCTGATCTTCGTCACCGCCCGCTCGCACGTAACCGGTACCTACCTGCCGCTCTGGCCGCGCCTGACATGCGCGCTGGCCATGTTGCTGCTCGTCGCGGCAATCCCGAAGGCGCCGTCCACGTTCATATTCGGCCTGATCGGCGTGCTTTACGTCGTGGTGCTGCAGATCGGCATCGTGATCAACGTCGAAGGCGTCGAAAAACCGCTCTTCTGGATGTTGCCGGCCGGCATGGTCATTCCGATCTGCGCGGCGCCGCTGTGGCTGACGCCGCGGCATTTCATCCTGGGAACGATCGCGTTTTATCTCGCCGGACTGCCCTTTGTCATGGCGGTGCCCTTCACGCATGACGACTACGTCTTGTGCGCCATGTGGGTCGCTATCGGCATCCCGACGGCAACCACGTTTCATTTCTGCTTCTACTGGTTCCGGCTCAACCACTTCCTGCTCGAAGAGAAATTGCTGGCACTCGCCGCGACCGATCCATTGACCCAACTCCTGAATCGCCGCACCTTTCTCGAGCGTGCGGAACAGATGCTGAGCGAGACGAAAGCTCACGATGAAGTGGTCAGCGTGATCTTCCTGGACATCGACCGCTTCAAGTCCCTGAACGATCAGTATGGCCACGCACGAGGCGACGAAGCACTGCTGGAAGTCACCAGGGTGCTGAATGACGCCGTGCCTGCGGACGCGGTGATCGGAAGGCTTGGAGGCGAGGAGTTCGCGGTGCTTATCAAAGCGTCCGTGCCCGATCGGGCGTCCGCGCTGGCCGACACGCTGCGCATTCTCATAGCGACGATCCTGCGGCCCGACGGTTTTCTCACCGCCAGTTTCGGCGTGGCTCATCGCCGGCCGAATGAGAACGTCACCCAACTGCTCGACCGCGCGGACGAAGCATTGTTGCGCGCAAAACACGCGGGCCATAACCGGGTATTCGTCGAGCAGGCAAGACGGGTCGAGCGCGTGCGCGCGACTGCTCTTGATGAAGACAACGAGACGCGCGTGGACGAGGAGCCGGTCGTGGTCACGCGTTGGGGTGCGTTCGATCTCTTCACGCACTATCAGCCGGTCTACAGTCTGTCGCACCAGAAGCAGGTCGGTTTCGAAGCCCTGTTGCGCGGCTTCGACCGGAACGGCACGCCGCTGCAGCCGGACAAGCTGTTCGCGCCGCAGTCGAATCCCGGCATCACGGACCTGGACTCGCTGACCCATCACCTTCATCTCGCGAACGCGCGCAAACGCTTGCCGCTCGACTGCTGGCTGTTCCTGAACGTCGCGCCGTCCACTTTCATCCAGGCAGGTTATGAGCAGACGCTGGCGGCCATCGTGTTCGAAGCGGGGCTGGATCCCCGCGGCGTCGTGCTCGAGATTCTCGAGTCCGAGGGCGTGGATGTGGAGGAGCTTGCGCTGGCGGCGTGGCGGTATCGCGGCTGCGGTTTCCTGATTGCAGTCGATGACTTCGGCACGGGCCACTCCAACCTCGACCGCCTGCTGCGCATCCAGCCGGACTTCGTCAAACTGGATGGCGAGTTGATCCGCGCGAAGAGCCGTGCCTCTGATCAGCCTCTCCTCCCCACCATTGTTTCGCTGCTGCATCGGGCGGACATGCTGGTGGTCGTGGAAGGGATCGAGACGACCGAGGAGCTCATATTGGCGGTTGAATCCAACGTCGATTTCGCGCAAGGATTCCTGCTGGGCCGACCGAGCGCCACGCTGCCCTCGTCGGCGGCAGTCACGCGGCGCATCGATCACGCATTCGATGTGATTGCCGAAGGCCGGATCGTGCGCACTGCGCGCTTCGAAGCTCAGTTGGCGCCTTATCTCGCGATGCTCGATACGGCGGCCGCGGCGTTGATGAACGGCGCGAGCATCAGCGACGCCATTGCCCCCATGGCGAAGCTGGAACTGTGCAAGCGCTGCTTTGTTCTCGACAATACCGGCCGCATCCTGGGCCAGGAGATTATCGGCCGCGCGGGGTCGGCCGCGGACGTTCGGCTTGGACCGTTGTTCGCTGCGCAATCAGGGCGATGGGATCATCGGCAGTATTACTGGAAGGCGGTGGCGAACATGGGAACGGCCGTGTTCTGCCAGCCGTATTTGTCGTTGACCAGCGGGCGCGCGTCGGTCGGCGTGACCATGGCGTTCATGTGCGACGAACGCGTGATGGTCGTCGGCAGCGAGCTGGACTGGGCGTCGCCGCATCTGGCGTGGCCGATGATGGAGTAGCCCTCTATGATGGAGTAGCCCTATAAGGCAGACCCGGCGTACCGGATATAAAACCGCCCTTTCACGCGGTGGCTTTCAACCGGAACAGCGCTACCGCATCATTCAACTGCCGGCTCTGTTCTTCCAGCGACACCGCAGCCGCCGACGCCTCTTCCACCAGCGCCGAGTTCTGCTGCGTCATCTCTTCCATTTGCGCCACCGTCACATTGACCTGTTCGATGCCCGTGGTCTGCTCGCCCGAAGCCAGGCTGATCTCCGCCATGATCGCGCTGACGCGCCTGACCGCTTCCACGACCTCGACCATGGTCGCGCCGGCATGCGCCACGAGCTGGCTGCCGTCCTTCACGCTGAGCGCCGAAGTGCCGATCAGTTCCTTGATCTCCTTTGCCGCCGATGCCGAACGTTGCGCAAGGCTTCGCACCTCGCTTGCAACGACCGCGAACCCCCGGCCCTGCTCGCCTGCCCTGGCAGCTTCCACCGCCGCATTCAGCGCGAGGATGTTGGTCTGGAACGCGATCCCTTCAATCACGCCGACAATGCCCACGATCTTGTTCGAACTGCCCGAGATCGCGTCCATGGTCGCGACCACGCGGTTCACCACGTCCCCGCCGCGCAACGCAATATCCGACGCGCCCGCAGCGAGCTCACTGGCGTTGCGCGCGTTGTCGGCGTTCTGCCTGACCGTCGCGGTCAACTGCTCCATGCTCGATGCAGCTTCCTGAAGCGACGCCGCCTGCTGCTCCGTGCGCGCCGAGAGATCGAGATTGCCGCCCGAGATTGCATGGGCGTCGCGCACGATCGTTTCCGCGCTCGACCGCACTTTCCGCACCGTCTGCGCGAGCCCTTCCTGCATGCCCTTCAACGCGTTAAGCATGTAGCCCATCTCGTTGTTGCGCTGGACCGTCACGGTGCTGGTCAGGTCGCCGGCGGAGATCCGGCCGAAATAATCGACGGCCATGTCGATCGGCCGCACGATCGCCCGGGTCAATATTCTCTGCGCGAAGAAGCCGATGAAAAGCGCGACGACCGCGGCGGCGCCCAGCGTCCAGAGCATGGTTTCGAAACGCGCATCGGTGGTGTCGAAGCGGGCTTTCTGCCGTTCGACCTGGAAATTTTCCAGCGCGGTCAGCGCGCTTTGATAATCGGAGAAAAGCGCGGGCGGCGCTTCTCGCTGGGTCGTGAGGAAATCGACCAGGTTATCCTGGTCGAGCTCGGTCAGCGCCTTCTGGAACACCTGGGCCAGCAGTTGATCCCGCCGCGCCTGCATCGCATCGATCAGCACCTTCTCCGCCGGCACCGGCTCGTGAAGCTTCCGGAAAGCTTCCAGCTCCTTGTTACTCTCGTTCAGCAGCGCATGCTGCCGGGCGATTTCGGGCTGGGCGGGCTTGCCGGCGCTGATCAGTTGCTCGACTTCGCCGAATCCGGCGCGCAGCAACAGCAAGCGCTCCGAGCTGGTCTTGAGGTGCAGCACCGACGCGGTATCGTCGCGATACATCTCCCTCAGCGCCGAATTGCTGCCGTACAGACCCAGGATGCCCACCAGGATGACCGAGATGAGCAAGACGGTGTAAATGGCGATTGTCGCGACCAGGCCGCCGCGAATAGTCATGTGTTTGCGCATAAGGGCTAGTCCCCACTGCATCGCGGTAGTACGCGGCGCAACAGGTCTGTATCCTCCGGATATCTGGGGCGAACCGTGAAGGGAACCACTGGAATCAAGCGTCGATTGACCAGATAACGGCAACCTGCGATGCGAAGATTTATCGGAAGACGACGCGGATGTGGTGAATAACGACATCGGTGCGCGTTCGTGGTGCGTGAGTCATGCGGCGGCGGACGCGGGTTGGGAAAACGCCGTTTCCTGACGATAGACACCAGCGCGCCGCGACTTCCTTCACCTGCTCGTTCGCCCCTGGGGCACTTTTTTTAAGCATGGATGTATGACTGATTCGACCTTCAAGCGTTTTTCCGAGCCCGAGATTGCCGCGGTGTACCGCGCGATCCACGAACGCCGCGACATGCGGCACTTCACCAACGTCCCCGTTGCCGCCGATCAGATGGCGCGGCTGATCGACGCCGCGCATCATGCGCCGAGCGTCGGTTTCATGCAGCCCTGGCGCTTCGTCCGCGTGACGGACCGGAACCTGCGCACTGCGCTGCACGACGTCGTGGAAACCGAGCGGCGCGCCACCGCCGAGGCGCTCAACGAGCGCAGCGACGAATTCATGCGGCTCAAGGTCCAGGGCATCCTGGACTGCGGCGAGGTCGTGGTCGTGGGCCTGATGGAGAATCGCGAGCGCCACATCTTCGGCCGCCGGACGCTGCCCGAAATGGACCTGGCGTCGGTCGCGTGCGCTATCCAGAACATCTGGCTGGCCGCGCGCGCCGAAGGCCTCGGGATGGGCTGGGTGTCGCTGTTCGACGTAAGCGCGGTTCAACGGCTGTTGCATATGCCTGCGGACGCGAAGCCGGTCGCCATTCTGTGCATCGGCCATGTAGAGCATTTCTACGACGAACCGATGCTGCAGGCAGAAGGCTGGGCCAGGCGCGTACCCACATCGAATTGCGTGGAGGAGAACCGTTGGCCGGACACGCTTCCCGGCCGGGAAGCGTGAGCGGTTTCAGGTACCGCTACCTCTCTGTGAGCGTGAACAGCGCGACGGCCGCGTTCATCTGCGCCGCCTGCGTTTCAAGCGTTGCCGCCGCGGCGGCGGCCTGTTCGACCAGCGCGGCGTTTTGCTGCGTCACCTGATCCATCTGCGCAATAGCGATGTTGACCTGCTCAATGCCGGTGGTCTGTTCCTCGGACGCCGCCGTGATCTCCCGCATGATGTCCGTGACGCGGCCCACCGCGACGATGATGTGGCCCATGGCACTGCCCGCGTTCCTGACCAGCGCCGAGCCGTTGCCGACACGCTCCGCCGACGTGGTGATCAGATCGCGAATCTCCTTCGCGGCCCCGGCTGAACGCTGCGCCAACGCGCGCACTTCGCTTGCCACCACGGCGAATCCCCGCCCTTGCTCGCCTGCGCGCGCGGCTTCAACCGCCGCGTTCAATGCAAGAATATTGGTCTGGAACGCAATGCCTTCGATCACCCCGATGATCTCCGAAATTTGCTTCGAACTACTATTGATGCCGTCCATGGTCGACACCACGTCGGCTACGACCTGACCGCCGTGACTGGCGGTTTTCGACGCGGTTTGCGCAAGTCCGCTTGCTTGCCGCGCGCTGTCGGCGTTCTGGCGTACCGTACTCGTCAGTTGCCCGATGCTGGCTGACGTTTCCCGCAGCGAAGCCGCTTGCTCCTCGGTCCGCTGCGACAGGTCCATGTTCCCTGATGCAATCTCGCGTGTCCCCACGGCCATCTGTTCCGTGCCGTCTCGTACGCCGCCGACTATCGCGCTCAAGCCTTGTTGCATCGTCGATAACCCCTGTATCAGGCAGCCGATTTCATCCCGTCGGCGCGCGATGAGCCGGGTCGCCAGGTTGCCTCCGGCTATCTCCGTGCAAGCCGCCACTGCTGCCCGCAACGGCACGATCACGATCCGCTCCAATGCGACACGCGAGAGGAACGCCAGCAGGAGCCCGGCCGCAAGCAGCGCCGCGGAGATCCACATGACCGTGTCCGTGCGTTGCTGCGAGGCCTCGAAACGCGCCTTGCCGTGCTCGAACTCCATGGCGACAAGCGGTTGCAACGCGGCATCGTAGGCGTTGAACGCATCCTTGATCTGGTTCTCGTTGAACTCGCGGATATCGCTCACACGCTTCGATTCCAGCGCGTCCACTGCCGGCAGAAGCGTCTGCTGGACGAGCTGCTCACGTGCATGGTTCGCGGTCTGCACGAGCGTTTGTTCTTCATGGCCGCCGGCAAGTGCCGCAAACGCTTTCCATGCGTCGTTCGCACCGTTGATAGCGCCCTGGGCGTCACGCAGCAACGCCGCCGACTCCGCACTGCCTGCGCGCGGGTCGTAGTCCTGCAACGCCGTGCGCGCGATCAGCAAGCGGATCGTGTCCTTGGCGAGCAGGTCCAGTCCGTGGGTGTCCTGCATGTAGAGGGCGCGCATGGAAGCGTCGGCCGTGCGCGCGGCATAAATGCTGTAGCCGCCCGTCGCGGCCAACATGGTGGCGAATGCCGCCACCAGGATACTGAGCCATGCCTTGATGCTTACCGCTGTTTTCATCGAATCTCCATACGATGCGCCGCTGCGCGCGAGGACATCGGCCCGTGCCGACCCTCTCCTTACGGCCCACGGGCGGATAAATTTAGGCAGGCAGCCGGGTGGAGAAAATGGCGGCAAGGTGTCGGAAAGCCTTGTTTTATAAGGCTCGGACGGGAGCAAGACGGCGCCGGACGACGCTTCGAAAAATACTCGCTATAAGCGTGGCAACACGCTTGGCTCGCCGTAAGGCGACTGGCCCGTCATCGCCGCAGTCGCGCGTTTCCCGCTACGCTTGTTTCCCGCAGCGTATTGGCCGCGCAATCGCGGGCGTCTGTGCCTGACGTCCGGACCGGGCCGATTGCAGGATGAACACGCCCAGCAGGATCGCCGCGATTGCGATCACATCGAGCAAACGCAATGGCTCGCTTGCCAGCACACAGCCGATGAACAACGCGACCACCGGCGGGATGTAGGTCACGCCGGCAGCGGCCATTGCGCCCATACGCTGCACGATGAAGTAATAGAGGATGTAGGCAATCCCGGTGCCCGTGAGACCAAGGCCGAGCGCAAGTCCGAGCGATGCCCGCCCGTCGTTCAGGATGCGCATGGCGCCGTGCATGTCCGTGACCAGCAGCAAGATGACAAGCGCGGTGCCGATCTGATAGCAGCACAGCGCAACCGGCGGGATGCTCAGGGGGCTGAGGAACTTGCGCGCATACACGAACGAGCAGCCCACGCTGAACGCGCCCCCGAGCATATAGAGCACACCCGGCAAACTGACCTGCGATGCCCCGCTGGTCCACGGCCGGGCAGCCAGCAGCACACCCACGAAACCCATGAGCATCCCTGCCACGCAGCGGCTGTTCAGCGGCTCCTCGCGTAAAAATATCAATGCGGCAAGAAACGAAAATAGCGGAATGGCGCCGCTGAGCATGCCCGCAACGCTCGAGAGCAGCAACGCGGTCCCCTGCGCAAACGCGAAGTAATAGACGATTGTGGCAAGCAGGGCCATCACGAGAAAATGATGCGCGTGACGCAGATGCCACCATCGTAGCGAGCGGCTTGCAAGCGCGGCGACGAGAACCGGCACAAAACCGAACAGCACACGCAGCAGCACGATCTGGCCCGTGGTAATCCAGACGGCGGCCCATTTGGTGAAGATGAAGCTGGTGCCCCAGATCACGCCGAGCAGGGCGAAAGCAACGTAGGCGGCATATTTCATGGCGGTTGTGTGAAGAGGTCGATTGGGGAGGCTATTGTCTCCATCGACCAAAACCGCTACAACTGATCTTATCTTCTCCATGAAATAGAAAAACTACGCCATGAACGTCAACCCTCCTTTGAATGCATTGCGTGCCTTCGAAGCTGCTATGAGATTGAATAGTTTTTCTCGTGCAGCCGATGAGCTTTCCGTCACGCCGGGCGCCGTCGCCCAGCAGATCAGGCATCTCGAGGAATGGCTGGGGGTTGCGCTGTTCACCCGGCACATCCGGCGAATCCAGCCCACCGCGGACGGCCTTGCATACGCGGCAAGCGTGTTGCCTCCCCTGCGCGAAATTGTGCGGGCCAGCGTTGGTCTGCGTGAACGTCATAGCCAGGGGGTCCGGGTGACCATGCCGCCGGGCTTCGCGGCAAAGTGGTTTGCCCCGCGCATGGCGCGCTTTCTGACACGCTATCCGTCGGTTGCCCTGCACGTGAGTTCGTCCACGGCGCTGGCAGCTTTCGAGTCCGAACCATTCGATCTCGCTATCCGGCATTTCGACGGCAAAGCGCCGGGCCTGGAAGCCCGGCTGCTTTGCGCCGATGCATCGCATATGTATTGCAGCCCGGAGTACGCGCAACGCCTTGCGCTGCAGCGCCCCGCTGACCTGACCCGTGCGACCTTGCTGCGCGACACGTTCCACCCGAACTGGGACGCCTGGCTGACCACATTCGCCGGACTCGATCACGGTCACATAGCGGCCATTACGAGCGTTCATGTCGATCAGACCTTGCTGGCGGTCGAGGCCGCCGTCCACGGTCAGGGGGTCTTGATCACGAGCGCCCTGCTCGTTGAAGCGGAGATTGCAGCGGGTACGTTGATCGAACCCTTCGACGCCCATCTTCCGCTGGAGAAGGCGTTTTATATCGTGCACGCGGGTGGCGCCAAGCTACGTGAACCGGTGCGCCTGTTCAGGGACTGGCTGCTCGCCGAGGCTGAGGTGCCGCCCGCGCAGGGTCGTGTGGGCCGCTAGAGCAACGGCGGAAGAACGGCGCTCATGGCAGGCGGGTAGGGGAATACGCGTGAGTGGGATCCTCAACCCGCCAAGGCACTTGCAGTTCCGAAAAGCCTCGATGTAATATGACGTCTGATAACGTATGAGATTGCCGGGATACTTCACCGTCCAACTCAAGGCGTCAAGCCGGAGGAAACCTAGCCATGACACCGTCTTTGCCTTACCAGCCTTTACCCAACACGTTTCGCCAGTCAGTCCTGAAGAGCGAAACCCGGATCGGATGCTGGGCCTCGCTCGGCAGCCCGATCACGACCGAACTGCTCGGCATGCTGGGCTTCGACTGGATCCTGCTCGACGCCGAGCACGCGCCCAACGACGTCCTCACCCTCATCCCGCAGCTCATGGCCCTCAAGGACAGCCGCAGCGCCCCGGTGGTCAGGCCGCCGGCTAATGACAGCGTGGTAATCAAGCGGCTGCTTGATAGCGGCTTCTTCAACTTCCTGATCCCCTTCGTTGACAGCGCCGCCGACGCCGCCCGCGCCGTCGCGGCCACACGCTATCCGCCCCAGGGGATTCGCGGGGTGTCGGTGGGTCATCGCGGGAATCGCTACGGAACCGTAAGCGACTATCTAAGCACCGCGAACGACAACATTTGCGTCGTGGTCCAGATCGAAAGCCGGACGGCGGTTGATGCAATCGATGAGATCCTTGCCGTCGAAGGCGTTGACGCCGTGTTCCTCGGTCCGTCGGATCTGGCGGCGTCTTATGGACACATCGGCAATCCGAATCACCCGGACGTGCAGCAGGCCATTGCCCACGTCTTCGAGCGCGCCCGTGCAGCGGGTAAAGCCAGCGGCACACTGGCGCCCGTGCAGGCCGACGCCGAACGATATCTGGCAATGGGCTGCCAGGTGATCGCGGTGTGTGCCGACATGGGCCTGCTCAGGAATGCCGCCCAAGCCGTGCAGAAACATTTCATGCAGAAGTAGCAAGACAGAAGCAGCAAGGCAGCAGGACGCACCCGGACAACTTGTGGAGATTGACATGCAGAAAGCAGGCTTCATCGGTCTTGGCATCATGGGCAAACCCATGGCCGAGAACCTCATCAAGAACGGCGTGGCGCTGGCGGCATTCACCCGCAGCGGCGTACCGGAGACGTTGACCCAGGCCGGCGCGACCGCGTGCGACAGCCCGGCCGCGGTCGTGCGCCAAGCCGACGTCATCTTCGTCATGGTGCCGGATACGCCGGACGTGGAGCGCGTGCTGTTCGGCGAGAACGGCGTGGTCGCCGCGTTGCGCGAAGGCCAGGTCGTGGTGGACATGAGCTCGATCTCGCCAATCGCGACCCGCGAGTTCGCGGCGAAGGTACGCGAGCGCGGCGCGGACTATCTGGACGCGCCGGTCTCGGGCGGCGAAGTCGGCGCAAAAGCTGCGTCGCTGACGATCATGGTCGGCGGTTCACAAGCCACCTTCGACAGCGTGAAACCCCTCTTCGACATGATGGGGAAAAACGTCTCGCTGATCGGAGAAGTTGGCGCGGGACAGATCTGCAAGCTGGCGAACCAGGTGATCGTCGCGGCGACGATCGAAGCGGTGGGCGAAGCGTTGTTGCTGGCGTCCAAGGCCGGTGTGGATGCGGAGAAAGTGCGCACCGCATTGATGGGCGGTTTCGCCTCCTCGCGCATTCTGGAAGTGCATGGCGAGCGCATGACCAAACGCACGTTCAATCCGGGCTTTCGCATTGAGTTGCATCAGAAGGATTTGAATCTCGCGCTCTCGACGGCGCAGTCGCTTGGCGTGTCGCTGCCCAACACCGCGACTTGCCAGGCGCTGTTCAATGCATGCGCCGCGCATGGCGGCAAGGCATGGGACCACTCCGGCATGGTCCGCGCGCTGGAGTACCTGGCCAATCACGAGATTGGTCAGACACCGGCGGCCTGATCTGCGTTCGTCTGAATAAGTTGACGAAATCAATGGGCATCGCGATCGACACCGCGATGCCTTTTTTCATACGATGCAGGCTTAACCCTTCGTCACGCTCGCCGGCAAATCACGGCCGTGATACTTCTTGTAGATCGCATTGAGCGTGCCGTTTTTCTGGTTCGTGCTCACCCAGTTATTGACCCACTCCTTGAGCTTCGGCTCGTCCTTGTTCATCGCAATCCCCAGGTCGAAATCCTTCTGCGGAAACTTCAATTCCAGATTGCGATTCGGCGCGCGCTTGACCATCTCGGCCAGGTTCGACGGCGTGCTGGAGAAGATATCGACCTGCCCGGTTACGACCGATGTGATCAGCGTGGCATCGTCTTCATAGCGCTGGATCTGCGCGCCCTTCGCCATTTGCGTCGTGATGGTGTCGTTGACGGTGGCACGCGTAAGACCGATTGTCTTGCCGTTCAGGTCCTCGTAATTCTTGACGGTCTCATTTTTCGTCCCGCCCACAATGATCGTGATGACCGCATAGGGAATCGAGAAGTCGACGACCTTCGCACGCTCTGGCGTGATCGACAGATCCGCTATCACCAGATCCGCGCGCTTGGCCTGCAAGGTCGGCACCCGTGCCGCATTCGTGATCTGCACGAGCTCGAGCTTCACGCCCAGGTCTTTTGCAAGCGCCGCAGCCGTATCCACATCCGATCCCGCGGGCTGAAGGTTGGCGTCGGCGTAGCTGAAGAGCGGCGTGCCCATTGCAATCGCCACCCGGATCTTGCCCGCCTTCTTGATGTCGTCGAGCTGGTCGGCCATTGCGCTGTGCGCTACGCCTGCCAGCAACAAAGCGGCGACGCAGCCGCGCATGATGAATCTGGATCCGTTGGTCTTCAAAGCAGTCTCCATTCTTATGGTCAGTTCAAAAGATTTCTTTCGCGCCCGGCTTGCACACTACAGCCCGTTGTTCAGGAACGTACGCAATTCAGGTGTCTGCGGCGCGTCAAGCATGCCGCCGCTGCCGACCTCCCACACCTTTCCCTGGTGCATATAAATGATCCGGTCCGCCATGCGCTTGGCGAACGCCATCTCGTGCGTGACCAGCAGCATGGTCATGCCGTCCTTCGCCAGATCCTCCATCACGCGCAGCACTTCGCCGGTCAGTTGCGGATCGAGCGCGGAGGTCACTTCGTCGAACAACATGACCTTCGGCGACATCGCGAGCGAGCGCGCTATCGCCACGCGCTGCTGCTGTCCGCCTGAAAGCTGCTCCGGGTACGCATCGGCTTTCTGCGCGAGGCCGACCTGATCGAGCACGCCCATTGCCACGCGGCGCGCTTCGTCGCGTCCGAGTTTCTTCACGTGGCGCAGCGCCAGCATGATGTTTTCTTCTACGGTCAGGTGGGCGAACAGGTTGTAGCTTTGAAACACGATGCCGACTTCGCGGCGCAACTGGTGCAGGTCCACCTTCGGGTCATCGACACGAATACCGCATACCTCGATCGTGCCCCGGTCGATGGTTTCCAGCCGATCGATACAACGAAGCGCCGTGCTTTTCCCTGAACCGCTCGCGCCGATCACGGCGATCATTTCGCCCTTGGCCACCTCCAGCGACACGCCCTTGAGCACCTGGTTCGAGCCGAAGCTCTTATAGACCTCCGCGAGCTTAACGATTGCCGACATTGAGCTTTTTCTCCATCGATTGGCTCCAGCGCGAGAGCGGATAACACAGCACGAAATAGAAAACCCCGACAAGCCCGAACACAAGGAACGGCTGAAAAATCGAGTTGTTGATGATCTGACCGGCGCGGGTCAATTCGACGAAACCAATCACCGAAGCAAGCGACGTCATCTTGATGACCTGCACCAGGAAACCCACCGTTGGCGGCAGCGCAAGACGCAGCGCCTGTGGAATGATCACGAGGCGCAAGGTCTGCCAGCGCGTCAGTGACAGGCATTCGGCCGCTTCCCATTGGGGCTTCGGCATGGCGTCTATACACCCGCGCCAGATGTCCCCGAGATACGCGCTGGTGTACACCATCAGCGCAAGGCCCGCGGCGACCAGTGCGGGCACCTGGAAGCCATACACGGACAAACCGAAGTAGACGATGAACAACAGGATCAGCAGCGGAATGCCCTGAATGGCTTCTATGTAGACCATCGCCGGACGGCTCAGCCAGCGGCGCGGCGAAATGCGCGCGAGCATCACGCCGAAGCCGCCGATGCTGCCCAGCACGAACGCCAGCGCAGAGAGCACGAGCGTCCACCAGATCGAGTGCACGAGATAAAACAGATGTGCCGCAGTGAAACCGCCGGTCATGCCGCACCCCCGGGAATCACGGTATCAATGCGTCCTTGATCGGGCACCGGTTTGCCGGCCCGCTCCGCGGCCTGGCGGATGACCCGCCGGCGCTTGAATGCGATCTCGCCTACGCCCCACGCAATCAGCTTGATCAACAGCGACAGCGCGAGATAAAGCAGCGCCACGACAATGTATGTTTCGAGCGAACGGAAGGTATCGGATTGCACGGTGTTCGCGGTTGCCGTGAGTTCTTCCGCCGAGATCTGCGACGCAATAGCCGAGGCCTGCATCATCAGCAGGAACTGGCTGGTCAGCGCGGGATACACCTTTTCAATGGATGGCTGAAGCATCACGTGCCAGCCGATCCGCCAGCGCGACAACCCGAGGCATTCGGCCGCCTCTATCTGCCCGCGCGGCACCGATTCGAGACCGGCGCGAATGATCTCCGCCGCATAAGCGCCGATGTTGATCACCATCGCGAGCGCGGCGGCGGCGAACGTCGGCATGCGCACGCCGAAGCTGGCCAGCCCGAAGTACAGCAGGAAGATCTGCACGAGAAACGGCGTGTTGCGCACGGCCTCGATATAGATCGAGCAGAGCCGCGACAAGAGGCGGTTCTTGCCGCGCTTGGCGAACGCCACCAGCGTCCCCAGGATCACACCAAAGAACACCGCTACGGTCGTCATCTTCAACGTCAGCCAGGCGCCTTTCAGGAAGACGGGCCAGTACGGAAGCAGCGGGCTGAAATCGAGAGAGAAAGTCATCGCAGCAATGCCGGGGTTGTTGCAGGCACGGGGGGCGTGCCTGGAGTCAGTCTTGCGGGCTTACTCAAGCATGAGCCGAACATGAGCCGGACGTTATTCGAACGGTCCGGTCGTGGTGAACGCCCCGCCCTGCAACACCGCTACGGCACTGCCGGGCTCGGGCGCCGGCTGCGCGTCGATCTTCGCCCGGAAGGGCTCCGACGAATCACGCGGCACGAACCCCAGCTTCGATGCAAACCGGTTGTCCCACCATGTGACAGCGTTGTCTGACATCCCGTAGACCACGGTATGACCGACATCCGCCGTAAACAGGCTGCGTTGCAGGAGGTCGAGCAAATCGTCGTAGCTGAGCCAGCTCGCCATCATCCGGCGGTCCTTCGGCTCCGGAAACGCCGAGCCGATACGAATGCTCACCGTCTCGATTCCGTAGCGGTCGAAATAGAACTGCGCCACGTCTTCACCGAACGATTTGGACAGGCCGTAATAGCCGTCGGGACGTCGCAACGCATGCGCGTCGATCTTCTCGTCCTGCCGGTAAAACCCGGTCACGTGATTGGAACTGGCGAAGATGATGCGCTTGACGCCGTGCCGCCGAGCCCCTTCGTAGAGGTTGTAAACCCCTTTGATATTGGCTTCCAGCACCTCCTCGAAGGGCCGTTCCACCGATACCCCGCCGAGATGGATGACCGCGTCGCAGCCGGCCACGAGCGCGTCGACCGCCTGCTTGTCCGAGAGATCGCAAGGGATGACTTCCTCATGCGGCGCCGCGTCCGGGGGCAATGCCGCCGACAGGTCCGAGACCCTGATCTTGTCCGCGAACGAGGCCACGCGCGAACGGATGACCTTGCCTACGCCGCCGGCAGCGCCGGTCAGCAACAGGCGTTTAAACGGGACTGCGTGTTCTTGATTGGCCATGTAAGCCTGTC
The DNA here is from genome assembly GCF_044909315.1 of Caballeronia udeis. GTDB lineage: Bacteria > Pseudomonadota > Gammaproteobacteria > Burkholderiales > Burkholderiaceae > Caballeronia > Caballeronia udeis_A. Next base: position 40,208 of record NZ_JBIYEB010000002.1, read on the forward strand.
TCCAATAAGCGCGGCTACCGGGAGTTTTCATGCTCCTTTCGGTCGAATAGGCCGCTTGATCCGGCTTTTATTGTACGTTGTCATATGACTACAGCGTGCATATAATCATTCGCACATTCGTTTGTCAACTTTGGCGAAACATTATCCCAATCGAGGTAGCCGTGCAGAGACCGACTCGTGCTCTCTTCGAAACCCCGGCGTACCACTCGGTACGGCGCAGCCTGACGACCGAAGTGGTCGATGCGCTGCGCCAGCAGATCGAAACCGACGAACTCAAAGTTGGCGACCGGCTCGCGACCGAAGCCGAAATGGTCCAGCGCTTCAGCGTGAGCCGCACGGTTGTACGCGAGGCGCTGTCGAAGCTGCAGGCTGCGGGATTGGTGGAGACGCGGCACGGCATTGGCACCTTCGTCTGCGAGGCGCCGGGCAGAGGGCTCTTTCAGCTCGATCCGGCGGACGTGGCGGGTTCCATCGACGCCCTCGCCGTGCTTGAGTTGCGCATCAGCCTGGAGACGGAGAGCGCGGGCCTGGCTGCTGCGCGATGCGATAAAACGCAGATCGCTGCCATGCGGCGCGCGCTGAATGATTTCGAGCGCAACCTGGGCGAGGCAAACGGGACCATCTCGCCCGATATCCGCTTTCACCTGGAAATCGCGCATGCCACGGGCAACCGCTATTTCGTGGACATCATGACCCACCTCGGCACTCACATGATCCCCCGCACCCGCCTCACCGCCACGCAGATTCCGCCCGCCCGGTACGCGGACTATCTGACCCGCGTGAATCGCGAGCACGAGCAGATCTGCGATGCCATCGAGCGGGGTGACGCCGACTCGGCGCGTACCGCCATGCGGCTCCATCTGATCAACAGCCGCGAACGGCTGCGGCGGGCGCAAGAAGGCATCTGAACGCTACGCTACGCACGTTGCGTCAGGTCGTACGCAGTCGTTTGGCTGGAGCGGCGACCGACGCACGGTTCGTCACGGTCACGGGAAACTTGCGATAAATCGTGTAGTCCGTCCCGTAACACTCGTTGAGCAACCATCGAACGGCGTTCTGCGTGAGGTCGGCGGTCGGTATGTGGACCGAGGTCAGGCCCGGTGCGGAGAATGCAGCCGAGTAGTCATCGTCGTAACCGACTACCGACATCTCGTCCGGCACCGAAATGCCCGCTTGCTGCAAACACGACAAGGCGCCGATCGCCATGGTGTCGTTGGCGCAGAACAGCCCGGTAAACCTTTTCTTCGACGCCAGCAGTTGCTTCGCCGAGTCATATCCGCCGTCGGGCGAAAAGTCCGATTCGATCAACTGGACCTCGGTCCGGTCAATGCCGTTGCGCGCGAGCTCTTCGAAGAATCCTGCGATCCGCGCGTAATTGTCGGAAGCCTGGAAAGGCCCTGAAATCACGGCGATTTTCTTGTGTTTGTGCGCCAGCAGCGTCTGCGCCGCCAGTACCCCGCCCCGGTGATGATCCGCGCAAAACGACGCCTCCGGCATCTGCGCGAAGTCGCGATTGAGGAACACCATTTTCGGATGCATGCGATGCATCTTGACGAGGTCGTCGTCATGCAGGTCATGGCTCGTCACCACTACGCCATCGCAATCGCGGCCAATCAGGAACTGCACCGCTTCAATTGCCTGGTCGCGCGGCGGGTCGTCGCCGCAGCCCGTCGCCACCACCACATGGCGATGCACCTTGCGCAACTCCATGTCGGTCTGCTTGAGGATCGTGCCGTAGTACGGGCCGAAGAACGTCGGCACGAAGATGCCGATCATGCCGAGCGATTGCGTTGACAGCGCCCGCCCGATCGATGAAGGCCGGAAATTCAATTCGGCAATCGCGGCCTGCACGCGCGCGAGCGCATCGGCTGAAACAGGTCCGCGGCCGGAAATTGCACGCGATGCCGTGGACATGCCCACGCCGGCAAGAACCGCGACGTCCTTCAGGGTTGCCACTGTTACTCCGTGAATAAGGGCTTCATGCTGGCTTAGAGCCGGTCACCGCTGGTTTCGTCGAAGAGCGAAATACGCTTGCTGTCGATGGAAAAGCCCGTGGTCTCGTCAACCGCCGCCGTCGCCGTGTCCTGCACGATCGACGCGATTTGGGCGCCATGATAATCGAGCCAAATTACCCGGTGATTGCCCATGGGTTCAACCAGCGACACCGTGCCGCGATATCCGAACGCCGGATCGATGGAGACATCCTCCGGGCGCGCGCCGAGCACGCACGGTTGATTCTCCGGCGGTGACTGCAGAAACGGATAGGCGGAAACGTCAATGTCGACGTGCTCATTGCGAAACCGCACGGCACCGCCCTCGCGACGCAGCGTCCCTTTCAGCAGGTTCATGCCGGGCGAGCCGAGAAACGTGGCAACAAACAGGTTATCCGGATGCGCATAGACCTGAGCAGGCGTGCCGATCTGCTGGATCACACCACCGCGCATGACGGCCATGCGGGTTGCGAGTGTCATTGCTTCGACCTGGTCGTGCGTCACGTAGATCATCGTGGCGCCCAGACGCTTATGCAGTTGCTTCAGCTCACGCCTGAGCTCCGTGCGCAGTTTTGCGTCGAGGTTCGACAGCGGTTCGTCGAACAGGAACACGTCCGCTTCACGCACGATCGCCCGGCCGATCGCCACGCGCTGGCGCTGCCCGCCCGACAGTTGCGCGGGCCTGCGCTTGAGCAACGGGCCAAGCTGCAACATCTCGGCCGCACGCGTGACGCGCCGCTCGATCTCCGCCTTGGGCGTGCCGGCAATACGCAAGCCGAACGAGAGATTGCGCTCGACGTTCATGGTCGGATAGAGCGCGTAAGACTGGAACACGAGCGCGATACCCCGATCTTTCGGATCGGCCCAGGTCATATCCTGGCCACCTATTTCGATGCTGCCGCCGCTCACATCGATCAACCCCGCAATGCTGTGCAGCAAGGTGGATTTACCGCAACCCGAAGGCCCGAGCAAGACGAGAAACTCGCCCGGTTCAACCTCAAGGTCGAGCGACTCGATGATCGTATGGGAGCCAAGCTGGATCTCCAGGTCGCGGATTGAAACGTTCGACATGACTGTAGACATGAATGAGTCCTGGACTAACCCTTGACCGCACCGGAGGCAATGCCGCGGACGAACCAGCGACCCGAAACGAAATAGATGGCAAGCGGCACCATGGACGTGAGGATGGTCGCCGCCATGTTGACGTTGTAGAGGCGTTCGCCTGTCGTGGTATTGATGATGTTGTTCAGTTGTACTGTCATCGGCAGGTTCCGGGTTCCTGCAAAAACGAGACCCAGGATAAAGTCGTTCCAGATCCCGGTGACCTGCATGATGATGGCGACCACGATGATCGGCGTGGACATGGGCACCATGAGCTGCAGGAAGATGCGCCAGAAACCGCCGCCGTCCACGCGCGCTGCCTGGAAGAGTTCATGCGGCAGAGCCGCGTAGTAGTTGCGGAACAGCAGGGTCATCACGGGCATGCCGAAGATGGTGTGGATCAGCACAATGCCGGGCAACGAGCTGAACAAATGCACCGTTGCAAGCACCCGGACGAGCGGATAGACCATTACCTGCACCGGGATGAATGCGCCCACCAACAGGATGGCGAACAGCGCCGTGGCCCCACGCGGTTTCCAGAACGACAACGCGTAGCCGTTCACCGCGCCGACCAGGATGGACAGGACCGTACTCGGCACGACAATGCGCACCGAGTTCCAGAAGCCCACCTGGATGCCCTGGCAATCCAGTCCCGTACAGGCCGATTGCCACGCGACACGCCATGCATCCAGGGTGAAATGCACCGGCAGCGACAGGATATTGCCTAGCCGGATTTCGGTCATCGGCTTGACTGACGTGACGAGCATCACATACAGCGGCAGCAGGAAAAACAAGGCTGAAGTCAGCAGGAACGCATATACGCCCAAGCGCGCGGGCGTAAAGCGCGACCTGCGTTTTAACGGCTGGCGTGGCGCGTTCATCGGGAATCCCTGAGCCGCAGCGCGCGGCTGCGAATATAGAAGACCGGCGCGAGAATCGCGAGCACGGTAACGAGAAGAACGATGGAAGCCGCCGATGCCAGCCCGAGATTCGCGCGTCCGAACAGGTAGTCCATGATGAACTTCGCGGGCACTTCGCTTGCCGTGCCGGGGCCGCCTTGCGTCATGGCGACAACCGCGTCGTAGAGTTTGATGACCATCACGAACAACAGGATGAAGGCCGTTGAAATGGACGCCCCCAACATGGGGATGACAATGCTGACATACACACGCCAGCGTGGAATGCCGTCTATGCGCGCGGCCTTCCAGATCTCTTCGTCAATGCCGCGCAATCCTGCGAGCAACAAAGCCATCACGAGTCCCGACGCCTGCCAGACCGTTGCGATCACGAGCGTATAGATCACGCGATCCTGATCGACGATCCAGTCGAAACGCGCGTGCGTAAAACCGATCCTGTGCAGCACTTCCTGGATACCCAGTTCCGGATTCAGGATCCACTGCCACACCAGACCCGTTGCAACGAAGGACATCGCGTACGGATACAGGAACACCGTTCGCAGCGCACCCTCCGCCATCACCTTCTGGTCGATGAACACCGCCAGCAGCAAACCGATCGCGAGGCACAGGACGATAAACAAAATCCCGTAGACCACGATGTTTTGCAGCGACAGCATCCACCTGTCGTTATTGAAAAGCCGTACGTATTGCGACACGCCCGCGAAGCTGTTCGATGCAAACGTGCGCGAGTTGGTGAACGACGTGCGCAAGCTCCATAACATCGTGCCGAGATAGGCGAACACCACGGTGAGCACCATCGGCAACAACGCGATATAAGCTGCCAGCGAAAACCGCTTCCTCAGCGGCTTGCGCTTCGCGTGACTGACCGGAGCACGCAGGGTCTTGCCCGCGGGCGTGGACGCCATCAGCTTTTCAGCCCGCTGGCGAAGGCCTTTTGTGCATCCTCCACCGACTGGTTCTTGTTCCAGAAGTTGGTGATGACGTCCTGCAACGCACCATTGATGTCAGGCGGCGTCAGCATTTCCGGATTCGGCAATTGCCGCGACTTGTCCTTCATGATCGCAATGCCCTCCTTCGCGCACATGTCGAGACTCGAATCGTCGATGTCCGAGCGAATCGGAATCGAGCCCTTCTTCGCACTGAACGCAACCTGCGCAGCCGGTGACGTCATGACCGTCGCCAGCAATTTTTGCGCCTTGACGACGTTGGGGTCGTCGGTCTTCGGGAAGACGAACGCATCGCCCGCGACAAGATACGGCGAATGCGGACCAAAGCCCGGGAAGCAGCCGAAGTCCTTGCCCGCGGTTTGGTTGGCTGCGGAGAACTCGCCCTTCGCCCAGTCGCCCATGATCTGCACGCCGGCCTTGCCGGAAATCACCAGCGCGGTGGCGTCGTTCCAGTTGCGGCCCGGTGAGCCCGGATCAATATAGTTGTGCAGGCGCTTGAACTGCGTCAGCACCTTCTTGAACGCATCGGACTTGACCGCGTTCACATCGCGATCGCGGTATACCTTCAGATACAGGTCCGGGCCGCCGACGTCGGCAAACACGGCGTCGAAGGTGATCTTCTCCTGCCACGCCTGACCGCCGAGCGCGAGCGGGATCACGCCGGCCGCTTTCAGCTTGTCCAGATCCGCGATGAATTCATCGTAGGTGGCCGGCTCTTTCGTGATCCCTGCTTTCTGGAACGCGGGCTTCGAATAGAAGAACCAGGCCGGCATGTGGATATCCACGGGCGCTGCGTAGTAGTGCCCGTTCGACTTGATGCTATCAATGATCGACGGCGGGAAGATCTTGTCCCAGTTTTCCTTGGCCGCCACATCGTCCACGTTATTCAGCAGCCCCTGGTCGATGATGTCGTGGAATTGCTTCGATGTATTGAACTGCGCGGCGGTCGGCGGATCGCCGCCCATGATGCGGTTGATTGCAGTCGAGCGCGCCTGGTCCGCACCGGCCACGGCCTGGTCGATCCACAAGCCGCCGGCCTTGTTATAGGCATCGGCGAACTGCTTGATGGCGGCTGATTCGCCACCCGATGTCCACCAGTGGATCACGGTAGCCTTCAACGGATCCGCGTGCGCTGCACCGCTCGCCGCAACGGCTGCGATGACACTGACGACCAGTTTCTTCATGCTGTTCATTGAGTCTCCTCCGGGCTATGTCTTCCATTTGGCCCTGTAGTCCATTTGGTCCAACGGCTTCGGCATTGAAATCGAACTGCGGGTCAGGCGGGGGCGGTTGCCTTGGTGTTACGTTCTTCAAGAAACTTCGCAACCAGTTCGGCGCTGCGTTTCATGGTGCGTTTCTGGGTCTTGTAGTCGACATGAAACACGCCAAAACGGCGTTCGTAACCGAAGGCCCATTCGAAGTTATCCAGCAGCGACCAGATGAAATATCCGCGTATGTCGACGCCGGCTTTGATCGCGCTATCCACGGCCGCGAGATGCCGCTTGAGGAACGAGATGCGCTGCGAATCATCGACACGTCCATCGACCACTTTGTCGTCCGATGCCATCCCGTTCTCGGTGATATAGATCGGCGGCAGCGACGCATAGGTCTTGTTGAATCCGATCAGCAGGTCGCGCAGGCCATCGGGATGAATCTCCCAGCCCATCTGCGTGCGCTCGACACCCGGCAACGGCACTTCCGTGAAACCATGCGCGCCATCGCTCTTCACATTGGTACGGAAGTAATAGTTGATGCCGAGGAAATCGAGCGGCGCGCCGATGGTTTCCATATCGCCGTCGAGCACGAGCGGCTCGGTGCCCGGCCATAGTTCGAAAAGGTCCTTGGGGTAGGCCTTTTTCAACAGCGGATCGAGTATCCATGCGTTGTGCTGGACTTCGAAGAGATGCGCGGCGCGGACATCGGCTTCGCTGTTGGAGTCAGGGGTGCCGCGGCCCACATTCGCGACAATGCCCTTCAGCGACGCGGGATCGTTGGCCCGCAGGACCGGCACGGCAGTGCCGTGCGCGAGCAGCAGGTGATGCATGGCCTGGGTCGCATAGCGGTCGTTCGCGAGGCCCGGCGCATGATGGCCGTTGCCATAGCCGAGGTACGCGGAGCACCAGGGTTCGTTGAGCGTGGCCCAGGCATCGACCTGACCGCTGAGTTCGCGGCTCATCAGGTCGGCGTAATCGGCGAAGCGATACGCCGTGTCGCGATTCAGCCAGCCGCCGCGGTCTTCCAGATATTGCGGCAGGTCCCAGTGATAGAGCGTGACAAACGTCTTGAGGCCCTTCTCTTTCAGGCGCCCGATCAGGCGCTTGTAGAAGTCGATGCCCTTTTGATTCGGGCGCCCCGCTTCGTCCATCACGCGCGGCCACGCAATGGACAGACGATAAGCGTCCACGTTAAGCGTAGAGAGCAGGTCGAGGTCCGACTCCCACCGATGATAGTGATCGCAAGCGACCTCACCGGTGTCGCCGGCCAGCACATTGCCGGGTGTGGCCGAGAACGTGTCCCAGATCGACAGAAGCCGGCCGTCTTCGTTGACGGCGCCTTCGATCTGATAAGAGGCGGTGGCCGCGCCGAGCAGAAAGTCTCGTCGCCAGAGGGCCGAATCGGAAGGAGGAGAAAACGGATCGCTGGAGACAATGGATGCGTCGAGTGCCACGAGGACTCCTTTTGAGCGGTGGAGTGGAAGCGCTTCCACAAGCGCTTGCGAACGATAGCAGCGCCGAATTGGCACGGACAATACGGGTTTGTATGGAGAGGGTTTGGGGGGACTGAACGACGCGATCGTCGCAAGGGAGAGGGGGCGCTACGGCCCCAATGGCGGATGTTTACGCTGGTGGCTGGCGCTCACGCCGCCTCACCCGCCGGAATCCGTGCCACAAAACAAGTCCCCGTCTGCGCCGACGAACCCACGGACAACGTGCCGCCGTGCGCCTTGACGATCTGCGAGCAAATATAGAGTCCCAACCCCAGCCCGCCACCCGGCTGACTGCTGGCCGGCCGCCAGTAAGGCTCGAAGACTTTCTCCAGGTCTTGGGGCGCGATCGGCGCACCGTCGTTGGAAACGGAGATCGCGAGCGCGCCGGCATCCACTGTCACCACCACCCGCACCGGCTGGTCCGGCGAGCCGTGTGTCAACGCATTGGCCAGCAGGTTCGACAGCAGTTGCTGGATGCGCCCACGGTCGCAGCAGACGCGGCCGTCCACCGCGATCTGCTCCAGGACAACGCGTCCCGGATTTGCATCGCGCAGTTCCGAGACCACATGGCGCAGCAAGTCGGCGAGATCGTCGGCCGGAGCAAGCGACACGCCAATACCCGTACCCAGCCGGCCGCGTGCGAAATCAAGCACGTCGTCTATCAGGCGCGACATGCGCCGCGTAGTCGCCCGCAAGCGCGTGCCGATGCTCACCAGTTCCGGTTCGCTGCTGCGTCGCGCCAGCCATTCCGCGGTTGCGCCCACGGCAGCCAGCGGATTGCGCAGATCGTGGCCAAGCACGGCAATGAACTGCTCGCGCAACTCGGCGGTCGTCCGCTCGTCGAGCAGTGCGGCTTCGGTCGCCGAGCGTTCGGTCTCGCTCTCCAGTTGCAGGGCGATCAGTTCTGCGAAGAGCGTGAACATGGTGAGCGTGCGTGCGTCCGACACGAGCGCGGGACGCGGATCGATTGCGCACAGGTTGCCGAAATAGTCGCCGTTCGGGAGGATGATCGGCACCGAGATATAACTCTCGATGTTGTAGATGCGGGGCGTATGGTGTTCGCGGTAAACCGGATCAGTGCTCGCATGGTCGACAACAACAGGCTGGCGCGTGGCGCGCGACTCGCTGCACAGCGTGGTGTGGACGTCGAGCTGGCCGCCGGGCAACAGCCCGAACTGAATGTTGTCCTGCACGGCGCAGGCGGTCCAGGTTCCCTCGGTGACACGCGCCACCGCCGCAAAACCGAGGCCGGTGTTTTTGCAGATCACCCGCAGCATGGAGGGGACGGCGCCGATCCGGCCGATGGTGGCCACGTCGCGGGCAATGGCTTCGTCGCTGTCATCCATGGTGAGCGGCAAAGCTCCATAAACAGGGTTCAAAATTCTACCTCTCGGTGCTCTGCATCCTGGTTCGGTAACGCGCCCAATTGTACGGGTCAGGTTGCTCGCGCCAGGGTCTAAAAATGTCCGCCTGTCGCGAGGCACCGGCGAGCTGTTCCACCGTGATCTTCTGGATTGCGCAGTGCGCATCGCGATGCCAAGATGCGCTGTCGCCATCGGCTCACCGGCGCAGGTATCGAGCCTGGACCGGCTGGTGCCTTTCCCGTCCTCTTCCCGTTCAACTTTACGAAGAAAAACAATGACCGGAACAGCGTTACCTAAATCACCAACGGGCATTTCCGGCTTCGACGATGTCACCCTCGGCGGTTTGCCCACGGGCCGCCCCACCCTGATGTGCGGCGCGGCGGGATGCGGCAAGACCCTTTTCGCCATGACCTTCCTGGTGGAAGGCGTACTGAAGTACGGTGAACCCGGCGTGCTGGTGAGCTTCGAGGAGTCGGCGCAAGACCTGGCTGCGAACGTGGCGTCGCTGGGCTACGACGTGATGTCGCTGATCGATCAGAAAAAGCTCGCCATCGATCACGTCAAGATCGACCCGGCGGGAGTCGAGGACACCGGCGAATACGACCTCGAAGGCCTGTTCGTGCGGCTCGACTATGCGATCAGGAGCGTGAACGCAAAACGCGTCGTACTCGATACGCTCGAAGCGCTGTTTGCCAGTTTTCCCGACGCCATCTTGCTGCGCGCCGAATTGCGGCGTCTGTTCGACTGGCTGAAGGAACGCGGCGTCACCGCTATCGTGACTGCCGAGCGCGGAACCGGCGACCCGAGCCAGCTGACCCGGCACGGTATTGAGGAATATGTGTCCGACTGCGTGATCCTGCTCGACAACCGGGTCGAAAACCAGGTCACTACACGGCGCCTGCGGATCGTCAAATACCGGGGCTCGGCACATGGGACCAACGAATACCCGTTTCTCATCGATACGACCGGCATCAGCGTCCTCCCGATTACATCGGCCGGGCTGGCGCACGTTACATCGAGCGAGGTGATCTCCACAGGCATCGCGGACCTTGACGCCATGCTCGGCGTGGGCGGGTATTTCGTGGGCGCAAGCGTGCTCGTGTCGGGACTCGCGGGTACCGGCAAGACCACCTTCGCCGCAAAATTCGTCGAAGCCCGCTGCAAACTCGGCGAACGCACGCTGTGGTTTGCCTTCGAAGAGTCGCCTGAACAGATCCTGCGCAACATGCGCTCAGTGGGCGTGGATCTTGCGCACTACCTGGGCGGCACGCTCAGGATCGAGTCGGCGCGGCCCAGTTTTTTCGGGCTGGAAATGCATTTGGCGCGGATGTTCCGCGACATCGACCTGTTCAAGCCCACTGCCGTGGTGATCGACCCGATTTCGTCGCTGCGCGGCGTGGAATCCGAAGTGCACGCAACGCTGCTGCGACTCGTCGATCTCCTCAAGTCCCGTGGCATTACGGCAGTTTTTACAAGTCTTAGCAGTACCGACCAGGCGTCCAGCATAAACGACCGCAGCATTTCATCGCTAATGGATACCTGGATTTCGTTATCGCACATTGAAACAAATGGCGAGCGTAACCGGCTTGTCTACGTGCTGAAATCGCGCGGCATGGACCACTCGAACCAGGTTCGCGAGTATCAGATCAGCAATGGGGGAATCGCCATGGTGCCGGCGTATATAGGCGCAGGCGGCGTGCTGACAGGGTCCGCACGGCTCGCACAGGAAGCGCAGGAACGCGACGAATCCGCCGCGCGCGACGAACTCGTGGCGCAAAAGAAGCGCGAGCTCGCGCGGCGCCGCAAGGCGGTCGAGCAGCAGGTCGCGGAGTTGCAGTCGGCGCTCGACGCTGAAGCGTCGGAACTCGATGCGCTCATCGGGCAAAGCGAAGAACACAATCGCCTGCGGGAGGCCGACCGCACCCGGATGGCGCAACTGCGGCGATCGAAAGAATGACCGAACAAGACTCGTCCACGCCGGCGCAACACGACCCGGACATGGCACGAACGCAACCCGCTGCGCAAACGCCCGTGGCAGCGGCGTACTCATTGCGCTTGTATGTAGCCGGGGAAACGCCCAAATCCATGGCGGCCATCCGCAACCTGCGTCTGCTCTGCGCGACGCACCTGGCCGGCGAATATTCGATCGAAGTCATCGATCTGCGCGTGAACCCGCAACTTGCAGCCGCGGACCAGATTCTCGCGATACCAACCGTCGTGCGGCGCCTGCCGGCGCCGCTTAGGAAAGTGATCGGCGATTTGTCCGATACCGAGCGCGTGCTCGTCGGCCTCGATATCCGGCCGAGGGTCCGGTTGTGAACGCCTTGCCCGTCGAAGCGGGCGGCGGAGGCGGCGCCCCACCCCCGCCGCCAACGGACATGCTCGTGCTGCGGCTGTACGTGACGGGCAACACGCTGCGCTCGACGCGAGCCGTGGACAACGCGCGGCGCTTGCTGGAAACGCATGCGGCGGGCCGCTTCGAGCTTGAAGTGATCGACATCTACCTGCATCCGGAAGCCGCGATCGCGGCTCAGATCATCGCCGCGCCGACGCTGGTGAAGCTGCGTCCGGGGCCGCTGCGAAGGGTGATCGGCGACCTGTCGGATTCGAACAAGGTTCTGGCCGCGCTCGGCGTAATGGTGTCGAACGTGGCCGGCAGCGCGCCTTCGGGCGTGTCCATCAAACCCTGACGCGTATGTCCGATCAATCCCGCTCCGCTTCACTGGAAACCGCATCCATCGAGGAGCTGCGCGAGCGGCTGCGGGAAGCGGAAGATACCCTTGACGCCATCCGCAGCGGCGCGGTGGACGCCGTGGTGGTCGGCAGCGACGACGACCGCCGCATCTATACGCTGGAGAGCGCGGACCGGCCGTATCGCGTGCTTGTGGAGCAGATGCAGGAAGGGGCGGTGATGCTCTCCAGCGACGGCATCCTTCTCTACGCGAACGAACGCGCCGTGCAGTTGCTTGACCGCGAGGTAGAGCATGTAGTCGGCCACGCGTTCAGCGCGTTTGTGCTCGACGGCCAGCACGCGCGGCTGCAGCAGCTGATCCGCGAAAGCGCTACCGGGATTGCCCGCGACGAACTCACGGTGCTGTCGGCCAACGGGGAAACACCCGTCTATTGCAGCTTCAAGGCGCTCGAAGCCGAGCGCGACCAGGATCGCCTGATCTGCGGGGTCATCTCCGATCTCTCGCAGCAACGGCAGATGGAAGCGCGCCTGCACCAGGCGCAGAAAATGGAGGCGGTCGGTCAGTTGACCGGCGGCCTGGCCCATGATTTCAACAACCTGCTGCAGGCCATTCACGGCAACCTGGAACTCGTGAAGCGCTCGCCGTCCGATCCCGAGCGTGTCCTGCGCTGCACCGACAACGCAATGCGGGCAGTCAACCGTGGCGCCAAGCTCACCTCCCAATTGCTGGCGTTTTCGCGCTCGCAGAAACTCGAACTGAAACCGGTCGTGCTGGCGCAGCTCGTGCACGGCATGGCCGACCTGTTCGACCGCACGCTGGGCGCCGGAATCGACCTGCGGCTGGAACTCGGCGACGACGACGCGCGGGTCGTGGCGGACGCGACCCAGCTCGAGCTCGCCCTGCTCAACCTCGCGATCAACGCACGCGACGCGATGCCCTCGGGCGGAGTGTTGCGCATCAGCACGGTGTCGAAGACGGTCGTGGACGACGCCGATCTCGCCGATGGCAACTACGTGGAACTGAGCGTCGCCGATACAGGCACGGGCATGTCCGCCGATGTCGCGGCCCGGGCGTTCGAGCCGTTTTTTACGACCAAGGAACTGGGCGCGGGGACCGGTCTCGGTCTCGCCCAAGTGTATGGAATCTGCCAGCAGGCGGGCGGCCATGCGCAGATCGAGAGCAGTCCGCGTGGCACGCGGGTGTCTTTGTTCCTGCGGCGTTCGCCGGGTGCAGATGCCGCACCGGACGGGTCGGCGGTGGCTATCGTCAATGCGAGTGACCGGAGTGCGCCGCGGATCCTGGTCGTCGACGACGATCCGGATGTTCGTGCCTTCATGGTCGAAACGCTGATCGCGCTGGGGTACCGCGTGGACTCGGCGGCGGGCGGGCGCGCCGCGCTCCACATGATGGCAAGCGATCCGCCCGACCTGCTGGTGCTGGACTTCGCGATGCCGCACCTGGATGGCGCTACGGTGGCAAAACTGGCGCGGTCCCAGGGTCTGCAGATGCCCATTGTTTTCGCGAGCGGTTACGCCGACACCTCCGCCCTGGACGCCGCGATGGGCAACAATATCTCGCTGCTTCGAAAGCCTTTTTCAATCGGCAATTTGTCCGCGGCCGTTGCGGCGGCACTGGCGTGAGGTTCGTAAAGGATCGACGTGCACGCGGGTCGGCAGGCACGGCAACTATCCCCGCACTACTGACAAAAACTGGCAGCAGCAATGCTTACGATGGGTTCAACTTCAGCACCGGTAGGCAATCGCCGGCCCTGCTGGATTCCCGGCCACACTTCCCGGCCACACTTCCCGGCCACACTTCCCGGCCACACATCCCGGCGGCCTCCCCCGACCCATCGCGAGCGAACACCATGACCGAACCCGACTTCATCATCCTGTACGTGGACAATCCTTCCGCCAGCGCCCATTTTTATGAGGGCTTGCTTCGCAAAACGCCCGTCGAATCTTCCCCGACGTTCGCCATGTTCATCATGGAGTCGGGTCTCAAGCTGGGGTTGTGGTCAAAGCATACGGTCGAACCGGCGGCGGCTGCGGCAGGTGGCGGCGGCGAACTCGCACTCTCGGTGAGCAACAGCGACACCGTGCACGATCTCTTCGCCGACTGGGTGGAACGCGGCCTGGAAATCATCCAGCGGCCGACGGAAATGGATTTTGGTTTTACCTTCGTCGCGCTGGACCCGGACGGTCATCGTCTGCGCGTTTTTGCCCTTTCCGGGCAATAAGACGACACGGCACGACGTCCGCGTTTCAAGCGGACGGACGGCTCGGTTACCACCTTCTCGACGACGCTGTCGCCGTGACGGCGACACGCAGGTGCGGATCGGTTTCGTCGAAGGCGCCGTCCCCCCTGCGCCGCGAGTGCTCCAGTTCTTCCGCCAGCCGTTTCGCTTCCCAGTCGCGTTGCCACGCCTCGGCTTTGTTGCGGCGTTCGATCGCGCGCCGTGCTTCGTCCTCGTGATCGATCCATGCCGCGAAGATCGAAAAAGCGCGTTCCACCGCTTCGTATTTTCCTGCCGGGCCAGTCACCGAAAACAGCCGGCGATCACCCTGACCCGGGTGCATCCAGTACACGTCGACCTTGCGTTCGCCGTGCGCCGCCGCAGTTGCGCCGGCGGCTGTATTGGCACCTGTGCCTGAAGCGGAAGCCTGCGCCTCGCCCACCCATCGTTCTGAAGCCGCGGACACGGCGCCAACGCTCGCCCCCCCTGACTCGGGCTCGCCCGCCACCACCCGGAACGGCCATTCGAAACGGCCGGAGCGCAGACGTTGAAACTCGCCGGGGGCTTCGGTCGAGACAATCCGCTTCGCCACCTTGTTCACCGTCAGCGTTCGCGACCTGAGATGAAATGCGAGATCGACACCGCCGCCCGCCACCCGGATCCGGCCCTCGTCCTCGCGGATCTCGGCATCGCATTGCGCCGATGCATACGACAACCGCCTGCTCTCACGATAACCATGCACCCACAGCGCCGCGATCACGGCAAGCGATAGTGCAATCTGGACACTCGACTGCGGTGTGGAAGCAAGGCCGGCATAAACCGCGACAACCGCCGCGCCGCACACGCCCATCTTGAAGATACGACCAAACAAGGTTTCAGCCTGGAACAAAGCAAACAGCCACATGAGTTTCCCCGGGGTCACGTTATTCTTGGTTTAGGGTCGAACACGCAGCGGGTTTCAAGTCGCCGGCATCTCCCGCAACGCGTGTTTCGCCTGGAAGCGTCTTCGTGACGCTTTCTCTCTCAGCCGGCGATTCCTGTGCTTTCCAGCGTTCAGGCGTGGTCGGCCTGAACTCGCGAAGACGGGCGCCGCTTCCCCCGCCGTCCGCTGCCGAGCCGCCGCTGAACGACCCGGCGTAGTCACACCCCGTGCGCCGTGCAGGTCGGGGCGCTGTCGTAGCCGTTGGGGTCTGTCGGAGTCGCCGCGGTGGTGCTCGTCGTGAACACCCAAGGGGTGACGAGCCCTGGTGTCCGTTCCATGCGAAGGTGTCCGCCACCCCCGCAACACGCACCGGGAGCGCGTGGTCTTTCGCCGAGAGCCGCCAACGATTCGCGACCTGACCGGCCCCTTTTTCACAGCTTCGACTTGGGGCCGATACCATCCGCGACGCCAGCTTGAAAGCCCGGCAATGATGCCCTCGACGCGCGTAGCCTCCCTCTCATTCCGTCCACTCTTTCCGCCCATTTCGTTCGGCCGTCGAGGAATTGTTTACGTGCTCTTACGCCCTCCTTACGCGCGCTCGGCTACCGGTCAGCTACCCGTCAACTACCCAGGCTGCGGATCGTCGCAGCCGTCCTGATGCCAACGCCGCGCGCTTCGCCCTGGCGGCTCGCGGCGTTGGCCGCAGCGGTGGCGCCACCGCCCGTCGATACCCCCGCGGCGCGGCGTCTGCGGGCTTCTGTCGGCGTGCAGCCGAAACGCTCCTTGAAAGCGCGGTTGAACGTCGATTCGCTCATGAAGCCGACCGCACAGGCAATCGCGCCAATGAGTTCGCGCGCATGCAGCGGCGATTCAAGCCGGCGCATGGCTTCGTCGAGCCGGCGCGCCCGCACATACTCCGCGACTCCGCCCATCGGTTCAAAGAGTTCATAGAGTGCCGTGCGCGACACCTTCAGGATTTCACGCAGTCTCGCCGGGCCAAGGCTCATGTCCGCCAGATTGCCTTCGATAAAACTCAGCGCCTGCGCGCGGATCACCGGAGTCAGGCGCGGGTCGCCGGATTGCGCCCAGCGTTCGGCACGCCTGAGGACGCAAGCCGCGACGAAATCCAGCGTAGCCTCGCCGGCCACCAAAGCCTGCTCTTCGTCCATCGAACTCGCGACGCTCACCAGGCTGCGCATATGCGAAGCGATCAGCAGGCCGATAGGGTCGGTGGCCTCCCAGGACAATCCATGCATGCGCAGCGCTCCGCCCGTGCGCGCGTCGATGGCATGGCGCGGGATGGTGAGTGTCACCATAGGGGCGTCGCGGGTGAACCCGATATTTTCAACCACGAGGTCCCGCACGATTACCGAGCCGAGCGACACCTGCTGGGTGTCGCGGCCGAAGGTCGACACCAACGCGCCGTCAAGCAGGCAATGCACCAGGTAATGGTCAATACCGGAAGTCGCTATCCGGCGGCGGGTGCGCTGAAATTCGACATCACCGCCCACGACGTGCGACATGAGCAGCACTGAACCCAAAGGCCAGCTTTCCATCTTTGCCCGAAATGGCACAGGCGGATCTTTCGGCCGCTGGATCTCAAATACGGCGTTGAGTCCTTCGCGCCAGATTTCCTCGGCATCGTTCTCCGGGAAATCGGTGCTGTCGAATCTGATGGGTGTGGACATGGCGTTACTCAGCCTCCATAACAGCAGGGTTCGACATGATTTTCAAGATCCGCCGGGTTCGGCTTTACTCCATTAACCCGGCATCTCAAAGAATTAACGGCGTTTTAGCGATAAAACTTTAGCATGTGTTTAAAACGATCTGAAGGGAACCGGGAGTTATCGCTATATCCGCATTTGGTTTTTGCTGGCCGGCCCATTCCGGACAGCGGCTTTCCCGTTGCCGCCATCCACCGATTGGCCTCCGGTAAGACTGAGTGAGCACTGGTAAAAGTCAGTGAAGCCGATAATGCGACGCGCGCCGGATTGTACGCATGGCTTATAGGTTTTGCACAGAGGCGGTTCAGAACTCCACGGTCATAACTTGCATTCCGCTTTCATTAATAAGGGACGGATTTGTCTTGCGCATGAGAGATTTAACAATTCGTTTTGCCCGCGTAACTTTTAGCAAGAAAATCAGCGCTTAATTGTTAAACTTTGCGGGATTTTTCAACCGTTCACCTGAACAGCCGATCATTAACGGCCCGTCATTAACGGTGAAGCCGGCATACGGTCCAAACTGCGCCGGACAAGATGCCAGCGCACCCGCTCTTGCGATTGCGCGTCCAGTTCCACCAGGAAGCGTGTCTTCCCCGCAATAACCGCCCCCACCGGCAAACCATCGCAATACAGCAGGCGATTACCCGGCAGCGCCGGCACTTTCTCCCCGGGCAGCAAGGTTCCGGCAAGATTCAAGGGATCGACAGCGCTTATCGCCAAGAAACTGCCTTGGGCGGCCCGGTTGCGCATGGTGCGCAACAGCGGCACGGCTTCCGGCAATGCGAACTGCTCGCCCGCCAGCCCCGCGACAAAGCGGCCGCCGCGAATCTCGCCGCGCGCTTCCAGCCGGTGAAACACTCTCAGCAAGTCCCGCCACGGCGGCAGCCAGTCGGGCTCGCGCTCCAGCAAGCGCCAGAAGACAACGCCGTATCGGCGCAACAGGGTCATTGCCACATGCTCGAGCGACTCAGGACCCGGCGTGCCGGGCGCGGCGCTGCTGTCAGCGCGGCGTAGCAAGGCCCAACGCCCGGCGTCATCCATCCCGCCGATAAAACGGCCGCCGCGCCGCGGCCGCCGGCCGAAACTGTTGCGGCGCGCGGCCGGTGCGAGCAACGCGCGCAGGCCGGCGAAACTATCGGCATTCACCAGTCCCAGCGACACCAGTTCGCCCAACGCATTTTCAAGTTCGGTATCCAGCAGGCGGACATCCGAGCGCAGTTCATCGAAGAACATGGCGCCGTGTTGCGTGAGCGCGTCGAAGACAAGCTGCGCCCGCGATGACGGTTCGGGCGTTTGTATCGATTGCATCAGTGGATTCCACGCCGCCAGGTTGCGGCGCGGCAGCAGCACGATCGGCGTGGTGCGCACCGGGCCGCCCGAGCTGCGCGAGCGTGCGCCGGGGCGGCTCCAGACCACCTTGCCCGAGCGGCACAGATCGTCGAGCCAGGTCATGGAATACGCGCTCAGGCGTGCGGGCAGGATCTCGTCTTCCCACGCGACCGCGGGCGCTTCGTAACCTTCGAGTTGTTCGATTGCGAGCATCAGCGCGTCGTGGCCGTCGCCGTGAGGATCGGCTTTGGCGTCCACGCTGACGTGCTGCCAGTCGAACAGGAAACGCATGAAATCCTGCAACTCGACCGGCTCGATTTCCCGCCGCAAGCGCCGCACGGTGTATCGATGGATACGCGCAAGCAGATGCCGTTCGCACCACTCCTCGCCGGTTGCGCCCGGCGTGAAACGGCCCCGCATCACGTAACCCTCCGCTTCGAGGCGCGTGAGCGCGAGCGCGGCCGACGAGACCGGCACAGCCAAAGCACGAGCGATGACCGGCACGGGCAATGGACCAAAGCCGCTCAGCCGTGCACGCACGATATCGACGAGCGCGTCGTCTTCGGTCCACGCTTCGTCGAAACCGGGCAGCGCGTCGAGCGGCGGTTGCATCGGCGCTACCGGGTGTATCGCGCGCACGCACGTCAGGCGTTCGACCGGCACCCACAAGCCATCCGCCGATGTCACCTGCAAACGCGTCGCTCGCCCCGACGCGGCGAGCTGCTGCAGCCACGCCGGCCAGCCATCGTTCGCCTGGCACTCGGCTTCGGTGATGCACGAAAGACCCGAGAGCGCCTCGTGCATTTCATCGGCGTTGCGCACCGTTGGCCACGCCTCTTCGCGTACGCCCGCAATCGCCTCGGCGTCGAGCGCGCCCAGGTCGTCGCTCGATTGCGGATCGGTCCAGCCTCGCGCGAGCACGGCCTGAGTGCGGCGTTCCTCGATAGGGGCATCGTCGAGAAAAGCGTACGGACGTGCCGATAAAACCTCCGCCGCCAACGGCGACGGCGCGGGCAAATCGCGCGTCACAAGCCGTACGTCACCGCTCTCTATACGCCTTAGCAGCGCGAGCCACGCGTCGCAGTCCATCGCGTCGTGCAGGCAATCATCAATCGTCTGATCGACCAGCGGATGACGCGGCACGTCGCGCTCGCCGACCACGTTTTCGATGCACGCCACCTGGTCGGGGAACACCGTCGCCAGCAGGTCCTCGCTTTTCATGCGCTGCAATTGCGGCGCGACCCGGCGTCCGCGCGCGTAGCGCGGCAACGCGAGCGCGTTGGTCGCGTTCCAGCGCCAGCGCACGCCGAACAGCGGCGCGTCGAGCAACGCCTGGATCAGCAGGTGTTCCGCGGTATTTGAATGCAGATAACGCCAGACTTCATCGAGCGGAAAACTATGGTTGCCTGTCAGCGACAGGACGATCGCGTCCTCGGTCGCGGCCGCCTGCAATTCGAAGTTGAACGTGCGGCAAAAACGCTTGCGCAACGCGAGACCCCACGCGCGGTTCACGCGGCTGCCGAACGGCGAGTGAATGACAAGCTGCGTGCCGCCGGAGGCGTCGAAGAAACGCTCCATGACCAGCACGTCCTGCGTCGGCAGGACAGAAAGCGCGGCCCGCGAGCGCGCCAGATAATCCACGATCTGCCGTGCCGCTTCCTCGCCGATACCGGTTTGACCAGCCAGCTTGGCGATGGTGATGTCGAGCGGGAATTCGCCCAGCCACGCGTCCACTTGTGCCTGCATATGCGCGATCGCCGCAGACAATTCGTTGCTGCGCCCCGGTGCTTCCCCGAGCCAGAACGGAATGTTCGGCGGCTGTCCATGCGCATCTTCCACACGCACTCGCCCACCCTCCACGCGCAGGATCTTGTACGACGCATTGCCGAGCTGGAACACGTCGCCCGCCAGGCTTTCGACCGCGAAGTCCTCGTTGACCGTGCCTATCTGCAAGCCCTGCGGTTCGAGCAGCACCGCGAAGTCCGCATTGTCGGGAATCGCCCCGCCCGAGGTCACCGCAGTCAGCCTGCCGCCGCGCCGGCCGCGCAAGCTGCGCGTGACCGCGTCCCGATGCACGTAGGCTCCCCGCACGCCGCGCCGGCTCGTATAACCCTCGGCGAGCATGCGCAGGACTGCGTCGTACTGCGTACGGTCGAGCGCTGCATACGGCATCGCGCTACGCACACGTTCGAAGAGCGCGTCCTCGCTCCACTCGCGGCACGCCACGTCTGCGGCGATCTGCTGGGCGAGCACGTCGAGCGGCGCCTCGGGAATATGCAACACGTCGAGTTCACCACGGGCGACGCAATCGATCAGCGCCGCACATTCGATGAGATCGTCGCGTGATTCAGGGAAGAGCCGCCCTTTCGGCGTGCCGCTCACTTGATGCCCCGAGCGCCCGACCCGCTGCAGGACACCGCCGATCGAGCCCGGTGAACCGAGTTGACAGACCAGCTCCACATCGCCGATATCAATCCCCAGTTCCAGCGAAGCCGTCGCAATCAGCACTTGCAGCTCGCCGCGTTTGAGCCGCTGCTCGGCGTCCAGCCGCTGCTCTTTCGCGAGACTGCCGTGATGCGCCGCAACCGCGGGTTTGCCGAGCCGCTCAGTGAGGTGGCGTGCGACCCGCTCGGCCATCCGGCGCGTGTTCACGAACACGGGCGTGGTGCGGTGCTGCGCGATGAGCTCGGCGAGGCGGTCGTAGACACGCTCGCGCACATCGTTCGACATGATTGCTTCGAGCGGGACGGGCGGCAGTTCGAGCGCGAGATCACGCTTGCGCACATGGCCGACATCGACGATCGAACATGGCCGGTTGCCGGTCAGGAATTGCGCGACCAGTTCGATCGGTTTTTGCGTTGCGGACAAACCGATCCGCACCGGCGCCTGGCGTTTATGTTCGATACACAACGCGTCCAGCCGCTCAAGGCTAAGCGCGAGATGGGCACCGCGTTTGTTGCCGGCGACCGCATGGATTTCATCGACGATCACCGTTCGCACAGTCGAGAGCATCGCGCGGCCGGAATCGGAACCCAGCAGCACATACAGCGATTCCGGCGTGGTGACGAGAATATGCGGCGGCCGCTTTTTGACCGCGTTGCGCTCTTGTGGCGTGGTGTCGCCGGTGCGCACCGCCGCGCGAATCTCGACGGGCGGCAGGCCCAGCCCGCCAAGCTCGGCTGAGATGCCGGCGAGCGGTTCCTGCAGGTTCACCCGGATATCGTTGGAAAGCGCCTTCAGCGGCGACACGTAAACCACGGTCGTTTCGTCGGGCAGCGGGGGACCGCTTGCGACGCCTTCCCGGACCAGGTCATCGATCGCGGCGAGGAAGGCCGTCAGCGTCTTGCCGGAGCCGGTCGGCGCGGCCACGAGCGTCGAGCGGCGCGCCTTGAGCAACGGCCAGGCGCGCGCCTGCGCCTCTGTGGGCGCGGGAAACTGCCGGCTGAACCAGCTCGCGACGGCCGGATGGAAGCCGTCGAGCGGGTTTGGAGTCGATGGTTTTGCAGCGGTCATACCGCTAGTTTATTAGCGGGCGGGAAAGCGTGTTTGATCGCGTTCGGCGCGCCAGGAACCGTACGATGCAGCGGCCCAGCAACGAGTATTTCTTGCTGATTTCAGCGATGGAGCCAACATGTTCCGATGCCCCCTACTCCCGCATCCCCGTCATCTCCGCCGCCCTCTCCAGCAACAACTCCCGCTCACGCCCATTACGCGTCATGCCCGCGGCCTTCTCGAACTCCGCCCGTGCTTCTTCACGACGGCCCAGCTTCGCCAGCAGGTCGCCGCGCACGCTCGGCAGCCAATGGTAATTCGCGAGCGCCGGATTCGAACCCAGCTCGTCGACTATTTCCAGCCCTGCCGCCGGGCCAAACGCCATGCCCACCGCCACCGCGCGATTGAGTTCCACCACCGGCGACGGCGCCACCATCGCCAGCGCATCGTAGAGCGCGACAATCTGTGCCCAGTCCGTGTCCTCCGCCCGTCGCGCACGCGCGTGGCAAGCCGCCAGCGCGCCCTGCAGCGCATAAGGCCCGCGCGCGCCGTTCAGCGCCTCCGACCGTTCCAATGCCGCCAGCCCGCGACGAATCAGCAACGGGTCCCACCGGCTGCGGTCCTGGTCCATCAACAACACCGCCCGGCCATTCGTATCGGTGCGTGCATGGGTACGGGATGCCTGTATCTCCATCAGCGCGACCAGCCCGAATACCTCGCTCTCGTCAGGCGTCAATCCCGCGAGAATCCGCCCGAGACGCAACGCGTCGTCGCAGAGCGATGGACGCATCCAGTCGTCACCCGCGGTCGCCGAATACCCTTCATTGAAGATCAGGTAAATGACTTCCAGCACCGACGCCAGCCGCGCGGCCCGCGCATCGGCCTTCGGCACTTCGAACGGCACGCGCGCAGCCGACAAGGTCCGCTTCGCCCGCACAATCCGCTGCGCAATCGTCGGTTCCGGCTGCAGGAACGCCCGCGCGATCTCGTCCGTGGTCAGCCCGCCAAGCAGGCGCAACGTCAGCGCAACCCGCGCATCGACGGACAGCACCGGATGACACGCGGTGAACACGAGCCGCAGCAGGTCGTCGCCAATATCGTCCTCACGCGCGGCATCCAGCGCATCCACGAAATCCGGCGTGACGTGCTCCTCGCGCGCATCCATGTCGAGCCCCAACTCCTCGTGCTTGCGGGCGTGCAATGCATCCTGTCTCAAGCGATCAAGCGCACGATGTTTCGCCGTGGTCATGAGCCAGGCGCCCGGATTGTCCGGCACGCCATCCACCCGCCAATGCTCCAATGCCGCAATCAGCGCGTCCTGCGCAAACTCCTCGGCAAGCGACACGTCGCGCACCATACGCGCCACGACCGCGATCACCTTTGCCGACTCCATCCGCCACACCGCCTCTATTGCGCGATGAGTGGCCAGTTCCAGGCTCCCGGACACGCCGGCAGATCCGCTCACGGTGCGCCCGCCGCGTTCGGGTCCATATACACGAACTCCCATGCGTGGCCGTCGAGATCGTCGAAGCCGTGGCCATACATAAACCCATGGTCCTGCGCCGGCCGCGGCGTCGTGCCACCCGCCCGCACGGCCTTGGCCACGATTTCATCGACCTCGGCGCGGCTCTCGCACGACAGGCACGTGAGGGCTTCGACCTGCTCTTTCGGGTCGATGATCGCCTTCGCGGTGAAGGTCTGGAAGAACGGCTTGACCAGCAACATTACGTAGATGTTTTCGCCGACGACCAGGCACGCGCCCTGGTCGTTGCTGAACGTCGGATTGAAGCTGAAACCGAGTTCGCTGAAAAACGCGCGCGCTTTCGGCAAGTCCGCCACGGCCAGGTTCACGTAGATTTGCTTATGCATTTTTATTGCCCTTCAAGGATAGTGGGATGCTGGCGTAAGCCGCGTTCAAACGCGGCGCGCCGCTTGCAGTGCGCGGAAACGCTCGATCGATTCGCGCGGGCCGAATTCGTCCAGTTCAAACAACTGCCGCACCTCGATTTCGCCGCTTTCGTACTCGCCCATCGGCGCAGGGAAACGGCGCGCCCATTCGATTGCTTCCTCGCGTGAGCGCACCTGGATCAGCGTGTAGCCCGCGACCAGTTCCTTGGTCTCCGCAAACGGCCCATCGATCACGGTTCGACGCCCGCCCTCATAACGCACGCGCCAACCTTTGGCGCTCGGCTGCAGACCGTTCGCGTCCAGCAGCACGCCCGCTTTCGCCAGTTCTTCGTGATAGGTCGTCATTGCGATGATCAGCGCGTCCTCGGGAAGGATGCCCGCTTCGGTTTTTTCGGTCGCCTTGACCATGATCATGAATCGCATTGTTGTTCTCCTCTTGGTGTGAAACGCGCTGTGAAAACGAAAACGCGGGTTGCGCCTTCATTCCCACGACGAACCACACCGGGAGAAATCGACAATTTTTATAGCACCGAGGGTTAACGCGCACTAAAACCTACCGAATCGGACCGAGGCATATCCAGCCGACCTGAAAAACTCACTCCCAGCAGGGACCGACCTTGCGCACCTCGACCTCGCACCATTCTGCCGCCGGGCATGCCGATGCAATCTCGATGGCTTGCTCCTTGGTCGCGCAATCGAGCAGGTAGAACCCGCCGATCATTTCCTTCGCCTCCGCGAACGGGCCGTCGGTCAAACTCGCCTGTCCATCGCGTTTCTTAATACGGACGCCGCCCGTTCCCAGCGATTCACTCGCGATCAGCAGGCCGCGTTCTTTCAATTCCGCGCCGAACTCGACCATACGGTCATAGAGCAGCTTGCCTTCGGCTTGCGAGCGCTCGGCCCGCTGTCCAACAGGTTCGGCGATGAGCAGCATATAAGACATGACATCTCCTGGATTGAGGTTCAACCGGCCTCCAAGGTATCAACTGTGGAGAACGCTTTCAATCCCCTTATGCAACGGCTCCAGGCGGAGCATCGCCAGAAAACGGCTAAGCTGTCGCCCTCTCTCACGGTTGCCCGCGCGCGCTCATGGTCAATTTATCTATATATGGCGGGCTTTTTGCGGTGGCGCTGGTCGCAGCGACACTTTTCCCCCTTCAATCCGAGGCATTGCTGGCGGGTTTGCTGATCGCCGGCAAGCAGCCGGTCTGGATGCTCGTCGCGGTGGCGAGCGTGGGCAACGTGGTGGGCTCGACGGTCAACTGGGCAATGGGACGATCGATCGAAAAGCTGCGCGAGCGCCGCTGGTTCCCGATCAGGCAGCGTGCACTCGAGCGCGCGGAACAGTGGTACCGGCGCTTCGGGCGCTGGACGCTGCTGTTGAGCTGGACACCAGTGATCGGCGATCCTCTGACCATGATTGCGGGCGTGCTGCGCGAACCGCTTTGGTCGTTCCTGCTGATCGTAGCAATTGCAAAAACGGCGCGTTATACGGTGATTGCCGCGTTGCTGACACTTTGACGCTTCCGGCTGCAACGGCATCCGGCTTACGTTGCGTCAGCCCGGCTCAACCGGCGCTGGCGCGCGTGATGATTCGCTTGAGAAAGCAAAGCGCATCGCAACAACGCCTGCCTTCGAGCCATGCCGGCGCGAGTAAAAGAACGCGGAAGGCCCCGCCGCGGCAATTCCCGCGAGCCGTTTTGTCAGGCGGGATGGCCGCTCAGTTTCGTAGGGTTCGGGTTAAGATGACCGCCACCTTGACGACACATTCGCACCAGCGCGTGACGAGGCAGCGAGCCGATATCTGCTGCGGCAACACCCCGCGGATCGACGGCAGAGGTTCACGTCATATTGACGCTGAACGCGGATAAACAGCATTCGGGCAGGGATCACCGCCCCGCTCACCGGTGGCCCTGGCCGAGCATTCATCGGTTGATTGACCCTAACGCATCAGACTACTGGTTGGGAACGTGTCATGACTGATCCCTTTCGCAATCACGGTATTCATAGCCAGGATCCCGATGAAATATCCACGTTCATCGGCCAGATCTATTCCGGCAACCAGTTTCTCCCGCACCGCGCGCTGAAGCAGGACATCAGCATCATCGGACAGACGTGGAACGGCATTGGCTTCTATGAATTCGACAGCCAGTTGCCATTCAGCTTCGTGACCGAGGAAATACGCTCGAGTTATCTCTTTCTTTCATGCACTAGCGGTAATGCCACTCGTTCGAGCCACAAGCGGACTACAGAGTGCGCTTCCGGCGACGTCGTGCCGACCTCTTCAATGGGCGTCGCCAAAAGCGTCTCAGGCAGTCAAGGCTTCAGTCATCTCTCCCTCGTAGTGGACGCGGATGAGCTCAATGGCTTCCTCGCGCAATGGGTCGGGAAACCGTTGAGCACGCCGGTTCAATTCGAGCTTCGCCCGCTGTCGCCTGAAGTAGCGTCGGAATGGAATGTCGCGGCATCCTGTCTTCGCCTCATGGCGTCGATGAACTCAACGCCCGATATCGCCGCGCACGCGCTGCTCGAGCACATGTTCAAGCTGCTCGCGACCCGCCACCCCAGCAACCACAGCGCGTTGTTGACAAGCGAGCGATATGCGCAGGAACGCACGGCACGCACGGCGATCGAACTGATCCGGCAAGATCCGATGCAGTGGAAGACGCTCAGTGCGATCGCGCACCGGCTCGCTTGCCCGACCAGCGAACTCGAAAACGGCATCCTGCGCCTCACGGGCAAGAAGTCGGCCGAACTTTTCTACGAAGCGCGACTGGATTGCGTCAAACGGACGCTGGGTACGGACGGCAATCATCGCTTCATCGCGACGCTGCGCAAGTACGGCTTCTCCTTGTCGGACCGGTTCGTGCGAGCGTACCGAAAGCGTTTTGGCGAGCTGCCGAGTACCACTTACCGCGGGAATCCCAATGCGATCGACGTCATTCAATCCGGTCATTCGATTCGCGACACGCTAAGCGAACGTACGATTGGCGAGTTCGTCGACGCGTCCCTCGGCAAAACGATCACCCTGGCAGATCTCGCGCAACTCGTCGAGATGAGCGAGCACGCCACGATCTCGGCATTCAAGGAGCAGTTCTCGTGCACGCCAATGCAGTATGTGATCGCGCGTCGTCTGGAGCGTGCCAAATCGCTGCTGCAAAACACGTCCGTCAGTATTCTGTCGATCGCTCTCGAATGCGGGTTCGGCAGTCAAAGCTATCTGACGACGCTTGTGAAGCGACACTATGGCGTAACACCTCGCCAGCTACGCTTGTCCGGTCGCACGCCAGGGCCGACGGCGTAACGAGGTGACGCTCGCTCGAACGGGCTCTATCGTTGCTGAGCCGCCGGGCGTCAATACAGTGGCCCGGTGATTCGAGCGCTGCGTATCCCTATATCCACCATCACGATTGAATCTGCGCTCCCCGCGAGCGACATCATGTTCATCCCGCCGAAAATCAGGAACAAGCCGCGACAGCAGGGCAGCGTTCCAGCGTAACGGATCGGATAAGACCGGCAAAAAAACCCGTGGATCTTTCAGTAAATTCCCTTGAGAAAAATACAACAACGGGGGCTCCTTCCCAACTACCGTACTGGCGAATGGAGCGACTGCGGCAACCGGAGTCGAGTTGCCTGGCATCGCAGACAACCGGGAGAATGTAATGTCGAATCACGGAAACTACATCGCTGAAAAGGCAAGCTTCGTATCGCACGGTGACGACGTGGCAGGTGTCATCTACCGCCCGAAGGGGGAAGGCCCGTTTCCCGCCGTAGTGATACTCGGCCCCTATTCGTTCCAGAAGGAACAGGCACCCACGCAGTACGCAACGCGGTTGGCCGATGAAGGATTCGTGGCGCTTGCCTTTGATCCGCGCACGGTCGGAGAAAGCGGCGGTACGCCCCGCCGGCTCGAAAATCCGAAAATGAAAAACGAGGATGTGGTCGCAGCGCTCGACTACATCCGCACCCGTGCCGATGTCGATCCGGCGCGCCTGTTTCTGCTGGGTATTTGCCAGGGCGGGCCGGAAATGCTGGACATCGCGTCGTATGACAATCGCGTCAAAGCGGTCGCCGCGGTGACTGGCTACTACCGCGATCGCGAGACCGATCTGTTCATGATCGCCGCAGGCGTATGCGAAAACCCGTTCGATCCGGCAACCGCGCCGACTCCCGACCAACTGGAAGCGCTATTGGCTGCAAGGCTCGAACGTGCACGAGACGCCAAGGCGCGCTATGAGGCCACTGGCGAAGTGGTCTACCGGCCATTGGTGTCACCCGATCTGGGGGACCCCGTCGCCGGATCGGACGCCGGCCTGCCTGGCCCGCTCGTGTGGAGCTGGTACGGGCCCTGGACGCTGAAGGGATGGGAGAATCGCTACGCGGTCATGAGCGATCTTGACCACTTCGATTACACAACCGTGCCCGGTGTGGCGAAGCTCCGGAAGCCTGCACTGGTGATCCACTCGGATACCTGCATGAACCCGGCCGCGGCGCGACGGCACTTCGAATCGATCCCCACATCCGACAAGAAGTTGATCTGGGAAAATGGGACCAACCACTTCCAGTATTACGAACAGCCCGACGTGGTTGATCGCACCGCCGGTCACGTTGCCGCCTGGTTTCGGGACCACGAGGCCTGATACGAGGCCTGATAATTGATGGAATTACATTGTTTGTGATGGAGTCCATAGCGTCTCAGGACCAGAGACGCCCGGAAGTCGAATGCTAACCGGCGACGCTACCAGTACATCGAGTAGCGTCGTTGCCAAAAGCAAAACGTCGAACGGTGTGTTGCTGCCGGCCGTTGCGCTCCACCGTTGCTCACCCAAACCGAACGGCCATGTCTGCCGGACCAACCAGAAAACGCCCCCACTTCAAGAAACGCGCAGACGGCCCGCTGAGCGATTGTTAAACACGTCCGGACACCCGATCGCCGCACTTTCATCTATTCGACAATCCGGCTTCCCGTTATACATGACCGCGCGCCATTCCCCGCAACCGGCCGCCTGGCAAAGCCAGCCACCTCGCCTGCCGATACCCGCCAGGAACACTCCTGCGAACGACGGCTGAAGAATCGCGTTATCCGTAATGGGTAATCCGTTATCCCTAATCCGTCAGGATTTGCCCCTGCACGACAGCGGCGGTTTCCCCATTCACGTTGGGCGGCAGACGGCGCAAATCCGCAGTCTCAGTCAAACGCGCTCAAGAATATGCGAAGTCGTTCGGGTAATCGCTAACTGCGACTCGCGCAGCTTGAATGCCGTGGCCGTCCTGACCCCAACTTTGCGACACAAGCGCGTGACGCAAGATTAAACTGACAAATGATTTAGGTGATTAAACGTTTGCGTCAATTGTCCGGATGCTGCATAAGCTGGACATAGCGAATTTTTTGCCCTCTGTTTGCGGCTTAAACCACACAACTATTTGCTAATGTGAGTTATGTGGCAAAAACAAATCGCCTTGAAGTAGACTCCCGGCTTACAAGGTAAGCCGCATCGTTATTACCGTCTTTCGCATGACGGCACAGTGTAATTACTACTGGTTACGTCGGCATTGTTATTTTTGCGTTCACTCAGCTGAAAGCTTTCCTCTCTGACAACATGGCCATGACCCTCGACTATCTGCTGGACCGGCAAATTTCCTCGCAATGGCGAGGCGTACTGGTTGCCCTGGCGGAAGAATTCGATACACAGATTGGCCGGGACGAACTGCGTCAGTTAATGCAACGGGTAGGACGCCGTTTTGCAGCCGCTCATCCGCTGCCGCCCTGCAGCACCACGCCCGAACTCGGCGCCGCGTTGAACGCGATCTGGAATGACGTCGACTGGGGATTTGTCGAGGTAGGCGACGAGCAGGACTATCTGCGCATCGTTCATTGCTGTCCGCCCTTGCTCGCGTTCGGCGCGAACGCGCTTCCGTGGAGTCCGGCGTTTCTGGAAGGCGCCTATCAGGAGTGGTTAAGCGCACTCGGCGCGCAGGGTCTGTCGGTGGTACAGGCGGGCGAGTTCGACGAAAGCGCTGCCATCGAATTCAGGCTGGGCCGCTATAGCAACTGAAGCAACTTAGGCGCCGCATTACCCCAAGCAGTACGGGTCCATCACAGGATCAGGCAGGCAACCAGGTAGTCAATCAGGCATTGCCCGCATCAGCGCTTACCAGGCTCACGAGCGCGCAAGACGTCACTGGCCAGTGATCGTCGAGGCAAGGCCCAAAGCACAACCGAGAGTACGAGGACGCAGCACATGAACCCTTCGCGCGATATTGAGAAGCTGTTCGACAAATTTGGCGGCGACGCCGGCAAGTACCAGGAAATCGGCCGCGAAAACGAAGCGATCCACGCTCGTACGCGCTGGCCATTGCTCGCGACCCTTGACCTCTCGCAGCCATCGATCCCGAATATCGCGCCTCGCCGCGATTCGCACCTGCCCCAGACGCACGATCGCTCCGGCGAGCATCGCAACACGCCGAACAGCCTGACGCAGCCATCGGGCGCGGCGCCGGTCAACCGCGGCAAACCGCCGCTTTTTGCACGCGCTCACAGGAAGACGGTTCCGCCCGTCGCCAACGTGACATTGCCGGCTGCGCCGGTTGGCGCGGAGCGCTTCTCGGCGCTGGTCGAAGCGGTTGAAGAAACATCGAACGCGGTGGAAACCGAGGCAGTGCCGCCAGCCGCCATGCAACCGCAGCAGCCGGCACGACTGCCGCAGCCGCTGTTTCGGCCGTTCCACACGCAACAGGAGCAGCTCCCGCAGCAGGCTCAACAAACGCAACCGCAACCGCAAGCCCAACCGCAACCGCGCACGCAGCCGCTCGCCACGCCGGCGCCTGCGAGCGCGCCGGCCCAACCGACGGGTTTCGCGGCGGCCCTGCAACGCTCGAACACTGCTGCGAAACCGCTGTCGCTGCCACGCGTGCCGGCACCTCAAGCGGCGCCGGCGCCTGCACCGGCGCCTGAACCAAAAAACCAGTCGATCCTCGGCAAGCTGTTCCGTCCGCAAGTGCAGGCTCAGGCTGCGCCGCAACCCGGCGCGCCGCCGGATTCGCTGCAGTGCATGTTCCAGCGTCTGCGTGAACCCGTGGCGCCAACGCCGGCGCCGGCAATGGCGCGGGCACCCCTCAACCCGCCGCCGAGCGCACCGGTCCCGGGCGCAGGTTCGTGGCTCGCCAAGCGCAACTCACCGACATGAAAGTCATCACCGTCGTCTCTGCCAAGGGCGGTGTCGGTAAAACCACGCTCGCGGCAAACCTGGCCTCGGTGCTCGCCGCACGCGGGCGGCGCGTCATCGCGCTCGACCTGGATCCACAGAACGCCCTGCGCCTGCATTTCGGCATTCCGCTCGACAGCATCGACGGACTGTCACGCGCCACCCTCGCCGGCGACCCGTGGCAAACCGTGATGTTCGATGGCGTCGACGGCGTCACTGTCCTGCCCTACGGCGCGGTGGTCGAAGACGATCGCCGCCGCTTCGAATCGCACATCGACCGCGACCCGCAGTGGCTCGTGCAATCGCTGGACACGCTGGGACTCGATGCCGCGGATATCGTGATAGTCGATACCCCGCCGGGTTCCTCGGTCTATACCCGCACGGCGCTGTGCGCGTCGAATTTCGCGTTGAACGTCGTACTGGCCGACGCCGCTTCATACGCCGCCATCCCGCAGATGGAACGCATGATCGAGGCCTACGCCGCCCCGCGGGCGAACTTCGTGGGCACGGGCTATGTGGTCAATCAGGTAGACCAGTCGCGGCAGTTGACGAAGGACGTGCTCAAGGTGCTGCGCAACCTGCTCGGCGAGAAGCTGTTCCCGGGTGTCATCCACCTGGACGAAGGCGTGAGCGAATCGCTCGCGTGCGACACCACGCTGATCCATTACGACCCGTTGAGCCAGGCCGCCGCCGATCTGCGCACATGCGGCGAATGGCTCACCAGCCAGGTCGATTCCAAGCAGCTCTCGCCGAGGAGCGTCGCATGAGCAAGCCACGCGCACGAGCATTGTCCGAGGCCGACGAAATTGCGTCGCGGATGGAAAATTTCGTCGATTCGAGAATCTGGAACAGCCGGATCTTCACGACGCTCCTCACGCTCTTCGCCCTCTCGACAATGTATTTCGTCTGGACGGTGCCGCTCGAGTTCACCCAGCAACTGATATTCGCGTGCTGCTGTTTCGCTTTCGCACTCGCGTTCCGGCGCCTGCGCGGCCAGTACGCGACGCTGGTGATGATCATGCTGTCTGTGGCGGTCACTGGCCGCTACATGTACTGGCGGCTGACCGAGACAACCGTCTGGGACCGTCCACTCGACGCCGCCTGGGGTTTGCTGCTGGTCTCGGCCGAGGTCTACTCGGCCATCGTGCTGATGCTCGGTTATTTCCAGACCGCCTGGCCGCTGCAGAGAAAGCCGCTGCCCCTGCCGGAAAACCGCGATGAATGGCCGACCGTCGACGTCTTCATCCCGACTTACAACGAGCCGCTCGGCGTGGTCAAGCCGACCATTTACGCGGCGCTTGCCATCGACTATCCGGCGGACAAGATCTCGATCCATGTACTCGATGACGGCCGCCGTCCCGAGTTCAAGGCGTTCTGCGAAGAGGTCGGCGTCACGTGGACCATCCGCACGCACAACCGGCATGCGAAGGCCGGCAATATCAACGAAGCGTTGAAGATCACGAAGGGCGAGTTCCTCGCGATCTTCGATTGCGATCACATTCCCACACGCTCGTTCCTGCAGATCGGCCTTGGCTGGTTCCTGCGCGACAAGAAGCTGTCGATGCTGCAAACGCCGCACCACTTCTTCTCGCCCGATCCGTTCGAACGCAACCTCGGCACCTTCCGCAAGGTGCCCAACGAAGGCGAGCTGTTCTACGGGCTGGTACAGGACGGCAACGACCTCTGGAACGCCACTTTCTTCTGCGGCTCGTGCGCGCTGCTGCGCCGTACGATGGTGGAAGAGATTGGCGGTATCGCGGTGGAGACGGTGACGGAAGACGCGCATACCGCGCTCAAGCTGCACCGGCTTGGATACACCACCGCGTATCTCGCGATCCCGCAGGCAGCGGGCCTGGCCACCGAGAGCCTGTCCGGCCACATCGGCCAGCGGATTCGCTGGGCGCGCGGCATGACGCAGATTTTCCGGATCGACAACCCACTCACCGGCCGAGGCCTGAAGATCGGTCAGCGGCTTTGTTACCTGAACGGGATGATGCACTTCTTCTACGGCATCCCGCGCCTCGTGTTCCTCACCGCGCCGCTGTCGTACCTGTTTTTTGGCGCGCACGTGATCCACGCGGCGGCCGGCACGATCGCCATCTTTGCACTGCCGCACATGATGCATGCGAGCATCACGAACTCGCGCATGCAGCGCTCGTTCCGGCATTCGTTCTGGGCCGAAGTGTATGAGTCCGTGCTGGCGTCGTACATCACTGCGCCTACCCTGCTCGCGCTGATTAACCCGAAGCTCGGCAAGTTCAACGTGACGGCGAAGGGCGGGCAGATTGCGAAGGATTACTTCGACTACGCCATCTCGCGACCGTACCTGATCCTGCTGGTGCTCAACCTGCTCGGATTTATCGCGGGGCTCGTGAATATCTACCTGCATTGGGATGTCAGCAGCGAAGTGAACACCGTCTTGCTGAACCTCGCGTGGACCACCTACAACATGCTGATCCTGGGTGCGAGCGTGGCGGCCGCAAGCGAACGCCGGCAAGTGCGCACGACGCACCGCGTGGAAATGAAGATGCCCGTGATGCTCAAGTTCTCGACCGGCCGCACCCTCGCCTGCGAGACCATGGACTACTCGGAAGGCGGTGTGGGCGTGAAGCTGCCCGGCGACCTGGAAGTGCCGCTGCACGAAAAGGTCACCGTCTCGCTATTTCGCGGTGACGAGGAATATGCGTTTCCGGCGACCGTCGGCTTTACCGCTGCCGGGCGCGTCGGGCTGCGCTTTTCCGCCCTCACGCGCGAGCAGGAATTCGAGTTCGTCAAGACCACCTTCGCCCGTGCCGACGCCTGGACCCAATGGTCGGAAGGCCGTACCCCGGACGCGCCGTTGCGCGGCTTGCGGCATGTGCTGGTGGTGGGCATGGGCGGTATCGGCGCGTTGTTCGAGCATCTTTTCACTGACGCGAAGAACTGGCTGACAACCCGTTCACCCAACGTTAAAAAACTGAAGACCAAAGACTGACATGGGTAAGGGAATTTCGATGCTGCGCCCGGGTAATGAACAAGGCGAACCGGACACGACGGCTTTTATCCCGTTCAGCTCCCGCCCCGTTCCCCGTGCCCTGATGCGCAGCCTCGCTTGCTGGCTTGCGTTGCAAACAGCACTGGCGGTGCCGCTGGCGTCGCTGGCAAGCGCCGCGGCGGTCAGCGCCTCGACTAGTGCGACCGGTACGACCAATACGGCCGGCGCGTCCGCGAACCGGGTCGCCACCGGCGTGGGAGCCGTGCCGCCCCCCGGTCCCGCCATGCCGTTCAACCGCGCAACCATCGAGCAACCGCAGCTCGCCGTGCCCGTGCCGGCGTTCGCGCAGACGGCCTCAAGCCCGTTGGGAACGTCGACCGGGCCGGCCGCGCACACACTCACCCCCAAGACGCCGACCACGGCCGAGCCGGGCACGCTGGTGCCGGGCGGCCGCCGCCAGACGCTCACGTTCTCCGACCTCGGCGCGCTCGATCCGCTGCAACTGCGTGGCACGGACGGCCAGAACGGCGTGCCGTTCTCGGTACGCAACGACGAAGTCGTGACCAGCGCGGTGCTGCACCTGATCTACAGTTACTCGCCTTCGCTGCTGCCGTCGATCTCGCAACTCAAGGTGCTGGTCAACGGCGAAGTCGCCGCCACGCTGCCGGTGCCGCGCGAGCAGGCCGGCATCCTGGTCGCGCGCGACATCTCCATCGACCCGCGCTTCATCACGGAATTCAATCACCTGAACGTGCAGTTGATCGGCCACTACACGCAGCAATGCGAGGATCCGTCGAACTCCACGCTCTGGGCGACCGTCAGCAACGCGAGCTCGCTCGACCTCACGTATGCATCGCTTGACAGCAAGCCGGACCTGGCTGCGTTGCCCGCACCTTTCTTCGATCGCCGCGACGTTCGCCGCCTCGAGCTGCCGTTCGTGTTCGCGGACAAACCAAGCGCCGCGACGCTCGAAGCAGCGGGCACGGTGGCGTCGTGGTTCGGATCGCTTAGCGGGTATCGCGGCGCCCTGTTTCCAGCGCAAATCGACAACGTGCCGCTGTCCGGCAACGCCGTGGTGTTCGCCACCAGCGACCAGCATCCGGCCGGCGTGAAAATCCCAGAGATATCCGGCCCGACGATCGCCGTGGTGGATCGCACGGATGATCACGACACCCCGCTGCGCGGCCGCTTGCTGCTCGTGATGGGCCGCAACGACGCGGAACTGAAGATCGCCGCGAAGGCGCTCGGCATTGGCCAGAAGACCTTGTCCGGCGCGGCCGCGACGATCACGCAACTGAACGACTTCGCTCCGCGCAAACCGTACGACGCACCGAACTGGCTGCCGACCGACCGGCCGGTGCGTTTCGGTGAACTGGCGGAAGCGCGCGACCTGTCGGTAACGGGTTATAACGCCGACGCCGTGCGTGTGAACATGCGCGTGCCACCCGACCTCTTCATGTGGCAAACGAAGGGCGTGCCGATCGATCTGGGTTATCGCTATACGGTGCGTCCCGCGCTCGACCGGTCCACGCTGAACATCAACGTGAACGACGGTTTCGTGCAGTCGCTGCGGATTCCCGCTGTCGCCACGTCCACCTTCGATCTCGGCCGCTACTTCAATCAGGTCCTGCCCGACAAGACGGCCGCCGCGCGCCATGAGATCTACGTGCCGCCGCTGCTGCTCACGCCGCGCTCGCAGCTGCGCCTGCACTTCTACTACGACTACCCGAAGACCGGCGAATGCCAGGGCCGCGTGCTGGATAACGTGGTGGGTGCCATCGACCCGAACTCGACCATCGACTTGTCTGGCTTCCCGCACTACATGGCGCTGCCCGACCTTGCAGCCTTTGCGAATGGCGGTTTCCCGTTCACGCGCATGGCCGACCTCTCCGAGACAGCGGTCATCATGCCGAACGACGCCAACTCCGCCGACTTCAGCCTGTACCTGCTGGAGATGGGACGCATGGGGGCATCGACGGGATATCCGGTGACCGGCGTGACCGTCGCCCAGGCCGACCAGATCGACAATCTCGCCGATAAAGACCTGCTGATCCTGGGCTCGCCCGGCCGCCAGCCTCTGTTGCAACGCTGGGCGAAACAGATGCCCTTTTCGGGCGACGGCGAGTCGCGCAACTTCGAACTCTCCGACGTGGCGTTCAAGGTGGTCGACTGGTGGCACGGCGCGCACGGCGTGGAGCGCCTGCCGGCGCGAGCCGACCTGTCGCTCGTCAGCTCCAACGGCGACGCACTCATCACCGGCTTCGAGTCGCCGCTGAAAAGCAATCGCAGCGCGGTGGCGCTGATCAGCGCGGCGGGACAGTCCGACGCCGACCTGTCCGCAGCCCTGCTCGACAACGACGTGCTGCCCGAGATCCAGGGCGCCATGGCCGTGATTCACGGACGCGACGTGACGGTGACATCGAATGGCCAGGCGTATTACGTCGGCTATCTGTCACCGTTCGAATACATGCGCTGGGCGTTGTCGTCGCACCCGCTCTTGCTGGTGCTGGGCGGCTTGCTCGCGGCCGTGATTATCGCGGCGCTGTTCTACCGTACGCTGCGCGCCATCGCTGCGCGCCGTTTGAGGGATTGATATGCAGGCTGGTTTCAGACGTGGATCGAAGACTGCAATTCTTGCGCTGGCGCTGACCGGCATGGGGACCACGTTCAGCGCTCATGCGTCCTCAGCGGCCGCGGCGGCCGCGCAATGCACCGACTGGACCGCTTACCGGACTTTCACCGCGCGTTTTGTGCAGGCTGACGGCCGCGTGATCGATTACTCCACGCCGACGCAGCAGACAACCTCCGAAGGCCAGTCCTACGCGATGTTCTTCGCGCTGGTCGCCAACGACCGCGCGACCTTTGACCGGCTGCTCGGCTGGACCCGCACGAACCTCGCGGCGAACCAGTTCGAGCCGGGCAACGTCCGGTTGCCTTCATGGCAATGGGGCAGGAAAGCGGACGGCTCGTTCGGCGTGCTCGATCCCAATTCCGCCTCCGACTCCGATCTGTGGATCGCCTACGACCTGCTGCAAGCCGGCCGCCTGTGGAACGAGAAAACCTACACGCAACTGGGCATGGCGCTGGCCGCTCAGATCGTGCGCCAGGAAGTGACGAATCTCGCGGGCCTGGGGCCCATGCTATTGCCCGGACCGCAGGGCTTCAAGACCGGTGACGTAACGCGCCTGAATCCGAGCTACTCGCCGCTGCCGGTGTTACGCGGCCTTGCTCGCGAGATGCCGGACGGCCCGTGGAACCAGCTTGCCGAGAACAGCTACAAGCTCGTGACAACTACCGCGCCGCACGGTTTTTCGCCGGACTGGGCAGCGTACAAGTCGGGGCAGTTCGTCATGGATCCGCAGACTGCCGACACCGGCAGCTACGACGCCATTCGCGTGTATCTGTGGGCCGGGCTGACATCCAGCGCCGATCCGCTTGGCCAACCTTGGCTTGCGGCGCTCGGCGGCATGCGCCAGGCCGTCGCGCAAAACGGTTATCCGCCGGAACGCGTGAAGGTGTCGACCGGCGTCACGAGCGGCGAAGGCCCGCTCAGTTACTGGGCCGCGCTTGCACCGTACTTCAAGGCGCTCGGCGATGACCGTGGCCTGGGCCTTGCCCGCACGCATCTCGCTGTGCTCGACGCGCCTGCGGCAAGCTCTTCGGGCGCCGCGCCAGCAAGTTCCAACCGTGAACCGGTTTATTACGACCGGGTGCTGGGCTTGTTCGGCGCCGGATTTATAGAAGGCCGGTACCGTTTCGACGAAGCCGGCCGACTCGTGCCGAGCTGGAGAAGCGCATGTTGAAACGGCCCCTGTTCCCCCTGAAACCGCACGCCGGCGCGCGGGCGATTGCGCTGAGCCTCGCGGCGGGCTGTGTCGCCAACGTGCCATTGACCGCGTTCGCGCAAGCCGCCGGCAGCGCGGCCACCGCGGCGGCTGCCACAGGCACCGGCGCCAATTCGCCGATGACCGTGCTGATCGATCAGGGCCGCTATTGGCAGACGCATCGCCGGGGTGACCTGGCCGAGCAGGCGTGGCAAAAAGTGCTGCGCATTGATCCGAAGCAGCCCGACGCGCTCTATGGCATGGGCATGATCCTCGCGGACCGCAAGGACGGCAGCGGGGCGCAGCAGTATCTGCAGCGGCTGCGGGAAGCTGCGCCGCAGTATCCGGATATCGATGAACTCGGCCGGCGGCTGGGCGAAACCAGTCCGCGCGACCAGACCGTGAACGACGCCCGGCGGCTCGCGCAAAGCGGGCAGAACGCGTCGGCGGTGCAGGAATATCAACGTGCGATCGACGGCAAGCCCGCCACGCCCGAACTCACGCTCGAGTATTACCAGGCGCTCGCCGCCACGCCGCAAGGCTGGGATCAGGCGCGTCAGGGCCTGACGCAGCTCGCGCGCCAGAACCCCAACGACCCGCGCTACGCGCTCGCGCTCGCGCAGCACCTGACTTACCGCGACACCACCCGCCGCGACGGCATCGCGCGTCTTGCGCAGTTGAGCACTGACAGCACGGTCGGTGAGCAGGCGAAGAAGAGCTGGCGCCAGGCACTCCTGTGGCTCGGCGCACGTGCGTCCGACGCCCCGCTCTATCAGGCTTATTTGCAGGCATCGCCGGATGATCCCGCGGTCAAGGCGCGTTTCGATTCGATGGTGCAGCAGGACAAACAGGCTCGCGACCGCGCGCAAGAGAATGCGGCTGTCGATGCCCGCGGCCGCGCGGTAGCTGATGGCTTCGCGGCGCTGGATCGTGGCGATATCGTCACGGCGCGCGCCCGTTTTTCGGCGGTGCTGGCGAACAGCCCGAACGACGGCGATGCACTCGGCGGCATGGGTATCGCCGCGTTGAAGCAGGAAAAATTCGACGAAGCGCGCACCTATCTGGAGCGGGCATCGCGTAACGGCAATCCGGCCCGCTGGAAGGATGCGCTCACCAGCGCGACCTACTGGAGTTATACGAGCGCGGGTATTGGCGCGCGCAGCAATGGCGAGATCGCGAAAGCGAAGTCGATGTTCGAGCGCGCGATCGCGCTGAATCCGTCCGACACCACCGCGCAAACCATGCTTGGGGAAACGTTGCTCAACAGCGGTGACCCGCGCGGCGCGGAGCAGGCGTACCGGATGGCGCTGCGCCGGCAGGCCGACAACCCCGACGCGATCCGCGGACTGGTCGGAGCACTGGCCGCGCAAGGCCGCGGCGACGAAGCGCTCAGCTTCGCGAACCAGTTGAACGCTGAGCAGCAAGCGAAGGCCGGCGGCATCAACAAGCTGCGCGGCGAAGCGCAGGCGGCGCAGGCGCGCGCGGCCGAAGCGCGCGGCGACCTGGGCACCGCGCGCAGCCTCTTCGAAGATGCGCTGCTGAACAATCCCGACGATGTCTGGATGCGCCTCGACCTCGCCCGCATTTATGTGCGTCAGGGTGCGGTCGGCAATGCACGCAGCATGATGGACGGCTTGCTCGCCACGCACCCTGACATGACCGATGCACTTTATGCAAGCGCACTGCTCTCGGCCGAGACCCAGGACTGGGCGACGGGGTTATCGCAATTGGAACGCATTCCGGTCAACCAGCGCACCACCGCCATGACCGTGCTGCAACACCGCTTGTGGGTTCACACCCAGGCAGAGCTCGCGAACCGGATGTCGCGCGCCGGGCAGACGCAACAAGCCGAAGCGGTCTTGCAGGCCGCTACGCCGACTGCCCAGGGCAGCCCGGAACTGATCGGCGTGCTGGCTTCGTCTTATCTGCAGGCGGGCGACACCATGCGCGCATTGTCGCTGGTGCGCGGCGCAATGGCCGCCGCCCCCGACGACACCGGCTTGCTGCTGCAGTACGCAAGTATCCTGACTGCCGTTCCCGTTGCCGCGGGACAAACCAATCCCCAGCAGGAAGCCGAGCTGAGTTCGGTCATGCGGCGGCTGGCCGCTTCGCAGCTCACGCCGCAGCAACGCATCGACTTCAATAACTTGAACATCGGCATTGTGGTGAAACAGGCCGATACCGTGCGCCGGCGCGGGGACCTGGCCAGCGCCTACGACGTGATCGCGCCCTGGCTTGCCGCCATGCCCGACAACCCCGATCTGCAAGGCGCGCTGGCCCGTTTGTACACCTCCGCCGGCGATGACCGCAGCGCGCTCGCGAGTTATCGCGCGGCGCTGGCGCGACGGCCTGACGACATCGACTTGCAGGTTGCAGCGATTGGCGCGGCGTCCGGCGCGAAGGAATTTTCGTTTGCCGAAGCAACGGCGAACCAGGCGCTGCGGGCAGCACCTGAGGACCCCCGTGTGCTCGCCGCGACCGGCCGGATGTACCACGCCGAGGGCAAACTCTCGCTGGCATCGCGTTATTTGCAGCAGGCGTTGATCGCAGCGAATACGCCCGTACGTCAAACGGCGCCCGGCACCAGCCAGGGTGCGCAACCCAATGTCCCGCGTGGCTGGGAATCCGCGATGCAGCGCATTGGGTCGATGCCGCTTCCCGGCACCAACCCGTTTGAAGGCAAGACCGCCGTGGATACGTCGGCGGGCGCATCGGGTGCGCCAACCGGTCCGTTGAGCGGACTGTTCTCGCGCTCGACCACGCCGATGCCCGGACTGCCCCCTTATCCCCAGTCTTCTTCACCGACGCAGAACGTGCCGAACTATTTGCCTCCGCCTCAACCCGCACCGTATTCGACACCGTATGTTGCACCCTATTCGACGCCGGGCAATGTCGCTCGCCCGGTAGCGACAGACGGTGGATATGGTCCCGATACCTACGGTTCAAGTCAGTCTGGCAGTCCGGACGCGGCACCGCTGCAGCCTTATCCGGGGCAAGCACCCGCTCAGGATGCAGGGCAGTATCAAGGTCAATACCAGCCTCAGGGGCAGGCTCAATATCAGCCGCAGGCCAATCAGCAACCGTATCAGCAGCAATATCAGCAGCCGTACCAGCAGCAGCAACCCTATCCGGCTCAACCTCAATATCAGCAGGCTCAGCAGCCGTATAACCCGGCGGTCAGCTCGCCCTGGCCGATGTCGCCCGCTGCGCGCGAGGCGCAGGCGAACGCTCAGCAACCGCAATCCCGCACATATTCCAGCGCGCCGGCTGCAAAGTCGAAACATACGTCAACACGCAAGCAGGCCACGGCGCGTAATTCCCGCCAGGCCGATCAAACCGACTACACGCAGCAGCCCTACCCACAGCAACAACAGCAGTACGCGCAACAGGGTTATGGGTATCCGCAGCAGCAGCAACCGTACGTGAACCAAGGCTACGGGCAGCCCTACATTCCGCAACCGCCCGCCGGTTACGGACAAGCCTACGCGCCGGCTCAACCGGCACAGGCCTACTCCGGCATGGCGGGCAACAATCCGACGACCGTGGCAAACGCACAAACGCTGGGCGTCGCCGATGAACTCGCGCAAATCAACCGCGCCCAGTCGAGCACGGTGTCTGGCGGGATCATCTTTCGCCAACGCACAGGCGAAGACGGGCTGTCGAACCTGACAGATATCGAGGCGCCGGTTCAGGGCCGCATCGCCGCGGGGAACGGGCATATTGTCGTGACGGCGACGCCGGTCACGCTGGATGCGGGTACGGCCGGGAACGACGCGAACACGCTGGCGCGCTTTGGGGCGAGCATCGTCGGTGGCCTCACGGGGCAAAATCTTTCCGGCGACCAGACTGCGAGTGGCGTCGGGTTATCGGTGGGATATGAAACCGACAGCATCAAGGCCGACGTCGGCAGAACGCCGTTTGGTTTCCGTGAGGCTAACTGGGTTGGTGGCGCTCAATACACCGGTGGCATAACCGATAAGGTTTCGTACTCACTCGCCGTTGCGCGCCGCGCAGTCACGGACAGCTTGCTGTCCTATGCGGGCACGCAGGATTCGAGCATCAGCACGTATGCCCAAAACAACGCCGCCGCCTTGAAAGCGCTCGTTGGCGATGCAAACTACCAAACCCTGGTGAACGAGGGAAAGCTGACTTGGGGTGGCGTCACGTCCAACGGAGGCCGTGCGACGCTCGGCTGGGACGACGGCATGAGCGGCGCGTACGTAAACGCATCGTACGAATACTTCGATGGGCAAAACGTGGCGAGCAATACAGCAGCCAAGGGCGGCGGCGGGGTCTACACCCGCTTGTTCACGGACGCAAACCAGACGCTCACCGTTGGCGTGAACACGACCCTGATGCACTACAACAAGAACCTGTCGTACTTCACGTATGGTCAGGGCGGGTATTTCAGCCCGCAACAATATGTGATTTTGAACATCCCGGTCGAGTACAAGGGCCGTAACGGTGCCTTCACGTACGACGTGAAGGGGTCGCTCGGTGTTCAGCATTACCGTCAGGATGCGTCGAATTATTTCCCGAACGGCGATGCTCTTAGCAGTAGTCTCCAGTCAGTGGTTTCGGCTCAGACGGCGTCACCGTACACCACGAGCGGCGTGTATGCCGCCACCAGCAAGACGGGTGTCGCGTACTCGTTCAACGCAAGCGCCGAATACCAACTCGCACCGCAACTCTTCGTAGGCGGATCGGCGTCCCTCGGCAACGCTTACCAGTATCGGGAATACATGGCCGCTGTTTATGTGCGGTACAGCTTCACGAAGCAATTGGGCGCTGTGACATATCCACCGACCACGTTGACGTCGCCGTATCTGCCGGTCACGAATTGACGAGTGTGATCGAAGAGGGGACTCGGGCGCAGATCGTCCGAGTCCCCTTCATTGCCGCGGCAAGTTAATCGCCAAATGACTGAGATAACGGGGCATTCGACATCCCTTGTCTCCGCTTTCGCCCCTGTCGCCGCGACGCTCGCTTAAACCAGCACCGCCCCACCATCCACCACATGCGTCTGTCCCGTCGCGAATCCACTTTCCATCAGGAACAGATACGCCGCCGCGACATCCCGCGCTTCACCCACTCGCCCGACCGGAAGATGCTTGCCGACTTGTTCGTACATTGCCTGCCGGTCCTCTTCTGACATGTTCTGCCACAGGTTCGTTGCGAGCATTCCTGGAGACACTGCATTCACGCGCAACGGCGCCAACTCGACGGCAAGCGTGCGCGTTAGCGCTTCCATCGCGCCGCACACACTCGCGCCGAACGCCCAGCCGCTGCGCGGACGCAATGCCGCGATACCCGTTGTCAGCACGATCGAACCGCCTGCCGCGATATACGGCGCGCCATATTTGACCGCGGCGAGCGCGCCCCAATAGCGGATATGGAAGGCTCGCCTTGCCAGCGATAAATCCGTCGATGCAATCTCACCGAGCCGCAGCGAATCGCCTGCGGTGAACACCAGATGATCGAAGCTGCCAGCCGCGTTGAAAAACGCTTCGATAGCGTGTTCATCGGTGAGATCGAGCGCGTGGCCCTCGGCATTCGATCCGAGTGCTGTGACGGCAGCCTCGACACGGCCCGCATGACTCGATGCAATCACAACATGTGCACCTTCCGCCAGCGCATACTCCGCCACCGCGTAGCCGATACCCGATGAACCGCCAAGCACGATCACTTTCTTGCCACCGAGGCGGCCTTTGGAGGCCGTGTTTTCTTCCGCCCTGGTCATGGGTTGTACTCCTTGATAAAGATGAATACCGCAAGCGAAATCCTTGGAAATCGATGCTCTTCTACGAAGCTTTTTCAATCAACGATTGCAACACCGTATCGAGCGGCACACGGCCTTTGCGCACTTCGTTTTCAGCGCCTTCGAAGCAGATCCACTCTTCGTTGAAGCCGTCGATCATCTGCATGCGCGGCGTCGGGTTTTTCATCCCTTGCGAACGAAACAAGTCTTCCCACGTGTCACGCGGTACGGTGGTCATGCGAACGTCGCGGCCGAGCAGGCGAGCAAAGCTCTCGGCGATCATATTGGGTGAAATACGCTGCGGCCCTTCCAGTTCCACAATGCGGCGTCCCGTCCACGACTCATGCAGCAGCTCCGCCGCAACGCGGCCAATATCCGCGGTTGCGACCATCGGCACGGGTTTGTCGAGCGGCTGCAAGAAGCTCGGCACGATGCCCGAATCGCGGGCAGGCGCTACATCCCACGCAGCGTTTTCGATGAACCACGCGGCGCGCAGGAAAGCCACGGGCATGGGCAGCGTGCCCAGTTCCTGCTCGAGGATTTGCAAC
This sequence comes from Caballeronia udeis, assembly GCF_044909315.1. Taxonomy (GTDB): domain Bacteria; phylum Pseudomonadota; class Gammaproteobacteria; order Burkholderiales; family Burkholderiaceae; genus Caballeronia; species Caballeronia udeis_A. Next base: position 83,848 of record NZ_JBIYEB010000002.1, read on the forward strand.
TGGTTCAGCAAATTCGGCTGCGTGGCTTGTGCGCCTATGGTGGACAGCACGACGACTTTCGACGGCTTCGAAGCCGCGAGAGCGGCCCGCAACGTGGCGATAGTCTTGCGCGCTTCGGGAAAGCCCGGCGTAGGGTCGAACGTCGGCGGGAGCAGAACAAACACGCCTTCCGCACCTTCGAATGCGTGTTGCAATGCCTGTTGGTCGTTGACGTCGGCGAGTGCGACTTCGCAGCCCTGCTTCGCCCAAACCTCGCCCTTTGCTGCGTCGCGAACGACGGCGCGAACATCGTGGCCAGCGGCCAGCAACAAACGCGCAACAACGCCCCCAACCTGCCCTGTGATTCCGGTCACTGCATACATGGTTTTCTCTCCAGGAAATTAGGCAGCGAGCGCTGCGTTGGAGAGGATTGTGCGAGGCGGGACCCGGTTTGACGATAGCCCCGATGTCATTTCATTCATGACATAGGAGCATTGATCTTGGATTCGGCAATGACATGCGAGTAGCGCCGAATTGTAGTCACGGGACGGACTACGTGGCCCCAAGCGCGGACTCGAGCGGAGCTTACAAGAAACTAAAAAGCCGTCCCCGCATAAGCTGGAACGGTCTCTCTTTCCTGAACGACCGGCGCGACGATCTTCACGCCGGCATCCATCAATAAATTTACTGCCTCACGCCTTCAGCTTGAATATGCAGCGTCGTCTTCATCTTGAAACCGTACGCCTTGCCGTAGTCCACGCCGAAGTCGCCGCGGTCAAACGTTGCCGTCGATTCCGTGCCGCACACTTCCTTCTTCAGCATCGGGTTCGTGAAGCACTTGAACGATTCGATCTTCAGGTTCAGCGGCTTCGTCACGCCATGCAGCGTCAGCTCGCCAATCACTTCCACCGGCACATCGCCCTTGAACTTCATCGACGTTCCCTTGTAGGTCGCTGTCGGGAACTTGTCGGCGTCGAAGAATTGCGCGCTCTTCAGTTCGCCGTTCAGCTTGTCGTTGCCAATATCGATCGATGTCATGTCGATAGTCGCATCCAGCGTGCCCTTCTTGGCCGCGCGATCGAGCGTCACCGTGCCGCTGCTCTTGTCGAATTTGCCGCGCCAGACCGAGATGCCGCCGAAGTGGTCGGCCTCGAAGCTCGGGTACGTGTGGTTCGGGTCGAGCTGATACGTGACTTCTTCAGCCATCGCGTTAAACGAAACGGCCGCGAAAAGCGCGCCTGCGGCTGCAATCAGAAGGTTCTTTTTCATGAGTTTTCCTGGATGAATGTTGAAAGCGATGAACGCTCGTTTCTATGGCTTATTTCTTGGCTGCCACGAGGTGGAACTTGATGACAACTTCGTCGGCCACGACCGAGGTGTCTTTCCATTCACCCGAGCCGACATCGAACTGCGTGCGCTTGATAGGCAGCGAGCCGTCAAAGGTTTGCGTTGCGCCCTGGCTCGTGACCGTAACCGGCACGGTGACGTTCTGCGACTTGCCTTTGATGGTCAGCTTGCCGCTGACGTTGAACTTCGTGCCGCCGGCCGGCGCAATGGCGGTCGACGTGAACGTGGCGGTCGGGAAGTGCGCCGTATCGAACCAGTCCTTGTCGGTCGCCTGCTTGTTGTAGCTGTCATCGCCGAGATCGTAGCTGCTGGTATCGATACTGATGCTCGCGCTGCCGGCAGCCGGCTTGGCCGGATCGAAGTCGAGTTGCGCGGTGAACTTCTTGAACTTGCCTTCAACCGGCACGTTCATTTGCTTCGATGTCGCCGTGACCGTGCTCTTGGCCGTGTCGACCTGGGCTTGAGCGGCGCTGGTGAATAGAGCGGTGGCGGCGCAAGCCGCTAATAACCATCGGTACAAGGGTGTCTGCATATCAGGCTTAGGATCGTAATCGATGCAGCATGGTATGCGAGCAGATATGCGGCGGATAGCCACGCGGCGGGAACAGATTGTTCTACGGGTGAAGATAATGGAGGAATGGGCAACACGAACTTAGCCGGTGTCAGGTAGAACCAACGGGCAAAAAAAGCGCAGCACGAAAGGATTACCCTGCAATCCCTTCGCACTGCGCATGACCCTCACCGCCCCCATGCAGGGGCCGGCGATCAATACAACACGTTCTTCGCCACCGGCTGATCAATATTGCCTTTGTCGACCATGACCACGCCCGTATCGACAAACTTCGGCGGCGACTTCTTCTCAATGACGCCAATCACCGTCTGAATGCCCTTGTAGCCCATCTGATACGACCCCTGCACTGCTATTGCCTGGATCGTTCCGTCCTTCACGAAGTTCTGCAGATCCGCATTGCCGTCGAATCCAACCGCAATCACCTTGCCGGCCTTGCCCGACTGCGCCAGCGCGCGGCCCATCCCCACGGCCGTCGGCTCGTTTGCGCCAAAAATTCCTTTCAGGTCGGGATTGGCGGCAAGCACGTCGGTCGTCTGGTTAAGCGCGTTCGCCATTTGCGACTGCGAGTAGAACGGTCCGACCACCTGCAACTTGGAATGCGCCGCCAGATACTTGCGGAACCCGCCCACGCGCCCCACTTCGGACCCCGCGCCGGCCACATACGACATCAACGCAATCTTGCCCGTCTGCCCCACCCGCGAGATCAGCGCCTGAGCGCACATCTCGCCGGCCTTTTCGTTGTCGGTGGACAGGAAAGCCTGGTAATACGGCTTGCCCGAATCGGACAGCGCCGAATCAATGATCACCACCGGAATATGCGCTTCCCACGCCTTCTTCACGGCCGGCACCAGCGCGTCCGGGTCCGACGCCGCCAGCACGATCCCTGCGACTTTCCGGTTCACAGCGTTCTCGACCATGTTCACTTCGGCGGCTATGTCGGATTCGGCGGCCGGGCCCTGGAAGGTCATCGTGTAACCCTTCTCGGTGACCAGGGCCGCGGTCGCGCCCTTGTTGACGTTTTGCCAGTAATTCGAATCGGCGCTCTTCACGATCACGGCAATCTCGCCGCCCGCCGCAAACGCGCTGCTCGCAGCAACGGCAAGCACCGCAGTAAACATCGCCTTCGTAGTCAGTTTCATGTCTCGCTCCTGTTGATTTTGTAAGACCCCGCGGGCCCCTTGCTCTCTTCTGCATCGCGAACGCTCCAGACGCGTTCGATGAAACTCATCTCCGGTTCCGGATCTGGTCAATCCACACCGTCCCCAAGATAACCAGGCCGATGATGATCTGCTGGATGAAACTCGATACCCCGTTCATGTTCAGCCCATTGCGCAAAATACCGATCACGAACGCGCCAATCGCCGTGCCGGAGATCGTGCCCACTCCTCCCATCAGCGACGTCCCGCCAATCACCGCGCTCGCGATGGCATCGAGTTCGTACATCACGCCTTCGTTGGGCTGCGCCGTCACCAGCCGTGACATCAGCACGCATCCGGTCAGCCCCGCGAGCGCGCCGGACAGCACATAGGTGAACAGCTTCACGCGATTCACGTTCACGCCGGACAGCCGCGCCGCCTCCGCGTTCGACCCGACCGCGTAGATGTGCCGCCCGAGCGAGGTGCGGCTGAGCATGATGGCAACCAGCACCGCCAGCACGACCATGATGATCACGGGATACGGAATGCCGGGAAACACGATGTCGGGAAACCCGTCCGAGGCCATGCGGACCACGCGAAAGAGCGAGCCGTTGCCGAGTTCGGCGAAGGAATCGCCAAGCCCCGAGACCGGCCGCGCGCCGGTAATCTGCAAGGCCACGCCACGCGCAACCAGCATCATTCCCAGCGTGGCAATAAACGGCGGCAAGCCCATGCGCGTCACGAACAAGCCGTTGAACGCGCCGCAGATCGCACCCACGATCACGCCGCCGAGCATGCCTATGGGCACCGGCACGCCGGCTTTCACGAGCAACGCGGCGGCCACGCCCGACAGCGCGAGCACCGACCCGACCGACAAGTCGATACCGCCGGTAATGATCACGCACGTCGCGCCGAGTCCGAGATAAGCGATGGACGTCACCTGCAACGCCACGGTCATGCCGTTGCCGAGCGACATGAACGCGTTGCTGGTCGCCGAGAACACGACCACGAGCATCACCAGGCTTCCCAGCGCCGCGAACTTCTGGATCAGGTCCTTGCGGCGTTCACGGGCACGGGCACGGTCGGCGTGCGCCGGGTCGGTAGTCATCTCAAGCATGGGTGATCCGTCCTGATGCGTAGTGCATGATTTCTTCCTGATTGGTTTTGCGGGTCTCGAGCACGCCCGCTATCCGGCCTTCGTGAAACACGGCCACGCGGTCCGTCATGCCCATGATCTCGGGCAACTCCGAGCTGATCAAAACAACACCGATGCCCTGCGCCGCGAGCCGGTCCATGAGTTCATAGATTGCGTATTTCGCACCGACGTCGATGCCGCGCGTGGGTTCGTCGAAGAACAGGATCTTCGATTCGCGAAACAGCCATTTGCTGATCACGACTTTCTGCTGATTGCCGCCCGAGAGATTGCGTGTGATCTGGTTCACGCCCGGGGTACGGATGCCCAGCGCATCGATATATTTGCGCGCGACCTTCGCCTCCTCATCGAAGCGGATAAAGCCGCCCGCGCCCGACACGGCCTCCACGTTCGCGAGCGTGATGTTCTTCGCGACCGTCATCTGCAGCGCGAGACCATTGCCCTTGCGGTCCTCCGAAAGATACGCAATGCCGTTGCGGATCGCGTCGATAGGCGAATGGATCGACAAGCGCTTGCCTTGCAACTGGACTTCGCCCGCCTCGACCAGATCGGCGCCGAACACGGCGCGCGCCACTTCTGTGCGCCCCGAGCCCATCAATCCCGCAAACCCCAGGATTTCTCCGCGACGCAACTCGAAGCTCACCGGCCCGAACACGTCGCGGCGCGTGAGGCCTTTCACGCTCAGCAGCACGTCATTCGTCGGCTGCGATTTGCGTTCGGGGAAGACATCGTCCAGATCGCGGCCGACCATATGCGAGACCACTTGCTCGATGGTGGTGGCGGCGAAGTCATCGGTGGAAATGGTGCGGCCGTCGCGCAGCACCGTGACGCGATCGGCGATCTCCGCGAGCTCGTCCAGCCGATGCGAGATATAGACAATGCCCACGCCCGCCGTGCGCAGCTCCTTGATGATCCGGAACAAATGCACGGTCTCGGATTCAGTCAGCGACGACGTGGGTTCATCCATGATCAGGAGGCGCGCGTTGAGCGACAGCGCCTTCGCAATCTCGATCATCTGCTGCTGCGCGACCGACAACGATCCAACCAGCGTGCGCGGCTTCAGCGACAGGCCAATGCGATCAAGCGCCGCCTGGGAATTCGCAGCAAGCCGCGCCCGGTCGATGAAAAACCCGCGCTTCGGCTCCCGCGCGAGAAAGATGTTTTCCGCGATGGACAGATGCGGGATCAGGTTCAGTTCCTGGTGAATGATCGCGATGCCCGCCGCCTGCGCCTCGAGCGTGGACGCGAAATGGTGCTCGCGGCCGTCGATGTAGATCTCGCCCTCGTCCGGCCGGTATTGGCCGCTGACGATCTTCATGAGCGTCGACTTGCCCGCGCCGTTTTCACCGCAAATGGCATGCACCTCGCCCGCGCGGACATCGAAACTGACGTTTTGCAGCGCGATCACGCCGGGGAAGCGCTTGCCGACGCTGTTCAGGCGCAGCAGGGGCTCGTCCGGCATGGCGTGCGGCGCGGCGGTACGTGGCGCGCGCTGTTGGGCTGCCGCGTTCATCGCTGGGTCTCGTCGACTCGTATGAGCATTTGCACCGGCGTTGTCTCCTCGGCAGGGTCACGGGTCGTGGGGGGCTGGCGCCGATCATTGTTCAGGCACCAAAGTGGTCAAGCCAATTTTACATTTCAGCATCTGGCCTTACCTGTTGCGAATGATAATGGCGTTATGCCCACTCTGGAATCGCGGTATTTACCCTTATATTCATTGGCATGCTGGCCGAGCGATGCTGAAAGCAATTGGTCAAGCCACCTTACTGGTCAAGCCACCTTACACTCCGATCCCGGCACGATGCCCCCACTCCCCATGACGACATCTGTAAAACCGGTTGAAACGCGACGGCTGTATCAAACCATCGCCGATCAGATCAACATGCTGATCCGCCACGGCAGTTTCGCGGCGGGTGCGCGCCTGCCGCCCGAGCGTGAGCTGGCGCAGCAACTGGGCGTGTCGCGGCCATCGCTGCGCGAAGCGTTGATCGCGCTCGAAATTCGCGGTCAGGTCGAGATCCGGATGGGCTCCGGGGTGTACGTCTGCGGCGGCGGCACCGAGGCGCCGCTGACCTCCATGGGCGAGAGCCCTACCGAGTTGATGCAGGCACGTGCGGCCATTGAAGGATGCGTGATCGTGCTGGCTTGCACGCGCTTGACGCCGGACGGAACGGCGCGGCTGCAAAAGAGCGTGGAGTCGATGCGTGAATTGATCGCGGCAGGACGCTCGCCGCTCGAACCGGACCGGCAGTTCCATATGACGCTGGCTGACATTGCGGGAAATTCAGTGCTGACCCGGCTGGTCGGCGAGTTATTCGATGGCCGCAACGACCCGATCGCCGCCAAGGTGAGCGGACTCGCGGAAAACATCACGACATGGGGCGTCGCGCTCTCCGAGCACGAGCGAATCTTGCGGACGCTGGAAGCCCGCGATCCCATCGCCGCACAGGCCGCCATGCGGTCGCATTTGAAGGCGTCGGAAGAACGCTGGGTTGGCGGCGTTTGATGACCTGAAGGACGTTCAAGCTTTCAATCGAATCTCCGCGCCCCTTCCCGGCCCGCTCCGGCCCTGGAAAATCAACTCGAAGACTCGCCCAACGCGTGATGAAACACGCCCCGCCGCCGCAATGGCCGGCATGCGTCCGGCCGCGTCGCATCCTTATCCAGCAAGCCTCCCGCCAAATCCCCGGTTCGCTGAGATCGTTATCATTTTTTTGCGATTGAAAATGATAACGATTCGCATTTGTGTATAATTAGTCAGCTACTTCACAAACATCCGTCACCTGTCTGACAGCCAAAAAATCTACAACAACGCTCCGTTCGCCGCCTCTGATGACGGCATTACGGGGTGCAATCACGACCCTCTCTTGCTACTTCACATGCTCGCTATCAACCTGCACTCGCTTCGCGTCCGGCCGATGTCCGCCGCCGCCCGCCACCTGTTCTTTTGCGCGGCCATGCCGCTTGCGCTCGGCCTTGCCACGAGCGGTAACGCGCGGGCTCAAAGCGCCGATGCCGCAAAACCGAACTCATCGGGCACGCCGGCGGAATCGGCCGATACCGCCAAGACCCTGCCGGCCGTCAAGGTCCAGGGTACGGCCGACGTCCTTCCCGGCGATCGCGCGCCCGCCTACGGCGGCGGTCAGGTGGCACGCGGCGCCAGCTTCGGCGTGCTGGGCGAACAGAAGATGATCGACGTGCCGTTCAGCATGACGACCTACACGGCGAAGCTGATTGAAGACCAGCAGGCGCGCACGCTGGCGGATGTCCTCGATAACGACCCCGCCGTGCGCTCGGGTCTTGGTTACGGCAATCAGGCGCAGGTTTTCGTGATCCGCGGTTTCCAGCTTACCGGCGACGACATCTCGCTCAACGGCCTCTACGGCATCACGCCGCGCCAGTTGGTGGCGACCGAAACGCTGGACCGTGTGGACGTGTTCAAGGGCGCCAACGCGTTCCTGAATGGCGCGTCGCCAACGGGCTCGGCTATTGGCGGCGGCGTCAACCTGGAGCTCAAACGTGCCGACGACAAACCCCTTACGCGCGTGACGGTTGAAGGATCGGCGTCGGGCGAACTAGGTACGCACGTCGACGTGGGGCGTCGTTTCGGCAGCGAAGGCCAGTTCGGGATTCGCGTGAACAGCATGGTCCGCGACGGCGAAACCAGTGTCGACGATGAACACAAACGCAGCACCGCAACGTCCGTGTCGCTCGATTATCGCGGCGACAAGCTGCGCCTCTACGGCGACTTCCTCTATCAGCGCGAGCGCGTGAACGACGGCCGTCCGACGGTCAACCTGACGGGCACGAACATCGTGATCCCGGCGGTGCCTTCGGCGTCCTATAACTATGCGCAAACGTGGTCATACACGGCGCTGGAGGACACAGTCGGCATCGCGCGGGCGGAATACGACTTCCTGCCCGGGTGGACGGCTTACGTGGCGGGTGGCGTCCATCACGCGAACGAGCATGGCGACTACTCGTCGCCGACCTATAACGGCGACACCGGCCTGACGACCGCCACCCGCCTGGGCGTGCCGCGCAAGACCGATGCGTACTCGGCCGAAGCCGGCGTGCACGGGCGGTTCGCGACCGGTCCGGTGACGCATTTCGTCACGGCGGGCGGGTCGATCACGAGCATTAAAGACAGTTCGGCGTACGACTATTCCGGCAGCTATTCGACGAGCCTCTACGACACCATCCAGGTGCCGCGGCCGACGGCCTCGCCGGTCGGCAATTTCGCGAATCCGTTCGAGACCGACAGCACGTTGATCCGAAGCGTGGCTGTATCCGATACGCTGGGTTTTCTCAACGACCGGGTGCTCTTCACGCTGGGCGCTCGCCGCCAGGAATTGCACACGAACAACTACGCGACGGCGACGGGCGCGCTGACATCGTCGTACGCGGATGCAATCACTACCCCGATCCTTGGACTGGTCGTAAAGCCTTGGCAAAACGTCGCGTTTTATGCGAACCGCAGCGAAGCATTGGCTGCGGGCCAGCAGGCGCCGCAGACCGCGTTGAACTACGGCACGAAGCTCGCACCGGCGCGCTCGAAGCAGTACGAAGTGGGCGTGAAATACGATGTGAATCGCTTTGGCGCATCGTTCGCGGCGTATCAGATCGAAGAGCCTTCGGCTTATACGAATCCTGCCGGAATTTTTGCGGAGAACGGGAAGGAGCGGCATCGCGGGCTGGAAGCCTCCGTGTATGGCGAGCCGTTGAAGGGCGTGCGGCTGCTGGCGGGTGCATCGGTGATCAAGGCTGAATTGCTCGATACCTATCAAGGCTTGACCGATGGCAACCATCCGACCGGCGTGCCGAACTTCCTGTTTAACCTGGGCGGCGAGTATGACGTACCGGTGGTGCCGGGCCTGACGTTGACGGCGCGTTTCCTGCACACGGCGAAGCAATACTTCAATGTCACCAATACTGCGTCGATCCCTTCATGGAACCGGTTTGACGTGGGTGCGCGGTATGCAACGAACCTGTTCAGCAGGAGTACGACGTTCCGCGCCAGCGTGATCAATGTGGCCAACAAGGCCTACTGGGCGACGGCATCAACATCCGGACAGGGCTACATCACGCAAGGCGCACCCCGCACGGTGTTGTTCTCGATGACGACCGATTTCTGAACGGTTGCACGCAGTGGGCCGCTCGCGCCGGTGGCCGGGTGGCGGTGATCCCGGGCGCTGCGGCCCCGGGATCAACCTGCTTTTAGCAAAGGCAGAATCCCGCTTCATACCAAGGTGGAAACGAGACCACCCACCCGGCTTCATTTATCGACGGCCAGCCCGGCGGCCCAGACACTATCCCGCCGCCCTGCTGCCACCCGCCGCGCAGTCGCACGCCACATCCAGGCAAAACACCCTGCTCCAATCGCAGCGCAAATGTCTACGCCGACCGTAGAAGGCTCGAACCACAAACGTGTCGATGGAACGAGCCAGCCGATAACCGAGGCGAGCGGCACGAGCAATGTCGTCCCCGTCGCCAGCGCGAGCAATTCGACCGATCCTCGCGCCCCGCCGCGCAAGAACGCCCAGGCAATACTTGCCAGAAACACCGTGTAGTAGATCCAAGCGTGCCACGCAGACATATCGGCGACGCGCCCATTCAGCCACTTGCCCGCCGCGAACGTTGCGGAAATACCCGCGATGCACCCAAGCGTTACGCCTACCGTCAGCGCCGCCATGAAATGCGCCGCACGCCGCTGCCTTGGGGGTGCCGAACCGGAAGCTACATCGCCATTCGCAACCGCTTCACCGCGTGCAGAGTCAGCACGGCGCTCAAGCTTCCGGCGGCTCTCGATCCAAAGCAAATTGCCGGAGTAAAACAAGAACGCGCCCGCCAGTCCAAGGAAAAAATATCCCCATTGAACCGGCGCTCCGCCGTAACTTCCGAAGTGCAACGCAAAGAACGCGCTGGTCGCGGCAGACCACGCGTTGCCATCGGCGGCGCCGGGGAGAAACTGGGCATTCAGGAAACGCCCGGTCACCGGGTCCAGCAACGCAAACCCGCCGCTACGAGCAAGATAGCGAGGATCATCGCCCCGCACAAAGACGGTCGCGCCCGGTGCACCCGCCCCTCGATAACTCAACTCCTGCGGTTCGAACCCCGGCGCACGCTGCTTCACCGCCGCCAGGATCTGAAGCGGTGGAAGCAAGCTTACGGAGCCGCCCGGCACCACCGGCGCCTTCGCGAAATACGGGTTCTGCGCCGTCATGGTGGCATCGAGCGCACCGTTGTAGATCACGCGATCCTGTACAGCGAAGATATAGTCGTTCAACCCGAACGCGACCACCGACAACGCCATCACTACGTGAAACGGCAAGCTCAGGATGCCGATCACGTTGTGCGCATCCAGCCACATCCGCTTGAGGTTCTTGCCCACCCGCAGCGCGAACAAGTCCTTGACCAGACTCGGCAACAACACGATCACACCCGACACCAGCGCCAGCCCGTAAAGCAACGACACAACGCCCATCACGCCCATGCCGACACTGAAGCCGCCGGGAATGCCCGCCGTCATGTGCAGGATATCGATGAAACGCGCGGCATTCGATGTCACCCGCGCATGGGTTTCGAGCTTGCCGCCGGCGTTCAGTGTCGCGGTGACACGCTGCGACTGGCCACGCGGGCGCCATGAAAGACTCGCCGCTCCGGCGGCCTCCAGCCGCAGCGTGAACTGCCGCCGCGCCGCCGGATGCGCGGCCAGCGTCTGCTCGATCACCGCAGACGCCTGCTCGAGCGGAAATGTTTGAGCATGCTCAAACGCCGGCAACGGCGGCGTGACCCAGTCGTCGAGCGTGTCCTTGAACATGGTGATCGCGCCGGCATAGAACGCGATAAAAAGCGCAAGGCCGGCAACAATGCCCGTCCACGTATGAACCGTCTTATAGACGCGAATAACGTCGCTGCGCATGGGGTTATCGAGTGAAAAAATGACGTGCAAGGGCGAGCAACGCAAAGCCCGCGAGATTGGCGCCGCCAAGCCAGGCCCACGCGCGCAGGCCGCTTCGGAACACGAAACTGACGCTCATTATGCCGATCCATACCGGCGGCACAAGCCACATCGCGACCTGGAATTTGTTCTGTATATCGAGTGCGCCGGGCGTGAGGCAGGCAAGCAGTCCGCTCGCGGCTATGCCGAGACCGAAACCGCCGGCCACGCCCGCCAGCGTCTTTGACAACCAGTCCCGCGACAGCGCGTTGCGCTCTTTCGCAGGCCGCCCTGCCTTCACGATCAACGTGTCACCCGCGGAGCGCCGCCAACCCGAACCCGATCGACCATCACGCCGATAAACGGACACGCAGTCAGGCACGCCATGGCTGCCGTGAACACAATGGCAAGCGAGGTGGCAGGATGCAGCCCGCTCGCGCCGATAACAAACGCCGCAAGGCTGGAAATCGCCGCGAGCGTTCTGAAAAGCCTCGACGGCAACGGAGCGCGCAGCCAGCGCTGGCCAGGCGCGGCGAGATAAAACGCGAGGGCTCCGGCGATCGCGAACAGCACGGATGCCGGCATGAAAAAATCTTGCATGGAGAGCGTGCAGAGGTGCGGTCCCAATCTGCGAAAACGGATTGAGATGTGTTATTGAGAATCATTATCATACAGAAGTTTGCGATGCGCGGGGCATCGCCGTCCTTCACGGGCGATCGCCGGTCTGAACGATGCTGCGTAAAAGCATGGAAGGACAGCGGGAATGTCCGTGCCTTCATCACGCCTTCACCATGCAAACGGCCCGCTTGAAGCGGGCCGTGGATGACCAAAACGTGCTGCGGGAAACAGGAATCCGGAAGCCGAAGCGAGGTGAAGATCAAACGAGCGGACGTTTGAACGCGCCCGTCTGCAGGCCTTGCGTCATTGTGTCACTGCGTCACTTCCAATCCGCCGCTTCCATTACTGCCGCTTGGACGCCTCCTTCTTCAGTTTCTTCGCCTCTTTCTTTTCTTTCGGCGATTTGACAGCGACCTTCTTCTCGGTTTTCTTCGCGTCCTGGCTCTTACTCATGATGTGCTCCGTGGTTGACCTTGCATTATTGCCCGAGCCGTTACGCTTTGGAACATGAGCGACATAAAAATCCATCGCCGGGACCGGTTGCACGACTCGAGGCTAAAACCAAAACAAAGCTAAAACGCTTAGTCGATTTTCGAGCGCAGCTCTTGCGCGCTCACTCTCAACGCCTGATAGCCGGACCGTGCGTGCTCCGGCAAATCCGGATCGCCGATAAGCGTGCCCAGTGTCTCGATCACGCTGTAGAGAATGCCCTTGGCCGCGCCTGCGGCCATGGCGCCCGACGCGTAGGAATGATCGACGTGGCTGATGGCGGCATCGAAGTGGTCCTGTTCGGGGGGCTCGTTCACCGCGGGCTTGACCGGGTTCTCTGTCGAGTTGGGTTCCATGATGGTCGACCTCTTCTGGTTAATACTTCATGACTGCGACGTCTTGACTAAGACGTTGTTACTGCGGCGTTTTGTCGTGTACAACCATCGGCCGCCGGGTGTCAGTCGCTGATCGGCTGGATCATGTGCACACGACGCTCCGTCGCGGGTTCCCGAACCGGCGCGCCGCATTCAGTGAGTAGCTTGCGCAGTTCGAGGATGACCGGGAAAACCTCGTGGTTATGATCGGCGCCTTGCCGGTCATGCGCTTCCTGCTCGCGCTCCACAATCCATCGGTCTTCCTTGAAGATACGCTCGGTGAACCACACCAGCAACGGCCACGCGGCATCCAGGATGCCCGGTATTTTCGGCCGGCGGATGGACAGCAGGCCAAACGTGCGGTTGGTGCGCTGCTCGGCGTCCAGCGGCACGTACGCGATCCACAGGTCCATCACCATGGTCTGGTCCTTGGTGCGGATCCGGAGCGTCTGGTACGGGTACTCCGTACGGATCGTCATCACGTCCTTGTTGTTCTCGTCGGGCTTCGTGCCGCGCTTCTGGCTGAACACCAGCGCCTCGCCGATCGGCTGCTTGCCCTCCTCGCGCGCGAACGTGTAGTTCACTTCCACCCAGTCTTCGCCGCGGGTGCGCCCGACCGAGCGCGCCTTCATCTGGCCCATCTGCTTGCGATGCAGGAACTGATGATTCATGTCCATCAGGTTCTCGTGCATGAAGGTGTAATGGCACTTCACTTCACGCCCGAAGCGGCGGGTTTTGTAGGCTTTATCGCCAACCGAACCGAGTGCGGGAAACGGCGTGGTCTCGGCAAGCAGCGGGTCGCCTGGGAAAATGAAAATCAGGCCGGCTTCTTCGCGGCATGGATACGAGCGCACACCGTTCGGCAGGCGTTCGCGCCCGAGATACGGGACGTCGATACAGCGTCCGGTGCAGTCGTAGGTCCAGCCGTGATAACAGCAACGAATGGATTCGCCGTCGACCACGCCCGCGTGCAGCGGCACCTGCCGATGCGCGCAGCGGTCTTCCAGCGCGAACACCTTGCCGGTTTCCGTGCGCACGAGCACGACGGGATCGCCCGCAAAACGGACGCCATGCGCCTTGCCGCGTTTTACTTCCCGCGACCAGGCAACCGGGTACCAGTGATCAGGGTGAATATCGACGCGGCGCAGATCGCGCGCCGGCGGTTGAATTTGTTGTGACGGAAGTTCGCTTTCAGCGACGTCCTGTTGCAGCGCTACATGCATGTACGATGCCTCCGCTTGAGGGTATCGGCAAAAATGGACCAAAAAACGGACGAAAAAGGTGCCTTGAGGAGACGTTGCAACCAAAGGCCTAACGCAGTCTACACGCCAGAGCACAATTGAGGCGCGACACGGGGTGGCTGCGGGCACCGGAAGCGGGCCGGACGGGCCTGCGCAGGCGCTGCGGCGGCGGTTTTGCAGCACTTCGCCACCCGGCCGGAGCACATTCCCATGATATTTTTGCAACGCCCTTTGCGGGGTCCCCTGCACCGTCCATCCGCCGTTGCGGAACCATTCAGGCGAGCTCCTGATCGAACCGCCCTGTGTTGGATCCGGCCGCCTGAATCTGTCCACGAAGTCCGGCGGCTTCAGCCTCGATACATCGGATTCGTCAGATGCCGGTGCGCCTGAATATCAGGCAGAAGTTGTTCGCGGGCATGGGCACGGCTTGTTCCATCCACAAGTCCGCGGCGCGCCCTAGCTCCACTACGTCTTCCATATTCCGAACGCCCCAGGCGGGATTGGTGGCACGAAGCTGGTTGTCGAAGGCTTCGTTGCTCGGGGCGGTATGCGCTCCGTCGCGCTTGTAGGGTCCGTACAAAAAGAGCACGCCGTCGCTTGTCAGGCGCTCGCGGGCCCCCTGGAAAAGCGCTTGGGCTGCCTCCCACGGCGCGATATGGATCATGTTGATGCATACGATTGCCGCAAGCGAATCCGGCACGTTCCAGGGCGTCGAGCGGACATCCAGGGCTACCGGCGCGTTAAGGTTGGCGAGTGAAGCGTGCTTGCGCCAGGCTTCGATGGAGGCACGCGAAGCCGCATCGGGATCGCTCGGTTGCCAGGTGACGCCAGGCAGCGCGGCGGCGAAGTGGACGGCGTGCTGCCCCGTGCCGCTCGCGATTTCCAGGACCACGCCGGCCTTGGGCAGGACACGGCTCAGTACCTCGAGAATAGGTTCACGATTACGTTCGGCAGCAGGCGCCGAGCGGCGGAGGGTATCGGAATTATCGGCGTTGTCGGGGCTCACGGTGCGTTTCCAGATGAAGTGCTGGCGAGCGTATGCGCGCGGTAGGCCCAGGTCAAGCAAAGTGCAACCGGCCGCCTTGCCGGCGAACACGAGGAAAACTGCCGATGACGAATGGCGAATGGCGAATGACGCGAGCCTGATCGGCCCGCCGATGAAGACGCACCCCTTAGAATGACGCTCCGGACACGCTGTCGGGACAGGAAGCAAGGCTGACCGGAGAAGGCGCGAATCCTGCTATCCCGGTGCGGCCTGCCGGCAAACCTGTGTATCCTGACGCACTGATCGAAACCGCGAACGACCGCAGGACCGCTGCCGAATGGAACCCAGGGAACTGAAAGAACCGAAGCAACCGAACGCACCGCCTGCCCTCGAACGCCAATCGAACGCTGCACGCAGTACCAGCCGGACATCGCCCGACCCGGCGCGCCGCATCAATCCCGGCATCGAATAGCGGCCGCACCCGTCCATGCAATCCTAGTGGAGCCTCCCATGCAACCCGATTCATCCGCCGGCAAGCCCGGTCAGAGCGCGGAACCCTTGAGCGACGAGCTCATCGATTTCGCGAGCGAGGTCTTCGACGTAGCCCGCCGCGGCGACGCCGCCATGCTCGAAACCTTGCTGCATAAGGGTCTGCCGCCGAACCTGCGCAACGACAAGGGCGACACGCTCGTCATGCTCGCGAGCTATCACGGCCACGCCGATGCGGTGCGTGTGCTGCTCGAACACAAGGCGGACCCGGACCTGCGCAACGACAACGGCCAGACCCCGATTGCGGGCGCGGCGTTCAAGGGTTACAAGCCGGTTATCGAAGCATTGCTGGAACATGGCGCGGACGTGGAAGGGGCATCGCCGGACGGACGTACCGCGTTGATGATCGCGGCCATGTTCAACCGCCTGGAGATGGTTGAATTCCTGATCGGGAAAGGCGCGAACCCCGACGCGAAAGACGCGAACGGCTTCACCGCCCGCGACGCCGCCGCGAAGATGGGCGCACCCGATACCGTCGCGCGGCTAGCGCAGGCGACCGAGGCAAAGTTGCGTCCGCCGGGCGTTTGAGCGAAGCCGGACGACGCAGGCGCAGCCGCTCTCGCGCGCCGGTCGTCCGATCCTTACGTTCCTGATCGCCTCTCCCCCAACCCCAAGCGCCGTCGATAACCCGCGCGACGGCGCACGAACTTACTGAAGGCAGTCCCGCAACATGGAGCTCTTGTGATGAGTGGCGGTTTCCCGCTTCGAGCGTACGAGTGGCACTGGCGAACAGTGGCCAGGTCGCTTGCAATCCTCCTTGTCCTGGCCGTCATGTCGGGATGCAGCCTGTTCCCGGTTCAAGCACCCGCGCCGATCGTCGACTTGTCGACTCCGCAGCCGGCGAGCGAGCCGGAGGTCGTGGAGCCGGAAGAAGTGCCTGCATCGGCGCCAGTCGCGACGCAACCCCCGGTCGAGCCCAAAGTGCCTCGCCCCGCGCCCAAACGGCGTGTAGTCGTACCGAAAAAACCGCCGCCGCCTCCGCCGCCGCCCGTCGAGGAAAAAGCGCCGCCCACACCGCCGCCGCTGCTCACCACGCGCATCATGCAGCACGAGCAGATCCGCGGTTTGCTCGACAGCGAGATCCAGCGACCGGACGGCAAGGTGATCGGCCGCGCGGTGGACATGTATGCCGATGCCACCGGCAAACCGAAGATCATGATCGTGAACCTGGCAGGGTTCCTGGGTGTGGGAGACCGTAAGGTGACCTTCCCGTGGACCGCGTTCCGCTTCAATCCGGCCACGAAAAAAGCGCCCATCACGTTCGCACTGCCAACGCCCGGCAGCAACGGTGCGTCGAACGCGGCAAAGGCGAAAGCTCAGGACGCATCGGCGAGGCCGGGCTCGGTCAACGACATTCCGCCGACGCTCGCTCAACTCATCGACTCCACTGTCTTGCAGAAAAGCGGCGCGCGGATGGGCCGCGTAGTCGACGTGCTGATCGATGCCGATGCGCAACCCCAGGCGCTCGTGATCGATCTCTCCGATTCCCTCGCCGCCGACAAGCGGCAAGTCGCCGCGAACTGGCCCGACCTGCACGTGGTCTCGCGCAACAAGGTAATGCAATTGCAACTGGACTTCACCGACGTACAGATCAAAGCCGCTCCGACGTACTCGCCCGATCAGCCGATCAAGATCGTTTCGCCTGTCGTCCCGCCACCGGAACCGGCCGCGTCGCCTGAGCCAGCTTCGGCTGCGGCTGCGGCCTCCTCCGGCCCGGGGTCGGCTGCGAAAGCCGGATCGGCGGCCGTTGCGCGCCCCTCGAAACAATGAGGACGATCTGAAATATGGTAATTGCACGAAGTCTGCGCGCGCTCGATTGGCTGAACTTCTTTGTCGCGAATGTGCAGACCGGCTTTGGGCCGTTCATCGCTTCCTATCTCGCCGCGAACAAATGGACGCAAGGCGAGATCGGGCTGATGCTGAGCGTCGGCACGATCAGCGCGATGGCGAGCCAATTGCCGGCCGGCGCGCTCGTCGATGCGCTGCGCAACAAGAAAGGCGCTGCCGCCGCCGCAATCATCGCGATCATCGTGAGTGCATTGCTGCTCGGCGCGAGCCCCACGTTTGTCGTCGTGTTCGCGGCCGAAGTGCTGCACGGCTTCGCGAGCTGCATGCTCGTGCCAGCCATGGCCGCTATCTCGCTCGCCCTCGTCTCGCGCGCCGATCTCGGCAACCGGCTTGGGCGAAATGCGCGCTGGGCGTCGATCGGCAGTGCGCTCACCGCGGCGTTGATGGGCGTGTTCGGCGAGTACCTGTCGCTGCGGTCGGTGTTCTTCCTGACCGCGGCGCTGGCGTTGCCCGCGCTCGTCGCGCTGAACATGATCCATCACGAGATGGCGCCCGTCGTGCCGCGCATGAAAAAGGCCGCGGCGAAAGCCGGGGCAAGCATTGCTGAAGCGGTAAGCGCGGTCGGAGAACGGCCCGAAAGCCTGCGTGACCTGGTGCGCGATCCGCGGCTCTTGACCTTCGCGGCATGCGTGGTGCTGTTCCACCTGTCGAATGCGGCCATGCTGAACCTCGCCGCAGGCGAAGTCACGGCGCACATGGGCGACAACGTCCAACTCGTGATCGCGGCGTGCATTATCGTGCCGCAGTTCATCGTGGCGGGGTTGTCGCCGTGGGTCGGGCGGCAGGCGCAAAGCTGGGGACGCAGGCCGGTGCTGATCCTCGGCTTCTCGGCACTGCCGTTACGCGCACTGCTGTTCGCAGCCGCCAGCAGCGCGAGCAGTCCTTACCTGCTGGTGCCCGTGCAGATGCTCGACGGTATCAGCGCTGCCGTGTTCGGCGTGATGCTGCCGCTGATTGCCGCCGACGTGGCCGGCGGCAAGGGCCGGTACAACTTGTGTATTGGATTCTTCGGGCTGGCGGCGGGCGTTGGGGCGACGCTGAGCACGGCGATTGCCGGGTTCGTGGCGGACAAGTTCGGCGTGAACACCAGCTTCTTCGGACTTGCGGCAGCCGGTGCGCTGGCCGTGGCGCTGGTGTGGCTGGCAATGCCGGAAACCCGCGATGCTGCCGCCAATGAAGAAGCCGCCAAGCAGAAGGAAGCGACCCCGGCGGCTTGACGAGTGTGCGACTCCCTCGACCAGTCCGCAATCCATCACCTGCGGGTCGGCGAACACGTCCGCGAGGTTATTGATGGGACCCGCAGGAATGCCGATCCGTCTCAGATCCGTGGTCCACTCGGCGCGTGTGCGCGTGCGCAGTTTTGTATCGATGACCTCCTTGAGCGCCTCCCTGTGCTGTTCCTGATTGCAGGATTCGGCTGGGCGTTCTACCTTCATGCAGGGCTGGTTCCGTTCATGGTGCTGTCGTTTTTCATCGGCCTGGGCGGGGGTAACGCGGCCACGTATGCGCTATGGTTACCCGAGCAGTATCCGACCTCGATCCGTGCCACCGCGTTTGCCTTCTCGACATCGACAGGACGATTTTTCGCAGTGGGCGTCAGCCTTTGCCTGGGCGTTGCCGTGAGCCATTTTGGAACGCTCGGCACGCCGATTGCGATGACCGCGTGCATATTCGTTGTTGGAATCATTGCGTTGCGATGGGCGGTTGAAACACGCGGCGCACCCTTGCGCGACTGATCTTTGGCACACTGAAAAAACATGACGAATACCGGTACCACTCCAGGGTTTTCCTGTTCGCGGCACGAGGGCGTTGTCACGATCCAGCTCACGCGCATTGAGCAACACAACCGTATCGATCCCGCCGATCTTGCCAGACTCAGGGACACGATTGCATCGGTGGCGAACGATGAAACCGTCATAGCGCTGGTCGTCACCGGCACCGGCGTGACCACATTCAGCTCGGGTTATACGTTGTCCGCCCTGGCCGAGGGCAATATCGACGATTCGTTCGAAAGCTTCCTGAACGAGCTGGAAGCTTGCCCCCTGCCTACTGTCTGCGCGCTCAACGGCAGCGTCTATGGCGGTGCAACGGATCTTGCGCTGTGCTGCGATGTGCGCATCGGCGTGGAGGGCACGCGAATGTTCATGCCGGCTGCGCGTATTGGCTTGCACTATTACCCCGACGGCATGCGTCGGTACGTGCGCGAGCTAGGACTCGCGCAGGCGAAACGGCTCTTTCTTACCGGCATGACGCTGGACGCGCCCGAGATGCTGCGCATCGGCTTCCTGACCGAGCTTGTCCAACCCGGGCAACTGAGTTCGCGCACGGCGGAATATATCGATGCACTTCGCGCTTGCATACCAGACACCGTGCGGTCAATGAAGCGTCAACTGAACGCTGTCGCCAACGGCGATTCCACGCTCAGCGCGGACCGGTCCGCCTACGAGCGTTCGCTTCAAAGTCCGGTCATCGCCGAGCGCATCAAGCAACGCCGCGCCTGACTCATTTCAATGGTTCAAGCATGCCGAGCAGTGTGGGAATCAACTCGCTGACGGTCGGATGAATATGCATCGCGCGCTGTAGCGTGGTGTACGGCGCATCGGCATTCATGATGTCGATGAACGTATGGATGGCCTCATCAGCCTCAATACCGAGCATGGCTGCGCCGAGGATCTTTTTCGTTTCAGCATCGACCAGCACCTTCATGAACCCGTCAGTCTCGCCGCGCTCGCGGGCCCGGCCAACGCGCGACATCGGCATGGTGGCGATCAGCGCGCGCCGCCCGTCCCTGCGTACGTCCGCTTCGCTCATCCCCACGCGCGCCAACGGCGGATCGATGAAAACGGCGTAGCACATGATGCGCGAATCCACGCTGCGCGCCTCCCCGTCCACCACATTCGACGCGATGATTTCATAGTCGTTGTACGACGTATGCGTGAATGCACCGCGTCCGTTGACATCGCCAAGCGCCCAGACGCCTTCGGCCCGGGTGCGAAGCGCTCCGTCCACATCGACCAGACCATGCTTGTTCAACACGATGCCCGCCTGCTCCAGACCGAGGTCGTCCGTGTTCGGCGTGCGTCCCGTGGCAAACAGCAAATGCGACGCTTCGATGCTTTTCTGATCCTGCATCGGGTCCCTCAGCGTGATCCGAATCCCCTTGCCTGCCGGTTCCAGCTTCGACGCCTCGGTGTTGAACAGAAATTCCACGCCCTCCCGCGACATGATTTTCTGGACCTGTTCAGCGAAGTCCTTGTCCTCACGCGCCAGCACACGGTCCCCCCTGACAAGCACCGTCACACGGCTGCCGAACCGCCGGAACATCTGCGCAAATTCGAGCGCGATATAACTTCCGCCGACAATCGCCAGGTGCTCCGGCAACTCGGTCAATTCGAGGATGGTGGAATTCGTAAGATGTGAAACGCCGGCCAGCCCGTCGACTTCCGGCACGGTTGCACGCGTGCCGGTATTGATGAAGATCGCGTCCGCGTCGAGCGCCTGTTGCTGGCCGTCGGGACCCGTCACGCTGATCGAATGCGGGCCCGTAAAACGGCCGTGGCCATTGAACACAACCACTCCCGGCGTGCTGCGCAACCACTTCTCCACGCCATCGCGCGACTGCGCGATCACGCCGTCCTTGCGTGCCTTGACCCGCGCCAGATCCACCCGCACCTCGCCTTCCACGATCACCCCGTAGTCGCCTGCATGACGTGCCACGTGCGCGGCGCGCGCGCTCGCCACGTAGGTCTTGGTCGGCGTGCAGCCCACGTTCACACAAGTGCCGCCGAACAGATGCCGTTCAATCACGGCGGTCTGCCGGCCGCTCTCGGCCAGCTTGACGGCGAGCGGCCCACCGCCTTGTCCGGTGCCAATCACAATAGCGTCGAAGTGCTGTGACATGCGAGTCTCCCTGGTGAAATATCAGGCCAGATCAAAGCGGATCAGTGAACAAATGTGGCGTTTTCGCATGGTAGCTCTCCATGGACCATCCCGCTGCGCGAATACACCCGCCTTTCAGTGCGTTTTTCGCATGCGCGGGTCGAGTTTTAATCGCTTGTGGCCGACTGTCGCGCCGATAAAACTACCGCCATTCACGTCGCGGACCGCCGCGGCGCTTCACCTTTCCTGGCAATCACGATGCGCACTTACTGTAATTTCATCGATGGCCGTTTTGTCGAGCCGCAATCCGACTCGTTCGCCGATGTCGACAACCCCGCCACCTCGGCTGTCATCGCACGTGTCACGCTGGCGTCGCAGGACGACGCCCTGAGCGCGGTGGAAGCCGCTTCGCGTGCCCAGAAGACGTGGCGCGCGCTGACCGCGATCGAGCGCGGAGAGCATCTGCGCCGTTTCGCCGATGCCATCGTCGAACGTGCCCCGAAGATTGGCGCGGCGCTCGCTTTGGAGTCCGGCAAGAGCATAGCCGATTCGGAGAACGAAGCCCGCTACGCCGCCGACATCACGCGTTATCACGCTGAATGGGCCCGCCGGATTGAAGGCGAAGTCATTCCCAGCGATACCCCGAACGAAAACCTCGTGCTGCATCGTGAACCAATTGGCGTGGTGGCCTGCCTGATCCCGTTCAACTACCCCGTGTATACCCTGCTGCGCAAGGTCGCGCCCGCGTTGATCACGGGTAATACGGTGGTTGTTCGTCCGAGCAACAACACGCCGGCGTCGGCATTTGAAATTGCCGAAGCCGCTCAGCAAGCCGACCTGCCCGCGGGCGTCTTCAACGTGCTCGCAATGGACCATGCCACCGCCGGCGCGGTCTGCACCCATCCGGCAGTAGGCATGATCACGCTGACCGGCAGCGTCAATGCCGGGCGCATCGTGCTGGACTATTGCAAGGCGAATATCGCCAAGCCTTCGCTGGAACTGGGTGGCAAGGCGCCCGCGATTATTGAGCCCGATGCGGATCTTGAAGCGGCAGCGAGCGCCGTCGTGGCGTCGAAGACAACACATTGCGGGCAGTTGTGTACGGCCATGGAACGGGTCTACGTCCACGCCGGCGTGCATGACCGTTTCGTCGAACTGTTGCGCACGAAGATGCGTGCAGTGAGTTTCGGCGATCGCGCGCAGGATGCATCGAAGATGGGTCCGCTCGTCAGCCGCTCGGCTCAACGCAACATTCACGCAATGGTTGAACGCGCCGTTGCCGAAGGCGCGACTATCGCCACCGGTGGCGTGTTGCCCGAAGGCCCCGGCTATTTCTACCCGCCGACACTGCTGGTCAATTGCCGCCATGACATGGAAATCGTGCGCGAGGAAATCTTCGGGCCGGTGCTGCCGGTGATCTCATACGACACGCTCGACGAAGCCCTCGCAATGGCAAACGATCACCAGTACGGCTTGTCTTCCGTGCTGTACACCGAGAACTATCGCACCGCGATGCGCGTGGCCAACGAGATTGAAGCCGGTGAACTGTATGTGAACCGCACGCCTGCTGATCCGTACCAGGGCTTTCACGCAGGATGGAAACGCTCGGGCCTCGGCGGCGATGACGGCAAGCACGGCATGCTCGAATTCACGCAGACGCGTCTCGTCATCATGAAGTACTGAGCCCTCGACACTTCAACCCTCACGCAAACATTTATAAAAACGGCGTTCATTGCGAGCAGCCGCAGGAGACTTATTATGGAAAAAACACTAACCGGCATCACGCCGCCAATCGCCGATACAACGCGTGCGCAACGATACATGCAGCTTATGCTGCTGGTGATTGCCGCGGGCGCGATCTATCCGCTGTTGTATTTGCGTCAGGTCTACCAGACGCCGATGCTCGAGTTTTTTCACATCGACAATAGCCAGCTTGGTTATTTGTATTCGATACTCGGCACCGTTTTCCTGATCAGCTACTTGCCGAGCGGCTGGCTTGCCGACCGTATCGCGCCGCGTTTCCTCATCTGCTTTTCATTGATTGCGACCGGTGGACTTGGGCTCGTCTATTCGACCGCACCGACCTTCCCCGTTTTGCTCGCCGTTTTCTGCTGCTGGGGACTCACCACGGGCCTGACCTTCTGGGCCTCCATCCTGAAGCGGGTAAAGACCATTGCCGCACACGACGAACAAGGCCGGTTCTTCGGCTTGCTCGACGGCGGACGCGGCTTGATCGAGGCGTTGCTTGCGACTGTGGCGCTGGTGATCTTCGCGACCGCCACGGAAAAGCACGGCCTGCCGACAAACATCGGCTTCAAATACGTCGTCTACCTGTATTCGGCCGTCTGCATTGCGTTGGGATTGCTGATGGCGCTGGTGAAAGAACCGCCCGCCACGCAGCAGGAGCAAGAGCAGGCAGTGGAGAATCGCAAGGGGCATCACACGCTGTGGGGCGATCTCCTCACGCTGATGCGTATTCCTCAACTATGGCTGATGGCAGCCATCGTGTTCTGCGGTTATCAGATCTTCTGGGCCACCTATAGCTTCTCGGCTTACCTGCAAGTCGGCGACCTGAAGATGAGCGTGGTCATGGCCGGTACGCTCACCACCCTCAAGCTCTGGATGCGCCCGATTGGCGGCATTGGCGGCGGTTATCTCGGCGATCGGTTCTCCACGCTCGGCGTGTTGACCAGCGCACTGTTTCTCGCGGCGCTCGGACTGGTCGCGCTGGTCGTGCTGCCCACGCTCGGTCATATTGATCCGCGTGCCGGCGTTGCAATGATCGCCGTGGTGGTGCTGGTGATCGGTATCCTGACGTACGCCATTCGCGGGCTCTACTGGTCGCTGCTCGACGAATGCGGCATTCCGTTGCGTATCACGGGCCTCGCCATTGGCCTGGTTTCACTGGTCGGTTATTCGCCCGACGTGTTCCTGCCGCTCGTAAACGGCTGGACTACTGAGCATTTCCCGGGCCTTCCCGGCTACCAGTTCTACTTCTCTTACATCGCCGCGATCAGCGTGATTGGCGGCATCGCCGCACTCGCACTCAAGCGCATGCGCACGACCGTTGCAAAGGAAGCCCTCCAATGAAAATCGTCTCTCTCGAAACGCATTTTGTCGCTGTGCCGCCACCGCACCTGGGCGGCATGTACTGGATCTTCGTGAAGCTGAAAACCGCTTGCGGCATTGAAGGCGTGGGCGAAATTTATTCAGCGACGTTCCATCCGAAAGCGATGGCGCACATTATTGAGGACGTGTTCGGACGTTACTTGCAAGACCACGATCCGCACCACGTGGAGCGCTTCTTCCGCGAAGCGTATTCGAGCGGCTTCACGCAACGCCCCGACCTCACCATGATGGGCGTTGTCAGCGGGCTTGAGATGGCGTGCTGGGACATCATCGGCAAGGCGGCGGACAAGCCGGTGTATGAGTTGCTGGGCGGGTTGGTCAACGAACGGCTGCGCTCATACACGTATCTTTATCCGAAGAACGCCGCGGGCGAATACGACTACGACAATGTCGATCTCGCCGCCGAGTGCGCCGTGCAGAACGCGGATCGCGGTTTCACCGCGGTCAAGTTCGACCCCGCCGGCCCGTACACCGCGTACTCGGGTCACCAGCTTTCGCTCGACGTACTGGAGCGCTGCGAGACCTTCTGCAAGCGCATCCGTGAAGCTGTTGGCAACCGGTGCGACCTGTTGTTCGGCACGCACGGCCAGATGGTCCCGTCGTCCGCTATCCGCCTCGCCCAACGCCTGGAAAAGTACGATCCGCTGTGGTTCGAAGAGCCCGTGCCGCCCGGCCAGGAAGAGGCGATGGCGCAAGTCTCGCGGCATACCAGCATTCCTATCGCGGCAGGTGAACGGCTCACGACCAAGTACGAGTTCTTCAAGCTGCTGCAAGCCGGCGCAGCGTCTATTTTGCAATTGAATGTAGCGCGCTGCGGCGGCTTGCTCGAAGGCAAGAAGATCGCCGCGCTTGCCGAAGTCTATTACGCGCAGATCGCCCCGCATTTGTACAACGGACCCATTGGGGCCGCTGCGAGCATCCAGCTTGCCGCCTGTACACCTAACTTCCTGATCCAGGAAAGCATCGGCACATGGGACGGTTTTCACGCGGAGATTCTCAAGACGCCAATTCAATGGGAAGACGGTTACATCGTGCCGTCCAAGGCGCCGGGATTGGGCGTGGAATTGAACATGGACGTGGTACGTGCCCATTCTCCTTACACCGGCGAACGTCTGCACCTGCAGATGGCGTCCAGGCCTGCCGATGTCCGGGATTCCTCTCCGGCCAAAGGCTGAGGCCGAGTACATAACATGACTTACAAGCCATGACTTACGACTACATCATCGTCGGCGCAGGATCGGCCGGCTGCATTCTCGCCGAGCGGCTGTCCGCGTCGGGACAACACTCTGTGCTCGTGCTCGAAGCGGGCGGCAAGGCCGACTCGTTCTGGTTCAGGATTCCAGTCGGGTTTGCCAAGACCTACTACGATCCGGGCTGCAACTGGATGTATTACACCGAGCCGGAAGCAGAGTTGGCGGACCGGAAGATCTATGCGCCGCGCGGCAAGGTGCAAGGCGGGTCCGGCTCCATCAACGCGATGATCTACGTGCGCGGTGCGCCACGCGATTTCGACGACTGGGCCGCCGCGGGCAACGCGGGCTGGTCGTACAAGGACGTGCTGCCGTTTTTCCGTCAACTGGAAAGCCACGAGGCCGGCGACACCGCCGTGCATGGCGCGAGCGGCCCGATCCACGTGACATCGATGAAACGCGGCATCCACGCCATCACGCGTCACTTCCTCGATGCCTGCGATGAAATGGGCATTCCGCGCAACGACGACTTCAACGGCGCGAAGATCGAAGGCGCCGGCGTCTACGACGTCAATACGCACAAGGGTCAACGGGAGTCGAGCAACGTGGCGTATCTGGAACCGGCGTTGAAACGCTCGAACGTGCATATCGAACATCACGCGCTGACTTCGCGGGTGCTGTTCGACGGACTGCGCGCGACAGGGGTCGAGGTATCGCAGAACGGTGTCAAGCGAACATTCCATGCCGGGCGCGAAGTGCTTTTGTGCGCGGGTGCGGTCGACACGCCAAAACTGCTGCAACTCTCGGGCATCGGCCCGAAGGAACTGCTCGCACGCCACGGCGTTCCCGTCGTGCATGCGCTTCCCGCTGTCGGCCAGAACCTGCAGGATCATCTCTGCGCGAGCTACTACTATCGCGCGAACATGCCTACGCTGAACGGCGACTTCGGTTCGCTTCCCGGCAAGCTGAAACTGGGTCTGCAGTACCTGCTGACGCGCAAGGGGCCGCTTGCCATGAGCGTGAATCAGGCCGGTGGATTCTTCAGCATGGACCCGGCCAGCCCGCTTGCGAACCTGCAGCTCTACTTCAATCCGTTGTCGTACCGGATTCCGAAATCGAACCGCTCGCAGCTCACGCCCGAACCGTATCCCGGCTTCCTGCTCGCGTTCAATCCGTGCCGGCCGACGAGCCGCGGATCGATCGAGATCGCATCGCCGGATGCGAAGGACGCCGCGTTGATTCACGCCAACTACCTGACGACGCAAAAGGACATTGACGAAGTGATCCAGGGCAGCCGGCTGATCCGTTCGATCATGCAGGCCCCGGCGTTGCGCGCGGTCACGGTGGAGGAAACGCTGCCGGGCGCGTCAGTCGTGCCCGATGGCGACGCCGCCGCCATGCTGCACTATTTCCGCGAGAACAGCGGCTCGATCTATCACCTGTGCGGTTCCTGCGCGATGGGTCCGGACCCGCAGACCGCGGTAGTGGATGAGCGTCTGCGCGTGCATGGCATCGAAGGCTTGCGTATTGTCGATGCGTCCATTTTCCCGAACGTCACGTCCGG
This sequence comes from Caballeronia udeis, assembly GCF_044909315.1. Taxonomy (GTDB): domain Bacteria; phylum Pseudomonadota; class Gammaproteobacteria; order Burkholderiales; family Burkholderiaceae; genus Caballeronia; species Caballeronia udeis_A. Next base: position 110,840 of record NZ_JBIYEB010000002.1, read on the forward strand.
CAATATCAATGCCCCCGTGATGATGGTGGCGGAAAAAGGCGCGCAAATGATTCTCGCCGATGCCGCTGAACCCACCTTCGTTCAACGCGAAGCGCTTGCCGCTGCTTCGGCCTGAAGCCACTGCTGGAATAGCCGCTGCGTCCCGCTTGCGCGTTGCTCGGGACGCAGCACGAACCAGTACGATTGCCGCCCTTCCACCTCCACGTCCAGCACTTGCCGCAATTGCCCCGACGCCAGTTCGGCCGCGATCATGTGGCGATCGGCAATGGTGATGCCCATGCCGTCAATGGCAGCGCGTATCGATAAATCAAGCAGGTCGAATTCGTGACCGTTGTCGGTGTCCACGCCTTCTATGCGCGCAGCGTCCAGCCAGTGCTGCCAGGTCAGGTACCGCTGATCCTCGCCCGACAGAACGTGCAGCAACGTGAAGCGGTTCAGCTCCACCGGCACGTCCACTCCTTCACGATCGAGCAATGCCGGCGACGCCACTGCAATGTGGCGTTCGTGCATAAGCAGGGTACTTTCAAGGTTGTTCCATTCGCCATCGCCGAAACGCACCGCGCAATCGAGCCGGTTCGAATCCGCGATGCCGTCGTTCACGCGCGTCGTGATGCTCAGGTCGAGTTGCGGAAACGCTTCGCGCAAGCGCCCGAGACGCGGCACCAGCCAGCGCGCGGCAAAGGTCGGCGGGACGTTGATGCGCAGGCGGTTGACGTCGTTTTTCTGGCTGATCGCGCGAACCGTCAGTTCGATCTTGTCGAAGGATTGCTGCAGCGCACGCAGCAGCACGCGGCCGCTGGGCGTGAGGACGAGATGCTGGTGACGGCGCGAAAACAGCGTCTCGCCGAGTTGCTCCTCCAGTTGCCGGACCTGCCGGCTGACCGCGCTTTGCGTAACGTTCAGCAGCTCCGCTGCACGGGTGAAGCTGCCGGTGGTACCGGCCGCCTCGAAGGCTTTGAGCGCGTTCAGCGCGGGCATTTTACGTTTCACGATGATCTGGACGGTTCGTTTGGCTCGCGACGTGCCGGCGTGCAGCGAGCGGGTGCGCGCGATTCTACTTAGCCGGCAACCCGGACTGTGTTCAATGATGGTTCCGTCACCGGGTTGGCGCCCTGCAGGCGCATCATTGTGCCCGAGCCAGGGCATAACGCGGCAAGCTGGTACGCGCGGGTTGACGGGTAAAGCCTGGTGCGTTGCACGCAGCGAAACCCGGTCATCAACGGCGATCGTATGCGAGTCCCCCGCCGGGCCTTAAAACCTCGCCGGCAGGCTGGGTGGCATGTCCCTTGCTCTTAAACGCGTACGCTGCATCCACCTCAGGCCCTCATGACCGAAACGATATGGTTTCTCGTCGTTGGCGGTGTGCTCATTTTCATGGGGCTTGCCAGCTCGACGTTCAAGCAACTGCCGATCAGCAGCGCCATGGTGTATCTGGCCATCGGTTTCGGCATAGGCCCGGCCGGCATCGGCCTGCTGAAACTCGACCTGCTGGGCGACGCCGCCCTGCTGCGCCGGATTACCGAAGTCGCCATGCTCGTGTCGCTGTTCGCGATCGGACTGCGCCTGCGCGTGCCGCCCACCGACCGCATCTGGCTTCTGCCCGTGCGCCTTGGCCTGGTCGCCATGGTAGCGACAGTCGCCATCATGACGCTGGCGGGAGTCTTTCTGCTGCACATGAGCTGGGGACCCGCGCTGCTGGTTGCCGCCATGCTCGCCCCCACCGATCCTGTACTCGCCCACGATGTGCAAGTCCAGGTTCCAGGGGATGTCGACCTGCTGCGCTTCTCGCTCACAGGCGAAGGCGGGCTGAACGACGGTATCGCCCTGCCATTCGCGTTGCTGGGCATCGCGGTATGCAACTACGAGGCATCGCCGAAGCAGGCGCTGAGCTGGCATTTCGCCACCGATGCCCTCTGGGGCGTCGCCGGCGCATTAGCCGTGGGCTGGCTGCTGGGAGACCTTGCCGTGCGGTTGATTGCGTGGCTGCGCAGTCGCCACGGCCTGGCTCTCGGGCCCGAAGGTTTTTATGCGCTGGGCTTGATCGCACTCGCGTACGGGGTGGCCGAATTGATCCATACGTACGCGTTCCTCTCCGTGTTCGCAGCGGGTCTGGCAATGCGGCGCGTTGAGCAGAAAGCCAGCGGTGGCAAGTCGGCGCATGAAGCGGTGGGCCTGATCGATACCGAGGACGTCGGCGCAACCGCCTCCGATCCCGATCGTGCCCATGCGTTTGTCGCGGAACGGATACTCGGTTTCACGATCGAGCTCGAGCGAATCGCGGAAGTTGCGGTCATGCTGATGGTGGGCAGCGCGCTTGCCAACGTTTGGGACCGGCTGTTTACGTGGCAAGGCGCCGCCGTAGTCGGGCTGTTGTTCTTCGTGGCGCGGCCGGTGTCGGTGCAGGCTTCGTTGCTGGGGTCATCGGCGACGCGTTCACAACGGCTGCTCACCAGTTGGTTCGGGATTCGCGGTGTCGGGTCATTTTATTACCTGATGTACGCGCTGGAGCATGCGCCTCGCAGCGCCGCGGAACCGCTTGCGCCGCTGGTGCTGGGGGTAATCGCGGCGTCGGTAATCCTGCATGGCATTACGTCGACGCCGCTGATGAATCTATATAGCGAGTAGCTTGTCAGTGTGCCGCTCCCGGGCAAACAACTACCCGCGCAAGGTCAGGCCGCCTGGAGTTGCCGGACAACGCCCAGCGTGCTCGCCCCTTCGTACAACTGTCCAAACCGGTTCGCGAGGAACGCTTCCAGCGGCACCTGTTCCTGACGGATAAACCCACTCTGCGGCAACACGCCTTCACGGAACAGATCCAGTTCCGCGCAGATCGCACCGGCGGTCGTGATCTGGATCGCGCTCATTTCCACGCCGCATACGTTCTTCGCGAAGATCTTGCGGGTGAAGACATCCTGCACAAGGCGCCCATCGCGCATACCCGTTGCCGTGACGAATACCAGCACCACGTCCTGCGCCGTCGCCGGTATAGCACGCCGCAACATCGCCTTCAATCCGTCCCGATCACTCGACATGCGCAAGTCGTCCAGCAGGAACTTCATCAGCTCGCGATGCCCCGGATAACGCACCGACTTGTAATCCAGCGTCTCCACCTTGCCGGCCAGCGTCTCGCACAACGTGCCGAGCCCACCCGATGTATTGAACGCCTCGTACTCCGTACCATCGAGCGAAAAATGCTCCAGTCCTTCCAGCGGCTGCACCCATTGCGTACTGCCGTCACGGATCGCCTCGCACGGCTGGCAATACTCGTTGATCAAGCCATCAATGCTCCAGGTCAGGTTGTATTTCAACGCGTTGGTGGGGAATTCGGGCAACGCACCAACCCGCATCTTGACCTCGCGCACCTCGGCGAAGCGCTTGGCCAGGTCATGCGCCACAATGCCGATGAACCCCGGCGCCAAGCCGCATTGCGGCATGAACGCATGGCTCGAGTCGTCAGCAATCGCGCGGATCGCATGCGTCGCCCGCACGTCTTCAGTCAAGTCGAAGTAATGCACGCCGGCCGCTTTCGCCGCTGTCGCCACGGTCACGGCGAGGTAATACGGCATCGCATTGAGGAGCGCGTCGAAGCCCTGGAGCGCAAGACGCAACGCATTGGCATCGGCGGAATCGACACGGCGGGTGGAAATACCCTGCGCTTCAAGCAACTCGAGCGCGTGGGCGTCGCGGTCAAAAACGACCACGTCATAGTCGCCGGTTTCACGCAGCAAATGAGCAATGCTCTGGCCAATCAGGCCGGCGCCGATGAGGGCTATTTTCATGTTTATCTCCTTGATGGGCGGTCAATGGGCAAATCTCCGACCACCAGTTTAGGAGCGCATGAATATTGATAAAAGACGCAAAATGCTGCGGATCGACCATCAATTTCGACGTTTTGACGAGTATTTACGACAAATTGCATGAAATCGCTCGGCAAGCCTGCCGAAAGGGTCTCTTAACCGAGGCCGCCACGATCCACCTTGCGGGCAAGAATGATCGATGTCGTCGTGCGTTCAACGCCTTCCAGGCCACCGATTTCATCGAGCAGATCGTTCAGCCGGTCCGGGGAATCCGCACGCAGCCACGCAACATAGTCGAACTCGCCACTCACGGCGCAGAGCAGTTGCATCTCGGGCATCCTGGCGAAGCGCTTCTGCACGTCGCGGCCATATTTCGGCGCGAGTTTGATGCCCACGTAGGCCTGGATGCTGGCGTCGAGCACGTCTTGTCCGAGCCGCACGCCATACCCTGCTATCACGCCGGTTTTTTCAAGCCGCGCAAGCCGTGCGATCACCGTAGTGCGCGCAACGCCGAGCTGACGCGCAAGCTCGGACACACTTTCCCGGGCGTTCACCTGCAAGGACGCGACGAGGTTCCGGTCGATGTCGTCAAGCTGATCGAGGCGCGGCGGTCGCATAAAGCGTGATCCTTTTGTTAGTTTTGTCTAAATCCGTGAAAGTACCGCATGAAATCATGCACGACTTCCCGCACGACATCCCGCATAAGGCAAAAGCATGAAACAGAGGGACATTAAAACACGGCAGCATCAAACTGCGTCCGCCCCCGCTTGTTGGTTAAACTCCTACCCCTGCGAACCCGGCTTGCTCTCTCAACACGTTTTTTTCGCAGACGTATCGGTTGTAAGCAGTTGTGGCAACCAAGGCAGCGGCACGCGCTAACGTGATATTAATAGCGCCGTCGGCCAAACATCACACGTTATCTTTTCGTGTATTGCTTGCCCCTTCTTAATGGACCCAAGGTGTCACTCATGAAAAAAACATTCGTTGCACTGGCTGCCTCGCTGGCCCTTTCCACGGCGTTCGCCCAATCGTCCGCTCCGGCAGCACCTGCTGCGCCGGCAGGCGCATCGGCACCGGCCATGGCGCACGCCCAGGCACGTGAGGCGCGCGTCGAGCAGCGCATTTCGGAACTGCATGCCAAGCTCAAGATCACCCCGGCCCAGGACGGGCAATGGAACAAGTTTGCCGACGTCATGCGCGACAACGGCCACACCATGGGTGAGCTGTACCGTCAACGCATGGCGCTGGGAGACAACACGAGCGCGCTCGACGACATGAAGCAGTACGAGCAGATCACCCAGGCGCACGCGGACGGCACGAAGCACCTGGTCGAGGCCTTCGAGCCGCTTTATGCGAGCCTTTCACCCGAGCAGAAGAAACTCGCCGACGCAAGCTTCCACCAGTCGGGCAAGCAGGGCGAGCACAAGGGACGTGGGCCGCATCGCAAGGCGCCGGCAGCCGCAGCGGCTGATGGCGCTTCGACCACAAAGCCCTGAGCCTTGCGGTAACGGCTTGATCTGAAGACTGGACTTCACACGGGTTTTCCAGTTAAAACCCGTAAAAAGCGCTCGCATCGTGGTTTCGATGCGGGCGCTTTCACATTGCGGTATGCACAACGGGGAGCTTGGCGTTACGATCGCGGATTATTCACGTTTCAGCGTCTCCATGACATCCGCATGACACCAATCACCCTCACCCACCTCGACCTTACCGCTGACCCCGCCGCGCATCGCGTGGTGAAAGACGAAACCGTCGCGGTCCAGTTTGCTGAAGAACCGGGCTCGCTGATGAGCCTGGAAGGTCCGAACCGCTATGCTCCCGGCGATGCGTTGATCACCGGTGCGACCGGCGAGCGCTGGGTGGTATCGCGGGATCGGTTCGATGCAAAGTACGCCGCGCACGACGGCCTCACCCATGGTCATGCCGGGACATACCGCAACGTGCCGGTCGCGGTCCTCGCCAAGCAAATGCACGAAGCGTTTTCAATCGCGCGCTCGGAAGCCGGCGATGTGCTTCACGGTGAAGCGGGCGACTGGGTCATGCAATACGCGCCGGGAGACTATGGGGTAGTCAAGGCCGCCCGTTTCGCCAAGGTTTATAAGCGCGTTTTATAGCCTCTATCGCGTCACCAGGCAGCGCAAGGTCGGACCACTCTGCGCGCGCCAGACTTGACGCTTACGCAAAATCCTCGCCTATATCGATCTCGACCGTACGCGGCACCGCTTCCCCGGCTGCGTACATCTCCTCGAGCGAGCCGAGCGTGGCTTCTACATACGCACGCAGCACCGCATAGCTGCGCGCGTGCAGACGCGGCGGCATCGCCCTGTAGCGCGCGAGTGCGGCGGGATCGAAGCGGATATCAATGGCTATACGGCGCGCCGCCGCCCCGAAGCGCATCGCCACGTAATGAATCACGAGTGAGAGCCTGCCGTCGTCGCCCGGGCGCTCGGCGAATTGCGTCTGCTCCGGAAACAGGTCGCTGACCACACGCGCGAGCAATTCGATATCGGCACTCGGGCAGTCGTATTGATATTCGTCGTCCATCTCAGTCTCCGGCCTCTGCACGCGCCGTACGCGCCGCTCGAGTCGCGGCTGCCGCCACGCCCAGGAAATAGCGCCGCAGCGCACGCATCACGATCAGGCCGAACACGAGATACACGGCGTCGGCGGCAAGCAGCGGAATCAACCGCGCCTGATACAGCGCAACCGGCAACGCGATCAGCGCGTGCGCAACGATCATGAACGGCAGCGTGAAACGGAAACGCTCGCGCAGCATGTGCCACATTGCCACCGACAATCCCACCTGGAACACAAAAGCAGCCGCCCGCTCGACCAGGAACATCGCGGCAGTTTCCGGCGCGAGACTGCCGAGCACGGCGTGCAGCCGCAGCAGCGACTCGGCCGGGACACTCGTGAAATATTGATCAAGCATGCCGCGATCGGCGAGCAACGCGTAGAGGATCCACTGCAGTTGCACCAGCACGCCGACGAGCCACGCCTCCGCGCCGCCGTGGCCAATCCCATAACCCAATGCCGTGCCGGGGCGCTGCAGCGAAGTGGGATCACGCTTGATCAACCACCTCATACCGGCGTAGCGCCCGACTTCCTCGCAAATACCGGTCGCAAGCGCGCCGTAGATCACGAAAATGGCCGGATTCATCAGCAGACCGACGGTCGTCGCATTGCTCAGCACGAGCCAGTGCAGGCCACGTTCGATCACCATCGAAAACAGTGCAAAGACCGCGATCCCGACAATCACGTCACGCCGCTCGAAACCAAACCGGGGTTTCGTCTTGCGATACAGCCAGATAGGCAACGCGGCAATCAGCAGCGTCGCGAGGGTGATGCAGACCAGCGTCAAAGCACTTACCATTAATTAAATTTCCTCAAGAACTATGTGCCGCCGTGATTCGTTGGTGACGGTACCGTGATCGACGTCGATGCCCGCACGACCAGTTCGCCCGGCAACAGGCATTCTCGCGCTGCCAAGACCGCACCTTCTATGCGCTCGTGGAGAAACTCGACGGCGCGCTCGCCTATGGTATAGGTCGGCTGCCGCACGGTCGTCATTCCGGCCAGCTCGGCCCACTCGGAGTCGTCGATACTCATTAGCGCCACCCGCCGCTGCCAGTCGACGCCATGACGATCCTTCAGGTGCAGCGCAACCCGCAATGCGACCGGCGCATTCGCCGCGAACAGCGCTATGCGGCGGTTCTGCCGTTGGGCGGCGTCTACGCGTGCATCGATTTCAGCCAGGGTTTCGTCATTATCCAGATCGAGCACGATCGTGGCGCCGGAGACTGTAGAAACGCCGAGCGCGCCGATAGTGTCACGAAATGCCGCTTCGCGCACGCGTCGCGAGCTGACCTGCGCGTACGGCTGGACGACAAACAGCAGTTCATCGAAACCCTGGCTGACGAGATGACGGACCGCCATCCGCACCGCCTCGGTATTGTCCAGTCCGACCATGTCGGTGACGAGCCCTTCGACTGCACGATCCACCAGCACGACCGGCACGCCGCCGCGCGTGAGCGATTCCAGCGTATCCTCCTTCACGCCGAGCGCGTTCACAATCACGCCCTCCACGCGATACGTGGTCAGCAGTTGCAGGTATCGACGCTCCAGATCGAGCTCGTTCGCCGCGTGGCAGATCAGCGGCATGTAACCATACGCGTGACAGGCTGCTTCCACGCCCTGCAGCACCTCGACGGAGTACGGATTCGTCAGGTCCGCGACCAGCATCCCGACCAGCCGGTTGCGCCCGCGTTTCAGCCCGCGCGCCATCTGGTTGGGGCGGTAATCGAGCTTCGCGATCGCCTCTTCTATACGCTCGCGCAATTCTGTTGACAACACCCCCGTCTCGCCGTTCAGATAGCGCGAAATGCTGGTCTTGCCGGTGCCGGCTTCGCGCGCAACGTCGGTGATCGTCGCGCGCCGGTCATTCGAAAAATTGTCTCTTGCCATGTTCTCGTTCAACACCCGATAAAAACAAAGCGCGCCAGGGCGCGCTTAGTCCTTTGCAGCAAGCTCTCGTCAAGCCGCTCAGCGCTTCAATGCTTCCGGATTCACCATGTTGTTCGTCAGCGTGCCATTCAACGCACCGATCAGGTTCTCCGCGGCGTTCTTGTTCATCGCGTGGCGGGTTTCGTGCGTGGCCGAGCCGATATGCGGCAGCGCCACCACGTTCTTCATCTTGAGCAGCGGCGAGTCCGCAGGCAGCGGTTCCTTGACGAACACATCGAGGCCCGCGCCGAGGATCGTACCGTCCTGCAACGCTTGAATCAGTGCATCTTCATCCACCGTCGGTCCGCGCGATGCGTTGATCAGGATCGCACTACGCTTCATTTTTTTCAGTTGCTCAGCGCCGATCAGGTTGCGCGTCTCGGCGGTCAGCGGAACTTGCAGCAGCACGAAATCAGAGGTCTCCAGCAACTCGTCGAGGTCAACTTTCTTCGCGCCGTAGTCCCGTTCAGCCTGTGCATTCGGGCTGCGGTTGGTGTACAGCACGTTCATGCGGAAGCCGAGCGACGCGCGCCGCGCTACCGCACCGCCAATGCGCCCCAGCCCGACGATACCGAGCGTCTTGCCCTGCACATCGACGCCAAAATACTCGTCACCGATACTCTTCGTCCACTGGCCCGCCTTCACCCACTCCGCAAGTTCCACCACGCGGCGCGCGCTCGCGAGGATCAACGCGAAAACCGTATCTGCCGTCGATTCCGTCAGCACATCCGGCGTGTTCGTGAGCAGGATGCCGCGGCGGTTCAGGTCGGCGATATCGAAGGCATCGAAACCAACGGAAACCGTCGCCAGCGCCTTCAGCTTCGTCGCCCCTTCGAGCATGGCCGGGGTGATCTGCGTGCTCGCGCCGATCGCGCCATCGGCATCTTTCAACGCTGCCACGAACGCGTCGTGCTGCTTCGGATCGACGGTCGTAACGTCCGCGTGTTCCTGGAGATAAGCAAGCACGTCCGCCGGTAACGGCTTATATGCGACGATTTTCTTTTTCATCGAAACAGGTCCTGTGGATTAAATACGGTTGAGCGTCACAAGTTTCTTCAGCGCCTCAAGCACGTGTAGCCAGTTTAGCGGCGACGACCGGCTGCGGTTTCACGACCAGCGTCAGTATGACGGCGGCCACCAGAGCGGCGCTCATGAACACATACGACGCCGCCGGCGAGCCCGTCGCGCCGTTCAGGTAGCCGACCACATACGAACCGACAAACGATCCGAGCGCGCCCATGCTGTTGATCAGCGCCATGGCGCCGCCCGCCACGTTCTTCGGCAACAACTCGGGCACGATCGCGAAGAACGGGCCGTACGGCGCATACATGGCCGCGCCTGCGATCACGAGCAGCGCATAGGAGCCCCAGAAACTCGTCGATCCAAGCAGGTACGATCCCGCGAAGGCGAATGCGCCGATCAGCAGGAACGGCCACACGAACAATTTGCGGCGCTCTAGTTTGTCCGACGCCCACGACGCCGCGATCATCGCAATGGTCGCCGCGAGATACGGCACGGCAGACAGCCAGCCCGTCTCGACCATGCCGAACGTTGACGCGTTCTTGAGGATCGACGGCAGCCACAACACGAAACCGTACACACCGATGCTCCAGCAGAAATACTGCGCGGACAGCTTGATCACCGCGGCGGATTTAAACGCCTCGCCATAATTCTTGACCGGTTTGATCGCCGCTTGTTCCGCGCGCAGCGTGTTGTCCAGATCGCGCTTTTCCTGGTCGGACAACCACTTAACCTGCGCCGGCTTGTCCTGCACGACGAACCACCAGATCACCGCCCAGATAATGGCCGGCGCGCCCTCCACCACGAACATGTGGCGCCAGCCGAATGAGTTGATCAGGTACCCCGATACCACCGACATCCACAGCACCGTCACCGGATTGCCCAGGATCAGGAAGGTGTTGGCGCGCGAGCGCTCGGATTTCGTGAACCAGTTGGAGATGAAGATCAGCATCGCGGGCATCACGGCCGCTTCCACGACACCGAGCATGAAACGCAGCACCATCAGCGAGGGGAGGTTGGTGACCACGCCGGTCAGCGCGGCGCAGCCGCCCCACAGGATCAGGCTCACGAACACGAGCTTCTTCACACTGCGACGCTCGGCGTAGATCGCGCCGGGAATCTGGAAGAAGAAATAGCCGAGGAAGAACAACGCACCGATCAGCGACGCCAGCCCCTTGCTGATACCGAGATCGTGATTGATACCGGCTGCCGAAGCGAAGCCGAAGTTCGCGCGGTCGAGATACGCGAGGCTGTACGTGATGAACACGATCGGCATGATCGTCCACCAGCGGCGCACCGCAAGCTTGGGCTGAATCGTGTTGGCACTGGCTGGTTGCATGGTTGTCTCCGTCCTTGGCTCTTTGCTCTGTGAAGGGGCTATGACGCCGCTATGAAGCGGCTATGAAGCGCCCTTATAAGGCGGCGTTGGCTGCTGCCGCGCCGCTGGCTTGCGTTCCGTTGCCGCCCGCTTGTTCCAGCGCATCGAGTTCGGCGCGGGTCGGGAGACCTTCGCTATCGCCGATCACCTGGATCGCCAGAGCGCCGATGCGGTTGCCACGTGTCAGTGCGTGCCGCACGTCGCGCCCTTCCAGCAGCGCGCTCACTATCCCGACGGCGAAACCGTCTCCCGCGCCGACCGTATCGACGACATTTTTCACGGGGATCGCCGGCACCGTGCCTTCGTCCTTGTCCGCCGTCCGGAAGTACGCGCCATGCGCCCCGAGCTTGACCACCACGCCCTTCGCGCCCTGATCCAGATAGAACTGCGCAATGTCCTCGGGCTTCGTGAAACCCGTCAGGATCTTGCCTTCGCTGACACCCGGCATCACCCAGTCGGCAAGCGCCGCCAGCGCGTTCAGCGACTCCGCCATCGCTTGGCGCGACGGCCACAGCGTGGGACGCAGGTTCGGATCGAACGAAATGGTCTTGCCCGCCTTGCGCATCTCCCGCGCCATGTGGAACCCGAGTTCACGCGAGGTCGCCGAAATGGCCGGTGCGACACCCGTCAGGTGCAGGTGGCGTGCGCCCAGCACATAGTCCGCCACGTAGTCGTCGAGCGACAAATGGCTCGCCGCCGACCCTTTGCGGAAATACTCGATCGCCGGGTCGCTGCCGTCGTCATTCTTCGATTTAAGCTGGAAAGCGGTCGGATAACGCTCGTCGATGGTCACGCAACCCGCGTCGATTCCTTCCTGCGCGAGCACGTCGAGTACGTATCGGCCGAACGAATCCTTGCCCACTCGGCTCATCCAGCCGACCCGGAATCCGAGCCGCGACAAACCGATCGCAACATTCAGGTCCGCGCCGGCCACGCGCTTGGTGAACTGGCCGACCTTCGCGAGATCGCCGGTCTCGGCGGCGACGAACATCGTCATGGCTTCGCCGTAGGTCACGACATCGAGAGAGGTTTTCATAAGCGGTCCTTCATCATTCATTGAGGGGGGTGCAGGCAAATTTTCAAGCTGGTTTCAGGCCGATTTCAAGCCGAGGCAAGTTGTCTGACGTAGCGCGCAGCATCGGCGGCGAGATTGTCCTGGTCGAATGGAAATTCGATACCGCGCGGAACATCGGCCGGCAGAGACGCCAGCAACGCGAAGAAGTGCGCGTCGTCGGTTGCGGGAGCCGCCGCGGAACGTCGCGCGCCTTCACCCTGCACCGCCTTGCAATGCACGTAACCCACGTATTTGGCCAGACGCCTCGCGGCTTCCAGCGGATCTTGCTGCGCCCATTGCCAGTTGCCGGTGTCGAAGGTCATCGAGAGCGTGTGCGAGCGGTTTTCCAGCGCTTCGAACAAAGTGGAGAACGCATCGATCGTGCCGCCCGCTTTCAGTTGGCCGTTCTCGACGACAACCTTCGCTTTGGAATTGCGGATACCGGCGATCAGGCGATCGAGTGTCGCGGAATCCGTTGCCGTGCCGGCGCTTTCTGACCCGCCGAGCTGGAATTTGACGATACGCGCACCAAGCGCGGCGGCTTCGTCCAGGGTCTCCTCTATCGAGCACTCATCGAGGGCACCGGTATCGTCGAAAAGGGTCGCGGGGGTGGAATAGACGGGCCAGATGCCGGCCGACCGGATTCGCTGGCCGAGTTCGTACAGGGAAGCGGGCTGGGATTGAGTCTTTCGGGAGAACAATTCGCGGCGCACTTCGAAACCGGCCGCGCCTGCTTTTGCCGCGACTTCGCCCCAAGTTGCGTGGCCATCGCGGCGGATCGTTTCCGCGCCGAATGCACTCGCCACGATAACCACGGAGACAGCCGCATCAGCCCGGGTATTTTTGATCAGATTTCCAGAATTGCCGTGTTCCACAGCGGAATTTACCTTTAACCGGTCAATGGAACCGGTTCCAAGATCGAATTTCAAAAAAGACGCGTGTCGCGTCTGAGTGATTTCGCATCATGCGCCCGGGAGGCTGGGCGCGCTATTCTGGAATTCCCTAGGGCGTCTTCTTCCTGCCTCGACACCACGCTGTCAATCTCGCTGTAAACCGCCTTCAGGCCTATTTTTCAGCGCCGTTCCCCATGCACAGTGTGTAAAACCGCGCCGCTGCCCGTGACGCCGCCGGTCCATGCGGCATCAGGATCGAAAAGCGCCGCGTCAGCGGCTCCGGTGCGATTCGCAAACGCTGCAACGCGCCGTCCTCATGGCGCATCGACATCGCCGATACAAAACCAATCCCCATGCCCGCCCGCACGGCTTCCTTCACGCCTTCCACGCCCGCGATTTCCAGCGCGACCCTCATCTGCACACCCGCCCGAGCGCACGCGCGCTCGACCAGTTGGCGCACGCCCGAGCCGCCTTCGCGCAGGACCAGCGAGTGGGCGCACACCGCTTCCAGCGTCACCCCGCCCGAGGCGGCCGCCAGCGGATGCCCGCGCGGCGCAATTGCCACGATTTCGTCCTCGCGCCACGGCGTGGCTTCGGTTCCCGGCGGCAGATCGGCGCCCACCGGCCCTTCGATCATTGCGATATCCAGCGAACCCAGCGCAGCTACGATCTCGGTCGTATTACCGTCGATCGTGTGCACCGCCACATCAGGATGCTGCCGATGAAACTCCGCGATCAGGTAAGGCAGCAGGTAACTCGCGGGCGTCGTGCTCGCGCCGATCCTCAACGTGCCGCGCTCGAGCCCCCGCAGCGCATTCCGGTACGCATGCGCCTGCCCGACGGTCTCCCGAATCCGCGTGGCATAAACCGCGAGCTGTTCACCGGCGGCGGTCAGCCGAATGCCGCGGCCATCGCGCTGATACAACGGCTCGCCGAATTCGTCCTGCAACTGGCGCAATTGCCCCGATACGGCCGGCTGCGACAAATGCAGTGCAAGCGCTGCCCGGCTGATGTTCGCGTGCTCGGCGACGGTGGCGAAAGTTATAAGCTGGTCTGAGGTCATGGTGGTTCAACTATCGGCTGAGTGGATAGTTTACATCCTAAATGACAATTTTTCATATCGTTATATTCAGAATAGGATTGGACACATCAAATCGAAACGGAAAAACCCGTGAACTCGCTCGCCACTCCTGTCGCATCTCACGCCGCTCCAACCGCTCAGACGCGTGGTCAACTGAACGGTATCTTGTTCGTTGCACTGTTCGCCGCCGCCGTCACGCAGTTGGCCGCGATACCGTTTATCGCAAATCTGGGACTCAGTCCGCTGATCGTCGGCATTGTTGCCGGCGCTATCTACGGCAATGCGCTGCGTGACGGCATGCCGGAAAGCTGGGCGTCAGGCGTGAACTTCTCCGCTCGCAAGCTGCTGCGTATCGCAGTCGGCTTCTTCGGGCTGCGCGTGAGCCTGCAGGAAATCGCGCAGGTCGGGCTGCCGGGGCTGACGGTGTCGGTGCTGATGGTGGTGAGCACGCTCGCCATCGGCACGTGGGCGGGCATGAAGCTGATGAAGCTCGACCGCGACACGGCATTGCTGACAGCGGCCGGCAGCGCAATCTGCGGCGCCGCGGCAGTGCTCGCGTTCGAATCAACCTTGCAGTCCGAGCCGCATAAAAGTGCGATGGCGGTCGGCAGCGTGGTGCTGTTCGGCACGCTTTCCATGTTCCTCTACCCGCTCGCGCTACACCTCGGCTGGCTGCATCTGGACACGCTGGGCGTCGGCCTGTTTTTCGGCGGCACGATCCACGAAGTGGCGCAGGTGGTGGGCGCGGCCAGCAATGTGAGCCCGGAAGCGACGCATATCGCAACCATCGTGAAAATGACGCGCGTGATGCTGCTCGTGCCGGTGCTGCTCGTCATCGGCATGTGGATCAACCGCTCGCGTAACAAGGGTCAGGCCGACGGTAGCAACACCAAGCGCAAGCTGGCCATTCCCTGGTTCGCGCTCGGCTTCCTCGCACTCGTGATCGTGAATTCGTTGCACGTTTTGCCGGATACCGCGACGCACACGCTGAACACGCTCGATACTTTCGCGTTGACCATGGCGATGACCGCACTGGGTATCGAAACACGGATCGAGCAGATTCGCCGGGCCGGACCGCGCGCGCTGGTGACCGGCGCCATCGTCTATGCCTGGCTGATCGGGGGAGGACTCGCGATAACCATGGGCATCGAGCGTCTGCTCGGGTAACGTTCGCAGAGGTGCTGCTTGCAGGAACAAAAGCCCCGCCCGTGCGGGGTTTTTGCTTTTCAGCGAAGTTGCAAGCGCCATGCAAGCGCAACGGCACGCACGTTGCTACCCTTATGTCTTTGGGTTTCCAGCAATCACCACCGCGAGGATATTGCCGATGGCCTACGAACTGTATTACTGGGACGGTCTTCAAGGCCGGGGCGAATTCGTCCGGCTTGCACTGGAAGACGCCGGCGCGGACTACGTCGACGTTTCACGCGGCGCGAAGAAGGACGGACAAGGCACCGGTGCCATGCTGACCATCATGAACAGCAAGACCGAGCCGCACATTCCGTTCGCCCCGCCATTCCTGAAGGATGGAGAACTGATCATCCCGCACGTCGCGAACATCCTGCAATATCTGGGGCCAAAACTGCGTCTCGCACCGAAGGACGAGGGGCTGCGCTATGTCGCGCACGGCTTGCAGTTGACGATCACGGACATGGTGTGCGAAGTCCACGATACCCATCATCCGCTAGCCAACAGCCTTTACTACGAAGACCAGAAGGACGCCGCGAAGAAGCGCGCGAAGGATTTCATCGAGAACCGGGTTCCGAAGTTCATCGGCTATTTCGAGCGGGTGCTTGCGCAAAATCCCCACGGCGACACGCAGATAATCGGCAACACGACCACCTATGTGGATCTGTCAATATTTCAAGTGGTCGAGGGCCTGCACTACGCTTTTCCCCGCGCGATGAAAAAGTTCGGCAGCCTGTATCCGCGTGTCACAGCGTTGCACGACGCGGTGCTGGAACGGCCGAATATTGCTGCTTATGTCGATTCAGAACGACGGATTCCCTTCAACGAATCCGGCATCTTCCGCCATTACCCGGAACTGGACCAGGACGCCTGACCTGCCGGACTGTCCCGGACAAACGTAATCACAAGGAGCATCGGATGATCGAAACAATTCCCGCCTTCGGACTCGGCACCTTTCGCGTGGACGCGGAGAAAACCGCCAAGGCTGTCACAAGCGCGCTGCAACTTGGCTATCGCCATATCGATACCGCGCAGCTCTACAAAAATGAAGAAGCCGTCGGCAAAGGTGTGCGCGATTCGGGTGTGCCACGTGACGATATCTGGGTCACCACGAAAGTCTGGCACGACCGGCTGCGTCGTGACGATGTCGTTAAAAGCCTTGGCGAAAGCCACAAGAAGCTGAATATCGGCACGATCGATCTCGCGCTGGTTCATTGGCCGTCGCCGGATAGCGTGGTGCCTATCGCCGAATCCATCGCGGGCTTTCAGGACGCACAGAAACAGCAGTTGATCCGGTATTTCGGCGTGTCGAACTTCACTGCGCCGTTGCTCGAAGAAGCGTTGAACGCGCCCGGCGGCAAGGACATTGTGACCAACCAGTTCGAAATCAGTCCGTTCCTGGCCAACCGCAAGCTGGTCGAGGCAACGCAAAAGCTCGGCGTGAAGGTGACCGCGTATATGCCGCTCGGTGAAGGCCGCGCACACAAAGACCCCACGTTGGTTGCGATCGCGAAGAAGCATGGCGTGACGCCCGCGCAGGTGACGTTTGCATGGCTGCTGTCACGCGATATCGTGGTGCTGTCGGCATCGACGAATCCTGAGCACCAGCAAGTGAATTGGGATTCGCAGAAGGTGAAACTGGACGCCGACGATATCGCGAAGATCGATGCGCTCGACGAAGGCCAACGAAACGCGAAGCCGCCATTTGCGCCGAAGTGGTGACTTCGCGGTTTAACGTGGAAAACACCCTGGCTTCGGTGTAGCGAGGCCGGGTTTTCAGATCCCGCCCCGCGTCACTATTCAGCCCATTCAGCCCAAATGGGTCCGCTTCTCGCGGGCGGGCGCAACCTCGTTCGTAGAAAGCGCCTGGACAATGCCACAGTCCGTCGCTGATTCTTCCGTCGTGCATTGCCCCCTCAACGCAACCAGTTGCGCCTTGAGTTGCGTCAATTCCTCAATTCGCCTGTCCACATGAAGAATGTGTTCATCGACGAGCGAATTGATCGAACCGCACGGTTCGCCAGGCGCATCGGTTGTGCTGAGCAGATTTCTGATCTCGTCATGCGTCATGTCCAGTGCACGGCAATTGCGAATAAACCGCAACCGTTCCGCGTGCGCTTCCGTGTAATTCCGGTAATTGGAATCCGTCCGGTTGGCGTGCGGCAACAGGCCCTCTTTCTCGTAGAAGCGGATGGTTTCAGTCGTGCACTGAGCCATTTTCGCCAGTTCACCAATTCTCATTTGCTGCGCTCCCGGTCAACGCTTGACCTTGAAGTGACTTCAGGGCGTCTACTCAACCATACATTGCCTCTGGAGGCCACATGGTTGATCGTTTCACTGCTATCAAAGCCGCCCCGCTGGACCATGACGCGGCGTGCTGCACGCATGCTCACGTTGAAGTTGCCGACAATGCGGGGCGCTCGCCGGCCGAGCCGTCAGGCGACAATTTATTACCTTCTACCGCGGCCGAGGACACCCAAAGCGTCTTTCTCGTCGAGGAGATGGATTGCGCCGCAGAGATCGCGCTGATCCAGAACAAGCTGTCCTCACTGCCCGCCGTTAGCGACATGGACTTCGACATCCTGCAGCGCCGGGTGACAGTCAGGCACGCGCCCGGGCAGCAAGAATCCATCTCTCAGGCGATTCACTCCCTGGGTATGTCCACAACGATTATCGACCCTGATAGCACAAGCAAGCATGAGCCTCCACCGAAGCGCCGTCGCACGTGGCCGCTTGCGCTGGCTGGCGTCGCAGCAGTGGGTTCCGAGATCCTGAGCTTCGCCGCCCTTAGCGCTTCCATGTCGAACTGGCTTCCCGCCTGGTTGCCGCAGTTCAGACCTGCCTGGCTGCCCTCATGGGGTTTGCTGACCTCGCTACCCAGCGCTATGGCGGCAACGCTTGCGCTGATCGCCGTCATTGTGGGTGGCCTCGGCACCTACAAGAAAGGCTGGATCGCGCTGCGTCACGGCAATCTCAATATCAACGCGTTGATGAGCATTGCCGTCACGGGCGCGCTGATGCTCGGCCAGTGGCCGGAAGCCGCCATGGTCATGGTGCTGTTCAGCCTCGCTGAACTGATCGAATCGAAATCGCTTGACCGGGCACGCAATGCCGTTGGCAAACTGCTGCAACTCTCGCCGGATCGCGTGACCCAGCAACAGGCCGATGGCACGTGGAGCGACGTCGATTCCCGTCAGGTCGGGATCGGCGCCATTGTGCGCGTCAAGCCCGGCGAGCGGATAGGACTTGACGGTGTCGTCACGTCGGGTCGCTCGGCGGTCAATCAGGCAGCGATCAGCGGTGAAAGCCTGCCCGTCGACAAACCCCCCGGCGACGCCGTCTTTGCCGGAACGCTGAACGCGTCAGGGTCGCTTGACTATCGCGTCACGGCCCGCGCCGATGGCACCCTGCTCGCGCGGATTATTCATGCGGTATCGGCGGCGCAAGCGTCAAAGGCGCCCACGCAACGTTTCGTCGACCAATTCGCGCGTATCTACACGCCTGTCATCTTTGCGCTCGCCCTGCTCGTGGCGATCGTACCGCCCATGCTGTTCAGCGGCGCATGGCAGACCTGGATCTACAAGGCGCTCGTGTTGCTCGTCATCGCCTGTCCGTGCGCCCTGGTCATCTCGACGCCGGTGACGATCGCGAGTGGCCTGGCGTCTGCCGCCCGCAAGGGGATTCTCATCAAGGGCGGCGTCTATCTCGAAATGGGACGCACGCTAACCGCTCTCGCGTTCGATAAGACCGGCACCATCACGCGTGGCGTTCCCGTTCAGACGGACGTCCACATCATGAGCGGCGCCGACGCGCAGTTTTGCGGCCTGCTCGCTGCCAGTCTCGCGGGGCGCTCGGATCACCCGGTGTCCAAAGCGGTCGCACAAGCGGCAAACATCGAGGAATTGAACCGTGTCAAGGTCAAAGCGTTTGAAGCGCTGCCCGGCCGCGGCGTGCAAGGCGTGCTGGACGGGCGCAGCTATGCGCTTGGCAACCGACGTCTCGTCGCGGAGCGCGGCTTCCTGAGCGTTAACACTGCCGCGCGTCTGGACGTACTGGAAAGCGAGGGTAAGACGGCCGTCATGCTGATGGATGAAAAAGGCGTGCTCGCGCAGTTCGCTGTCGCCGATGAAATCCGCGAGGGCAGCCGCGACGCGATCGCCGCGCTGCGCAAGCTGGATGTCCGCACCGTGATGCTGAGCGGCGACAATGAACGCGCCGTTGCGGCCATCGCACGGGAGGTCGGTATCGATAAAGCGTACGGCAACCAACTGCCCGAAGACAAACTCGGCGCCATAGCGGTCCTTGCTGAAAACGGCGCGCGGGTCGGCATGGTCGGTGACGGCATCAACGACGCGCCCGCGCTCGCGCGCGCGGATATTGGCTTTGCGATGGGCGTCATGGGCTCGGACGCTGCGATTGAAACGGCCGATGTGGCGCTGATGGACGACGACCTTCGCAAGGTGGGCGTGTTCATCGGTCTATCGAAAGCGACGCATTCCATTCTGATCCAGAACATCACGCTGGCGCTCGGCATCAAGGCCGCATTCCTGATCATGGCGCTCGCCGGCTCCTCGACGCTCTGGATGGCAGTGGTCGCCGACGTAGGCGCCAGTCTGCTGGTAATCGGCAACGGCCTCAGGCTGTTGCGCAAGTAACGCCGAAGCACATGGACAGTCGGGTTTGTGACGTTTTTTCTGCTGCGCGAATGATATCCTTGCCCGCACATTCGCCGACTCGCTCCGACATTCAAGCTCACGTGCTTTCATTCCTGCTTAAACTTCGCACCCGGGCACAGATCCGGTTCCGTTTCTCCGAAGCCCACACCATGCTCGTGTGGGCCGTGATTGTCGGCGTGGCCGGCGCATTCGCGACTTCGGCGTTCCGCGAGGGTATCGACGAATTGCAGCGGATCTTCGGCGGCGCCAACAGTAACTTTGTCGAGATGGCGACACGCCTGCCCTGGCCCGTGCGCGTCGCGCTGCCAACGGCGGGCGGGCTGATCGCGGGCGTGTGCCTGCTGATCGCGCGGCGTCGCAACTCGGGTCAGGCGAATGCCGACTACATGGAGGCCGTGACCATTGGCGACGGCGTCGTCCCGGTCTGGCAAAGCATGTGGCGCAGCATCTCGTCGCTGTTCACTATCGCCAGCGGTGGTTCCATCGGGCGAGAAGGATCGATGGTGCAACTCGCGGCGCTGTGCGCGTCGCTGATTGGCCGCTGGGTCCACTTCGACCCGCCGCGCCTGCGTCTGCTTGTGGCCTGTGGTGCCGCGGCCGGGATCACCTCGGCCTACAACGCGCCTATCGCCGGCGCGTTCTTCGTCACCGAACTCGTGCTCGGCTCCATGGCCATGGAAAGTTTCGGGCCAATAGTCGTGTCCTCGGTGGTCGCGAACATCACCATGCGCGAGTTCGCCGGCTATCGGCCGCCTTACGAAATGCCTGTATTCCCCACTGTCGCCGGCGTCGAAGTGCTGCTGTTCGTCGTGCTCGGATTGCTCTGCGGCGTGCTGGCGCCGTATTTCCTGCGCCTGCTGGCTGCATCGAAACAACGCTTCGCCAAGCTGCCCCTGCCCTTGCCGATCCGGCTAGGATTCGGCGGCCTGATTGTCGGCGTGATCTCCATCTGGTACCCGGAGGTCTGGGGCAACGGTTATGAAGTCGTCAACTCGCTGCTACATCATTCGTGGACCTGGGAAGCGCTGGCTGCAGTGCTGTTCTTCAAGATCGTCGCGACCGCGGCAACCGCGGGTTCCGGCGCGGTCGGCGGGATCTTCACGCCGACGCTCTTCGTGGGCGCAGTGGTCGGTTGCCTGTTCGGGCTCGCGGCGCACACGATCTGGCCGCACTCCACGTCCGCGCCCTTCGCTTACGCGATGGTCGGGATGGGCGCGTTCCTCGCTGCCGCCACGCACGCGCCGTTGATGGCAATCCTGATGATCTTCGAAATGACGCTGAGTTATCAGGTCATGCTGCCGCTGATGCTCTCGTGCGTGGTGGCATTTTTCATTGCGCGGGCGTCGGCGCAGACATCGATGTACGAGGTCACGCTGCGCCGCAACCGCGATGAAAAAGAGCGCACGCGGCTTGCCGCCACGCAGATGCGCGAACTCGTGAAACCGGCTGACACGGTCGTGCCGCTCGATGCAGACGTGAAGACGATGACCCGCGTGTTCCTCGAGTATCCGGTGAAGTACCTTTACGTCGTGGATTCGGACGGCCAGTTTCGCGGCGTGGTGGCACTCAAGGACATCACGTCCGATCTGCTCGAGGAACACGACACCGAGGTGAAAACCGCTGAAGATTATCTGCAAGCTCATTTCGATGTCCTTACACCGGACATGTCGCTGGGCGAAGCGCTGCAGCATTTCCTCGCGTTCCAGGGCGAGCGTTTGCCGGTCATCGATTGCCCGACCCGGCCCGTGTTACTCGGCGTGGTCTACAAGACATCGCTTCTCGATGCCTACTTCCGTTTGAACCCGGCGTCGCGTTGAAATTTCCCGGTGCGTGCAAAATTGCGGCAATACCTGCTTACTCCGTGAACCACACGCTGAAGACCGGATTCTAGAATTCGCTTGAAGAACGCGCGCCGGCTCCGCTTGAAAGAAGGCCTGGCACGCAGGTGCTATTCGTCAGGTGAAGCGCGTGAAAATCGGGCAAATCGATTGGCATGGCGTTTGCTCGATTCCCCGCTACTATTCTCCGTACGACCTTGTATTTCTGCTGCTTTTGCACCGCTCGCGTATGCGTGTGGACTTAGTGTCTGGAGGGTTGAGCGATGAAAACCTCAACGGCTTTATCGATGGTTCTGGTATCCGTGTCGTGTTATGCCGCGCCTATCCGTACGGACGACGCGGGCATCTACGCTGCTCGCCAAGCCGAAGCGATGCGTGCAGAGCTTGCCATTCGCGCCAATGCCCCGCCAGTCGCGCCGCCCGCCCCGGACGTACGCGCACAGGAACTTGATCACGCGCACTGGTTTCAAGTGGAAATACCGAAATCACACTCGCCCAGCCACGGCATGGCAAGCCAGGTAATACAAGTGCAGACTTGACGTTCCGCCGTGAGCGCGACGACTCGGATGGACCAATATGACAACCAAGGGCACCGATGACCGATACGCATGTGAATGCCAGCTTGAACGACGAACCGATCGACGACGAAATCGCAGAGGTTCTGCGTGACCTGACGTATCCGACCAACAAGGATGGCATTGTCGATGCGGCGCGCGCTGCGGGCGCAAGCAACGACGTGATTGCCGTGTTCGATAGTTTGCCTGAGCAGGATTACGCGAATGCCGACGCGGTAGAGCAGTTGCTGGGAAGCAATGGCGGCTCGGGAATCGCAATATAAGCGGGTTTAGCTCAGGCAGCGTTCATAAGCAGCGTTCGGCTCGCACGAACGAGCCTCAGACCACGTCGGCTCCGAACACCACCCGGCTGAAAAATTTTGCCAGGACGGCTTCGGACATTTCGCTGCCGCAAGCCTGCGGATCCGACGTGTAGAAAAACTGCATGCCATCAATCAGGGCCGTCAGCCCGAGCGCCAACTGCTCCGCCGGCATGGGCAACGGTGTCCCTGCCCGCTCTGAAAACGCAACAATGTACGCAGTCGTGTGTTGCAACAATTCCCGGATGAACGCATTGAATTGCGCGCGAAATTTCGCATCGCGACTCGATTGCAATTTCGCTTCGACCCACAGCAAAAAACACTTGTTGTCGCGGTAGCACTCACTGTAATACTGCAACAGGCGGGCTTCCATGTCCGCCCGGCTCGCCTCGCCATCGAAGATGGAATGCAGGCGGCCCATGATCCCGTCGTGATCGCGCTTGAGCAGTTCCAGAAACAAAGCGGACTTGCTGCCGAAGTTCGAATAGAACGCACCGCGCGTATAGCCCGCCGCCGCAGCAATGTCCTCAACACTGGCGGCAACAAACCCCTTCTTCATGAAAACAGCTTGGGCGGCGTCCAGCAAACGCTGACGCGTTTGATCACGGCTTTGCTCCCGGGTAAGGCGAATTCGTTTCATTTGCCGAGTTTAGCATCTCAAAATTGAATTATGATACGGCTTTGATTTCAGATTCACAGTTGTATTAGAATTCATCGCGTATCTGACGGCGAGGTGCTGGAAAGCATGATGGGCGAAGTGTGCCGCCTGTTCCAGCGCCCCGCCCCAAATAGCGCCACATCTTGAAAATGCGCAGCGGCACGTGTTGACGCTGCGCGCCACCCGTGTGTGCAAGTCCGCCTTGCAAGCACGGGAAGCCTTTGCGCCGAGGTCATTCGTGATTCTGCAAGTCTGTCGCCGCATGTTGGCGTCTTCATCGTCATTGTCATCACTCCGATCGCGGTTGATGTCAGCCGGGTCGGGCAAGGTTTCCATGCAGCGCGGATCGTCTCCTGTTCGCCGCCCCCTTGCGTGGTCGCTCAGCGTGGTTGCCCTGGTCGTGCTCAGCGCATGCGGCAAGAAGGAAGCGCCCCCGGTCGCGCTGCGTCCGGTGGTCGCCATGGCGGCCGTCGCCGACACGCACAGTGTGCAGTCGTCGCTGCCCGCCACCATCGAAGCACGGTACTCGACCCCGCTGTCGTTTCGCGTAGGCGGGAAGATCATCGAGCGGCGCGTGCGTCTTGGCGACAGCGTGAAAGCCGGCGAGATCGTGGCGAAGCTCGACCCCGCAGACAATGCCAAGAACGCCGCGAGCACGGCCGCGCAGCTCTCCGCCGCCCAGCACCAGCTCACTTATGCAGAACAGCAACTCACGCGCGACCGCGCCCAGGCACAGGAAAACCTGATCGCCCGTGCGCAACTCGAACAAACCGAAAACGCCTACGCAGCCGCGCTCGCGCAGCGTAACCAGGCACAAGCCCAGGCGGCGTTGTCGGCTGATCAGTTGAAATACACCACGCTGGTCGCCGACCGCGCCGGTGTCATCACCGCGGAACAGGCTGACACAGGACAGAACGTGTCAGCGGGACAAGCCGTCTATAACCTGGCATGGAGCGGTGAGATCGACGTGGTGGCGGACGTGCCGGAAACCACGCTCGGGTCGCTCACGGTCGGCCAGAAAGCCAGCGTGACGCTCGCCGCGCTTGGGGGCAAGCAGTTCGCAGCCGTTGTTCGCGAGGTATCGCCCGCTGCCGATCCCCAAAGCCGTACGTATCGCGTCAGGATGACGCTTGAAGCCCCCACGCCGGACGTCCGGCTCGGCATGACGGCCGACGTGGCGTTCGCCCGGGTGTCTGCATCGGGTGCATCGGGTACGTCAACGCAGGCGTTCACGCTGCCCTCCACCGCGCTTTTCCACGCGGGCAAACTGCCCGCCGTCTGGATCGTGAAAGCGGACGGGTCGCTTGAATTGCGGCGCGTGGATGTGTCTCGATACGGTGAGCGCACCGTGACGGTGTCAAACGGCATCTCGCCCGGGGAGCGTGTGGTATGGCAAGGAGTCCATACAGTTTCTGCCGGTGAGAAAGTACGCGTGGTTGCACCCTTGCATCCGGAAGATTTCGCGTCATGAGCGACCACGAACGAGATTCATCGGACGCAGCGGCGTCGGCAGCCGCTGCCAACGCCGCTGCTGCAGCCTCAGGCGATTATCGGCACGAAGAAGGCAGTTTCAATCTCTCGGCCTGGGCGTTGCGCCATCAGGCGCTGGTCGTCTTCCTGATCGCCATGGCGACCCTCTTCGGCGTCCTGGCGTACACCCGGCTCGCCCAATCGGAGGACCCGCCGTTCACCTTCCGCGTGATGGTCATCCAGACCTTCTGGCCAGGAGCCACCGCGCAGCAGATGCAGGAACAGGTCACCGACAAGATCGCGAAGAAATTGCAGGAAACGCCTGCAACCGACTTCTTGCGCAGTTACTCCCGCCCCGGCGAGTCACTGCTGTTCTTCTCGATGAAGGACGGCGCGCCCGCGAAGGACGTGCCCGAAGAGTGGTATCAGGTGCGCAAGAAAGTCGGGGACATTGCGTACACGCTGCCAAGAGGCGTGCAAGGTCCGTACTTCAACGACGAATTCGGCGATGTCTTTACCAACATCTACACGCTGGAGGGCGACGGGTTCTCGCCGGTGCAACTCCACGATTACGCCGACTCGCTGCGCACAGTCCTGTTGCGGGTGCCCGGTGTAGCGAAGGTCAACTACTTCGGTGACCAGGAAGAGCGCGTTTATATCGAAATAGCGAATACGCAACTCACGCGGCTGGGTATCTCGCCGCAGCAGATTGCGCAGGCTATAGACGGCCAGAATGCCGTTGCGCCCTCGGGCACGCTGAATACGCCCGACGACCGCGTGTTCGTGCGGCCAAGCGGCCAGATCACCGACATGGCCGCGCTCGCCAATACGCTGATCCGTGTCAACGGGCGCTCGTTTCGTCTGGGCGACATAGCGACCATCAAGCGCGGTTATCTCGATCCTGCCGCCACGCAGATGCGCTCGGGTGAGAAGCCGGTGCTTGGAATCGGCATCACGATGCAGCCGGGTCAGGACGTGGTGCAGTTGGGCAAGGCGCTCGACGCGAAGGTCGCCGAGTTGCGCAGGCAGCTCCCGGCCGGCCTCGTGCTCAACGAAGTATCGAGCATGCCGAATGCGGTATCGAAGTCGGTCGATGACTTTCTTGAAGCGGTCGCCGAAGCCGTCATCATCGTGCTGATCGTGAGTTTGGTCTCGCTTGGCGTGCGTACAGGCATGGTCGTCGTGATCTCGATTCCGGTCGTGCTCGCGGTCACTGCCCTCTTCATGTATCTCTTCGATATCGGCCTGCACAAGGTCTCGCTCGGAACACTGATTCTCGCGCTGGGCCTTCTGGTCGACGACGCGATCATCGCCGTCGAAATGATGGCGGTGAAACTCGAACAAGGCTGGATCCGCTCGCGTGCCGCGGCCTACGCGTACACCAGCACCGCGTTCCCCATGCTCACGGGCACGCTCGTGACGGTCGCCGGTTTCCTGCCGATCGCGCTGGCCAAATCCAGCACCGGCGAGTACACGCGCTCGATCTTCGAGGTGTCGGCTATCGCGTTGATCGCGTCATGGTTCGCAGCGGTGGTGCTGATTCCGCTGCTAGGCTACAAGCTCTTGCCCGAACGCAAGCGTGAGGCGCATCACGCCCACGATCATGAACACGATATCTACAACACCAAGTTCTACACTCGTCTGCGTGGCTGGCTGACATGGTGTATCGAGCGGCGTTTCGTGGTGCTGGGCATCACGCTCGTGCTGTTCGTGATCGCGTTGGCAGGGTTCACGCTTATTCCCCAGCAATTCTTTCCGAGCTCGGACCGCTCTGAACTGCTCGTCGATGTCCGCTTGCAGGAAGGCGCCTCGTTCGAGGCCACGCTGCGCGAGACGAAACGTCTTGAGAAGGTGCTGGAGAGACGCCCCGAGATCGATCATGTGGTGAACTTCGTGGGCTCCGGTGCACCGCGTTTCTATCTGCCGCTCGACCAGCAGTTGCAGGTGCCGAATTTCGCGCAGTTCGTGATCACGGCGAAGTCAGTCGAAGATCGCGAGAAGCTCGCGCGCTGGCTCGAACCTGTGCTGCGCGAGAAGTTTTCATCCATTCGTACGCGCTTGTCGCGGCTCGAAAACGGTCCGCCGGTCGGCTATCCGGTGCAATTCCGCGTGAGCGGCGACGACCTGCCGACGGTGCGCGGTATCGCTGAAAAGGTCTTTGCCGAAATGAGAGCGGACAGTGGCACGGCCAATGTCCAGTACGACTGGGACGAACCGTCGGAGCGCTCGGTGCGCTTCGATATCGACCAGAAGAAGGCGCGCGAACTCGGTATCAGTTCGCAGGACGTATCGGATTTCCTCGCAATGCAACTGACGGGTTATACGGTCACGCAGTATCGTGAGCACGACAAACTCATCAGCGTGGACTTGCGTGCGCCGAAAAGCGAACGGGTCGATCCGGCCAGGCTGGCTACGCTTGCAATGCCTACGCCGAACGGACCCGTGCCGCTGGGAACGATCGGGCACGTGGTGAACGACCTGGAATACGGCGTGATCTGGGAACGCGATCGTCAGCCGACCATCACCGTGCAATCGGACGTGAAGGCAGGTGCGCAGGGTATCGACGTGACGAATGCGATCGAAAAGAAGCTCGCCCCGTTGCGCGCCGGCTTGCCGGTGGGGTACCGCATAGAAGTGGGCGGCCCGGTTGAGGAAAGCGCGAAGGGCCAGTCGTCGATCAACGCACAGATGCCGATCATGGCGATCGTCGTGTTGACGCTGCTGATGATCCAGTTGCAGAGCTTTGCACGCGTGATGATGGTGGTGCTGACCGCGCCGCTCGGGCTGATTGGCGTGGTCCTGGCGCTGCTGCTGTTCAACAAGCCGTTCGGGTTTGTCGCCATGCTCGGCGTGATTGCCATGTTCGGGATCATCATGCGCAATTCGGTCATTCTCGTCGACCAGATCGAGCAGGACATTGCCGCGGGGCACCCGCGCTTTGACGCCATTGTCGGCGCCACCGTGCGGCGTTTCCGGCCGATCACGCTGACCGCCGCCGCTGCCGTTCTTGCGCTGATTCCGCTCCTGCGCAGCAACTTCTTCGGACCGATGGCAACCGCGCTGATGGGCGGCATCACGAGCGCGACCGTGCTCACGCTGTTTTATCTGCCGGCGTTGTATGCGGCTTCGTTCAGGGTGCGGCGTAACGAGCGCGCGGGGTTCGACGATCCGGACACGCCCTCCGCGTCCACCACGCCCGATACCCGTCAAGGAGGCCAGTCATGAACCGCGCTTATCTGACTGCACTCGGATTCACCGCCGCCCTTGCAGCCTGCACGTTCGGCCCGGATGGAAAACCGCCCGTCATGCCCGCTGTGGCCCATTACGGCGCCGACGCACAACCCGTGCGCACCGTGACGGCCGAAGGGGTATCGCAAAGTTTCGACGCCGGTGCAAAACCGGTGCCGGAGTGGTGGAAGCTGTACCGTTCGGAGCCTTTGAACGCACTGGTCGATGAGGGCTTGCGCAACAGCCCGAGCCTCACCGCGACGGATAAAACCCTCGCTGCGGCGCGCGAACAACTGCGCGCGCAAGTCGGCGAGTCGATGCTGCCAAGCATCGACCTCGGCGGCCAGGCGAACCGTGAGCGTGCGATCGGTGTGCCGAACTTCGGGCCGCCCACTGTGCTCTACAACCTGTTCGTCGGGCAGGTGCGGGCGCAATACACGTTCGACCTGTTCGGTGCGGCACGTCTTGCGGACCGGGCGCTGGCCGCCCAGGTAGACAGCCAGGCCTGGCAATTCGATGCCGCCCGCCGCGCGCTCGCCGCGAACATTGTCACGGGCGCGATCGGCGCGGCGTCGTTACGCGCGCAAATCGATACGACCGAACGGCTGATCGTGCTCGCCAACGAAGACGCACGGGAAACCCAGCGCCGCTACGAACTGGGCTCGGCATCGCGTTCGGACGCGCTCAACGCGCAATCGAACGCCGCCGCGCTCGCGGCTTCGCTGCCGGCGCTACGGGCCCAGTGGCTTGCAACGCGTCATGCGACGGCCGTCATGATCGGCCGGACACCGGATCAGGCGCCGCCGGATCTCGATCTCGCGTCGCTCACCGTGCCGGGCAATGTGCCAGTGGTCGTGCCGTCGGAATTGCTTGCCAGCCGCCCGGATATCCGGGCCGCCGACGCGCTGCTCAAAGCCGCTGCCGCGCAGGTCGGCGTCGCGACGGCACAGTTGTTCCCGAGCCTGACGCTATCGGCATCCATGGGGAAAGCGGGCTTTAGCTGGCCGGCCGCCTTGTCCGGCGCGGGCGCGATCTGGGGCATAGGCGCGTCGCTCTCGCAGCCGCTGTTTCATGGCGGCGCATTGCTTGCCCAAAAGCGCGCGGCGCAGGCGAGCTACGAAGCGGCCGTGGCGCAATACAAGCAGACGGTGCTGACCGCGTTCCGCAACGTGGCGGACTCGCTCGCAGCGCTCGAGCAGGATAACCAGGCACTCAGTTTCTCCGATACCGCCAGCCGCACTGCAATGAGCGCATTCACGGATTCGGCAGCGCGTGAGCGGCTTGGGGCGATTCCGCCCTCGGCGTCACGTGCAAGCGAGCGCCAATATCGCAATGCGCGCCTGGATGCGATCCGCTATGAAAGCGCACGCCTGAGCGATACCGCGTTGCTGTTCCAGGCCATGGGTTCTCCAACCGGCAGTACGGCGAATCTTGCCGCTGCGGCGAAAGCGGCGCAGCCAGAGAAATAACCCCCGCCGGACAGCATTCCAGCCCGACGTGCAGAAACTGAAGCGAGTGCCACAAGCAAAGGGCCGTTCCGACGCGAGTCGGAACGGCCCTTTGCACATCATCAGGACAACCGGACAATCCCGCGCATCGCAGGAAAAAGCCAGGGATCAAAGACATCAAATGTCACAATTCAGGGTCGCGAAACATCCCGCTGCCATTCCAATGCGCCCATAACCTCCCCGCAACGCAACTTCTTTGCCGAAACCTTCCACTATTCGGATAAATCGCGTTATTTCGGACTGCACTTTCCCATAGGCTTGCGGGCTTTCGTGTATTCAAGGGAAATGCCATGTCTCGCCCATCGCTTCGTGACCTGTTTCGGCTCGTTCATTCAGGACTGGAAAAAGTCGCGCTGGCGTGCGCTGCATTTGGTTTGATGCACGCAACGGCCCGCGCGGGAGAATCCGCCTCCGCCGACGTGCCCCCAGGTGAGCAATGGGGCAGTCGCGCCGCGCCCCAACTCGCTGCCGACGACCCGTGGAGCAACCCCGCAGCACCCACTCTCGCACTTGACGATGCCTGGAGCGCACCGGCCGCCGATCGGTTCACATCGTCCGGACAAATCCACGCTGCGTTGCCTGCATCGCCAGCGTCACCGGCATCCGCATCAACGCAGCAGCCGCGGCCGGCCGCAACGGAAAGTGCGCCACGCTC
This sequence comes from Caballeronia udeis, assembly GCF_044909315.1. Taxonomy (GTDB): domain Bacteria; phylum Pseudomonadota; class Gammaproteobacteria; order Burkholderiales; family Burkholderiaceae; genus Caballeronia; species Caballeronia udeis_A. The sequence continues at coordinate 140,658 of NZ_JBIYEB010000002.1, forward strand.
TGTTGCAACAACCGTCCAGGAAGCACCCTCCGCTCTCGCGATGGATCGCTCCGACTGGAACGAAACACCGCGTGGCCGTTCGCCCGGTCTGATCGCATCTCATGACGCGTGGTTCAAGCGCACCTCGCCCGTCGCTAAACCAGGCGAACCGGCGAAAGCGCCGGTCAGCGCCCCGGTTCAGCCGACCGATCCGTGGAGCGCTCCCTTGACCGGTCTCGTTGCATCGAACAATGTTGTAACGCCTGCCCCGGTGGCTTCTTCTGCTGCCTTCAGCGTCGGCTCGCATTGGAGTTTCGTAGTCACGCCCCACGTCAGGCTGTTGCGCGTCAGCGAGGCTCCAGGGGCTTTACGTGCTGAGGCATCGTCAACGGTTTTGGCAGCCGGCCGGCCGATGCATCGACGGACCCGTGCAATTGTTCACAGCAGTTCAAATTCGTCCCGATCATCCGGGAGGAGGCGCGCAAGCGCCACCAGAGCGCCAACGCCCGCATGGTGCCGATCGGTGTCCGCATGCGCGCGGCATCGGTGAAAGCGCCGTTGGCAAGGCTAACGGCACCGCTGCCGACGGCCCCGCTCAATTGCCGATTTCCACCCGATTGCGCCCGTCACGCTTCGCCCGATACAAAGCCAGGTCGGCCGCTTCGATCAATTGCTTCATGTCTTCGCCAGGCTGCGGCACCTGCATGACCCCGCCTACGCTGATCGTCACCCGCTCACTGGCGGAGCCCGTATGCGGCACGGCCAGCGCCTCCACCGCCATGCGGATCTTTTCGCCGAGCAGACGCAAACCGCCAGCAGCGGTGGACGGCAGCACCACCGCGAATTCCTCGCCGCCAAAACGCGCGGCAAGATCTGCGGGACGGTTCAGGCTCGATTCAATCGCGCGCGCGACGAGCTTCAGCACGTCGTCACCCGCGACATGGCCGTAGGTGTCGTTGTACGACTTGAAGTTGTCCACATCGATCATCAGGAAGCCGAGCGACGACTGTTCGCGCGCCGCGCGTTTCCACTCGGCGCTCATGTAGTCGTCCAGACAACGGCGATTCGACAAACCCGTCAACCCGTCCGAATTGGTCAGGCGCTGCAGCTCCAGGTTGGTTTCGAGCAGTTTTTGCTGCGACTGCCGCAACGCGAGATACGCCTCGTCGCGCTGCAGCAGGTTCAGATACGAGCGCGAGTGATAGCGGATCCGCGCAATCAACTCGATGCTGTCCGGCAGCTTCACCAGATAGTCGTTGGCGCCCGCGGCAAACGCAGCGCTCTTGATGCGCGGCTCTTCCTTCGTAGACAGCACAATGATCGGAATATCCCGCGTTGCCTCATTCTCGCGGTATTGACGCACGAGCGTCAGTCCGTCCACCCCGGGCATGACCAGGTCCTGCAGAATCACGGTCGGCCGCATGACCTGCGCAACGTGCAACGCTTCCTCGGGGTTGGCGCAATAGTGAAAATCCAGCCGCGGCTGATCCACCAGCGCGCGGCGCACCGCTTCCGCAACAATGGTCTGGTCGTCGACCAGCAGCACCATGACCGCACTCTCAGCGGCGCTGGGCGCATTCAGCGCATCGGCGAGCAGATCGGCGGCCGAACGCGCCTCCTTTGCGGTATCGAGAGGGGCCGCCGGGCTTTCCGGACGAGATTCCGGGCCGGCCTGCTCGCGCCGTGCGCGCTCCGCCAGCGGATCTGCATTTCGATGTTCCATGACTGAATCCTGTTCTGAGTCGAGTTCGGGCGCCTCATTTGCGCGACGATGCAAACGCCTTTTGCACGGCATTCGCGATGTTCGGGAGCGGCAGGATGGCGACCGCCGCATTCAGCGCTGCGGCTGCTTTCGGCATGCCGTACACGGCGCATGTCGCTTCGTCCTGCGCAATCGTGTGATAACCCTTGGCGCGCATGGCCGCGAGGCCCGCAGCGCCATCGCGGCCCATGCCGGTCAGCAGCACGCCGACCGCGTTACCGCTCCAGTTCGCGACCACGCTCTGAAAAAACACGTCGATGGACGGCCGGTACGGCGTCGCCAGCGGCTCCTTCGTATAGCCGAGCCGCTTGCCGCTGCCGCAAAAATGCAGGTGGTCATTGGTCGCCGCGAGCAGCACGCAGCCCGGCTCCGGCCGGTCGCCCTCGCGCGCTACGCGTACCGGCAGTGTCGACTGTTCGTTCAGCCAGCCCGCCATTCCGACTGCAAAGGACTGATCCACGTGCTGGACGATCACCGTGGCCGGCGCGAAGTCAGCCGGCAGCGCAGCCAGCAGTGTGGCCAGTGCGCTTGGACCGCCCGCCGACGCGCCGATCGCGAGCAGGTCGGTGCCCGAGGTAATGCGTGGCGCGGCTGCGAACGGATTCGCAGCCGCCTTCGTGGCCTGCTGTGCGGCAATCTGGTCAATCTTGGCGATCAGCGCCGCGATCCCGCGCTTCGCGTCCGGGCCGGCGAGCACCGGCGTGTCGACGGCATCCAGCGCGCCCGCGCCCATCGCCTCATAGACCCGCCACGCGTTCGCCCCTACATCCACCGTCACGATCAGGATCGCGCACGGCGTCTCGCGCATGATCCGGCGCGTGGCTTCCGTGCCATCCATGTGCGGCATCACGAGGTCCATCAGCACGACGTCCGGCTTCTGCGCGGTGCAGTAGTCGACCGCCTGCGCGCCGTCGCTCGCGACCCAGATCACCTCGAAGTCGTGCCGGGTCGCCAGCGCCCCTCGCAAGGCGTCCACCGCCAGCGGCATGTCGTTCACGATCCCGATCTTCATCGCCCGCCTCTCTTTTTAGTGTTTTCTCACGACTGCGCTTCGCCAATCAGATCGCGCACGGCATCGAGCAAGGTCTGATCGTGGAAACTGCCCTTCGCCAGATAATAGTCCGCGCCGGCATCCAGTCCCCGCTGGCGATCCTCCGCGCGATCCTTGTAGGACACGATCATCACCGGCGTCTCGCGCAGTTGCGAATCGCGCCGGATCAGCGTCACCAGTTCGATACCGTCGAGGCGCGGCATGTCGATATCGGTGATCACCAGGTCAAAACGCTCGCTGCGTACCGCGTTCCAGCCGTCCATGCCATCGACGGCAATGGTCACCTCATACCCACGCCCGGCCAGCAGCTTGCGTTCGAGTTCACGCACGGTCAGCGAGTCGTCGACCACCAGCACGCGTTTTCTCGCCGCGGCGACCACGCGCGCCGTGCCCGGCGAGACACGCCCGAGCTCACCGTCGACGACCAGCTTTTCGACCGCTCGCAACCAGTCGTCGAGGTCGGCGATGAGCAGCGGATCGCCGTTTTCCATCAACGCGCCCGCCGCGATGTTCGGTACCTTCCCCAAGCGCTTGTCGAGTGGCTGCACGACCAGCATGCGTTCGCCGAGAAAGCGGTCGACCACCACGCCGTAGCTCGCCGCACCCTGCCCGATCACGACGACGTTGAGCGTGTCGATGACGGTATCGAAGGTGCCTGAGCGCAGGATCTGGTGAGCCGTGACGATGCCAAGCCGCCGGCCTTCGAACGCAAAATGCTGATGCCCTTCGAGCAGGTCGATGGATGCACGCGGCAGCACCAGCGTGCGCGTGACGTGCGCGAGCGGCAGCCCGTACGGTTCGCCGTCCACTTCAACAATCAGGCTGCGGATCACGGACAGCGTCAGCGGCAACTGCATCACGAAATGCGTGCCGACGAGCGGTTCCTGCGTGACACGCAGGTTGCCGCGCACCTGCCGCACGACGTCCTGCACCGCATCCAGGCCAACGCCCCGGCCGGAGACGTCGGTCACGGTATCGCGCATGGAGAAGCCGGGCAGGAACAGGAATTCAAGTAGTTCGGTGTCCGTCAGACGTGCGGCCGTGGTCTCGTTGGCCAGGCGCTTCTGAACGATCGCCCTGCGCAGCGCGTCAAGATCCACGCCGGCGCCGTCGTCGCTGACGCTGATGAAAAGCGAACCTGCGCTATGGCGGGCTTCCAGCGTGATCGTGCCTTCCGGTGGTTTGCCAAGCGCCCGGCGCAGCGATGGCGCTTCGATCCCATGATCGACCGCGTTGCGCAGCAAATGGCCGAGCGGCGCCTCAAGCAGGTCAAGGATGTCACGGTCCACTTCCGTCGCTTCACCGGCGATCACGAAGCGCACTTGTTTATCGAGCGAACGCGCGACGTCGCGGACCATGCGCGCGAAACCGCCGGTGGCATCGACGAACGGCCGCATCCGGCATTCCAGCGCTTCGTCGTAGAGTTGCTGCGACAGATGCGTCGAGCGCCGGTCGTAGTTTTCCAGCTCGGCCAGCCGCTCGCCGAGCTGGCGATGCGCTTCCGCGTTGAGACGGCGGACTTCATCCAGCGCATCGAGCGTGCGTGCGTCGAGCGCCGCGGTCGGAGCTGCCGATGAAGTCGAGGCTAAAGTCGCCGCCTCGGTCAGCGATTCGTGCAGCGATTCGTGCAGGAAATCGAGCGCCCGGCTTGCGTCGCGCTGGATCCGCTTCACGCGCAACATGGATTGAGCGAATGGTTTGAGCCAGCGCGACTCAACCAGCGATTCACCGGAATGGCTCAGCAAACGGTCAAGCGTGTCAGCACGAACGCGCAGCATGCGAGCCGGCTCACGCAGCTCGACCGAGCGGGCCGGCTGGTGAGGTGTGTCTTCCATGGCCTCTGCGGCTTCCGCTGCCTCCTGAGTTTCCTCAACCGCCGGCGCCGGGAGCGTCAGTTCATGCGACAAATCGACGTCAGCATCAACCTGAGGCGCTTCAAAAACGGATGAGGGGGGCGCCGCGGTAACGCCGTCCATCCGTGCATTCAATGCGTCGACGAATGCGTTCACGTCCGTCTGCGACAGGGTTTCGTCGCCCGACGCCTGGCCGATCCGCAAGATCAGGTCGACGCCGCTCAGCAGCAAGTCGATCATGCCGGCATCAACTCCCACACGCCCTTGCTGCGCACCGACAAAGCAGTCCTCCATCACGTGTGCAAGGCTCACACCATCCGGCACACCGACAATCCGCGCCGCGCCCTTCAACGAGTGTGCTGCCCGCATGCAGGCTTCAAGCGTCACTGGATCGCGCGGAGCGCGTTCGAGCGCGAGCAGGCCATCACTCAGAATCTGCGCCTGCGCCCGCGCTTCCTCGCGAAACAAGTCGATGAGGGACGGCTGGCCGCGGCCTGTTTCAGCGCCGCTCATGTGAGGCTCCGGTTCAATGTCTCGAAAAGTTTGGCCGCATCGAGCAGGCCCACCGTCCCGCCCTTCCACGCCGTCACCGCCAGCGCGTGCGACGCCGACATGCTGGCTATGGTCGCCGGCACCGGCTGGAAATCCGCACGAGCGAACCGATGCACGCCATCGACAGCATCGACGGGAAACACAATGGGGTTGCGCGGGTTGTTGCCTGAGCCGTCCAGCTCACCGCCTTCGCCGCCCGGCTCAACGACCAGCAGGCGCGCAAGATCCCGGGCATCAATGCCATGCTGGTGGCCCTGTTGCTCGGGTCTGTGTCCGTCCTGCCCGACCGCCGATGCAATTCCGAACAAGCGCGCCAGCGACGCGCATACGAGCAACGTCCCGCGCACGTTCACCACGCCGAGCACCGCCCGGTGGCGCCGGTGCGGCAGCGAGTGGATCGGCCGCAACTGGGCGACCTGCTGGAAGATCGTGGTGGGCAAACCCAGCCATTCATCGCCGATGCGAAATACGAGCCACGACGTGGCATCCGCCTCGCGGGCCGCGTATTCGCTCAGCGACTGCTCCGTCTGGCGATGCAGGCCCTTGTGTCCGAGCACGGCATCGGCGGCTTCTTCACGGTCCAGCACGCGCGCCGCGGCGGCATCGTGCACAGGGCAGTTGCGGCAATGGATGTAACCGGCCAGACGCGGGCACGAACCGTCGCCGCGAACGCCGATACGGTTCCAGCAGTCGTCGATCGGGGCATCGAAGAGCCACGTCGATGGTTCGCCCGAAGCTGAGGCCAAATCAACATGCGCTGCTGTTTCATCTGCTTCAACGCTCGCAGATTGCGGGTCGCGCGGATCACTCATGGCGGCCCCCTGATGAACGTGCGGCCCGTTCGGCCCGCGCCAGCAACAATTGCGCGCCCGCACGATCACCTTCGAGCCGGAGCACGGCGGCGAGATGCGTCAGCGCCTCGCCATGTCCAGGGGCAAGATAAAGCGCCCGCTTGTAAAAGCCTCTTGCGTCGCTTTGCTCACCCCGGGCATCCGCGATCACGCCGAGCAGGTAGTACGCGTCGGCGCTGGCCGGATGCGCCTCGAGATACCTCCGCGCGATATCGGCGGCTTCGGGCAAAGCGCCGGCATCGGCAAGTACCTGAGCTTGCCTGAGGGTGCCCGGTTCGGCGGCAACCGGCGCGTTCGTCACTATTGCGGGCGTTGCACGCGGCGCACCGGTAGCGGGCGAGCCGAATGAGAAGGGGCGGCCGGGTGCGTCGTTCAGAGTCGTCGCCAACGCAGCCCGATGGCCGACCGTATTGGTCACGCTGGCAGCCCCGCTCGATCCGGCAATCGGCGCCTTTGGCATCGCTGCCCGTGCGGCGAGTTCCATGGCCCTCTCGGCACTGGCGATAGCAGCAAAGAGCGCCCGCGGCCGCGGCCCAAAGCCCTGCTTGTCCCAACCGCGCGCACCGCCAGGCGCCGGCCGCGCGCCACTCGCCGGCTTGTCCCCTAACCCGCCTTCCGGACGCCCGAACGCGAATGCCAGGACCAGCTTCGCCGACGCCATGCCTTCACGCATCATCAGCCCCGTCTCCGCCGGCCCGACAAACAGCATCCCGCCGGGCGCGAGCAGACCGTCCAGCACCCGCATGGCCGTGTGCTGCGTCGCCCGGCCGAAATAGATCAGTACATTGCGGCAAAAGACGAAATCGAAGGGTTCGAACGTCAGTGGATCAAGCGTCAGCAGATTCGCCTGGCGGAATCGCACGCGCTCCGTCACGGCCGGCAAAAGCCGCCACTGGTCGCCGGCCGGCACGAAAAAACGCTCGCGAAAACCAAGCCCGCGGGTACGGAACGCGTTGCTTCCGTAGTGCGCGTGGCGGGCGATATCGAGCGCTTGGCCGCTGATGTCGATTGCATCGATGGAAAAGCGCTCGGGCGAAATTCCCGCATCGAGCATGGCCATGGCGGCGGTGTAAGCCTCTTCGCCCGTCGAGCACGGCATGCTCAGGATCCGCACCGGCTTGAACGGCTGGTCGAGCAGCCGGACACGCGCCAGTCTGGCCAGCGCGTTGAACGCCTCGGCGTCGCGGTAGAACCACGTTTCCGGCACGACCACCGCTTCGATCAACGCCTGCAATTGCTCCGGTATGCCATTCACCACAAGCCAGAACGCGTCAATGCTCGCGCGCGACTCGTCCAGACCATCGGCACCCGCTGCACGCCACGCGGCAAACCGGTCCGAGACAGCCCGCTCGATCGCTTTCTCGCCGATAGACGTAGGGTCCAGACCCATCGTCTGTTGCAACAGCCCGGCGAACTGCATGACCCGCGCGTGCGGGAGCGGCTCGCGCTGGCTTTCACTCATCGCCCGGAGGGTGTGGAACGCCTGCGCCGCGCGATGGGCCTGATCGGAAGTGGAAACCTGCTTCATGCTTCGCTCTGGGTGAAGAGTTGCGCCTGCACGTGTTCCGGCAACAGGTGTTCAATCCGTACCCATTGAACGAGGCCCTGCGCGTCGCGTGCGAGCGGCCCGAGATAACGCGCGTTCGCCGCCTCGACACCGGCGGGCCTGAACGCGGCGCGATCGAGCGTCAGCGTGCGCGTAGCGCGCTCGAGCAAGATGCCGAGGCGCCTGTGCTCGACGCCCGTCAGCGTCGCGTGCGGGTAATGGACCAACGCCAGGCGCGTAGACAAACGTTCATGTGAACGCCGGCCAAGTGCAAGCGCAGCCAGATCGATGACCGGCACCGGCAAATCTTCGTAATCCAGTACGCCCGCGACCCAGTCCGGCACGCCGGGCATCGCCTTCAACGGCACGAGCGACAGCATGCGTTCGACCTGCGAACTGTCGATCACATAACGGTCGTTATCGAGCGTGAACTGAACGAAGAGCATGGTCTCAGCAACCGGACGAAAAATCGGCAAGCGCGCGGGTCATCACGTCGCCACCTTGAAGCGTGACACCCCGGTGCGCAGTCCGTTGGCGGTGTGCGTGAGATCGTCGATCGCTTGCGTCGACTGGCGCAGCGACTCGGCCGTCTGCTGCGCGGCTTCGGACAATTGGGCGAGCGCCTGCGTGATCTGGTCAGCGCCGGTCGCCTGCGTCTGCATGCCTTCATTGACCATCACGAAACGCGGTGCGAGCGTCTGCACCTGCTGGATGATCTGCGACAGTTGCCCTCCGACCTGCTGCACGTCCGTCATGCCGCGGCGGACTTCCTCGGAGAACTTGTCCATGCCCATCACGCCCGCGGCAACCGCCGACTGGATCTCCTTCACCATCTGTTCGATATCGAAAGTGGCGACGGCTGTCTGGTCTGCGAGACGGCGGATCTCGGTCGCCACCACCGCGAAACCGCGCCCATATTCGCCAGCCTTTTCCGCCTCGATCGCCGCATTGAGCGACAGCAGGTTGGTCTGGTCGGCGACCTTCGTAATGGTGGCCACCACCTGGTTGATGTTGCTCGCGCGCTCGTTGAGGATCGCGAGCTTGCCGTTCACCGAGCCGGCCGCTTCCATCACGAGCCGCATGGTGTCTTCCATCCGCGTGAGGCCCACTTGGCCGGTACCGGCCAGCAGCGCCGACTGTTCGGCCACGTTCGACACTTCGTTCATCGTGCGCACGAGATCGCGCGACGTGGCAAAAATCTCCCGCGACGTGGCCCCGATCTCGGTCGTCGTCGCGGCGGTTTCGCTGGCGGTCGCTTGTTGCTCCCGAGCGGTCGCGGCGATTTCCGCCACCGATGTGGTGACCTGCACCGCCGACTTCTGAGCCTGACCGACCAGGCCCGTCAGCTCATCCGTCATGCGGTTGAACCCGGCCCCCAGTGCGCCGAACTCGTCTCCGCGCTCCAGTTGCAGGCGCTGCGACAGGTCGCCGGTGCGCATTGCATCGACCACTTCCACCAGCCGCTGCATTGGCACGGCGATCGCCCTGAGCAGCAGGAAGCCGGCCCATGCCGCCACCAGAATGGTCACCACGACGACCACCAGCAACGTGATTTCAGCCTGGCGGACGGAATCGCGAATGCTCTTCGACGAGGCCGTCTGCTGGTCGTTGTTGTGCTCGACAAGCGCCCGCACCACGGTCCGGCCGGTTTCCCAGACAGGCGTGAGTTGAGTATTGAAGGCCGCTGCGGCAGCCGCCTTCGACCCCGGCAAATCGGCCAGGATCTGCTCCGCGATCGGAGCATAAAGGGAGCGCTGCTGCTTGAAATCGTTGAAGAGGCGGCGGTCGGTGTCTTCAAACACCGTGGCCGCGTACTGGTCGAGCAGCTTGTCGAGCGAGTCACGGGTTTCCGCGATGCGCTGCGCGTCGCGGCGGATCTGGTCCGGATCGTTATCGATAAAAATAAGCCGCTGGACCACCGTGTAGTTTTCGAACCACGCCGAGCGGATCGTCGTCGCGAGATAGACGCCCGGCGACGAATCCTCCTCCTGGCTGCGCGCATCACGATCGATCGCGCCAAGCAGGATGTATGAACAGGCGGCCATGACCAGCATCAGCGCGAGAATCACACCGAAGCTCACAAGAATCCGGTTTCGAATGGTTAACTGCTTCACGCATGAACCTTTTCAGTAGGGTTGGGCGCAAGCGCCGGCCGCGGGCGCACGGCACCCATCTCAAAAAAGGGGTGCGGCGCAATTTTAAGACGGAAAACGAAACGACTTGCGGATAAATACAGGCCTTTGTCCGACAGGCGCTAGCCGAATGACGTCACCCGCCAAAGTTGTGCACAGAAATTGGGGACCACCCTGTTGACAACCTTCTGACAAACCCCGGAACGCATTGAATGGAAACGGTTTTCAGGCTCTGCTTCAAAGCATTCGGGCCAAGCGGATCGAATCGTTTCCGGCAGCGAAGTTGTGCACACAAACTGTTGAAGGCCCTGTGGACAAGCGTGAGGTTATCTTCTTAAACCTTTGATAAATAAGCGTAGTTCGGGATCGATCCGTTTTGAACCACGCGACAGCGGCTGCTGACGGCATATTGCCGCCCGCGCAACGGCTGGCGAGTTATCCCCACTAATTGTGGGCAGGCTTGTTGATAAGCCCGGGGCTCGACGCTTAAGTCACTGATGCAGCACGATTTAAACTCCGTGACTCAAAAGCGTCTTGCACACGCCGATATTCACGGAAGACGGAACGCCGGCCGCTTCGCCCGCGCGACGGGGATCGCGCCGGTCCGGCGGATCACCTCTTGAATACGCGTGAGCAGATCGTCGGCTTTATATCGATCGTCCTGGCTCAGCCGTTCAGCAACGGTGTCGAATGCCTGGTCGATACGCAGCAGGATCGCTTGCGCCTCAGCGCGTTTCAGGCCCAGGCGCTCGCCGTACGCAATGAGCTGCCCGGGCACAGGGAAAACCTTCGACTTGTTCAGGTTCAACGCCATCTTGCCGTCGAGCAACGGATAGACGCCCGTGCAGACGACATCGTAGATGGGCGAGAGCCGGCGTGGTCCGGTGGGATCGGTATAGATAATGCCGATGTTCTTCATGTGCGCGTCGCCATCGCGAAGAAAACACGACAGCGCGACACGCTCGAACAGGCGGATAGATTGCGCACGGAAATCGGCGCCGGTGTAGACCTCCACTGCCCGGCCGATCATCTCGTAACTGCCGCGGTATTTGTCGTTGCCGGTCAGCACGCTCATGTCTTCGAAACCGAGCGGCGTGCCGTCCGGCGCACGATCGAAACGCGCCATCACGAACAGCAGGCCGTCATTGGAGAGCCAGAAATCCGGCACGTCGAAGCCCGCCTCGCGCGCCACCGACATGCACAGGAATTCGTTGCGGGCAATCCCCGCATAGTCATCGCCTTCAGCCTTCACGATCACCGTGGTCAGCGGCAAGGTCGCGTGGGCATCGAGCGTTGCGACGCCGGCGGGAACCTCGGGCGCGAGCGGCACCACCGTCTTTGGCTGCACGCCTGAAATGCCCGAGCCCAGCGCATATTTGCTCACCAGCCGCTCGAACAATTGTCCCGAAGGCGAGGACAGCAGCTCGTCCAGCCGCTCGCCCTCGCCTTCGGGCACTGTCTGGCCATGCAGCGCATAGGTGAGCCTGCCGATCTGGTTTCGCCCGGCGAGGAACAGCAGGAACATGTCGCTGGGGGTACCGAACCGCGCCAGCCGTTCTTCGATGATGTACCGCAGGTAACCTTCCGGCCGGTTCATTGCGAATACGTTCATCAGCGCGCCGCTGCTGTAGCTCTTGCGGCGCACGGGCATGGTCAGCGACACAGCAGCGTCCGGCTCGACCTCACCATAATTGAAGACGAACGTGCTCTCCTTCGCCAGCAAGCCGGCCATGCCTTGCGGCGTATGGACGTCGAGCCGGCGGATTTTGTCGAAGAGCTGTTCCAGGTCGAACGGCTGCGCAGGCTTGAGCGATGACGGCGTGCTCATTCGTCCTCCCTGAAGAAGAAGTCCAGATCTTCGAAGACCACGGTGTCTTTAGGACGCAGCGTGAAGTCGTAGCCAAGCGCGTTGGCGATCCGGCAGAGCTCATGAAGGCCCACGTTCTGCCCGCCTTCCGCATTGGTGATTGTGCGCCGGGACACGCCAGCTCGATCAGCCAGCGTCTGCTGACTCATGCGACGCTCGCGCCGCAGCGAACGGAGTTCCGCTGCCACACGCTCGAAATTGCTGATGGGGTCCGTATATTTGCGCGTCATGATACGCAATTATAGGATATTTCCCCTGTTTACGCACTATTATGCGCACTTACATCCACTGAATTCTCATTCGATATTGCGCATTATTCTACGCAATATTATATTTTTATGCATAAATGCGCGTCAAGATGCGCAAATTGAAATCTGGAAATCGCCGATACCGGCCATCCAAAGGCACGAAGCCCCGCTTCGCGGGGCTTCGTGCAAACACGCCGGTAGTTGGCAATCGCAGCGCCGGTTATCAGCTTCCGCGATAAAGCGCCGCGCTAGCCGGCGCAGGCGCCGCCGGCCGGGCCGCGCCACCCTTGCCGCTACCGGACGATGCAGCCGCCGGATTCGCCACGCCCTGTTCCATATACGCGGGTGCGCCCTTCGCTTTCTCCTTCTGCCCCGGCGGCGGTGCGGACGGCGCAGCACGCATGTCGGCAAGCATTTGCGTGCACGGCAGCGGCTTGTTGTTACTCGGCGCGATCAACGGGATCAGCGCGGCAAACGGGTTGAGCAGACCGAGCCCGACCGCCGCCGCGCCGCGCGCCGCCAGCGCGCCGGCGTTTACGCCTACATGGGGATCCTTGAACGTCCCCTTCACGTACAGCGGCGAGCGCAGCGAGAACACCCGGAAACCCTTCGTGTGCGGATGAATGTTCAGGTCCATCTCCTCGGTCTTCAGATTGACCGTGCCGTCCATGTTGATCACGGCGTCGTCGGTATCCAGGGCGAACACGCGCGATTCCAGCACGCCATTGGTCGCAACAAAATCCGCCGCGGCACAGTTGATCTTCACATCGTGTTTGCCGAAGAGCTTTTCATAGACCGCGTTCGCCACGTTCAGCCCCGCCGCTTCCATGTACAACCGGCTGACCGTGCCGTCGGTGATCAGCGTCTTGACCTCGCCGTTCATGGTGCCGGCGAGCGCAGCGGGCGAATTGCCCGTCGCCGATAACGCCGCGTCCCCGTTCACTTCACCCAGCGCCGACTGCATGGTCTTGACGGTCGGCAGCAACTCCTTGAGCTTCAGATGCCGCGCCGAGGTGGAAAAGCGGCCCTGGAGCGGCTCCTTACTGCCATCGAGATGGATATCCGACGACAGCGTCCCACCCGCTACGCCAAATGCCAGCGGTTCAAACGACAGCACGCCGTCCGTCATCACGACGTGCGTATGGAGGTCGGTGATCGGAAGCGCCGGGTCCTTGATGATCTTGCGGCCGGTGAACTTCACGTCGGCATCGATCGTCTTCCATCGATCCGTCTTGAACTCCTCGGTCGGCAGCGCTTTCGACGACGGCTGTTTCGCCGTGTCGCCGCGCTTCGCCTTGCTCGCGTTCGAGTCCGCCCCGATGATCGGTGCGAGATCGGAAAACTGCAGCAGGTTCGACACCAGTTCGCCCGACAGCTGGGGCCGCGGCTTGCTTCCCGTGAACGTCAGCGAGCCGTTCAGGTCGCTGCCGCCCACGCGCCCGGTGAAGTTCTCGTACTTGAAGACGTTGTCGTCAGCCCGGAACTGGCCGACGAGCCGCCCTTCCGTTGCATAGGGCGGTGTCGCCGGCAGCGGCACGCCGACGATCGGATACAAATGCTCCAGGCTCACACCCTGCAGCCACAGCCTCAAGTCGAGCGCGGCAAGATGGGCCGGATCCGTCACGGTCCCCACAAACGCAATATGCGTGTCTCCGATACGAACATCCGCCTGCACAGGGAACGGGCGCATGGCGTCCCGCAGCGCGAGCACGCTGCCGACCTTGCCGTCGCCGGACACCGCCACGCTGTTGTATTTGCCCTTCGCCGACCAGCCGATGCCATAAGACTGCACGGACGGCTTCGGTCCTTCCTTCGTGGCAATGCTGGTGTTCGCCGGGACGCTTGCCGGGTTTGGCGCGCTCGCATTCACAGCGGCAGCGGCCGACGCGGCGGATGCGGCCGCTGCCTCGGATGCCGTAGCTTCACCGACTTGCTGGTTCAGCTTGGCCGCGCCGCTCTTGCCGACCATCTGGGCCGACGATTTCTGCGACGCAGCTTCCTGCTCCTTCATGACATCGCCGATAGGAATCACCTGGCCGAGCGTATTCACCACCACCTGCATGTCCGCTTTCGTGATCTCGTCCGCGTAAGCGATATTGCCTTTGTCCAGCGCGATGTCATGCAGTTGAAGGTTCCAGGTTGACGGTCCGGTCGACTGCTTGAACTTGAACGTCCAGTTATCGCGATTGTCCTTGAGGCGTTCCAGATCGATCGAGGGATTCACCAGGTTGATCGATGGAATCACAATGTCGTGCGCGAGCAGCGGCAGGATCTCGACCTGGAAATCGATCTCGTCCAGGGTCGCGAAATATTTCTGTTTGGTCCAGTCGGGATTCGCGACCGTGATTTTTTCCGCCGAAAAACGCGGCCACGGGACCCAGCGGCGCCAGCCGGTTTCACCCGGCGGGCGTTGCCAGCCGATCTTCAGGTCGCCGGTAATCTGGAATTGCCGCCCGATTGCCTGCGAGACTTTATCGTCGACCCAGGGACGGGCCCGGTTCCAGTCGAACGTCAGGAACACGATCACCAGCACGGTGATCAGGATGATCAGAACTGCGACGATCCACGCGGCTGTTGTTCTGATTTTCCGGGCCAGCGCCATAGCAGCTCCATTGATTTTTCTTGAAAAAACGCACAGCACATCCCGTGCCCGGCGATGATACCGGTCCCGCCGGGCCCGACGCCTGAAAAGCCCGATCGGAACGCGCCCACTCCGGGTATCGGATACCTGATCCAAGGCTCGCTTAAGGAACCGTGATTTATGATTGCGCTCCGAGATCATTTCCCCAAGCATGTCTTCGCCATGTCCACGCCAGCCGACACGCCCCTGATTCGCGCGACAGCGCTCACCCGCCGCGATCCCGTGCGCGACCTGGTCTTGCTGCATCCCACCACGTTCAGCTTGTCCGGCGGCCAGCGCGCGGTAGTCACCGGCCCGTCGGGCTCGGGCAAGAGCGTGTTCCTGCGTGCGCTTGCGCAGCTCGATCCTGTCGACGACGGTGTGATCCAGTGGCGCGGAAAAACCATCGCGCGGGCGGCTATTCCAGCGTACCGACGGCGGGTGGCTTACATTGCGCAACGCCCGGCCATGCTCGATGGCAGCGTGGAAGACAACCTGCGTTATCCGTTTTCGCTGAAGGTTTATCGCGACGTGCGCTTTGATCGCGAGCGGGTCGTCATACTGGCGCGCCGGGCAGGCCGCCAAGCCGATTTCCTCGATAAACGCGCGAGCGAACTATCGGGCGGCGAAGCGCAAATTGCCGCGCTGATACGCGTGCTGCAAGTGGACCCCGACGTGCTGCTCCTCGATGAACCGACTGCATCGCTCGATCCGGCTTCCGCGCTGGAAATAGAAGCGCTCGTCGGTGCCTGGTTCGACGATCGACAGGGTGAACGCGCCAGCATCTGGGTGTCGCATGATCCTGCGCAGGCGCAACGCGTGGGCGAGCGCCAGCTCGTGATGACCGCAGGGACATTGTCATGAGCGGCTATCAGAACCTCAGCCTGCTCGACATTGCGATCGCGGCGGCGCTGATCGTGGTGAACGGGGTGTTGTCGGTTGCGCTGAAGCTCGACCTGGAGCGCAAGCTGGTATGGGCAGCGGTGCGCACGGTCGTGCAACTCCTCGCGATCGGGTACGTGCTCGGCTGGGTCTTCCAGTTTTCACGCTGGTACGTCGTATTGCCGTTGATGGCGTTGATGACGCTGATAGCGGGACTGTCGGCATCGAATCGCGGAAGGCGCACGTATGTTGGACAGCGCGTGGACAGCGTCGTGTCGATCTGGGTGAGTTCGTGGCTGGTGGCCGCGGTGGGACTGTTCGTCGTGATCCGGATTCATCCGTGGTATGAGCCGCAATACGCCATCCCTATTCTCGGGATGATCCTCGGCAACACGTTGACGGGCGTGTCGCTGGGCATCGAGCGGATGACGGAGGAACTGACAGCGGGACGCGGCGCGGTGGAGATGTCGCTCGCGCTCGGTGCGACGCGGTGGGAAGCCGCACAAGGGCCGGCGCGTCAGGCGGTACGCGCAGGCATGATCCCGACATTGAACCAGATGACCGTAGTGGGACTGGTGAGCCTGCCAGGCATGATGACCGGTCAGGTGCTGGCTGGACAATCGCCGCTGCAGGCGGTGCGTTATCAGATCGTCATCATGTTTTTTATCGCCGCGTCATCGGCCCTCGGAACGGTGGGCGCCGTATTGCTGACCTACCGGCGGCTGTTCTCGCCGGAACACCGGTTCATGGCGGCGAAGCTGGTGGAGCGGGAAAAGCCGAAGCGCGGGTGAAAAAACGCGCAAGACGCAAGGCCCGGCGAGAGCCGGCGAACTACGTGCCGCCCGGCCGCCGCGCCAAAGCGTGAATCAGTGACTCCAGGCGGGCGAAGTCGACCGGCTTGGTGAGGTGATCCAAAAACCCGGCTTCGCGGCATCGGCGGATGTCTTCGTCCATGCCGTAGCCGGTGATCGCAACCGATGGTTTTCCGGGCTGCAACCCGGTCCACGCACGGGCGACCTCGAGCCCGCTGCCGTCGGGCAGGCCGATATCGCTGACCAGCAGATCGAAGGTTTCGCTCCCGGCCAAGGCAAGCGCCTCGGCGACCGTAGTGGCCACGCCGACCTGATGTCCGAGCACCTCCAGCACCTGCGCCATGGCTGACGACGTGTATTCGTTGTCTTCGACGAGCAGCACCTTCAGCGACCGCACGATCTCATCCGGGTCCTTTGCCGCGAGAGGCGACGTTTCGTCCTCGGCCCCTGACTTGACGAGCGGCAGTGTCAGCGTGAATCGCGCGCCTTTGTCGCGCCCATCGCTCTGGGCAGTCAGCGTCCCGCCATGCTTCAACGCAAGCGTACTGGCAATAGCCAGGCCCAGCCCCAACCCGCCGAACGCACGGGTGATCGAATCATCAGCTTGCTCGAAGGCCGAAAAAATTCGCGGCAACGCTTCCGCGCTGATCCCGATACCGCTGTCGGTTACCGAAATCGCAATGGTCGACGCATCGGGATTCCACATCCGCACCGCGATACGCCCGCCTGCCGGCGTGAACTTCACCGCGTTTTTCATCAGGTTCCACACGATCTGCTGCAAGCGCGCGGCATCGCCGAAAACCAGCGTGGATGTAGCGCCCAGGGTCGTTTCCAGCGTCAGGCCCTTGCCGCGCAGATCGGACTCCGACATATCGAGCGCGCTCGACATCAGCGTCTCCAGCACCACATTCGCAAAGTTCAGCGACAGCTTGCCGCGCGCGATGCTGGTCAGGTCGAGCAGATCGTCGATCAAGCGCGCTTCGAGTTCCACGTTGCGCCGTATCAGCTCGAGCGTCGCCTGCGCGTCGGCGGGCAGCGCGTGGCGAATCTCCAGCAAACGCACGGCGGCGACAATAGGCGTCAGCGGCGTGCGCAATTCGTGCGACAGCACCGCCAGGAAGTGATCCTTCGCCCGGTTTGCAGTCTCCGCCTGCTCCTTCGCCACGCGCAGGGCGTCGGCGGCCATGTGCTCTTCGGTGACGTCGCGGATGATCTTCGAATAGCCGATCAGTTCGCCGTTATCGGCACGAATCGCCGTCGTCACGCCCGAGGCGAAAAACGAGCGTCCGTCCTTGCGCCACAGCCACCGGTCGTCGCTCGCACTGCCCTCGGCCTGGGCCGTTTCGAGTTCGCGGGCGAATACGCAGGTGTCGCGATCTTCCTGGCCGTAGAACACTTCGGCGGACTGCCCGACCACGTCGTACGCCGCGAACCCGAGAATCCGTTCCGACGCCGCATTCCACGTCCGTATGCGGCCTTCCTGATCGAGCGTGATGACGGCGTAGTCCTTGAGCGCATCCACCAGCAAGCGAAAGTGCGTTTCCGTCTCCCGCAGCGCGCGTTCGACCGCTATCCGCTGCTGACGCTCGGTGCTTTCGGTCAACGCGCGCCGCACGACCGCCGGCAGCCGTTGCAGGCGCTGTTTCAGGACGTAGTCGGTGGCGCCCCGCTTGAGCATATCGACTGCATGCTCTTCGCCCAGCACGCCGGAGACGAAGATGAACGGTGTATGCGGCACACGCTCGCGAGCGATCGCCAGCGCTTCGACGCCGGAGAACACCGGCATCACGAAGTCCGCGAGGATCACATCGAAGCTGGATGCTTCCAGCGCCGCTATGAAACCCTGCTCCGTGTAGACGATTTGCACGTCGACCTTATAGTCGGCGCGCTCCAACTGGGTCAAGGTCAGTTCCGCGTCGAGCGCGTTGTCTTCTACGAGAAGCAGATGCAAGGGCTGCATGGTCAGGGCACTCAGGCGAACCGGCGCACGCGATACTGCCGGGCGGGTCGCATCGGGCAAAACAACGAAAGGACCAGCGGGCCCAGGCCGCGAAGCCGGGCGCCGTGCAGGAGGAAGACGACAGTGTGCACCAGATTCATTCCGGCGCGGACTGACGGCGAACTCGCGTGGAACCGGGCGGCGGCTCGTTGAGCACCGCCCAGAACACGCCGAGATCGGCAATTGCCTGCACAAATTCATTAAATTCGACCGGCTTCACCACATAGGCGTTCACGCCGAGCGCGTAGCTGCGAATGAGATCCTGCTCCTCGCGCGACGACGTGAGCATGACAACCGGAATCGACTTCAGCGCCTCACTGGTGCGGATGGTTTCGAGCACCTCCATGCCATCTATTTTCGGCAGCTTCAAGTCGAGCAGGATGACCGCCGGATTGCCTGGATTGCGTACATTCCACTCGCCTTCGCAACGCAGGTAATCGATCGCTTCCTGGCCGTCGCGCGCCACAATCACTTCATTGGCAAGCTGGCTCTTGCCGAGCGCCACGAGCGTCAGTTCGAGATCGCTGGGATCGTCTTCGACAAGCAAAATGGGTTTCAGCATAGTCCGGGATGACGGGTTTGACGGGGTTGAACAAGCGCGATAGCGGGATCAATCAGTCAGGCATGGCACGTTCAACTCGACGATGACGACGGTCCTGGCTTGCGCCGCATGTCGGCAGTGTTCTGGGCACTGGCGGACTCGGCCCTGAACACCTTCGGCAGCGAAAAGTGAAACGCGGCGCCCTCGCCTTCGCGGCCTTCAGCCCACGTCCGGCCGTCATGCCGCTCGATGATCCGGCGTACGTTCGCCAAGCCAATGCCGGTGCCGTCGAACTCTTCCGCGCGATGCAGCCGCTGGAACACGCCGAACAATTTGTTCACATACTTCATATTGAAACCGACGCCATTGTCCCGCACGCTGACAATGTATTCATCGGCCGTCGAATTGACCGACAACTCGATTTTCGCCGATTCTCGTGTCCTCGTATATTTCACCGCATTCGAAAACAGATTGCGCAGCGCGATCTGCAGGAACGCCGGATCGCCCGTGACGCTCGGCAGTTCCGGTATGACCCATTCCACCTTTCGGCCCGCTGTCTCGGCACCAAATTCCTGCGCGACCGATCTCACCAGCTGGTTCAGGTCGACGCTCACCGGGCGCAATGCGGCACGGCCCATTTGTGAAAACGTGAGCAGGTCATCGACCAGCACGCCCGCAAAACGCGCCGACTCGAGCATGTTGTCGAGGAACCGCTTGCTGCGCTCGGACAGTTTCTCGCCTTCGCTTTCCCGCAGCAAATCCCCATACCCGGCAATATGGCGCAGCGGCGCGCGCAAGTCATGCGAAACGGAATACGAAAACGCCTCGAGCTCCTTGTTCGCGCGACGCAGTTCATCCGCGAGCTCCGCCAGTTCTTCCGCCCGGCGCAGCACGATGTTGAGCATGCCCAGCCGGAATTCGCCCGCAATTTCCACTTCCACCGGGTGCCATCGCAGCGACCGGTTGCGCACGGTTTCGAGCCACGGCGTGAAGTCCTTGCGCGGCAAGACACCACCGTCCTGGCTCGACACACGTTTGACCGGCTCCCCCGCCCACGTGATCGTGCGGGTTGTTTCGGGACGGAACCAGATGACGTAGTTGCGAAAAATCTGTGAGATCGGCACGGCCAGGATGCCGCTCGCGGTGTCGGTGTGACGCGACGCACGCGGCCACGCTTGCGACAACGCGTCGGTCGCGTAGACACCCGACGTGATCGACGCGAGCCACTGCGCGAGCGCGAGCACAGTCTCCTGGTCCGGCGTGAAACCCACCAGCGTGGCCTTGCCGTCCACCACGATCGCGGCACCGGTCGATCCGGTGAAACACAGCAAATCGTCAGGCGCCGACTCAAGAGCGGAGAGGTAGTCGTCCTGCTCGGCAAGCGTGCCCATGAGCTTCGACATCGTGCGTCGAAGGCCCAGCAGATAGGCCGTCTCCGCACGCTCCTCCTTCGCCTCGATCTGCAGCGACAGCAGTTGCCCAAGATGCTCGATCGCGACACGCACTTCGAACGGCACGAGACGCGCGTCGTGCTCGTGGCAGGAAATCAGGCCCCAGAGCTGCCCGTGCACGACCAGCGACACCGACATCGACGCATGCGTACCCATGTTGCGCATGTAATCGAGATGAATCGGCGAGAAGCTGCGCAGCGCGGCATACGTGAGGTCGGTCGGGCGGCCCGTCACAGGGTTCACAGGCGGCACGAGCCGCGCGGACTTCGCGTCCGCGTTGGCGACAAGCCGAACGCGCTGCTTCACGTATAACGCGCGCGCCTGCCGTGGGAGGTCGGAGGCGGGAAACAACTGGTGCAGGAACGACGCGTAGCCGTCATCGATGTGCTCCGCCAGCACCTGGCTGCGGCCCTCGTCGTCGAATTTGTAGAGCAGCACGCGGCCGAAACCGGTCATCGCGCGCACTTCGCGCACGGCAAGTTCCACGAGTCCGGTGAGGGTCGCCACGTCCTGCAGGCTGCGCGTGAAGGTGCGCACCAGCGGATACATCGATGCAAACACGTCTGCGGTCGGATGCCGCGCAACTTCGAGTTCGACGATCAGGTTGCCGTCGTGCCGGTGCATCGTGATGTCGAGTTCAGGACCGTCCGTTGCCATGGAAAGCCGGCCCTGAGCGGTTTCACGCGGACTGAAGAGCGGGTTGTCGATCGCGCCGACATAAAGCGGCGCTTCGTCGAGCATGGCCGTGGCAGCGGCATGGGCGATCTTTGCCGCAGCGGCCGCACCTGTCACCACGTCCACCGGTTCGCCCAGGAGTTGTTCCACCGGGATACCCACGAGCGCCGCGACATTTTCGCTGACCTGCAGGAGGGTGAAGGTGCTTGAGAGACACAACAGGTAACCGTGCGGCTGAATGCTGCCGGGAATGTGGATCGGCTCGGCGTCGCACGGCACATCCGCCGCTTCCGCTCCGTCCGCCGTGAGCGCCGAGGGTGCCACGGGTGCCGAGCCGGCCGGCGCTGCACCCGGTAGCGGTAGCACAGGCGTTGTTCCGCTCGGGCCTGAACCCGGCAGGCCGCCGAGATCGTTTTGTGTGCGCATGGCCGCCGTATCGGGCGGCAGCGGCTCGGGCCCGCTGCTCATGCCGTTGCCCCCGAGCTTGCGCGGACGTTGCCGAGCCAGTCGTGCAGCCCGTCGAACGTAGCTATCGCGGCGTCCACGGCCACACCGTACTGCCCGGGCGGCACGTTCGCGCTCGCGGTCTCACGGAACGTGTTCCACATGCTGCCCGTACGCAAGCCGTAGCCTTCAAAATAAGCGTTTCCATAACCGCTTTGCAGACCGAACAATATTGCGACGTGTGGCGCTATGAAGCGTCCCCCGAGTGTGGAACCCTCCATGACGTACATGGAACCGAACAAGCGGCCAATGCTGTCCATCGCAGGCAGCCGATCAATTTTTGTCACCGTGTTCGCGCGGTCTTTATCGCCGGTCAGGAGCGCCAGGTCCGAAGCCAGCAGCAACGCCTTGCGACGCTCTCCGAAGAATTCGCGCAGAGGCGCGGGCATGGCTGCCGCCACCGCGTCCTCCCACGGCGCAACGTATCCGTAAAAGCCCTCGAGCAAAGCCACGTAGTCCTCACGCGGCCATTCAGCGCGCATCAGGTCGAGTGCGTTTTCCAGCCGCGTGTGGCACTCGGCGGTTTCGGTTTTCAGACGGGACAGGAGATCGTATTGCATGATCCATCCGATAGGATTTTGCCGCGGGTTTGCCGCGATGTTGATCCGGATACCGAATGCCGGAACCCGTGCCGGACCCGGCGCACGGCGTGGTGGCAATTCGTGGTGGCTGTGGCATGGTCCGGCATCTCGCCCGGACCGGCGGGGACGTCGAGCGCTGCCGATTCGCTGTCCCGGACTCCACACCGGGTCGGCATCGATTACCGATGCACACGTCGGCACGCCCGCAAAAATGGTAGAAACAACTGCAGTGGAATCGATGAACGCCTTTCTCAGCTTGCCTCACACGCGATGCGTGCACGTTCTCCGATACCGCGCGCCCATTCTACGCAAGAGGCGCTTTGTTGACCACGGGCAGCAACCGCCGCTGTTGCATCACGGCTTGTGCGACTGAGGGGCCCGCGCACATACTGCCTCGTGCGGCTCGTCCCCTTCCTGTGAAGCGGGACGTTGACCGGTCTCATGCGACCGCGCCGCCGTCGCGTTTTTGCGACGCCCGATACCTGGCTTTCCACTCCTCGCCCGTCCGGTGCCGAATGTTGGTGGGCATCGTCGTGGGATGTCTTGCCTTGCTGCATCATTACAATCTCGTCGTACCGATATTTCCCTTCGTTCACTTGATATCGAGCCGCTTCTTCATTGACTCGGTGATGCGCTGCCGTGTCTTTGCGTACTGGCTCCATGGATCGGTCTTGAGTGCGTCCAGGCGTTCATGCAGATTGCCGATATTCCACTGATCGCCGCTTGTGGTGGCATCGAGTTCATCCCAGCCGATAGGTACCGACACCCCCATGCCCGGCCGCGCACGCAGCGAGAACGCGGCGACCGTGCTCGAGCCGCGGTTATTGCGCAAGTAGTCGACGAATATCTTGTTCCGGCGATTCTGCTTGCCCATCTTCGCCGAGAAATGCTTGGGCAGCGTGCTCGCCATATGTTGCGCCACCGCCTGCGAGAATCCCTTTACTTCGTCCCAACCGGCCTGCGGCGTAAGTGGTACGACCACATGCAAACCTTTGCCCCCGCTGGTCTTGCAGAACGATTCAAGGCCGAGTTCCGTCAGCAATTCACGCGTGAGACGTGCGGCCTCCTGCATCCGGTCCCAGCCGAGGCCGTCGCCCGGATCGAGATCGAAGACCATCCGGTCAGGTTTTTCGATTCTGGCCGCGAGCGCGTTCCACGTGTGCATCTCGATCGTGCCCATTTGTGCCGCGCCCACCAGCGCGCCGACGTTTTCTATCGTGATGAGCGCCGGGTGACCGGGGTCGATGCCCGGGTGCTGCTTGACGTTTGGAATGGTCAGTTTTTCGCTGTGCTTCTGGAAGAACAGCTCGCCGGTAATGTCCCCGGGCGCACGCACCAGCGACACGGGCCGGTCTTTCAGATGCGGCAGCATCCATGGCG
The DNA here is from genome assembly GCF_044909315.1 of Caballeronia udeis. Lineage (GTDB taxonomy): Bacteria > Pseudomonadota > Gammaproteobacteria > Burkholderiales > Burkholderiaceae > Caballeronia > Caballeronia udeis_A. The sequence continues at coordinate 163,944 of NZ_JBIYEB010000002.1, forward strand.
CAACGGACTCGTAGTAGAGGGCGAGATCGAGCTTCCTGGTCCCCGCCAATGGATCGATCACACGATCGGGATGACTGATCTTCACGCCCGCGACAAGCTCGGTACCAGCGGGAGCGCGTTGGGCTTTTTTAGTGGCGGTCTTCGTTGCAGTCTTCTCGGAAGCCGGCTTGGATTTGCTGGCCGGTTTCGCTGCATCGGCAGTCTTCGCCGTGGTTTTTTTCGTCGCCGCTTTCACCGCGCGAGTCGCCTTCGCCGCGCTTTTGGCTGCTGTCTTCTTCGCGGGCTTCCGGCTTTTACCGTTGTCTTCGTCTGTATCGTCCAACACGGCCTCCTGCGTGGATTTCGGCACTTCCCTGACAATCTCACGCGCCGGCTTGTCATCCCTCAGGCTGACAAACGACGCCTGCCGCACAATCCGCTCCGACGTCCATTCAGCGAAATTGCACTCGGCAACGAGTTCCGGCTTGACCCAATGCACCGGCGTCCGGCTACGCTCCTTCGGCGCGCTGGCGAAGGGCATTGTCTTGACTTCGCGTGCATCGAGTTGCTTCTTGACGTCGCGCAGGGTCGGCGCGTCGAAGCCGCTTCCCACGCGCCCTGCGTACTGCAGTTTGCCGTGCGCGTCATATACCCCAAGCAATAACGCGCCGAACTGCCCCCGGCTGCCCGAAGGTTCCGAATATCCGCCGATCACAAACTCCTGCCTGCGCCGGCATTTCAGCTTGATCCATGCGCTGCTGCGTCCCGGCGTATAACCGCTGTCGCGCCGCTTGCCGATAATCCCCTCCAACGCCATGTCGCAAGCGCTTTTAAGCAGATCGTCGACGTTGAATTCGAAGTCCGCGGAGAAACGCAGCGCGTCGTCATCAACCGGTTCCAGCAGCGCCTTCAGGATCGCTCGCCGCTGCAGCAGCGGTACGCTGCGAAGGTCGTAACCGTTGAGGTAAGGGATATCGAAGAAATAGACCGCGATGTCTTGCGGACGATTGGCGTCGAACGCGTTCTGCAGTTTCTGGAAGTTCGGCAGGTCGTTGTCGTCAAGCACGACCGCCTCGCCGTCGAGCCACGCGGTATCCACATCAAGCTTGCCCAATGCCTTGACCTGACGGCTGAACTTGTCGGTCCAGTCGTGGCCGTTGCGCGTGAAGATCTGCGTGGATTTCTCTTTCGATGCGGCCTCGCGGTCGATGCGCATCAGGATCCGATAACCATCGAATTTTATTTCGTATGACCAATCATTGCTCGATGGCGCGGTATCCACGAGCGTCGCGAGTTGGGGCTTCATGGTGGCAGGAAGCCTGGCGCGTACCGCGTCCTGGATTGCAGGGTTGTGGCTAAGCGCACGCAGCGATTCGGCGCTCCGGTTCGCCACGATATCCGGACGCGGCCGCTCCGGGCTCTTGCCTTGATCCTTCACGGCGGGCCGCTTTGGCGATGGCGCGGTCTTCGTGGTCCTGCTCGTCCTGGCAGCGGTCTTGCGCTCGGTCCTTTCGCGTACTTCACCGCTCTTCGTGCGTGCGCCAAGTGAATCGCTCATCACGCTGCCGGGTTGCTTGAGCAGCACGTCATAGTCGGCTTCGTTGCGGGCTTCGTCGTCGCGTTCCTTGATCAGCAGCCATTGCTCCTTATCGCCATTGCCGCGCATGTTGCTGCGCACGAGCGTCCAGCCGCCCCGCAACTTTTCGCCGTGCAGGACAAACTTGAGCTTGCCCTTCGCATAGGTTTCGCGGGCCTCGTCGATACTCCCTGACTGCGGTTCCCACGTCCCGCGATCCCACACGATCACGCTGCCCGCACCGTAATTTCCCTCGGGAATATCGCCTTCGAACGAACCGTAGTCGATCGGATGATCTTCCACATGCACGGCCAGCCGTTTCACGGACGGATCGAGACTCGGCCCTTTCGGTACCGCCCAGGACTTCAGCGTACCGTCGAGTTCGAGACGAAAATCGTAATGAAGGCGTCGGGCATCGTGCTCCTGGATGACGAACGAAAGCGCGCTTGCCTGAGCCTTCTTCGACGCGCGCTTCGCCCTCGCCGCCGTCTGGCCGGATGGCTCGGGCGTCTGGTTGAAGCGCCTCATGCGCTGATAGGTTTCCAGTTTATCGGCCATCGGCGGATCGCTTTTCCTGGTGCGTGGGTCGTGTTTTAACGCCCGGCTCAACGCGTTACGACAACGTCAAGCACGCTTGCGGCGCGTTGCCGTCTTGCGCGCGGGTTTGGCCGCCGGCTCCGCGGCTTCGGTTTCAGACGGGTCATCGACGGCGCTATTGCTGCCTTTGGCGCCGTGTCTTGCGGGCTTGTCCTTCTTCAGACTGCGCTTCAACAATTCGGACAAGTCGAGAATCTCCGCCGACGCCTTGCGCGGCTCACCTTCTTCAACCTCCGACACCTCCTCGGTCTTTCCTGCCTTCACCTTCTTGTTGACGAGCGCCATGATGTCTTCGCGGAACGTATCGTGATAATCCTGCGGGTCCCATGTCTCGGTCATGTCGTCTATCAAGCGCTGCGCCATCTCCAGTTCTTTCGGCGATACCCCCGCCTTCTTCGAGCTCTCATCGGGGAACTTGAACTCGTCGAACTGACGCACTTCGTCCGCCCAGCGCAAGGTGTTGAGCGCCAGCGCCGGACCGACCGGAATCAACGCGGCCAGATGCTGCTTGTTGTGCAGCACGACGTTTGCTATGCCCACTTTCCCCGACGCCTTCAACGCATCGCGCAGCAACGCATACACCTTCTCGCCCTTGCGGTCGGGTGCGAGGTAATACGGGGTATCGAGGGAAAGAAACGAGATTTCGGGCGCTTCGACGAACGCGACGATGTCCACGGTCTGCGTCGATTCGGGATTCGCCGAGCGAATTTCGGCGTCGCTCATCACGACGTATTTGCCCTTCTCATACTCGAAACCCCGCACAATGTTCTCGCGCGTGACGTCCTTGCCCGTGTTCTTGTTGAATTGCTTATAGCCGATAGGGTCCATCGAGCGCTTGTCGAGCAGGTTAAAGCCGACCTTCTCCGACTGCGTCGCCGGATAAAGCTGCACGGGGACGTGGACCAGCCCGAAGCTGATCGCGCCTTTCCAGATCATGTGTGGCATCGCGAATGACCTTTGCCGGAGAGCCTCTCTGACGGCGTGACGGGATAAACGGCTAACACCGGTTAACACGCGCAGATAAACGCGTGGCCGCTATTACGTTGCAGAAAACGTGCCAGATGGGACAGGCGCGCGCCGACCAAGGCGGGGCGGCGGACTATCGCCGCCCCGCCCTCGAACACCGGTGCGAAACGTAAAACTCGCCGGACGAGACGTTACTTGCGGCTCGCGCTGATGGTGAGTTTGGTACCGTCGCTGAGCGTGACGCTCTTTTCGGCGCCGCCGGTGGGCATCGTGAAATGGACCAGTTGGCTGAAGAAGTTATCGGTGGGGCATTGAAGCTTCTTGCCGCCCACGGTGATGGCGGTGGCCGGTCGGGGCGCGTGGCCCTGGAAACTCAACTGGACGTCGGCGTCCCCGCTATTCGCGACCACCGCCGCGAAACGGATCTTCACCTGACGCACCGTCGTGCCGCTTGCATTGCGGATGGCGTCCACGTCCGGGCATGCATCCGGGACGTTCTGCGAACCGCCGGCAGGCTTGCTTTGCCACGAGAAGTCATCCGTCTGGCCTGAGCGGATCGTGCGCGTTTCCTGCGCACTGCCCCAGTTCTTCGACGCCATCTTCACCGTGTATTTGATCGGTCCGTCGTAGGCGACTTCCGACAGCACCTTGATGCTGGGTGTCGCATGAGCCACCGGTTCAACCACGCAAGCCAGCAGCGCCATCACGGCGCTTGCGGCAATCAGACGACCTTGCGCTGACCGGCCAACCTGAACAAAACCCGAACGATCGATCATGCGAAAACCCCTCCGTGTGCAGCCGTCACGCCGGGCATACAGCAACGGCGCCGGGGTGGCCTCGCCGCGCGTGTGGCGCGAACAGTCTAGCGCGACGCGCGCCGCGGGCTTCTCATGGGAAACCCGTGGCGCGCGTGCAACCTGCAATGGATTGGCCGATCGAAACGCCGGGCGAATCAGAACCCGGTCAGCACCAGCTTGCCTATCGCGCGCCCTTCTTCCAGCAGCCGGTGCGCTTCCCGCAGGTTCGTTGCATTGATCTTGCCGAGATCGCGGCCAAGCGTCGTCTTGATCGTGCCTGCGTCGATCAGTCGCGCCACTTCCGTGAGCAGTTTGTGTTGTTCGATCATGTCCGGCGTACCGAACATCGAGCGCGTGAACATGAATTCCCAATGGAACGCGGCGCTTTTCGCCTTCAGCAATTCGACGGCAATCGGCTTGCCGTTTTCGACGATCGTGCAAATGCCCCCTTGCGGTGCGATGACGGTGGCAGCGGCAGGGAAATGTTTGTCCGTGTCATTGAAGATCAGCACGTAGTCCACTTGCTCGAAGCCTGCATCCTTCAGTTGCTTCGGCATGTCGCCGAAATGATCGACGATATGATCCGCGCCCAGTTCGGTCGCCCACTTCGCCGATTCCGGCCGCGACGCAGTCGCGATCACCTTCAGCTTCGCCACTTTCTTCGCGAGCTGGATGCCGATCGACCCCACGCCGCCGGCGCCGCCCACGATCAACACGGACTTACCCGCGTCATGCCCTTCCGCCGATACGCCCACTCGGTCGAACAGCGCCTCCCATGCGGTGATCGTGGTCAGAGGCAATGCCGCTGCGTGCGAGAAATCGAGCGAGGCAGGCTTCACGCCGACAATACGTTCATCGACCAGATGGAACTCGCTGTTCGAACCCGGCCGGGTAATGCTGCCGGCATAAAAGACGGGGTCCCCCACCTTGAACAGCGTCACGTCCGGGCCAACCGCTTCGACCACGCCCGACGCGTCCCAACCGAGGACACGCGGCGTTTCTTCGACCTTGTCCTTCGGCGCACGCACCTTCGTATCGACGGGATTCACGCCGATCGCTTCAATCTTCACCAGCAGATCACGGCCGGCCGGCGCGGGTTTGTCGATCTCCACGTCCGTCAACGATTCCGGGTTCGAGACGGGCAGGTAACGGGTCAGGGCAATCGCTTTCATGAAATAGCTCCTCAAAGGGGGTATCAGGCGTCGGTAGGTGTCGGATTGCAATGCATGGACCCGATGTTAAGGAATTTCAGCTTCTCGTGAAACCTTCATAATTGCTGAAACATTTTATTGATAATCAAGAAAATGACGAAAATAGACGCGCAAAGCGAATTGCCCTACAAGACGCAGCTTGACCTGCTGGACGTCGCACTGTTCGTGCGGGCGGCGGCTCTATCGAATCTGTCGGCGGCGGGACGGGAATTCGGGTTGTCCGCCGCCGTGGCGAGCGCCCGGCTCGCGCAACTCGAGCGGCAGCTTGGCGCGCGGCTTTTGCATCGGACGACACGGCGCATCAGTGTTACGCAGGAAGGCGAAATTTTCGTCGAGCGCGCCCGCGCCCTGCTCGACGCCGCCGATGCCGCGCGTGCCTCGGTCGGACGCGCGTTCGAACAACCCCAGGGACGTTTGCGCGTGACCATGCCCTCGTCGCTCGGGCGTCAGCATGTGTCGCCGGTCATTCCCGAATTCCTGCGCCGCTATCCGGGTGTGAGCCTGGACTTGCGCCTGACCGACCAGATCGTCGATCTCGTCGATAAAGGCATTGATCTGGCTGTGCGTATTGGAGCATTGAAGGATTCGACGCTCGTCGCGAGAAAACTCGCCAGCAACCGGCGCGTGTTGTGCGCGTCTCCCGCGTATCTCGCTGAGCACGGCACGCCGCGCCACCCCGCCGATCTCGCGCAACACGAGTGCGCCGTCCTGTCCGGACAGCGAGACTGGGCGTTCGTCACGCCGGCCGGGATCATCGATGTGCGCGTGTCCGGCCGGGTCGACACGGACAACGGCGAGGTTATTCGCGACATATTGCTTGCCGGGATGGGTATCGGGCTGAAATCGACGTGGAGCGTGGCGCCGTTCCTGCACAGCGGCGAGTTGATGGCTGTGCTCGATAGTTACCCGCTCGCGGAAACGGTGGCGATCTGGGCGGTGTACCCGAGCCGTGCTTTCGTCCCGCCGAAAACAACGGCGTTCATCGATTTCCTGACGGAGCATTTCGGCGATCCGCCTTACTGGGATGTCGATCCGCAGAGAGTGATGCGGTAGCCTCCATCCCGTAAATGCAAATAAGAATTTGCGTATTCTTAAAATTTTGGCGTAGCGGGACTATTGCAGTGCAATGACGAATTGCCGCAGGCTCGACCGGCGCGTCTGCGCCCTTCGGCAACTCCTCTTGCTGTCCTCAGGGTTGTGGTTTTTCAGCCAGCAGCGCTTATAAATTTTGGGTGTACAAATAATCCTTGTACTCACCGTTTTTTGGGGGTACATTATTCATGGGCATTTCCTATAACGTTCCAAAGAGTGAAGCAAATATCGAGGCGCGAGGCCTGTCGTTCGAAGCGGTCCGCGACTTTGTCATGTCGAGTGCTTTGATCGTTGAAGACTGTCGCAGCATATATGTCGAACGCCGGTTTCAGGCTCTCGGTTTAATAGCCGACCGGCTACACATGCTGGTTTTCACGCCACGCGGCAACAGGATTCACGTTATTAGTTTAAGAAAGGCAAACCTTCGTGAGGTAAAGCGGTATGAACAAGCAGAACAAGGAAGAAGTGCCGGACGAGAACCCTGAATGGGGTGAGGCGGAATTCGCCCGTGCACGACCGGCATCGGAGGTTTTGCCAGAGCTTTATGGGCACGAGCGGGCAACGGAAATCCTGCGCCCGCGCGGACGGCCGAAACTGGAAAACCCGAAGTTGCCGATCAAATTGCGCATCGACCCCGATGTGGTCGACGCTTATAAAGCGCAAGGCGAAGGCTGGCAAACGCGGATGAATGCGGCCTTGCGCGATTACGCGAAATCGCATGGATTGATGCGCTGAACCTAGGTGAGTTAAGGCGTGCCGGTAAGGGCGCCCTCAACTCACCCCACCCTCACCGGCGCCTTCACAAATCCTCGAAACCGCGCCCGGAAAGCTCGCACCGGCTCCCCCGCAAGCCCGTAATTCGGGAACCTCGCAACAAACCTCCCAATCGCAATACGCGCCTCCAGCCGCGCCAGCGACAACCCTGCGCACTGGTGAATCCCAAAGCCAAACGCAAGATGCCGGTTCGGTTCGCGAGCGATATCGAAACGGTCTGCCGCCTCGAACTGCTCCGGGTCGCGATTCGCCGCCCCGATGCACAGCGTCACCGGCGTCCCGCGCGCCACCGGTATCCCGGCAATCTGCGTATCCGCCGTCGCTATCCGGTTGCCAAGCTGGTTCGAGCTTTCGTAGCGTAAGCATTCCTCGATCGCGCTTTCGATCAACACCGGATCGGCCAATAACCGCGTTCGCTGCTCCGGCCATTGCGCCAGCAGCACAATGCCGTTGCCGATCAGGTTGGTGGTCGTCTCGTGCCCCGCGTTCAGGATAAAAATGCAGTTGTGCAGCAGTTCGGCTTCGTCGAGGCGCTCACCATCGGCTTCGCTTTGAATCAGCCGCGTCAGCACGTCGTGCTGCGGGTCGCCAGGATGCGCACGACGCCGCGCAACCAGCGTCACCAGATAGTCGATGAAATCCGCCACCGCGCGGTTGCCCCGCGCTTCCTGCTCCACGTTCAGCGCAGGTTCCAGCGCGCCGAGAATCGCCAGCGACCAGTCACGCAATGGCGCGCGTTCGTCGTGCGGCACGTCGAGCAGGTTGCCGATCACTTCAACCGGAATTGCAGAAGCGAAATCATCGATCAAATCGATCTCGCCGCGTGCCGCAGCCTGGTCAAGAAGGCCGTCGACCAGACTCACGAGACCCGGTTCCATTGCCGCGATCGCACGCGCGGTCAGCGCCCCCGCGATCAGTTTGCGCACGCGCGTGTGGCGCGGCGGATCATTGAACACGAGGCTGGTCGTGTGATGCGCGAACAGCGGAGTATGGACGCCGTACTTCGGGCCGAATTCCACGGTCTTGTCAGAACTGAAGGTTTTCGGATCGCGATACACGGCCTGCACGTCCCGATAGCGCGTGAGAAACAGCGAGCCGTCGGGCATTGTCCTGACTGGCTCCCTGGTACGCAACGCGTCGTAGACCGGATACGGATCCGCGTAAAACGCGGCGTCGAGCTTGCGCAGATCGAAGTCGAGCGCGCGTTCGGTCGGGGTCATGCAGGTCTCCGTCGTTTTATCGGCAACCATCATAGCGGCGTGGCACGCACGTCCGCCATCGGTCGGGACCATTACAATGACGGGTCTCGACTGTTCCCCACGCCATTTTTCTCGCTCCCCACCCGTCATGAACCTCGTCATCCAAAGCCTCGACCCGATCGCCGATACGCACCTGAAACCGCTCACCGCGCTCGCCCGCTCGCAACAGACTGAACGCGCGGACGCCGGCCGGGTGTTGCGTCTGCGCGGCGCCGAGCCGCTGCAGCGGCCGGATATTGACGCGTATTGCGGCGCGCATCGGCTGGATTACGCGTTCATTGACCCGGCGCTGCGACTGAGCAATTTCGGCCTCCTCGCCATGGACATGGATTCGACGCTGATCACCATCGAGTGTATTGACGAGATCGCCGATTTTTGCGGGTTGAAGGCAGAGGTTGCGGCGATCACCGAAGCGTCCATGCGTGGCGAGATCAAGGATTTCAACGAGAGCCTGACGCGGCGTGTCGCGCTGCTGAAGGGCCTCGATGCAAGCGCGCTGGAACGGGTTTATGAGGAACGGCTGCGCCTTTCGCCGGGCGCGGAGACCATGCTCGCGGGGGCGAAGGCGGCGGGCCTGAAAACCTTGCTGGTATCCGGCGGGTTCACGTTCTTTACCGAGAAGCTGAAGGCACGGCTCGGGCTTGATTTCACGCACGCGAATACGCTTGAAATAGTCGATGGCAAACTGACCGGGAAGGTCACCGGCGAGATCGTCAATGCCGATGTCAAGGCGCGTACGCTGCGTGAAACCTGCGCGCAACTGGGTATTGATCCGCAGCGATCCATTGCGATGGGCGACGGGTCGAACGACCTGAAGATGATGGCGGAAGCGGGGTTGTCGGTGGCGTTCCGGGCGAAGCCGGTGGTTCGCGAAGCCGCCGGCCTGGCGTTGAATTTCGTGGGACTGGACGGCTTGCTGCGGCTGTTTTGAGCATGTGCGTATCGCGAGACAAGGGCTGAGCCGAAGACCCGGCCCTTGTCTCGATCGGCGTCTTCAGGCTTCCAATCCCGCTAGCGCCCGCTCAAGATCCGCCCGCAAATCGGCCTCATCTTCCAGACCGATATAAAACCGCACCAGCACACCCTCGTGCGGCCATACCCCGGCGGTGCGCATCGACTTGATGTCATAAGGCATCGCGAGACTGTTCGCGCCGCCCCAGCTCCAGCCAATCGCGAAGTTGTCCAGCGCTTCGACAAAGGTATCGATTTGCGCCGGGCTGTAGCGTTTGTCGAAGACCACTGAAAACAGCCCGCCCGCCCCCGTGAAATCGCGTTTGAAGAATTCGTGGCCCGGGCAATCCGCCAACGCCGGATGCAGTACCGCCGCAATTTCCGGCCGCGTCTTGAGCCAGTGAGCCAAGGCAAGCGCTGTCCGGTCGTGAGCCTCGAAGCGGATTTGCATGCTCGGCAAACTGCGCAGCACGAGCGAGCAGTCGTCCGAAGACACGCCGATCCCCATGCGCATCCGTGCGCTCTTCAATCGCATGTGGACCGCTTTGCCGGTGGTGATCGTCGCGCCCATCAGGATGTCGCTCGCGCCCGACTGGTACTTCGTCAGCGCCTGCACCGAGATATCGACGCCATGATCGAACGGCTTGAATGCGAGACCGGCCGAATACGTATTGTCGATAGCCGTGAGTATCTTGCGCGCCCGCGCGACCTTCGTGATCGCGGGCACGTCCTGCACTTCCATGGTGACCGAACCCGGCGCTTCGAGCCAGATCAGCTTGGTGTTCGGCCGGATCAGCGCATCGATGCCCGCGCCGATCAGCGGATCGTAATACGTCACTTCCAGACCGAAATCCGCCACGAGCCAGTCGGCATGTTCGCGATTCGGCGAGTACGCGTTGTCGGGAATCATCACGTGATCGCCCGTCTTCACCAAACCGAAATACACGTTCGATATGGCCGATAACCCCGAAGGCTGCAGCAACGCGTGCTTGCCGCCCTCGATCACCGCCAGCCGCTGCGCCAGCGCAAGCGACGTGGGCGTGGCGTGCAAGCCATAGCGCCATTGACTGTCGTCGCTCCAGACGAGCGCGCGCATGGTGGCGAGATTCGGAAATACCACGGTCGACGCCCGTGTAACCGGCATCGAGAACGAATCAAAACCGGGGGTGAGCTGATCCTCGGGATGAACGATGCGGGTCTGCAAGCTGCGCGCGCTGGACGAGTTGCTGGAATCGGTCATGAGTGTCCTGCTGGTTCGAGGCTTAAGAAAAAAGCGCCATCGCGTGAAGCCGATGACGCCGTGTTACATCAAACGGCGAGTTCGCGAGGGTTTGAGGGTTACTCGCCGATGATCACATTGCTGGTCCCGCCGAGCGCGTGACCAGCGGCCGGTGGAGCGGGCGGAGGTGCGGGTTCCAGCGACGGCGCGGCCGATTGTGGCGCCTTCGGTACGACCGCACCCGCGCCGGATACCGGGGCAGAAACCGCAGCCGATCCGGACCCGACCGGCTTGAGATCGAAGGGCAGCGGATTGGAATCGTCGGCATTCATGCGTTCGCCCGACACGCTGCCGTCGGCTGCAAACTTGCCGACCCAGTTCCCGGTGATATGCGTGCCGTCATTCGACTCTTCGATCTCGAGCGTATCGCCGTCACGGTCCCCCGCGACCAGGATCACCGTCGACGCTCCCGCGAACCGGTATTCGCCGTGCACACCCGTGCGCTCGTCCGTTTTTGCGCCGAGCTTCATCTCGATCTGCTTGTCGCCGAGCGTGCCGACATAGGTCGGGAAATGCGCGTAAGCCGGATTGGGCGTCAGCGGTTTGGGCGAAGGAAGCGCGAGTGTTTCGATGGCTTCCGCCGTACCCGGCGACTGCAGGCCCAGATCGCCCGGCGTGGCCGCCGCGCGCGCCGCCGACACGGCTCGGGAGCCGTCCGGCGGCATGGCTGAATTACAGCCGGCGAGCAACAGCGCTGCTGCCACCGCCGCCACTTTCATTTGCGTCATCAAATAAATTCCTGTGCTCGCGCGGCTCATACGCGTTCAAAAATGGCCGCAATGCCCTGACCGCCGCCAATGCACATTGTCACCAGCGCGTACCGTCCGCCCACGCGCTGCAGTTCGTACAACGCCTTCACAGTGATCAACGCGCCGGTTGCGCCAATCGGATGGCCAAGCGAGATGCCCGAACCGTTCGGATTGACTTTCGCGGGGTCCAGCGCCAGTTCCTTCGATACCGCGCAAGCCTGCGCCGCGAACGCTTCGTTGGCTTCGATCACATCGAGGTCGCCAACGCTCAGGCCCGCGCGCTCCAACGCCTTGCGCGTGGCCGGAATCGGACCAATGCCCATGTACTTCGGATCGACGCCCGCGTGCGCATACGAAACCAGCCGCGCGAGCGGCTTCAGGCCACGCGATTCAGCTGCACCGCGCTCCATCAGCACAACGGCCGCGGCCGCGTCGTTGATACCCGACGCATTGCCTGCGGTCACCGTCCCGTTTTCCTTGGCAAACACCGGCTTGAGCTTCGCAAAATCCTGGAGCGTGGCGTTCAGGCGAACGTGCTCGTCGGTATCGAAGACGATGTCGCCCTTCTTCGATGCTTGCGTGACGGCAAGAATCTGTTCCTTGAAATAACCCGCTTCGATAGCGCGCGCCGCGCGCCGATGCGATTCGAGCGCAAGTTCGTCCTGCGTCTCGCGCGAAATGCCGTATTTGGCTGCGACGTTTTCCGCCGTGACGCCCATGTGGATCATATCGAAGGGATCGTGCAGCGCGCCGAGCATCATGTCGACGAGACGCGCGTCACCCATGCGCTGGCCGAAGCGAGCCGCCGGCGCGAGATACGGCGCCCGGCTCATGCTTTCCGCGCCCCCGCCGATGGCGACATCGGTGTCCCCAAGCAGAATGGACTGCGCAGCCGAAACAATGGCCTGCAGGCCCGACCCGCACAAGCGGTTGACGGTCAGCGCGGGTGCGTGCTGCGCTACGCCGCCATTCAATGCGGCGACGCGCGCCAGATACATGTCCTTGGGTTCGGTCTGGATCACGTTACCGAAGACAACATGGCCGACGTCCTCGCCCGACACGTTCGCTCGCGACAAGGCTTCGCGCACCACGCGCGCACCAAGATCCGTCGGGCTGAAGTCCTTCAGCGCACCGCCGAAATCGCCAATTGCGGTCCGCACGCCGCTGACCACCATCACTTCACGTTGCGCCATGAAAGCTCCTTCGTCTCAGTAATTTTGCGCTCTAATAAACCCGCTGCGCCGAGCGTGAGGTCAAAACCAGACCTCAGACTTCGCCCCACAGGTCATGGCCATCGGCGCCGGTGATCTTCACCGACACGAAATCGCCCGCCTTATAACGCTTCGACGCCTTCTTCGCCGGCTCGATATACACCACGCCGTCAATCTCCGGCGCGTCCGCAGCGGTCCGGCCGACGCCGCCTTCGTTGCTCAGTTCATCGACAAGCACTTTCAGCGTCTTGCCGACCTTGCGTTTCATGCGCTCCGCCGACAGCTCTTCGGCCAGTTCCATGAAACGCGCACGACGGTCCTCGCGCACTTCATCCGGCAGCGCGCCGTCGAGCTCATTCGCCGTCGCACCTTCAACCGGCGAATAAGCGAAACATCCGACCCGATCCAGATCCGCGATACGAATAAAGTCGAGCAGCGTCTGGAATTGCTCTTCCGTTTCACCCGGGAATCCTGCGATGAACGTGCTCCGGATAGTCAGGTCCGGGCACATGGCACGCCACTTCTGCACGCGTTCGAGCACTTTCTCGGCGTTCGCCGGGCGCTTCATGCGCTTGAGCACTTCAGGGTGCGCGTGCTGGAACGGCACATCCAGATACGGCAGTACGTGACCCTTCAACGGACCTTCGGCCATCATCGGGATGACTTCATCCACGCTCGGATACGGGTACACGTAGTGCAGGCGGACCCACGCGCCGTATTGCACGGCGAGTTCGCCCAATGCGGCGACCAGATCCGTCATACGCGTCTTCACCGGCTTGCCGTTCCAGAAACCGGTGCGATATTTCACATCGACGCCATACGCGCTCGTATCCTGAGAAATCACGAGCAACTCCTTGACGCCGGATTTGAACAGATTCTCGGCTTCGAGCATCACGTCCGCCACCGGGCGCGACACCAGGTCGCCGCGCATGGATGGGATGATGCAGAACGTGCACCGGTGATTACACCCTTCCGATATCTTCAGATACGCGTAATGTCGCGGCGTCAGCTTGATGCCGGCAGGCGGCACGAGATCGATGAACGGGTCGTGCGGTTTGGGCAAATGCAGATGCACGTGGCTCATGACTTCGGCGGTCGCGTGCGGCCCGGTCACAGCGAGGACCTTCGGATGCACTTCCTCGATCAGCCCAGTCCCGCTCGCGCTTTTCTTCGCGCCGAGACAACCGGTCACGATCACCTTGCCGTTCTCGTGCAACGCCTCGCCGATGGCGTCGAGGCTTTCCTGCACGGCTTCATCGATAAAACCGCAGGTATTGACCACGACGAGATCGGCACCGTCGTAGGAACCGGAGATCTCGTAACCTTCCGCGCGCAGTTGGGTGATGATCTGCTCGGAGTCCACCAAGGCTTTTGGGCACCCGAGTGAAACGAACCCGACTTTAGGGGCCGAAGCGGTCAGCACGGCGGGGGAAATGGTCTGCGACATAGGTGAGTCCGGCGTATAGCGGTGATGATGGCGACAAATGGGGACGATGCGGCAAGGCCAAGGGGACCGATGTCCATGAGGACCACAGCCCAGACAGCGTCCCGCGCACGCAACCGTTTATTGTACCGCGCCCGCGACGGCGCAGCCGGCCAAGCGGCAAGGGGGTGCCGGATCGAGCAGACCGTGGACCTCACGCTAATGTGCCGTTATCAAGTCGTTGAATGCCGGAGCGCGCTCAATCACGTCGAGAATTTCGCGCGAATCATGCAGGCGCCGGATGGCTGTGTGCAGTTCGGCAGCCTGTGGCCAGGTCCGCTTGAGATAGCTGAGCCACATTTTGACGCGTCCGTGCTCATGACGGACTGCGACACGGACTTGCAGTTTTCTCAGGTAATCGGCGAGTTGAGCGAGCACGGCCGGCCATTCCTCGCCGGAGGGCGTCCGGTCCATCAATCCGCGGATGCGCAAAGCCAGGAACGGATCCGAGACGGCGCCGCGCCCGATCATCACGTCCGCACAGCCGCTGACCGTCCGGCACCGCTCCCAGTCGGCCACGGTCCAGACTTCTCCGTTGGCGACGACCGGCACGTCCACGGCGGCGTCGATGCGCGCAATCCATTCCCAGTGGGCCGGCGGCCGGTAGCCATGGTCACGCGTTCTGGCATGCACGACGAGGGACGCGGCGCCGCCTTCGGCCAGCGCCGTGGCACAGTCGATTGCGAGCGAAGTATCAGACACGCCAAGCCGCATTTTTGCTGTCACGGCGATGCCGGCAGGCACCACTGCACGAACGGACGAGATGATCCGGTTCAGCTGTTCCGGGTGCGCCAGAAGCATTGCGCCGCCACCGTGCCGGTTGACGATTTTGGCGGGACAGCCGAAGTTCAGATCGAGTCCATGCGGCGACAGGCTGGCCGCCGTGGCCGCATTCAGCGCCATCCATTCAGGATCGCTGCCGAGCAATTGGATCACCATTGGAGTGCCGGAGGCTGTACAGCCTCCGCGAAGGACTTCGGGCGTATCTCTCTCGTAGGCACTTTGGGGAAGGACCGAGCCCGTCACCCTGACGAATTCGGACACGCACCCGTCGAATCCGCGTGTGCTGGTCAGCACGTCACGCAGCACGTAGTCCGCAAGCCCTTCCATGGGCGCAAGAAACAGCCGGCTCATGGGAGAACAGCGCCTAAGCTGCTTTTGCGACTCTTACGATCGCCCGAGTTAAACAAAGCCGACTTTACGAACGGCGGGCGTGGTCATGTGGGACATGTTGTGGCCTGGCAATGTGAGTGCCGGGCGGCGTTTGGACACCGGACAGGCAAGAAGCTAACGAGCGCAGCGGCACGCATGCTGCCGTTAGCATCGTCGCTTGAAACAGGACAAAAGACGCTTGCAAAGGCGAGAACCGGCGAGGCGTCCGCCAGAGGACGAGATATTCGCCTTGGTCGCTGCGCTGCATACCGATATTGTACCGTGAGCGGGCGCGCTCGAATGCCGCGGCCCAACCCGCGACCCGCGCGGCTTTCCGGGCCGTCGCAAGTCCGCCTCAAGCCAAACGCCTCGCCAGCTCCGCTTACTTCTTCTCCGGCGTGCCGCCCGGCGGAGTCGTGGCCGTAGTAGCCGTAGTAGCCGGCGTTGCGCCCGTGACCGGCGTCGGGAACGGGAACGTGTTGAACATCGACTTCGCCTGGGTCTGCATCTGCTCCTGCATCTGCACGAACATGTTCTTCGATTGCTCGATATAGCTCGTCATCATCCCCTGCATCATGGGCGCCTGCATGTTCATGAACTGCGACCAGACTTCAGGATTGAGCGGCACCGCATTACCGTCGATCAGCCCCTTCGACTGGTCGGTGAGCTTGTGCTGGATATCGATGAACGCCTGGATATTCTTCTCCAGGTACGTGCCCATCATGCCCTGCATTGCGTTGCCGTAGAAGCGGATGATCTGCGAGAGCATGGTCGATGAAAACATCGGCAAGCCGCCGCTTTCTTCTTCCAGAATGATCTGCAGCAGGATGCTGCGCGTCAGGTCCTCGGCGGACTTGGCATCCATCACCTTGAACTCTTCCTGGTCAAGCACGAGCTGTTTGACGTCGGAAAGCGTGATATAGGTGCTGGTTTCGGTGTCGTAGAGCCGGCGATTCGGATATTTTTTTATGAGTCGTTCGGCGGATTTCTTTGTAGTGGTCATGTAACGCCTTTAAACGCAAAACTCAAACTGTGCCGACGGACTCCGCGTGATTGAAAGCGACGCAAGCCGCCGGTTCGTAGTGGATGCCGGTGGCCCGGCATCCAACCCCAACGTCCCGACCCGACGCGGGACGCGCGGCGCGCACAGCCTTATGGCGCGCCGCTTGAAGCCCCCTCACCCCATGTGCAGGCCGCCATTCAGCGAGAAATCGGCACCCGTCGAAAAGCCCGATTCCTCCGATGCCAGCCACGCCACGATCGAGCCGATCTCCTCCGGCCGTCCAAGCCGGCGAACTGGAATGGTCGCGACGATCTTCTCGAGCACGTCCGGGCGAATAGACTTCACCATGTCCGTCCCGATGTACCCCGGCGAGATGGTATTGACCGTCACGCCCTTGGTCGCCACTTCCTGCGCCAGCGCCATCGTGAAGCCGTGAATGCCGGCCTTCGCGGTGGAATAGTTGGTCTGGCCGAACTGCCCTTTCTGACCATTCACAGAGGAAATGTTGATGACGCGTCCAAACCCACGCTCGACCATCCCGTCGATCACCTGCTTCGTCACGTTGAAGAGACTCGTCAGGTTGGTATCGATAACCGCGGTCCAGTCTTCATGCGTCATCTTCCGGAACACAACGTCGCGCGTGATACCCGCGTTGTTCACCAGGATGTCGACTTCACCGACTTCAGCCTTGACCTTGTCGAAGGCATTCTTGGTCGACTCCCAGTCGCCCACATTGCCTTCGGACGCGATGAAGTCATAACCCAGCGCCTTTTGCTCCTCGAGCCACTTGACCCGGCGCGGCGAATTCGGTCCACAGCCCGCGACGACCGTGTAGCCGTCCTTATGCAGCCGCTGGCAGATACTGGTACCAATGCCGCCCATGCCGCCCGTCACATACGCTACTCGTTTCGTCATTACTCGCTCCGTTTATCGTTATGCGCGCCTGCAGCCGGGCATGCCTGCCACCCGGTACCGCGGCGCGCGGTGCTCTCGCACACTGTCTCCCTACGGCCGCTCTACCGCGAGCGCCACGCCCATACCGCCGCCGATACACAGCGACGCCAGTCCTTTCTTCGCATCGCGTTTCTGCATTTCATGCAGCAGCGTGACGAGAATCCGGCAGCCGGACGCACCGATCGGATGACCGATCGCGATCGCCCCGCCGTTCACGTTGACCTTCGACGTGTCCCAGCCCATCTGCTGATGCACGGCCAGCGCCTGGGCTGCAAATGCTTCGTTGATTTCCATCAGATCGAGATCCGACGCGGACCAGCCCGCGCGTTCCAGGCAGCGCTTCGATGCCGGCACCGGCCCCATGCCCATCACCTTCGGATCGACGCCCGCGTTCGCGTACGCCTTGATGCGAGCGATCGGCGTGAGGCCAAGCGCGTCGGCTTTTTTCGCCGACATCACGATCACGCCCGCCGCACCGTCATTGAGACCGGAAGCGTTTGCCGCGGTCACGGTGCCTTCCTTCGAAAACGCCGGCTTCAGGCCGGACAGCGACTCGGCTGTTACGCCATGACGCACGAATTCGTCGGTGGCAAAACGCAGCGGCTCGCCTTTGCGCTGGGGAATTTCAACGGGCACGATCTCGTCGTTGAAACGGCCCGACTTCTGCGCCGCTTCCGCCTTGTTTTGCGACAGCGCGGCGAACTCGTCCTGCGCCGCGCGCGTAATGCCGTATTCCTTCGCGACGTTTTCCGCCGTGATGCCCATGTGGATAGAATTGAACGCGTCCCACAGGCCATCAACGATCATCGAGTCGATCAGCTTCGCGTCGCCCATTCGGAAACCGTCGCGCGAGCCCGGCAGCACATGCGGCGCCGCGCTCATGTTTTCCTGGCCGCCCGCGATCACAATGTCGGCGTCGCCCGCAATAATTGCGTTGGCCGCCAACATCACGGCCTTCAGGCCCGATCCGCACACCTTGTTGATGGTCATGCCCGGCACCGAGCTGGGCAACCCAGCCTTGATCAGCGACTGACGTGCCGGATTCTGGCCGGAGCCCGCCGTGAGAACCTGGCCGAGGATCACTTCGCTGATCTGCTCGGGCTTGAGGTTCGCACGCTCGAGTAACGCGCGAATCACGATGGCGCCCAGATCGGGCGCGGCGATCTTCGCCAGCGACCCGCCGAATTTGCCGACGGCCGTCCGTGCGGCCGATACGATCACTACGTCTGTCATTTCAGTTTCCTTTGAGAATCGAAAGTGGTAGCCCGGGTTCAACCGGCTGATTACCTGACCGGCTGGATGCGTGTTCGCGCTCGCCCCTTGTCCGCCTGCGCCGTATTGAACCGGTGCAGCCGACGCTCTCAACAGCGCTGGCGTTACGTTGCTTCAGCTTTCTTCGGGTTTCTGCAACTGCAATAAAACGATAAGTAAGCAATACGTCGAATACTGTTGACCCGTCGCGCCCGAAATGCAATCGGGTCAATCCGCATGACCGGCACTGTTACTCGTCAAACTTGCACTCAAACCGCCGTTCAACCTGTGCAGGTCACGCAAAAATTTCACTGGTCCCGCTGCAGGACATAACGTCCCGGCGCCGGCTCGATCACGGGGTAATCATCCGACCCCAGGTTCGCCTTCGGCTTTACTTTCTTGCCGCCGTAACCATCGAGCCATTGTGTCCATGTGGGCCACCAGCTTCCCGGATGCTCGGTCGCGCCTTCAAGCCATGTATCTGGATCTTCGGGCAGGGCTTTATCGGCGTTATCGAGCAGCCAGAAATTGCGCTTGTTCTTCGACGGCGGATTGATCACGCCCGCAATATGTCCCGAGGCCCCGAGCACGAACGTCTGCGGCCCGGTCAGCAAAGGCGCGGATGCATACGCCGCCGTCCACGGCACGATGTGATCCTCGCGCGATCCATACAAGAACGTCGGCACGTCGATCAGCGATAAATCCACCTTCTCGCCGCACGTCGTCAGGTCGCCCGGATTACGCAGGCGATTTTCCAGATACGTGTTACGCAGATACCAGACGAACATCGGTCCCGGCAGATTGGTGGAATCGCTGTTCCAGTAAAGCAGGTCGAACGCCTGCGGGGTGCGGCCCTTCAGGTAGTTGTCCACCACGTAGTTCCACACCAGGTCGTTCGGGCGCAGATACGAGAACGTATTGGCGAACTCCACGCCGCGCATCAGCGCAGGCGCTTTGCCGTCCTTGCCGCCGATGGTCTGCTCGCGCATCTGCACATGCTGCTCATCGATAAATACATCGAGCACGCCCGTGTCCGAGAAGTCGAGCATGGCGGTCAGCAGCGTCATGGAAGCCGCCGGATGTTCGCCACGCGCGGCCAGCACGGAAAGCGCGGTCGCAAGCAGCGTACCGCCGATGCAAAAACCGAGCGTGTTGATCTGCTCGCGGCCACCGATCTGCTTGACTACATCGATAGACGTGAGCACCCCTTCATCGATGTAATCGTCCCAGGTCTTGTGCGCGATCGATGCATCCGCATTACGCCACGAGATCATGAAAACCTGATGGCCGGCGTCGAGCGCATGCGCGACCAGCGAGCCTTCCGGTTGCAGGTCGAGGATATAGAACTTGTTGATGCACGGCGGCACGATCAACAGCGGCCGCTCTCTCACGGTCGCGGTGCGCGGCGTGTACTGGATCAGTTGCAGCAGGTCGTTCTCGAACACGACCGAGCCTTGCGTGGTCGCAATGTTCTTGCCGACCACGAAGCCCGATTCATCGCTTTGCTGGATCTTGCCGCGCTGCATGTCAGCGAGCAGATTCATCATGCCCTTTTGCAAGCTCTCGCCGCGGCTTTCGATCAGCGCCTTCTGCGCATCCGGATTCAACGCGATGTAATTGCTCGGCGATGCCGCGGCCGCCCACTGCTGCACCGCGAACCTGATCCGCTCGCGGGTCTTGTGATCGCCTTCGACCGCTTCAGCGAGCTCCTGCAAATAACGCGCGTTCAGCACATACCACGCAGCGGCGAACGCAAAACCTGGCGCGGACTGCCACGCAGCACCGCTGAAGCGACGGTCTTTCAGCGTCGCCAGGTCAATGCTTTGCTCACTCGCCTGCTTGAGGAGTTCCATGGCCTCGCGCGAGAAACTGGACTGCAGTTCCTGCAGGCGCTCCGGCGCGATTGCCGCGGTTGGAATCTTCGGCATGGCGGGCATGGCGAACGGCAATGAGCCGCTACCTGTACCGCCCATCCCGCTGCCGGCATGACTGCCCGGGAACCCGGAAAAACCGGGGAAACCCGCAAGCGCGGCAAACGGATTGGCCGATGCTGATCCGGGCGATTCCGTCTGTCCCGGATTCGCCTGGGCGGCAAGCTTTTGCCACTGAGCAGGATCGGCTACCGCACGCCAGGTGTTGAGCCATTGCTCGAACATCTTTTGAACCGCCGCGGGGTCTGTGGAGGATATGCCGAAGGGTATACCAGGCGTGCCGGACGCGGCAGGCGCAGCTTGCGCAGCCTGCGCAGCGGACGGACTTGTTGAACCCGGTGACGATGATGATGAAGATCTGGAAGCAGCCATATCCGCGTTTGACCTAAGCGTCCCGAGAGACTGAGTTGCTGATGCAGGCGTGACGTGGAGCCGCGTCGTCGTGATCGTCGCGCCGGGCTGTTAAACGCCCGACCGCAGTGATGTGACCTTGCTACGCCGTGCGCTTTTGTGAAACATTCTTGCTCCACGGTGCAAGGCGTGTCAATGCGTCGCCTTGATTTTGACGCAGTGCGATATTTTTTTCATCATCGTTTTCCCGATGTGACGCGATGATGAATGTCAAGAATTGTTGCGCAACATAAAACTCGACCGTCGCGCGGCAGTCATGTTTTCTTGGCGCGAGCGAGCGTGCGCTACGGTATCGGCGAAGATCGGGGCAGCAGCGAACTTCAGCAGGGTCAGCGCGGGTCTCGCGGGCCTATTCTCCCAGCCAGATCATCGCGGCCGTGCGCCCGGTAGTGCGGTCCCGCCGATACGAATAGAACCGGTCCGCTTCAGTCACCGTACAAAACGTGCCGCCGTGGATATTCTCCGATGCCACGCCGGCCCCCTGGAGGCGCAAACGGGCGAGCGCGTAGAGATCGGCGAGATATTTGTGTTTCTCTTCACGTTTGGCGAAAGCGGCAACGGTCGCGTCGCGCAACGCGGGGTCGGCCGCAGCGACAAACGCATCAAGTACGTCCTCGCCAACTTCGAACGCCGCCGGGCCGATAGCCGGACCGAGCCATGCATGCAGCGTGTTGCTCCTGGCGCCGGCCAGATCGGCCACGCGCGCGGCCGTCTTTTCCACGATTCCAGCCGCGAGGCCACGCCAGCCTGCGTGCGCGGCACCTACTGCGCAGCCGGCGGTATCGCAGAAAAGTACCGGCAGGCAATCCGCGATCATCACCACGCACACAACGCCTGCGCGATCCGTCACCGCTGCGTCGGCTTTGACCGCTGAACCGGCAGAACCCGCGCAGCGGTCGATCACCTCACCCGCATCCTCGATCCGCGCGCCATGCACCTGCTCGAGCCACGCAACCGGAGCGCCAGTAAGCTCCACCACGCGTCGACGGTTTTCCACTACGGCGTCGGGCGCATCGCCTGTGTGCAAACCCAGATTGAGCCCGCCGCGGCCGTTCGCACCGCCATACGGCGCGGCACTGACGCCACCATTGCGGGTGGTCGCGAGCGCCTTCACTCGCGGAGAAACAGCACCGGAACCACTCGACCAGCCAGGCCAAAGGCAGTCGTCACGGCGAAGCGGCGGGCAGGCGGCAAATCTGGCGGCAAAGTCAGCCTCGGAGGGCGTCACCATCGGCGTCATTCCTCATCGTCATCGTCGTATTCGATCGGCTGCGACTCATCCCAGCCGCCACGCACCTCAGCGCCACCTTGGTCTTCATCGATGAAATCCGCGTCTTCCGGATCGAGATCCGTCGCTTCATCGCGGCCCAGGCCCAGTTCCGCTGCGAGCGCTTCAATATCTTCCGGAACGTCCGCGCGCCAGCTGATCTCACGGCCCGTGGTGGGATGAATCAGCCCGAGCCGCCACGCGTGCAGCGCCTGCCGGTTGAAACCATCCGGCAGCGGCTGCACCGAACGCTTGCCGCGTGCGTGGCCGTAGATCGGATCGCCCAGCAACGGATGGCGGATATGCGCGCAATGCACGCGGATCTGGTGCGTGCGGCCGGTGTCGAGATCGCAGTGAACCGCGGACACGGGCTGGTTGTTCCACATCGCGCGGTCGATGGTGCGGTAATGCGTGCGAGCATATTTCCCCGATGCGCTCTCCACCACCGCCATGCGCGTGCGATCGCGCGGATCGCGGCCGATCGGCGCGTCAATGGTCCCTTCGTCCGGCATCGTCCCCCATACCAGCGCAACATAGCGGCGCTTTACCGTGCGCGCCTGCAACTGACGGGTCAGGACCGTCTGCGCTTCGAGCGTGCGTGCGACCACCATCAGCCCCGACGTCTCCTTGTCCAGCCGATGCACAATGCCCGCGCGCGGCAAGCCGGCAGCGGCATCGCCGTATCGGTACAGCAGGCCGTTGAGCAGCGTGCCGCTCCAGTTGCCCGCAGCCGGATGCACGACCATGCCCGCAGGCTTGTTGATGACCACGAGCGCATCATCTTCATAGACGATGTCCAGCGGCACCGGCTCCGGTGTGAACGCGAGCTGTTCGGGCAGCAAATCAGGAATCAGCGTGATGGTGGCGCCGAGAGGCACCGGCTGGCGGATCTTGGCGGGCACACCGTCCACCACCACGCGTTGCGCATCGATCCAGGTCTGCAGGCGGCTGCGCGAAAACTCCGGGAATAACCGCGCCATGACCTTGTCGAGGCGCTCGCCGGCGTACTCATCGGGCACGAGGATCGTGCGTGGCGTTTCGGCGTCGGCGCGGCGCTCGTGCAGGTTGGTGGGCACGGGTTTGCCGTGAATCTCCCCTGCCGCGTCCGGCGCAGCGGCCGGTTCGGTCAAATCGTCCGGACGTGCGTCGTCGGCCGATGCGCTTGGGCTATAATCTTTGCTGCGATCTTTGGTACGACTTGTACTTGAGCGGGTCATTTAGACTGAAAGCTGGGAATTAGCCAGAAAGGCATGAGCTAGAAAATGCAAGCACTGATGCGAGCCGTGAATCAAGCTTTGAGAACCGTTTTGAACCCTGTCCGTCAACTGGTCCGGCTATCGTCGAACTCGTCTGTCAAGGTCATGGCGCTGGCTGCGAGCGCCGTTATCGTAGCGGGCTGTCATGGTTTGCCCGAGAAAACTGACGAAACAGCAACGTGGAATAACGGCAAATTATACTCGGAGGCGCAAGATGCGCTGACCGGCGGTGACTTCGGCAAATGTGCGAAGTATTTCGAGAACCTTGAAGGTCGCGACCCGTTCGGTCATTTTGCGCAACAAGCGCAGATCAATGTCGCGTACTGCAACTGGAAGGACGGTGAAACCGCTTCGGCAGACTCGGCTATCGACCGCTTCATCAAGCTGCATCCGGATCATCCGGACATTGCCTACGCGTATTACCTGAAAGGCATGATCCACTTCAACGACGACCTGGGTCTGTTCGGCCGTTTCTCCGGCCAGGACATGAGCGAGCGCGATCCGAAGTCGCTGCGCGAATCGTACGACGCGTTCAAGGTCGTGGTCGACAAATATCCGCAAAGCAAGTATGCGCCGGATGCTGCGCAACGCATGCGCTACATTGTGAACGCGCTGGCTTCACACGAAGTCCACGCCGCGGATTATTACTATCGGCGTGGCGCGTATGTGGCGGCCATCAACCGTGCTCAGCTCGCCATTCGCGAATACCGGAATGCGCCTGCAACCGAAGATGCGTTGCACATCATGATGCTGTCGTACGCCAAGCTCGATCAGCCGCAACTGGAAGGCGACACGAAGCGCGTGCTGGCCGCGACGTTCCCCGACAGCCCGTATGTCACCGGCAAGTCGCGCCCGGGTAAGGAAAACAAATCGTGGTGGCAGATCTGGTAAGCAGTTTTTCACGCTGACTGCCGCAACAAGAAACCCGGCTTCGCCGTAATGCGGTTCAGTTGAGGTTCATTTAAAAAAGCCGCGCTCTTACGAGCGCGGCTTTTTGCGTTTCTGGCAACTCAAAGATCTCCCGCCAGGCACCCGACCGTCCATGAATGTCCGATCACCAATCAGCGCGGCAAATGATACGCAGTACTCGGCATCTCGATCTCTTCGGCCCAGATCGCCTTACCGCGATAGAGCCGTTCCACCTCACTTGCGCTTGAGTTGCGAGAGATCCCGCACCGCGCCACGGTCGGCCGAGGTCGCGAGCGCAGCATAGGCCTGCAACGCTTGCGACACCACGCGTTCACGATTCACCGGCATCCAGGCCTTGTCGCCACGTGTCTTCATGGTTTCGCGACGGCGTGCCAATTCCTGGTCCGACACCACCAGGTGCATCTTGCGCGCAGGAATGTCGATCTCGATCACATCGCCGTCTTCCACCAGACCGATGATGCCGCCTTCGGCTGCTTCCGGCGACGCATGCCCGATCACGAGCCCAGACGAACCGCCCGAGAAACGGCCGTCGGTAAACAGCGCACAGGACTTGCCCAAGCCCTTGGATTTCAGATACGACGTGGGGTAAAGCATTTCCTGCATGCCCGGGCCACCCTTGGGACCTTCGTAGCGGATCACGACCACGTCGCCCGCGACCACCTTGTCACCCAGAATGGCTTCGACAGCGTCGTCCTGGCTCTCGAACACTCGCGCGCGCCCGGAGAAAATCCATTGCGATTCGTCAACGCCAGCGGTCTTGACGATACAACCCTTCTCCGCGAGGTTGCCGTAGAGTACAGCGAGGCCGCCGTCCTTCGAATACGCGTTCTGCTTGCTGCGGATACAGCCGGTCTTGCGGTCGGTATCGAGTGACGCGAACGTGGCTTCCTGGCTGAACGCAACGATGGTCGGAATGCCGCCCGGGGCCGCACGGAAGAACTTCTGCGCTTCTTCGCCCGCGCCGCCGGCGACGTCCCACTTGGCGATAGCGTTGCCAAGCGTACCACTATGCACGTTGCCGCACGACAGGTCGAGCAGATCCGCGCGGGCGAGTTCGCCGAGAATACCGAGAATGCCACCAGCACGATGCACATCTTCGATATGGTATTTGTCAGTGGCCGGCGCCGCTTTGCACAGGCACGGCACTTTGCGCGAAATGCGATCAATGTCGGACATCGTGAAATCGACGCCGGCTTCCTGTGCCGCCGCCAGCAGATGCAACACGGTATTGGTCGAACCGCCCATGGCCACGTCGAGCGCCATGGCGTTCTCGAAGGCCTGCTTGCTGGCAATGCTGCGCGGCAGGACCGACGCGTCTTCTTCCTGATAATAGCGGCGGCACAGGTCCACCACCAGACGGCCGGCCTGTTCGAACAGGCCCTTGCGCCACGCATGTGTGGCGACGATCGTGCCGTTGCCCGGCAACGCGAGACCGATCGCCTCGGTGAGGCAGTTCATCGAGTTCGCGGTGAACATGCCCGAGCAGGAACCGCACGTCGGGCAGGCGCTGCGCTCGACTTCCGCCACTTCCGCATCGCTGATCCTGGAGTCGGCCGCCTTGATCATCGCGTCGATCAGGTCGATCTTGGCGATCACCTGGCCGTCCGTCGGAGACTTGACCTTGCCCGCTTCCATCGGACCGCCGGAAACGAACACAACGGGGATGTTCAGGCGCATGGCGGCCATCAGCATACCCGGGGTGATCTTGTCGCAATTGGAAATGCAGACCATGGCGTCGGCGCAATGCGCGTTGACCATGTATTCCACCGAATCGGCGATCAGTTCGCGCGAAGGCAGCGAATACAGCATGCCGCCGTGACCCATGGCAATGCCGTCGTCCACTGCGATGGTGTTGAATTCCTTGGCGACGCCGCCCGCCGCTTCGATTTCTTTCGCGACCAGCGCGCCCAGATCGCGCAGATGCACGTGGCCCGGCACGAACTGGGTGAACGAGTTCACCACCGCGATAATGGGCTTGCCGAAATCGCCGTCCTTCATTCCGGTGGCGCGCCACAAGGCGCGGGCGCCGGCCATGTTGCGGCCATGAGTCGATGTGCGTGATCGATAGTCAGGCATCTGTTTCCTCGGGGATTGTGGTTGTCAAAGTTGGAATCGCGCCCAGGCCAGCCAATGCACGGTCGCTGACGGTGATGGTCACCGCGGCTCGCGGTAGCGTGCACTGTGTGCGCCGGGAATGTACGAATAGTGCGAGAGCACCGATAAGACGTCCAATATATTTTTTCGACCCAATTAGGTCGGAAAAGATATTAATTGACGATCAGGCGGGACAAGAAGGGGCGGTGATGCTGTCCTTGAATGAAGTACGGGCTGCGGGTTAATTGCAGCCGTTGAAGCAGCCTTTGAAACGCCACGCTCATTCGTCTTCCTGAGCCACCGCCGCTTCCGGATCGGAGAAGAAAGCGCGCACCACTTCCAGTTCGCGCGTGCGTTTGAACGGCGGCAGGCTTTGCCAGATACGCCGGCCGTACGGTTTGTCGACGAGACGGGTGTCGCAGATCATCAGCACGCCGCGATCCGTTTCCGCGCGAATCAACCGGCCGGCGCCCTGCTTCAGCGTGATCACCGCCTGCGGCAACTGATGCACGGCAAACGGACTCAGCCCCTTCTTGGTCAATGCATCCAGCCTGGCCGACAGCACTGGATCATCGGGCGGCGCAAACGGCAACTTGTCGATAACCACCAGCGACAGCGCATCGCCACGCACATCCACGCCTTCCCAGAAGCTCTGGCTACCCACCAGGATCGCGTTGCCATAGGAACGAAAACGGTCGAGCAATTCGGTGCGGCTGGCGTCGCCCTGCACGAGCAGCGGGTAGTCCCAGCCGCGCTGCTCGATGGTGTCACGCAAACGCATGGCGATCCGGTCGACCGCGCGCAACGTCGTGCACAGGAAAAACACACCGCCCTTCGATGCCTCGATAACAGGCAACGCACCGTCGAACACAGCATCGGTGAAATTCGGCGACGACGGTTGCGGCAAGTTACGCGGCACGTACAACAGGCCCTGCTCCGGGTAATCGAAGGGACTGGGCAGCGTCATTGAACGACGCGCGTTCAGGCCCATTTGCGCGGCGTAATGCGTGAAATCCCCCCGCACCGACAACGTCGCCGACGTGAAAATCCACGCCCGCGGCACACCGGCACGCTGCTTCGAAAAAATAGGCGCGACGGAAAGCGGCGTCTCGTGCAACTGCACCGTATGCGAGAACACTTCGATCCAACGCACCATCTCGTTCGGATCCCCTTTGGCTTTTGCCTCCGCTTCCTCCGCGACCGCCTTTTCGACGGAAGTCGGCGGCGCGGTCCAGCCACCCAGCAAGCCCTGCAATTCACGCGCACGGCGCACCAGTGCGCCAAGCGACTCGGCCCGTTCAGCGTGCTCGCCAAGCGCCCGGGTGAGCGCGTCCAGATGCTCTTCCAGCGTATCGAGTGCGTCGAATAGCGGATGGTCGCCGGCGAGCTGGCCAAGCGACATACGTACGGAATCTTCCTTGAACGCCAGCCGCACGTCGCGCGCCGCACGTTCCAGCGCCGCGCCAAGTTTCGTCCAGTCGGAGAAATCGCGGGCGTGGCTCAAGCCTTCTGCTACCGCGTCGCGGGCCAGCTCGAGAAACTGCGTGGTCGATACCGTCTCGCCGAAAAACAGCGTCGCAGTCTCGGGCAACTGATGCGCTTCGTCGAAAATGATGGTGTTGGCGGTCGGCAGCAATTCGGCCATGCCGGTGTCGCGCAGCATGACGTCGGCGAAGAACAAATGGTGGTTCACCACCACGATATCCGCCTGCTGCGCTTCGCGCCGCGCCTGCATCACGAAACACTCTTTGTACTGCGGGCATTCCTGACCGAGGCAGTTGTCGCGCGTGGACGTGACCATTGGCCAGACCGGCGAGTTCTCGGGCACGCTCGCGAGCTCGGCCTTGTCGCCAGTACGCGTGATCTTGGCGAAACGGATGATTTCCTGCAGATGTGCCGTGTCCTGCCGCGTGGGCAAACGGCCGTTATCGGCGGTGCGTTGCAGGTAGTAGTGACACAGGTAATTCGCGCGCCCTTTGAGCATGGCAACCGACACCGGCACGGCAAGCGCGTCGCGCACGGTGGGAATGTCGCGCTGGAACAGCTGGTCCTGCAAGTGCTTCGTGCCGGTCGAGACGATCACCTTGCCGCCCCACAGCATGGCCGGCACGAGGTAGGCGAAGGTCTTGCCGGTGCCCGTGCCCGCTTCCACGATCAGCGTGTTCTCGCCACCATCGATTCCTGTCGATGCCGTCGCCACGCCCAGTTCGTCCGCGCCTTCTTCATGAACGACCGGCGCATCCGATGGCCCCGCTTTACGCACGGGCCGGCGTTGCGTGTCGAACATCGCGGGTTCGGGCATGGCGCGCCCGGACGCCTCCATGGCAGCCGCAACCGCGCGCGCCATATCGACCTGGGAGGCGCGCGAGCGATAACCGTCGATTTGCCGCGCCAACAGACCCCCGGCGGCAAAAATCGTGTCGAGTTCAGTTCGGCGCTTCGGTGCAAGCGTGAGCGAAAGCGTCGTGTCGACGACACCCGCCTTCGCGGCCGGCTTCAGCACGGATTCCGCGTTCTCTGTGAGGGCATTGTCAGGCGAATTCAAAGGGGCGTTCCTGCTCGTGTTCCGGCTGATGACGGGTGTCGGTCAACCAGACTTGTACCCTTGCCGGCTGGGCGTCAAGGGCGGCTGACGTGAAGTTCTTCCGGGGGCCGCGCGTATGTTACGTCCGCGTCACGGGCGCATCACGTGTTTGAGCGCGTGTCCGGTTCCAACTGCAATTGCAGCAGGATGATCGTGTCCTTGACCTTGAGTTTGCGCTTCTTCAGGCGCCTGATCTCGAAGTCGTTGATGCCGGGAACCTCAGCCATCTTGCCGATAAGACTATTCAGGCCGTGATGCTCCGCTTCCAGTTGCCCGATACGTTCGCGGATCGTGCCTGTGTCGACTGCTGCTGCAGGATATGCATGCATACTCGCCTCCCCTGGTCGCGGCGAGCCGCTTCACGTCACTGGCGGCGTCGCCCGAGGTTGCTGTCCGGACCCGGCTTACTTCGGTTGCTGCTGCTGTTGCTGTTGCTGTTGTTGCTTGAGCTGTTCCTGGTGCGCCTGGTCTGCGGCTTCCTGCTGCGCGCGCTGTTGCTGCTTGACGGCTGCTTCCTTCTGCCGGGACTGGACTTCCGTCTGATGCTCGGCAGCGTCGCGTTGCTTGGCCGCAAAACGTTCCGCCTTGTCCTCGCGGTCCTTTGCGTCCTGCACGCCGCGCGCCGCGGCATCGGCGAGTTTTTTCTGGTAATCCGCTTGCTTGCGGTCGTAATCGGCCTGGTTCGCCGCGCGCTGCGGCGCTTCCGCCTTTCGCTGCGCCTCCGACAATGCGTTCTGGCGCTGCTTCTCGGCGAAAGATTCTTCGCTCGCCTTCTCGTTCGCCGCGCGCTGCGGTGCTTCGGACACGTACTGCGCGTTCTTGATCGCGGCTTGCTGGTCCCGCTGCTGTGCGTGCTGCAAACGTTGTTCGTCGTCGAGCGCCAGCTGCTCCTTGCGAATCTTCGCGCCTACTTCACGCTTCGCGTCACGCGCCTTGTCCAGGCAGTGATTCACGAAGAAAGTGCTGTAGCAATCGTGCTGCTTGACCGCGTAGAGATAGTTATTCTCCGCGGTGCGGGCATCCAGCGCCTTCTGACGCGTGGTGAAATCGTTTGCGTCGGCGGTAGCTTGCACTGCGCTGGCACCGATCGCGCCGCTGGCACCAACTGCGCCCGCCACCTGGCTTGCCGGGACGCCCGATGCCGTTTGCGCGGCATTGCCTTGCGCGCCTGCGTCGTCGAGCGGCGTTTGCACAACCGACGTGCCCGGGTTGATGGGCTTCGGTGTCTGCGCCATGGCGGTCGTGCCGGCACCCGCCCAGACTAGCGCGAACAATATTGCCGCGACGGACCGGGCGAGCGGCAAAACCTGCCGCGACACTTCAGGCAGCAGAAAAGGCAGCAGAACGGCCGGCCGCACGATGGTGGCAACATCGCCTCCCGATACGGCGGCCGGACCGGTCGAGGCGAACGAATCGACTGGAGCAGTCGGCAAAGCGGGCGAAAGGCGGGAAGTCGGCAACGTGATAGCCAGCGTGATAGACAAGGAGACGGACAAGGTGGTGAAAAAGCAGCCTCTACGATGCCGAAATTCTATCACCGCGCGCCGGGGCCCTCCGGCATTTATGGCAAAATGCCCCGCTTCACCAACCCGGCAAACGTGTTCGCGCGGCTTAACGTGAAATGCGCGGCACGAAAAGCCCTTGATGAGCCAGCAGGCTGACGCAGACCCCCATGACGGAAACCGTAGCACTCAAGATTGTCCAGCGCATCGCCACCGAGTTGAATGTGCAGCCGCGGCAGGTCGCCGCCACGGTGCAACTTCTCGATGAAGGCTCCACCGTTCCGTTCATCGCCCGATATAGAAAGGAAGTGACGGGCAATCTCGACGACACGCAATTGCGCAATCTCGAGGAACGGCTCATCTATCTTCGCGAGCTGGAAGACCGGCGCGCAACGATTGTCCAGAGCATCGACGAACAGGGCAAACTCACGCCCGAGCTGCGGGCAGCCATTGAAGGCGCCGACAGCAAGCAGGTGCTCGAAGACCTGTATCTTCCCTACAAACCGAAGCGCCGCACGCGCGCGCAGATTGCCCGCGAAGCCGGCCTGCAACCGCTTGCGGATGCTCTCCTCGCCGACCCGACACTCGATCCGCAGACAGAAGCGGCGCGTTACGTGGACGCAGAAAAAGGCGTCGCCGACATCAAGGCCGCGCTCGATGGCGCCCGCGACATTCTCTCGGAGCAGTTCGGCGAAACAGCTGAAATTCTCGGTAAGGTTCGCGATTACCTGTTCAAGCAAGGCAGCGTGATTTCGACCGTCGTCGAAGGGAAAGAAACCGAAGAAGGCGAGAAATTCCGCGACTACTACGACTATTCGGAAACCATCCGCACCGTCCCGTCGCACCGGGCGCTCGCGCTATTTCGCGGACGCAACGCCGGCGTATTGATGGTCAAGCTGGGTCTGGGCGAAGAGCTCGACGCGCAAGTGCCGCATCCGGGCGAAGCGCTCATCGCGCGTCACGTGGGCATCGCGAATCAGGGCCGGCCGGCCGATAAATGGCTCTCTGACGTGTGCCGCTGGTGCTGGCGCGTGAAGGTGCAGCCGAATATCGAAAATGATCTGCTGACGAACTTGCGCGAGGAAGCCGAAGCCGAGGCTATTCGCGTGTTCGCACGCAACCTGAAGGACCTCTTGCTCGCCGCTCCGGCAGGTCCGAAAGCCGTAATCGGTCTCGATCCCGGTATGCGTACCGGCGTGAAAGTGGCCGTGGTCGATCGCACCGGCAAGCTGCTCGCCACCGACGTGATCTATCCGCACGAACCCCGTCGCGACTGGGACGGCTCGCTCGCCAAGCTCGCGCGGATCGCCGCGCAGACGCAGGCTGAGCTGATCAGTATCGGCAACGGTACGGCCTCGCGTGAGACCGACAAGCTCGCGAGCGAGCTGATCGCGAAACATCCGGAACTGAAGCTGCAGAAGATCGTCGTGTCCGAAGCGGGCGCGTCGATTTATTCGGCATCCGAGCTGGCATCGAAGGAATTTCCTGACCTCGACGTCACGTTGCGCGGCGCGGTGTCAATTGCCCGCCGGCTGCAGGATCCGCTCGCGGAACTCGTCAAGATCGATCCGAAAGCGATCGGCGTCGGCCAGTATCAGCATGACGTCAATCAACGCGACCTCGCCCGCTCGCTCGACGCGGTGGTCGAGGATTGCGTGAACGCGGTCGGCGTGGACGCCAATACCGCGTCGGTTGCGCTGCTTGCGCGCGTGTCGGGATTGAACGCCACGCTTGCGCGCAATATCGTTGATTTCCGCGATGCCAACGGCCCGTTTGCATCGCGTGATCAATTGAAGAAAGTGCCCCGTCTCGGCGATAAAACCTTCGAGCAAGCCGCCGGATTCCTGCGCATCAACAATGGCTCAAATCCGCTCGACCGCTCGTCGGTGCACCCGGAGGCGTATCCGGTGGTTGAACGGATACTGGCCAAAATCAAGAAGCACGCCGCCGATGTCATGGGCAAGCGCGAAGCCTTGGCGGGCTTGTCCCCGACAGAATTCGTCGACGAGCGGTTCGGTCTGCCGACGGTGCGCGACATCCTCGCGGAACTGGAAAAACCGGGCCGCGATCCGCGTCCTGAATTCAAGACGGCCACGTTCCGCGACGGTGTCGAGAAACTCTCCGATCTCACGCCGGGCATGATTCTGGAAGGCGTGGTCACGAACGTGGCGGCGTTCGGTGCGTTTGTTGATATCGGGGTGCATCAGGATGGATTGGTGCACGTATCGGCGATGTCAACGAAGTTCATCAAGGACCCGCACGAGGTCGTGAAAGCCGGTCAGGTGGTGAAGGTGAAAGTGCTGGAGACGGACGTGAAGCGCCAGCGGATTGCGCTGACCATGCGTCTGGACGATGACTTCGCCGCGGACGGCGGGCAGGCCCAACAACAGCAACGCGGCGCGCAAGACCGCCGTGGCGGCGCGGGCGGCGGAGGCAGCGCCCGCGATGTCCGTGGCAATAACGGCGGCAAGCGCGAACCGGAAGCGGCCAGCGCGATGGCGGCGGCATTTGCCAAGCTGAAAAAGTAAACGAGCGATACGGCTCGATAGAAACGAAAACGGCCCGTCGGGCCGTTTTCTATTTAGCTACCTTAACAAGTGTGTTTTGGTCTGAGACACACGACCATCAAATCTCGATCTTCGTCCCTAGCTCGACCACCCGGTTCGCGGGAATACTGAAGAAGTCAGTCGGCTTCGCAGCATTCTGATGCATCCACGCAAACACCCGTTCGCGCCACACCGACATACCCGGCAACTGCGTCGGCACAACCGTTTCCCGTGCCATAAAAAATGACGTATCCATGAGTTCGAACGTCATGTCGTGCGTACGGCCGATGTCGACCAACACCGCCTTCACGTCGGGCGTTTCATTAAAACCGTACTGCGCCTTCACGAGAAAGAGCCCGCCGCCCGCGTCCTTCACTTCCACGCGCGTAGCGTCGTCGACATACGGCACATCGCGCGTGATGAAATTCAGGAAGATGGTCCGTTCATGCAGGACCTTGTTGTGCTTCAGGTTGTGCAACAAGCTGACAGGCACAAGCGTGTCGTTACCGGTCAGGTAGATTGCCGTACCCGACACCCGATGCGGCGGATGCGCGAGCAGTCCCTGCAGGAACGGCATCAACGGAATACCATCGGCGGCGGTCCGCTCCTTCACGATCATGCGGCCCTTGAACCACGTCATCAGCAGAAAAAACAGCACACCGCCAATACCCAGCGGCAGCCAGCCGCCCTGCTCGATCTTCAGAAGGCTGGCGCCGAAGAAGCCGACATCGACGATAAAAAACACGCTGATGATCGCGCCCACCAGAAACTTGTTCCAGCCCCACAGCTTGGTCATCACGACCGACGCGAGAATGGTGGTGACGAGCATGGTCGCGGTGACGGCAAGCCCGTATGCGGCCGCGAGATTCTCGGAGCTTTTGAAGCCGATCACGATACATAGGATAACGAACAACAGCATCCAGTTCACGACCGGAATATAGATCTGCCCGATCGCCAGATCCGACGTATGCAGGATCTTCATGCGTGGCACGTAGCCGAGCTGGATTGCCTGACTCGTCAGCGAATACGCCCCTGAGATGACGGCCTGGGATGCGATCACTGTGGCTACGGTCGACAGGATCACCAGGGGCAAGAGAGCCCATTGCGGCGCCAGGAGAAAGAACGGACTTTCGGCGGCTTCCGGCGAATGCATCAGCAACGCACCCTGCCCGAAATAATTAAGTACCAGCGACGGCATGACGAGGCCATACCACGCGTAGCGAATGGGCTTGGCGCCGAAGTGCCCCATATCGGCATACAGCGCTTCTGCGCCGGTCAGCACCAGCACGACCGACCCGAGCACGATATACGCCTGAAGCACGTGGGCAGCCATGAACGAAAACGCGTAATACGGATTCAACGCTATCAGCACGCGCGGCACTTGCACGATGTGATACACGCCAAGCACGGCCAGCGTCACGAACCACAGCCCCATGATCGGACCGAAGAGTTTGCCGACCACCGACGTGCCACGACGCTGGATCCAGAACAGCATCACGAGGATGACAATGGTGATCGGGATCACCCATTCGGCAAGCGCCGGAGAAACGATCTCCAGCCCTTCCACCGCCGAGATCACCGACATGGCCGGTGTAATTACAGCGTCACCGTAGAACATGCATGCGCCGAAAATGCCGAGCATCATCAGCACGCCGCTCGCGCGTCCCGACCCCTTCAACGTGCGTAACGCAAGTGTCATCAACGCGAGTACGCCGCCCTCACCGTTGTTGTCGGCGCGCATCACGAAGAGCACGTATTTGATGGAAACCACGATCATGATCGCCCAGAACAACAGCGAGATGACTCCGAGGATGGAAGCGTCGGTCAGCTCGATACCGTGCGACTTGCTGAAGCCCTCTTTCATTGCGTACAGCGGGCTGGTGCCTATATCGCCGAACACTACGCCGATTGCGGCAAGCGCCAGGGCAGGTAGCGGCTGTTTGCGCTCGTGCGCGTGAGTCGTATTGTTCATAAACGCGGGAAGCCGTCCGAAGCGGAAAAAAACGAACGCCATTCTAACGTTGCGGGCGGCGCCCGACCGGCCTGTTGCGATACCGCGACGACCGGAGCGAAGCGGCAGTTTAGCATTGCGGCAAGGCCCCGAAGGTGCATGGGCGACGCTTTCCGGCGCTCACCCGGCAAGGGGCAAAAAAATACCGTTCGATTGCACCGGATAGGCGAATCGAACGGCATTTTGTTTCAGCTTCGGTGTGCTACGTGAGCGCTGAATGAACGTTACGTGAACGCTGCATGACCCGCGGAATGACCCGTTGTGTGACCATTCGCCGCCTGTACGGCTTGAACACACTCGGGATGTGAATCAGCCCCGCTCGTCCTGGACACCGCGCTTGATCCACGCACCGAGGTTATGCGGGCGGACCGTGTCCCATTCTTCGAATGGTTGATGAATCCACGGGTTCGTTTCGAGAAACTGCACATAATAATCAGGCTTCACTTTGGAACAGCCCTTGTACCAAAGCACGGCGGAGCGCACTGCCGTGACCGCCGGATAACGGTCTTTCAGATGCTGCTGCACGCGCGAAAGCGTCACGCCGGAGTCAACCAGGTCATCTACAAGCAGCACGTTGCCGGACAGCTCGCCGCGCGTCATGGTGATGTATTGCCCGATATCGAGCGTGCCCTGCTCCGTGCCGGCCGCCTCGCGGTATGAGCTCGTTGCCAGGATGGCGAGCGGCAAGTCATAGATGCGCGAAAGCTGGTCACCGACCCGCAGGCCGCCACGTGCGAGGCACAGGATGTTGTCGAACTTCCAGCCCGAGTCATGCACGGCGAGCGCGAGCAGTTCGATCAGCCGGTGATATTCATCCCAGCCGACCCACAGATTCCGGTCGTCGTTGCGCGGATCTTTCATCGCGATCATGGTGAAACTCTTTTCAATATGTACAGCTATGTACGTCTGTTGAATATGCAAAAGTGGCCGCTGATTCGCGGCCACTTCGGTCGTTGCTACACGTCCAGGCTACTCAAACCTTGAACGGATGGCGCAGCAGGATGGTTTCGTCACGGTCCGGACCGGTCGACACCATGTCGATAGGCACGCCCGCCACTTCCTGGATACGCGAGAGATAGTCACGCGCATTGGCCGGCAAGCTGTCCCATTGCGTGATGCCAATGGTGCTTTCCTTCCAGCCGCCGAACGTCTCGTACACCGGCTCGCAACGCGCGACTTCCGACGCACCGCGCGGCAGGATGTCGACATCCTTGCCGTCGAGCTTGTAGCCCACGCAAAGCTTCACTTCGTCCAGGCCGTCGAGCACGTCGAGCTTCGTCATGCACAAGCCCGAGATGCCGTTGATCTGGATCGAACGGCGCAGCGCGGCGGCGTCAAGCCAGCCGGTGCGGCGCGGACGGCCGGTCACCGAACCGAATTCCTTGCCGACGGTCGCAAGCTTCAGGCCAACCTGCTCCTGGCGATTCGCGTTGTCCGCGTCATACAGTTCGCTCGGAAACGGCCCTGCGCCCACGCGCGTGCAATACGCTTTCGTGATGCCAAGGATGTAGTTGAGCTTTTGCGGACCTACGCCCGCGCCGGCCGTTGCCGCGCCCGCCACGCAATTGCTCGACGTGACATACGGGTACGTGCCGTGATCGATGTCGAGCAGCGTGCCTTGTGCACCTTCGAACAGCAGGTTGCGCCCAGCGTGGTTTTCGTCGTAGAGACGGCGTGAAACGTCAGTCACCATGGGCGCGAGGCGCTCGGCATAGCCGAACATGGTGTCGAGCGTTTCCTGGTAATCCACGGCAGCGGCGCCCAGATAACCGGTCAGTACGAAATTGTGGAAATCGAGGGTCTCGCGCAGGCGCTCGGCAAACACTTCGCGATCGTACAGATCCTGCACGCGCAAGCCGCGGCGGCCGACCTTGTCTTCATACGCCGGGCCAATACCGCGTCCGGTCGTGCCGATCTTCGCCGCGCCGCGCCGTGCTTCGCGCGCCTGGTCGATAGCGATGTGATACGGAAGAATCAGGTTGGCGGCTTCGGAGATGAAAAGACGCTTCTGGACGTCGACACCCACCGACTCCAGCTCGCCGATTTCCTTGAAGAGCGCTTCCGGCGACAATACGACGCCGTTGCCGATGTAACAGGCGGTGCCGGCGCGCATGATGCCCGAGGGAATCAGTCGAAGGATGGTTTTCTTGCCGCCGATAATCAGCGTATGGCCGGCATTATGGCCGCCCTGGAAGCGCACGACGCCTTGGGCGTGGTCCGTCAACCAGTCGACGATCTTGCCCTTGCCCTCATCACCCCACTGGGTGCCAACCACGACGACGTTGCGCCCCGGGTTCACATTCACTGCGCTGGCAGACATGTCAATTTGATAGCTGGTTAAAAAAGCATTTTACCTATGTTCGCGGAAGGTTCCGAGTTTTTCCCGGTATTTGCGAACGCGTATTGATTTTGCATCAATCGGATCTGGCAAAAGTTTTGTCTGCAGTTTGCCGCCGTGTGCCTCCAAAAGGCGCGCTGGCAAACCACAAAACCGCTAGGAACGGGCCTCTACAACCCACTTTTCATCGCGCTCGACCAGCACGCGGTCGAACGCGAACTCGTCGAGATCATGGTCGTGCCCCGGCAGCGCCTGGATCACCACTTCGCCCGCATCGCGCAATTGCGCAACCGCCGCAAGCAGCGGTTCGTCATGCTTCCATGGTGCGAGGACCGCGCTGCCGCGGGCATCGATGGGAGAAATACGGGCGACTTCGCGCAGATCCAGTGAAAAACCCGTCGCCGGGCGCGCACGGCCGTAGGCCTGGCCAACGTCGTCGTAACGGCCGCCCCGCGCCACCGCGTTCGGAACACCGTCAACGTACGCCGAGAACATCACGCCGCTGTGGTACGCGTACCCGCGCAGATCGGCGAGATCGATCATCAGCTCGGCTCCATTCGCCTGGGCCGCGAGGAACGCGAGGTCGTCCAGTGCGCGGCCGATCACCGGAAGATTCGGCAGCCGGGCCCGCGCTTCGTCGAGCACGGAAGCGTCGCCATACAGCGACGGCAACGCGCGCAACGCGTCCCGGGTCACATCGCCGAGTTTGGCCGTCAGTTCGTTCAGGCGTGGTACATCCTTCGCCCCGAGCGCGTCGAACAGCGCTTCACCGAGCGCGGCCGCAGCCGGTTCCAGGTCCAGCAATGCCGACAAAACACCCGCGTGACACAGGTCGAGGCGCACTTTATCGAGACCGCTCAGACGCAGCGAATCCAGCATCAGCTGCTGGATCTCGAGATCCGCTTCCAGCCCGGCATGCCCGTAAATTTCCGCGCCGATCTGGATCTGCTCGCGCGTAGCGTGCAAACCACGCGGACGTGTATGCAGCACGTTGCCCGCATAACAAAGGCGCGTCACGCCCTGCCGATTCAGCAGATGCGCGTCGATACGCGAAACCTGCGGCGTGATGTCCGCGCGCAGGCCGAGCGTTCGGCCGGACAGTTGGTCGACAAGCTTGAAGGTGCGCAGGTTCAGGTCGCTGCCGCCGCTGGTGAGCAGCGACTCGAGATACTCGAGCATGGGCGGCATCACGAGTTCGTAGCCATACGAACGAAAGCGGTCGAGCAGCCGGCGGCGCAATTCTTCAATCTTGCGAGCCTCGGATGGCAAGACGTCGGCGATATTCTCGGGAAGTAACCAGGTGGACATCAGTGCGTTTCCTACGAAGCGTTTGAGCGCGGCGGTGATGATTGCCGCGGGTCAGCATAAGCTTTGAATCCATGGGCGACCAAGAGCTGCAGGTCAACCCGCATTGAATTTACAGGCCGCGAATCATGGTGCAACAAACGTGTTGCAAGAGTCGTTTTGAGAGCATCACGTCGCAGGCATCACGTCGCGATAATCAGCAGGATCACGCCGAGCACCATGGCGATCAGGCCACCAATACGAATCTGGTGCGGCGGCCGCTGTGCGATCCGGCGAAACGTGTCGCGCCAGGAGTTAGGGAAGACGAACGGAAACATCCCCTCAATAATCAGCATCAACGCAATCGCGAGCAGTAACGATGCAGCCATATCCATTCGATTGAAGGCGTCGCAGCTCGCGCCGCGACGCTTGGGGCTTAGCGCTTATGCGCGAGCGCCGGGGTGGTGGCATCGGTTCCGCTCGGCGCAGCGCCATTCGGGCTACGCATGAAGCGGAAGAAATCGCTGCTCGGATCGACAACCATCACGTCGCCGGCATTGAAGGTCTTTTTATACGCTTCGAGGCTTTGATAGAACTGGTAGAACTGCGGATCGACGCCGTATGCATCGGCCGCAATGGACGCGGCCCGGCCGTCGCCCTCACCCTTGATGGTCTGCGCTTCCTTGTAGGCATCGGCGAGAATGGCTTCCTGCTGGCGCTCCGCGCTCGCCTTCAGCGCATCAGCATCAGCCGTTCCCTTCGCGCGTTCCTGGGCCGCCGCTTGCTGGCGCGCCGCGATCATGCGTTTGTAGACTGAGTCGGCCACCGCCGGCGGAAAGTCGATGCGTGTCAGCTGCAAATCGACAAGCTCCACGCCGAACGCCGCTGCCGGCTGCTCGATTTCCTTCTGTGCTTCGCTCGCAATGGCCTGCTGCTCACCCAGCACGTCCGTCAGCGAACGCTTCGTGAACGACGACGTCAACGCCGTGCGCGTGAGCGCGGCGAGCCGGTCCTGAGCCGTCTGCGTGTTCTTCTCGTTGCTTTCGAACAGCTTCAACGGATCGGCCACCCGATACTTGATGACCGTATTCACGATCACCTCGTTCTTGTCCGACGTATTGAAGCGGTCCGAGCCTGCTTCGTCGAGCGTGAGCGTACGCGTGTCGATCAGCGTCAGCGTCTGGAACGGCGGCGGCAGCTTGAAATGGAGGCCGGGCGTGACCAGCGTGGGCGTACCGCCGCCATGTGCGGAGACCACGCCGGCGTGACGTTCGTCGACCACGAACATCATGGACGAGCCGATGAACAGCACGGCGACCACAGCGACTACGAGCGCAATAATTCGATTCATGTTCGCGCTCCTCATTGCGTGTCGTCTTCGCGCGAACGCGAACGGAACGCATCGCGCGAGCGCAATGGGTCATCCGACGACTGCGAGGCTGCGCCCGACGCGGCAGCGGATGCTGCGGCGCTGGCGGAAGCGGCGGACTGGGCAGTCACGGCCGAAGCCGCCGACGCGCTTTCAGCGCGTGCATCCTGCGTGATAGAACCACCGACAGTCCCTCCAATCACACCGGCAGGCGCGGCGCCGACCGGTTGATTCGCACCCGAAGGCGCCGTCCCTGCAGCGACACCCGACGCGCCGGGAGGCACCGTCCCTGCAGCGGCTGCGTTCGCGTTCTGGCGGTTTGCTTCGACGAGCTTGTCGAGCGGCAAATACACTACGTTATTCGAACTCTTGCTGTCGACGAACACCTTCGTCGCGCGCGAATAGATCTGCTGCATTGTGTCCAGATACATGCGTTGACGAATCACTGCCGGCGCCTTCGAATATTCTGCGTAGACCTGCTTGAAGCGCTCGGCATTGCCTTGCGCCTGCGAAACGACCCGGTTGCTATAGCCCTTCGCTTCATCGATCATGCGCGCGGCGTCGGTCTTCGCGCGCGGCAACAGTTGATCGGCATAGGCTTTCGCAGTGTCGACCGCGCGCTCGTTGTCCTGGCGCACCTTCGCGGCATCTTCAAACGCCGGTTGAACCTGGGCCGGCACCTGCACGCTCTGGATAGTCACACCCGTGACCTGCAAACCGGTCTTGTACAAATCGAGCGATGCCTGGATGGTGTCGACGAGCTTCGCGCGCAATGCTTCGCGGTCCTTGAAAAGCAGGTCGTCGGTACTGTGTGTGCCCGCAATCTCGCGAATGGCAGCCTGCGCCGATTCCGTCACGTTCTGATCGGGATCGACATTGCGGAAGAGGTAGTCGGTCGCCGACTTGATCTGGTACTGCACGGCAAACCGCACCTCGACGATATCCGCGTCGTGCGTGAGCAGCGACGCATCACGCACATTAGCCTGGGTCACACTGTTGTTGCGGCCGACTTCGACCGAACGGATCTGCGACGTATTGACGATCTCGTGCGACTCGAACGGATACGGAAGACGCCAGTGAATACCCGCGTCGGCCGTCTCCTCATACTTTCCGAAGCGCGACACAACACCCACATTGCCGTCCTGTACGACGAATACGCCGCTGCCCAAATAGATTGCGATCAATACACCGACAACAATGCCCATGCCGATCCTGGCGCCGCGGCCGTTGTCGGTGCGCGGACCGCCGCCTGCGGGTTTCTTGCCGAACAAGCCAGCAAGCTTCTTGTTGAAGTCGCGCCACATTTCGTCGAGATCCGGCGGGCCTTCACCATCCTTGTCCTTCGATGGGCGCTTTTGTTCCTGCGGACGTTTCTGGTCCTGGCTTTTGCCGTCACCATTGCCGTCGCCCCGCCCCCAGCGCGGGTCGTTGATCGAAAAGACGGCATGCGAAAGCTGCCGGTTACTCCGCTCGTTGTAGTCGTTCACTCGGTGATTCACCATTAGACAGCCGGGTCAATGCAAATCGGAACAGATCAGTGCCCGTGCTCGGGGACCTTACGGTCGTCACTTTCCTCGGCTGACCGGTGATCTTCCGGTAGCGTGGTTCCGTCGTCGGATGTGCTATCCATGGACTCCGGCACGATTGTGCCGTCCGGAAGTTCCGTGTACTCGTTGTTATCTTTGGGTTCGGAAGCCGCAAATTCGGCGATGGCCGCGCGCAGCGCGTCAAGTCCCTGACCGGTTCGCGCGCTTAAAAAGACGCGCAAAATATTACCATACTCGTCCCTTTCAACCGCGTCCCCACGGGCCGCCAGCTCAGGCACCGCGTCGATCTTGTTGAAAACGAGAATCTGCGGAATGCCGTCGGCGCCAATACTGCTCAGCACCTTGTTCACCTCGTCGATCTGGTCGAGCCGCACCACGCTTGATGCGTCCACCACGTGCAGCAGCAAGTCAGCCTGAACGGTTTCTTCAAGCGTCGCACGAAAAGCCGCGACCAACTGGTGAGGCAGATCGCGAATGAACCCGACCGTATCCGACACCACGGCCTGACCCGCTTCCTCGCTGAGATAAACCCGGCGGGAGGTGGTATCGAGCGTGGCGAACAACTGGTCGGCCGCGTAAGCCTGCGCCTTCGTCAACGCATTGAACAACGTCGACTTGCCCGCGTTCGTATAACCGACGAGCGACACCGACGTAGTCCGGTTGCGCTCGCGCTGACGCCGCTGCGTGCCATGCTGGCGCCGCAACTTCATCAAGCGTGCCTTCAGCGCCTTGATTCGCTCACCGATCAACCGGCGGTCAGTTTCAAGCTGCGTTTCACCCGGGCCGCGCAAGCCGATACCGCCCTTCTGGCGCTCGAGGTGAGTCCATGCGCGAATCAAGCGCGTGGACAAGTATTGGAGCTGGGCGAGTTCGACCTGCAGCTTGCCTTCATGACTACGGGCACGCTGCGCGAAAATGTCGAGGATGAGGCTGGTCCGGTCGATCACACGCCGGTCGAGCGCCGTTTCGAGATTGCGCTGCTGCGCGGGCGCGAGAGCGTGATTAAAAATGACAAGTTCCACGTCGTTGGCTTCGCACGCGAGGCGCAGCTCTTCGACTTTGCCGCTGCCGACGAACATCTTGGCATCGGGGCTGGAACGGCGACCGGTCAGGGTGACGGCGGGATGGGCACCCGCACTTTGTGCGAGCAGACTGAGTTCTTCGAGACTGGCATCGAAATCGATCTTTCCGAAGTCGACACCGACAAGCGCTGCGTTGATCAAATTAATGTTTTCATTTTGAAGCGACCGGTGAATTAGCATGTTCATTCATGCGCTTACACCGGACGCAACGAGGTTTAGGGCGTCTCTGCATCCGGGTGGAAATTCACCGGACGCGCCGGCACGACCGTCGAAATGGCGTGCTTATAGACCATCTGGGTAACCGTATTCCGGAGCAACACGACGTACTGGTCGAACGATTCAATATTGCCTTGCAGCTTGATACCGTTGACCAGGTAGATCGACACTGGCACATGCTCTTTTCGCAGTGCGTTCAAAAACGGGTCTTGTAACAATTGCCCTTTGTTGCTCATAGCAAACTCCGTATTATTTTTGCAGGTTGACGTGATTGCGACGAAGAAAAAGAGATCCGCCGTCAATCGCTACACTATAGCCGATTTTCATTTTCGCACCAGCGCGCCACGACCGCCTGAAACCCGGCGAAACGCTTGGTGCACGCGGGGTTCAGCCTTTGTCCGCGTAAGGGTTCGCGCTTGAACGGAACTCTATGCGCAATGGAGTCCCTACCAGCCCGAAAGTTTCCCTGAAGCGCCCTTCGAGGTAACGTTTATAGGTGTCGGTGATCGCATCGAGGGCATTTCCGTGCACAACGATGATCGGCGGATTCTGTCCGCCCTGGTGCGCATAACGCAGCTTCGGACGAATCGGTCCACGACGCCGCGGCTGCTGAAATTCAACCGCATCAATCAGCGCGCGCGTGAGCTTCGGCGTGGGCAACTTGGCCATGGCGGCGGCGTAGGCGTCATCCACTGACTTCATCAACTGGCTGATGCCCGTCTTTTCCAGCGCTGACACGTAATGGAATTTAGCAAAGTCCAGAAACTTGAGCTTGCGCGTCAGGTCGGCCTTGGTGCGCTCGCGCACATGCGAGTCCAGTCCATCCCATTTATTGACCCCTACCACCAGCGCCCGTCCCTGCTCGACCACGAAGCCCGCGATGTGCGCGTCCTGGTCCGAGATGTCCTGTTGCGCATCGAGCAGCAGGATCACCACGTTAGCGTCGGAAATAGACTGTAATGTCTTTACCACCGAAAACTTTTCCACGGCCTCGAACA
The DNA here is from genome assembly GCF_044909315.1 of Caballeronia udeis. Taxonomy (GTDB): domain Bacteria; phylum Pseudomonadota; class Gammaproteobacteria; order Burkholderiales; family Burkholderiaceae; genus Caballeronia; species Caballeronia udeis_A. Next base: position 207,594 of record NZ_JBIYEB010000002.1, read on the forward strand.
CCTTGCCGCGGCGGCGCAATCCCGCCGTATCGATCAACGTGTATTTGCGGCCGCTTCGCTCGAAATCAATATAGATGGAATCGCGCGTGGTACCCGGCATATCGAACGCGATCACGCGCTCCTCGCCGACCAACGCATTGATCAGCGTCGACTTGCCCACGTTCGGACGCCCCACGATGGCGATTTTCACGCCACGTGCCGCCTTTTCTTCCGGGTCTTCTTCCGGCTGGCCGGCATACGCGATCTCGAGCGCGTCACCGATCATTTCGGTCACGCCGTCGCCGTGCGCCGCGGAAATGGCGCGCGGGTCGCCCAAGCCCAGTTCGTAGAAGTCGGCAGCCACCGCGCTGTACTTCATGCCCTCGGCCTTGTTGACTACGAGGAACAGCGGCCGGCCCGTCTTGCGCAGGTAGTCCGCGATCGCCTTGTCCTGCGGCGCGAGTCCATTACGGCCGTCGGTGATGAAGACGACCACGTCGGCCTCTTCCACCGCCTGGCGGGTCTGGCGAGCCATTTCGTGCAGGATGCCGTCTTTCGCGACCGGTTCGAAACCACCGGTATCGACCACCAGGTAGGGACGATCTCCGACCCGGCCCTCGCCATAGTGACGGTCTCGGGTAAGGCCGGGCAAGTCGGCGACGAGTGCGTCGCGCGAGCGCGTCAGGCGGTTGAAAAGCGTCGATTTCCCCACATTGGGGCGCCCTACAAGGGCAATTACGGGTTTCATCAGATGGTGTTCACAGTTGAACGCAAGGCGGATGAATCCGGCCCGGCGCGCGCCGGATAAAAGTCCGGAAACGGCGAGCCGCGAGTGTGCGTGGCCCGGCGATGTGTCGAAAATTAGCACGGTTCCAGCGGAGCGACCGCGGCGTGCAGCGATGTTCCACGTTCATGGCGTTTGAAGCGCATGTGGAACGCAGTGAGAGCGCTCCGCCAAACGACATGATCGCGAGCATCGTCACCCGAAGGTGTGGACCCGCTTGCACAATCCTGCTGCCGGAATCCCGATGCCTGGTGTTACTTGTACCGTTGCCTGACCTGCTTATATGCTGCTTGTGCGCTTATTTGCCGCACGATGATCCTTCACGCGCGGCCTTGATGAATCGATTCTATTCGCACGGCGCGGACTCAAAAAACAAAAAAGTCCGAAAAAACGCGAACGGCCGGCAAAGCCGGCACGTTCGTCAGAACGTTAGATCAACTCAAACCTTCACATCAACGCGGACGGAAACCGTACAGGCCGCCGTCGTGCGTCTGGATAACCAGGGTATCGCCTGCCAGCACCGGAGCCGCCGTGATCGCGCTGCCATCGGTCTTGGCCCGGCCGACGAATTCGCCATTTGCCGTGGAAAGGAAATGCACGTAACCCTGGTAATCGCCGAGTACGACCGCGCGGCCCAGGATAAACGGCACGCTGACCATGCGATTCTTCAGCTTGTCGTTCTTCCAGAGCGGCGCACCGTCGATTCCGCTGAACGCATTGACGATCGACCAGTCGTCACCGGCGGCGACCATTTCATTGTCTTGCGCCAGACCGCTGTCGCTCGAGAACGACTTTTCCCATTGCGGGCGGCCCGAATTCGCGTCGAAACACCCAATGCGTCCCTGGAAGGTCACCGCGCACGTCTCCGATCCCACCAACGTAGGTGCGCCGGTGACGTCGTTGATGCGCTCGACTTCAGTCACGCCCTTCGGGAATGACACCGGCGTCTGCCAGTAGGCGTCGCCAGTCTGCAGATTGATTGCTGCGAAGGTGCCGCCAGGGAAGCCCGCCAGGACCGCCTGGGACGCGGCAAACGTCATGCCGGCAGCCACACGCAGGTTGAGCGGCACGGCGCGCGCCTGGAAGATCCACTTCTGTTCGCCGGTTTGCGCGTTGAAAGCGATGACCTTGCCGTCGATTGTCCGGACGATGACCAGATCATTGCCGACCAGCGGCGGCGAGATGATTTCTCCCGATGCTACTGCCGTCCAGAGTTGCTTGCCGTCCGGTCCGAGCACGTAGACGTTGCCTTTCAGGCCACCGACCGCGGTCAGGTTACCGTCGCTGCCCACGCCCGCGGACAGATCATCTTTAAGCTTGATGCGCCATACGTCCTGACCAGTCTTGGCATCGATCTTCGCCACCGTGCCGTTGGTGCCGGCCGCGTACACGAAATCGCCGACTGCCACGGGTGAGAACAGGTAACGTCCGGCCTTGCCGACGCTCGCCTTCCACGCCTGCTCCACAGTTAGAACCGGCTTGATGTCTACAAGCGGAGTCGGTACGCGGCGCTCGTCCTTGGTGGCGCAGGCGGTGAGCATAACCGTCATCGCGCAAGCGAGCGGGAGAGCGTAGCGTTTCAGAAAGGTCATCGGTGGACGCAACATGAATAAGTGAAATCGGTTGATCGGTGTGCGGCGTGGTACTCGCCAGATTAAATTCACCGCCGCAAACCGGTGACTTTAACCTAGTGAGCAACGCGCCTGCATAAGGACGAGGTCGGCTGACAGATCCCGAGGCCAGCAGTCGGCGCTAGCCGCCGAGTGCGTCCAGCTTGAACTGGACCAGTTGACGGGCTGACGTGTCGGACTTCGGCAGCGTGTCGAGTGCAACCTTGTAAGCCGCACGCGCGTCATCGCGTTTGCCTTCGGCCGCCAGCAGATCCCCGCGGCGATCCGACACCACGCCTTTGAACGCGTCAAGCGGTGCATCGCCGAGCACCTTCAGGCCAGCGTCATAGGCTTTTTCGTCGAGCAGCAACAAAGACAGCCGCAGTTTCGCGATCTGTTTGTATTCAGCGTCTTTCGCGTGATCTGCGGCCCATTGCAGTTGCGCTTTAGCCCCTGCACTGTCCCCGGCGGTATACAGCGATTTGGCAGCGGCCAATGCTGTCATCTGCGCGTAAGCGGTGCCGCCGAACTTGTTTTCCATGTCCGTGGACACGCGCGTAACCAGCGCCTTGTCACTCGATGCCACCGCTTGCTGCACCTGGTCGTAGAGCACCGCGGCTTCCGCTGCCTGCTTCCGTTGCCAGAAATTCCAGCCATTCCAGGCCGCTGCAGCAACAAGCACCGCGAGCACGATCCAGGTCGTGGAGTTGCCCCATCGGGCCCACCAGGCTTTCAGGTTTTCTAGTGACTCTTGTTCTTCGTGATAGCTCATGCCCTGCTTATTCCTTGACTGCTTTTGTGTTCGCGCGCGACGCTGCGCGCCTTTGTTTCAGGCCGCCGCGCGGCTTTCGCACACGTGGCGCCGCCCGACCACAAGCCTGACAATCAGTCGGCGCCGTCATCGGCGGTTGCCACCATCGCATTGATTAGAAATTCGGTCAAGTCTTCCACCGGCACCGTGGCCTGCTCGTTCTTTTGACCTGTCGACTCAACTGATGCACTGCGCAGCGGCTTCACGCCCACCATGCCCTGGGCCAATTCGTTCTCGCCCAGCACCACGGCAAACGCCGCGCCGCTTGCATCGGCCTTTTTCATTTGCGACTTGAAGCTCGCCGGCATGCCGTCAGGGCTGCAATGCAAAATGACGTCCAGGCCGGTATCGCGCAGCCGCTCGGCGATGACAAACGCCTGCTCCGCCGCCGCCTCACCCTGGTGAACGACGTAGATGTCGGTTCCTTCCGGCGCCGGCACCAGATCTTCTTCTTTCAGCAGTTCAAGAATGCGCTCGACACCCATCGCCCAGCCGCATGCCGCCGTCGCCTTGCCGCCCAGTTGCTCGATCAGCGGATCGTAGCGGCCACCGCCGGCCACTGTGCCCTGCGCACCCAGCTTGTCGGTCACCCATTCGAATACGGTGAGGTTGTAGTAATCGAGGCCACGAACGAGACGCGGATTGATCTTGAACGGAATGTTATTCGCCTTTAGCAAACGCTGAACACCGTCGAAGTGCGCGAGCGATTCAGGCCCGAGGAAATCGACGAGCTTCGGTGCGTTCTGCGCAATCTCCTGCATGGCGGGATTCTTGGTATCCAGCACGCGCAGCGGATTGGTGTAGAGACGACGCTTCGATTCTTCGTCGAGCACGTCGACATGCTGCTCGAGATACGCGATCAATTCCTTGCGATGCGCCGCACGCTCTTCCGGCTGGCCGAGCGAGTTGAGCTCAAGCCGGATGCCCGACAAACCGAGGTCGTCCCACAGCCGCTGGCACATCATGATGATCTCGGCGTCGGTATCCGGACCGGCAAATCCGAGCGCTTCCACGCCGACCTGGTAGAACTGCCGGTAGCGTCCACGCTGCGGACGTTCATGGCGGAACATGGGACCGATGTACCAGAGCCGCTTGGGGCCGTCGTAAAGCAGATTGTGTTCGATCGACGCACGCACCACGGCAGCCGTATTCTCCGGGCGCAGCGTGAGGTGCTCGCCGTTGAGCGCGTCGGTGAAACTGTACATTTCCTTCTCGACGATATCCGTCACTTCCCCAATACCACGCGTGAACAACTGCGTGGGCTCGACAATGGGCGTGCGGATCTGCTGATAGCCGTATGCGCGCAGCATCGACTTGACGGTGCTTTCGAAGAATTCCCACAACGCGGCATCCTGCGGGAGGATGTCGTTCATGCCCTTCACGCCGCTCAGTTTCTCGAGCTTTTTCTTCTGTTCAGTCATCTGTCTTTAAAGTGTTTCTGCCTGCGCGGTTTCGCGCTTGCCGTAAGTGCGTGTCACGTAATCGCTGACAATTTGCTGGAAATCCTGGGCGATATGCTCGCCGCGCAGCGTCTTGACCTTCACGCCGTCGATAAACACCGGCGCCGCCGGATTCTCGCCCGACCCCGGCAAGCTGATGCCGATGTTCGCCTGCTTCGATTCACCGGGACCGTTCACGATGCAACCCATCACCGCGACGTGCATTTTCTCGACGCCCGGGAATTGATCGCGCCACACGGGCATTTCATTGCGCAGATACGTCTGGATCTGCGACGCCAGTTCCTGGAACAACGTGCTGGTGGTACGTCCGCAGCCCGGGCACGCGATCACCATTGGCGTGAACGAGCGCAGGCCCATGGTCTGCAGGATTTCCTGGCCGACGATCACTTCGCCGGTCCGCGCACCGCCCGGTTCCGGCGTGAGCGAGATGCGGATGGTGTCGCCGATTCCTTCCTGCAACAGCACCGACAACGCCGCCGTCGACGCCACGATGCCCTTCGACCCCATTCCCGCCTCGGTCAGGCCGAGGTGCAGCGCGAAGCTGCAACGCTTGGCCAGTTCGCGATACACCGCGATCAGGTCCTGCACGCCGCTGACCTTGCACGACAGGATGATCTTGTCGCGCCCGAGGCCGAGTTCGACCGCGCGTTCCGCCGACCCGATCGCCGATTGAATCAACGCTTCGTACATCACGCTTTGCGCTTCCCACGGCGTGGAACGGGCCGCGTTCTCGTCCATCATCCGTGCGAGCAGATCCTGGTCGAGGCTGCCCCAGTTCACACCGATCCGCACCGGCTTGTCGTAGCGCGCAGCCGCTTCGATCATCTGCGCGAACTGCGTGTCGCGTTTGGCTCCTGCGCCAACGTTGCCCGGGTTGATCCGGTATTTCGACAGCGCCTCGGCGCAAGCCGGATAGTCGCGCAATAGCGTATGGCCGTTGTAATGAAAGTCGCCGACCAGCGGCACGGTCACGCCCATCCGGTCGAGCTGCTCGCGTACCGCGGGAACCGCCGCCGCAGCTTCAGGCGTGTTCACCGTGATCCGCACCAGTTCCGAACCGGCTTGCGCCAATTCCTTGACCTGAATGGCAGTGCCGATGGCGTCGGCGGTATCGGTGTTCGTCATTGACTGGACGCGCACAGGCGCATCGCCGCCAATTGTGACGAGCTGGCCGCCCCAGCGTACGTCCACGGCGTGCGACGCCCGCCGTTTCCACGATCCGCCGAAGACTGGCTCCGACGAACAAATCTTGCTTTCAATAAGGGGTTGTTGAGCTTCGGATTGCATCGAAAGACCCTTTGCGCCGCCGGCTATCACACGGTGACGCGTATCTGGACATGAATGAGACTCGAGGACATGAAACGGCGCCGCCACTTTTGCGACGCCTTGATGAAATCTTCGCACAACTCCGTGTCAGGGCTGAGAAGCGGCATCAAGACCCCTCCAGCGGTATGGCGTATGGCTTTTGAGCCCGCTTCCAAAACCGGCACGGTTCAACCACACGCTCCAACACGCGGCGCCTGGAGATCAGGGCAGCGAGAAGCGGGCGACATTGCCCTTCGCAGGGCCGAATTTGGCTGGATCGACGGGTTGTCCGTCAAACATCAACGAATCGAGACCCGCCCGATTTCCAACCGTGATCTTGAACGGCGCGTCGCCAGCCACTCGCTGCACGCTGCCGGCCTTGACCAGGCCTGAAAACACTTCCTTACCGTCCTTCTGGCGTACGCTGAACCAGCTATCCTTCGCCACCTTCAATTCAAGTTCGTTCGCGCCCGCTCCGACCGAGGCAGCGGCCGATGCCGTAACAGCCGCATCGGCCGACGGCGCGGCTTTCACTGCATTCGCCAATGGCGCGCTCGCGCTTTGCGCGCGCGCGGCTGCGCCTTGAACGGCAGTAATAGCGGACGACGACGCTGGAAGCGCATTCGTACCTAGCGGGCTCGGCATTGGCTGCGCACCTGGCTGGGTTTCAGCCTGAGCAACGGCCGCGGGCGCCTCCGTAGCAGCGTCTCCCGATGCGACCGAACCCGTGTTGGCCGTCGCCTCCTCGGTGGCCGCCACCGATGAACCCGCGCTTGTGTCGCCGCTCGTTGTCTGGGTTGCACCGTTGGCGCTGGCCTTCAGCCGGGCAAACCACGCCGCGGAATCCCCGCCGGTGTGCCACATTGCGAGTGCGATCACGGCAACGACAACCGCGGCGACACCCCATAGCCATGACCGGCGCTTCGGTGAACCGCCGAGCGGGACCGACACTCGACCACGCGGCAAACCCGCGCCGGACGATGCCGGCAACGACAAATTCTGCTCGACGGGACCATTCGCGTGACGCAGCGCTGCCGTGAAGGGCGCCGGATCGGCCCCCATGATTTTCGCGTAGCTGCGCACAATACCTGTCGCGAAGTTCCTGTCAGGGAAAAGGCTGAGATCGCCGCTCTCAAGCGCACGCAATTTCTGCGGCGACACCTTCAGCCGCGCGGATACGTCATCCAGGGACCAATTTTTCGCTTCGCGAAGCTGCGTAAAACGCGCACCGACTGCGGCCACCGAATCAAGACTCGCTGCCTGCTGGATGCCGCCCGGCGCGGTACTGGCGGCGCTCACGGTTTTTTCGGGCTGACTTCCGGACAAAGCGCCGGCCTGACTGCCTGATTGGTCACCTTTATGAGCGCCGAATGGCGTCGGGTGCTGCGGCTCACTCATCCCAATTTCCTCGCATCGATTCTTTTTTGTCGCTGTTCAGCTTCGTTGCTGACCGTAGCGCCACCGCAGACATAGCCGAGTCGGCGTTGCAGACGGCTTTATAACAAAATGCGCGGCATTGTGTGCCGCCTTCTAGCATTTATTGCCGGATTTTCCGGTTTTTCCGCGAATGGGTCGCTGCAGGTCGGCGCACACATCTCGCTCCAGGCTTAGACGGCGCGAACCTCAATGACCGTACGCGTCTTGCCCATGCGCTGGGCAAGACGCGTACGGTCCTGAACGGCCCCAGCCAACTGCCCGCAGGCCGCATCAATGTCGTCACCGCGCGTCTTGCGCACCGTCGTCACAACACCAGCGTCCATCAACACCTGGGCGAACCGCTTGATCTGTTCGTTGCTCGAGCGCGTCAAACCGGACTCGGGAAACGGATTGAACGGGATCAGGTTGAATTTGCACGGCACGTCACGCGTGAGCGCGACCAGTTCGCGCGCGTGAGCTTCAGTGTCGTTCACGCCGTCGAGCATGCAATATTCGAATGTGATGAAATCGCGCGGCGCAACCTTCAGGTAACGCTGGCACGCCGCCATCAAATCCCGCAGCGGATATTTCTTGTTGAGCGGCACGAGCATGTCGCGAAGCGAATCGATTGGCGCATGCAGCGACACGGCAAGCGCGACCGGCAGGTCGGCGGCGAGGCGGTCCATCATGGGCACGACGCCCGAAGTGGACAACGTCACGCGGCGACGCGACAGCCCGTACGCGTTGTCGTCGAGCATCAGCCGCATGGCCGGCACGACGGCATCGTAGTTGAGCAGGGGTTCGCCCATGCCCATCATCACGACGTTGGTCACCACGCGGTCGGCCTTGCCGTTATTCGGCGCGCCGTCACGACCACCTTTCGATGCGCGCAGTGCAAATTCGGCCATGCGCAACTGGCCGATAATCTCGCCCGTACTCAGATTGCGGGAAAAGCCCTGTTTGCCCGTAGAGCAAAAACGGCAATTCACCGCGCAGCCCGCTTGCGACGAAACGCACAGCGTGCCGCGATTTTCTTCTGGAATGTAGACGGTCTCGACCGCGTTGCTATTACCCACGTCGATCAGCCACTTCCGCGTGCCGTCGGTGGATACGTGATCGCGGACGATGGCGGGCATGTCCAGGCTGGCCCGACCTTTCAATTTTTCACGCAGCGATTTCGCCAGGTCCGTCATGCCGTCGAAGTCGTCGACACCGAACTGGTGGATCCAGCGTTGCAATTGCTTGGCGCGAAACGGCTTTTCGCCCAGGCTGTCGCAATAAGCGACGAGCCCGGCGGCATCGAGGTCCAGAAGGTTGACTGTTGCAGCTGTCATTTCGATTCTGCCATTTCCTTGCTGAGCGAAGCCTGGAACACGTTCTGAGCCGCATTCCAGCTATTTCGCGCCAATTCCTGCGATAAAGCTACTCCCGAATCAACGCGAATAGACGTTCACTTCGGGGAAGAAGAAAGCGATTTCCTGACGGGCAGTTTCAGCCGCGTCCGAACCGTGTACCGCGTTAGCGTCGATACTGTCGGCGAAATCCGCACGAATCGTGCCTTTGTCGGCCTTCTTCGGGTCGGTTGCGCCCATCAGGTCACGATTCGTCAGGATGGCGTTCTCGCCTTCCAGTGCCTGGATCATCACGGGACCCGAGATCATGAATTCGACCAGGTCCTTGAAGAACGGGCGTGCAGCGTGAACCGCGTAGAACTTTTCCGCGTCAGCGCGCGACAGGTGGACCATGCGAGCCGCGATGATCTTGAGGCCAGCTTGCTCAAAACGGCTGTAGATCTGGCCGATCACATTCTTTGCCACTGCATCCGGTTTAATAATCGACAGGGTGCGCTCGATCGCCATGAAAAACTCCAAAAAATTAACGGGTTACGAATATAAATGAATCGACAATTATAGCACGAAGCGATGTATGATTGCGATTGAAACCTTACGACTTCGTAAGCATCAAAGCATAGGCAAAACGTGGTTCGGAATTGCAGTGCACGCAGCGCGGATCACAGTGTGGGTATGAAACGCGCCGTAATTTTAGCGGTCTTATTACTGCACAGCAGCATTGTTGATTTCGGCGCAAGATAGGCTCATATGTCGTGTTGGAAGGCCCGCCGGGCCGAAGCGTACAATGCAACCAAGCAGCCAAAGGTTTCGCGGCAAATCGTCCAACGAAGCCGCCTGACCGTTAAAAGCCGTGTTTGCTCGCGGCAGTGTCGGCGTTTTACGGCAAATTGAGCCGGTATTTTTGACCCAGATGGCTTTACACAAGTTTAGGCAAGGAGAAACCATGAACGAATCCCCTTACAGTTTTGGCCGCAGCGGTAGCGTCACGTCGACCGAAACCCGCAATCGCGTGCTACGGAACACGTACTGGCTGCTCGCGCTTTCCATGGTCCCAACCGTGTTGGGCGCGTGGGTCGGCGTAGCAACGGGCTTCTCCCTGTTCGCTGCCACCAGCCCCGCCATGAGCTTCATTGCCTTCATGGCGATTGCATTCGGCTTCATGTTCGCAATCGAGCGTACCAAGAACAGCAGCCTCGGCGTATTCGTGCTGCTGGGCTTCACGTTCTTCATGGGCTTGATGCTGTCGCGTTTGCTGAGCTTCATTCTCGGCTACACGAACGGGCCGCAGCTCATCATGATGGCGTTTGGTGGCACTGGTGTGATCTTCGCCGCCATGGCGACTATTGCAACCGTCAGCAAGCGTGATTTCTCGGGCCTTGGCAAGTGGCTGTTCATGGGTGTACTGGTGTTGCTGCTGGCCGCGTTTGCGAACGTCTTCCTGCACCTGCCGGCCTTGATGCTGACGGTGTCGGTGCTGGCCATCGTGATCTTCTCGGCGTACATGCTGTTCGACGTCCAGCGCGTGGTAAATGGCGGTGAAACGAATTACATCAGCGCCGCTCTCGCGATCTATCTGGACCTGTACAACGTATTCACGAACCTGTTGATGCTGCTCGGCATCTTCGGCGGCAACCGGAACTGATTGCACGTCAGTCTGGCGTTACTCGTAAAAAACCGGCCCTTCGAGGGGCCGGTTTTTTTATGTCCGCAGCGGGCGGGGATTCAGTCGCGCTCGAACAGCGCAATCGATTCGACGTGCGATGTATGCGGGAACATGTTCACCACGCCGGCTCCCTTCATCCGGTAGCCGGCCTCGCGCCCGAGCACGCCCGCGTCACGGGCGAGTGATGCCGGATTGCAGGAGACGTACACAATCCGCTTGGGCAACACTCCCTCGCCGCTTCGCGCAATCTCCCCCAGCGCCTTCGACACCGCCAACGCCCCTTCACGAGGCGGGTCAATGAGAATTTTGTCGAAGGGACCCAGCGCACGAAAATCGTCCGCGGTGATCTCGAAGAGGTTTCGGCACTCGAACGAAGTATGCTCATGGACGCCATTTACCCTGGCATTTTCCAGCGCGCGTTCTGTCAGGCCCGCACTACCTTCGATGCCCACGACCTCGCCCGCCATCCGCGCGAGCGGCAGCGTGAAATTGCCGATACCGCAAAAGAGATCCAGCACCCGATCCGTGCGCTGTGCGCCCAGCAGCCGCAAAGCCCGGCTCACGAGCACCCGGTTGATCTGATGATTGACCTGGGTGAAATCGGTTGGTTTGAACGGCATGCGGATACCGAATTCAGGCAGCGTGTAAGCCAGTTCCTGTCCGAGGGGATAAAACGGATAAGCCGTCTCCGGCCCTTTCGGCTGCAGCCAGAATTGCACGCCATGGGTGTCGGCAAAAGTACGCAGCAACGCCTCATCCGCTTGCGTCAGCGGCTCGAGAATCCGCAGCACGAGCGCGATTATCTCGGCGCCAACAGCCACTTCGATCTGCGGCAGGCGGTCGCGAATGGACAGATCGCGTACGAGCAGCCGCAGCGGCATCAACAGGGCAGACACTTTCGGGTGCAGGACTTCGCACGTTTCCATATCGGCGACGAAACTACTCTTTTTCTCGTGGAATCCCACCAGCGCGCCGCCCTTTCCCGCGATCAGCCGCACAGCCAGCCGCGCCCGATACCGGTAGCCCCACGACGGCCCATGAATAGGCCGGTAGATGGTTTCCGCGTGAAGCTTGCCGATATGCTGAAGATTGTCTTCAAGCACGCGTTGCTTGACGGCAATCTGCGCCCGCACGTCGAGGTGCTGCATGGAACAGCCGCCGCACTTGCCGAAATAAGGGCATTTCGGCCGCGTGCGCATCACGCTTTCACGCAGGATTTTCACGAGAAGCGCCTGCTCAAATGCGGCCTTCTTGCGAAAGCTCGCATACAACACGCGTTCGCCCGGCAACGCGCCTTCCACGAAAATGACCTTGCCGTCCGAGCCGTCCTCGGTCGTCGAGCGGCCAACGCCTTGGGCATCCATGTCGATCGATTTGATTTCGATCTCGAGCGGTGCGGCCAAAGGGTCCAGAGGAACGATTCGAGCCGGTGGACTGCGTCGATTACGCGATTTTTTTCGAGCGTGAGACACCTGCGGACTTCCTGGCTAATGTGAAAAAATTGAAGAATCGGGAAGCGGAAAACGAAACGAAAAGCGCGGTGAAGGCCCCGAAAACGGGCAGCAAAGGCGAGATTGTAGACGATGCCGGGAGAACCCCGGCCCGGTGCTCAGTTGTCGAACGCCGCCAGATATTCGGCCCAATGTGACGCTGGTTCAAGCGCGAGTGCGTTCTTTACGAAGCTGATCTCGTCGGCATACTCTTCAGCGGAAAACCCGCCTCGCATCAATTGAAAACGGCAGTACATCAGGTACGTGTTAACCACGTCCGTCTCGCAATAGTTGCGGATTTCTTCTATGCGCCCTTCCGAGTAGGTCTGCCAGACCATTCCGCCATCCATGCCGAGCTTGCCTGGAAAACCGCAGAGCTTGGCAAGCGCATCGAGCGGCGCGTTCGCGCGCGCCTGGTACATCGCGAGCACGTCCATCAGGTCGGTGTGGCGCGCGTGATAACGGCTGATGTAGTTGTTGTAGCGAAACTCCCGATCGTCGTTGCCCAGGTCCCAATAGCGAGACGCCGTCACGCCGTGCACCAGCGCCCGGTAGTGCAGCACGGGCAGATCAAAACCACCGCCGTTCCATGAAACGAGTTGCGGCGTATATTTTTCGATCACGCGAAAAAACGACTGAATCAGTACCGCCTCGGAATCCGTCGTCGTGCCGAGCGAGCGAACGCGAAAACCTGTGTTATCGCGGAACACGCACGAAATGGCGGCAATGCGCTGCAGATGATGCGGCAGGAAATCGTTGCCCACCTTTTCGCGGCGAGCGGCGAACGCATGCTCCGCGACCTCTATGTCGGTCAGCGTGGCGGGAAGATTGTCGAGACGGCGAATACCGTCGACATCGGGAATCGTCTCGATGTCGAATACGAGAATGGGTGTCATTATTTTTTAAGGACAGCGTTGCAAGGACGGCGCCTCGTCTAGAGCACGGCGTCTTTCCGCACCCCGTTCGATGCGAAGAACCGCTTGAGCCGGACCAGCGCTTCCTGCTGGATCTGGCGCACACGCTCGCGCGTCAGGCCCATTTCGTCCGCGAGTTCTTCGAGCGTGGCCGGTTCAATGTGGTTCAGGCCGAAACGACGCTCGATAACATGCCGGTGTTTGTCAGACAGCCGCGAAAGCCACAGCTTCGTCAGCGTTTCCAGTTCGCGATGCTGAACTTCGGAATCAGGCGACTGGCTGGCGTCGTCGGAGAGCAGATCAAGCAGGCTGCTCGCCGGGTCGAGATCCAGCGGTGCATCAAGTGACGCCGTGTGTTCGTTAAGCGCGAGGATGTCCGTGACTTCCTCGGGCGTTTTGCCGGTGAGATGCGCGATGTCGTCAATACTCGCATCGCGCCGGTCAGGCGCAATAGCCGCCGTCGAATTCGCCGAGCTTTTTTCGAGATGGCGTTTCGCACGCAACACCTGATTGAGTTCGCGAATTACGTGCACAGGCAAGCGCACCGTGCGCGCCTGGTTCATGATCGCGCGCTCGATGCTCTGCCGGATCCACCACGTGGCATACGTCGAAAACCGGAAACCGCGCGTGGGATCGAATTTTTCGATAGCGTGCATCAAGCCTAGATTGCCCTCCTCGATCAGATCGAGCAACGGCACGCCACGATTCAGATAACCCTTCGCGATACTGACGACAAGGCGCAAGTTGCGCTCGATCATCACCTGGCGTGCCTCGAATTCTCCGGCTTTCGCCAGCCGCGAATAACGCTGCTCTTCCTCGACGGTCAGCAGCGGCTTCACGCTGATGCGGTTCAGATAATGCTGGATTGTGTCAGCCGTGAGTTCGGCCTGCAAAATGGACTTGAAGTCGTCGACGTCGGGTATGGAATCAGCCGCGCCCTCGGCGACATCCTTCCCGCTCGCGCCACTATCTTCGTCTACATCAAGCTCGGCGTCGGCCGTTTCACTTTCAGCCTCGTCTGCATGGCCCGAAGCGCCGTCTTCCACCGTTGTCTGCGTGGGTCGGCTGATTGTCTCAGTCTCGGCTTGCGGCGGGCGGCGCTTCGATTTAGGCATGATGGTTTCGCTTATTGCGGCGGCAAATACTTCAGAGGGTCGACAGGCTTGCCCTGCCGGCGGACTTCGAAATGCAACATCACGCGGTCCGAATCGCTGTTGCCCATCTCGGCGATTTTCTGCCCTTTTGTCACCGCGTCTCCCTCTTTTACCATCAAAGCACTGTTATGTGCGTACGCGGTAAGAAAAGTTGCGTCGTGCTTGATGATGATGAGATTGCCGTATCCGCGTAGACCGTTGCCAGAGTAGACGACCCGTCCATCGGCCGCCGCATTGACCGGATCTCCGGCTGCGCCGCCAATGTTCAAGCCTTTGTTTTTCGCGTCGTCGAACGTGCCGAGAATCGGCCCGCGCGCCGGCCAGATGAATGCCGGCTGTGCAGCCGGAACTGCGGCTGCACCGTTGTCGACACCCACGCCCGGCGGCTGCGTCATGGCCAATCCCGGCGCCGCTGTACCCGGCATTGCGCCCATGCCGGACGACGTGCCGTAATTCGGCGCAGGCGGCACGCCGCCATTCGTGTCCGGTGCAGCCGAAGGATTCGCGCCGTACGTGTTATTCAGCGGCTGGGCTTGCACCCCGCCGCCGACAATCGGAGCGGTAGAAACGCCCGGTGTGGCCGCCGCGAGATTGGCGCCCGGGGGCGCCACGCGCAGCAACTGGTCGACTTCGATCTGGTTCGGGTTCGTCATGTTGTTCCACGACGCAATATCCCGATAATTCTGGCCGTTTTCCAGTGCGATCCGGTATAGGGTGTCACCCGGCTTCACCCGGTAGTAACCCGGTGGCGGCGGACCCGGCGGCAACACGGCTCCATCCTGAGCGGCTTGCGTACCGATTGCGGATCCGGTCCGGTCCACGACAGGCGCCTGGTCCATCCGGGTCGCGCAGGCGGCCAGCGCGCACAGCGCCACCACGCATACACCGCGCTGAACCGCCATCAGACCGGGGTTCGCGCTCACTTCTCGTTTAGCACGCAACATACTCATCGGTGTTAAATCACTCCGGATTTTAAGGGTACAAAGAAAACCCGATCGAGCTGCGACTCGCGCCATTGAGTGGGCGAAACGCGCTCGACGAGCGTCAGTATCTGCGCTTGCGCCGTCTGGGACCCGACGGGCGCTACAAGTCTGCCGCCTACAGCGAGTTGATCGAGCAACGCCTGCGGAACGTCGAGTCCGGCACAAGCAATCACAATGGCGTCGAACGGCGCGACCGCCGGCAGTCCGAGACGGCCATCGCCGTAATGCAGGCGGATGTTCGGCACGCGTAACGGCCGCAGGTTCAGCTTTGCTCGTTCGGATAACGGCCGGATACGTTCGATGGAATACACGTCGGTTGCCACCTGCGAGAGCACGGCCGCCTGATACCCGCAGCCCGTGCCGATTTCCAGCACATTCTTGAGCGTACGTCCGGCCGCGACCAGCTCGATCATCCGCGCGACCACCGACGGCTTCGAGATAGTCTGATGATGACCGATCGGCAGCGCAGCATCCTCATAAGCCTGCGCGGCAAGACCGGGATCGACGAACATATGGCGCGGCACCGCGGCCATGGCGGCAAGCACGCGGGCGTCCGTAATGCCATTCGCCCGCAGCCGTTCGACCATGCGCTCCCGCACTCGTTCCGATGTCAGCGCGTGCGTGCTTGGCTGCCCCGCCTGGGATGCAGCCTTTCGGACGGCGTTCGGCCTGACCTCGGGCTGCGGCGCCGGTGACTTTGCCGGTTGTGACTTCGCATCCGGCTTCAGATGTGTCTTTAACTTTGGCTGAAGATCGCGCGTTTCGTTCGGACGCACGCCCGAACGCAGCGCGCCGGGCTGATGATGCGCGATGACCGTGGAAGGTTTCGACGCAGCATGCAATCTTGCAGACGAGCGATGCCGATCGCCCGTTGCAGCAGCCGGACTCCCCGCCACGCCGCGCGCCGCCGTGTTACCCGCGAGCGCAATTGATTCAGGTTTCGCCGCCTTGCTCGCGTTCATGCCGGAATGCGTGCCGTTAGCCGGTTTTACTGCCTTGCCGCCCGCCAGTTTCGGCGCGGCTGCAGCGGCCTTGTGCATAGTTGATGCAGGTTTCAAACCGCCGCCGCCCGAAATGGCCTTCAATGCTGGTTTCAAGCCCGGCTTGGCTCCTGCATCGGGACGCGCAGTTGCCTTGCGTGGCTCGCGCACCAGATCGGCGAGCGCCAGCGGAAAGCGTTTCGCGCGGTCGTCCGTCATGAACTGCGGCTCCGCGCCTCGGCCCACTCGCGCGTGGCAGGCAGCAGCTTGGTGTGAGTTAGATCGAGTTGCAGCGGCGTGATGGAGATATGCCCGTTCGCCACCGCGTGGAAATCTGTGCCTTCGCTTGCGTCGAGCGCGTCACCGGACGGCCCGATCCACCAGATCGGATTGCCGCGCGGATCGATTTGCCGAATGACCGGCTGCGATGGATGACGTTTGCCGAGCCGTGTAATGCGCCACTCGCCCATCTCGTCATACGGCAGACTCGGAATGTTCACATTAAGCAGCGGATGGCCGGGCATGGGGTGCGCGAGATAATGCGCGACGATGTCCGCCGCCACCCGCGCTGCGTCTTCCAGATGCAGCCAGTCGCGCCCGACCAGCGAAAACGCGATGGCCGGCACGCCGAACATGAACCCTTCCGTGGCGGCGGCGACAGTGCCGGAATACAGCGTGTCCTCGCCCATGTTCTGGCCGTTGTTGATACCCGATACCACCAGGTCCGGCTGCTCGGCCAGCATGCCCGTCAGTGCGATGTGCACCGAGTCCGTTGGCGTACCGTTCACATAGTTGAAACCATTCGCCGCCGTGTGGATGATGAGCGGGCGCGACAGCGTCAGCGAGTTCGAAGCGCCGCTGCAGTTTTGCTCGGGCGCCATCACCGTCACTTCGCCAAGCGGCTGCATGGCCGCGTGCAGCACGTTGAGGCCACGCGCCAGATAACCGTCGTCGTTACTGAGTAGGATTCGCATCCGACGATTGTAACCGAGGAAGGAAGGCCCGCGGATCGCCCTCGGGGCACTTGGCCTGATGGGCTGCTGCGGCGCGTGGCAGTGGATGATTTGCGTGCGTTCTATAGACCTTTCGGCCAACGCGGCGCAGGCAGGCGCACACTCGCGCAGCCCTGATCTACACTCCCAGATCACGATAATTTCACCCGGAGACACCATGCGCGCCATTCGATGCAACCAGTACGGACCACCGGAGTCCCTTGCCCTGGAAACGCTGCCCGATCTCCAGCCCGGGGCCGGCCAGGTAGCGATCGACGTCCGAGCCGCCAGCGTGAATTTCCCTGATGTGCTCGTGATCCAGAACAAGTACCAGATGAAACCCGAATTGCCGTTCACGCCGGGCTCCGAATTCGCCGGCGTGGTGCGGGCCGTGGGTCCGGACGTCAAGCGGCTGAAGATCGGCATGCGGGTTGCCGCGTACACGGCGCAAGGCGCGTTCGCCGAGCAGGCGCTGGCAAGCGAGGCGGCATGTATGCCATTGCCCGAGGACATCGACTTCGCCAGCGCCGCCGCCATTACGCTTGCGTACGGCACGTCGCACCACGCCGTGGTCGACCGGGGTGCGCTGAAGGCCGGCGAAACCATGCTCGTGCTGGGCGCGGCAGGCGGCGTGGGGTTGGCAGCGGTGGAAATTGGCAAGGCGCTCGGGGCCCGTGTGATTGCGGCGGCATCGAGTCCGGAAAAGCTCGCGTTATGCCTGGAACATGGCGCGGACGCCGTCATTGACTACACGAGCGAAAACCTGCGCGAACGGATCAAGGTGCTGACGGACGGGAACGGGCCCGACGTCATCTACGACCCGGTGGGCGGCGAGTACGCGGAACCGGCTTTTCGTAGCATAGGATGGCGCGGCCGGTATCTTGTGGTTGGGTTCGCGAATGGCGAGATTCCGAAGCTGCCGCTCAACCTCGCGCTGCTGAAAGGCGCGAGTATTGTCGGCGTGTTCTGGGGTCAGCATATCCAGCGCGAGCCCGACCTGGCGAGCGCCGCGTTGCAACAGATTTTCGGCTGGATCAAGGACGGCCGGGTACGGCCGCACGTCACGAAGCGCTACACTCTTGAACAGACCGCCGAGGCATTGAACGACATGGCGAGCCGGCGCGTGTCAGGAAAAATCGTGATCGAACCTTGATACGCTGTGAGGCGGTAACGGACGGCTGCGCGCACGAACAGCGCTTCTCAAGCCGCCCACCGACCCTCGCGTCTTTTCGATATCGCCCGTGCGTAGCTGCCACTTCATCGCGCGGTGCCCGGCGCCAGAGTGTCGGCGGGCACGGTGTCAATGTCGAAGGTAGATTCAGCTTACAGGACCACTGCTGACCCACCCCGCGCGCCGAGTTCCATATTTGGCGAATCGCCAAGGCGCACAGGACTGCCTAAATCGCGTTGTTCGCGCGCAGCCGCGCAATCTCATCGGCGTCGTAGCCGAGCGATTGCAGAACTTCATCGGTGTGTTCACCAAGTTGCGGGCCAAGCCAGCGTGTCTCGCCGGGCGTCTCCGACAACTTTGGCGTAACGTTCGGCAGCGCGATCTCCCGGCCGTCCTGCCAGGGAAAATGCTGGATCATCTGCCGCGCGATGTATTGCGGATCGGTGAACATATCGGCGACGCTGTAAATGCGGCCTGCGGGCACATCCGCGGCGTTCAGGACGGCGAGCGCCTCGTCTATGGAGCGGGTGCAAAGCCACACGCGGATTGCGTCGTCAATTTCCCGCGTGCGCGGCACGCGTCCGTCGTTCGATGCCAGCGTGGGATCGTTAGCCAGGTCTTCACGGTCGATAGCGAGCATCAGCCGTTTGAAGATCGGATCGCTGTTGCCGCCAATCACGATGCTGCCGTCTCGGCACGGATACGTATTCGACGGCACAATGCCCGGCAGCGACGCCCCCGTGCGCTCGCGCACCATTCCGTACACGCCATATTCGGGAACTACGCTTTCCATCATGTTGAACACGGCTTCGTACAGTGCGACATCGACTACTTGTCCCTTGCCGCCGTTCGCTTGCCGATGGTGCAGCGCCATCAACGCGCCGATCACGCCATGCAGTGCGGCAATGGAGTCGCCGATGGAAATGCCGATGCGCGGCGGCGGCAAGTCCGGATAGCCGGTGATGTGACGCAATCCGCCCATCGACTCAGCGATCGCGCCGAATCCCGGCCGGTCACGATACGGCCCGGTCTGCCCGTAGCCCGACAGACGCACCATCACGAGGCCGGGGTTCTCGGCGGATAACACTTCATAGCCAAGTCCGAGTTTCTCGAGCAAGCCCGGCCGGAAATTCTCGACGACGATATCAGCCTGCTTCGCCAGCCGCCGTACGATTTCCTTGCCTTCGGGGGACTTGAGATTAACCGTTACCGACTTTTTATTGCGCGCCTGGACGGCCCACCATAGCGATGTTCCGCCCACTTCCGGATACAGCTTGCGCCATTTGCGCAGCGGATCGCCGCCGCTCGGATCTTCGATCTTGATCACGTCGGCGCCGAACTCGCCCATGAAGCGCGCGGCGAACGGCCCGGCGATCAGCGTACCGAGTTCGAGCACCTTGACGCCGGCGAGCGGTCCCGTAGAAGCGCTCATGCTGTCTCCTTCATTAGGGTTTTCATAGCGGTTTTCACAGCGGCCTGAAATAGCTTGATAGCGTGAAACGCCAGACAGCCTTTACAGCGGAATATCGAGCGCCTTGAAGCGCGGTGAACCGTCGGCCAGCGCGCCGTTGAACAATTCCGCCGGACGCACCCACAGGCCGTGATCGTGCGGCCAGAGATGTTCATAGACGATCATCGACTCTTCGGTCTCTGAATGCCGCGCCACACCGATCACGCGATATAAACCGCCCTTGTAATGCCGGTGCGTGGCGAGCGCCAATGCTTCTGCTTCGGTCATGTCATTGCCTTGTTGCGGTGTAACTGATGTCTGCAAACTGCTGTCTACACGGAGCGCCGGTCGAGCATGGCGCGCGCGATCGTGCCGGCATCGACGTATTCGAGTTCGCCGCCTACCGGCACGCCGCGCGCGAGGCGTGTGACCTTCAGGCCCTTCGACTTGAGCGTCTGCGCGAGGTAATGCGCGGTCGCCTCGCCCTCGTTCGTGAAGTTCGTGGCGAGCACGATTTCCTTTACGAGCCCGTCGGTGGCGCGCTGGATCAGGCGATCGAAATGGATCTCTTTCGGCCCGATACCATCTAGCGGACTCAACCGTCCCATCAGCACGAAATACAGTCCGCGATACGTCAAGGTCTGTTCGAGCATGATCTGGTCGGCAGGCGTTTCGACCACGCAGAGCAGTTCAGGATCGCGTTCAGGGTCGCTGCAGACTTCACAGATTGCCGCCTCGGTGAACGTGTTGCACTTCTCGCAGTGTTGCAGATGCTCGGTCGCGAACATCAGGGAGCGGCCGAGCTTTTCGGCGCCAGGCCGGTCATGCTGCATCAGGTGATAGGCCATGCGCTGCGCCGACTTGGGACCCACGCCCGGCAGCGCGCGCAGCGCTTCGACGAGCGCCGACAAGGCGGAAGGTTGTTTCATGCGCTTGGGGCCCCTATGCTCTGAGGGTTGAGGTGCTTAGAACGGCAGCTTGAAACCCGGCGGCATAGGCATGCCGGCCGTCATGCCGCTCATCTTTTCCTGTGTGGTGGCTTCGGCTTTGCGCACGGCGTCGTTGAACGCAGCGGCGACGAGGTCTTCCAGCATGTCCTTGTCGTCGGCGAGCAGGCTCGGGTCGATCGACACGCGGCGGACATCGTTCTTGCACGTCATGGTCACCTTCACGAGACCGGCGCCGGATTGTCCTTCCACCTCGACCAGGGCGAGTTCGTCCTGCATCTTCTTCATGTTGTCCTGCATCTGCTGAGCTTGCTTCATCAAGCCGGCGAGTTGGTTCTTCATCATGGTCGGGCTCCTTGCTCGAAACGGGGTAAAGAGAATGAATGCGTGCCGCGCGGTTCGGAATCAGCTCGGGTCCGCGCTGGCTGTGAAGGGGTGATGGTTGTGCCTTGCGTGCTTTAGGTACTTTACAGCGGGTGTTTCGGTGTTCGTTCGAGCCGTCCGGCTGAAGAGGGTTCCTCGCCTTCGTGCAAATCTCAGTTCGTCGATGCCGCGTTCTGGCCGCCCTGCGCGTTACCCGATGCGATCGGCTTGATCGAACCCTGCACGATACTCGCGCCAAAATCGCGGATCAGCGACTGCACGAACGGGTTCTGCGTAATCTCCTGTTCCGCCTCCTGCTGGCGCTGCGCGCGAGCGGCGGCATCGACTGCAGCGGCCGTGCGGCGCGCCGGACCGACACTCACGTTCACGTCGATCGGCCGGCCAAGCTTATCGGTTAACGCGGCCTTCAGCTTCGCGACCTGCGCGCTTTCGGCATACTGCGGCACCGGCACCGCAAGGGTGATGGACGTGTCGTCGCACGCGGTCAGTTCGCTGTTGAACGCGAGTTGGTAAGCGATCCCCTTCAGCGGCAAATCCACGGCCAGCGTTGGCCAGTCACCGCTCACACCGATGACGTCGAGCGGGACGGCGGGCGGCAGCGGACGTGCATCGACCTTGGGCGCCGGCTTGGCAGCAGGTGCATCGTTAAAACGCAGGTCGTCGGGGCCACTGTCGAACGCCGGCATGAAGCCGTCGTCAGGGGGCATGAAATAACCCTCGTCCGACGACACCGGTTGATAGTCGTCCAGCGGCATTTCTTCCCACGGAGGGGTTGCGCCGCTGCTGCTCTTGCCAGCAGCGGCACCGCGCTGGGCTCCCGCATTTGCATCATTGCCATTCGCAGCCTGCTGCGTTCCGTTGACCCGCGAGTCGCCTGCTGCGGGCGCGGCGCTTCTATCGGGCGAAGCAGCGGGCCTGCGCGGCACCGGAACCTGTACGGTGGGTCCCGCCTTCGGGGCGATGGGTTTGCGCACGGGTTCAGGAGCACGTGCCACGCGATCCGACGATACCCGCATGCCCGCGCTGCGCAGCACATCGAGCGCGGCACTAGCACCGCCCGCTCCACGAGGCGAGACCATTTTTTCCACTGACGGTGTGGTCTGGTTTTCTGCCCGGTTTTCCGCCCTGCCGGCAGCTGCGCGATCGACGAGTTCCTGAGCGGCAGCGGCAAGCGATGCCCGGTTGGAATCGGGTTCGGACTCAGGCGAAGCTGATACCTCATCCGCAGATGCACCGGAGCGGTCCCCTGACGAAGGCGTGATGGCGGAAGGCAGCGGATCTAAACGATCGACAGATGGCGCGATGGCTTCAGGCGACCTTGGTTCAGCGGAAATGGCCGTCGAGGCGCTTTGTACATCCGCCGCGCCAGCTTCCGTATCCTCCGGCTTGCCAGTCGGCGTTTCAACCTTCGCTTCGGCTGTATCGTTTGCGTTGTCACGGTCCAATGAGACGGCAGGGGTATCGATAACCGCAGCCGTTTGATCGGACTCCGCCATCACGCGAGCCTTTGCAGCCGGCTCCGGCTCAACTGCAACGCTTTGCACCGCGCTGTCAGCACCGCTCGCGGCAAGACTCTCGTGGGGGGCCGATACCGATGCCGAATCGCTCCCATCCGCAGCCACGCTGCGCTCGGATACGACACCTTGCGACAGCGGCCCTTTTGCGCGATCCGAACCCGGTACGGCGGCTTGCGCCGAAGCGACATCGGCTGCGCGATTCGCCACTGGCTTCGCGGTTCCCCCGGCCGCGATAGCCGACCCGCCCGCCGCGACACCGCTCGGCGCCGATTCGCGCGTGCCGGTACCCGACGCGCCCATCACCGCCGGCCTTATCCGAGCGCCGCCCCCCCCGCCCGGTCCGCCGGCGGGTTCGAACGCAAGCATGCGCAACAAGGTCATGGTGAAACCGGCGTATTCATCGGGTGCCAGGCCCAGCTCGCCCCGCCCGATCGTCGCGATCTGATAGAACAGTTGCACGTGCTCGGCACTGAGCAAGTCGGCGAAACGACGGATATCGGTTGCCTCCGGCCATTCGTCCAGCACCGAAGCTGGCGCAAACTGCGCCCACGCGATCCGGTGCAACAGGCCGGCCAAATCCTGCAGCGCCGTGGAAAACGACAAACTGCGCAACGCCATCTCGTCCGCGATGCCAAGCACACCCTGCCCGTCGCCGGCAGCGAGGGTATCGAGCAAACGGATCAGATAACTCTGGTCGAGCGCGCCGAGCATGCCGCGCACGGCCTCCTCGGTCACCTGGTTCGCCGAATATGCGATGGCCTGGTCGGTGAGCGAAAGCGCGTCGCGCATGCTGCCGTCAGCGGCACGCGACAACAGCCGCAACGCCTGCTGCTCGAAAGGGATCTGCTCTTCACCGAGCACATGTTCCAGATGCCCGACGATCTGCCCTGCCGGCATCTGCTTCAAATTGAACTGCAGGCAGCGCGACAGCACGGTGACCGGGATCTTCTGGGGATCGGTGGTAGCCAGAATGAACTTGACGTGCGCAGGCGGCTCTTCCAGCGTCTTCAACATGGCGTTGAACGCGTGGTTCGTGAGCATGTGCACTTCGTCGATCATGTAGACCTTGAAACGCGCGTCGACCGGGGCGTACACCGCACGTTCCAGCAGCGCGGCCATTTCGTCCACGCCACGGTTACTGGCCGCGTCCATCTCCACGTAATCGACAAACCGTCCCTCATCGATCTCCTTGCACGCCCGGCATACGCCGCACGGCGTGGACGTCACGCCGGTCTCGCAGTTGAGCGCCTTGGCGAAGATCCGCGACAGCGTTGTCTTGCCGACACCGCGCGTGCCGGTGAACAAATAGGCATGGTGCAAACGGCCGCCGCCGAGCGCGTGCGTGAGCGCGCGTACCACGTGCTCCTGGCCAACGAGCGAAGCGAAAGATTTGGGCCGCCACTTGCGTGCGAGAACTTGATAGGTCATGCCGAAATTGTATCAGCAACGTCAAGAGGCAAAAGCGTTTCCCCTGCCGCGCACGCCAATGGAAGCGGCAAGCCTGAACCTGCCGCGCGCACAGGCAAAATGGGTTCTCCAAGAGCGAAAAACGTGGCAGGCGCGCGCATGAAACACGCGAACGCTCACAGGATTCCATGAGAACGCCATGAACCCGGGAAACACAAGAACTTGGAAACGAGGGACAAAACGATGGCGCGCTTGGAGTGCGGCCTGGGGAAACTACGGAGGTATGACGAAAAGCTGGAAACAACCAGACAAACACAAAGAAGAAAAAGCGAAGGTGACGAGCCCGACCCTCGGCACTGGTAGAAAACGGCTGTGGCTGCTTCGTTCCCGACCTGACCAGGTTGACCGCGCCACCATGCGAGGAGGCCCGTCACGGAGAATCATATCAGAGAAGGATCGCCACGCCCACTACCCAAAGCTGAGCGCTATTGCAATTCAGGCACGCAATCGCAATATTCACGGCGTGGCGCCGGCAGCGTTTGCTCATGCCGACTATATGAATCCGCCGCGATATCGCACGTCGGAGGTTCATCCAGACGGGGCCTATCGGTACCCGGCAACAGATAGCAAAGTAAGCTAAGATGACAATTTGAAGCACCGGTTAAATACCGTGTGAAGGGCAGAACGCGGCTTTTCCGGCAACGGTACGCGCCCATCCAAGCGAGCGGCTCTACACCCCGCAGCGCGGCGAACTATTTCCTGTTTTGGTGTATCGTGGCGAGCATTCAAACGCGGGCCTCGAATTCATAGAGGTATTCACATAATGAGCGAATCGATCAAACATATCAGCGACGCATCCTTTGACCAGGACGTCACGAAATCGGATAAACCCGTCCTGCTCGATTTCTGGGCGGAATGGTGCGGTCCCTGCAAGATGATTGCTCCGATCCTCGACGAAGTGGCCAAGGACTACGGCGACCGCCTCCAGATCGCGAAGATCAATGTGGACGAGCATCAATCGACACCGGTCAAGTTCGGCGTGCGCGGTATCCCCACGCTGATCCTGTTCAAGAATGGTGCAGTCGCCGCGCAGAAGGTCGGCGCATTGTCCAAGTCGCAACTGACCGCGTTCCTGGACAGCAACCTGTGATTTGAAGTTGTAGCGTGAGGCTGCTTCTAAAGCCGGAAATCTAAAGCTGGAAAATGAAGCCGGGAAACCCGCAACGGTATTTCCGGCTCTCATGGAACAGTTGCATGTCGGCGGCACGACCGGTGTCCGAGTTTGACCCGGTCGTATCCAGGCATCATCGGACCGCACGCAAGCGTCGCGTGGAATCGCATCAGGCAATACAAGTAAGGTGGCAAAAGAAATAAGCAGTATGTGAAGCAGCACCTGAGATTCCGATAAAATGTTGTGAGACCACAACATGAACGAATGACACTGCCGCCACGGCCACCCGAGGCCCTGTCGGCATGTGCTATGCTAGAATCCTAAGAGTTCAAGACGTTTCGTAAGACGGCAAGACGTTTAGGTCCTTGAGCGTTCAGCTCACTTCTCCTCCCAAATTCTCTGTTGCACCTCTTCTCCCTGGCGGGAAATCCGTATGCATTTATCCGAGCTCAAGTCTCAGCACGTCTCCGCATTGATCGAAATGGCCAACGGCCTGGAGATCGAAAACGCCAATCGACTGCGCAAGCAGGAATTGATGTTCGCGATTCTTAAAAAACGCGCCAAGACCGGCGACACGATTTTCGGCGACGGCACGCTCGAAGTATTACCGGACGGCTTCGGCTTCCTCCGGTCTCCCGAGACCTCGTATCTCGCCAGCACAGACGACATCTACATCAGTCCGTCGCAGATCCGCCGCTTCAATCTGCATACCGGCGACACCATTGAAGGTGAAGTGCGTACGCCGAAAGACGGCGAGCGCTACTTTGCCCTCGTCAAGGTGGACAAGGTCAACGGCCAGGCGCCGGAAGCCTCGAAGCACAAGATCATGTTCGAGAACCTGACGCCGCTGCATCCGAACAAGCCAATGCCGCTCGAGCGCGAAATGCGCGGAGAAGAGAACGTGACGGGCCGGATCATCGACATGATCTCGCCTATCGGCAAGGGTCAGCGCGGGTTGCTGGTGGCATCGCCGAAATCGGGCAAGACCGTGATGCTGCAGCACATTGCGCATGCCATCAAATCGAACCACCCCGACATCGTGCTGTTCGTGCTGCTGATCGACGAACGGCCGGAAGAAGTGACGGAAATGCAGCGCTCGGTGGTCGGCGAAGTGATCGCCTCCACCTTTGACGAACCCGCCGCGCGCCACGTGCAAGTCGCCGAAATGGTGATCGAAAAGGCCAAGCGCCTGGTCGAAATGAAACACGACGTCGTGATTCTGCTGGACTCCATCACGCGTCTGGCACGTGCCTACAACACGGTTGTGCCGGCCTCGGGCAAGGTGCTGACCGGCGGTGTGGATGCAAATGCGCTGCAACGGCCGAAGCGCTTCTTCGGCGCGGCTCGTAACATCGAGGAAGGCGGATCGCTGACCATCATCGGCACGGCGCTGATTGAAACCGGCAGCCGCATGGACGACGTGATCTACGAAGAGTTCAAGGGCACCGGCAACATGGAAGTGCACCTGGAACGCCGCCTTGCAGAAAAGCGCGTGTATCCGTCGATCAACCTGAACAAGTCCGGCACGCGTCGCGAAGAATTGCTCATCAAACCTGACTTGCTGCAAAAAGTCTGGGTGCTGCGCAAGTTCATTCACGACATGGACGAAGTCGAATCCATGGAATTCCTGCTCGACAAGATTCGCCAGACCAAGAACAACGCTGAATTCTTCGACCTGATGCGCCGCGGCGGTAGCTGATCCAACTTAGTTAATCCAACGCGCTGGTTCGAAACATGAAAGCCGCCCGCCTTTGCGGGCGGTTTTTTTTCGTCTGTCGAAACGAGCAGTGAAATTGGTAACGTGTACGTTCACGTTCATGTTGATCTATAATTTCGGGACATCATCATCCGCCGATAGAACCATCGGCCAGCGCCATGTCCAGCGAACTGCTCACCGTACGCGACGCCGCCGAACGACTCGGCGTCACCCCCCGCACGCTGAAATACTACGAAGAACGCGGTCTTGTTACGCCGAGCCGGAGCGAGGGGCGGTATCGGCTATACGACGAAAACGATCTGGAGCGCTTCGGGCGGATCTTGCGGCTGCGATCGCTGGGATTTTCGCTGCACGGCATTATCGAAATGCTCAAGCGGCCGCTCGAGAAAACCGCCGCGGGCCAGAACCGCTACTCGCCGGAATCGCTGGCGGACATCCGCCAAGGCCTGCAGCAGCAGCTTGACGCCATTGATACCCGCATTGAGTCCGTGCGCCGCGAGCTGAAAGAAGCGCAAGCCGTGCACGCCGAACTGCGTCTCGACCTGGACTACGTGGAAGCGCGCCTCGCCGGTCAGCCCGCCGACGCGCTGCTCGAACAAAGATCCAAAGCAAGCGCCAAGGCCGGGAGCAAGAAGTAATGAGTGCGCGGGCGCCGGTGTTCACCGTCGCGCGGTTGCGCGGCGGTTTTTTCCCGTGGGTGCTCGCGCTCGTGACCGGGCTGGATTACTTCGACAACGCCATCTTTTCGTTTTTCGCCAGCTACATTGCCGGCGGCATCAATGCATCGCCGGATGAACTCGTGTGGTCGTCGAGTGCATACGCGGTCGCCGCCGTGCTCGGCATTTTGCAACAGCAATGGTGGGTGGACCGTCTCGGGCACCGGCGTTATGTAGCCGGCTGCATGCTGCTTTACGCATGCGGCGCAATGATGTCGGCGCTCACCGAAACCTCGCTGCAACTGATGTTCACGCGCGGTCTGCAAGGCTATTTCATCGGTCCGATGATGGGCGCGTGCCGGATCCTGATCCAGGTCAGCTTTACGCCGCAAAAACGCGCCGGCGCGACGCGAGCGTTCCTGATCCTGATTGTGGGCAGCAGCGCGGTTGCGCCCTTGCTTGGCGGCTGGCTGGTATCGCATTTCGACTGGCGGGCATTGTTCGCCTGCACCGCGCCCGCTGGGCTCGCATTTGCCGTGCTGGCAATGCTTGCGCTGCCTGATTCGGGCAATGTGGTGCGGGAAGAACGCAGTGCAACGAGTTTCCGGCCCTATCTGTTGTTCGCGTTTGCCCAGGGAGCACTGCAGATCGTGATGCAGCAAGTGCGCTTCGTGCACTTCAGCACGTCGCCCGCGCTCGTGCTGCTGACCGTCACGGGTATGAGCGCCCTCGCCTGGTTTGCGTGGCATCAATGGCATCACCCCGCACCGCTCGTGCGCCTTCACGCGCTGCGCGAGCGCTCGTTCCAGGTCGGTCTCCTGCTCTATATGTTCTATTACTTCGAGTCGACAGGATTCAGCTACCTGATCTCTCGATTCCTTGAACAGGGTCTCGGCTATCCGGTCGAAAACACGGGCCGGATGGTTGGCATCACGTCGCTGATATCGGGTTCCGCGGTATTTCTGTACTTCAGATATACGAAGTACGTGAAGCGCAAGAAATGGATCATCGTGCCGGGTTTCGCGATTGCGGCGCTGGTTGGGTGGCTGATGACGCGCATGTCGCCGGGCGTGGCCCAAAGCGACCTGATCCTGCCCATGCTGCTGCGGGGCCTGTTGCTGCTGTTCATCGTGCTGCCAGTGGCAAACCTGACGTTCAGGATTTTCGAGATCGAGGAGTTTACGCACGGCTACAGGCTGAAGAATATCGTGCGGCAGTTGACGCTCTCGTTTGCCACGGCAGCCGTGATCATTGTCCAGCAGCATCGGCAAGCGCTGCATCAGTCGCGCCTCGCCGAAGCCGTGAATCCGTACAATCCGGAGTTTCAGAACGCCGCGAATGCGCTGGCGAATGGCTTCGCGGCAGCGGGCCATTCAGCCGTCGACGCGCATGCGCTCGCTATGGCAACCATCGCTCGCACGGTCGCGCAACAAGCAAGCTTCCTGGCTTCGCTCGACGGCTTTTATTTCCTGATGGGCGTGGCGATTTGCGGCGGTGCGTTCGCCCTCTGGCAAAAACAGATCGATTGAGTTCGAGAGAACGTCGAGAGAACGAGGCAGACCTCATGGCCAATTTCCTGACCCGGCTGATCAGCGGAAATCGTCGTGAACGCGCGCTGCGCAAGCACGCGATCGACGACACGCTCTGGCAAACCACGCTCGATCGCCTGCCGTTTTTCGGCCATCTGGACGGCGACGGACGCGCCCGCCTGCGCGAATGCACGACGCTTTTTATCGCGGAAAAGGAGTTTTCCACCGCTCACGACCTGACGCTCACCGACGCGATGATCGTCGCCATCGCAGCGCAGGCCTGCCTGCCCGTGCTGAATCTGAGCCTGGACTTGTACCGCGGCTGGGTCGGCGTGATCGTGTATCCGGGCGAGTTCGTGATCCGCAAGACCGTGGAGGACGAAGCCGGCGTAGTGCACGAGATCGAGCACGATGCGAGCGGCGAAGCGTGGGAAGGCGGGCCCGTTGTGTTGTCGTGGGAAGACGCGCAGATGACCGACGGCGAGGACGCCTACAACGTCGTCATCCACGAATTCGCGCACAAGATCGACATGCTGAACGGTGAGGCGGACGGCCATCCGCCGCTCTTTCGCCGCTGGCACGCGCCGCTCGATTCCAACGCGTGGAACGACGTTTTCGATCACGCCTACGACCATTTCTGCGCTCGGGTCGATGCCGTTCCGCCGCGCCGCTGGGGCCGGTTTGAACGCGAATCGCTGATCGATCCCTACGCCGCCGACCATCCGTCGGAGTTTTTCGCCGTCTGTAGCGAGGCGCTGTTCGTGCAACCGGTGGCGTTCGAGCGCGAATATCCGGAGTTGTATCGCTTGCTCGCGCGGTATTACCGCCAGGACCCCGCGGGCGTGGGAGCGCTGGGGGCACCGAACTCACCCGGGCAGGAATGAAGAACCCCGCAGGTCGGGTCCAGGCACCCTGAAAACATGCCAAACGGCTGATTTTCTGGCATAATCGCCCTTTTTCGACCTCAGGCAAGTGGCTCGCGCTCGCGGGATCGGCTGACAGTTCAGCTACAAGCACGCGCAAAACCCGCAACCAGGGTGGGCTGGCTACCAACAGATACCAAGGAAAGACCATGAAAGAAGGCATTCACCCGAATTACCGCGAAGTGCTGTTCGTCGACATGTCGAATGACTTCAAGTTCATCACACGCTCGACCATCAACACGCGCGAAACCGGCGAGTTCGAAGGCAAGACGTACCCGCTGGCAAAGATCGAAGTGTCGTCGGAATCGCATCCGTTCTACACCGGTCAGCAAAAGATCATGGACACGGCCGGCCGCGTCGAGAAGTTCAACAAGAAGTTCGCAGCATTTTCGGCAAAGAAGTAATTAGCAGGGAAGGCTGGAAGCGAAAAAAGGCAGCGAAAGCTGCCTTTTTTTCGTCTGCGCCCCATGTTTCGAGGCATTGCGAAGCCAATCAGGCGCTCATAAGGCGTACATCGGGCGAACTCTTCCCGTCAAACAGCCACGCCGGCAAGCACCGCAATGACGCGCGCGACGCCGCCCGTCTACAATGCCGGATTCGGTAAAAATCGCACGATCTGTCAAGGCACGAGATTCGCGTGCCATGCAAGACCCACGCGCCGCCGCATTGCTCCATCAGTTTTGTTTCCCTCGCCCAAACGCATGCGAAATGTCGTCCGTCTGACCGCCTCCGCCACCAGCGCCCTGCCGCGCTGGCTGCTGCTCGCCATTTGTATCATCTACGCTTCGTTTGGACTGTTTGGCCGCGACCCGTGGAAAAACGAGGACGCAACGGGCTTCGGCGTGATGTGGACGATGGCCAACGGCGGCGTGAAAGACTGGCTGCTGCCTAATCTGGTGGGCAAGGCGCTCACCTCGGACGGCCCGTTCGTGTACTGGTTCGGCGCGGGTTTCATCCGCTTGCTGAGCCCGTGGGTCGATGCAAGCAATGCATCGCGTGTGGTAACCGGATTGTTGTTTTGTATCGCCTGCGCGTTCGTCTGGTATACGGCCTATCTGCTCGGCCGGCGCGACGAAGCGCAACCGTTCAAATACGCGTTTGGCGGCGAGCCCGAACCGCGTGACTACGGCCGCACTCTCGCCGACGGCGCGCTGCTGATCCTGCTCGCCTGCTTTGGCCTGGCCATACGCGGCCATGAAACCACACCCCAGCTTGCCCAGTTCGCCGGCACCGCCATGCTGCTCTACGGCCTGGTGCGTAGCTGCGACAAGCCGATCCAGGGTGCGCTCATCTGGGGGGCGGCAATCGGTTTCGTGGGTTTGTCGAGCACGCCGGTGCTGGTGCTCGCGCTGCTGATCTGCACGCTGGCAATGACCGTGATCGTGCGGGAAGTGCGGCCGTATCATCTGCTCGTGCTCGGCGTGCCTGTCGCGGTGGTCATGATCGGCGCGTGGGTATGGCCGGTATTGCACTTCTACCCGGACGACGGCGAATGGTGGCTGCGCCAATGGTGGAGTAACAGTTTCGACGCTTTCTCCGGCTCCCCGGTCCAGGCGCTCTCTTACGCCTTCAGGAATCTGCCGCTCTTCACGTGGCCGGCGTGGCCGCTCGCCATCTGGACCTATGTGAGCTGGAGCGGCCTGCGGCGCTCCCCGCATGTGGCGGTGCCGGTATCGGTGATCGGGCCGCTGCTGGTGCTGGTGATCCTGCAAAGTCATCAGTCGAACCGCCTTTTCATGCTGTTGCTGCCACCGCTGTCGGTGCTCGCCACGTTCGCGCTGCCCACGCTCAAGCGCGGGGCCATCAACGCGATCGACTGGTTCGCAATGTTGAGCTTCACGCTGCTCGCCACGTTCGTCTGGCTGGTGTGGACCGCAGGCCTGTTTGGTTTCCCTGCCCCGCTCGCCCGCAATCTCGCGCGTCTGGCACCCGGTTTCCAGCCCGAATTCAAGATCATGTCGTTTGTGTGCGCGGTCGCCGTGACGCTGTGCTGGTTTTCGCTTGCGCGCTGGCGTCTTGCGCGTCATCCGAAGGTGTTGTGGCGCAGCGTGGTGTTGTCGAGTGCCGGCACCACGCTGATGTGGGTGCTGCTGATGACGCTGTGGCTGCCGGTGGTGAACTACAGCCGGACGTATCGCGACGTGGCGGAGCAGATCGCCGATCACCTGCCGCCTGACTACACCTGCATTTCCCCGGTGCGTCTGGGCGATGCGCAGATTGCAACCTTCGCGTATTTCGGCGGCATGCATTTCGCCTTCGATGAAGACTGCGACGTGATCCTGCGCCAGGACACGCAGGACTACGGCGAGCCGTCGTCAATCTCGCCGTTCGAGTGGAAGCTGGTGTGGGAAGGCCGGCGCGTGGCCGACCGCGACGAGCGGTTCCGGCTGTATGTGCGCATCGAGCGGCCCGTGGCGCCGGCCAAGCGGCTGCGGCCCAAGTCGCTCCACCGCGGCGACTGACCATGTGGCCTGATGTCCGCAAGATCGTGGCCCTCGCGTGGCCGGTACTGATCGGCCAGTTGGCGATCATCGCGTTCGGCGTGATTGACACAGCCATGGTCGGCCGTTTTTCAGCCACGGATCTCGCG
This sequence comes from Caballeronia udeis, assembly GCF_044909315.1. GTDB lineage: Bacteria > Pseudomonadota > Gammaproteobacteria > Burkholderiales > Burkholderiaceae > Caballeronia > Caballeronia udeis_A. The sequence continues at coordinate 239,949 of NZ_JBIYEB010000002.1, forward strand.
GCGCTTGGCCTCGGTTCGTCGATCTACATCTCCGTCTATATCGGCTTGACGGGCATCCTGACGGCATTGCAGCCCATCGCCGGGCAATTGTTCGGGGCGCGGCGCGAAGCCGAAATTGGCGAGGAAGTCCGGCAGGCGTTATGGCTGGCGGCGGTGTTGTCGGTGATTGGCTTCGTGTGCCTGTATTTCCCGCAGCCTCTCCTGAGCATCGCCGACGCGCCTCCTGCCCTGCACGACCGCACCCTCGCGTATTTGCGCATCCTGTCGCTTGGACTGCCCGCGAGTCTCGCGTTTCGTGTCTATAGCTCGCTCACGAACGCGGTCGGCAAACCGCGCCTCGTCATGTTCCTGCAAGTCGGCGCGCTGATGCTGAAGATCCCGCTCAACCTGTGGTTCATATTCGGCGGGTTTGGCGTGCCGGCGCTCGGTGGTCCGGGCTGCGCCATCGCCAGCACGATGATCAACTGGCTGATAGCCATTGTCGGAATAACGGTGCTTGTGCGTGTCGAGTTCTTCCGGCCGTTCGGCGTGTTCTCGCGATTTTGCTGGCCCGTCTGGCGCCGTCAGAAAGCACTGCTCAAACTCGGCGTTCCGATGGGGCTCTCCTACCTGATCGAAGTGACGTCATACACGTTCATGGCGCTGTTCATTTCGCATTTCGGCACGACGACGCTCGCCGGGCACCAGATCACCGGCAACATTGGCGCGGTGCTCTACATGACGCCGCTGTCCATTGGCGTGGCGTCCGCCACGCTGGTCTCGCAAGCACTCGGCGCAGAACGTTTCGATGCCGCGCGGTCGCTCGCCCGCCACGGCATTGCGTTGTCGTGCGGTATTGCGTGCGTGTACGGCGCCGCGCTGTTTGCACTGCGCCCGTACTTGCTCGAGGCGTACACGCCCGACAGCCAGGTGATCGCGGCAGCCATGCCGTTGCTGGCCATTGTCGTGTTCTATCATTTCTTCGATGCCCTCCAGATCACTACCGCGTTCGTGCTGCGCGCCTACAAGGTGGCGGTCGTGCCCACGGTGATCTACGCGGTTGCGCTGTGGGGCATTGGACTCGGCGGCGGATATTTGCTCGGGTTCGACGTAGGCGGTTATGCGCCCGCGTGGCTGCAAGGCGCACGCGGGTTCTGGGTAGCGAACTCGGTGAGCCTCGGCGTGGCCGGGGTAGGACTGTTCCTCTACTGGCGGCGGATCAGCACGCGGCATATTCCGGACGACCGCGTCCGCGCCGGAGCGAAGCCGGTTTAGATTCGACCGTTACAACCGCGCATTCGATGCAATCGGTTTGCAACACGTTGTCAAATGATGAAAAGAGTTAGCAAGCATGACGTAACACTCCGGTAAAATCGCCTGCGTTTTGGCCATCCTGGAGCGAGTGCGATGATGCGCGTCATAAAAGAACAACGCTGGCCGCTGGCGGCGCTCGCCGCCGTCTCCTTGCTCACCATTGGCTTGGCAGGCGTCACACACCACGCCGACGCGGCTCGCACGCTGAGCGTGTCGCCACAAGGCAAGGTCGCGCAGGTCCGCCAGGTGGTCGTCAAGTTCGACGAAGCCATGATCGCGTTCGGTGACCCCGCGGCCAAGGCTCCCGCCCAGGTCCACTGCAGCGGCGGAGCATCAACAGGTTCGGGCCACTGGATCGACGATAAAACCTGGGCCTTCGATTTCACCCAAGACCTCACGCCCGGTATGCGCTGCTCGGTCGCGCTGGTCGACGGACTCAAGTCCACCGTGGGCAACGCGCTCACCGGTCCGCGGCAGTTCGGCTTCGAAACCGGTGGCCCGTTTGTCACGCAGGTCATGCCCGGCGGCGGCGAGATAGAAGAAAACCAGATCTTCGTGCTGCGCCTGAACGGCCCCGCGACGGAAGCGTCCGCGTTGCAAGACATCTGGTGCGAATCGAATGGATTGGGTAACCGGATTCCCGTCAAAACTATCGACGCCCCCTCGCGCACCGCTCTCCTCAAACACTTCCGGCTCGAAAAAGACAGCGCACGCGTGCTCACGCTCGCCTGCCAGCAAACCCTGCCGTCCGCGACCAAGATGCAACTCGTGTACGGCGTAGGCGTCGCCGGCCCGAGCGGCCTCGCGAACGACGTGGAGAAGCGCTTCGACTTCGACGTCCGCGAACCCTTCACCGCCAGTTTCTCGTGCGAACGCGAAAACGCCAAAGCGCCCTGCACGCCGTTGCGCCCGCTGCGCATCCGCTTCAGCTCGCCCGTGCCGCGTGTGGATGCGCAAAAGATCACGTTGCACGGACCGGGCGGCACGACGGCGCCGCAATTTGATCCCGATGAAAAGGACAACGACATCACGACCGTCCAGTTCGCGGCGCCCTTGCCCGAACACGCGGATTTATCGATAGAACTGCCGGCGGGACTCAAGGATTCAAGCGGCCGCCCGCTCGCGAACGCGGACCTCTTTCCGTTGAAGACATCGACAGCGCCCATGCCGCCGCTCGCCAAGTTTTCATCGTCGACATTCGGGATCATCGAGCGTTTCGCCGAGCCGAACATGCCCGCCATGTTGCCCGTCACACTGCGCCATGTGGAAGCCGACCTGAAGGTGAACGGGCTCAATGCGGGCTCATCGAGCGTGACGAAACTACGCGTGGATGCCGATACCGAGATCCGTCGATGGATGAAAACCGTCGATCGTTTCGACGGTTTTTCGATGTCCGTCTCGCAGATCAAAGCGGAGATGCCGCAGGCGCTCAACAACGGCATCAAGCCGGTCTACGCGCCGGGCAGTACGGCTAAAGATCCCCAAATCGATATTCGTTCGCTGTCCCTGCTTGCAAAGCAACCGGGAGTTGAAACCCTGAGCGTGCCGCAAGCCGATCCGAAGGCGCTGCGGCCCTTTGAAGTGGTCGGTATTCCGCTCCCGAAACCTGGTTTCTACGTGGTCGAACTGGCGTCGCCGGCGCTGGGTGCGTCGCTGCTCGGCAAACAGCAGGACATGTACGTGCGTACCTCCGTGCTCGTCACCAACCTTGGCGTGCACTTCAAGCAGGGGCGCGAAAACAGCATTGTCTGGGTGACCGCGCTCGATAGCGGCAAACCCGTGCCGAACGCGCAAGTGCGTGTGACAGACTGCAACGGCGAGCAGCTCGCTGCCGCGAAAACCGATGCGCATGGCATTGCCACGATCGGCAAACCGCTGGCGTCGGTAAGCAAGTGTGATGAAAACAGCCTCGACTACTCGGGCTTTTTCGTCTCCGCGCGTGTCGATGATCCGAAGACCGGTCCGGACATGGCGTTCGTGCGCTCGGACTGGAATCGCGGGATTGAATCGTGGCGCTTCAATGTGCCTACCGACATGAGCCGCGATCAAACCACGCGCGCGACCACCGTGTTCGACCGGACGCTCTTGCGCGCGGGCGAAACGGTATCGATGAAACATCTGATGCGCGAGGAAACGCTCACTGGTTTTGCGTTCCCCTCGCATCTGCCGTCGCGCGTGACGATCCGTCATGAAGGTAGCGGCCAGACCTATCATCTGCCGCTCAAATGGGCGGCCGACCGCAGCGCGGATTCAACCTTCCCGATTCCGGCCGCCGCGAAGCTCGGCGAATACAGCGTGACGCTGGATGATGGCTCGACGAACTCGGACGACGACAGCGATAACAGTGGTGGCGATCAGAATTCCGCCGGGCACATGAGCATCGAAACCGGCAGTTTCCGTGTGGAGGAATTCCGCCTGCCGGTGTTCAAGGGATCGATCGGTATTCGCGATCAAAAGACCGGTGCGCTGGTGGCCGCGACAACCGCGCCGCTAGCGGTGCAGGTTGAATATGTATCGGGCGGACCGGCATCGAACCTGCCGGTGCAGGTGTCGGCGTTGATGAAAGACACGTCACCGGCCTTTGCTTCGCAGTTCGAATCGTTCAGCTTCGCGCCGTACAAGAAGCCCGCCGATGACGGCGCCAGCGCACCCGCAACCGAGGGGGACGACGACAATAGCAGTGCGCAGGAAGATACGTCGACGGCCAAGCTCATCGCCGATAAAACCGCGCTTACGCTAGACCGCAACGGCGCAGGAACCCTCACGCTCAAGTCGCTGCCCGCAGTGGAAGCGCCGAAACAACTGGCGCTGGAAGCGACCTTCGCGGACCCCAACGGCGAGATCCAGACGCTGCGCGGGAACGCCACGCTCTGGCCCGCTGCGGTTGCCGCCGGCATCAAGGCGGGCGACTGGGTATCGGTGGGCAACGCGGTGCCGGTGCAAGCGCTCGCCGTCGACTTGCAAGGCAAACCGCGAGCCGGCGTCGCGCTGGAAATCCGTGGCGTTGCGCGCACCATGACGAGCTCCCGCAAACGCATGGTCGGCGGTTTCTACGCGTACGACAACCACACGGAAACCAAGGATCTCGGCACGCTCTGCAGCGGCAAGAGCGACGACCACGGCCTGCTTTCCTGCGATGCAAAACTCAAGGAGGCAGGCAATGTCGACCTGATCGCCATCGCCAAGGACGGGGATGGCCGTGTAGCAAATGCGACCACCTCGGTCTGGGTCACGCGCGAAGATCAGCTCTGGTTCGGCGGCGAAAACACAGACCGGATCGACGTGTTGCCTGAAAAAACAAGCTATGAACCCGGCGAAACCGCCCGCTTCCAGGTGCGGATGCCGTTCCGCTTCGCGACCGCACTGGTGGCGGTGGAGCGCGAGGGGATCGTGGAAACGAAGGTCGTGGAACTGGACGGCAAGAACCCGACCATCGAATTGAAAGTGCAGGACGCGTGGGGGCCGAACGTGTACGTCTCCGTGCTCGCGATACGCGGGCGGATTCACGAAGTACCGTGGTATTCGTTCTTCACGTGGGGCTGGAAGGCGCCGCTCGACTGGGTGCACGCGTTCTGGTACGAAGGGCGGCAGTATGAAGCGCCTACCCCGCTGGTCGATTTGTCGAAACCTGCGTTCCGTTACGGGCTCGGCGAGATCAAGGTGGGAACAGCCTCGCACAAGCTTCGCGTGACGGTAACGCCGGATGCGAAGACGTACGCCGTGCGCTCGAAGGCGCATGTGAAAGTCCGCGTGACGCTGCCGGACGGCAAGCCAGCGCCGGCCGGCACGCAGATCGCGCTCGCCGCCGTGGACGAAGCCCTGCTCGAACTGATGCCGAATCAAAGCTGGAACGTGCTCGACGCCATGCTGCAGCGGCGCGCGTATGGCGTGGAGACATCGACGGCGCAAATGGAGATCATCGGACGCCGTCACTTCGGGCGCAAAGCCGTGCCTGCAGGCGGTGGCGGCGGACACAGCGCGACCCGCGAACTGTTCGACACGCTCTTGCTGTGGAACCCGCGCGTGACGCTCGATGCCAACGGCGAAGCAACCATCGACGTGCCGCTCAACGACGCGTTGACGAGCTTCCGTATTGTCGCGATCGGAGCCGTAGGCGCGGGTCAATTCGGCACCGGCAGTGCATCGATACGCAGCACGCAGGACCTGCAGTTGATCTCGGGCCTGCCGCCGCTCGTGCGCGTGGGTGACCAGTTCCGCGCGCTGTTCACGCTGCGCAACACGACCGCACGGACCATGCAGGTTGTCGTCACGCCGCGTGTTCCTTCGCTCGATCTCCCCGCGCAGAACGTGACGCTGGCGCCGGATTCATCGCAGGAAATCATGTGGGACGTGAAGACGCCGGATGCTACTGGCATGGCTGCAACGGGCGCGTTGAACTGGGTAGTAAGCGCCGCGGAGCAAGGCGGTCCGAAAGCCGCCGATGCCGTCAAACTCACGCAGCGCGTGGTGGCTGCGATTCCGGTGACCGTGCAGCAAGCAACGATCACCCAGGTCGACGGCACGTTCGCGTTGCCCGTGGCGCCGCCGGAGACGGCGGTGGCATCCGCGGATGGGCAGATTCGCGGCGGCATTGCCGTGACGTTGCAGCCCAAGCTCGCCAATGGCCTGCCGGGTGTGCGGCGTTGGTTCCAGCGTTATCCGTATAGCTGCCTCGAGCAGCAAACGTCACGCGCGCTGGGTCTCGACGACCTCACGCAATGGCAGACGGTGATCGCACGCATGCCGTCGTATCTGGACAGCGACGGACTCGCCAACTACTTCCCGCCCTCGGACGATTCGCGGCCTTACGGCAGTCCGGCGTTATCGGCGTATCTGCTCGCCGTCAGCGATGAAGCATCGAAAGCCGATCCCCGCTTCGCGCTGCCCGACGACCTGCGCGACAAGCTCGCGGCTGCGTTGACGAACTTCGTGGAAGGCAAGATCGAGCGCAAGTTCTGGTCGCCGCGCCAGGACCTGGACTTCGTGAAACTCTCCGCGATTGAAGCATTGTCGCGTTACGGGCTGGCCGCGCCGCGCATGCTCGGTTCGATCACGATTGCGCCAAATCAATGGCCGACGTCCGCCCTGCTCGACTACTACTCGATCCTTTCCCGTGTCGACGGCATTGCGCAACGCGACGACCAGCGAACTCAGGTCGAGCAGATCCTGCGGGCACGCCTGACCTATTCGGGCACGCGCCTGACCTTCTCCACGGCCGCCGACGACGATCTCTACTGGCTCATGACCGGCACCGAGTCGAATGCCGCTCGCACGGCCTTGATCTTCGCCGATAACCCTGCGTGGAAAGACGAGATGCCGCGCCTGATCGGCGGTTTGCTCGCGTTGCAGACGAACGGCGCATGGCAGACCACGACGTCGAACCTGTGGGGCAAGCTCGCGGTACAGCGCTTTTCCCGCGTGTTCGAAAACACGCCGGTCAGCGGCCAGACGCACATTGCACTTGGTGCGACGGAGAAAGCGGTAGCGTGGAACGCGCCCGCCTCGCCTGCGAATCCGCGCAGCGTCACGCTGCCTTGGGCCTCCGGCACGCTCAACCTGACGCAGGAAGGCAGCGGCAAACCGTGGGCGACCATCGAGAGCCTCGCGGCAGTTGCGTTGAAAGCGCCGTTTGCGGCGGGGTATCGGATCACGAAAACCATCACGCCAATCGATCCGGCAGTCAAAGGCACGCTCTCGCGTGGTGACATCGTGCGGGTGCATCTCGACATCGACGCCCAAAGCGATATGACATGGGTGGTCATCAACGATCCCATCCCGGCCGGTGCAACGATCCTCGGATCCGGGCTCGGCCGCGATTCGGAAGTGGCGACCGAGGGTGAAAAGAGCGCGCAAGGCGCGTGGCCGGCGTTTGTCGAACGCGGTTTTGACGGTTATCGCGCGTATTACGACTATCTGCCGAAGGGGAAATTGCAGGTGGAGTACACGGTCCGGCTGAACAGCGCCGGGACGTTCGGACTGCCGCCCACACGCGTGGAGGCGCTCTACGCACCCTCCGTGTTCGGCGCGATTCCGAACGCAACGATGGTTGTTGCACCCTTGGCCGCAGCCAAGTAAAGCGATGAAACGCGCCGCCCTCGCGCTGATCGGTTGCGTGCTTGCAAGCTCGGCTTACGCACTGCCGAGCTTCGACGAAGTGCGCTCGGGCTGGCGCAGTTCCGACTGGGTGCTGCTCGCCCGCGATGGTGAACCGCTGCAGCGCACGCGTATCGACACAACCGAACGGCGCGGCGACTGGGTCACGTTGCAGGATGTGTCGCCGGCATTGCGCGAGGCAATTGTCGTGTCGGAGGACAAGCGGTTTTACGAGCACAGCGGCGTGGACTGGCGCGGCGCAGCGGCGGCGGCCTGGGCAAACCTGTGGAACACGCGTACGCGCGGAGCGTCGACGGTGACCATGCAACTGACCGGTTTGATCGATCAAGATCGCCGGCCGGGACGCCGTTCAATAGGCGAGAAAGCGACGCAGACGGTCGGCGCGTTATGGCTCGATCACACCTGGCGCAAGGACCAGATTCTCGAGGCCTATCTCAATCTCGTGCCGTTTCGCGGCGAGATCGTGGGTTTGTCGGCGTTGTCGCAGACCTTGTACGGCAAACTTCCGTCCGGGCTGAACGAGCGTGAAGCTGCCCTCACGGCCGCATTGGTGCGTGCGCCGAATGCAAACTATGCAAAGGTATCGGCGCGGACGTGCGGGATTTTGCGGGACATGAGCCGGGCGCGGCCGTCAGATATAGACCCTTGTGCGAACCTCGACAGCTACGTGCAATTGACGCTCACGCGCACCGCCTCCGCCTCGCCGCGGTCCCTGGATTACGACGCGCTCGCCCCGCACTTCGCGCGCCGTGTAGCCAGCGAAGTGCATCCGGCAGCGGGCGCGCGTGTCCGGTCCACGCTCGACGCCTCGCTGCAACGCTTCGCCCGCGACTCCCTCGCGCGCACCCTGGTCGAACTCAACTCGCGTGCTCATCAGCGCAATGTGCACGACGGCGCGGCGATCGTCATCGACAACCGCAGCGGCGAGATTCTGGCGTGGGTCGGCTCAGCGGGAGGATTGTCGAACGCGCCGGAAGTCGATGCCGTTCTCGCGCTGCGCCAGGCCGGCTCGACGCTGAAGCCGTTCCTGTACGCTCAGGCTATCGACGAAAAGCGCCTCACGCCCGCCTCTTTACTCGACGACGCCCCGCTGGATCTCGCGACCGGCGGCGGGTTGTACATCCCGCAAAACTACGATCACGATTTCAAGGGCTGGGTCAGCATGCGCACGGCACTGGGGTCGTCGCTGAATGTGCCGGCCGTGCGCACGCTGGTGATGGTCACGCCGCACCGGTTCGCGAAAACGCTGGTCTCGCTCGGCCTGCCACTCACGCAAGCCGGTGATTACTATGGCTTCAGTCTCGCGCTCGGCAGCGCCGACGTGACGCTGGCCACACTTACGAACGCTTACCGGACGCTCGCAAACGGTGGTCTCACCGGGCCGATGTCCAACCTGCCGGCGGGCACATCCGCCGCCTCCGCCACACCCGGCACACGCGTTTTCAGCCCGCAGGCCAGCTTTATCGTGACGAACATCCTCGCCGATAACAACGCGCGCACGCGCACCTTCGGCTTCGACAGCGTCCTTGCCACGCGTTTTTTCAGCGCCGTGAAAACCGGCACGAGCAAGGACATGCGCGACAACTGGGCAGTCGGCTACACGTCCCGTTATACGGTGGGCGTGTGGGTCGGCAACGCGGACGGCGCGCCCATGTGGGATGTCTCCGGCGTCACGGGCGCCGCGCCCGTATGGGCCGCGCTGGTCAACTACCTGCACCGGCGCACGCTCAGCCGGCCGCCGGTCGCACCGCCGGGCGTGGTGCGCGCGAATATCGTTTATCAAAACGACATCGAACCGGCGCGCGGCGACTGGTTCCTGAGCGGCACGCAAATGTCGCGGATCGCGTTGTCGGCAAATGCGGAAGGCGCGGGCGTGCGCAACGGCACGGCCCGGATCGCCTCCCCCACCGACGGCACCATTTTCGCGCTCGATCCCGACATTCCGGCGGCCCGCCAGCGGGTCTGGTTCGAGAGCGCGCAAGGTGCGCCAGCGGGCAGCGTATGGCGGCTGGACGGCAAATCGGCCGGGCCTTCCGCCCAAATGGCACGCATGGCGTGGCTGCCGTGGCCCGGGCATCACACGCTGGAACTGGTCGATCGTCGGGGCGTGGTGGTCGATTCCGTGAAATTCGAAGTACGCGGCGCATTTGCCAAAATCAAGGCAAAAGGTTGAGAGGGATCAAAGCAGGACTCAAATCCGCGATAGCACCCATTCCGCCAAGCCTATATCCGGAAAACGTTAAATCTGATCTGATCCGCCCCCATCCGCCATGAGTCTGGTGATAATCGCTAAATGAAATCGAAACCGGACAGCGGATTGGATACAACCGGCAAAATAATAGCCGGCATTGTTGTAAAAAATAATCCCGTCCACGTCAGACGGATGTCGCTGCCATTATCCTGACCCGCATTTTGTCCTATGCTTGTTGGGCTTTCTGGCCAGGCTTCCAGTAAGGCCGACATCTATTTCTCCTTTTGTTTTTCAACCTGGAGCACTTGTCATGCTTAAGAAGCTGTTGATGCTATGTCTGGCCCTTGCGTTGTCGATGGGTGTCGCGTTTGCGGCCGTCGACGTGAATACGGCGGACCAAACCTCGCTTGAAGGGGTAAAAGGGCTTGGGCCGGTGAAGTCCAAGGCGATCATCGACGAACGGACGAAGAATGGCCCGTTCAAGGACGCCGACGATCTCGCCAACCGCGTGAAAGGCCTCGGCACGAAGTCCGTGACGAACCTGGAGCAGGCCGGGCTGACCATTGGCGGTTCGTCAGCGCCGCCGACCGGTACGAAGGAAAAGACACCGGCGGCCACCAACGCCGGGGCCGCGGCTCCCGCGAAATCAACAGTGAAGTCGTCCGCGGCCGCGACCGCCGCCACCTCACCGGCCGCAACCACGGCCACAACACCCGCGGTGACGCCGGCAACGACGGCAGACGCGGCTTCCACGACCAAGGGCAAGAAGGGCAAAAAAGCCAAGGCCGGCGCAGCTGCCAGCTCGAGCACGGCCACAACGGCGACGGCCGACGCTGCCTCGGGCGCGAGCGGCGCCAAGGCATCGAAGAAGTCCAAGAAAAAGAAAGCCGCGAGCGACGCGGCGGCAAACTGAGGACGGCGACGCATTCCGGCACTGGATCCCGAGCGTGGAACGGCCATCAACGCGCAGCCCGGATTCAGGCCAGCGAGGTCGCCTTGCATCAGAAACACTCTGGCCGTTCCTTAACGGACGGCACGTTTTCCGTCGGGCAGAGGCCAACCAGCATGACGCCGGACGGCATTTAACCAGCATCGTTTTCAAGTGAGACAGCCATGAGCCTACTCGATACCCTCGCCTCCTCCTTCGGAGATTCGCCTCAAGGCGGCGGCGCACAGTCCGGCCTGATCGCCGCGGCGATGGAGTTCGTCAACAATCAGCCCGGCGGCCTGAACGGCTTGATTCAGCGTTTTCATGAAAACGGCGCGGGCGACATCGTCTCGTCGTGGGTCGGCAACGGCGAAAACAAGCCGATCAGCTCGGACACCGTGACCAACGTGCTCGGCTCGGACGCGGTCAGCCAGATCGCACAGAAAGCCGGTTTGTCCGGCGACCAGGTGTCCGGCATGTTGGCTACGGTACTGCCGCATCTCGTGAATCACGCGACGCCGGACGGCCAGGTGCCGGCGAACGGCCAGCTGGACGTGGGCAGCCTGCTGGGTTCGCTCGGTGGCCTCGGCGGTCTGGCCGGCCTGTTCGGCAAGAGCGAAGAACCGAAGGCCTAAGCGTTCCCGGCCTGGTCTCCTGTATTAAAAAAGGGGCAACGGATCACTCCGTTGCCCCTTTTTATTGGGAAGAACGCCGCCCGGCCTGCTTCGTCGGGCGCCTTAATGCACGTCTTAATGCACGACGCGATCGAACACCAGCTCGCCATCCCGCATATCGACGGGAATCACGTCCTTCGGTCCGAACTTGCCGGCCAGGATCAGCTTCGCGACCGGGTTCTCGATCTGCTGCTGGATCGCGCGCTTTAACGGCCGTGCACCGAACACCGGGTCGTAACCCACCTTGCCGATGTGTTCCAGCGCGGCCTCCGACACGTCGAGTTGCATCTCCAGCTTCGCGAGCCGCTCATGCAACCGCTGCAGCTGGATCTTCGCGATCGACTGGATGTTGTTCCGGTCGAGCGAATGGAACACCACGACATCGTCAATCCGGTTCAGGAACTCCGGCCGGAAGTGCAGCTTGACCTCTTCCCAGACGGCCTCCTTCACTGCTTCGTGCGGCTCTCCGACCATCGACTGGATCACGTGCGAGCCAAGATTCGACGTCATCACGATCACCGTGTTCTTGAAGTCCACGGTGCGGCCTTGCCCGTCGGTCATGCGGCCGTCGTCGAGCACTTGCAGCAGCACGTTGAACACGTCCGGATGGGCCTTCTCGATTTCATCAAGCAGGATCACGCTGTAGGGCTTGCGACGCACCAGCTCGGTCAGGTAACCGCCTTCCTCATAACCGACATAACCCGGCGGCGCACCGATCAACCGTGCGACGCTGTGCTTCTCCATGAACTCGCTCATGTCGATACGGATCAGGTGATCCTCCGAATCGAACAGGAATGCGGCGAGTGCCTTGCACAACTCGGTCTTGCCCACACCCGTCGGCCCGAGGAACAGGAACGAACCGTACGGTCGGTTCGGGTCCGACAATCCGGCGCGCGAGCGGCGAATAGCATCGGCGACCGCGCCGATCGCTTCATCCTGACCCACCACGCGGTCGTGCAGCTTGCCTTCGATCTGCAACAGCTTCTCGCGCTCGCCCTGCATCATCCGCGACACGGGAATGCCCGTGGAACGCGACACCACTTCCGCGATTTCCTCGGCGCCCACTTGGGTGCGCAGCAAGCGTGGCCGCGTAGGATTGCTTTGTTCCGCGGTCTCGGCCTGCGTGACCTGCTTCAGTTGCGTCTCGAGTTCGGGCAGCTTGCCGTACTGCAATTCGGCGACCTTCTCGAGCTTGCCTTCACGCTGCAGACGCACGATGTCCGCGCGCACTTTCTCGATCTCTTCTTTCAGCGTCGCACTGCCCTGCACGGCGGCTTTCTCCGCCATCCAGATTTCCTCGAGATCGGAATACTCGCGATCCAGCCGCTCGATTTCCTCCTCGATCAACTGCAGGCGCTTCTGCGATGCCTCGTCCTTTTCCTTCTTGACGGCTTCGCGCTCGATCTTCAACTGGATCAACCGGCGATCGAGCCGGTCCATCTCTTCGGGCTTCGAATCAATTTCCATCTTGATCTTGGACGCAGCTTCGTCGATCAGGTCGATGGCCTTATCGGGGAGAAAACGGTCCGTGATATAGCGATGCGACAATTCCGCCGCTGCAACAATAGCCGGATCGGTGATTTCCACGCCGTGATGCAGTTCGTACTTTTCCTGCAGGCCGCGCAGGATCGCGATGGTCGCTTCCACCGACGGTTCATCGACCAGCACCTTCTGGAACCGGCGTTCGAGCGCCGCGTCCTTTTCGATGTATTTCCGATACTCGTCGAGCGTCGTCGCGCCGATGCAATGCAGCTCGCCGCGCGAAAGCGCCGGCTTCAGCATGTTGCCCGCGTCCATGGCGCCTTCGGCTTTGCCGGCACCCACCATGGTGTGGATTTCATCGATGAAAACGATAGTCTGGCCTTCGTCCTTGGCAATATCGCTGAGCACTGATTTGAGCCGCTCTTCGAATTCCCCGCGATACTTGGCGCCCGCCAGCAGCGCGGCCATGTCAAGCGACAGCACGCGCTTGCTCTTCAGCGATTCCGGCACTTCGCCGTTCACGATCCGCTGCGCGAGACCTTCCACAATCGCGGTCTTGCCCACGCCCGGCTCACCAATCAGCACCGGATTGTTCTTCGTCCGGCGTTGCAGGATCTGGATTGAGCGACGGATTTCGTCGTCACGGCCAATCACGGGGTCGAGCTTGCCGGCGCGCGCGCGCTCGGTCAGGTCGACCGTGTATTTCTTCAGTGCGCCGCGCTGGCTCTCGGCGTCCTGGCTATTCACCTGGGCACCGCCGCGAACCGAGTTGATCGCGGCTTCGAGCGCCTTGCGCGTGAGGCCGTGCTGCTTGGCGATACGGCCGGCTTCGCCTTTGTCATCGGCGATGGCGAGCAGGTACATCTCGCTTGCGATGAACGTGTCGTTGAGTTTTTGCGCCTCTTTGTCGGCGCTGTTCAGCAAACCGGCAAGATCGCGGCTGACCTGGACATTGCCGTCCGTGCCCTGGACTTGCGGCAGACGCGTCATGGCGTCCTTGAGCGCGGTTTGCAGCGCCTGGACCTGCACGCCGGCCTGCGACAGCAGCGAGCGCGCCGACCCGTCCTGCTGCGCGATCAGCGCGGAAAGCAGGTGAATCGGTTCTATGTATTGATTGTCATTGCCGACGGCGAGACTTTGCGCGTCGGCCAGTGCTTCCTGGAACTTCGTAGTTAGCTTGTCGATTCTCATATTGAGACCTCCAAATCGGGATGTGTTCAAAATGAGGCGCGATCCGGCACTTTCAAGCGTTCAGCGACCCAAAAACCGCATTTTTCTGCGAAATGACGCTCGGACAAGGATCGACGCGCTTGAGAGTGTCGCGCGGTTCGTGATGCGCAAAAACTGCCCGCCGGAAGCACTTGGGCATGTTGGCGTGCGGTTGGCGTCCGTCGAGCACAGGGCCATTGTGAACGGATCGCCGCGGTGGGGATTGACCTGCATCGAAGAACTGCCGCTGGCGACGTTGGCGACGCTGGATGCCGACGCGCATCAATCGGGCCAGGCAGATCGGGCAGCTCCGTCAGCTATGTCCGGCGATTCGATTTATGCCTGCCGCTGCCGGCATGAGTCGGACGATACCAAGCACGCCCGCGAGTTCATCCGCCGGCGACGCGAGGTCCCCGACGGTGTGATGGTCGAGTTCCGCGAGGAACGCGTCGCGCGCGGCAGCGAATACGCCCCGCAGACGGCAGTGGGACTGGATCACGCACTGTCGGTGAGCCTCGCTTTCATCGGCGAAACAGCCGACTATCGAAAAATCGTTCTCCGTCTTGCGCACCACCTCGCCGATGGTCAGCGACGGCGTACGCGAATCGAGCCTCAGGCCGCCATTACGGCCGCGCACGGTTTCCACCCAGCCCAACTCCCCAAGCCGCTGCACCACCTTCATGAGATGGTTCTTGGAGATCCCGTAGGCGTCGGAAATCTCCTGGATGGTCGACAGCCCCTCGGGCCGGACGGCCAGATAGAGCATGACGCGCAACGAATAGTCGGTGTAATCGGTCAGTCGCATGAGTGGATCGCGTAGTTCGCGTAATCAGTCGCATGAGCCGATCGCCTGGTCACGTCGGTCCGGTGCTTGGTAAAAGCTTCAATCGCACGGATACAAGTACGGCCGCGGGCGGCGCAGATCGCCAGGAACACGCTCGACCTGAGCCAGATCCGTACATGTCCGGCCCAACCCGCATGCCCAACTGCCGACCAACACCGGCTACCGCTGCGGCAAGCAGCCGCCCCGCGCAGCCCTGCTTCCCGATTAAACGTCGATTATCATGAGAAGCAGTTCGCCAGATGTCAATGAAACGTCATTCGGCACACTACTGGCCCTATTAACGATGGCCCATTTAATCGCGCTGCGTTTAGGCACTGGCCTGCAATAGATTCGTTGTTCCTTCAGTTTCCGTCAAATACCCGGTGTACGGGGCATTTTACTAATATCCGGCCGGTTGACCTGCCATTTTGGTCATCTCGTTTAGCGATTTAACATTTAACGGCCACGATCTGCGTTTTGCCAGCGGGACTAAATACCTCACTGAGCCGTGTCATCGAATCCCGGAAATCCGTAATCCCATGATCCAACCCCTGATTGAGCCTTCAGGCGAGCCGAACACCCCATCGACGCCATTCGTCCGCGCCGCGGAACCCGACGAAGCCAATATCCGGGAGCTGGTGGAGGCATTCTACCGGCGTGTCGACGATGACCTGCTGCTCGGCCCGATCTTCGCCCGCGAACTGGCTGGCCGCTGGGACGCGCATCTGGCAAAGATGACAACGTTCTGGTCGAGCCTCGTGCTCGGCACGAAGGGGTACAGGGGCAACGTTCAAGAGGCGCACCGGCCTCTCGGCGATATTGAACCCCAGCACTTCGCCAGCTGGCTCACGCTTTTCCTCGATACCGTCAACACCCGTTACGAACCTGCCGCGGCCGTGCAGTTCATGGAGCCGGCGCTGCGTATTGCGCAAAGCCTGCAACTGAGCAAATTCGGCTGGGACTATGCGATTCCTGACGCGCAACGTGCTTTGATGGCGTCGCTCAAACGCCTGCGCACGGGGAGCAGCGAGAACGAATCCGCGACAGAGTTGCCCGACTGGAGCCACGGCCAGCCGTTTCCGGTCAGGCTGTCGGGCGCTGAAGCCACCGAGCTGCGCGACGAGCCCAGTAACCGCTCAAGCAACCGGCCAGGTAACCAATCAGGCGACGCATGAGCCACGCATGAGCCACGCATAAGCGGACCTTCCCGGGCCCGCCTACAACCCGCCCGAGCTTGAGCGCCGCTTCTATTACTCTCCTGCCCGCGCCGCCGGCTCGGGGTCCCACCGCGCGAGCGCAGCGTCGTCGGATTCGCGGGCGTCGACCCATTTTTCCCCGTGTTCGGTCTTTTCCTTCTTCCAGAACGGCGCCTGCGTCTTCAGATAATCCATCACGAACGCACACGATTCGAACGCTTGCGCCCGATGCATGGCGGTTGTCACAACCAGCACGATCTGGTCGAGCGGCAAGAGCTTCCCCACGCGATGCACGATCAGCACGTCCGAACCCGGCCAGCGTTCCCGCGCCTGCGCCGCGATCGCCTCCAGGGCCTTTTCGGTCATGCCGGGATAATGTTCCAGTTCCATTGCCTGGACGGTTTGGCCCTCGTTCAGGTCTCGCACCGTACCGACAAAACACGCCACAGCGCCCACCTTCGGATTGTCGGCGCGCAGAGCGGCAACTTCCGTGCTGATATCGAAACCGGCTTCCTGCACGCGGACTCGGGTCATTTCAGCCCCCCGTGACGGGCGGGAAAAACGCGACTTCGCAGCCTTCCGTGATGCGTCGCGCCGGGTCTGTCATTTCGTGATTGCACGCCATGCGCAACGAGCGGCCCTCGGCGAGGGTTTCCGCCCACGCCCCGCCGCGCATGCGCAGCCATGCCCTTACGTCACCCACGCTGGATACGCTGTCCGGCACGTCCACACTCTCGTTCGCCACGCCGAGCGCTTCGCGCACACCCGCAAAAAATCTCAATTCGACTTTCATGATTGCCTTCAACGCATCAGTTCTGAAAACGGGATGAAACGCACGGTCTCGCCGGCCTGGATCGCGTGATCCGGCGGGTTATCGATCAGACCGTCGCCCCAGACCGTCGACGTCAACACAGCCGAGCTTTGATTCCCGAACACGTCCAGCCCTCCCGCTTCGTTCACGCGGGCGCGCAGGAATTCGTTGCGCCGGTCGCCCTTTTTCTGCGTGAAATCGGCGCGCATGGCATACACGCGCGGCTCGACTGCCTCCACGCCCGCCAACCGCAGGATGAAGGGACGCACGAACAGCAGGAATGTGCAGAAGCTGGACACCGGATTTCCCGGCAATCCGATAAAAAACGCCTCGCTGCCGTTTGGTTCCGCCGCCTCGCGCCGCACCGCGCCGAACGCGAGCGGCTTGCCGGGTTTCATCGCGATCTGCCACATGGAAATGCGCCCTTCGGCTTCGACGGCCGGCTTCACGTGATCTTCCTCGCCGACCGACACACCGCCGCACGTAAGGATCAGGTCGTGCTCGCGCGCCGCGAGCCGGAGGGTTTCACGGGTTGCGTCCAGCCGGTCACGCACGATACCGAGGTCCGTCACGTCGCACCCCAGCTTGGCGAGCAACGCACACAGCGTGAAACGGTTCGAGTTGTAGATCGCGCCGGAACGCAACGGCTCGCCGGGCATGGTCAGTTCGTCACCGGTAAAAAACACCGCTACGCGCACTTTGCGCACCACTTCAAGCGCAGCGCTTCCCACCGATGCCGCTAGCCCCAGCGCCTGCGGCGTAAGCTGCGCGCCAGCGGGCAGAATCACCGAGCCGCGGCGGATATCGGCACCTTGCTGCGTGATCCATTCGCCCTCCGGCGGCACGTGCGAGAAGGTCGCGCCGGAACTGTCGGCGCGCACCATTTCCTGCATCACGATACTGTCCGCGCCCGGCGGTACGGTGGCGCCGGTGAAGATCCGTGCAACCGTGCCTGCAGCCAGCGGCGCGGCCGTCTGGCCAGCCGGCACGCGCTGCGACACAGGTAGCGTCACGGTGCTCGATTCCGACGCCCCGGCAAGGTCCGCAGCCCGCACCGCATACCCGTCCATGGAGCTGGTGCGCATGGGCGGGACGTCAAGCGGCGACACGACCGCCGCGGCCAGCACGCGCCCGAGCGCATCGAAGATATCAACGGTTTGTGCGCCGTCCACCCGGCGCGCTGCCGCCAGCAAAGTGGCGAGTGCGTCGGCGGTGGACAGCATTGGCGGGCGTGAAGCGGCGGGCGTGGTGGACATCGTCGGGGGATTTGGGTTGGCCGTGAAAGGTGAAATGGGCAGCGCTGAAATGCGCGGCAACCGAAGCACTTATTGTAGCGAGAACCGGGGTAGCGAGAACCGGGGCAGCGAGAATCAGGGTAGCAAGAACCGCCGGCCAGACGGCCGCCGGATGACGCCCGATCCGGGCTCATCGGTCATCGGGACAAGTGCAGGACAAACATGCACCCCGGACGTGCACCGCAGCCGTGCGCCCTGGCTTCGCGACCTCTTTTTCGCGTGGCGTCCGTGCTGCCGCTCGCCCCAAGCTCGGTGATACACTCGCACGACACTTTCAGACTTCTCCCCTATGAAATTCTGTTCCGTCTGCGGCCACGAAGTCAGCCTGAGCATTCCGCCTGGCGACAACCGACAGCGCTACGTTTGCGATAATTGCGGCACGGTGCATTATCAGAATCCGCGCAACGTGGTCGGGACCGTGCCCGTCTGGGACGACAAGGTGCTGCTGTGCCGGCGCGCGATCGAACCGCGCTACGGCTACTGGACCCTGCCGGCGGGTTTCATGGAAATGGACGAAACCACCAGCGAAGGCGCCGCACGCGAAACGCTCGAGGAAGCTGGCGCGCGCGTCGAAATCCAGAGCCTGTTCACGCTGCTGAACGTGCCGCACGTGCATCAGGTGCACCTCTTCTACCTTGCCAGGCTGCTGGATCTCGACATCGATGCAGGCGAGGAAAGTCTCGAAGTGAAGCTCTTCGACGAGAGCGACATCCCCTGGGACGAGATTGCCTTCCCGACGGTCGCGCAGACGCTGCGTTTCTTTTTCGCCGACCGCGCTGCCGGCAACTACGCGCTGCACACCGGCGACATCTTCCGCTCACTGCGCGAAGGCTGAGCGCCCCTCCGAATCATGGTTCCATGGCTCGCCTCCGACGATCCGTTCCCCCCTGTCGAGCGTGCGCTCGGCGAGGCGAGCGGCGCGCCCGGCTTGCTCGCGGCCAGTGCGGAATTGCAGGGCAGCCGTCTTGTGGATGCGTATCAGCGCGGCATTTTCCCGTGGTATTCCGACGGCCAGCCGGTGCTTTGGTGGAGTCCCGATCCGCGCATGGTGCTGATTCCCGAAGAATTCAAAGTCTCCGATTCGCTGCGTAAAACGCTGCGGCGCGTGTTGCGCGAGGCATCGTGGGAGATTCGCGTGGACGATGATTTCGCCGCCGTGATGCGGGCGTGCGCGCAGACGCCGCGGGAAGGTCAGCGCGGCACGTGGATCACGGCTGATATTGTGGAAGCGTATTCGTCGCTGCATCGCGAAGGCCGCGCGCACAGCATTGAAACGTGGTTCGAGGGCAAGCGCGTGGGCGGTCTTTATGGTGTCTCGTTCGGGCGCATGTTTTTTGGCGAATCGATGTTCGCGCACCGCACCGACGCCTCGAAAATTGCGCTCGCGGCGCTCATCGGACACTTGCGCCACCATAAAATAGAGATGATAGACTGCCAGCAGAATACGTCGCATCTGGCGTCGCTGGGCGGCCGGGAGATCTCCCGCAAGGTATTTGTGAGACATCTGCGCGGGGCGGTCGGTCAGCCGCCGATCCCGTGGCAGTTCGACAAATACGCGCTGCTGGAGACACTTCGGGCACCGCTGCTTGCGCCTGAATGAACGGGGCCGGTTCAGGCGAAGGACGCCAGCCGATTCAGCGCATGAACCGCAGCCGGCGACCGGTAATACCACCTTTGATATTCTCGAACCAATCCAGCACCATCGAACGTGATGTATAGCAGGCAAGATAGCGACACGACCGAGGTTTTCCACCCTCCATCGAACCGCTGCGGCACGGTTGGGGTGGTGAGCAAGATAGACGCTTAGAACGAGAGCTGCCAACGTGACTCACCCCAATGAGCTGCCGCTTTCTCCGCTTTCGGCGTTGCAATTTTATGCAACGGCACCGTATCCGTGCAGCTATCTGGACGGGCGCATCGCGCGCTCCCAGGTGGCCACTCCCAGCCACCTGATCAACTCCGACGTCTACACCGAACTCGTCAAGGCCGGTTTCCGGCGCTCGGGCGTCTTCACCTATCGCCCGTATTGCGACGGCTGCCGTGCGTGCGTGCCGGTGCGCGTGCCTATCGACCGCTTCACGCCGAACCGCACCCAGCGGCGCGTCTGGAAACAGCATGGCGACCTGATTGCGAGCGTGGCACCGCTCCACTATGACGAGGAGCATTACGCGCTGTATATGCGCTACCAGTCGGCACGGCACGCGGGCGGCGGCATGGATCGCGACAGCCGCGACCAGTATGAGCAATTCCTGCTGCAAAGCCGGATCAACTCGCGCCTGGTTGAATTCCGCGAGCCCGCACGGCCCATACCCGCCGGCAATCCCGTGGAGCCCGGCGCGAACCCGGCTGGCAGTCTTGCCGAAGACGCCCCCGCTCCCGGCACCTTGCGCATGATCAGCATGATCGACATCCTCGGCGACGGACTTTCGTCGGTTTATACATTTTTCGAGCCCGGCCTGCCGCATACCAGTTTCGGCACTTACAACATCCTCTGGCAGATCGAGCAGGCGCGCAGCCTGGATTTGCCCCACGTCTATCTCGGCTACTGGATTCGTGAGAGCGACAAAATGGCGTACAAGGCGAATTTCCGGCCGCTGGAAGGCTTGATCGACGGCCGCTGGGACTTGCTCGACCCCACCACCATGCACTCCGCCGGAACGCCTCCCATGCCCGGCAAGATGCCCCCGGACAGACCACGGCGCTAGGGGCCCACCGGCTCTTAAACGGCCCTTTTTGCAGTCGTTTTCATCCGTGCGCCACTGCTTTTCGGTATGGCTTCGCAAAGCCGTTAAAATGGCGCGTCTTAATTTACGCCTTTCCGGCCTTTCCTCCTCGTGTTCAGCTCTCTCTACCCGCTCGCCCGCGCGCAACTTTTTCGCATGGATGCGGAAGACGCCCATCACCTGACGCTTCGCATGCTCGGCGCCGCCGGCCGCACCGGCCTGGCCGGCATGCTCGCCGAGCGCGCCTCCGATTCGCCGCGTACCGTCATGGGCCTGAGTTTTCGCAACCCGGTCGGGCTCGCAGCGGGGCTGGACAAAGACGGAGCATGTATTGACGGACTGGCGTCGCTCGGGTTTGGATTCATCGAAGTGGGGACGGTCACGCCGCGCGCGCAGCCCGGCAATCCGCGCCCGCGCATGTTTCGCCTGCCCGATGCACAGGCGCTCATCAACCGGCTTGGGTTCAACAACCGCGGTGTCGATCAGTTCGTCGAGAACGTGAAGGCGGCGCGGTATCGTGGCGTGCTGGGGCTGAACATCGGCAAGAATGCCGATACCCCCATAGAACGCGCTGCTGAAGATTATTTGTACTGCCTCGAGCGGGTGTACCCGTTCGCAAGCTATGTGACGATCAACATCTCGTCGCCGAATACGAAAAACCTGCGCCAGTTGCAAGGCGCCGGCGAACTCGACGCGCTGCTCGGCGCGCTGAAGGACAAGCAACAACGGCTCTCCGACATGCACGGCAAGCTCGTGCCCCTCGCGCTGAAGATCGCCCCTGATCTGGACGACGAGCAGGTCAAGGAGATTGCCGCCACCTTGCTGCGTCACAAGATTGATGGTGTGATTGCGACCAACACCACGCTGTCGCGCACAGCCGTGACGGGCATGAAACACGGCGATGAAGCCGGCGGGCTGTCGGGCAAGCCGGTGTTCGAAGCGTCGAATGCGGTGATCCGCAAGCTGCGCGCGGAGCTGGGCAGCGAGGTGCCGATCATCGGCGTAGGCGGCATCATGTCGGGCGAGGACGCGCGCGAGAAACTCGCGGCGGGTGCAGCGCTTCTGCAGATCTACACCGGCCTGATCTATCGAGGCCCGGCGCTCGTGACAGAATGCGTCGAAGCGCTGGCGCGGACGAGCGCCGCTGCATGACCGGGTCTTTCCGGGTCTTTTCTTCTTAGCATGCTTGGCTCATATCCACATGAGCAAACGATCTGAAGACGGCATTGCGTTTTAGCTATCATCGCCGCACTTCAGATCACCGATAAAAACCAGGACAAAGGCAAATAACTCATGAAACTATCTCTCTTCAAGAAAGTGCTCGTGGCAGGCTTGATCGGCGCATCACTCTCGGCTGTTGCCCACGCTGAAGACCTGCTGGATTCGGTCAAGCAACGCGGCACGTTGCGCATTGGCCTGGAAGGCACGTTTCCCCCGTTCAACTCGAAGACGCCGCAAGGTGAACTCGTCGGCTTCGACGTGGATATCGCAAAGGCGGTTGCAGCGAAGCTCGGCGTCAAGCCCGAGTTCGTGACGACCGAATGGAGCGGGATCATTGCGGGCTTGCAGGCTGACAAGTTCGATGTGATCGTCAATCAGGTCGGCATTACCGATGCCCGCAAGCAAACGCTCGATTTCTCGCCGGCCTACACGTATTCGAATGCGCAACTGATTCAGCGCAAGGACGACACGCGGGACTTCAAGTCGCTTGAAGACCTGAAGGGCAAGAAGCTGGGCGTGGGTCTCGGCACGAACTACATGGACATGGCGAAGGCCGTTCCGGGTATCGACGTAAAGACGTATCCGGGTGCGCCCGAGTACTTGCGTGATCTGGCGTCAAATCGTCTGGACGCTGCGTTGAACGACCGCCTGATGCTTGCGTACCTGATGAAGAATTCGCAGTTGCCGCTGCGCACGGGTGCGAATGTGGGCCCGGGCAATCCGTCGGGGATTCCGTTCAAGAAGGGCAATCCGAAGTTCGAGAAAGCCATTGATGACGCGATGACCCAACTCGAAGCCGATGGGACGTTCACGAAGATTTCGGACAAGTGGTTCGGGATCGACGTAACGAAGCCGGCGAAGTAAGCCTGCACAGTCAATCCGGACCCTCAAGCGTTCGGCATCGGGGCGGCTTCTTAAGGATGCCGCCCTTTGCATTTGATGCTCGCCTCCGACGTTACGCCTACTTTATTCCTTCATGTCCACGACATCCCTGCTCGTTCAATCCATACCGGCCCTTGCACAAGGCGCTGTCCTGACGATCAAGTTCGCGGTCTATTCGATGTTCTTCGGCCTGATCGCGGGCACCGTGCTCGCGATGATGGGCATCAGCCGAAGCCGCACGCTTGTCGGCATGGCGCGCGCTTATGTGAGCGTGATGCGCGGCACGCCGCTGCTGGTGCAGATCTTCGTGATCTATTATGGGTTGCCGAGCCTGGGTATTTCGCTTGATCCGACGCCGGCGGGGGTGATCGCCTTGTCGGCGAATGTGGCGGCTTATCTTTCCGAAAGCATGCGCGGCGCCATTCTCGGGATCCAGAGCGGGCAGTGGCTCGCGGCTTATAGCCTGGGCTTGTCGAGGATGCAGACGCTGCGGTATGTGATTGGTCCGCAGGCGCTGCGGATTGCCGTTCCCAGCCTGTCGAATAGCCTGATCAGCTTGATCAAGGATACGTCGCTGGTGTCGGTGATCACGGTGACGGAATTGCTACGGAGTGCGCAGGAAGTGATTGCCGCTACGTATCAGCCATTGCCGTTGTATCTCGCCGCCGCCGTCGTGTATTGGGTGTTGTGCAGCGTGCTGGAGTTCGTGCAGCGGCTGTTTGAACGCCGGTTGGCGTTGCCGGGGAGGCATTGAGAAAGGGAGGGTTTCGACCCTCTCAACTCAGGACTTGCCCGTTGGCGCGGCCGCCGCATCCTCGTCCAGCCGCGCCCCAAACCTGTCCAGCCGCGGCATATGATGCCGGTCCGGATCCAGCGAATACGCTACCCGTGTAGCCCGTCCCATCAACTCATTGCGTGGGAAAAACCCAAAATACCGCGAGTCCGCGCTGTCATCCCGGTTATCTCCGAGCATCAGGTACTCGCCCTTGGGCACGGTCACCGGCCCAAACGAGCGCCTCGGACTGGGCGCCAGCACCGACAAGCGCACGACATGCGTAACGTGCCCAAGCTTCTCGTCCAGATACTCGCCAGGCGAAGACGCATCGCCCTCCACTCCCGTGATATCGACCGGCTGATAACCCGCTCGCTTGCCGTTGATATAAAGCACGTTGTCACGCATGGCAACCACGTCGCCGGGAAGCCCGATCAAACGCTTGACGATCAGCTCATGTGCCGCCGATGAATCCACCGTCACGATATCGCCGCGCTGCGGATCATGCAGGTGCGCAATCGCAATGTGCGTGAACGGGATACGCAGGTCGTACGCCATCTTGTCGACGACAATCCTGTCGCCCTCACGAATGGTCGGCAGCATGGAGCCGCTTGGCACCACATTCCAGTCGGCGATGGCGCTGCGGAACAGCGTCATCAACACCAGGAACGCAATCAGGTTCCGATTTTCGCGCCAGAGTCGGGGTAACAGTCGCATGATGGTGTGGAATGCCGGCGTTTAAGGACGACGTAGCTTAACGTCGAAAGCTGAAATGAAGCTTAAATCAAGTCGCGGGGCCGGCCCGCGCTTATTCGGTTTCCTTATTCAGCTTCGAAAGGGAACCGCACGCCGAGGTCGCGGCGAGCGGCATCGGTGATGGAGATCATCTGCATGGATACGGCATGCCGCATGATCGGGCTCTCAATGGCGCCGTCGCGCAGCAACTCGCAAAAGTGCGTAGTCTCGTAGTTCAGGCCACCGCCCTCGAACGGCTCATCCAGTTCCACGGTCCGGCCATCCACATAGCGGACCGTCGCGCGCGCGGGGTTCCACCAGTTCTCGTGGATCGTCACCGTGCCACCGGTTCCAGCAAGCAACGCATCGCCCTTGCCTTGCAGATCCAGACCGCAAAACAACTGCGCGACGCCGCGTTCATGGCGCACGTTCAAGCTCGCAAACGTGTCCACGCCCGTCTGCCCGATGCGCCCGAAGGTCTGCACCTCCAGCGGCTCACCCAGCCAGTCCACCGCGAGAAACGCTTCGTAGATACCAATATCGAGCAACGCGCCGCCGCCCATTTCCATGGAGTACGAGGGATGCGTAAGGGGCACATTCGCGATCGAACAACCCGCGCGAACCAGGCCGATTTCACCAATGGGATCGGCAGCAAGATGATCGCGCAAGCGCCGGTATAGCGGATAGAACGGCGGTTTCATCGCTTCCATGAACAGCAGCTTCGATGAACGCGCCACGTCGATCATCTCCTGCAACGCCCGCGCGTTGACGGCCGCCGGTTTCTCGCAGAGCACCGCCCGGCCGGCCTGGAAAGCACGCAGCGCGTATTGAGGGTGGCTGTCCTGCATCGTCGCGATGTACAACGCGTCGATGTTGTCGAGCAGTGCATCGAAGCTCTCATACGCCTTGGTATGAAACTGCCCGGCGAATGCGGATGTCGACTCGGGCCGCCGCGACCAGACGCCGCCAAGCGTCGTGCCCGGCACAAATGCCAGCCCTTCGGCGAACCTGCGCCCAATATGCCCCGCGCCAACGATGCCCCAACGGATCGTGCTCTGTACGTTCATCTGTCCCGCTCCCTTGCCCCAAGCATGGTGAATGGTCGGCCAAGGCCGGCGATGGCCACATTGTCCACTACGGAGGCGGTCTGCGTGAAGCGTGAACGATGCGTGCACAACGCTTCGCGTTGCCACCACACGGGCATCGCGTTCTGATCACAAAGCTGCGGGGAAACGGCTGCGGATTGTCGTTCGGCGCTCAAGCCATCAGGGAACCATCAGGCGTCGATGCCGGGCAGGATTTTGAAGTGAAACGTTTGCGTTAGTGAAAACCCGAACAGGGCGCTGTTCG
The DNA here is from genome assembly GCF_044909315.1 of Caballeronia udeis. Taxonomy (GTDB): domain Bacteria; phylum Pseudomonadota; class Gammaproteobacteria; order Burkholderiales; family Burkholderiaceae; genus Caballeronia; species Caballeronia udeis_A. The sequence goes on from NZ_JBIYEB010000002.1 coordinate 265,648, forward strand.
CGCCCGGCCACGATGAACGTGACCAGAAACCTCGGGCCAGCCTCGCCACGCCGGAACCGTCCCGGAACGCGAAGCTTCGAGCGCGTATCAGGCGCCGGCCGATTCGGACTCGCCAACCGGTGGCGACGAACTGTCCTCGCGGCGTTCAAGCGAAAAAGCTCGCCCGACTTCCTCCGCGGTGACATCGATCAGCGTGCTCATCGCGCGCTCGGCCACAGCGGCGTCGTGTGCCTCGATCGCCTCCACCACGCGGCGCTGCGCTTCGAGCGTCGCGTCGCGCATGGTCGCAATGCCCGCCACGATCGGATAGACCGTTACCAGCGCGCCCCGCACGATAGCCGTCATCTGCTGGAAGAACTGGTTGCCGCTCGCGGCCACGATGCGCGTATGCAGCGCGACGTCAGCGGCCTGGTACTCGGGCTCGCTGCCGTTGAGCGATGCCAGCGCGTCGAACGCAGCGCGAATTCCGCTCACCTCGTCCGGCGTTGCACGGACCGCCGCCAACGCGGCCGCACGCGGCTCGATCAACATTCGGAACTCGATCACGTCGCGCAGGAACGCCTGGTCCGGCGTTGCCCGGAAGCGCCAGCTCACCACGTCCTCATCGATCAGCCGCCAGTCGCTCATCGGCCGGATCCGCGTGCCCGTCTTCGGGCGCACATCCAGCATATGACGCGCGAGCAACATGCTCAATGCCTCTCGCATCACGGTCCGACTCACGTCGAACTCCTTCGACAAGACGTCCTGCGGCGGCAGGATCGCGCCGTACTTCTGTTCGACGATGCCCGATACGAGCCCGTCCATCACCTTGGCCACCAGTGATCGCTCTTTGTTTTCGTCCATCACCCCTCTCCCCTTGCGCCCTACATTGTGTCCCTGCACATCCGGCGTGCTTCCCCAAGCTCGCCGAAAGGCCCGGTGAGCACTGCTTATTCTTCAGACCAATAGAATCGGTCAGATCAATCAGCAGCTCTGCGCCGTGCACGATAAATTGCGTGTTCAATACCGCTGACGCCAGTCGGAATGTCCCTCTCAAGGGTTATCCCTTTACCTTTGCATCTCGCGGTACTGCTTCGGCAATCGCTGTATTAAGTAGTTCTTGATGCTTTTGATTTAAGTGCTTCGTAACGCCTGTCTTCATGCTTGTTGCCATGCTCATTGCCCGCCGGAGCACCCTGTCTTCGCCGGTGTTCAGCCTGCTGTCTTCTTCTCGGTCACGCGTCCGTACTGATCGTCGAAGCGCACGATGTCGTCCTCGCCCAGATACGTCCCCGACTGCACCTCGATCATTTCGAGCGGTGTTTTACCGGGGTTTTCGAGCCGGTGCGTGGTACCGAGGGGAATGAACGTGGACTGGTTCTCGCTCACCAGGAAGGTTTCTTCCCCGCGGGTCACAAGCGCCGTGCCGCGCACGACGACCCAATGTTCCGCGCGATGATGGTGCATCTGCAGCGAGAGCCGTGCCCCCGGTTTCACCACAATACGCTTTACTTGAAAACGCTCACCGTGATCGATGGAATCATAGAACCCCCAAGGCCGCTGCACCTTGCGATGATCCTGCGCCTCGGCGCCCTTGGCGGCCTTCAGACGCCCTACCATGGCTTTCACTTCCTGCACGCGATCTTTCGACGCCACCAGGATCGCATCCGCGGTTTCCACGACCACGACACCCGTCACACCGACGCACGCCACCAGACGACCGTCCGAATGCGCGAAGCTGTCCGCCGAGCCTTCGAAGATCACGCGGCCGCGAGCAACGTTGCCGTCATCGTCCTTGTCCGACATGTCCCATACGGCGTCCCACGCGCCGACATCGGACCAGCCGGCGGCCAGCGGCACCACGACGCCCGTAAACCGCGGCTCCTGCTCAATACGCTCCATGACGGCGAAATCGATTGAATCGGAAGGGCATGCTTCGAACGCCTCGACATCGAGTTGCGTAAAGCCGTCCTGATGCAGGCCGCGTTCGAACGCGATCATGCATGCGGCGTGAATGGCGGGCTGGAAGTGCTCGATGGCTGCAAGCCACACCGACGCCCGGCACACGAAGATGCCGCTGTTCCACCAGTATTCGCCGGAAGCCAGATACTGCTCGGCAATCTCCCGCCGCGGTTTTTCGACGAACCGTTCAAGCACCCGTGCCTGAGGGATGCCGTCACCGGCGCTTCCCAGGGCCGCGCCGGCCTTGATATAACCGTAACCTGTTTCGATCTTGTCCGGCACGATGCCAAGCGTAACGAGCGCGCCACTCGCGGCATGTTCGATCGCTTTCGCGATCGTGCGCCGGAACGCGTCAAGGTCGGACACGGCGTGATCGGCGGGCATGGCGACCATCACGGGGTCGTCACCGGATGCAGCCGCCAGTGCTGCCAACGCTGCAAGCGTGAGCGCCGGCGCCGTGTTGCGGGCGCAGGGTTCGAGCACGATGCGCGCCGGGCGGCCGTTACGCTCGATCTGCTGCGCGGTCAGCAACTTGTGCTCCGTGCCGCACACCACGATCAGTTCTTCAGCGGTCGCGAGATGCACGCTGTCATGGCCAGCCGTTGCCGCATCGAGACCGTCAAGACGGCGCAACGTGGCTTCGAGCAGCGATTCCGCGCCCATGAGTTCGATGAGTTGCTTGGGGAACTGCTGGCGTGAAAGAGGCCACAGACGCGTGCCGGACCCGCCGGCGAGAATGACCGGTTGCACGCGAACACGCTCGGCGCCCGTCTTGGCAGCGCCGGTAAGCGGATAGTGGGACACGTCCACGGTGACTCCTGAAGCGTTGAAGCTGATTGAGGGCCGAACGCATCTGACAGGTGCGGACGCGTGAAAAACACGCATCGATTGATGCGCTATTTAAGCAGGCAAATCTATTTTGTTGTGTGCGCATGCGAACGCCCGCACGCTATTCGGTCAATCTGCCGTTCAAGGCACTTTATTCACCCTCACCCGGGTGTTGGGCAGCAATCTTTGCCGGAGACGCGAGACCACTTCCCGCAGTTCGCTCGACTCGCAGAACGACCATGCGAGGTTGCCGGCAATCAGCGCGACGGCTATCGCGGCCATGCCGCTGAGCGAGTCCATGGAGTCGGCGCACACGGTGGCAATCACCAGGAAAACCAGATGTCCGGCCATGTTCCGCACAATCGGCCGTGGCTTGAGCTTCGAGAAATAAAGGAACGCCGCGTAGTCGAAGAAGGCCTTCGCCACCACCGCCACGCCAGCGCCCAGCAGGCCGTACCAGCGAATGCTCAGCCACAGCACCAGCGCGAAGATCGGCAAACCAATCCAGCCGACCCGCGCGACCTGTGCCGGATTGGCCTTGGCCTGGATCAGCACTCCGATGATGCTCGACTGCCCGGCAAGCCACACGCCAATTACAAGGATGCGTCCGACAGGTGCCGACTGCACTGCCATCTCATGGCCGAGCCAGACGTTCAGGAACGGCGCCAGCGCGAACAACGCGACCACCACGCATGGCGTGAATGCGCAGTTCAGGAACGCGAGCGCCTGGTGCGAAAGCTCGTCGGCGTGCTCGCTCGCGGAAGCTGAAAAGCGCGGGAACAGCGTGCGCAACATGGCGCTGGGCAGCAGGTTCAAGCGCGTCACCAGGTTTTGCGGGGTGGCGTAATACGCGACGTATTTGGCGCCCAACATGGAACCGATCACGACCCGGTCAAGCGTGGTCGCGATCATGTTCGCGCCCGAGAACAGCAACAGCCAGCGGCCATAATTGAAGAGTTCGCGAATCAGCGGCCATTCCGGCTTCGAGATGCGCTTGATACCTATCGCACGAAACGTGCCGTAGCCAAGCAGCAGGGCCGCCAGGAACCGCGCAATGACGGCTGCCGGCACAACCACTGCCAGCGACGGCGAGATCAGGTACAGCGCGGCCAGCGGCAGCAACTGGAACAGGAACGTGCCGATAGTCTGGTTGGTGTTGAACAGGGCAAACTTTTCCATCCCGCCGATAGCGCCGCTGAACACCCACGAGATATTGGCAATAGGCACGGCGAGCGCAATCCACGGCAGTGCATGCAGCACTTCGGCCTGGAACACCGGTTCGATGGTCGCGATATGCACGACATACACGTATGCGCCGAACCAGATCAGCACCGCGCCGACGAAACCAGTCGCGAGATTGAGAAAAAATGCGCTCCAGAAGATGCGCTCGATAGTGCCGTCGTTGGACTGGCGCGCCTTGGCGATATGGTTTTCCGTCGCCATCGAAATACCGAGATCAAGCACGCTGAAATAACCGATCAACGCCCACACCAGGTTGATGACGCCATAGCGTTCGATCCCCATGCCGTGAATGTAGGCGGGTACCGTCGCGAGTGAGACGAACACGGGCAGGATGAGCCCGGCGAAATTGATCGCTATGTTCTTGAGAAGACTTTTTTCCATTGAGCAACGGGCCGATTACAACAAACTCACACAGGACGAATCAAGGCACCGCGTCACAGCTCGCGGTGAATGCAGGCACGTTGCAGCGCACGGGTGATGCACGTTCAAGTGCACGCAGCAGGTGCCTGCCCGAAGGTCAGACGAATTACATGCCAGAGTAAAGGGGTGCCACATCAGGGTCTGTACGCAGACGAACGCATTGCGCCGCGGCCCTCGATCTCTTGCAATTCTTTACATTCTTTAGGTTCATCGCGATTCGAGCGCCTTGCCATGTCGGTGCGCATCTCGACGGGCCGGCCGGCACGGGCTGTGAAACTCGGCAGCAACGCACGCAAGCGTGCCCAGCCGAGGCCACCGCGTGCAGCTTGCGGTGGCTCGCCCTGCACGAATTGAACGAACGACGCCATCATTTCCTCACGCGCCGAGTACGAAAAACACGCGTGATCGAGCGTCTCGCGATGAACGGTTTCCACGTTGCGCCACTTGCGCATCCGCCGTCCGCCCGCACCGAAAAACACGGCGAACTCGTCCATGCCCGGATCTCCCGCGCCGTAGACGAAGCGAATCTTCACGTCGCGCTCACTCAGCCCGCGAACCATCGCGCGCACTCGCGAACCCGCGGAATCAGTGCCGATAGTCCGCTCGGCGAAATACGCCACGCTGGCTTTAAGGCGTGCACCCAGGTGCCGTGCCAGTTCGTTCACGATAGGCGCGAGCCGCCGTTGGCCACGCAACACGCGCTTCCATTTACCCACCGTCTTGAAGGAACGCATGAAAGTGCTGGTCGCCGTCCTTGGCCGGTTGTCGTTCACAGCGAACGACATCGGATCTTCCGGGAAATCAAACTTGGGCGCGTTCACGAGCACCAGCGAGCGGATGTGGGGACTCACCGGCGCCGCGTGCAGGCAAACGTAGGCGCCCGAGCAAACCGCGAAACACGAGACTTCGTCGAAACCGCGCTCGGCGAGGAATGCTGCCGCGCTCACCACATCGTCGCAGCCGGCGCGTGAAAACAGCAGCGAGAGCGGGCGTTTGTCGACAGGGGCGGCGCTGTCTCCGAGCGTGCCCACGTCGAATCGCAGCGACGCAAAACCCTGGCGCGCAAGCCGGCGGGCCAGGGTCACCGAGATGCGCGCATCGCCTATCCGATGGGTCGCGCCCGGGTTGACAAACACGACCGAGCGGCGCGACAGCACGCCCTCTTCCGGTTCGCACAGGATGCCGAACAGGCGGCCGTTGTCGAAGACCACGGGTGTTTCGCGCACGCCATCAGCAATGAGCACGGGGCTTTCAGATGGCTTGGCAACTGACTCGGCAATCGGCGATTCAGCCTGCCCGGTCACACCCAACCACTCGACGATGCGGGCAATTGCCTGTCGCGGTGTCTCGGTCACGCCGGATTCCTGCATGAATGCGGCACATTCGTCGAAGGCTTCGAACTGTGCATCCGCTCCTGCGGCGCTGCAGGCGTCGACAAGTTTCTTCGAGCGTGAGGGATCGTAAGAATCGAGCACGAGCAAGCGTCGCGGCGCTCGCTCCGCGAGCCGCGTGTCCCGCAGCAGCTCGAACTTGCTCAGCATCGCGACGCTCGACGCGATCAGGCGGTGCCCTACCGCCTCCGCATAGTCGGCATCAGCGGGCGGAGGTTCGACATGAATGCCGCCTGTTTCAAGCCAGTTCTGCTGCAGCAGACGCAGTTCACGCAGATATTGCCTGCCCGACAACACGGGGGCGAGCAGCACCAACTGATCGACTTCCGCCTCAGCAGCCACCATCGCTGCGAGCGTGGCGCCCAGACGCAAGCCGCACAGGGCCACTTGCGTGACCCCGGTCGATTCTTTCAAATAGGCGATCGCCGAACGAATGCTTCGCAACCAGCGCTCCATCTGCTCGCCGTCTTCCGACTCGCCAGCCGAGTCGCCGGTGCCGGCGTAGTCGAAGCGAAGTGTCGGCGCACCTGAGTCCGCGAGCGCTTCGGCGAAGACGCGCCAGCCCTTGTGGACCCACATCGCCTCGCGGCCGAACGGCTGGCAGAGCACCACGCCGTACGTGGCGGCTGGCTTCCCCTCGTGCAGCCAGCCAAAGCAGTGGTCGAAAATTACAGGCGTCATCTCGAAGTTGCGCCCCGTTAGAGCGTCGTTATTAAGTTGTCTGCGCATTACACTTTCACTACGCTGATGATTCAGTGCGCCCGCACACACTGTACAAGCGCACCCTGATACTTCCGCCATTGCGCGGCCTTGTCCGCCACCGTTATTCCCCCGATGTTCGATGTCCAACAGACGGCTTTTTCATTGCGCAGTCAAATAGCGCATCACGCCGTGTCGTGCATGCGCGGCACAGAACAAGAAAATGCCGGGGAAAACACATGGTCACCGCTGTTCACCAACCCAGTCCGTCCGATGCGCCGCGCTTCTCGGTATGTATCTGCACGCGTAATCGCCCGGGGGATCTCGCGCGTGCATTACGTTCGGTTGAAGCCTCCACCTATCCGGCGCACCAGATCGTGGTGTCGGACGACAGCACCGACACGCTCACCCGCGAAATGATGGCCGCAGACTTTCCGCGCGTCGTCTTCCTGGAAGGACCGCGCCGCGGACTTGGCGCAAATCGCAACTGCGCGCTTGACGCGGTGACCGGCACGCACGTGGCGTTCATCGACGACGACGCCACGCTCAGCACGGACTTCCTTGCTCAGATGGCCGAGTCGCTCAAGCATGGCGGGCAGCATCCGGAGAAGCTGATTGTTACGGGCTACGAACTGAATCGCGGTGAACGCGTTTATGCCAACGCGACCACGTTCCTCGGTTTCCAGTCGCGGCCTTACCTGGCCGGCGACCATCACGGCACCGTGGTCATCAACAGCGCGGTTTTCCCCGCGTGGCTCTTCAAGCTGATTCGCTTCGACGAGCATCTGGTCTACGGTTATGACGAAGTGGACATCGTCATGCGTGCGACGCTGCAGGGAAAATGCGTGGTCCGGCTTCTGCCGGAAGTATTCAACTCGCATTTTCCGTCGACGGTGAATCGCGACTACTATGCGGCGTTCCTCGAAGCCTCACGTATCTACGTGACGCATAAACGCTACCGCTGGTTCGAGCGCAACCGCCCGAAAGCCGCGCTGTTCCTTACGCTTGCCGTTGGACACAACGTGCTGCACAACCTGCGGGCACATGGACCCAAAGGGCTTGCACGCAGCGCTCGCACGGTTTCGCGCGCGATCGCCTACATTCGCCGATACACCCCCGAAGGACTCGCCCTACAACATGAAGATCTCCGTACTCGTACCCACTTATCGTCGAACCTCGGATCTCGCTCGCTGCCTTGATGCGCTCTCGCGGCAACGGCGTGCACCGGACGAAGTGCTGGTGGTGTGCCGCGGCGCCGACGAAGAAACGCAAGCATGGCTCGTGATCGAGAAATCGCGCGCGCGCCTGCCGCTGGTCAAGGTCGAAGTCGCCCAGGGTGGCCAGGTCGCCGCGTTGAACGCGGGTCTCGACGCTGTCACCGGCGACATTGTCGCTATCACCGACGACGACGCCGCGCCGCGCCCGACGTGGCTCGAACGCATCGAATGCCATTTCGCGAACTCGCCGGACGTGGGCGGGGTCGGTGGGCGCGACTGGGTGCATGAGCATGGCGCGACGCTCGATGCTTCGGAGCCGGACGTCGGCCGCTGGCAGTTCCCGGGCCGCGCGATCGGCAATCATCATCTGGGCGTGGGAGCCGCACGCGACGTCGACTTCCTCAAGGGCGCGAACATGAGCTATCGCGTGAGCGCAATCCGCGGCAATGCCATTCGCTTCGATACCCGTCTGCGCGGAACCGGTGCACAGGTCAACAACGACATGGCGTTTGCGTCCGCGGTGCGGCGTGCAGGCTGGCGTCTTGTCTACGATCCCGCCGTGGAAGTGGATCATTATCCGGCGCAACGTTTCGATGAAGATGCACGCGCCGTGCGCGGCAGCCGGAGCTGGGTCGCGATCGAAAACGAGTCGTATAACCTGCATCTGATCGTGCGTGACGAGTATCGCGGTGCGGGCCGGGGCATCGCCTTGCTGTGGCTTACCGTGGTGGGACACGGTGCATGCCTCGGCTGGGTCAATCTCGCGCGTTCCCGCTTCATCCATCGCGAGGCGAGCGCATTGCAGCGTTGGCGCGCAGCGCGCAGCGGCGCGGCACTGGCCAAGCGCGATCATGCACAGCGGCGGCTGGACCGGGTGGAAAGCGAATTCGCGGGTTGATTGAAACTGCCGGATGTAAGCGGACTCAGGCAGCAGGCAGCGGTTAATAAAAACGGCGATCAGGTAACCTTGATCGCCGTTTTTTCATCTACAGTAACGGCCACGAAAAGTGGCCAATCGGGCAACCGGTCACGCTACCGGCGCTCGCCGTGTCGACGGCTGGGCCTGCCGTTCTGCACGCTGCGAAATTGCTTGCTCATACACGGCAAGATGTTCCGCACACACGCGCTGCACCGAAAAACGCTCGAGATCCCGCTTCGCACGCGCGGCATATTGCGCACGCACCGGTGAATCCATCAGCAGCCATCCCACCTTGGCTGCCAGTTGCATCGGCTCCTGAGGCGCGACGAGCACAGCCGCAGTGCCGTTTTCCAGCATCTCGGGAACCCCGCCCACCTTCGTCGCGACAATGGCACAACCCGCCTCCCGCGCTTCGCTGATCACCAGCGGCCCGGGCGCCTGATGCGCAGCAAACACGAAAACATCGGCTTCGGCCAGATATGCACGGGGATCGGCGACGAATCCCGTAAACTGGACATAATTCGCAATGCCAAGTTGTTCGGCTAGCCCTTCCATCAATCCGCGATCAGGGCCATCTCCCACCAGATACAGCTGCGCATCCTGCGTCTGCCGCACATGCGCGAACGCATGCAGCAGGTCGGCAATGCCGTTGCGCTCGAACATGGCCGATACGCACACCACATTCGGATGCTGCAAGTGCAATGGCCGCGGCATCTGCCGTCCAAAACGCGGTGAACCCATTGTGCCGCTCGTCACTACGCTCAAGGTGTCCGCCATCACGCCCCGTTCGAGCATCGCGTCTCCCACCGCGTGGCTCACCACGATCACGCGGTCGCCAAAACGCATCAGCGAAGCACTTTTCTGGATATCGTGATGGACGGTGGTCACCAGCGCGAAGTGGCGACGCATGCTGCCGAAGCGCGAGATCAACGCGCCGGTCATCATGTGCGCGTGCACGATGTCGGGATTGAAACGCTCGATCAACCTGCCAAATCCGGCGATCATGGCCGGCACACGCCAGGGCTGACGCGACTGTTGCAGCAGCGAATGCGTGACGCCATGGCGCCTCAGCAATGGTTCGAAGGCACCTCCCGAAGAGGCAACTGCGACGTCGTGTCCGGCGCGTGCCTGCATGCACGCCAGATCGACCATCGCGTTGACGGTGCCGTTGCCGATGCATTGCGCATGCGTGGCCAGGTGAACGATTTTCATGACTAGTTCTGGTTCGAGGTTGAGCGGCGCCTGGGGCACCGGGGCCCTTCTTTCTTCTTGCTGGTAGCTACGGGTACTGCTCTCTCATTCATTACGAGTCGATGGCTTCGCGATACACCGCAGCCGTCTGCGCCGCGATCACAGGCAGGTCGAAGTTCGAGCGCGCATACGCACGGCATTCAGCTTCACCGGGAAGGACCCGCTTGCCAAGCAGCGCGCCGGCGAGCCCTGCCCCCAGTGCCTGAAAACCGCCCGACTCCAGCACCAGTTCCGGGCTCAGCGGAGCGACCGCTTCGGGCAATCCGCCCACCGGTGTCACGATCACCGGCGTGCCGCTTGCGAGCGATTCGATGGTGGTCAGGCCGAAGCCCTCCAGCGCCGTTGTCGGCACCACCGACACGTCTGCCGCGCGATACCAGAGCGGCAGCGCTTCGTCGGCGACAAAACCCCCGAGACGCACATGCTGCGACAAACCGCGATAGTCAATACGCGCCTGCAAGGCCGCCATCAGTGGCCCCTTTCCGGCAATGGTCAGGAGTACGTCAGGCACTTGCTGGCGCACGATGAACATGGCGTCGATCAGGTCTTCCAGGCCCATGCGCGAGACGAGACGGCGCACGCAGAACAGCATGGGGCGGTCTTGCGGAAGCCCCAGCGCTGTTCGTGCGGCACGCCGGTCGATGTCAGAGCTGAAATGATCGACATCGACACAGCCCGGCACGATACGAATGGTCCGCGGGTTCACGCCATACTGCTTGTGCAACACGTCCCCAAAAGCCTGCGACAGCACAATGTGCAGTTTGCCGCGCTGATACACGTGCCGTTCAACCGCGCGCCTTAGCATCACATTCGCGTGACCGCGTGCGCCGTGCGCGGACTCATCGCCCCAGGGGCCGTGAAAATGAATCACCTTCGGCACGCGCGAAAACTTGCCGAGCACGGGCGCGGCGTACAGCGCAAAGTGCGCGGCAACCACGTCGGGCATACGGGCGTTACGCAGTTCGACCGCGGCACGCCGCAAGCCGACTACGCGCTTCGCCAACGGTGCATCGGGTGCGGCAAACGGCGTCACCACGCCGTGGGTCGAGATCCGTACGTTTTCGCTTCCCGCGACGAGGCCTCGCACCGTGACGCCCTGAGCCGGCAGCGACTCGATCAACGAGGCGACCATGCGGTCGAGGCCGCCAGGACGCTCGTCGAACCAGTTCATGCCGATCTGCAGCGAGTCGATGGCCCGCGGCTTTGGCGCCGGGCTTGACGCGGCGCTCGAAGTATTGCCCGAAGCCTGGTTCAACGGTCTGTTCGCATTGGTCGGCCTGGGCGCGCGGTCCGCGGTGGCAGTGGTCGTGCTTGCGCGCGTGGTCATTGATTTGATGGCGGTATTCATGTCTTCACCGATACGGTCTCTTGGGCAGCACGCGCGTTTCGGCGAGCGGCCTTGCGTGTTCCTGCAATATCTTCGAACAGCGCGAGATAGCGCGCCGCCATGGTCTGCCAGGACAACGTCGCGGCCAGCGCCTGAGCCGCCTGGCCCATTTCGCGGGCACGCAGCGGGTCGGTTGCAATTAGCGAGATGGCTTTGGCAAGCGAAATTTCATCGTCGGGATCGTCGAGGACAATGCCGCACTCCTGTGTGACCACCTCCGCACCACCGGTCGTGTGCACGGTAATCACCGGCAATGCGGACGCAAGCGCCTCCAGCAGCACCAGGCTCATAGCCTCGTAACGCGAGGGGAACACGAACGCATCGGCGCAACGCATCAGCGTGGGCATATCGCGGATCATCCCGACGAAATGCACGCGATCTGCAACACCGAGCGCGGCTGCCATGGCCGGATACGGACTGTTCTCCACGCCGCCGGCCACCGCGAGGTGCACGTTGGGGGGACACTTGACGAGCGCGCGCAGCACCGTGTCGAGGTTCTTGCGCGCGGTGCGCAGGTCTCCGGCGAACAGCAGCATGAACGGGTCTTCGGGCAACTTGAACCGCTCGCGCTGCGATGTCTGCGACAGGCCCGGAGAAAACTCCACGTTATCCACACCGTTATGAATGACGTGAATCTTGTCGCGCGACATGCCCAGCGATACCAGTTCCGAACTCACTTTCTCCGACACCGGCACCAGCACGCGTGCATGCCTGAACGCCCAGCGTTCACACCACGCATTGAGCCGCGTGAATAATAATTGATACGCGGCGTACAAACCGCCGGTCAGGCGAAACGGGTAATAGCCGCTCTCGTACCAACCGGTGTGGACGAAGTGGATGGCGTTCACGTCCGAACCCGTCCACGCAATAAAACCATTGACCTGCACCACGTCGAATCCATCACGATGCGCACGAATCCACGCAGCAGCACGCAACGCGAACATCTGGTACTGGAGCAACCGCGTGGGCACCCGGCTGGCGGGCACACGGACAACGGTGATGCGTGGATGCCGGCTCAACGTTTCGTCGACCTTGGTGCTGAGCAGCGTGACCGAATGGCCCGCGGCAAGCGCCGCCCGGACGACCTCGTAGTTGACGCGCCCTTGCCCGTCGTTGCGGCCGACGGTATGGGTGACGATAAGCAAATTCATACGGTCCTCGTTGGATACGGAGTCTTCTGCCGTGCTGTCCGGTGTCTGGCCGGCTCTCGCAGGCCGACTGTGCGGGCTATACGGATTGGGCCGATCGGCGACGGCGCTCATGTACGCAGCTTCAGCTTGGAGGGCAGCGCGATGTTCCGCTGCGCCTCGGTTCCTGCCGTTGCCTGGTCTGGCGTTGCCGCCGCGTCCGGACGAACGGCGGCTGCGCGCGCCGCCCGATGTTGAATCTCGCGTGCATAACGCCAGCCGGTAACCGGCAACATCACGCCGATGAAAAAGAACATGCCGCCCGAGCCGATCAGCGTATTGACGAATACCATCATGGCCAGCACGCCGAACGCCGCAGCCGCGCCGGCCACGGCAAAGCGGTCGTTCTTCCTGGCGAAGCTGGCAACGAACGCGCGCAGTATCAGCATCAGCAGCCCCGCCGTGTAGAGCAACGTACCGGGCCATCCGAGCACGTAGGGCACCTCCATCAGGCCGCTGTCGAAGTCGACGTTATTCGACGAGCCATCGCCCGAGAGCTTCGAGCCGAGACCGGTCATGCCAAGACCCTGCCCCGCGATATTCGTGGTCATCTCGGAGAGGAAGTGGTCGTAGATCTCGGTGCGAACCTGATAGCTGTAGTCGTTATCGAGCTGGGTCACCGTGGAAAAGCGCGCCATCGCCTTGTCCGAGATTTCATCGATCATGGCGACCGGCGAACACAGCAGCACGATCACCGCGACACCGCCGACCAGGCGCAGGCGGCTGCGGCCGTCGAGCATCACGAACAGGTACACGAGCCCGATAGCAAGTCCGCCTACCACGCTGCGGGACATGGTGCCGATCAGCGCGGGCACGGCCAGGCCGCCTGCGAGGAAGGCCATCTTGTTGCGCGCGGCGAGCGTCATCAGCAGGCAGGCCATCATCGCGATGGCGAACGGTCCCGACGAATTCATCGTGCTGGAGACGCGCATGCCGAACGGCAGTGGCACGCCCTCGGAGATCATGCCCGACTGCACCAGCCAGAACGCGTCCCAGGGCGGCGGGCTGACGTACTGGTACACGCCGTACGCCGCAATCACGAAGCCCCCGAACACGAAGGTCTTGAGCATCGTGCGGTGATACTCGGGGTACTGCCGCCACGTCACCAGGATGTGGAATGCGATCAGCACCGGGAACAACCACGAGATCAGCGTATAGGACGCAGCAGCAATCCCGGCGCCCACCATACCGATCACATAGCCATAGAAGATGCCAAGCACGATCAGCGTAAGCGGGATCGCACGCCGCTGCATCAGCACACGGAAATGGGTCAGCAGGTTCATGCCGCACAGCGCGGCCGCGATCACCGGCGCGAGCATGATGAGGCTGCGGTCGCTGAACGTGCCGTTGAAGTAGTCGGACAGGCGCCGCACTTCCGGCGTGAGGAAGAACAGCCACACGACGAATGAAAGATAGTGCGCGGGCGAACGTTTGTAGAGAATCGCGGCGACAAGGACAGCGCCCGCCGGATAGAACAGTTCCAGCACACGGCTCTGATGCAGGACGAGCAACAACCCCGTGAGCGCGGCAAAGGCCAGCGGCGCGATCATCATGCGGCGCCGGCGGCTCAACTCCGTACGCTGCTTCAACTCCGCTGCATCGGCCGCGAGCTTCGCCGTGCGAGCCGCTTTCGCTGCAGGCGACAATGCAGGCCTGGACACCATCTTCTCGCGCTGCGCCATCCGCGGCGTCTTCCAGGTCTCGACGCGCCCGTCCTTCGGCTCGTCTCGCCCATTCGTGATCGAAACACTCGACATCGTTAAATCCTGTGAAGGAGAGGTCGGCGTCGTGTTCGTGCAATGCACGTCACTCGCGTCCTCTGTGTCATTTGGAAACGTCTAATGCCGACGTTAGGCCCCTGCAAATTACGTATTTCTGAACAACTTCAAACTTCCTCGACCGTATCGACGAAATCCGGCTCGCCGGCATCCTGGCTCGGCCGGCCGTTATGACGGCTCTTGCGTATCAGCCCGATCAGGCGAACCCCGCGCTCGACAAACGGCCCCTGATCCTTGCGAAATCCGAATGCTTCGTAGAAACCGCGCAAGCTCACCGGGGCCAGCAAGCGCACACCGCGCCCGGGCCACCGCTCGCCCGCTGCCGCAAGCACCCGTGCAATCAGCGCCGCAGCCGTGCCGTCGCCGCGCCGTAGCGGGCTCGTGAGGATCTTGTCCACCATGACCACGCCCGCTTCCGCCGGCCCTGCGCTGCCCTCGTGCAACCGCGCGTAGGCCATGACAGGCATTGGCCGCGAGATGTCATCGACTGCAAACACGTGGAGGGACGTTTCATCGCGCCCGTCCGGGTCCAGATGCACATGGGACTGTTCGACAACGAACACAGCGCTTCGCGCCCGCAGGATCAAATACAGCTCCCGTGCGGTGATTTGCTCGAAGTCGAGTGCTTTCCAGTTCATGTGCCGGTCCTGCTCCAGATAAAGCCGGCGACACCGGCTTGTTCGATGTTCATACCTTAAGTCGTTGACCACTTAACTTCCGTGCGGCATCGCACCGACGCAACCCCTTGCTAATCCGTTAAATACGGTCAACCGAACCGCAATCGGCGAATGACGAACTGCCGCGAGAAAGAGCCTGGAACCAAGAGCCAGAAACCCGCCCACGCGGGACAAGACTCCAGGCTTCAAAACAAACGTGCGCCAGCTCGCCGATTGCATGACCAGTTCGGTTCCGGTCACGCGACCAAGCCGATATCAAGCGGCTGCGGCCGGTCCTAGGTGAAACACCTTTAGTGACGCTTCTTTGGGGGGCTATTACATGAAATCCGCACTGCGCCGCATCCTTACCGAATCTGCCCGGCTCGACGTTCCCGCCGACTCGCTCGCCGACGACGCCGACCTCTACGCCGCCGGCCTGTCGTCGCTTGCCACCGTTCATCTGATGCTCGCCGTTGAAGACGAGTTCGGTATCGAGATCCCCGACCGCATGCTCACGCGCCGCCTGTTTTCGTCGATCGACTCGCTCGCCGCCGCAGTGACCGAATTGCAACAGGCGCAGGCCGCAGCATGAACGCCTCCACGGATGTCGCCGTCCTTGCAGCAGTGAAGGCCGAAGAAGCCGCGGTCGTGGCAGCACAGATCGTGGAAGACGTCCGGCAAGCGTCGGCTGAGCCCGTATGGCTCGCCGCCACCCGCCGCGTGGCCCAGGTCGCTGCACTCCATGCCGCCGCGGTCGATCGCGACGCGCGTTTCCCGGTCGAAGCCTTCGAGGCCTTGCGCCGCGAGCGCCTGTTGTCCGCCATGATCCCCGCTTCACTCGGCGGCGCCGGCCTGACGCTTGCCGAAGTCGCGCGCATTTGTGAAACGCTGGGCCGTGCGTGTTCATCGACCGCAATGGTGTATGCGATGCATCAAAGCCAGGTGGCCTGCATTGTCGACCAGGGCAACGCGGTCCCGTGGCAACGCGAGATGATCGCGCGCCTGGTGGACGAGCAATGGCTGCTCGCCTCTGCAACGTCCGAAGAGACCATTGGCGGCAACATGCGCACCAGCGCGTGTGCGGTCGAACTGGTCGATGGCGCGTTCAGGATCGAGAAGCTCGCACCGACCATCTCGTATGGCGAGCACGCTGACTGCATCCTGGTCACCGCGCGCCGCAGCCCGGAGGCCAGCGCCTCGGACCAGGTCCTGATCGTTGCCCCGCGCGACTCGCTCGTGCTGGAAAAGCGTGGCGGCTGGGACTCGCTCGGCATGCGCGGCACCTGCAGCGAAAGCTTCCGGCTCGTCGCCGTGGGCCACGCCGAGCAGATCCTGCCCGTGCCGTTCGCTCAGATCGCCGACCAGTCCATGCTGCCGGTCTCGCACACGTTGTGGGCGTCGGTATGGATCGGCATTACCGCCGACGCCGTGAACCGCGCGCACCAGTTCTTCCGTGCGCAGGCGCGCGGCAAGCCCGGTGCCTTGCCTCCTTCGGCGGGACGGCTCGCGGACGCGGTCGCGCAGTTGCGCATGATGCAGGCACGCCTGAAGGTTGCACTCGATGCCGCAACCGAAGCCTCGTCAGAGCGCATTGCGCGCGATGCCCAGGAGGCTTGCGATTTCGATACGCCCCTGGGCGCGTCCCTGAGCCTTGCTTCGGACATGAACACGCTCAAGCTCAGCATCTCGTCGACTGCGCTGCAGGTTGTGCAGGAGACGCTGATGATCTGCGGCATGGCGGGCTACAAGAACAACACCGATTACAGCGTCGGGCGTCATCTGCGCGATCTTTTCTCAGCGCCGCTGATGATCAGCAACGACCGCATCCAATTAAACACGGCGAACCTGCTGCTTGCGCAGCGCACGCCGGCTACGGGGAGAATCTAGGACATGAACACGTTAACGGACCACGCGGCCATCGCAGCCGCCGATGCCCAACAAGCATCCGCCTACAACGCTTCGGACATCACGTTGCGGGATCGTTTGATTGAAGCAGGGATCCTGATCGACACGGGCGAAGACGGCTTGTATGGCCGCAGCCAGGTATTCGAGGACATCATCGACCGCCTCAACAACGCGATCACCTTGCTGGGCGCCGACCAGGAAGCCGAAGTGCTGCGCTTTCCGCCCGCCATGCGCCGCCACGACTTCGAGGACAGCGAATACCTGAAGAGCTTTCCTGATCTCGCCGGCACGATCCACTCGTTCCAGGGCAATGACCGGGGTCACCACCGGTTGCTGGAAGCGCTCGAAAAGACCGTGTCCGTAGGCGAGGAAGAACGCACCGACGAATGGATGGACCAGCAGAAACCGACCCGCCTGGTCCTGACACCGGCTGCCTGCTACCCCATCTACCCGACCATCGCCAAGCGCGGCGCATTGGCCGAGGACGGCGCGACTGTCGACGTGTTTGCGTATTGCTTCCGCCATGAACCGTCCATTGATCCGGGCCGCATGCAGATGTTCCGGATGCGGGAATACGTGCGCCTCGGCAGCCCGCAGCAAGTGATGGAGTTCCGTCAGAAGTGGATCGAGCGGGGTTCGCTGCTCGTGAAAATGCTTGGCCTGCCGTTCGAGATCGATCTCGCGAACGATCCGTTCTTTGGCCGTGGCGGCAAGATCGTGGCCGACAGCCAGCGCGCCCAGCAACTGAAATTCGAACTGCTGATTCCGGTTGCAACGCCTGACCGGCCGACCGCCTGCCTGTCGTTCAACTATCACATGGAACACTTCGGCGAAATCTGGAAGATCGCCCAGGCGAACGGTGAACTGGCGCATACCGCGTGCGTCGGTTTCGGCATGGAACGCACGACGCTTGCTCTCTTCCGCCATCATGGCCTCGATGTCAAAGCGTGGCCGGCCGAGGTGCGCGAGTTCCTCTGGGGCGATACGCAGTCGCGTATCAGCGCCGGGCTCGAGGCACTCTCATGACTGCCGTCCATAGCAGCGGCGCAACGGATTCCAGCCGCGAGCGCGCCCGAGTCGTGCAACTGCACCCGTCCCACATGCGCGTGCGCAAGCACCAGTCGCACTCGCTGCATCAGGGCGAACGGGTCTGGGCGGAAACCAATTGCTACGTGGATCTGTGGATCGAGTTGCTGCACGGCTACGGACTCGATCCGCGCGCAGCGCTTGCGTTTACGGTCACGCAGGACTTCGAGGGCGACCAGTTCACGTTCTTCAAGTTTCCGCTGGAAGACCTCGACAAGCTCTACGGTCTGCAGGTCCAGGAACTGGCCATCTACGATTCACTGGAAGACCGTGTGCGTACCCAGACCCAGCGCGGCCATACGGTGCTCGCTGAAGTCGATGCGTTCTACCTGCCCGATACGCGCGCCACGTCGTACCGGCGCGACCACACGAAGACGACCATAGGCGTGGATTACATCGATCCGCGTTCGCGCAGGCTGGGTTATTTCCACAACACGGGTTACTTCGTGCTGGACGGCGAGGACTATGAAGGCGTGTTTCGCCGGCTGCCGGAGCTTGATGGCCGCCCCGAGCTCCTGTTTCCGTACGTGGAGTTCTGCAAGCGCGCACGGCCGCCGCTGAGCGGCACAGCACTGGCGGAAGCATCGGCGGATCTGCTCGTTGCGCATTTGCAGCGGCGTCCGGCGCGCAATCCGATCTCGCAATGGCGGGCGGCTTTCCCCGAACACCTGGAAATGCTGTTCGAGCGCGGTCCGGACCATTTCCACCTGTACACCTTCAACCTCATGCGGCAACTCGGCTCGAACTTCGAGTTCCTCTCGAGATACCTCGTCTGGATGCGCGAGCGTGGATTCGCCATCCCCGACGAGATGCCGACCGCCGCGCAACGCATCGCGACCGAGTCGATGGTGATGCAGTTCCGGCTGGTGCGGGCAATTGCACGTGGACGGCGCGATCCGTGTCATGAGTGCTTCGATGTGCTGGAAGAGTCCTACGACAAAATCGTAGAGCCGCTTGCCGCACTGATCCGCTAGGGAATGGTCGGAACGGTCGCCAGTCACTGGCCCCGTCCCGTCCGGCCGGACTTAAAGTTTTGGCCCGGCTGGCCGAAAACAAGGTAGCAGCGACGCGGTCAGGGCCGCGCGCCGGCTACACACTATAAGAGTGGGTCGCCTCGACGCCACGTTACAACGCCATTCGAGGAAACCGCCATGAGCGTCCCGTCGCCCGCGCCCGGTGTTTCGCCATCCGCTTACTTGCCGCGCCTGTTGTCCGAGGGCTGGGAGTGCGTCACCACGCATGCCGGCGCCTATGCCACGCCCGCGGCGCTGAGTGCCGAAGGATGGCTTGCCGCACCCGTTCCCGGCACCGTTGCATCGGCGTGGCGAGAGGCCGGCAAGCTCGATCCGGACACGCCGCCGGCATTCGCTTTTGATGACCACTGGTATCGACTGGTCCTATCGGAAAAAGGGCTGCGCCGGCTACGCTTGCACGGACTTGCAACACTTTCGGAAGTCTGGCTCAACGATACAAAACTGCTCGATTCCGATTCGATGTTCGTCGCGCACGATCTCGACCTGCATCTCGATGGCAACGCCACGCTCTATCTCTGCTTCCGTTCGCTGAGCGCCGCGCTTGGCGCCAAACGTACCCGCGCGCGCTGGCGGCCGAGGCTTGCGCAGCCGGCCACGCTGCGCAACGTACGCACAACCCTGCTTGGCCACATGCCCGGCTGGTGCCCGCCGATCCAGGCGGCAGGCCCATGGCGGCCGGTCGAATTGCTCGGGGAATCGGCCACTTCGATTGATCGCGTGGAGCTGCATTCGAGCCTCGATGGAAACGACGGCCTGATTCACCTGACGCTCCGGTTTGTCCATCCGCAACAAGAACAGACCGGGCGGCTTGTTTGCAACAATGCGACGATAACGCTGCAATGGCGCGATGCGCAAACGCTTGCGGGCACGTTGCGCGTTCCGGATGTGCCGCGCTGGTGGCCGCATACGCATGGTGAACCGGCGTTGCATCGCGTCGCGCTCGAATTTGCCGGCCATGAAATGATCGAGCTTGGGCGCATCGGCTTCAGGGAACTGCGCGTAGACCGTGGACCGGAGGGCGACGGCTTCCAGTTAGTGGTAAACGGCGTGCCGATATTTGCGCGCGGCGCGTGCTGGACGCAGGCGGATCTCGTGTCGCTCAGCGGGTCGCGTGAACAGGCGCAAACGTTTTTCCGACTCGCTCGCGATGCCGGCATGAACCTCTTGCGAGTGGGCGGCACGATGCTCTACGAGTCCGATGCGTTCTATGGATTGGCGGATGAATACGGGCTTTTGATCTGGCAAGATTTTGCATTTGCGAATTTCGACTATCCGACGGATGCGGCCTTCACGGCCAGTGTCCAGCGCGAAGCCGAACAATTCCTGTTGCGCACGCGGCGCTTCGCGTCCCTTGGCGTTCTATGCGGCGGCAGTGAAGCCGACCAGCAAGGGGCCATGCTTGGCCTGCCATCCGAATTGCGCACGCAAACGTTATTCACGCAGCAATTGCCGTCGATCGTGGCCGCGTTACGTCCCGATGTCCCTTACGTGATGAACTCGCCGAGCGTGCCCGCAAGTGAGGCTGGCGCTCCCTCATGGCCATTCGCCACGCGCGCGGGCGTCACCCATTACTACGGCGTGGGCGCTTACCAAAGGCCGCTCGAAGACGCGCGCCGTGCGAATGTCCGGTTCGCCAGCGAATGCCTGGCGTTCGCCAACGTTCCCGACGATGTCGCGCTCAACGCCGTGCCGCTTGCATCGAAGCCGCATGAGCCGCGCTGGAAAGCCGCCGTGCCGCGAGACCCCGGCGCGGGCTGGGACTTCGACGACGTGCGCGAGTACTACCTGCGTACGCTCTACCAGGTCGATCCCGCCCGCCTTCGATACGAAGACCCGGAGCGTTATCTCGACTTGTCGCGCGCGGTCGTGGCCGAGGTCATGACCGAAGTCTTCTCGGAATGGCGCCGTCATGGCTCGTCGTGCGCCGGAGGAATTGTCTGGCAGTTACAGGACCTGCGTCCAGGGGCTGGCTGGGGCGTAATAGACTCCCTGGGAGCGCCCAAAAGCGCCTGGCACGGCCTCGCGCAGGTTTTGCGTCCGGTAGCAACGCTCATCACCGACGAGGGCCTTGACGGCCTCGATGTGCATTTGATCAACGAGACCGCGGTGGCTGTCGACGCCCGTCTCGAACTCGCGTGCCTTCGTGACGGTGCAACGAAAGTGGCCAGCGCATCGAAAGACGTAACACTCGCCGCGCGCAGCACGGCGCGCGTCGCGGCTTCAGAGCTGCTCGGCCAGTTCTTCGATTTCACCTACGCGTACAGATTCGGGCCGCGCGCCCACGATGCCACCATGATCACCTTGCGTGACAAGGTTAGCGGTGCCGTGTTGTCCGAAGCATTCCACTTCCCCGAACGTGCCTGCACGCAGAACCACGATCTTGGACTCGAGGTTCGCGTGGAGCAGACCAGCGACGAGAGCTGGGTGTTGGTAGTGAGCGCCAAACGTTTGGCACGATGGGTTCATATCGTCGATCCGCACTATCGCGCAACGCTCGACTGGTTCCATCTTCCACCTGACCGTGAGCGCCATATCCCGCTGATTGCTCGCCACTGCAACACTTCTCATCCGCCAAAAGGCGAGGTTCGTGCACTCAACGCAACGTTTTCAATTCATTACCAGCGTAACTAAGAGGCCATGCTGAGCAAGGCGGCATGTGTTCCATCAGGCCGTACAAGCTTGTCAAGCGGCGCTGCGAAGCAACTGCGTTCGCTAGCACACGAAGTTGATGGAACAGTTCTGAATCAATTTCAAAACAACCGACGAATGGTCATTCAACCCCTCGATGCATCAGTCGGCGGGGCTGCCTTGCACATGCCGAAAAAAACTCGCATGGGCCACCAGCAAGGCATTGCGCAGACGAAAGCGTGCGCTGCATCAATCGCATCATTAGAGCCTGTCCACTACCGCCATGTTCAAGAGTGAAACAAAAATATCCATCTGCTGATTCGCGCGCATCTCGCTTGAAGCACGACGCCATGATGGCATTGAGAAAACGCATTGCTGGCACGGTCCTCGCTAAATGAGTCTCGCAGCACCGGCACCGTCGAAAAACGAATTCAACTAAACGACGATGCTGGGTTGCTTACGGGGCTGGTCGCGACACGTTTCGATGGATGCCGTCAGATGCATCCACGAAACGAATCGCTGACCGGTAAATAACAAGTAAGGCGCAATGCGCAAAGTTACGAGAGAAGAACATCATGCTGACCCTTCAGTCCGACCTGCACGGCAATCATCTGTTGGGTGCGCTTCCTGCGCACGAATGGCAAGCACTTACCCCGCATCTTGAACTGGTTCAACTTCGCACCGACCAGTTGCTGTGTGATTCGGGACAACGCATTCATCACGTGTATTTCCCCACCACCGCCATCATCTCCCTGCTGCACACGATGGAAGACGGCGGTTCCGTAGAGATCGCAGCAGTCGGCCGCGAAGGCATGACCGGGGTGCCGGTACTGACTGGCGGCGAAACCATGCCGACGCGTGTCCAGGTGCAATGCCCGGGCTTCGCTTATCGCATGAGCGCCTCCGCGCTGCGTGAACAGTTTGGCCGCTCGGACTTCCTGCGCCGCCTAATGCTGCTGTACATGCAAGCCCTCCTCACGCAAGTTGCGCAAACGGCAGCATGCAATCGCCACCACTCGCTCAACAAGCAACTGTGCCGCTGGCTCCTCATCGAAATCGATCGCACCACGTCGAACCAGTTGCAAGTCACGCAGCAGTTGATTGCGGACATGCTCGGCGTGCGTCGTGAAGGTGTGACGGAAGCCGCAGGCAAACTTCACGATGCCGGCCTGATCCATCACAGCCGGGGTTGCATCAAGGTCCTGGATCGCGAAGGCCTCGAGTCGCGTGCGTGCGAATGCTACGGCATCGTCAAGCGCGAATTCGACCGGCTGCTACCGCGTCTGCATCAGGCTGAAGCGGTTCACTGAACGCGGGACATGGTGCAGTGAAGGAGCCAGGCCATGGCCTCAAGCGTGCGGCGCTTTGTCTCGATGCGACCCTTGGGCGCTATTGGCGAATCGGCCTCGTGGTTTGGAGTGGTTGGAGTGTCTGGATGGACATCAGGCAGGGTGGAATTTCCCGTATCGCAGAAGCCCGCGAAACGGATTCCCCGGCAGCTGTTCACCTCAGTTCCGGCCGAATGCATACCCGCCCCTTCCTGCAATCGTGATCGCTCGCCTGATGTTGATGCGGGCGCCGATAACGTTCTTAAGACGACCCGGCTTGTTGCATTCAACTTTGCATCGACCTGTAGCAGCACGTCCGCATTCCTTGAAACCGTTTTAATTGTTTCTTCTTCCGGGTCGCGGATGCTGAATTGCCGATTATCTGAAGAGCATTTGAATCGAAGAACATTTGAATTGAAGAGCCGGGCGCCTGGTCTCATGCAAGAAGTATTTGTGTGAAGTAAGACCCGGACGTGCGCAAGCGCACTTACCGACCCTGCCGAAAACGCCACGATGTCATATCGAACAGCCAGATGCGCGCCTCCGCCTTGACCCTCACGGCAGGCAAGTGCGAGTAGCCCGGACGATATAAGCAGCAAGAAGAAATAAAGCCAAGCCGTAGAGAAACATAGTCAATACCGATTTTTTTCGAAGGTACGTGGTTCTCCTGCCGCGGGCCTTTCAACCTGGGGTTCTTCCTGTGTGAACACCCGCCCGATAGTCAGGCGGGGAGCGTTAGCTGTTGTCTCGAGTGGTTGCCGCGCTGGGTGGACCGGGGAAGAAACCCAGTCGCGAGCGAAACCGGGGCAGAGCTGCAAAGGCGCTCGTGTCATGCACGGGAAGCACCCTTTACGCGCACTGCGCGGTGACGGGCAGGAGACTTTGCGCTGAGGAAATTTCGGCGTATCCGTAACGCGAGGACCACTAATATGAACATCAAACTACTCGTATCACTGCTGGTTGGCGCGACCTTCACAGCATCGCTTACCGGTTGCGCTATTGCACCCGGACCGTTTCTCGATACCGACCGGCTGGACCAGACACCGTCACCGGAAAGCGTCGCGCAGGCCAACGTGAAGTATCACGTCCAGCCTATCGACGTCTCGTACTTCGAGACCCATCCGCGCATGAGCGAAGCAACGCTTGCGAGCGTATGTCCGCTGACCTGCCTCACCAAGGACACACGCAAGCTGTACGCGTATCACATTGGTGTGAATGACCAGATCAGCGTTACGGTATGGGACCACCCTGAATTCAGCTCCTCCGGCATCTCGGCGAGCACGGGCGCAGCGGGTATCCCGCCGTTGCCCGCGGCAACACCTGGCGGCACGGCAGCAAGCGGCGGCGGGACCGTCGGCTCAGCAGGCGGCACGGGTGGCGCGAACGGTCCGGAAGCCGGCGGTGTGACCGTGCGCGTAGCCAATGACGGCACGATCTTCTTTCCGCGCGTAGGCCGTGTTCAGGCAGTTGGCAAGACCGCACAGGAACTGCAGGAAACCCTGACCAAAAGTCTTTCGAAGACCATTCGCAATCCGCAGCTCGACGTGCGCATAACCGGTTTCTACAGCAAGCAGGTCCAGGTCACCGGTGACTTGAAGCAGCCTTCGTCGCAGGCGATAACCGACGTGCCGTTGTCCATCATCGATGCGATCAACCGCTCGGGTGGCGCGAACGCTGATGCCGACCTGCAGAACGTCGGCATCACGCGCGATGGTCATCGTTACGCAGTCGATGTCGCCGCCCTGCTCGATCGCGGCGACATCCAGCAGAACGTGTTGCTGCAGGACGACGACATCATCGACGTCCCGGATCGCACCAAGAGCCGTGTGTTCGTGCTTGGCGAAGTGACCAAACCGCAGACCGTGCCGATGAACCGTGGCCATCTGACGCTGGCCGATGCACTCGCCAATGCGAACAGCATTGATCCTCACTCTGCCGATCCGCGCATGATCTACGTGATCCGTGGCTCGGACCAGCAGTTCGCGAAGGGCGGCATGCTCAAGACGTCGGCCATTACCTCGGCCGATGGAAGCATGGCGGCGGCTTCACGGCCGCTTGATCTGAACGTGTACAAACTGGACATGACGCAAGTGGATGCGTTGATGCTGATGACGCAATTCGACCTGCATCCGCGCGACGTGATCTATGTGCAGGTTGCCAGCGCCGCTCGTTTCAATCGCGTGCTCGAGCAGATCTCGCCGACCATCCAGACCTTGTTCTACACCATACAAACCACCCGCTGACACGAGTGTCACTTGTTACGCCTGGAGTGCGACATGAGTACTTATGAAATGCTGGAGCATTCGCCTACACCGGCCAAGGACGAAGAGTTCGTCCTGCGTGATCTGGTGCGGATGATTGTCGACCAGATCTGGTGGGTGCTGGGCATCTCGCTCAGTATCCTGCTGGCTGCCATCCTGTATGCGAAGCTGTCAACGCCGGTCTATTCGGCAGACGCGCTGGTGCAGGTGGAAACTCCCAGTCCCAATGCTCCAAACAGCGCGCAGGCATCGCTTGCCGCAGCGCTGATGCCGAGTGCTGGTTCACTGCATGCGGACGCCGAGATCGAGATCATCAAGAGCCGTGCTGTGATCGACCCGGTGGTCGAGCAGTTCAAGCTGAACTTCGGCACGTCCTCGAATGTCATGCCGGTGATTGGCCGGATGACGTCGCTGTTCGCGCACAAGGGCCGTCCCCTGCCCGCCCTGTTCGGCTTCGATTCGTATGCCTGGGGTGGAGAAGAGTTCAAGGTGGACTCGGTGGACGTGCCGACCATCTTGCAGGATCAGCGTCTTAAGTTGCGTGCGCTGGGTGAAGGCCGCTTCGAGTTGCTCGATCCGGAGAATCGCGAACTGCTCCAGGGCCAAGCCGGTACCCTCGCGACGGGCAACGGTGTCACGCTGATGGTGAGCCAGCTGGTTGCGCGACCCGGCACCGAGTTCTACGTCACGCGGGCCTCGCAGCTCGAGGCCGTGCAAGCTTTTGGCACCGGCCTGCAGGTCGGTGAGAAAGGCAAGGATACGGGCATTGTGCAGATTTCGTATAGCGGCGCGCAGCCGATCTTCATTACCGAAGTGGCAAATGCGGTAGCCGCTTCCTATTTGAAGCAACGTACGGAGCGGGCACAGGAAGAAGCGAACCGCATGCTGACCTTCCTGAACAATGAACTGCCGCGAGTGCGCGACGAGTTGCGTGCCAGTGAGACCGCGTTGGCGCAATACCAGACCGCTGCCGGTTCGTTCCAGCCTACGCAGGAAGCGCAGACGTATTTGTCCGGTGGACTTGACTATGAACGCCAGATCGCGGCACTGCGGATGCAGCGTGTTCAACTGCTGCAGCGCTTTACCGATGGCGCCGACGAAGTTCGTGCAATCGATGCACAACTTGCTGCCCTTAATGTAGAGAAGTCGCGCTTCGAGAATCAGTTCAAGACGTTGCCGGGATCGGAGCGCCAGGCTGTTTCGCTGCAACGAGAGGCGAAGGTCAACTCGGAGATCTACGTTGCCTTGCTGAACAAGACGCAGGAATTGTCGATCAGCCGTGCGGGCACGGTGGGCAATGTGCATATCATCGATATGGCGCTTGTGCCCTCGCA
The DNA here is from genome assembly GCF_044909315.1 of Caballeronia udeis. Taxonomy (GTDB): domain Bacteria; phylum Pseudomonadota; class Gammaproteobacteria; order Burkholderiales; family Burkholderiaceae; genus Caballeronia; species Caballeronia udeis_A. Next base: position 292,140 of record NZ_JBIYEB010000002.1, read on the forward strand.
GCCGGTCAAGCCCAAGGCAGCGTTGATCATTGCCGCGGGTGGTTTGCTTGGTGTGATCGCGGGTGTTGTGTTTGCCTTTGTGCGACGTGCGTTTTTTGCCGGTGTGGATGATCCGGATATGGTTGAACGCCGCTTCAACCTGCCGATCTTCGGCGCGATTCCGTTCAGTGCCGAGCAAGCCCGGCTTGACCGTGTGCGGCTTGATCGGCCGGTTGCTTTGCCCTCAGCAAAGGGGACGGCGAATGGCGTCAGGCGTTTGGGCACGCAGTCGGTGGGCGATGGCGTGAATTTGACCTCGGGTCTTACTGCGAAGAAGCAGGTGGCAATGGCGATGCAAAATGCGACTGTCTTGCCGGCTTCACGCAGCGCGACGCAGCCTTTGCTTTCGACGACACATCCGTTTGATACATCGATTGAAGGGCTTCGCGGGCTTCGGGCGACGTTGCAGTTCGCGCTTGTTGATGCGCCTAATCGGGTGATTGCGATTACGAGTCCGGCGCCGTCGGATGGCAAGAGCTTCTTGTCTGCTAATCTTGCTGCGTTGTTGGCTGAGTCGGGCAAGCGGGTACTGCTTATTGATGCGGATTTGCGTCGTGGACGACTGGCTCAGTATCTGGGGCGGTCATCGCATGGTGGGCTGACTGAGCTGCTTACCGGGCAGACCGACTTCGAGATGGCTGCTCGTGAGACGGGCGTGCATGGGTTGCACTTCATTGGTTCGGGTGCTCATCCGCCTAACCCGTCGGAGATTCTGACGTCAGCACGGTTTGCTTCGCTGCTGCAGGCTTTTGAGAAGCAGTTTGACCTGGTCATTGTTGATACACCGCCGTTGCTTGCTGTGCCGGATGCGGCTGTCATTGCCAGTTTGGCTGGATCTACTGTGCTGGTCATGCGTTCGGGTGCTCATTCGGAAAAGAACATTGCTGATTCGCTGAAGAAGCTCAAGCGGGCTCATGCAAGGGTTGTGGGTGGGGTGTTGAATGCGATGCCGGCCAGGAGTGGTGGACGTAAGGGCACTTATGATTATGCTTACGCCTACACATATACGAGCGATCCGCTGGTTGCAGACGTCAAGCATTGAGGGATTTCCGGGGGAGATGTGGTGGCTGTTGTAAGTTGTGAGATGAGATAGCCAGTTAGGCTGCCCGTGTTTTCGACGCCCGCGCAAGCGGGCGTTTTCAATTGGTTTTTCGCTCGCGCCGGTGGACGGGTTTGGGGTTTTTGGCGGGCTTAGGTTAGTGGTCGGGGTTATGCCGCGGTGCCAGGTTCTGGGGTTAGCGGTCGGAGTCAATGCCGGGTTGCTGCTTTCGGGGTTAGTGGTCCGCCTGAGTCGGATTTTCTCTTTATCACTATTAGCCACTGTGCGTGGCCGCCCGTCATTTCTTTGTCCAAAGCGACAAAGAAACGAAGCAAAGAAAACGCTTTTAACCGCTCTACCCTAAGTGTCCACAGCGTGCAGTTTCTATTCATAGGTGCCCCAAAAGCACGGTGCTCGCCAGAGCCACGGATGTTTGAACCCCTCCTTCTCGCGGATCCTGACATGAACACGCTTCGCCACCAGTGCTCTCGGGCAAGCACCAGCCCCCCAGATCGGCACGACCTCATCCGTATTTGTTGCTTCATTTCTCAACGGTCAGTCACGTCCGACTCGCGCGGCATTGCGCGCGCTGGCCTCTAAGAGGTTCATTGGTTATCTTAGTTTTTCTGAACGCACGAACTCTACGAGGTCAAGCCTCGCCTTCCTATAACTTCAGGAGTGCAAAGTATATAGGTGGAATGGACAAGATGCGGGGATGTGTGCTGCGCGCGCGTGTGTGTGGGGGGATGGCTATTCGAGCGGCTTACTTCATGCGGGGAGGTTGTCCGCGGATAGCGCGGGGAGAACCTTGGGCAGGTTCAATCACTGGTGGCGAAGCGTGTGGGTATCCGTGTTCGGAGAAGGAGGGGTTCAAACATTCGTGGCTCTGGCGAGCACCGTGCTTTTGGGGCACCCATGAATCAAAACTGCACGCTGTGGACACTTAGGGTAGTGCGGTTAAAGCGTTTTCTTTGCTTCGTTTCTTTGTCGCTTTGGACAAAAAAATGACGTGCCGCCACGCACAGTGGCTAATAGTGATAAAGAGAATAGTCGGCATATAACGCGCGAAGGCTCTGAAAGCAGCAACCTGGCACTGACTCCGACCGCTACCCCAGAACCCACCACCCCGACCGCTAACCCCGACCCACCAGAACCCAAACTCCGTCCACCGGTGCGAACGAATAACCCACGCCCTATGCGGCCTTCACATACGCCGGCGGCATAACGCTCGTCAACTCGCTCTCCCGGCTAGGACCGGCCTTGGCCATCGCGTTCAACACCTCGACAATAAACCGGCGCCGGAAATCAGCCGCACCAAATCGTTCGGCATTCCTGCGGCACGCAGCAATCGTAAAGGCATGCGAGCAGTCCTCGAACCGCTCCACCGCATCGCACAGCGACGCAGGTGTCTGCGTCATGAAATGCAACCCCGTTGCCCCGGGCGATCCAAGCGGCACGACAGACTCCAGCGCTCCACCCTTGCCATAAGCAATCACCGGCGTACCACATGCCTGCGCTTCCACTATGGCAATGCCGAAATCCTCTTCCGCCGCATACACAAACGCCTTGGCACGCTGCATATGATCCTTCAACACCTCGAACGACTGATACCCCAGGATGCTCACATTAGGCGTCGCCTTCGACCGCACCAGATCCATCTGCGGCCCATCGCCAATTACCACCAGCTTACGATCAGGCATGGAAGCAAACGCCTCCACAATCATATCAATGCGCTTGTAAGGCACCATCCGCGAAGCCGTCAAGTAGAAGTCGCCCTTCTTGTCGCCCACCTCGAATGCCTGCACATCAACCGGCGGCGCAATGACCGCCGCTTCACGCCTGTAACTCTTCATGATCCGGCGCGCCACAAACTGCGAATTCGCAATAATGCGGTCCACGCCGTTAGCCGAGCGCGCATCCCAGTTACGCAGGTAATGCAGCAACAAGCGCGCAGCCCATGATCGCGGCCCATGCTCAAGACGCGCCTCACGCAAATACTGATGCTGCAAATCCCAAGCGTAACGAATGGGGGAATGCACATAGCTCACATGGGTCTGGTCGGGGCCAACCAGCACACCCTTCGCCACCGCATGCGAACTCGAGAGCACAAGGTCATAGCCAGACAAGTCGAACTGTTCGATAGCAAGCGGCATCAGCGGCAAATACCCCCGATACTTTTTCCTGGCGTACGGAAGCCCCTGGATAAATGAGGTCTTCACAGGCTTGTTATGGACAATGGAGCGGTCTTCCAGGAAGTCCACCAGACTGAAGATATCTGCCTGCGGAAAGCACGCAATCATCTGCTCCAGTACCTTCTCCGCACCGCCCGACACCACCAGCCAGTCGTGAACAATAGCCACTTTCATGATGAAACCCGTCTGCCGCAGCCTTTGCTGCCGATGAAGCGAGTTTAAAGATAGTCACTGCACGCTTTCGTGCGCACGCCCACACACCTTGACCATCGCATTGCGAATAATGAGCGCTGTGTCCGCTTGCCCACGGTCGGTATCTTCATCGGCTCAGGGTTTGTCCATCGTTCATTCGACTCTTCGTACTACCCTGTCACCGATGCCAACAAAATCCGCAGCCAGCTTATCAATTCCGTCCACCACACTGCTGCGTGACAAAGGCCCGGTATCGCCAGTCAACGCACGCGAAACCAACCCCCAACGCGCGGATACCACGGGCTTGTCGTTATCGAAAAGCGAGCCTCGCATCCTCTTCGTCGATCAGAGCGGCCAGCTCGGCGGCGCCGAGATCTGCCTGCTGCCGCTGGCCATTCAATGCACCCGTCGCAGCGAAGTCCTGCTGCTCTCGGACGGCCCGTTCCGCGAACGGCTCCAGGCTGAAGGCGTGCGGGTATCGGTAGACACAGACGCACGTATCTCGAACATCAAGAAGGACCGCATGCGCTTCGCCGCGCTCGCTGCATTGCCAGGTATCGCGCACCAGGTCCGCTCCATTGCGGCTCGCGCGAAGTCCTTCGATATCGTGTTCCTCAACACGCAAAAGGCCTTGATTCTGGGCGCACTAGGCCGCGTACTGCATCGCAAGCCTACGGTCTGGCATGTCCACGACATCGTCTCCCGCGATCACTTCGGCCGCCTGCATCTGCTGTTGATCAAGTGGGCCGTGAAGATCGGCGTGGATCATCTGATCGCTAATTCGCAAGCTTCCGCCGATGCGCTCATCGAACTCACCGGCCTGCCACCCGGCGCGGTGCCCGTCGTCCACAACGGCGTGGACATGGTGCGCTTTCGTGGCAACACCGTGCAAGCCGCAACGCCAATGGCCCAGCGCCGCGCGTCACTGGGACTTCCCGCCGATGCCTTTCTCGTCGGCTTGTTCGGTCGCTTCACTGCATGGAAGGGGCAGCATGTGGCACTCGATGCGATTGCACGCGTGCCAGACGCTCATCTTGTCCTTGTCGGCGATGCGCTCTTCGGCGAGACCGATTATGCCCAGGCGCTAAGAGCCCAAACGAAAGCGCTAGGCATAGAGGAGCGGGTGCACTTCGCGGGTTTTCAGCACGACGTAGCATCATGGATGAACGTGATGGACGTGGTCGTGCACGCGTCCACGCAACCGGAACCGTTCGGCCTTGTGATCATTGAAGCAATGGCCGCAGGCAAACCCGTGATCGCCTCCAACGGAGGTGCAGTGCCTGAAATACTGAGGGATCGCGAGAACGGGTTGATCGTCGAACCGGCCGATGCAGCCAAGCTCGCGGATGCAATCGGTACGTTGCAGCGTGACCCCGAACTGGCCGTGCGTCTCGCTGTCCAGGGTCGTGCCGATGCAGGCCAGCACTTCTCCATCGAACGATATCTACGCCAGATGACACGTGTGCTTTTCGACATCGCGGCACCGGCGCCTAAGGCCGAAGGCGATGTGAAACTGATAAGGCATCGCTAAGTGAAATGCTAAGGCAAAGACCGAAGCAGACGCAAAGGAAAATTGAACCAAACAGTTAAAGATTGAAAAATCCCGATGCATGAAATGCCGGGCCTTTTCAATAACCTGCATGCCTGAGTGCCTCAACGCCTGCTTGGATAGCCTGGCATGCCGAGTTGGATCTCATACAACGCGGCAAGCATCGCCAGGTAAGCGCGTTCACTTTCGGCTTCCTGGACCGACATCCCCTTGCAAGTCTGTCCACCCATGATCATGCCAAGGCACAACGCGTAGTTGCCTGCGAATGCCGTGGGTGATGGCTCCATGTCCTTGAGCCGCGTGTACGACGCGTCGAGCGTCTTGCGAAGATTGGTTTGCATCGCCGAATTCCCTTAATTGTTAAGACCTTTGACCTCGCGCCCACGCATCAGCGGCTATACAAGCTATTACGCTTTCTAACGCAGACAGAATGTTCGCGGTCGCGCTATCGGGTGGGCTTAGAGCGCGTGCTCTAGGGACTGGCCTATTTTGACTGCCTGGCTGTTCTTCTCGATCAGCGATATCTTAGTAAATGCGTACTGTATTGAAACAATCTATTCTGGGCATCTTTGCCTCAAGCCGCAATCAGGCCGGGCTTTTTCGCCGCATCGAATGAAAAAAACGCGGCCGGCTGAAAGCCTCCGCGCATTTTTCAGTGCTTACCGCAGGCGTTAGCGCTGCGCGTAATCGATCCGTTCCACGCCACCCGGCGTTCCAAGCAGGCATACATTTGCGCCGCGCACCGCGAACAATCCCACCGTCACCACGCCCGGCCACCCATTGAGTTGCGCTTCGAGCGCAAGCGGATCGGTGATCTTCAGCGTCTTCACGTCGATGATCTCATTGCCGTTGTCAGTAATAAACGGCGAGCCGTCCTGCTTCACCCGTAGCACCGGAACACCGCCCAATGCCGTGATGCGCCGGCCGATAGCCGTGCGTGCCATCGGCACGACTTCAATGGGCAAGGGAAACGTCCCAAGCACCTCGACGCGCTTGCTTGCGTCCGCGATGCAGACAAACACGTCCGCCACAGAAGCCACGATCTTCTCGCGCGTGAGCGCCCCGCCGCCGCCTTTGATCATCGCACCGTGCGGATCGATTTCGTCGGCGCCATCCACATACACAGGCAGGGACTCGATCTCGTTCAACTCCAGAACCTTGAAACCATGGGCTTCGAGTCGAGCGGTAGTAGCAAGCGAGCTGGATACCGCCCCGCGATACCGCGACTTCGTACTGGCGATGGCGTCGATGAAACAGTTTGCCGTCGTGCCCGTGCCGACGCCGATCACCGCGCCTTCCGGTACGTTGGCGTGGACATAAGCGGCCGCTTCGGCGGCAACCAGTTGCTTCAGTTCGTCTTGGGTCATGGCGAGGTTGACAGCGTAAAAATGGGAAACGTCAATTCTAGCTGAGCGCGGCAAAGGCGGTGCTAGCGGCAGCGGCCACGCCGTCCGTTCAGACGTGCATGAAAAACCCGAGCGGATTATGGGTGCGGGCCACCGACGCAATAAACGCGAACACGATGATTGCCAGCAGACCGGACACCGCTCGCGCGCTCTTGGTGCGACCGCGTTTGAGCGCAAGCGTACCCAGTACGATATACACGATCAGCCCGGCAATCTTCGCCGACAGCCAAGCCGCATTCGGTCCAAAACCGATGATTCCCACCAGCCCGATTGCGCTCAGCAGCAGCAACGTATCCACAATATGCGGCAGGATTTTTACCGCACGTTTTTGCAGCAGCGGCGATTCACGCAGCATCCAGATATAGCGAATGACAAAGCCCAGGATGCTGAGGGCCACGCAGGTCATGTGCACGGAGCGCAGCGGCAGATAAAGATCGGACATGGGCGCGAAGTGCCTTTAAGGGAAGTATTTATCGAGCAATGCGGCTGCGATCGCATCTGTCTGAGCGTCAGGGTTGCCCGCGTAATCAGCGGGGCGAAAGTGCATCTGGAACGCGGCGATCACGTGGCGCGTCTTGTCGTCGAGCACACCGTCGGTTGCGACGTCATAGCCGTATCGCTGGAGTTTTTGCTGCAAGGCGGCCACGTCGACCAGCGACTTGGGGTCGCGTCCGGCGAGATGCTGAGCCACCGCGGCGTCATCCGGCCACGCGCCAATACCGTTGTCGTAGAGCGTGCGCCAGGGGAATGCGGGACCCGGATCGGTCTTGCGTTGCGGCGCGATATCGCTATGACCCACCACGCGCGTGGGCGGAATCTTGTAGCGCGTGACAATGTCCTTCGCAAGCTTCACGAGCGCATCGACCTGCGCCGGCGGATACGGTTGCCAGGTGCGTCCTTGCGGTGTATCAATGGGACCCACGTTGACGTTTTCAATACCGATTGACGCAGCGTTCAACTCCGTCGTTCCCTGCCACTCGCTTGGTCCTGCGTGCCACGCCCGCTCTGACTCCGGTACAAGTTGATAGACCACCGGCTCGCCGTTCCTGACAGGTGGATTATCCGGCACGACGTAGTGCACGCTGACGTCGTCCCCAGTCAGGACTGCGAGCGATTGCGCTTCGTCGCCTCGCGTGTAATGCATCACGAGAAAACGCACCCGTGAGTCGGCGCTAACCGCGTGATAGCGCGTGTCGGCAATATACGCGCCGCGATTGATCTCAGTGCTGGAGCACGCTGCAAGCAGCGCACAGCACAGACCGCAAATGACGGCTGAGCCGAATCGCATGGGGTGCGCTTACTTCTTCACCGACCGTTGCCGCACGGCTTCGAACAGGCAGATCCCGCTCGCCACCGACACATTCAGACTCTCGACGCTGCCCGCCATCGGGATCTTCATGATCTCGTCGCAGGTCTCGCCGGTGAGGCGTCGCATGCCCTCGCCTTCCGCACCGACAACGATCGCCACCGGACCATCGAGCTTCGTCTCATAGACGCTCGCGGTCGCTTCGCCCGCCGTGCCGATCACCCATACGCCTGCATCTTTCAATTCGCGCAATGCACGCGCCAGATTCGTCACCGTGATGTACGGCACGGTCTCGGCCGCGCCGCTCGCGACCTTCGCGGCGGTTGCGTTCAGCCCGGCCGAACGATCGCGCGGGGCGATCACCGCGTGCGCGCCGGCGGCATCGGCTACACGCAGACACGCGCCGAGGTTATGCGGATCGGTCACGCCGTCCAGCACCAGCAGCAGCGGTGTTCCGCTCACGCCGTCGAGCAGTTCCGCCAGGTTCTGCGCGAGCGGCATGTCGGTCGCACGCGCGACCACGCCTTGATGGCCGACGTTGCCCGACAGGCCCCACAAGCGCGCTTCGTCGGCGGCGATCAGGCGGATGCCCGCTTCCTTCGCCGTACGCAGGAAATCCGTCATGCGCCGGTCCTTGCGGGTCGGATCGTAGAGAATTTCTTCGATCGTCGATGCGTCGGCGCGAACCCGTGCGGTCACCGCGTGAAAACCATACAAAACTTTGAGACGTGACATGACTGGACCAGACCGTATTCAAACAAAACAAAATGGAAACGCGGCCCGGTGCATGATGCATCGGGCCGCGCATTTCAAACTGGGGCGCGTCGCCTTCGTGGCTACCGCGCGCCTCAGCGCTTCTTTCGTGGCGGGTGACTCTTGGCGGCCACCTTCGGGGCCACACCGCGTTTCTTCGCCACTGCTACGTCCTTGGCGATAGTCGGCGGCAAGGCAGCCGCGGCTGCCTTGCCTGCAGCCTGAGCTGCCGCCTTCTTGCCGCCGCGGTCGCGCCGCCGGCTATTCACGCTGCTGCCTTCGTCCGACGGGAACGGCCGCACACGCGGTCCCGCACCCGTACCAACGCCATTCATGGACGAGTGCTCGACGGCCGGCGCCGAGGTCCGTCCTGGTGGCTTGACGGGGGTATCGCGGACCAGCCGGAAGTCGATCTTGCGTGAATCCAGATCGACACGGCTGACCTGCACGCGCACCCGGTCCGACATCCGGTAGCGAATGCCCGTGCGTTCGCCGCGCAGTTCGTTCTTGATCTCGTCGTACTGGAAATAATCGGCGCCGAGCTCGGTGATATGCACCAGCCCTTCGATAAACAACGAATCCAGTTGCACGAAGATGCCGAACGTCGTCACGCCGTTCACCATGCCGCCGTATTCCTCGCCAAGCTTGTCGCGCATGAAATAGCACTTGAGCCAGGCTTCCACGTCGCGCGACGCTTCGTCGGCACGGCGTTCATTCGACGAACAATGCAGTCCGAGCTCTTCCCAGATCGCAACGTTGTTGCGCTGCCGGCTGCGGGATTCGTCGTCCGATTTCTGCATCGCCCGCGCGGCCTTCGTCAGGCCCGTGCTGAGCGTGATGTCGTGACCCACCTCGGGCTGATACTTCTTGCCCTGCAGGATGGCGTAGATCGCGCGATGGGTGAGCAAGTCAGGGTAACGGCGAATCGGGCTCGTAAAGTGCGCATACGCTTCATACGCGAGACCGAAGTGACCAATGTTGTCCGGGCTGTAGACGGCTTGCTGCATGGAGCGCAGCACCATGCTCTGCAACATCTGTGCGTCCGGCCGGTCGCGAACCATGGCCATGAGCGCGGCATAGTCGCTTGCATGTGGCTTCTCGCCGCCACCCAGCGACAACCCCACGCCACGCAGGAACGCCCGGAGGTTTTCGAGCTTTTCGGGTGTTGGCCCGGCGTGCACGCGATACAGTCCCGGATGCTTGTGGCGCTTCAGGAAGTCAGCGGCGCACACGTTCGCGGCCAACATGCATTCCTCGATCAACCTATGCGCGTCATTGCGATGGCGCGGCACGATCTGCTCGATCTTGCCCTGCGCATTGCAGACGATGTATGTCTCGGTCGTATCGAAGTCGATTGCGCCACGCTTCTGGCGCGCCGCGTGCAGCGACTTGTACACACCGTACAGATTCTGCAATTGCGGCAGCAAGTCCGCGCGCTTCGCGGCTTCCGGTCCCTTCGTGTTGGTCAGGACCGACGCCACTTCCGTATACGTCAGGCGGGCCGCCGAATGCATCACCGCCGGATAGAACTGGTACGCCTTGATCTCGCCGCGCGCTGTGATCACCATGTCGCAGACGAGCACGCAACGATCCACTTGCGGATTCAGCGAACACAGCCCGTTCGACAACTTCTCGGGCAGCATGGGAATCACGCGGCGCGGGAAATACACCGACGTGCTGCGATCGAGCGCATCGACGTCCAGCGCCTCGTTCGGGCGCACATAGTGCGAGACGTCGGCAATGGCGACCAGCAAACGGAAGCCCGTACCGCGGCCGACCGTCATGGGTTCGCAATACACGGCGTCGTCGAAGTCGCGGGCATCTTCGCCGTCGATGGTGACGAGCGGCACATCACGCAAATCCACACGATGCCGGATATCGGCAGGGCGAACCTCGTCCGGCAGCTTCGAAGCCTGTTCGAGCGCCCGGTCGCTGAATTCGTGCGGCACGCCGTATTTGCGCACCGCGATCTCAATTTCCATGCCCGGATCGTCAATGTCGCCGATCACTTCCGCCACGCGTCCGAGCGGCTGCGAATGGCGGCTCGGGAAGTCGGTGAGATCCACCGAGACCACCTGCCCCACTTTCGCCTTCTTCGGATTCTGCGTGATCAGGATGTCGTGGCCGATGCGCTTGTCTTCGGGCACGAGGATCAGCGCGCCGTTCTCGCTGATCAGCCGGCCGATGATGCGTTTATTCGCGCGATCCGTGACTTCCACGATATGGCCTTCAGGCCGCCCGCGGCGGTCATACCCGACAATGCGCGCGAGCACCCGGTCGTTATGCATGACCTTCTGCATTTCGCCGTTGGGCAGGAACAGGTCGTCCTGGCCGTCGTCGCGAATCAGGAAGCCGAAGCCGTCGCGATGGCCTTGAACGCGGCCGGCAACGAAGTTCGAGGGATGCGTGAGTTGGTAATAGCCGCGTTTGTCGAGACGGACCTGACCGTCACGCTCCATGGCTCCCAATCGCTTGAAAAATCCTTCGCGCTCCTGGCGCTTGATCGACAGAGCTTCGGCGATGTCATTCGCGGCGAGCGGAGCTTCGCTCGTGCGCAACACACCGAGAATTTCTTCGCGGCTCGGAATCGGATACGGATATTTGTTCAAGGGCTTATCGATGATCTCTTCTCGTCTAACTGAATGTCGCGGTTAATGGGGGATTACCCGTCGGCAATCCCATCCCGGCTCTACTTTCCAGCCCGCTCGGGCCGGATCGGCGCGTTGCCGGGACATTGCACTTAACGTTGTTCCGGTTCGTTCACGAATAGTTTGCGGGTCATTCTAACACCCGCCAACCGGGCCACATCGGCGCAAAAGCCATATGGGCAATGGCTCGGAGCCCCATTTCAGTTTCGGTCCCAAAATGCTTGACAGCGCGATACACCCGGCTATAATTGCGTTCTTTGCTGCACACGCACCTGCCCAGGTGGCGGAATTGGTAGACGCACTAGGTTCAGGTCCTAGCGGTGGCAACACCGTGGAGGTTCGAGTCCTCTCTTGGGCACCAAGATTCAAGTTTGAAGAAGTCCGGAAAACCCCGTCAATCCTTGTGATTACGGGGTTTTTTGTTTTTTCGCGTTCCGGCCTGCCCGGGTATTGGGGCGAAAGGCGCGCCCGAAGACGTCACGCGGTGCAGCTTGTACGAGTGTTTTGCATCGCCAGCTGGGCCGAAGGGCGTTGCTCTCTCGAGCCCGCAGGATCTTTCCCTGGAAAGGCCTCCCTGACAGACCTCACTGATTGCGAAACAAAGACGGCTGGATCAGGAAATCGTCGCGGTTTTTGTCCGCGATCCATTGGGGAGCCCGTCCCCGCCCACTCCACGTCGCCCCGGTGGCCGGATCACGGTATTTTGCATTCGGGACCGGCGGGACGAGACGGGCATGCGCCCGGGTGCCTATCAGCTCCTGCAGGGAGATTTTATATTCCCTCATTTTCGCGACGATCTCGCGCAGCGCGCGATCTGCTTCCTGCTGACGTGCTTGCTCCAATTCCTGTTGAAGCGCTTCGCGCCGCGCCAGCAGTTCCTTCAAACCAGGCATTACCGTTTCCATATTTTCCGAAATCAATTGGGTCCAGTGATCGCAGCCAAGGGCCGCCTGACCGACGAATATTAACCGCTATATCGGGACTTGATAACAGCGGCCAAGGAGGCGAGGCTCGCGCTAGACAACGTTCTTTTCCACGATCGGACGGCCCTCGATCACGCGCTCCCAGCTCAGCGACGACAGGTCGAGCGAAGTGTACTTCCCTGAGAGGATCAACTCGCTTACCCCACGTCCGGTCGCGGGTCCCTGCTGAAGCCCATGACCGCTGAAGCCATTCGCGAACACGCAATTCTCGACGTCCGGGTGATAGCCAATAATAGCGTTCTGGTCGAGCACGTTGTACTCGTAATAGCCCGACCAGCAGTTTTCGACGCGCAGAGCTTCGAATTCCGGAACCCGGTGAGCAAGCGTCGGCCAGATGACTTCGTCGAAGATGGCGTGATCGACTTCGTCCAGCGGCAAGTCGTCCGGATCATTGTCCGCGCCCGGCGACGTGCCGCAGAGATACGTCTTCCCCTCGGGGCGAAAGTAGACCCCGGTCGGGTCGATCAGCAAGGGAGCGTGTTCCAGCCGCGCAGGTGACGACACATTGAAGATGCTCCGGCGCCGCGCGAAAACAGGAATGCCGATCCCCATCATTTCCGATATCTTGCGCGCCCACGCACCCGCGGCATTGACCACCGTGTCGCATGCATAGCGCTCGCCATTACTCGCAACGGCGTGCGTAACGCGTCTGCCGTCCCGCATCAGCCCGGTCACCTCCGCCGCGACGTACCGCGCGCCCAGCGACTGCGCCTTCTTGCGAAGCGCCTGCACGAGACCATAGCCGTCGAACCACCCTTCCCCGCTTTCACCAAACGCGCCGGAGGCGAGATCCTCAACGTTCAGCCAGGGAAACTTCGTGTGCAGCGCGTCCTGGCCCATGAGCGTGATGTCGGCACCAAGCTTCCTTTGCAACGCGTGGTTTTCCCGCAGCGTGGCGTCGCCGGCCTGGGTGGCGAGGAAAAGATAACCGCCTTCGTGCAATTCGATCGCCGGCTTGAAACCGTCGACCTCAAGGATGTCGCCGATACCGCGAAGAAACTCGATACCGTACAACGACATTTGAATGGAAAGCGGCGTGGAGAACTGCTGCCGGATCGAGGCAGCCGAAAGCGCCGACGATGACTTCGCGTAGCTGGGGTCGCGCTCGATCACGGTCACTTCGACCGTCGGGTCTGAAGCACGCAGAAAATAGGCGATCGAACTACCGATTACCCCGCCACCCACTATAACGACCTTAGAACTCACGACTCACTCCAGATTATTGGTAGCTGGACGGCTCGCGTTCGCAAGCACGTTCCCTAAGCCATCTTTTACACCAACCAGGCCCCATGCTGATCAATGCCATGGCGCTCAACACGTCACGCGCCGTGCGTCAGGTTCAAGACCATGCCGCTCGAGTTCGCTAGCGAGTACATCGGCAAGATCATATATCCACGTCGACGCACACAGGGATACCATCGCCGCGTTGAACGCGCCTTCGTTCGGCAACGCAATCACATCCCCGTGCAAGAGAGCAACGGCATGAGCCCCGGCGCGGGCGGATAAAGCGGTAGGGGGCCCGGTGCAGTTTCAATGTAACTGCCCGGCATGATGAGATGGATGCCGCCCACACCGGGCAACAACGCGCGAAGATCGTCGATGCGAATACCGGCCATGGCGGAAAGGATCGTGTGACGACGCTCCCAACGCAGGTTCGCCAACGCGGCCTCTGCATACTCCGGCCTTACGTTCAGGAGAATCAGGTCAGCGTCAGCCAGCACCGCTTGTGCGGACCTAGCCACCATGCAGCCGTGCTTGCGCGCCAATGTGCCGGCGACATCGGCGTTTCGGGGTGCGAGCAGGACCTTGCCGTCATAGCCCCCACGGCGAAGGCCGCCAATGAAAGACAAAGCGAACTGACCGGTTCCGATTACGCCGAGATTGGTCATGGATGCGCGCGCCATTTGCATGGTCACGGCGACACCGTCGTCGTATTCCGGTAGATCAGCAAAAGAACGCATCCGTGTTCCGACGCCGCTGTATGAAGCGTTCCCGGCGAACGCACGCAGTACTGCCCGCGCAGGTAAGTGCGCTCTTCGTCCGAGAAATCGCCCTCGAGGACGTAGATCTCCTCAAGTGAATCGTGGCTGTGCGAGCCCGTACTTGCACCAGGCTCGACTCTCATCAAGGCAGTCGATTCGCCGTTGGACGGATTCTGGAACAACGTCACGAGATCGAATCCTGGAGTATCCGACGGCTGCCATTGAAGGGCTGTCGCATCGAGAAAATGCGAGCCCTTCACATCTGGACCCAATGCTGAACTGATCATTACTTCTCCTCGATGCTAGATGAACATTCGTTACTGGACCAGTCGCGGTTGCCCGACGTCGGCGGCCGAAGGCTCCAGACCGTGGGCCTTCAGGATCCGCGCGATGTCACCCGACTTGTGCAGATCCGCGATGTCCGCACTCAAAGCGTCGCCAAGCGCCTGATTCGATTTCGTGTAAGGAAAGGCGGTCTGACCGGGCTGCACTGACGCCGGAACTCGAGGGTCCGGCTTCACTGCCATGATCTTGATCGACGTATAACCGCCCTTTTTCTGGTCGTATTGCGCGACGGCGTAGCTGTCCGTACCCACGTCAATCCGGCCGGCCGCCAGATCCTGAGCCATGGCAACCGGATTTGGATAAAGCGTCAACGAGCTGCCGAGTACTTTCTGGAGATCACCCGTCCAGAGGTAACCCTGAACCGATCCGACCCGCTTCCCCTGCAAACCGGCGATCGTGTCAATACCGTCCTTGGAGATGACACCCATCTGATCGAGATACATCGGCCCGCTTAAGCCCAGGACCTTCGCGCGGTCAGCGGTCCTGTACCAGTCCCCCATCCCTATGTCCGCCTTCCCGGACACGACCGACTGGATTACTGCCGCCGGATCCACCGTGCTGATCGAGAGCTTCAGGCATTCTTTCGCGGCAATCAGCTTGACGATATCGCCATCCACACCACCAATGTCGGTGCTACCCGCCGGGATCGAATAGGGAGGAAACACCCACGCTGCAACCGATAAGGTACCCGAAGTAATAGTCGGGAACGTATGAGCGGGTTTGCATTGATCCGCAAAAGCAGAATAGGTGATACAGGATAAAAGGAGGCCTGCGCACAGCCTCCCCAAGAATTTCGCGGACGTTTTCATGGCATTTTCCTATCGTGGCTTCAGTGGGGGATATTCACAGTCAGCTAAGCAGCAAACATGGAGCGGATCGATCTATCGAACGGCATGACGTCCCAATCTTCGTTCCAGTACGGAGACAAACAGCGTTGCCGGGACGCAGATGGCAGCAAACAGCAAACCGGCGAGAATCAGCACCGGCATATATTCAAAGGTCGTGGACCCGATATTTGACGCCCGGCTGACCAGTTCGGGAAGTGCGATCGTGAAACAGAGAGATGTCGCCTGAAGCATCATGATCGAAAATCCAAGCAGCGCGGGCAGCGCAACTCTTAAGCCTTGAGGAATAACGACGAAGCGCAAGGCGTCAACGCCATTGAGTCCGATCACCAGGGCAGCCTCCTTTTGTCCATACGGGACGGCCTCGAACCCTGCCCGGATGATCTCGCTCGTATACGCGCCGGTGCAGCACGCCAGCGCAACCACCGCCGACGCAAACGATGACAGCGTAAGACCCGCCGTCGGCAAGCCGAAATAAACGAACTGGAGCAGGATCAGGGCAGGCGCCCCTCTTCCGATTTCCACGAACGTCAACGCAGTGATCCGGATAGCCTTCGACTTCGCCGGCACCGCAAGCGCGAGCACGAGCCCTAGCGGAATGCCTATCGCGAGGCTCAACGCCGTGACTTCGAGCGAAAGGCCGTACCCGTCGATGAGTTCCGGAAGCCAGCCCTTCCAGAGGTTAAGAAGCTCCATCATCTCGACACCCTCGAACGCAATTGAAGGTCGGTCCAGCGCGACAGCCACGCGATCGGCAAACTCAGGAGTATGTAAAGAAGCGCAGCAGCAGCGTAGACACTCAGCCCTCGAAACGTCTGTTGAGAAACGTGATACGACTGGTACGCAAGGTCGCTTACACCGATGGTCGAAGCAACGGCCGAGTCCTTGAGCAAGCCAATAAGATAGGTAGCGCCGGACGGCAATGCGATCCTCGTCAACTGCGGCAGGATCACGTCGCGAAACTGCTGGCTCTTCGTCAGGTTCAGCACCTTCGCTGCTTCGAACTGCCCCGGATGAATAGCGGTGAGCGCACCTCGATAGATCTCGGACATATTGGCGGCGGTCACCACGCCCAGACCCACCACGGCCGCGGTAAACGGGCTCATGGCAATGAGACCGTTGCCAATGCCGAAGAACACGAAGAAAAGCCAGACAATGGGTGGAATCGACCGGCATGACACGACGATCGACGTCGACGTGAGCCGTAGCACGCCATTAGTCGACAGGCGCATGGCGCAAAGCGGCAACCCGAGCGCCGCACCCACAATGAACGACGCCAGCGTGAGCGCGATTGTCCACGGGACACCCTTCAGGATTGCTGAGAGATCCATGAGCATTACCGGTCCCTCACGGCGCTAAGGAACTTGGCGGCGCGTTCGGTCTTCGGTGCGCGCATGATCTCGGCGCTGGGTCCCTCCTCAAGGATGTGACCCTCCGCCATCAGGATCACGCGGTCCGAAACGTTCTCTGCGAAATGCATCTCGTGGGTGACGACGATCATCGTCATGCCCGATACAGCGAGTTCCTTCATGACCGCCAGCACCTCCAGGCCCAGTTCCGGATCGAGTGCGGAAGTCGGCTCGTCGAACAACATGATCTCCGGTTCGAGGGCGAGCGCACGGGCGATCGCGATCCGTTGCTGCTGGCCCCCGGAACAGCGGGCGGGATACTGATTTGCTTTGTCCGCAAGGCCAACGCGCGCCAGGAGATCCATCGACTTGGCGTCGGCTTCCTTCCTGGTGCGTCCCATGGTGCGCTCCTGCGCAAGACTGACGTTGCGCAATACGGAGAGGTGGGGAAACAGATTGAAGGACTGGAAAACCATGCCGATCTTCCGGCGCAATGCGACGAGATCGCGCCGGGCGGGCGGGTTTCCTGCGTCGATGGTTACGCCTCCGATTGTCACCCTGCCTTCGTTGGGCGGTTCGAGTTGATTGATGCACCGAAGCAACGTGCTTTTCCCGGAACCACTGGGGCCAATGATTGCGATGACCTCTCCAACCTGCATCTGGAAAGTGATGTTCTCGAGTACCCGGTGCGTGCCGTATGTCTTGCTCACCGACTCAACGCAAAGTATCGGGCCACAAGCAAGCCCTGCGCGCTGCGATGCTGCCGGTTCAGACTCTAGAAAGGAGGAAGCGATACTATTCATGGAACTCACTCCGTGAACTTCTTGTAAAGCCGGTCTCGGTCGCTTGGCGAACACCTGCGCTTGCCGGGGTCACTTCGCACCACCACTCGTTTAGTTGATTTGACTAAGCCAAAAAGTGGACTTCAAGTGATGCTTTCGCATCATGTAGTACGGAAACCGAATCAACTTACTCTGGTCCCATACAACTTGTGCGCCGCCGACAGCGCAATCTTTTCACCATTCATGGCGAAACTGCATCAACTTGTTCAGTACCTGATCGAGAAGCGCGCGTTCTGCCGAACTCAATCCGCTCAGCATGGCGGATTGCCGGTCAATCGCAATGGGAAGCACCCGGTCATAGAGCTTCCGCCCGCTTTCGTTCAGGATGAGCGAACTCTCCCGCCGGTCAAGCGGGTTGATCTTGCGGCGAATCATCTTCCTTTCGCTTAGTCGTGTTACTGCACGGCTGATGCTGTTTTTCGGACGACCTGTCACTTCGCAAATTGTCTTGGCGGCCATCGGACCATAGGAACTCAGACAACTCAGCACGTTGAACTCGTCACGGCCGACATCGAAGTCACGGCTCATCACTGAAAAGCACGGCTCGGTGTAGTAGTTCGACCAGAGCGTGAAGCGCCATGCGTCGCTGATCGGTCCGTTGGTGACGACCGAAGCGAACACGTCCTGCGCGTTCACGGTACTGTCAGACGCCTTCGTTTCTGTTATCTGCACATCCTCAACTGTACTAACCATATCTGTTTATCCTCACATTCGACAATCACGAAAAGTCTAAACAGACTACATCCGGAACGACGGCAGGCGACGCTTGCCGCTTCAACAGCACGGAGTCTCGGTCAGCCATTCCGCCACCATCAGATCCAGATGCCCGCCGCCGCCGTTTTTGAACAGCGTAATTTCCTGCGGGTTGCGTCGCCCGGAAACCTCTTTTCTGCACAGGTCAAACAGGTCTCCCCGAATGTCCGATATGTCGAGGGTTCCGTTCTTTAACGGTTGAAAGATGTCGCCGCAATGCTCAGCCGTCAGTCCCCGGTGGTCTACAAAAACACTCGATCGAAGAATCGCGGCGTCGTTTGTCTCGCGCATCTCCGGCGTGTAGCCGCCGACAAGATCGACATGGCAACCTTGCTTCAGCCACTTCCCGTCGAGTAGGGGCATGGGCGACGACGTCACGCACACTACGATGTCCGCGTCCGCAACACTCGCCTCAAGATCATTCGACACATGAAAATTGACGGGCAGAAAATGCTCGGCTACCAACTGCTCCGCCCTACTGCGATTCCGGTTCCACACATCAATCCGTTCGATGGTCGGGCAAACCGCGTGCAGGTAGGTCAGATGAGTCCTGACCTGGGCACCGGCGCCGAGCACAACCAGTTTCGTCGGCATGGACGGGGCGAGATAGCGCGCCGCAAGCGCTGAATCGGCCGCAGTCTTGCATCGGGTAAAGCTTTCTCCCACTATAAAAGACCTGAAACGCCCATCCAGCCGGTCGACCAGTGCAAACGAGGAATGAATCGTGGGTGCGGGCGTGTTCAACTGCCCGTTGTCCGGAGAGATCGAAACGATTTTCGTGCCCATTGATCCATCCACCCGCCCGCCCGCCCAGATGAGCAACCCGGCGCTGGGTCGGTCGTCTCTCGGGATCGACGCATGAAGCCGGCCTACCGTTTCGTAGTTCTCCAGGTGCTTCTTTTCCATTGCATCGATCAGCGCAATAGGAGAAACGCGTGCCAGCACCGAGTCGGAATCAATCACGCGAGGAAGGACTTCGGTCATCACGCATCGCCTGTGGAATGGCATCTGTTACGGGTACCGACGACCCGGCAACGGACTCTGGGAAAGAACGGTCGCACCGTTCGCGGTGATCAGGACCTGCTCTTCAAGCTTGACACCCTCCTTACCGCCCTGCTCGCCGATATAGCTCTCCACTGACACGACCATGTTTTCCTGGAACGTGCCGTCGTACCCCCAGGCATCGAAGTCGACGGCATAGGCGACGCTCGGATATTCATCCACCAGCCCGACACCGTGAAGCATCATCATGTATCGGTTATGCACATAACGCTCGGGAACCGGCCAGCATTGTTCGGCAAACTCGCGGAATGAAAGCCCCGCGCGAAGCAGACCTACGTTGTGCATGACCTGGTCTTCCGCGAAGCCGAGAAGATTCCCCTGACTTGCGGAGATCGTTCGACCCGGACAAACAAAACTTCGGGAGATATCGGACAGGTAGCCGCCCGGCCCGACCATGTCGGTATCGAAGCAAACCATGTCTCCCGCTTCGATCACCCTGTTCGTCGCGTCCTGGAACCAGGGGTTCGTGCGCGGGCCTGAATTCAGCAGCCGGCTTTCCGCCCACTCGCCTCCATGCGCGATGTTTGTCTCGTGCAGGATGCTCCATAACTGGTTCTCGGTCACACCGGGACGAAGCGACTCGACCATGCGCGATATGCCTAGATCGCACACTCCCATAGACACCTCGTGCTGCGCAATTTCCTCCGGTGATTTGATCAACCGCGCCTGTTCGGTGAGCGGCTGCGCGTCGAACAATTCAATGCCATGCGCCTTCAGGCGCTCCGCGCCCCAAGGGTCGCAACGATCAACCGCAAGCCGGCGATTACCCGCGCCGTAGGTGGAAACCAGGTCGGCAATTTCCCGGGCCCACAACGCGGCCTTTTCTTCAACCCTGGGGCCTGCGAGAAAATACAGCCACGGAGTGGCCGGACGTATCTCGTCAATGGTCTCAATGCCTTCACTGTTGTGGCGGCTGCTGACGAAGTCAAACAGGACAACCGGTCCATCCGTCGCGATGTATACGTAACGGCTCGGGGAATGCATGACCCAGAGCCCCAGATTGTTCGTGTCGGTGGCATAGCGAATGTTCAGCGGATCGGCCAGCAGCATCCCGCCGTAGTCATGCGAGCGCAGTTGCGCACGAATTCTCTCGAGACGATAAGCGCGCAGGGAACGGCGGTCGATGCGCTCATATCTTTCAATCAACGACCGGTCGACAGGCGCTATCTGGTGATCCCTGACCGCCGAATCCTCTCGATACGCACGGCCCTCGCGAGGACGTTGCACGGTCAGTCCGGAAAGGCGCGAGTCGCAATCCATGGTTACGTCCATCCACTTTCGAAGGTCCACAGCGCGTTGGAATTCGTCGAACGGTTCGAGACGTGCAAAGGGACCACCGTCCCTTGCGACCTGCTATCCGGCTACCGTCAATTTCAGATTAGTCCCACGTGGAACCATCTGTCAAGGTATCAAAAACGCCGATTCTGCGCGAAATTGATGATCGATTTTTGAAGCATCCGCCTAATAAACGGACCTGCCATGAGGCTTGCGCGTGGCTCTGTCACAATCATAATAATTAGCTATCCAAATTACATGGAATAGCCATTTTGGCTTTGCCCGCGGAAGCTGCCCTTACAGGTCCTTGACCAGACGAAGTGCGTCGTAGATCGCTGCGTGCGTGTTGCGTGCCGACACCGCGTCACCGATACGAAAAAGCTGGAACGCGCCTTCCGGGTTGGACTTGCGTGACTGCTTCGTCCCATCGATAAGATCGCCGTAGTCGATCGCACCAAGGTTGCTCGACATCGGCTTGAGTTCAAAGTACAGATCGTCCATCGGAATGGTTCCGTGGTTCACCACAACCTGGTCATGACGCTGCTCGTTGCGGATACCGCCGTAATCGCTGCCTACGACTGCGACAAACCCGTCATCGTCGCGATGCACCGAAACGAGCCGATAGGTCACGGTGAACTTGACGTCCAGCTTCTGAAGCGATCGCATATACGGCACGAGGTTCATGCTCATGACTTCGGGCGAAAACGAGCGGTCCGGCGTCATGATCTCGACCCTCCCCCCGGCTTGCGCAATCACTTCGGCAGCCTGCAACGCGGCGTGGTCG
The DNA here is from genome assembly GCF_044909315.1 of Caballeronia udeis. Classification (GTDB taxonomy): domain Bacteria; phylum Pseudomonadota; class Gammaproteobacteria; order Burkholderiales; family Burkholderiaceae; genus Caballeronia; species Caballeronia udeis_A. Next base: position 313,484 of record NZ_JBIYEB010000002.1, read on the forward strand.
CCTGCGTCGTCGAAGATCAGCACGTTCGAACCCGGCTTGACGTCGCCGGAAATGATGTCCCAGGTTGACACAACCCATTCGTTTCCTTCGCGCAAGACGTCAGTGCGGGGCATTCCCCCCGTCGCGACAATCACCACGTCCGGGTTTTCAGCTTGAACTGTTTCCGGCTCGGCCCACGTGTTGAACTTGAACTTCACGCCAAGCCGTTCACATTGGGACATCCGCCAGTCGATGATGCCAATCATCTCCTTGCGCCGCACGTTTTGCGCGGTCAGGCGGATCTGGCCGCCGGGGTGGTTCGTGGCCTCGAGCACCACGACCTCATGACCTCGCTCACCCGCCACGCGGGCCGCCTCCAACCCTGCGGGCCCTGCCCCGACGATCACCACCTTGCGCCTGGACGGTGCCCGCTTTATGTCGTGCGGCATCGTGATTTCGCGACCTGTGGCGGCGTTGTGAATACAGTAGGCCGCGCCACCTTGATAGATGCGGTCGAGACAATAGTTCGCTCCAACGCACGGTCGAATATCGTCTTCCCGGCGCTCGATGATCTTGCGAACAATGTGCGGGTCCGTCATGTGCGCGCGCGTCATGCCGACCATGTCGATCTTGCCTGACTCGATTGCGTGCCGCGCCGTTGGCACGTCCTGGATTCGCGCAGCGTGAAACGTGGGGAACTCGGTCGCCTTGCGAATCTCTCCCGCGAAGTCCAGATGCGGAGCGCTTTTCATGCCTTGGATCGGGATGATGTCGGTCAAGCCTGCATCGGTTTCCAGGTGGCCGCGAATCACGTTGAGGAAATCGACAAGGCCGCTTTCTTTCAACTTCTTCGAAATATGCAGACCGTCCTTTTTCGTGAGGCCGCCTTCGATAATCTCATCGGCGGTGTATCGGATACCCAGCAGGAAGTCCGGACCCACCCGCTTGCGCATAGCTGTCAGGACGTCGAACGTGAACTTCATCCGGTTGTCCAGCGAACCGCCGTAGGGTGCATCGAGCGTGTTTGTGAGTGGCGACCAGAACTGGTCCATCAGGTGTCCATAGGCTTCCAGCTCAAGCCCGTCGAGACCAGCCGCCTTCATTCGCTCTGCGGCGTCCGCATAGTCCTTGATGATGCGCTCGATATCCCAATCCTCGAGCTTCTTTGGAAACGCGCGGTGTGCAGGCTCCCGATTGTGCGAGGGGGACACCGCCGGCAGCCAGTCGCCCTTGTCCCAGCGCGTGCGACGCCCCAGGTGCGTCAACTGGATCATCACCGCCGCGCCGTGCTCGTGGCATTCGTCCGCGAGATCCTTCATCCAGTGCACGACCTCGTCCTTGTAAGCGAGAACGTTGTTGAACACCGGCGGGCTGTCCTTCGATACCGCCGCCGATCCAGCCGTCATGGTGAGCGCGATGCCCGCTTTGGCGCGCTCGACGTGATACGCGCGGTACTGCTCCTTCGGCATGCCGTCCTCCGCATACGCCGGCTCGTGCGACGTAGTCATGATGCGGTTGCGGAACGTCAGATGTTTGATGGTGTAAGGCTGAAGGAGCGGGTCGCTTGACGACATGACGTGGCCTTTGACGATGGTTTGGGAGGATGCGATCAAGATTATTCACTCTGTACACCCGTGTCAAGTATCTCGACTACAATGAACATCAGGATGCGAGGTTGACCATTGCCGCGGGGTTGCGCGGCGGGGTAAAAGACGAAGCAAGGAGAAAATAAAGGGCGAAAGCGCTTTGACCGACGCCGATGCACACGCCAAAATGTCGTCGCTTTCGTGATGGGCCGTCGCGTTGCGGGCTCGCGATCACGACTGTTTTAAGGAATTGTTTACCTATGGATCTACCGACTACGGATGCCGGACGAGGGTCGCCCGAGGCGTGGCTCGAGGTCGCTTACGAAAGCCTGCGCGATGCCGGCGTCGATTCCGTGCGGATCCTTCCGTTGGCCAAGAAGCTGAATCTGTCGCGCACCAGTTTCTACTGGTTTTTCAAGGACCGCGAGGAGCTATTGGCTGGGTTGCTGGAGCGCTGGCGCGCCAAGAACACCGGCAACTGGGTCAGGCAGACCGAGGCCTATGCCGAAACAATCTGCGAAGCGGTTCTGAATGTGTTTGATTGCTGGCTCGATGACCGGATCTTCGACTCGCGGTTTGAAGCGGCCATCCGGAGCTGGGCGCTGCAGTCGCCCGAGATTGCCGGCGAGATCCAGGTGGCCGATCAACTGCGCATCGCTGCGCTCACGCAATTATTCGAGCGTTATGACTACGAGCCGATCTCCGCCGATGTACGCGCCCGGGCCATCTACCTCACGCAGATGGGCTACATCTCGATGAAAAGCGAAGAGGCGCTATCTGTCCGCATGATGCGTATTGCCGAGTACGTCGAGGTCTTTACCGGACGCCGGCCGGAAGAGCGTGAGCTCGACCGGTTTTTCACCCGGCATCACTACCGTGCTGATTGATCCTCACTGAGTGGGCCGTGCAGAGGCGCACGGTCCTGCATGCTACGCGTACTGCTTGAAGTCTCTCTTGTTCTTCGCGTGCCCGGCCATCAGCCCCGTCGATGACGGGGATATAGTCCTCGCCAACTTGTCTTGCTTCAAAATACGAATCTGCGCCGGGCACAGTCACTCCCTTGATTGAGAAACTCCAACAGACCGCGGGATCCCGGTGATCAGAACCGAAGCCGCATGCCGACATGAACATTCACCTGCCGGTCGGTAGTCGAGGCAGTAAGCTGACCGATCTGCGCCTGGGTAGCACCATCTCCCGCCGTGCTGTAGAGCACCCATGCATACACATCGGTCCGTTTGGACAGCAGATAGTCGCCGACCAGGTTGAACTGCCGGTACTTGGGATGCCCGCCTGTCGTGCCGATGGTCGCGCTTGTCAAATCCGCGGCGGCTGTCAGGCGAATATCGGTCCTTAGCCAATAGTCCCCCTGGATAATGTAGGTATTGAACTGGGCGTTGCTTCCGTTGATTGAATCGGTCAGGACAGAGCGCGTCATGCCCGCATGAGCCACAAAATTGCCGAGCTTGTACGACGCACCCACTCCCGCGATATTCAAGTCACGCGCGCTTGGCAGATATGCGCCGTAGATCAGGATGCTGGAGGCGCCAGTCCCGTCGTACCATGTCTGATAAGGATTACGAACCGATGTATAAGCAGCTCCTGCAGACAACGGGCCGGACGAGTAGCCTGCCCCTACGCCGACCACGCTGTTGGTCGAGAATTGCCCCGCCACACCGCCAAAGGCATAAAGCGTTGAAAACGAAAACCCGCCGTAGTTGTTGCTCGCGAACTTGACCGAGTTGCTGGTCTGATAGTCATTGCCGGTGTTGTCGAGGTCGTACACCGGCGACGATCCTCGACCACTGGCGAGGATCGGGCCAAGGTAATCGACCACCGGATCGTATTGACGTCCGAGCGTCACGGTGCCATAGGGGCTGGCAATACCCACGTACGAGGACCGGCCGAACATGCGTCCGTTCTGGGCCAGTTTTCCGCTCGTGACATCGAAACCATTCTCAAGCCGGAAGATTGCGCTGTATCCGCCGCCGAGGACTTCGGTTCCCTTGAAACCCCAGCGAGAGCCATCCCATGCACCGCTGCGCATCTTGAAGGTCGAAGCACCACCGGCGTTGTTGATGTATGAGATGCCTTCATCGATCTCACCGTACAGGGTCACGGAACTCTGCGCCATGCAATAACTCGAGCAAAGCCCGATGGCAATGCCCAGGCTGATGGTCTTCAATTTGTTATCCTAAATTGTTTATTGAAAATGACGGAGCAATTCGAATGACGACGCGAACCGGGTTGGCCCGCCCGGTCAGCGCTTGTTGAATCGATCCAGAAACATTCCGATACGGCTGTCTTTCGCTGCGTCGAAGATATCGGCAGGCGGGCCGCTCAATGCAATCGTTCCGCCGTCCATGAAGCACACCTGGTCCGCTATCTCCCGTGCAAATGCCATTTCATGCGTGACGAGGATCATGGTCATGCCGTCGTTCGCGAGGTCCTCCATGACCTGAAGGACTTCTCCAACCAATTCGGGGTCGAGCGCGGATGTAGCTTCATCGAAGAGCATGGCCTTGGGCTGCATCGCGAGCGCCCGGGCAATCGCGACACGCTGACGCTGCCCGCCCGAAAGTCTCGCGGGATATTGCGCCGCCTTGTCGGCGAGACCCACCTTGGCGAGCAACGCTTCGCCAAGATCGCGGGCCTCCTGACGCGGCATGCGCCTGACGCGGATCGGGCCCTCCACCACATTGCCAAGCACGGTCATGTGCGGATACAAATTGAAATGCTGGAACACCATGCCAATATCACGGCGCAATCGCGCCGCCGGACGCGCAGCGACGCGTCCGGGACGGCCGACCGAGGGCCGGAAGTCGAAACTGTGCTCGCCTACGGTCAGGTTGCCGGCGTCCGGTACCTCGAGCAGGTTCAGGCACCGCAGAAGCGTCGATTTTCCGGAGCCGCTCGGGCCTATGAGCGCAACCACCTGTCCTTTCGACACCTCGATTGATACATCGCGCAACACCGCGTTCGCGCCGAAACTTTTATCGATATGACGCGCCTGGATCATCGCGCTGGTCTGGCCGCTCATGCTTTGTGGGCTCCGAGTCTGCGTTCGACATACTCCGCGAAGGTCGTCACCGGGAACAGAACGATGAAGTAAAGAACCGCGACCGCGGTATAGACCTCGAGCGGCCGATAAGTCGCCGCCGTCACCACACTGCCCTGATACACCAGGTCAGCCACGGCAATGGTCGATATGAGCGACGTGTTCTTCAACTGCGTCACGGTCTGGTTGATGAAAGAAGGAATCATCACGCGTACAGCCTGCGGCAGGATGATGCGATGAAACACCATGACCGGCATCATGCCCGTCGCGCGCCCAGCTTCCCATTGCCCCTTGTCGACGGCGGCGATCCCGCCACGAAAGATCTCGGCATAAAAGGCCCCGGTGTAGAGCGTCAGCGTGAGGAAAGAGGCCATGCCGGGCGTCATCGTGGCACCTGTCAACACGGGTAGCGCGTAGTACATCCAGACCAGTTGGACCAGCAACGGCGTGCAGCGGAATACCTCCACGTACAGACGGAACGGCGCGGCAATTAGGCGGTTGCCGAATGTGCGCGCGCAGCCTGCCGCCAGGCCCATGACAAGTCCGGCCGCGACCGTTCCCACCGTATAGAGAAGCGTGGTGATCAGTCCCCGAAGGAACAACACCTTGTAGGCGAGGACGGTCGCGAAGTCCCAGGTGTAGTGCATGCCAGAGTCCGCTTAGAAGTGAACCTGCGGCGGAATATCGCCCGGTTTGATCCCTGCTTGTGCGAGCGCGTCGAGCATCCACTGGCGCATCGTGCCGAGAGACCGGTTGTAGTCGGCCCATACGCTCAGGAAATCGCGCCAGCGGCCGTCAGCTTCTATCCTCACGCCCATGTTGGCGGGCATCGTCAGCTCGGGCTTCGGGATCGACAAGCTACCCAGTTCCGGGTTCTTCTTGAGCGCGTTGATGGCCAGTACAGTCAGTACAACGACATAGTCGGCGCGGCCCGACATGATGGCGAGCAACGCCTGATCGCGTACTTTGAAACCCGTAATGGTCGCCTTGGGAAGATATCGGCGTGCAATGATTTCGTGCGAGGTGCCCAGGTCGACCGCTACACGTGCACTGGGTTTGTTGATGTCTTCCCAGCTATTCACCGGCGGCAACCCCTTGCGGCCGATCACCGTGAACGAATGAACCAGGATGGGTGTCGTGAAATCAATAGCAAGTGCGCGGGCCGGCGTCGGATTCAGCGCGAAAGCAATATCGACCTTGCCGCTCTGCAGGTCGAGCACCGAATTTGCATACGTGGACTCGACCTCGACCACCTTGGCGCCGAAGTTCGACGCAATGTCGTTCGACATGGCAATGCATGCGCCCGACCACGCATTGGATACGATGTCCTTGTGAAAATACGGCTCCTCGCCGGTGAGGGCCGCAACGCGCAACTCCTTCGTCTGCTTGATGCGGTCAAGCGTAGAGGCCGCGTTGCCTTGGGCGCGTGCGGAAGGCATTGTCGCCGCCACCGCAGCCAGACCCGCGCTGGCCACCAACGAGCGCTGCAGTGCTTCACGTCTTTTCATTTCTTGTCCTGGAGAGTGGTTGCGTGTCGTTTTACCTAGAAGCTGTGGGGTGCGAGTCCGAGCTGAAACCAGTGCACGAGACTGTAGATATCGAAAACGGGGAGGCCTGTCGCGCGTCGTACGCTTGCCGTATAGGGGCACATGTTCGTGCATTCGAGAACAATGGCGCCCACGTCCGGGTGCGCTTCTTTCAGGGCCAGCGCAGCGTTGACAACGTCGCGCTCGGCGGCGGCGCGATCCAGCCGGAGTTCGTTGCCCAGGATGACGCGAGAAAATTCGAGTCCGTTGTCGGTTCCGACAATCGGGGTATCGGCAGGAGCGCCGGCCGCTTCGAGATGCCGCGCCGTGAGCGTGCCTGCCGAAATAGTGACCACGCCCACGCGTTTGCCCGGCGGCAGCGTCCGCGCCACCTGGGCAATCTGCAACAGCGATGACGTCAGTACTGGAACCGGCACCGCTTCCTGGAGCTCTTTCTGGAACAACGCAAGAAAGCCGCAATTGGTCGTGATGCCATCCGCCCCAATATCGACCAGCTCGCGAGAAGCGTCGATAAAAAGCGGCAGCGTGCCCTCCGCGCCGCGACGCACGACCAGTTCCGGCGAAGCTCCGCGCACCACTTTGTAGAGCACCGGGAATGGCCAGGTCCCGGCGTTCCCCATGTCGCCAGGGATGCGCGGAAACCGCGCGTCCAGCATCAGGATGCCGAGCGATGCGCCATATACCGACTTGCCGCCATGAAATACACCGTCCGGATCGGACGATCGAGGCGCCCGACTGTCATCTGAAAAAAGCATCGACGTCCTCCAGCGAATTGAGAAAATGCCGTCATCGAGTCATTTGGATACATTCAATGTATCCAAATACGTATACTTTTTGATCAAATTACCACTGTCAAGCGCTTGTTTATCGATGGCTAACGGAAACGTCCGATAGAAAACGGCTCCAGGTCGATCCCGGAGGACTGGCCTGCGAGAATCCGCGCGACGACCCTGCCGGTGGACGCCGCCGCCGTCAGTCCAACGTGCCCGTGCCCGAACGCGTAGATCGCGTTGCTGAATCGCGCCGACGGACCGATGACAGGCAATGAATCGGGCGTACTCGGCCTGAAGCCGAGCCAGCGTGGCAAGGCGCCCTCGCCCGCGCGTGCGATATCGTCGGCAATGGCCGGATACATCTGTTTAAGCTGACGTTCGAGAAGGCGCGTTCTCGACCAGTCTGGAGGCGCGTTGAGCCCCGCCAGTTCGACGGTGCCGGCACATCGGACGCGACCGTCCATTGGCGTGGCGAACATCTTGCCTTCGTACCAGAGCGTGGGGACACGCGGACGTGCCTGCGCACCCGGTACTTCAATGTGATATCCGCGCTCCGTGTCCAATAGCACCCGGTCGCCCAACTCGCGAACAATCGATACAGACCATGCGCCGAGCGCAACGATCACGGCGCTCGCCGGCTGGACACCCGCGTTCGTGATAACGCCCGTGACACGCGTGCCGTCGGTTTGAACGCCGCGAATGTCAGCCTTCACGAAGCGCGCGCCACGCGAGACGGCCGCGTGCGCCAGTTGCTTCGTGAACTGCCCGGGATCGCTGACATGCCCGGTCTCCCCGATCCGTCGCGCCCGGATAAAGCCGGGGGCAAGGTCGGGCTCCATGTCGTGCAATTGCGCCTTTGTGATTTCATCGATCACTACGCCGTTTTGCGCGCGCAAACGCATGGCTTTGTCGTCGGATGCGTGGCCTGCGTCCGTGGTGTAGGCAATCAGGTGGCCGCGCTCGTGCACGAAGCGTTCCGCTCGCGCATCACGCACGAGCGGCGCGTAATCGGCCAGACTCGATTCCATCAATGCTCGCAACGCCCGCGCTTGTGCGTCGACCTTCGCCGGATCGCTCGATGCAATGAAACGAAGCAACCACGGCATCAGCCTCGGCAGATACTGCCAGCGCACAACGAGCGGACCGTCGGGGTTCAGCAACCAGCGCGGCACGTTTTTCAGAACACCGGGCATGGCCACGGGCACGATCGACGACCCGTTGATACACCCGGCGTTGCCGAACGATGTGGCCTCACCCGGCTCCTGCCGATCGATCACAACGACATCGTAGCCTTCGCGCTGCAGCCACGAGGCCGCGCAAACGCCGACAATCCCCGCTCCCAGCACAACCACAGGTGACGCGTTTCCTGACATATGATTAGTTATCCTCAACCCATCCACTGACTGACCGGTGCGGCGGTTTCCTGCAGCGGCTGTGAAATGACATCGACCAGCGCCGGGCCGCCATGCTCGATCGCCGCCTTGAGCACGGCATCGAGCTGCGCGGGGTCTTCCACGCGCCAGGCTTTCACGCCGTATGCCTCGGCAATGCGCGCGTGGTCGGTCCGGTCGAAGTCGACTGAAAAATAGCGTGCATCGTAACCGGCCTTCTGGCTCGCCTTGATCCAGCCATAGACCGAGTTCGAAAATACGATCATCAGCAGCGGCACCTTGCGGCGCACGATTGTCTCCATTTCGCCGACCGTGAAGCCGAAACTGCCGTCACCCATCACGGATACCACCTTGGTGTCCGGCCTCCCGATTGCCGCGCCCATGCCAGCGGACATCGAAAAACCCAGTGCGCCGTGGGCTCGGTTGGTAATGAAATGGCGGCCGGGTTGCGAGGCCTTGAAGTAGGCCGAAAAATACGGACACGGCGTACCGGGATCGGCGACGACAATGGCATTGGGAGGAAGCAGCCTGTTCAACGCGTCCACCACGCGCTCAGGTTTGATCGGACGATCCAGCGACTCCGCCAGCGGCTTGAAAAGCGCCCACTTTGCTTCCTGCGCACGGGCAACGATCGCGCGGCCATCGGCGGCATCGGCAGGACGGCTGGCAAGGCGGCTTTCGACCGCTTCGTTCAGCATGGTCAGCGCGAGCAGTGCGTCGCCGGCCATACCGACCTCCGTCTGATAGTTGGCTGCGATGACCATGGGATCGGAGTCGATATGCAGGATGGGGACAGATCGGCTCGGCACACGCCAGTGCTCCGTCGAGGTCGAGCCGACGCGGCACCCGATAAACAACACGAGATCGGCGGCGGACAACACTTCGCGAGTCGCACGCACGCCGCCATTCGATCCGACCACACCCGCATTGAGCGGGTGCGTGTCGGCAAGGCTCCCCTGTCCGCTGACCGTGGTGCAAACGGGGGCGTTGAGTTGACCGGCGAGCGTCGCGAGCGCGGCGCATGCGCCCGAAATCACGACGCCGCCCCCGCATACGATCACCGGAGACTTCGCGGCAACCAGCTTTTGCGCCGCGCGATCGATGTCGTCGGGCGCGGGCGCCGAGCGCATCGAAGGAAACGTGTCATGGCCGGGTTGTGCCCAAAGTTCGGCGGGATCGACTTCATGTTTCTGCACGTCGTACGGCAGGCAAAGGTGCGCTGTGCCTGGCCTTCCGGTCGTCATCGCCCTGAAGGCCGCACGAACGGCGCCCGGGATCTGGCCGGCGCGATCGATCGTGGTGTTCCACTTCGTCAGCGGCCGGTACAGCGCCTCCTGGTCAAGTTCAGTGAGCGGATATTTGCCGCGTGAATCCACCGACACATCCGATGTAATTCCGAGCACTGCGACCGACGACTCGTTCGCCTCCACCAACCCGGGCAGCAGATAGGTCGCACCACCCCCGCTCGGGCCTTCGCACACGCCAACTTTGCCCGTCACCCGGGCATAACCGTCCGCCATGTAAGCCGCGCTGCGCTCATCGCGTGTCAGGATGTGGTCAATGCCGTGATCGAGACGCTGGAGCGCGTCATAGAAAGGCAGGCTGGTGTCGCCGCACAGCCCGAAGATATGCTTGACGCCATTGAGACAAAGCATGTGCACCATTGCTTCCGCGCCGTTGAGTTTGCTCATGAACGTTCCTTGGTTCTTGTTCGCGCAAAACGCTGCCGTTGATCCCGGGAGCAGATAGCCGTCCGCTCCCTGTTGTCGAAATGTCACCCTTAAGTGTCCACAAGTATATCCACGTTTGGATACATTTCAATAATAATCGCAACTTGGAAAGGGCTGATGATTGACCATCGTTACGGCCAGCAACTTTTCAGCGAAGGCTTGATGCTGAACCGATGATGCCTCCAGTACCAATGCGTTATACTTTTTTTGTATACACGCAAGAATACCGAGAGAGACGGATATGCCACGACAAACGACGAAACCAGACGCTGCTGCGGCGAAGCCGAACCTGGCTGGCGAAGTATTTGCCCGCCTTCGCGACATGGCCATCCGGTACGAATTGAAACCGGGCGAACGGCTGAACGAAGTCGAACTGGCGGAGCGTCTGGGCGTGAGCCGCACACCGGTGCGTGAAGCGCTTTACCGGCTCGCGCAGGACGGCTTTCTCGTGGAGTCGGGCCGCGGTTACAGCCGGCGTCCACTGGATGTGAAAGAAACGCTCGATCTCTATGAAGCGCGCAGCGCAGTCGAAGCCGAGTGTGTGCGCCTTGTCGCGCTGCGTGGAACGGACAAGGCCCTCGACGACGTCGAAAAATTTCTGGAGAGCAGCATCAAGACGCCTTCAAACGCACCCGCAGCCAAACTCGTGGAACTCGATGAAGGTTTCCACGAACGGATCGCCCGCGCGGCGAATAACGCCGAATTGCTGCGGATGCTGACGAGCCTCAACGAGCGTATCCGCTTTATCCGGTGGATCAGCATGGAGACGGTCGGCCGCGACAATACGCAGGCGGAACACCGGCGGATTCTTGCGGCGTTACGCACACGCGACGCCAGTGCTGCCGAGCAAATGATCCGGGGGCATATCACGAAACGGACCGATCAGATCGTGGAAGCCATCACGACCGGGCTGGCGCGCATTTACCTCGGGCCCGCTATCGTCAACGAGCGGCTGAAAATCTGAAAATGCCGGGCGTGCCGGCAATTGATATTGACTGCGTCCGCTTGAGGACTCTGCTGGCGGTTCCTCGCCTTCGCGAGAAATGCCATGAAACGCTGACTCCCGCGCGGCCGCTTTCCTGTCCTTTTTGATCCATTTCTTACGCGGCCATTGACAGCTTTGAATCGTTCGCTAAAATAGCACTCTTCGCTGTATCGGTTGGCCCAGGTGGCGGAATTGGTAGACGCACATGGTTCAGGTCCATGCGCCGCAAGGTGTGGAGGTTCGAGTCCTCTCTTGGGCACCAACAAGTAGTCTGGTAGGACAGTAAGGGTAGTAAAAGGAAAACCCCGTAAAGCCTTGAGCCTGCGGGGTTTTTTGTTTTTGACGTCGGGGTTGGCATTTCGAAAGGCCAAAACGAGGCCGAAGCCCTGCCTCCTGTCGGATCTCCCCTTGTGGGATGCAGCGCGCGCACCTGGCACTATCCTCCAGTGCAAGTCATGGATTCCCGCGCATATTCAACGCTTCGTCATCCTTAGAACTTGGTGGTAATGCCGAGGATGACAGCGACCTGACTGGGCGTACTCGAACTCGATTCGAGGTCACCGATCGAACCCGCCGCAGATACGATACCGGTGCCGGCTGCGTTGAAGGTCGTGCCTCGTGCATGCGAGTACGCGCTGATGGCGTACAGCGTGGTGCGCTTCGACAAGTAGTATTCAGTGCTGGCGGCAACCGTGTGATAAGTGGCTGATGACGCACCCGTCGATCTTGTATAGACGTACCCTACATTGAGCGCCAGCGCAGGCGTAAGCAGATACTGGAGCGACGTTCCGCCAGTATTGAAGGTTTCCGTCCGGTTGAACGCCGCTAGTTTAATATACGGTTTCCATTGCGCGTTGCTGTAACGAATGTTCGCCGTGAACGGCCCTATTACATACTGCGCCGCTACATGGGCGATCTGGCGCGAGCCGACGAACGAGACGCTGCCAAACAGTGGCGTGACCGAATTGTTATGGGTCAAGTCGGCTGTCCCCACCCCGGCCGCTCCGTCATTCTTCGCAAAGATGTAACCCGCCGCCACGCTCAATGGTCCGCGTGTGTACGCCGCAGCACCGGAAACCGTGTCTTGCGATGAGATGCTGCCCGCCACGCCCCCAAGGGCATACATCAATTCGTATTGCAAGCCGCCATAGATCGGACTCGTGTACTTGATCGAATTGTCGATCCGGAACGTGTTGTCGTTGTTGTCTGCATCGCCCGGTGTGGTGAACGCCGGACCGTAGGCGTCAGCCGTGATCGGTTGCACCAGGTCGACAGTGGGATCGAGTTGACGGCCCATGGTTATCGTCCCGAGGGACTTGGACGCGAGCCCGACCCATGCGTTCTTGCCGAACTCGCGACCGCCCTGGCGCAACGTGCCCGAATTGATATCGAAGCCATTCTCCAGGTTGAAGATCGTTGAGAATCCCCCTCCCAGGTCCTCTTTGCCCTTGATCCCCCATTGGTTAGCCGTCAAGTCCGCGCCCTGCATGGCGAACAACGAATGACCACCCACATTGTTGTAGTAGGCGAACGCGTTATCTATTTCGCCGTAAAGCGTAACGCTGCTTTGAGCGTAGGAAGTCGAAACTCCGCTCAATGCAGCCAGGGCAAGACTGGGAATCACGAGGCGTCGCATGGTATCTCCTTCAATATTGACAAGTTTTTACTGGCTTCATTTTTATTAGTACACCTACTATTTATACCGGCTCTGCCGCGTACTGTTTGCTCCGCGGCTCTTTCACTTCGCCTGTACCACGCATCCGCTTAACAACCGTTCATCGTTCTTACTGTAAACGCTAGGCTGCTAACTGTCGACAATATACATAAGTAATTGGATGTGCAAGTAGGTTTAGCCCGGGAACCTCCAGCAATTGTTGTTAACCGCCCGGTTTTTATATGTCCGCAGAAAAGATCGCCGAATGCGCGCTTAAAATTTATGGACGATGCCGAGCATCACCGCCACCTGAGTCGGTGTCCCCGAGGTCGGCGCAAGGTCGGAGACCGCGCCTCCGGCGGGCACGAGCGTTGAGCCATCGGTAGAAAATGAGGTACCGCTAGCGTGCGTGTAGCCCACGGTTGCGTAAAAGTTCGTGCGTTTGGATAAGCCGTACTGGGCCGTGGCCGCCCCCGAGTTATAGGTGGCCGAAGCATTTCCGCTGGATCGCATATACGTGTAGCCAACCGCAAGCAATAACGCGGGCGTTGCCTGCCAGCCCAGCGATGTCGCGCCGATATTGAACGTCTCGGTGCGATTGAACGCCCCGAAATTCAGATAGGGCTTGAACTGGGCGTTGCTGTATCGGGCATTGGCAGTGAAGTCGCCCAATACGTATTGCACGCCTGCCTGTACGATCTGGCGCGAACCCACAAAGGCAGTCGCGCCACTCAATGGCGTCACCGAATTATCGGCGGTCGGATCGGATGAACCCGCTCCACCGCGATCGTTCTTCGCAAAGAAATACCCGCCCGCAGCACTGAATCCGCCGTTGGTAAAAGAGACTGCGGCTGAATAAGTCTGACCCGATGTCGTGCTGCCAGGCACGCCACCGAACCCGTAAAGCAACTCGTACTGGAATCCCGCATAGCTTGGGCTGAGATATTTCACCGCGTTGTTGACCCACAGCGAGTTATCGTTATTGTCCGCATCGCCCGGTGTTGAAAACGCCGCCCCATAGCCGTCTGCGGTGATGGGCTGAACGAGGTCGACGGTCGGATCGTTCTGACGTCCCAAAGTCAGTGTTCCGAACGCCTCGCTCGACAAGCCCACATAGGCTTGTCGCCCGAATTCGCGGCCGTCCTGGTCCAGCGTGCCGTTGTTGATCACAAAGCCATTTTCCAGTGCGAAAACCGCCTTCATGCCGCCGCCGAGGTCTTCTGCGCCTTTGAGGCCCCACTTGTTATCTTCCTGCCCGCCGCCTTGCATCTGGATCAATGAGTGACCGCCTACGTTGTTGTAGTAGGCCACCGCGTCGTCCAGCGTGCCATAGAGGGTGACACTGCTTTGCGCCCAGGCGTTCGAACCTTCTAACATAAGGATCACTAAGCTTAGTGATAGTCGATAGACAGTCATTGTCGTTCCCACGATCGATCGGGTAAATTCAGCGCGAGCCGCCCCCTTGGCGGCGCGGAGATCCGCGCCGTCGGCAGGTTCGTTGGATATCAATCAGGCAGCGTCAGTGCCGATGTTCAGCGAGGCGCTGTTCCGCCAGACGTTGCTCCGCAATGCGGGCTTCGGCCAGTTGCAGGTCCTTGACCGGACGACGCTTGCTCCAGATCGAAGCCCCGATCATGAGGACAGCGCACAAAAGCAGGCCCGCCGCGATCGGGCTGCGGACAAACACGGTCGGGTCGCCATTGGAGATCGTCAGCGCCTGCCTGAACGACTGCTCGAGCGTATGCCCGAGAATCAGCCCAAACAGCAGCGGCGCTTTGGGCACGTCAAGTTTGCGGAACAGGAAACCGACTACGCCGAAGCCAAGCGCGAGGTACAGGTCGAAGACATCGTTGTTGAATGAATAGACACCCGCCGAAGCTATGCCCAGGATGAGGCACAGCAGGATACCGGGCGGCACATATAGAATCTTGGAGAGAATGCCTACCAGAGGCAGGTTCAGCACCAGCAGCATGATGTTGCCTATGTACATGCTCGCGATCAGCCCCCAGACAAGATCGGGCTGCGTGTGAAACAGCATGGGGCCGGGCTGGATGCCGTACATGATGAACGCACCCATAATCACGGCCGTCGCCCCGGAGCCCGGCACGCCGAGGGCAAGCAGATGGACGAAAGCGCCGCAGGTGTCAGCATTGGTCGCGGCCTCTGGGGCAGCGATACCCTCCACCGCACCGTGCCCGAATTCCTCGGGATGCTTGGAGATCTTCTTCTCCAGCACGTACGACAGCATCGCAGCCAAGGTGCCGCCCAGGCCTGGCGCAGCACCACACAGGAAGCCCACCGCAGTGCCGCGGAAGATTGCCGGACGGGCGCGTTTCCATTCCTTCTTCGTGAACCACAGCTTGCCTTCCACCTTCACTGAATGCAGCGTCCCACCGAGCGTGCCTTCCACCATCCGGCTGACCTCGGCGATCGCGAAAAGCCCGACGACGACCACAAGAAAGCTCACCCGGTCCTGAAGTTGTGCGAGACCCATGGTGAAGCGCGGCACGCCGCTCTGCAGGTCGATGCCAATGGTCGCGAGGCCCAGCCCCATGAACACCGCCATCATGCCCTTCGCTATCGAGTTGCCATTGAGCGCACCAACGGTAGAGAGAGCGAAGAAGATGAGCGCGAAGTATTCGGTCGGGCCGAAGTGCAGCGCCACCGCAGCGAGCGGCACGGCGACGAACGAGAGACACGTCACACCGATCATGCCTGCAATGAAGGAACTCACGCCTGCAATGGCGAGTGCGGCCGCAGCACGACCTTTGCGCGCCATCGGATAACCGTCGAGTACGGTCATCACGGCAGCGGCATCGCCCGGGGTGTTCAGCAGAATGGCTGTAACTGCGCCGCCGTACATGCAGCCGTAATAGATGCCGGTCAACATCATCAGCGCAGTAATCGGGTCCATGCCGAAGGTGACAGGAATCAGCAGCGCGATCCCCGCCGATGGACCGATGCCTGGCAGATGACTAATCATCGTACCGATGAACACACCGATCAAGGTATAGAGAAGGTGGGTCGGCTGGATGGCAACAGCCAGTCCATGCAGTATCCCGTACAAGCTTTCCATGTGGTGCTCCGCGTCAGATCGATAACAGGCCGGCGGGCATTGGAACGCCCAGCACCAGGGAAAACAGCAAGTCGAAAACAAGCGTGAAACCGAGTGCGACCGCAATATTCGTTTTGTGGCGGTTTCGGTTGAAATACGTGAGCAGACCCAGCAGGAACACGGTCGTAGCAATCAGGTAGCCAACACGATCGAAGCACACGTAATAAAGCGCAGTCCAGGCCACCATGCCGACCAGGACCAGTGGCGAGTGCCTGATGCTTTTACCTGGATTGGTGCCTGGTTCATCAGCCGCAGGCGGTGTTTCGGCGAGCGGATTGATCCGCAGCTTGTGCCGCCGTTCGAGCAGCAGCAACAACGCGGACGCTATCAGTCCCACGCCGACGAGCGCCGGAAAAGCCTTGGGTCCAAGCGGATCGCTCAGGCGCACTTCCGGCAGGCGCATGTCCATGTACAGATATACGGCGGCAAGCACGATCACGCCGATGGCAAGCTGCGCGTCACCCTTTAAGCTTTTCACGTCTCCTCCTTATATTTCCATGCACCGGCGCGCCCGTTACACAGGCGTCGCCGGTCCTGCAATGGCACTGGAACTACGTTATTCCGCGCTCTATTTCTCGTTGTAGCGTCCGGGCTTCACGACCTCGGCAATCGTGCCATCCGGGGCGCGGAATTTGAGCGCCCCTTCGCCCTTGGCCGAGAGGATCGTGCCGCCATATTGCTTGATCTTCTCGGCCGCCAGTTCCTGATCGTCTACGGTCACGCCCCAGTGGTGCAGACGCGGTCCCTCTCCCGCAATAGTCGCCTCATGCGAATCCTCGCTGTCGTATTGCATCAGCGTGAAGTCGATGTGGCCGTCGGTCATGTGCCGCGAGATGTGCTCCCGGTTGCGGCCGGTCTTGACCTCCGTAAAACCGAATACTTCTGTATAAAACTTGGTCGCCTCTTCGAGATCGTTGACCTTGACGGCGAGATGGACGATGCGTGACATATGGTTCTCCATGTCGTTGGTTGCTACGGTGGAAAAGTCAGGGGTGGGGCAAACTCTTACGAATATTTCCGCTATGCGGCTACTTTGCGAGACCGAGGTCTGTAAGAAGAGACGTCAGCCGCTTCTGTTCCCCATTCAAAAAAACTTTGGTTTCGGCGCTATTCTTATAGTCAGCAGTCCAGAGGTTACGCTTGACTGCTGCGCTCCATTCGGGGGATGAGGTGGCCTTCTTCAACACGTTGTCCCACCAGGCGATCTCATCCGGGGTCATGTTCTTCGGCCCGACGAGCACCCGCCATGTGCTGAAATCCACGTTCACACCCTGCTCTTTCCAGGTCGGCACAGTGGCCAGATCACCCGCTTGTCTCGAATCCGAAGGAATTCCGATCATTCTGACGCGACCCGCCTGACTCGGTCCAAGCACGACTCCCGCAGGTGTTGCGCTCGCGGTGACGTGCCCGCCCATCAGCGAGGTGACCGCTTCGCCGCCTGAATCGAAGAACACTATTTTCAGCTTCTTCGGGTCCTGCCCAGCCGCCTTCAGTACCAGGGCGGCGGCGTCGTGGCTCTGGCCACCCGGCGAACTGGACACCGCCATGCTGACCGCCGAGGGATTCTTTTGCAGCATCTCGATAAGATCCTTGCCCGTCCTGATCGGCCCTGACGCCGCGACCGCAAAGACGACGGGCTCGGTCACGAAGACCGCCAGCGGGGTCACGTCGTCTACGCCTACCGTGCTGATGCCGGTGATGCGGTTCGTGATGAGCGGTAGTGCCTGCACGCTGACGTAGTGGCCGTCTCCGGGATGCGAGTTGATGTACGCAATGCCAACCGTACCGCCGCCGCCCGGACGGTTGATGACGGTGACAGGCTTGCTTGAGAGCTTGTCTTGCTGGATGACGCTTTGCAGCGTGCGTCCTACGAGATCCAGCCCGCCGCCGGGCGCGCTCGGCACCACGATCTCCACGGGCCGATGAGGCTGCCACCCGTCGGCGGCACGCACAGTTATCGAGTTGATCGCGAGAAGCACTACACATGAGAACAGCGCCGCGCTGTGGCGATTGAAGCGGGTACTACCGGTCTTGCCCATTACATCGTCTCCTGATTGTTTTTTGATCGACGTTTCGTGGCTCAGAAATTGAAGCCATCAAACGTAGTTGCAGCAAAGAGTTGATCGAGCGGCACCTCCTGGCCAATGAGTCCGTCGGTTCTCGCATAGCGCTGCAGTGCGGCCAGTTCGGGGCGGTTGGCGTCGAGTCCATAGCGCCAGTAGTCGTCGCCCATCAGCGCCTTGACCCGGTCCACCTCCGCGTTGATCCACGGATGCGTAATGCGCAGCGTGTCCGTGATGGTCAATTCGGTCATGGCGGCCTCCTTCGCTTTTACGAAAGCGGCGAATACGTTCACCGGCAACCAGGGATATCTCTCCACCAGCGAACGGCGGATGCCGATGGTGTGCATCGGCGGAAACAGACGCGTCTTCGTGAAATAAGCTTCCTCAGCTTCGCGAAAATGCGGGAACAGGCGCCGGACATTCGGATTGCGGCCGAAGCATGAGGGCGGTCTGGGCGCGATGATCGCGTCGACGTCGCCAGCATCGAGCAGTTTTGAAAGCGTCGCGCCCGAATCGATCGGAGCGATGCTGATGTCCCCTGGCAAGTCGAGCGGCATGCGCACTTCGCGCCCCGCCTGCTCAAGCCCGCCGGTGAACCAGTGGACGTCACGTGTGCGCACGCCGTGTTCGTCGTCGAGGAAACCGCGTACCCACACCCCTGCCGTCTGCTGGAAATCCGGCACGCCGATCCTGCGTCCGCGTAGCGCCTCGGCTGAGTCGATCCCGCGATCGGCACGCACATAGATGGCCGAGTGGCGAAACGAGCGCGACACAAAAGCGGGCACGCCGATGTAGCGGCTCTGGCCACGCGCCGTGGTGAGCAGGTGCGTGCCGAGGGACAGCTCCGAGATGTCAAATTCCTCATGACGAAACGCTCGCTGAAACAGCTCCTCCGCGGGACCATGAACAAAGTTGATCCGGCATCCACCGACGCTTACGCGGCCGTCAATCAACGCCCGGGTTCGATCGGTAATTTGGCATGCTAACGAAAGCTCAAGCATGATATTGGCAAACCTCTTTGACAGCGTCTTATAGCGGTGCCCAAATCAGCATCTCCGGGCATGCACATCCAATACAGTTCGTAGACCGTAATAATCAAGTCGGTCAATTTGTAATTGACCCTCCAGATTCAATCGCGTCTTCTGCCCGCCGTTCTACACGATCGGGTCGCTCATCTCCGAGTGCTTCACGGGCGACGACGAGCTTTTAGCCAGGTCATCCAGCGCCGTCAGCATGCGTTCCTTGCCATGGCTAACGTGGCTGAAACTAGCCTCATAGCTCAACTTCGCATCCTTCGACTTCAGCGCCACGACAATCTCGCGATGCTCTCGATTCGATTGCAACAAGGAGCCGCGTTGAACCAGTCCGTGCGCACGAAACAGGTGAAACTCCTTCACGAGGCTCCCATACAACTTGATCAGCCGCGTGTTCTCAGTCGAGCGCACGATGAAGTCATGGAACTCGAGGTTCACCGGATCGAAGCGCGAAAAATCGCCCTTTTCCGCCGCATCTTCCATCTCGTCGACGAATGCATCGAGCTTCGCTGCAGCCTGCGTGGTCAGGATTGGCGCCAGCAGCGATGCCGACAGGCCAATCAACCCGGCGCGCAGATCGTAGACCTCGATCGCATCGCTCTTTGTCAGCCGCTTGATAAAGACACCGCGGTTCGGAATCAAATAGACGAGCCCCAGTTCTGCGAGCGCCCGGCATGCTTCCCGCACCGGGCCACGGCTGACCGACAACTTGTCGGAAATGAGTTTCTCGTTCAGGCGCTGCCCTGGGGCTAACTCGCCCCGCAGGATCATTTTTTCGATCTCGTTCTGCACCACTCCGGTCAGGGTATGTGACTGGAGTTCGGCGACGGTAACGGTTGAGGTGCTGTAGTCGGTTGTCATGGAGTCATACTAAATTGCACTTTGCAAACTGTCAACACTTTGATAAAACGCTGCCGGCACGGACTGGTACCCACGCCTGCACCTGTCTTTTCACAGTGTTTCACAGCGTTTTCCGGCAAATCGGGATACTGGGGATTGTTCTCCGCAGGCTTGATGAAACGCTTGCCTCCAGCAAAGGCTCAATTCACGGTTTGGCCGCTCTGCCGATTGCGTCCCGCATTACGCCTGCGTGGCGTTGCCTGCCACCTCTAACCTCAAGTGGGTTCGAATACCGCAACCTTGTTACTAACGTTGAGATAGACAAATATCCTGTGCGTCTTCGGATCAACCGTCAGCGTGTGAACTCCTTTTTCCGTCATCAGGTGATCGATTACCGTATTGGCATCGAGATCCACGACTTCAACGTTGCCTGACTTGTCGCCCATGAAAGCGCGACGAGCGCCGACATCGATGGCAGTCTCGTCAATATCACCACCCTCAAACGGGATGGTCGCGATGACTTTTCCCATTGCGGGGTCGACGATCAGCATCTTCTTGTCCCGCGTCCCAATCACCAGGCGCTTGGTCTTGCTGTCGTACGCCATGGGCTTGGCGTCGGTTTTCACCCCTAAGTCCCAGACACTTTCTATCTGGTTCGTATTTGGATCGATGACGTCGATCATGTTGTCCACCGGCTGATATAAACGGTCCAGCTCCCGCACGTACAAGCCGACGTCCGGTCCGTGTTTCGCAGGACGGGGTTTCAACTCGATTGCGCTGATTTTTGTGAATGGCGGCTTGCCATCGAACATCACTTCGTTATTGCTATCGTCATTGGCCAAAAGGATTTTCCCGGTGCGTCGGTCAACGCTGATGCCATCGGGCGATTCACCGCCTGAATCCACCGTCGCGACCTTCTCGAACGTGCGTTTATCGATCACAACCATCGTGTTGCTTTTAGCATCGGAGACGTACGCATAAGCATCGTCCAGGTCGATACCGGTAGCCTCCTTGACACCCGGAATAGTTGCTTTCACCGCCAACTTTTCAGCGTCGAGGACGACAACGTTATGCGCCGGCGCCTGGCCTATCCACACTGTGTTAGTGGGTTCATCGAACGTGACCCAGTCTCCATGGCCACCTTTCCCCGGCAAATCGATCGTTTTAATCAATGCGTAGTGAGATTGCGCATGCGCAAACGAACCCGTGGCTAGCGCAAGGATGCCGAGCGCCATTGTCCTTCTGACATAAGAGAAATTGAACGGCTTCATGTTTGCCCTTTTTTGATAGCCCCCGTTGAACCCGCTTTTTATCGTCGCCCTTTCGGCGAGAAATGCTCGTTCAGCGAGTTTCATTGGTTAGACATAATTTTCTTGTCGACTGTTAATTGTCGACAGTTTATTTTGACATGCTCGATTGAATTGTCAACAGTTGGCAACTAGGTATTTACGTTAAGGATGCATGGGTCTTGGGCCCGCGCTCGGAAACACTGCACTTTTCTGTTGTGCAATGCGGCACGATGGCACATCGACTGCGACTTCCCTGCCCTACACTGGTCGGCATGGGGAAAACATCATGCTGTCGACCCGCGAGAAAGCGGCCGGCGCGACGAGCGATCCGAGATCCGCGCATCAAGGTCTGCCTCGAGTAAATTTGCTCTTCGGACCAAGTCAATACGCGATCACGTCAGAGAACGTCAATGAATTCCGAGCCCATTCATTGCCCGAGATCGGAACCGAACTCACTCGCACCTCCGGCGAACGCGCTCAAACCCAAGCACAGGACTTCAAGGAAGTGAACCGTGGCTAGATTGACCAAGTTCGAACAGCTTCCTCGACGTCCGACTATTGCCAATCATTGCGCGGCTTCTGTTACGCCAGCGCCTTCGGCCGTTACTCACTTTACGGCTTCCTAACGAAATTTCTCCGTGCACGCATTCCCGGGAAATTCGATTCATCAACGCCTGCATCCCTCATCTTTACGGAACATGGGCGTCCATTTGTTCAACCGACCTGAGTTTAACAAGGGCATGAACGATCGAATCCGAGTAATAACCGCGATCGCACTGAATACCGCGTTTTGGAGTATTCGATTTTCACACTTAACCAACAGACCGTCGGGCCGCCCTATATTAGAATGCGGCAAGGCTGCATTTTAGCGGCCGCTTCAAGCTACGATTTAAGGTCCCATACCGTCGCATTTCTCCCGATCAAGCCGCATCGGAATGCCGCATCATGGCGACGTACATCAAAAATCCTGAGGAAGAACCGAATGTCAGCAAACAGTGCGCGACTTCTTTTAGTAGACGACGATCCGTTGACGATTCGAATCATGAGTCAAATGCTTGACGCGTACCCTGATCAACGGTTCGCCACCTCGGGCGAAGCCGCCATTGCGCTTGCAAAGGATTCGCCCCCGGACCTTATTCTCCTTGACGCCGATATGCCGGGCATGACCGGATTCGACGCATGCGAAGTCCTTAAGGGCGACGCAAACCTGGCACACGTCCCGATCATTTTCGTAACGAGCCATGACGCGCCTGCGTTGGAAGTCGATGCACTGAAACTGGGAGCAGCGGATTACGTCACGAAACCGCTTATAGCCGCGCAACTCAAGGCTCGCGTGCGCGCTCAACTTCGCGTGAGACAGATCGTGAAAGATATTGATCAGGACTGTCGGGCGGGCAAGTCACGAACATGGCCGGTGACGCCGGCAAGGCCCAACCTGCTGATTATCGAAGATGACCTTTCCACCATCCAGCTGATGCGGCGAACGCTGGAGAATACAGGCACCTTACATTTTGCGGCCTCCCGCGAAGAAGCATTGCGGTTGGCGCATAGCTACGCGCCAACCGTCGTTCTTCTCGACACACATACCTCGCACAACGACGGGTTTGAAATTTGCGCGGCGCTGAAAGCCGAACCGGCGCTCGAACATGTGCCTGTTGTTTATATCTCACCTGCGGCCGACATCGACGCTGAGCAGCGCGCCCTCGACCTCGGGGCAGCCGATGTCATCGCCAAACCGTTCAAGGCTGCAGTCCTGCAAGCCCGTATTCAAAGCATCATTGACACGGCGCGACGCATCGAAGCGGAAGTTCACGCCATTATTCAATATTGGCAAACGGTGGACACTGATTCGCCGCAAGCAACCGCACGCGAACGCAAACACCCCTTATAAGCTTGAAATGGATCGCGTCATTTACGTGCGGGCCATTGTCCGGCGTGCGCGAATAGCTCGCGCCCGGCTCACGACGTCGTCAACGCACAGACGCGCGCGCGGCCCGTGCGCTTCGCTTCATAGAGCTGTTGGTCAGCGGCCTTCAACAATAATTCAGGCGTGACAGAGGGCGCCGGCACCATGGAAGCAACGCCCAAGGAGATGGTCACAACCTGATCAACATCGGAGCCAAGGTGCTCCACGTTCAATTCGCTCACGCGCGTTCGCATTCTTTCCGCCATTGCGCTCGCTCCCGCGAGTTCGGTCTTCGGCAAGAGACAGGCAAACTCTTCACCTCCGTACCTGGCCAACTTGTCATACGGCCGTCGAAGCGCCTCAAACAGAGCCCGTGCAACCAGCTTCAGGCAGTTGTCACCTGCTTGATGACCATAACGATCGTTATAAAGCTTGAAGTAATCGATATCGATCAAAATCAGTGAGAGAGGTGCGGTTTCTCTCAGGCACTGGCGCCAGTCGGTCTGCACATCCTCGTCGAATTTGCGGCGGTTCGCGACACCCGTCAAGCCGTCAAGCAACGCGCTTGCCCGCAGCAAATCACCCTGTAGCTTCAGGGTCAGGTGCGTTCGCACGCGCGCGCGCACAATCACCGGGTTGATGGGCTTCGTGATGAAATCGACCGCCCCCAATCCCAACGCGATGACTTCATCTGCCTCCTGATTCTGCGAGGTCACGAAGATAATCGGAATGGCGCCCGTCAGCGAGTCGGCCTTGAGACGGCGGCATACCTCATGCCCGTCGATGTCTTCCATCACCACGTCCAGCAGGATGAGATCCGGCAACTCAGCGCGACAGATTTGTATGGTTTGCGCCCCGCTCGTTGCCATGAACACGTCGCACTGGTCGCGAAACAGCTCGTATAGAACACGAATGTTCGTGGGCTGATCGTCGGCAATCAGGATCTTGGGACGGCGATTCGCATGAAGTAACCAGCTTTCCAGAATATGCTCCATTTGTCACGATCGCTCCAGCATGTCGCGCGCGCTGAGCGCCGCGACCGCGAAATCCAATTCCCGTACCTGCTTCAGGAACTGATCGAATTGGTCCCGCTGTTCCGAACCCGTGTGAGCAACCAGCGCCTCGGCAAGCGCGACGGCCTGCAAATTCGACGACTCGAGAAACGCCACTATCTCGTTCAGCCGCAGCTTCCATTCCGCCAACGGCAATGCAACGTCGATCACCGGCGCCTGGATTGTGTCATCTCCAAATTCATGCGCCAATGCCACGACGCTGTCCTGTAGTAGACCTCTCAGATCGGCAACGCCCTCGTCAGTGATGACAACGTTCGTTGCCGACACATCGGCGTGGCGCAAATCATACTCAAGCTGGCCGGCCCGCACCGAAAGAGCGCGCGCGCCCACCGTGCCTGCGGTCCCTTTGATCGCATGCAGCACCGAGGCGGCGCCAAGAGGCTCGCCGTCTGCGATTTGCTGGCTGAGCAACAAAAGCTGCTTTTCCGTCTGCGACGCAAAGTTATCGAGAACACTGTTGATCAGCGCAATATTGCCACCAAAACGCGCAACAATCGAAGCTTTGGTTTCGACCAGGGGTTCCGCTGTCACGTCCACTCCGGACGGGGCCTGATTGGGTGCGAACGCGAGCGGGGATTTTCTTCCGTCGATTTGAGCGTGCAGCACCGACACCAGCAACTCGACGTCGATCGGTTTCCCCACGTGATCGTTCATGCCGGCATCAAGACACGCTTGCCGATCGGCGTTCGATGCATTCGCCGTCATCGCGATAATGGGTAGCGCGGCACAGCGAGGATTCGCGCGAATGCGCCGTGTCGCTTCGAAGCCGTCGATATCCGGCATCTGGATATCCATCAGAACCGCATCGAACGGAATGCCTGCCGTGGTGGCCCTTCGCACCCCTTCGATCCCACCCTCAGCCAGTTGTACCTGAGCGCCCTCCGCTCTTAGCACCCCCTCGGCAACCTGACGGTTCACGGCGTTATCTTCGACCACGAGCAGGTTAAGCCCGGCAAGGCGAGCAGCAGGTTTGGAGGCCGGCTCCCGATGCTCGGGCTGCCGCGTACCCACAGCGCTCAGTGCACGCAGTACAACGTCGCTCAGTTGCCTCGGTGTGATCGGTTTGGTCAGGAAGCCCGAAAACGGTGCCTCTCCGCTATCGCGGGCCTCAGCCAATACTTCACGCCCATAGGCGGTGACCATCACGACCACTGGAAGAGGCAGGCCGTCTTTCGCCCCGCGAATGAGCTTTGCCGCATTCAGCCCATCCAGATCCGGCATGCGCCAATCCATCAGGACCACGTCATACGGTTGCTCGGCGTTCACCGACTCGCTGATCTTCCTGACCGCGTCGATACCGCCGCAAACCAGGTCCGCCTGCCATCCGAGCGCCGCGACCGTGCGGACCAGCAGCTCTCCTGCCATCTGGTTATCGTCGGCTACCAGCAAGCGTAAAGGCCGGTCGATGACAGGCGCCGTAGCGGGCGGGTTCGCGCCATCGACGCCGAGCGTGATGTCGAACCAGAAGCGGCTGCCGACGCCCACTTCGCTTTCAACCTGAAGGTCGCCGCCCATTAGTCCGACGAGGCGCTTGCAAATGACCAATCCGAGGCCTGAGCCGCCGAAACGGCGCGTGGTCGACGTCTCGGCCTGATTAAAGCCCTCGAAAATGCGTCCGGTCTGCTCGCCGCTGATGCCAATGCCGCTGTCGGTGACCGCAATTCGTACGCGTACCGTCGCGTCCACGCGTTGCAGCAATTCGACGCTGACAATGACCTGTCCGGTCAACGTGAATTTGAGTGCGTTGCCAGCCAGATTGATCAGGACCTGTTGCAACCGAAGGCTATCGCCAATCAACGAATTGGGAAGCGCCGAATCCAGGTCGAACAAAACCTCGACGTTTTTGTCGCCCTGATTGCCGGAGAGGACAACGCCCAGATCCTGCATCAACGGTTCCAGCTCGAACGGATGCACATCGAGCTGCAGCTTGCCGGCGTCGATCTTCGAGTAGTCGAGAATGTCGTTAAGCAGGCTAAGCAACGACTTCGCCGCTGTCTGTGCCTTGCTGACGTAGTCGCGCTGACGGAGATTGAGGTTGCTGAGTTGCACGAGATGCAGCATGCCCAACACTGCGTTCATCGGGGTGCGGATCTCATGGCTCATGTTCGCGAGGAACGACGACTTCGCAGCGCTCGCCGCGTCAGCTTGCTCCTTCGCCTCGCGCAAACGTAGCTCAAGCTGATGCTGGTCGGTAATGTCGCGGTTGATCCCTGTCACGACGACAGGCGTGCCGTTCGTGTCCCGCTCGACCCGCATCCGCGTCTGGATGTACCGGATCCGCTCACCCGGAAGGGTGATTCGAAACAGCGGGAGCTCGCCGCCATTCCCTTCAATCGCTGCATTGAGCGAATTCATCGTGGCGTCGATGTCCGCCGGATGCACGCGCGTGCGCCAGTGATCGAAATTCAAACCGCTGCCGAGCAGCGTCTTGGGTTGTTCGTAGATCTCGAACATGCGCTCGTTCCAGTGGAGCGCGTTGTCCGTCAGGTTCCATGACCAGATTCCAAGCTCCGCTGTTTGGGCTGCCAATAACAACTGGTCCCGCGCGGCCGCCAGCTCCGTGCGCTGTCCGTGCTGTTCCGTGAGATCCGTGATGACGCAGACGAAACAAAGCTCGCCGGCAACGACCATCGGGGCAGTGGAGACGTGCGCCGGAAAGATCGAGCCGTCCTTGCGCAGTCCCGCCAATTCCCGGCCGCCGCCGCTGCCGCTTCCCGTCCTGCCCTGTTGTGAAAACTGTGCGACATAGTGGTTGTAGGCATCGATGAAGCTATCGGGAACGAGCGTCCTGACATTACGGCCGACCAGTTCCTGCGACGCGTAGCCGAAGGCTTTTTCGCCAGCGGGATTGAGCGAGCGCACGACACCGTCGCCATTGATGGTGATGATCGGGTTGATCGCTGTATCAAGAATTGCACTCGTCATGTCGAGGCTGGCAGCGAGCCTCTCTTCCGCCGCAGTCCTTAGCCCGATAAGCCGGATGAGCCGAAAACCAAAAAGCGCCAGCGCGATAACCAAGGCGCCGACACCGGCCGAATGCCAAAGCGTGTCGGTCCACCAGGTCGCCAATATTTCCTGCTGCGACAAAGCGGCAGCGACGAACAGCGGATAGTCCTGCAAGCTTCGAAAGCTGTTAAGCCGCACGACGCCATCTTGTGATGACTTCGTAAGGAAGGTTCCCGATTTTGCCAGCTCGTGGGCATGAAAAAGAGCCGTCTCCGATACGTCCGCGCCCTGAAAGCGGCTCTCGAACGGCCTGCGTACGACCATGCGCCCGTTATCGAGGACCAGCGCCGCGGCGCCGCCATGCCCAATATCCAGGCTGCTATAAAACCGCAGGAAGAAATCAATGTCGATGGTCGCCACTACGACGCCGGCGAAACTGCCATCCGCGTCAACAATTCGCCGCGACACCGGAACAGTCCACTTTCCGGTCGAACGACTGAGCAGCGGCCCGCCAATGCGGGCACCACGATCCGCGTGGCTTTGATGATAGATAAAATAATCCCGGTCAGCGTTGTTATAGCTGCGTAGTTTCCCAGGCTCCGAGCTCACGACAAGCTGACCGGTTCGATCAAAAACAAACAAGCCGTTGAGTTGTGGAAGCCCGTTTAACCGGGCCGAAAACAATTGGCGAAGGCGTTCCAGGGCAGCCGGGTTGGTGCCGTCGTGTTCAACGCGCTCGGCGATGCCCATCAGTGCGGTATCGGATTCCTTGATCGTGTCGTTCGCGTGCTGCGCCATTGCGCGGGCGAGATTGGCAGTGGCCGACGTCATTTCCTTCAACTGTACCTGCCGGGCAGCCAGACTGCGCCAGATATCCGTGCCCACGAGCAAGGCACAGACCACGACGATAAATGCAGTCATCCGGAACGTGAGCGAATGCTGTTTTGCCACTATACGACCCCAAAAGATGCAAGCTGTTTCAAGACTGGTACAAGACTTTACGGCAAGAGCGCATGGCACTTGAGAAAATAGCCGAATCTCCTGAATGTAATGGGAACCTGAACCGAGGCCGGAACGAGTGAACGGCGATAACGCCCGGACCGTCGCTGCCGAAGCACATGCTGACGTTTCAAGCCGCCGCGGCCGTTCCGTCGAAAGTCCGGCCCGGCCCCACGGACAGCCGCTCCGACCGGCCCTCCCCGCAACCTCGGCCCCTGTCATATCTTCGCCATGTATGGCGGTTACGGTGCTGTACCTAGACTAATAATTCCCCTCCACGATGTCGTCGACGTCCGAGCACGGCCGCGAGAAGCATGACGCCGCCTTCAAGGCGGCCCAGGTAAGCGTTCTGCTAAACGCGGTCTTGATGACCATGCAGATCGTCATCGGCTGGCTCGCATACTCGGACGGTTTGCTCGCCGACGGCGTCCATACGCTGGCTGACCTGGCGGCTGACGGAATGGTGCTGGCGGTCTTGCGCCTCAGCGCCACGGCAGTGCGCCGGAGCGCCAACGACCAGTACGACAGATACGAAACCATAGGATCACTACTGATCTCTTTCCTGTTGATTGCGACGGGAATGGAAACCCTGTGGAGCAGTCTCGGACACGCGGTCAATGTGGCCAGTGCTTCCAGCGTTCACGCCAGCGCGCTGGTCGTGGCGGTGTTCGTGATCGTCGCCAAGGAAGCGCTGTTTCGTTACATCATGGCCGTGGCCAAACGCACCCGCTCCACCCTTCTCGTTGCCAGCGCCTGGCACGCGCGCTCGGACGCTATCTCGGCACTGATCGCCGCGGTCGGCATCCTGGGCAGCATGGCCGGCCTGGCGATATCGGATCGCCTGGCCGCTGCGGTCATCGGCGTCATGATTGCGCGCATAGGCGTGAACCTTGGCTGGAAAGCCGTCAAAGACTCTTTCGGTCGACCCGCCAGCGAAACCGCCGGACAATAAGGCCGGGGGTTGGTCCTTTCGCCCATCGAGGAAAGACCCGGTACGCGCGTTGCAAGCAATGTCTTCATCTTCGCCGTGGGCGTGTCCAGGGCAGCGCGTGCCACTGGCTATAGACTGCCGCAATACTTCGCTGCAATACTTCCTGCCGACACCCGGCGTGCGTGCTCATGATGACGCTCGCGACCGGGATCGTTCAATACTCACAATACTCACAGGGAAAATAACGAAATGAATGAGAGCAAGTTGAGCGACGTCGAATTCCCCGTGCAAAAGCAACTCGAGGCTTATAACGCCCGGGATGTAGAAGCGTTCATGCAGTGGTGGGCCGACGACTGTGAATACTATGAGTTTCCCTCGCGTTTGCTGGCTAGCGGCGCAAACGAAATCCGCGAACGGCATGTCGCCCGGTTCAGCGAAGCCAATCTTTCCGGCAAGCTCATCACGCGGATGTCGGTTGGCAACATGGTGGTCGACCAGGAGGTTGTCACTCGCACCTTTCCGGACGGCCCCGGCGAGATCGACGTGATCGCCATCTATGAGGTCGAGAACGGGAAAATAGCGAAGGCGTGGTTCAAGATGGGTTCACCGAGATTGCATACCGCCGGGACACGATAACCACTCAGGTTGGCAGCGTGTCCAGACCCGGTTGCGAAAGCTGAAACACATTCCCTTCCGGATCGAGTTCTTAGTAGCGCGTTATCCTTCCCTCGTCCGGGATCTTGAACACGGATACCGCCGCCTTCAGATGGCGCGTCTGCTCATGCAACGATGCAGCCGCCGACGCCGCCTGCTCCACCAGCGCCGCGTTCTGTTGCGTCATCTCGTCCATCTGCACCACAGCCTGATTGACCTGGTCGATACCCGTGCTTTGCTCGAGCGACGAGGCGCTGATCTCCGCCATCATCTGCGTGAGGCGCGAGATTGACGTCGATACCTCGCGCATGGCCTCACCAGCGCGTCCCGCCAGCGCGGAGCCGTCGTTCACCTGCGAAACCGATTCGCCGATCAGCTCCTTGATCTCCTTGGCAGATTGCGCGCTGCGTTGTGCGAGTCCGCGCACCTCGCTTGCCACGACCGCGAATCCGCGGCCCTGCTCGCCCGCACGCGCCGCCTCGACCGCCGCATTCAAAGCAAGGATGTTGGTCTGGAAAGCGATACCGTCGATCACCGAGATGATCTCCGCGATCTTGTCGGAACTCTTCGCAATGCTGGTCATCTTCTCGACTACCCGATCAACCACACCCGTGCCTCGCGATGTCGCCGTCAGCGCGTCGCCGGCAAGGCTGTTTGCATCGCGGGCATGCTCGGCGTTCTGGCGCACGGTCGCGGTCAACTCCTCCATGCTCGATGCAGTCTCTTCCAGCGAGGCCGCCTGGTTCTCGGTGCGTGCCGACAGATCCGCGTTGCCGGTTGCGATTTCATCAGCGCCAAGATTGATCGAGTCCGACGACTCGCGCACTGTCTTTACCGTGTGCGCAACGCTTGCCTGCATGGACGCGAGACCGGCAAACAAGCGGCCGATCTCGTTGGTGCCGTGATCGGCAATGTGCTCGTCGAGCTTGCCCTCGGCAATCCGTTCGAAGTGACGGCCAGCCTCTTCGAGCGGCGCGACCACACCGCGGCGCAACGAGACGTGCACAAACGCAACGCCCGCGACCAGCACAATGAAAATCGCCAATCCAACGCCCCGGAACAGGCCAAGCCGGGCGTCGATGGAATCGAGGTACGACTGGCTCGCCGCGTCGCCAAACCGGGCGAAGTTTTGTTGCTCGGCGAGGTAGCGGTCCTGGAATCCCTGGGTCGGCTGGTCGAGGAAAGCCTGGAGATTATTGGCATCGAGATACTGGGTCAGTTCACTCAGTGCGCCGTGATAGGCCTGGAATTTTTCCTGCAACGCGGCCGTGCGCGCCCTGTTTTCATCGCCGGTTTTCGGCGCATTGACGAAGGCGGTAAACGACTTGTCCGCCAACACCAACTGCTCGCGCGCGTGCTGGACGATATCGACCGGTTCCGTGCCCCCGCGCGCCATGCGCGTACCGGCGCGCGACAGGTTGATCCGCGCGTCCATCAGGCGCTGCGTGGTTTCATTGACCTCGTTGACTTGCTTGAGCGCGATGTCCGACAGGTTGCCCACATCCTCGTGAGTTGCGGTCAACGACCAGAAACCCAGCCCTTCGGTGACGACCTGGAAAAGACAGAATACGACCAGGACGGCCAGAAGACTGGTGGAAACACTCGCTTTTTTAAGCATATTGACGACTCTTCGTAACGTTGAATTCGATATGGCCCTTCAACGTGTCTTAGCCTGTCAAACAATAGATGTCTTTCTGCAGCACCCGTCGACAGCGCCCATTCGCGGCAGCACGAAACGGCGCGGGAGTGTCATCGGATGTGGATCGGAAAAGCTATTGCAGCATGGTCGCCGAGTGATCTAAGACAGCGTTGAAACCTGACAGGCTGGCCTCTTGTTAACGGCCGCATCGACGGATACTTGAGCTTGCGAAGGAACGAGGGCAGCGCGAGAATTGTGATTGAACCGGCCCTAAAAAACACCACTCCTGACAGGATCTGACAGGGACAACGGATATGCTGTTTCCCGCCGTTGCGAGAGACTTACTCTCATGACGAGCGACGTGACGCATGCCGTGACCCGGACCACCAATAAACGCATGGTTGCGCGGCGGTATTATCGGGCGCCCTGCCTGCGACTCCATTGCCATTCCAACAAGAAAACGATAACGATGCCGGACACCGAAAACACCGCACTGAAAGAGATCTTCAACGAGCGCCGGTTCCGCGATATGGCGCTCGACGTCAAAGCGGTTTATCCCCCATTCGACACGCGGCGTTTCCTCAAGATTTCCCTAGCCGGGCTTGACGAGCTGACCCTGATGCAGCGCCTGCGTCGCATGACTCAGGCACTGCATGCAACCCTTCCCGCGGACTACCGCCAGGCGCTCGATATTCTTCGTGCGCTGGCACCGCGCATGGGGAACGGATTTGC
The DNA here is from genome assembly GCF_044909315.1 of Caballeronia udeis. Taxonomy (GTDB): domain Bacteria; phylum Pseudomonadota; class Gammaproteobacteria; order Burkholderiales; family Burkholderiaceae; genus Caballeronia; species Caballeronia udeis_A. The sequence continues at coordinate 345,405 of NZ_JBIYEB010000002.1, forward strand.
TACGTTGGTCCTTCCCGATTACGTCGGACAATACGGCCAGGACGACTTCGATAGTTCAATGGACGCACTCAAGTTTTTCACGTCCTTCGGCACGTCCGAATTCGCTGTTCGCGAATTCCTGCGCAAGGACCTGAAGCGAGCGCTGGGCATCATGACAGTATGGTCACGCGATGACAGCGACGCCGTGCGACGTCTCGCCAGTGAGGGCAGCCGTCCGCGCTTGCCATGGTCGTTCCGGCTCGACGCAATCCTGGCTGATCCTTCGCTGGCCGCTCCAATTCTGGAGAACCTTCGTTCGGACACGAGCCTCTACGTCCGCAAGTCGGTCGCCAATCATCTGAACGATGTGACCAAATCGCATCCTGACTGGGTGCTGGACCGGCTGGCGACCTGGCCAATTGAAAACACCCACACGGCCTGGATTGCGAAGCGCGCGCTGCGCTCCCTGATCAAGGCCGGCAATGGCCGCGCACTGGCGGTGATCGGCGCGGGCGGCGCGCCCGATGTAAAGCTCAGCAGGTTCGCCGTGACGCCAAGCCAGATCGCATTGGGCGAACGTGTGACATTGTCGTTCGATCTAGCCTCGAAGTGCCCGGAAAGCCAGCGTCTCGTGATCGACTACAGGATGCATTACGTGAAGAAATCGGGCGTGACGGCCGCGAAGGTATTCAAGCTCAAGGAACTGACACTCGATGGCGGGCAAAAGGTAGCCATAGAACGCACGCAGAACATCCGGGACTTCACCACGCGCGTGCATTACGCAGGGCGTCACGACGTCGAGATCCTGGTGAACGGGGTATGCCTTGCCAAAGGATATTTCAACCTGAGTTGTTAAGCATTGAACCATCGCAACCCGGCTGCCCGCTAACTTGAGCCCGCTTGAGCGGCAGCGACAAGCTCCTCGACCAGCGCGCGCTCCGGCCGTTGCAGCGCATCCAGATCGCGCACGCAGATCAGCAGCTGGCGTGTCGCCCAGCGATCGGTCAACTCCAGGGTGTGCACGCCCGGCGTCCCCCGGTAGCGCTTGGCGGCCGTTGCCGGCACGATCCCCAGACCGGCCCCTTGCTCGACCATGCTGCAGATGTTGTCGAAGGTCCGCACCCGCGCGCGAAAGTAGAAAGGCTGCCCGGCAAACAACGCCTGCTCGCCCAGATATTCCTGAAGGGCGCTCCCGGCGCTCAACCCGATGAAATTTTGCTCAACCACGTCCCTGAGCGCGACGCGACGACGCCCGCTCAGCGCATGATCGCGAGGAACAATCACGACGAGCTTGTCGGTTGCGAACGGAAACGTCTGCAACGTTCCATGTTCGAGTGCATCGGAAACAATGCCTATCTCCGCGGAACCGTTAAGGATTGCCTTGACGGTCTCGGTACTCTGCCGCTCCTTCAGGTCGATATGCACGCCGGGGTTACGCCGAAGAAATCCTCCAAGGGGACGGGGCAGGAATTCGGTAGCAGCAGCGGTATTCGCCCATAGCCGCACACGCGTTCTGCGGGACTCGGAGTGCTCTCCCAGTTCGCCCTGCATCCGCTCGATCTGGCCGAGCACCAGACGCGCGTGGTGCGCCAGCGTGTCCCCTGCGGGCGTGGATTCCACCCCACGGCGGCCTCGCTCCAGCAGCGGCAACCCGAGCGCTTCTTCCATGCCGCGCAAACGGGCGCTCGCCGATGGCAGCGACATATTCGCCTGAGCCGCTCCGTGCGTAATGCTGCCGGTCTCGAGGATGAACAGGAAAAGCCGCAGGTCTATCAGATCAAAGCGCATGGCCCAAGGAAATTCTGTTGATCAGCCTTAGTTATACCCTAAGGCACAGTACGTATCTTCCGCATTGTGGCCGTTGCGAATCTGGGGAAAATGAGGGCAGATCATTTTTCCGGAAAGTACCGATGACCTCGTTCGCCATTGCGCGTTTTGCCGCCATTACGCTCACCTTCCTGATCGCCGGTACCGTAAAAGGCGTCACGGGCATGGGCCTGCCGACGGTGGCCATGGGTGTGCTCGGAACGCTCATGCTGCCGGCCGAGGCGGCTTCCCTGCTCATCCTGCCGTCGTTCGTGACGAACGTCTGGCAGCTTGTTGCCGGTCCGCGCCTGGGTGCGCTGCTCAGGCGCTTCTGGCTGATGATGGCGGGCATTGTGATCGGCACCGTGGCCGCGGCTTCGTTCATTGCCGGCAGCGGCGGGGTGTGGGCCGTGACCGGCCTGGGTGCCGCGTTGACGCTTTACGCGGCCTCCGGCCTGCTCTCCTGGCACTTCTCCGTGGCCCCACGGCACGAGCGGCACCTGTCCCCCGTGATTGGCGTGGTAACCGGTCTTGTCACGGGAGGAACGGGTGTTTTTGTCGTACCGGCAGTCCCCTATCTTCAGGCGCTCGATCTAAAAAAAGAGGATCTCGTCCAGGCCCTCGGACTATCATTTACGGTATCGACCGTGGCATTGGCCATCGGGCTTGCGCGAGAAAACGCATTCGCCCTCAACAACATCGCAAGCTCGCTGTTCGCCGTTATCCCTGCCTTGCTCGGCATGTGGATCGGTCAACGCATACGCGGCCGTATCAGCCCCACGACCTTCCGCCGATGGTTCTTTATCTGCATGCTGGCGCTCGGTCTTCAATTGCTGTTGCGGCGTTTCATCTAAGCGTCGTGCCGGGAGCATGCGACCGGCTTCGACCCTCTGGGAGATCAGACGCGATGCTCTCAGCATTACTCGAAACACTCGGCGCGCTGGCGGTATTGGTCAGCCTCGCAATCAACCTTCGCGCGCTTTTCGATCGGCATCGGTTGCCTCGCGAACCTCGCCAATAGCGTGATCAATGCCGCATTGCCTAGCGCGGCTTTGCAAGCCTGGTCAACAATTGCACGAGTGCGTCGGCTTCGTGTTCCGTCGTCCGCCAGGATGACACGCTGATCCGGAACGCCGGCCGCCCTTGCCAGACGGTCGCGCCAAACCAGGCCTCGCCGGACGCCTGGACCGCTTCGCGGGCGGCAACGGTGAGTTCATCGGTATACGCGCGAACCAGGACCTGGTTCAGCGTGACACGGTTCAGGACCTCGAATCCCGCCTGTGCCAAGCCCTGTGCAATGCGACGCGCCAGCGCGCATTGGCGGTCGCCCAATGAAACCACGCCTTCACGTCCTAACGAGCGCAACGCGGCCCACACAGGAATGCCGCGAGCCCTTCGCGAAAATTCGAGGGTCAAGTTCTTCTGCGCATCTCTCGCCCCGCTCAAATAGACCGCATCGCTGTTCATTGCAGCAGCGAGTGCTTCGCTATCGCGGCAGATTGCCATCGCGCAGTCATAGGGGGTGTTCAGCCACTTATGGGCGTCGGTGGTCCAGCTGTCGGCCGCTTCTATCCCCTTCGTCAATTCCGCATGCGATGAAGCCCGCGCCCACAAGCCGAACGCCGCGTCCACATGAACCCAGGCACCGGCGCCCCTGGCCCGGGGAATGAGCACGTCGAATGGATCGAATTCGCCGGTGTTGACCTCACCGGCCTGCAAACAAAGGATGGTCATGTCATCGAGCGGCGGCAAACGTTCCGGGTCCACCTGGCCATGGTGGTTGACCGGTGCGTACAGTATCTTGTTCATGCCGAAACCAAGCAGGCGAAGCGCCTTTTTCACGGTGACATGCACAAGCTCGGACACCACGACCCTGACCTCGGGAGCACCGGCCAGTCCGTCGTTGTCGAAGTCCCAGCCCTTGCGCGCAAGCAGCACGCGACGCGCGGCGGCAAGGCAGCTTAGCGTGCAAGCCGTGGCACTCGTCCCGAACCCCACCGCGCTTTCACGAGGCAGGTCCAGCGCCTCAAGGACCCAGCCCGCCGCTACCCGTTCGAGCGTGGCCGCGACCGGTGAATTGTCGAATGACGACGCGCACTGGTCCCATGCGAGCATCAGGCGTTCCGCGGCCGCAGCGGCAGGCAGCGACGCGCCAATCACAAAACCAAAGTAACGAGACCCGTTCGACGCAACCGTGCCGGGCGAACCGATATCGTCCAGTAATCGCAACACGTCCTCCGCGGCGTGTCCGTGTGCCGGCAACGGCTCGTTGAATGCGGCCAGTGCCTGCAACGCCCCTTGATCGGGGAACACGCGGCGCCCCGGAATGTTTTCGGTGTAGCGGCGGGCGCGATCATCGGCTTCGGCCAGCAGTGTTAGTTCGTTCATGGCTTTTCCCGTCAAAGTATTAGCTTCACAAAATATTGGGTTGGTGTCACGCCAAATGTCCGCCGGAACATCGCAATGAACGCGCTGACGTTTTCATAACCGAGATCGAGCGCAATAGTCGTGACCGCCGTGCCCGACGCAAGCATCTCCAGCGCCCGGATCAGACGCGCGCGTTGGCGCCATTCGGAAAAGCTGAACCCCGTCTCGTCGATAAACCGTCGCGTCAACGTCCGCGGAGCAACGCCACCCCACTCGGCCCATTCATCCAGACGGCGGTTATCGGCGAGATTGTCGGCAAGTGCGCGAGCGATCCGCAGCACGCGCACATCGCGCGGCATCGGCAAGCCGAAAGCCTCACGGGGCAACGAGCGGATTTCATCGAGGATGACACTCGCCAGACGCATCTGCGCGTTGTCCAGCACGCCGCCCTCCCAGGTGGCCGCGCGGCTCACGGCCTCGCGTAACAGGCCTGAAGTGCGGATTGTGCAAGGCTCATGCGGAAGATCAGCACAGGCGCTCTCGGTAACGTAGACGCTCCATCCCGCAAACGCACCGTGTGAGCGAACAGAATGCGAACGGTTGGGTGGAAGCCAGACTGCGTGGATCGCCGGCACGACCCATTGGCTGTCATCCGTTCCAACGGACAGCAAGCCGCGAAGCGCACCAAAGATCTGGCCACGGGCGTGACAATGAGAGCCGGTGACCCGCGTGACATCGCCGGATAGCTCGACGGCGATCAGCACCGGGCCATCAGCCGACTGAATTTTTGCAGGATCAAGAAGCGGAGCGGACATGGCCGGGAAACCCTCTGGAACGGCTCTTATACCGCAGCGCAGTGGCTCCGCACAATAAAAAATCCCGCTGTGGTGCGGGATGTCAAACGCGCGGATTATCCGGTCAGGGTGGATCTGCGATCAAGGCGGCTTTGCTTCCGTGCCTGCTCCCGTTACATGTTGCGTAGCGCGAAAACGGCGGCGAACCAAGCCGCCGTTGCCATCATCTCTGCCAGGGAGCTCCCAACGCCAACGCCGCCTTCCCATACTGCTGCGACGCTTTTCGCACTGTCGCCATATCGATCTCGCCGTCGTCGGCCAGCGCTTTCAGCGCCGCGATCACAATGGACGCGCGATCCACTTCAAAGAACTCGCGCAACGCCTGACGCGTGTCGCTACGGCCAAAGCCGTCAGTGCCAAGCGTCACGTAGCGGCGCGGCACGTAAGCGCGGATGAGCTCGGGCACAGCACGAACATAGTCCGTTGCCGCGATCACCGGACCGCGCGACACACCAAGCATCGTGCTTACATGCGGCTCGGGCGCCGTCTCGCCGAGACGGGCAAGCCGCTCGGACGCCATGCCGTCGCGCTGCAACTCCGTGAAGCTCGTCACGCTCCATACCGCCGCTTCCATACCCCAGTCCTCGCGCAACATCTGCTGCGCTGCGATCACCTCGCCAAGAATCGCACCGGCGCCAAGCAACTGAACCCGTGCCGTCTCGTCCGGTTCCGCCGCGAGCGGATACATGCCTTTGAGAATGCCCTCGCGCAGCGTCTCCAGGTTACCGCCGGGCACCGACGGCTGCGCGTAGTTCTCGTTCATCACCGTGACGTAATAGAACACGTCGCGCTGGCGCTCGACCATCTCGCGCATGCCTTCGTCAACGATAGCCGCGACTTCATAGGCGAACGCGGGATCGTAGGCACGGCAGTTAGGTATGGTCGATGCCACCAGATGGCTGCTGCCGTCCTGATGCTGCAGCCCTTCGCCGCCAAGTGTGGTCTTGCCCGCGGTCGCGCCGATCAGGAAACCGCGTGCGCGCTGGTCCGCAGCCGCCCAGATGATGTCGCCGATGCGCTGGAAGCCGAACATCGAGTAATAGATGTAGAACGGCAGCATGGGCAGGTCGTGCACGCTGTACGACGTTGCCGCGGCAATCCATGACGACATTGCCCCCGCTTCCGAAATGCCCTCTTCAAGAATCTGTCCCTTGGTGTCCTCGCGGTAATAGAGCATGGAACCGAGGTCTTCCGGCTCGTACAACTGCCCGAGCGGAGAATAGATCCCCACCTGCCGGAACATGTTCGCCATGCCGAAGGTACGCGCTTCATCAGCGACCACGGGCACTACGCGAGAGCCCAGCGTGGCATCTTTCATCAGCGTGCCGAACATGCGCACGATCGCCATGGTGGTCGACATCTCCTTGCCCGCCGCATCGATTGCGAACTGGCCCCAGGTTGCAATCGGAGGGACGATCAGCCCCTTCGACGCCGCTCTCCGCCTTCTGGGCAGATAGCCTCCAAGGCCTGCGCGTCGTGCGTGCAGGTACTGCATCTCCGGACTGTCTTCCGCAGGTTTGTAGAACTTGACCGCTTCGACATCTGCGTCCGACAGCGGCAAGCGAAAACGATCGCGAAACGCCTTGAGGTCGTCGAAGCCCAGTTTCTTTTGCTGATGCGTGGTCATCCTGCCCTGACCCGACGTACCCATGCCGAAGCCCTTCATGGTCTTGGCAAGGATCACGGTCGGCTGCCCTCGGTGACTCAGCGCCTTTGCGTAAGCCGCGTGGAGTTTACGCACGTCGTGACCGCCACGGCGCAAGCCGTCGATATCCCCGTCGCTCAGATGCGAAGCCAAAGCGGCAAGCTCGGGATTCTGGCCGAAGAAACGCTCGCGGTTATAACCGCCATCGTTGGCCGAGAAGGTCTGGAACTGACCGTCGACCGTATGCGCGAACGCACGCAACAACGCGTTCGTCTGGTCGCGCGCAAAGAGCGCGTCCCAGTCGGAACCCCACAAGACCTTGATCACGTTCCAGCCCGCGCCGACGAACTGCGCTTCGAGCTCATCGATAATGCGGCCGTTACTGCGCACCGGACCGTCGAGCCGCTGCAGGTTGCAATTGATCACGAACACCAGGTTGTCGAGCTGTTCGCGCGCCGCCAGCGACAATGCGCCGATCGATTCCGGCTCGTCCATCTCGCCGTCGCCAAAGAAGCCCCACACCTTGCGGTCCTGCGTCTTGGCAAGGCCACGGTTTTGCAGGTAGCGCATAAAGCGCGCTTGATAGATCGAGTTGATCGGACCAATGCCCATGGAGCCCGTGGGGAACTGCCAGAAATCCGGCATGAGCCACGGGTGCGGATACGAACACAGCCCGGGTCCCGCTATCTCCTGCCGGTAGTGCTGCAAATGCTCTTCGCCAAGAAAGCCTTCGAGGTACGCGCGTGCATAAACACCGGGCGACGAATGCGGCTGGAAATACACCAGGTCGCCGCCCGTGCCTTCACCGGCGTCCGGCGCAGAGGCGCGGAAAAAATGGTTGAAACCCACTTCGAAGAGATCGGCTGCTGAGGCATAGCTCGCAATATGGCCGCCCAGTTCGCCATAAGCCTTGTTGGCGCGCACGACCATGGCGAGCGCATTCCATCGCAACGCGGCGGCGAGCTTTTCCTCGATCTCCAGATTGCCCGGATAACGCGGCTGCTCCGCCACGGGAATGGTATTGATGTAGGGCGTGACACGCGCCCTCGACGACTCGATCCCAAGCGACAGCGCATGTTCGGCCAAGCGGTCATAAAGGTATTGCGCGCGGTCGCGGCCGACGTGTTCCGTGACTGCGTCGAGCGCCCCCAGCCATTCGGCGGTTTCCTCGGGATCGCTGTCTTCGCGACCTCGGGATATCGACAGAATCTGTTCGCTTCCGCTGGATAAATCGGTCATGGCAATGGCTCCGCATTGAATGGGGAAATAGCATTGGCTTTCAATACAGCTTAGCTATTACGCCGCAGAATGTGCCACTGATTTGCTTTTAATCAGGCTCCGGGATAGTGTATTTATTCCGTGTACGCCCCCTTCTCCAGAATATTCGAGCTATGACCACATCACCTAAACGCCTGGACCGTATCGACATCGGCATCCTGAACCAGTTGCAGCAGAATGCGCGCATCACTAATTCGGAGCTGGCGCGGGCGGTGAACCTCTCGCAGACGCCGTGTTTCAACCGCGTTCGCGCGCTCGAAAAGCTGGGACTGTTCAAGCAGCAGGTCACCCTGCTGAACCCGGAACCGCTTGGGCTTCGGATCAACGTGTTCATACAGGTCAGCCTGACGAAACAGGACGAAGATGCGCTGCGGCGTTTCGAAGAAGCGATCGGCGAGCGGCCCGAGGTCATGGAGTGTTACCTGATGACCGGCGACGCGGATTACCTGCTGCGCGTCATGATGCCGGACATCCAGTCGCTGCAGAAATTCATCATCGAACGGCTGACGAAAATCCCGGGCATCTCGAACATCCGTTCAAGCTTTGCGCTCAAGCAGGTGCGGTATAAAACGGCGTTGCCGCTACCGCTGTCGGGGCTGACGTTGCACGACCCTGACGAGAATGCGGATACGGAGTGGAGTTAATGGCTTTCAATTAAGCGGCCTTCAACGGCTCATGAGCCGTGCCGTTGGCGTGGCAAGCGTATCGAATGGCACTTGCGCCGCAGCGCATCGGGTGGCCGCCCGCTAGAGTCGAGGGGTCAACCACACCAGGAGTACATGATGCGCGCTGCAGATATCCTTCCCGATGACATCAACACCGGCACGTTCAACGGCATTCCCGTCCGCAAAGGCACCGTTGGTGCGTTCCTCGCCAACGCGCGTGTCTGGGCCGATCCCTTGACGCCTGCGAACGAGCGTACCGTGGCGGAGAACGATATTGTCGACGCGCTGCCCGCATTACGCGCCCTTGGCTTGTTCGATTTACTGGAGATCCGCGACCCCGCTTTGCGGGCGCTGGCCGACTCGCACTAGCTCACGGAGCGCTCCGGCACGTCGCCGCTCCCATGCCGGAAGTCCCGCGGCGACATGCCGAAGGCCGCGCGAAAACGCCGGCTGAAATGAGCGGGATCGTTAAAGCCATTTCGGTAAGCTATCCTTTCTATCGAAAGTGATGCCCAGATCGGGCTAGCCAGGTCATCACGGCAGCGTGCGAGCCGCTGCTCCACTACATACTTTCCGTATTGCATGCCCATGGCTTCGAAGATCACATGGATGTAGCGCTTCGAGACACCCAGCGCGCTGGCGCATGATTCAACATCCAGCTCCGGATCACACAGGTTCGCGGCAATGTAAGCCGTCAGTTGCGACCATCGCAGCGGATTGAAACAGCGCGGCGTATCCTCGCCGCACTCAGCTTGCGTACGATCCCCCGCCTCGAGATACGCAGCCGATATCAACGCCACCAGCGACTCTTCCGCAGCCGCCACCGTTGCCGGACTCATGTGCGCGAAGGCAGGCAGGACGGAATCGATGAACCGGTGAATCGTGCCGACAATACCCGAGGCGGCATCCGCACGGTACGGGGTGAACGACGCATGGCGCGAAGCCGAATACCCGAGAAAACGCGTGATGGGCAGACGCAGCATCACGAGACTGGCCGGCTCGTCGATTCGTGCAACCGACGGCACCCTTGCACGGCGAAACGTGATGTCGCCCTTGCTGAAAGGCAGCACGCGACCCTGCTGTGTCACCGTGCCCTTGCCCTCCAGCGCGACCAGTACGATGACGTCGTCACCCGTCAGTTCCCGCAGGTGCGCACTCTCGTGGCGAACCTCCTGATGTCCGAGCCGCACGGTCGCCAGCACACCCCCGCCCGTCAGACGGCATGCGCGCAGCGCCCCCGCCGACGCGTGTACCGATGCTTCCGCCGTCCGTTGAATGTCGCCGGGCGTCACGATGTCGTCCAGCGAGCGTTTCAATTCGTCCGCTCCCCGCGCGGGCATCTCTCGCAGCGCGGGAGCAAATGGCAGGTCAAAACGCAGGTCGAAACGGGCGATATCACGCATGGCAGCCCCTCACGTCATTGGGAAGACCGCGGGTAGCCAGCCCCCTGGAGCATGGCGATGCAGTCGCGGCCATTATGTCGGAGCCGGAATTAACACGCAAAAGGCCCCCTTCCGATTGACGCGCAAACCGGGGCGCTCACGGGCCGGAGCTCAGAACAGCACCTCGGGCTCGCGCCTGATCACGCGCCGGCCGAACAACGCAAAGCTTGCTTTGACAATACTCGGCAGCAGCAGGAAGTCATGCGATTCGCGCGCCCGCTCAGGGTCAATGCGCATGACCTCCCCTACCGACTGCGCGAGAATCTGGCTGCGCGCCGCCCGCTCGATCAGCATGGACAGATACGCGGACTCTTCCAGCGACCGGGTTGCCGCCAAAAAACCGTGATTCGCCAGCAGGATCGTGCGTTTGGATCCCAGCGCCGCTGAAATGATGTCGCCTTCGCTATCGCCGATCGGCAAGCCCGGCCATTCGCGCAGGAACGCGCAGTCGTCGAAGAATGGCGTGGCATCCATATGCGCGACTTCGAGCGGCGTGCCCGTCATCGACAACGCGTTGATGTAAGGCGGATGCGTATGCACGATGCAATTCACGTCGGGTTGCTGCCGGTAAATCCAGAGATGAAAACGGATCGCCGGATTCGCCATGCCCTTTCCCTCGATCACCCGCATCTCATCGTCAATACGAATCACGTTGCTGCGTGTGATTTCGTCGAAGCCGATAGCCATGGCCGTCGTCAGGAACGACCCATCCTGTTGCCGCACGGTGATCTGACCCGCCAGCGTTTCGGAGTGCCCTTCATGGGCAAGCATGCGACACGCGAGCGCGATCTTCTGCCGGCTGTCCCATGCGCCCTGCTCCAGTTTTTCGTCCATCTGCGCCGTGATCTTCTGGCTCAGGTCGCGGTGGTTGTCTTCACTCATCAAACTCTCCATCGAAAAATTCTTGATCGGAAATCATGTGCGTTCACACCTGATTCGCCTGCGACACCGCGGCCGCTGCGGCGGTGTCCGTGCTTGCCGGCATAGCGGCCGGCGCCGCTTGCCGCGACGCTGAAGCACGCGGAGCAAACGCAACAAAACATGCGGCAATCAACGTACTGATCGTGATGTAGAGCGCGACACCCGAAGGATCTCCCGCGCGATGCGCGAGCAGCGACGAACAGATGACAGGATTGATCCCGCCGCCGACCACCGCGCCAATAGCGCCAATGGAAACACCCGAAAACCTCACCCGAACGTCGAACATGTCGGCGAAGAAACCGCCTTGCGGTCCATACATCAGCGGATGCACGACACCTAGCGCAACCACGATCGCGAGCGTGATAAGCACGGGATCACGCGTGTTCAGCAGGCTGAAGTATGGCCACACATACACCGCGCAGACCATCAATCCAAACAGGTAGAGAGGCTTGCGGCCGATACGATCCGAGAGCGCCGCGAACAACGGCACCGTGAATACCGCCATGGCGGCGCCGGCCATGATCGCGACCAGAACCACCGGCCTTGGCAACTTGAGCTGCACCGTTACGTAAGCGACCGAGAACAACAGGACGAATACTGACCACGTGATCTCGCCGAGCCTTGCCATGAAGACGATCACGACCTCGCGACGCTTATCGCGCAACAGGTCACGCAATGGAAACCGCGCAACCGAGTCGGTCGCCTGCAACTGCTTGAACTCCCGTGTCTCGGGCAATCGGGCGCGCCCCATCAGACCGATCACCACCAGCACCGCGCTGAAGAGGAACGGCACACGCCATCCCCAGGACAAGAATTCATGCTCGGGTAATAACGATGTCAACAGAAGCGCACCGGTCGAGAGGAGCGCGCCGCCATAGCTCCCTGAATTACTCCAGCTCCCATAAAGACCACGCTTGTTTGCCGGTGCACTTTCGACCCCGAGCACGATCGCCCCGCTCTGCTCACCGCCAATAGCGAACCCTTGCAATACGCGCAGCGTGGTCAGGAGAACCGGCGCCCAGATGCCGATGGCCGCATACGTCGGCAGGCAACCGACCAGCGTGGAAGCTACGCCCATCACCAGGAGGGTCGTCAGCAGCAGCGTCTTGCGTCCTATACGGTCGCCGAAGTGCCCGCAGATCAGCGCCCCGGCGCCGCGCGCGAAGTACCCGGCCGCGTAGGTACCGAGCGCGGCAATGGTGCCCGCCAGCGGATCGAGATTCGGGAAAAATATCTTGTTGAACACCAGCGCCGAAGCCGTGCCATAGAGCAGGAAATCGTACTGTTCGATTGCGGTGCCGAGAAAAGCCGAAATGAAAACATAAAGCCAACGGGCACGAGGAGTGGCGGACATGTGGGACGCTCGGCTGATCTTGTTTGGATGCGGCCAGTATCAATTTTGTCCAGTGAGCGGACTTGTCCGTAGGTGAACCGATGTCTTGACCCCAAGTGAAGGTCGGACTGCCCTTTCCCGCAAACCCGTTTAATACAAAATTAATTCAATTAACTTTCGTTTTAATTAAGCATCGGACTTAATCGAAAGCTATTCGATTGACGCGACGCGTAGTAAACGTGAAACCATACCGGGGTTAATACCAGGTTGAGTGATCGTTGCGAGCATCCAATTAAACAGCGGCGTACACTCCAACCTGCCGACACCAGCCGAGCGCCTTATTCGGCGCGGCGTAGAGAAGGGCCTCGGTCACGTCGTCATGATTAATCAATTACGCGAATGGGGAGATTACGGTAATGAGCTGGACGCGAGAACAAAGAAACGTGACGATTGCGGCCTATTTAGGCTGGACACTCGATGCCTTCGATTTCTTTCTAATGGTTTTCGTATTGAAAGATATCGCCGCGGAATTCAATACGAAAATTCCGGCAGTCGCCCTGGGGATTACCCTTACTTTAGCGATGCGCCCTATTGGAGCGCTGATCTTCGGCCGTCTCGCCGACAAGTACGGCCGGCGTCCGACGCTGATGGTCAATATCGCCATCTATTCGTTGCTGGAAATGCTGTCCGGTTTCTCGCCGAACCTCTTTACGCTGCTCGTGTTGCGTTCGCTGTTCGGTATTGCGATGGGCGGTGAATGGGGCGTGGGTTCGGCCCTTACGATGGAAACCGTGCCGACCAAGGCGCGCGGTTTTGTATCGGGTCTCTTGCAAGCGGGTTATCCGAGCGGGTATCTGCTGGCTTCCATCGTATTCGGCGTCGCGTATCAATATGTTGGCTGGCGCGGGATGTTTTTTATCGGCGTGGCGCCTGCGCTGCTGGTGTTATATGTGCGTGCGCACGTCCCTGAGTCGCCGGCATGGAAAGCCATGGAGAAGCGGCCACGGCCCGGCTTGCTGGTGACACTGAAGAAAAACTGGCAGCTCTCCATCTATGCCATTGTCTTGATGACCGCGTTTAACTTCTTCTCACACGGCACCCAGGATCTTTATCCGACCTTCCTGCGCGAACAGCATCACTTCGATCCCCACACGGTTGCGCTCATTACCATCGTTTTGAATATCGGGGCAATCTGCGGCGGGCTGTTCTTCGGGTCCATGTCGGAGAAGATCGGCCGCCGGTGGGCAATTTTTATTGCCGCTTTAATCGCATTGCCGGTATTGCCGCTCTGGGCGTTCTCGAGTGGCCCCGTAGCCTTGGCCGCCGGAGCGTTTCTGATGCAGATCTCGGTTCAAGGGGCCTGGGGCGTGATTCCGGTACACCTGAACGAGATTTCGCCCGATGAGATTCGCGCCACGTTTCCGGGGCTCATTTATCAGTTGGGCAATCTGCTGGCTTCGGTTAATGCCACCATGCAGGCGTCTATCGCCATCAAGAATGGCAACAACTATGGGCTCGCCATGGCGCTGGTCGGCGGCACGGTCGCCGTGGTGATCGCGGCGCTTATTTTCTTTAGCCGCGAGCGGCGCGGTATTGACATGACAGAGTCTGCCCAGCACGTCGGGGCTGAAGGTTCGGTTTAAATTCAGTTAAGCATTTTTATTCGATGGGGACGCGCTCGCGTCCCCATTTTCCCACTCGCCTCATATCTGTCTCTCTCCTCTTCCCCCCGCACGATCTCTCTCTTTCTAGAGAGCGCGCTCCATGAAATGGCTTGTCGATTTCGACAAAGCTTTTTATCGTGATTAGAACGATCGTTTTAATCACGATAAAAAGCTCGAATCTGCTATTTCGCGACGATTCCAACCATGCGGACCGCCATCACGGTCCCGGAGACGCCAGTGCCCACCCGTTCCACGCTTAACCCTTCCAGTCGCGCATCATTACGCACGTCCGGCAACACCAAAACCCGCTTGCTCGACGCCGCCGAAACGCTCTTTATCGACGCCGGTTATGAAGCCATGTCAATGCGGCTCATCACCGCCCGCGCCGACGCAAACCTGGCCGCCGTGAACTATCACTTCGGCGGCAAGGACGCGCTGATCCACGCCATGCTCAGCCGTCGCCTGGACGGTCTCAACCAGGGCCGCCTGGCCCTGCTCGAACGCTTCCAGTCGTCGCTGGGTTCGCAGCTCACGTGCGAGCACATCCTCGGCGCAATGTTCATCCCGGCGCTCCAGCAATCGCGTTGCATCGAGAAGAGCGGCCCTGCGTTGTTGCGCCTCCTCGGCCGCGCCTACACCGACCCGTCGCCGTTCATCCGCAACTTCCTGCGCGGCGTCTATGCCGAGATGGCCGAGCGTTTCTTCAACGCATTTCAAACCGTCCTCCCGCATCTGCCTCGCGAAGAGCTCGGCTGGCGGCTGCACTTTTGCATCGGTTCGCTCGCGGGCATTCTCGCCGGCGCCGATACCGACAGTCGCATCGCAGATTTCGCGCAAGGGCAGCGTCTGGAAGATTCGCAATTGATCGGCCGTCTCGCGCTCGTCATGGTGGCCGCGCTCAAGGCGCCCTTGTTGCTCCCGAACAGCGTCTGCCAGTTCGCCTCCATGTTCGCCGAGCACGGACCGGTTCTGAACAGCGCAGCACCCTTGAAGACCGACCCTTCGAGCGAGAGTCCGTTCGCGCACGATGCCGCATCGCAACATGTCAATGCCTGAATTGACGACGCGCGTTCCGGGTATGTAATGTGCTGAACAATAAGCTGCCGATGCACGCCGCCTCCATGCCGTTCTGCCGCACACTATCGAACAACATCAGGAGAGGTCGTCATGACAGCCAGCTTCGTGATCGCACTGTTTATCGTGAGCGGCATTTTGCTGTACAGGCAAGCACCTGCCGCTGCCTGGCTCGCCTGGACGGTGATATGGGTGGCTATCGGCTGGTTCGCGGGGGTGACCGGGCCAGTCGTCACGGCATTGCTTGCGATCGTCTTCGTGCTGCCTGCGCTCGTGCTTGCCATCAAGCCGTTACGCCGCGCGCTGCTGACCCAATCCATCTTCGACCTGTTCCGCAAGATCCTGCCGGAGATGTCGCCGACCGAACGCGATGCGATCGAAGCCGGCACGGTCTGGTGGGATGCAGCTCTGTTCTCGGGGCGCCCGGCATGGGACACGCTGCTCGCACTCGGCGCACCAACGCTCACGGCTGAAGAGCAAGCGTTCATCAACACGGAATGCACGCAACTCTGCGATCTCGCCAATGACTGGGAAACAACGGCGATCTGGCAGGACCTGTCACCGCAAGCTTGGGAATTCATCAAGTCGAAGGGCTTTCTCGGCATGATCATTCCGAAACAGTACGGAGGCAAACAGTTCTCCGCCTACGCGCACTCGCAAGTCATCATGAAACTCGCCACGCGCTGCTCCGCCGCAGCGGTTTCGGTGATGGTGCCCAACTCGCTGGGTCCCGCCGAATTGCTGATGCACTATGGCACCGAAGCGCAGAAGAATTACTATCTGCCGCGTCTCGCCTGTGGCGACGAGATCCCCTGCTTCGCGCTGACCAGCCCCTACGCGGGATCGGACGCGGCTGCCATTCCCGACGTGGGGATCGTATGCAAGGGTTTGCATGAGGGCCGCGAAACGCTCGGCTTTCGTGTGACCTGGGACAAGCGCTACATCACGCTTGGGCCGATCGCGACCGTGCTCGGCCTCGCGTTTCGCGCACTCGATCCCGACCATCTGCTTGGCGCCGACGACGAAGCCGGCATCACCTGCGCGCTCATTCCAACCACGCATCCGGGCGTGAATATCGGCCGTCGTCACTGGCCGCTGAACGCGGTGTTCCAGAACGGCCCGAACTGGGGCAACGATGTATTCATCCCTCTCGACTGGGTGATCGGCGGACGCGACCAGGTCGGCAACGGCTGGCGCATGCTGATGGAATGCCTTGCCGCGGGACGCGCGATCTCGCTGCCGTCGTCGAACGTTGGCATGGCGAAGCTGGCCGTGCGCGGCACCGGGGCGTACTCCGCCGTGCGGCGGCAGTTCCGTACCGCTATCGGCAAGTTTGAAGGTGTGCAGGAAGCACTCGGCCGCATGGGCGGCAACCTGTATGTGATGGACGCGGCACGCCGCCTATCGGCGCAAGGTGTCGATCTCGGCGAGAAACCGTCGGTGATTTCCGCGATCGCGAAATATCACATCACCGAACGCGCGCGCAAGGTGATCAACGACGGCATGGACGTGGTCGCGGGCAAGGGCATCTGCATGGGGCCATCGAATTTCCTCGCCCGCGCTTATCAGCAGGTACCCATCTCGATCACGGTGGAAGGCGCGAACATCCTCACGCGCAGCCTGATCATCTTCGGCCAGGGCGCGATCCGCTGTCATCCCTATGTGCTGAAAGAGATGACAGCAACACGCGATGCTGACCGCGCGAAAGGCCTGCGTGACTTTGACAACGCGTTCTTCGGTCACGCGAGTTTCACGGCATCGAATGGGGTGCGCAGCCTCGTGTTCGCGTTGGGCGGCAGTGCTTTCATCGCAAGACCCAGGCGCGCCGACGCGCGTCTTGTGCCCTACTATCGCTCGGCCACGCGCATGTCCACCGCATTTGCGCTGCTGGCGGATGTATCGATGTTCGTGCTCGGCGGCGAATTGAAGCGGCGCGAACGCCTGTCCGCAAGACTCGGCGATATCCTCTCGCAGCTCTACCTGATCTCGGCTACGCTCAAGCGCTTCGAAGACGATGGCCGCCCTGAAGCCGATCTTCCGCTCGTGCGCTGGGGTGTGGAAGATGCGCTGCATCAAGCGCAAACGGCCTTCGAAGGCGTACTCTCCAATTATCCGAAGCCGCTCGCCGCAGGTTTTGTACGCGTGCTTGCGTGTCCGTTTGGCATGCCGCAGTGCGTGCCGGGGGATCGGCTGGGGAGTGCTATAGCCGAGTTGATGACAACCCCCGGGGATGCCCGCGAACGTCTGGTTGCGGACTCGTACGCGCCGCCCGTGCATATCGATCCGCTCGGTTACGGCGAGTTGATGTTCGCGCTCAGCCCGAGATACGCTGAAATCGAGCATAAGCTGCGGGATGCGGTCAAGGCCAGGCAGATCCCGCCGATGCCGCAAAGCCTGCCCGAACTCGACGCCTGGAGCGCGGCTTGCGAATCGCGCGGTTTGATCGATGCAAGCGAACGTCAGGTACTCTCCGACTATGCGCGCTACGGCGTGGAGGTCGTCAAGGTCGACGACTTCGGCGCGGACTTCGGTATGCTCGCCGCGTTGAAGCAACGTCAGCAAGCGCTGGCGAACGAGCCGGAGGAGATCCATGCGTGACCCTTCACATAAGCCCTAAACCGTTTTCAGGCAGGCATGAAAGATCGCTATCTCGACTTCGTCAATTCACCCTTCGGCGCGAGCGTCGCGCGCTCCATCGGCCTGCCACAGCCCGAAGTATTGCGGCGGCACGCGCAGGGCCGCGCGGAATTCGACGGTATAGCCGCCATTGGAGCGGGGCCGTCGCCTACGCTGTTCGAACCGCTGCTGACGCTGCTGACTTCGCTCGGCATGACCAGCGTCGCCCACGAAAGTGCGCTTGGCTGGCTGTCCGTCGCGGCTAGACATGGCGCAATGAGCGGCCGCTTCGAAGCGCGTGCGCCGGGCGCGCCGCCGAACGACCGCGTACAGGCGCTGATCTTCGATGCAACGGGTATTACCGACAGCACGCAACTGCATGCGCTTTACGGCTTCTTCCACGATGCGCTCCGGTCGGTCGCGAAGAGCGGGCGCATTGTCGTACTCGGACTGCCGCCGGAATCCTGCGCTTCGCCGCGTGCCTGGACCGCGCAACGGGCGCTGGAAGGCATGGCACGTTCGCTCGGCAAGGAAGCGCGTGGGGGCATCTCTGCGAATCTGGTGCAGGTCGAACCGGGCGGGGATTTTGAAGGGGCGCTGCGTTTTCTGCTGTCGCCGCGCTCGGCCTATGTGTCGGGCCAGGTCGTGCGTATCGACGCCACGCCTGCCAATCCACCCGCCGACTGGAACCAGCCGCTCGCGGGCAAACGCGCGCTCGTGACGGGCGCGGCGCAGGGAATTGGTGCGGCGATTGCGCAGGTACTGGCCGATCGTGGCGCGCATGTGATCGGGCTCGACGTACCCCAGGCGCAGGACGCGCTCGACCAGACCATGCTCGCGCTTGAAGATGCCTGGCCGTCGCAAGGCGCGCACACGGCGCTCGTCGCGGATATCACCGCCCCTGACGCACCCGCGACCATCGCAGCCGCGCTGCTGGCAATGGGCGGTGTCCATATCGTCGTGCACAACGCCGGCATCACGCGCGACAAGACCATCGCGAAGATGACGGAGGCCGCGTGGGACAGCGTGATCGATGTGAATCTCTCGGCGCAGGAACGGATAGACGACTTGCTGCTCGATCAGCATGTGCTGCATGACGGCGGCCGGATCATAGGGGTATCGTCGATCAGCGGCATTGCCGGCAATCCCGGCCAGACCAACTATGCGACGTCGAAGGCCGGTGTGATCGGCCGCGTGCAAAGCATGACCGGACCGCTTCGCACACGCGGCATCACGATCAACGCGGTGGCGCCGGGATTCATCGAAACGCAGATGACCGCCCGGATTCCGCTGGGACTTCGCGAAGCCGGACGCCGCATGAATTCGATGAGCCAAGGCGGCCGGCCCGTGGATGTAGCAGAGACTATTGCGTGGCTCGCCAGCCCCGCATCCGCCGGCATCACCGGCAACGTGGTGCGCGTGTGCGGACAAAGCCTGATCGGAGCGTGACATGAGCATGCCACTGCCGTCGGGCTCGCCACGCATGCGCACGGTGATCCTGGAGACCCTGCCGCCTCCGGCAAAACTCTACGGCCGCGCGCTGCGGGGCATTTTTAAACGCGCGGATGCGGTTGACCAACTGCCGCCGCTGCGGCTCGTGCGCCCGAGCGTGGCGCTCGATCCCGAACAGATCGGCCGCTATGCGCGAGTGTGCGGGTTCATCCCCGAGCAAGGCGTGCCAGTCACGTTCCCTCACGTGATGGCGTTTCCGCTGCATCTGATGCTGCTCACCGATCCCGCGTTTCCCTGGCCCGCGATGGGTCTCGTGCATGTGTCGAACAGCGTGCGCTTGCGGCGTACGCTGCACTCCGGACAGACATTGCGCATTGAAGTGGAAAACGGCGCGCTCGAGGCGCATGACAAGGGCCAGGCGTTCACGTTGCATACGCGTATCTATCGGGGTGGCGAAGCGGTATGGGATGCGGACAGTGTGTATCTGAAGCGTGGCGCCGAAGGTCGGGGCAGCGCTTCGATCGTCACCGACGCAACGCCCGCCGCGCTGATCCGTGAAGCACGCTGGCAACTTCCTGCACAACTGGGCCGCGATTATGCAAAGGTGTCCGGCGACTTCAACCCGATTCATCTGCACGCGCTGACAGCGAAAGCGTTCGGCTTTCCGCGTGCCATCGCGCATGGCATGTGGACACTTGGGCGTACGCTCGCGGCGCTGCAACCGTCGAAGCAATTGGATACCGCCAATGTACGTGGCGACTTCAAGTCGCCTATTTACCTGCCGGCCGAGACAACGCTGTGGACCGCGGCTTTATCGGCGACAGGACGCGACTTCGAAGTGCGCGATCTGGCGGGTGAGCGGCACCATCTGCGCGGCCGCTTCGAATGGGAATTGCCATGATGCAGCCCCGGTTCATGAACAAACGCCGCGATGTGCTTGCACCCCTGCACAAGAATATGCGGTGTTTGAAACCAGCCACGCCGGCTGGGACCGATCCCGAAACGCCCGCTGTATCCTTCGATGAGATTCCATCATGATTGTGAGCGCCCTTCCCGCCGTGCGTCGCGTGGCGATCGTCGGCAGCAACCGGATTCCGTTCGCGCGTTCCAACACGGCGTATTCAACAGCATCGAACCAGGACATGCTGACCTTCACGCTGCAAGGCCTGATCGATCGATACGACCTGCACGGCCTGCGTCTCGGTGAAGTCGCGGCGGGCGCGGTGATCAAGCATTCACGCGACTTCAATCTCACACGCGAAGCGGTGCTGTCCACCACCCTCGCCCGGGAAACGCCCGCTTACGACGTGAGCCAGGCGTGCGGGACGGGCCTTGAAACCGCGATCCTCATCGCGAACAAGATCGCACTCGGGCAGATTGATGCAGGCATTGCGGGTGGCGTGGATACGACTTCCGACGCGCCCATTGGCGTGAACGAACGGATGCGCAAGATCCTGCTGGAAGCGAACCGGGGCAAGTCCACGGCACAGCGCATGAGCGCACTGGCGAAGCTGCGGCCCGGCATGCTGCTCAAGCCCATGCTGCCGCGTAACAGCGAACCCCGTACCGGCCTGTCGATGGGTGAACACTGCGAGTTGATGGCCAAGCGCTGGAAGATCTCGCGCGAAGCGCAGGATGAACTTGCGCTCGACAGTCATCGCAAGCTGGCAGCGGCGTACGAGCGCGGTTTTTTCAACGACCTGATGACGCCGTACAAAGGCCTTTCACGCGACAACATATTGCGTCCGGACCTCACGGCCGGGCAACTCGCTGCGCTGAAACCCGTCTTCGATCGCGACGCCGGTACGCTCACAGCCGGTAATTCCACGCCGCTCACCGACGGCGCGTCGGCGGTGTTGCTCGCGTCCGAAGAATGGGCGGCTGCGCACAACCTGCCCGTGCTCGCTTATCTGACGCTCTCGGCAACCGCGGCAGTCGATTTCTTCGACAAGAAAGAAGGCCTCCTGATGGCGCCCGCGTACGCCGTGCCGCAATTGCTCGAACGCGCTGGACTTGCACTGGCCGACTTCGATTTCTACGAGATCCATGAGGCATTCGCGGCACAGGTGCTGTGCACGCTCGCGGCCTGGGAGGACGAGGAATACTGCCGCACGCAACTCGGGCTGGACGGCCCGTTCGGCTTGATCGCGCGCAACCGCATGAACCTCAATGGCGGTTCGCTGGCAACGGGCCACCCGTTCGCGGCGACCGGCGGACGGATCGTGGGGACGCTCGCCAAGATGCTGGCGACGCTGGCGCAGGCGACCGGCGACACGCGAACGCGCCGCGGTCTCATCTCCATCTGCGCCGCGGGTGGACAAGGGGTTGTCGCCATCCTCGAGCGCTGACGGCGGCGGGCAAGTCGATCAGGTTTTGTCGACGGTGCCTCCCCAAGATAAAGCGCGATGCCCCGGAATTTTCGGTCTCCCCGATCCGTTCTAAGACAAGGAAAGATTTCCGCCGTGAACTGCGCGACACATACGCAGCCAAAGCAGAATGAACGGACCACGGAGAACTTCATGCATCGAGCACGACAGCGCTGCCACAACCGTCAGGGGATTCGCGCAAGCGTCTGGATCTGGAGCGTGTGGACTGCGGTTGGACTCGCAGCCATCGCCGTGCCCGCCAGCGCACAGGACGCGGCCGCCTTGCCAGTGTCCTCCGCAACCTCCGCGGCCGGTCCGGCGCTCTCCGCCAGCGTAACAAGCACATCGAGCACACCGCCGACGACACCCGCGGCGCAGGTCGGCAAACTCCCGCTCGATGACCAGGTCCGCTGGCTGAGCCAAGCCGCGCTGAGCGGCATGCTCGCCAACATGAGCGACCCGGCGCTCGTGGCGCTGTTCAAATCGCTCGATCCGCTTGCGCTGCCGCGCTACCTGAAGAATGGCCCCAACGGCTATCCGTCGTATGAGTTCACCATGCTGCGGCGTGAACGTATCCATGGCAGGTGGCCGAATCAGGCCGACCACATGCTGGTGCGCCTGACGCGTGACCCGCTGCGGGTCTACGCAAAATGGCTGCCCGACGGCGCGCATGCGGGCCAGGAAATTCTCTACGACGAAACCGCACACCCCGACCAAATGTATGGCCATCTGGGCGGTTTTCTGAAGGTGATTGCGCTCTGGGCGTCACTCAACGGCGCGCTTGCGCGCTCGCAATCGCGACATTCTGTCCGCGATCTCGGCACCGAATACATCACGCAGCAGTTCCTGGCCGAAGGCAAGAAATTCGCCGACGCCGGGGTCACGCGTGCTGACGACATCGAAGTAAAAACCATTGACGGTGCGCGCGTGGTCGCCTTCACTTACGAAACCCCTTCCGGACAGCCGGATTTTTATGCCAAGAAGGAAATACTCGGCCTGGACCTGAGGCGGCCGTATTTCCGGACGGCGGAATCCTTCGACAACGACGGCAAGATCTTCGAAAGCATTGTGTTCCAGAACGTCGTGCCGAAGACCTTCGACGACGCCACGTTCAGCCCCAGGAACCCGGCTTACAATTTTTAACCTGATCAAACACAATATTTAGCCTCGCCAATCGTCTTCATAGCCAACGCACGCGTGGCATTTGTTCTGTTTTAAGTTTCGCCTAAGACTTGATCGGTACCCTGCCCCAACTTCATCAAAACCTCACGCGGCGCTGCGTGGTGCAATCGACGCTCTGCACGAAACAAAGACAAGGCATTAACGAAAGGAGTTCGTCATGAACCTCCGCAACGCATCGGCTCCCGTACGGGCCATCAAACGATTACTCAGCCATCACGAAATCGCCACGCTGCTGTTGCTGCTGCACGCGCCGATCGACGCGATGGCCGCGCCTCCCGACGTAGCCTCGCTGAGCGAATACGGCTACGTGGAAATGGTGTCGCCCACGCCGGGCGAGGCCAAGTTCCGCCTCACCGAAGACGGCAATGCGGTGCTGCGTGGACTTGGCATCAAGTAAATACGCAAGCAGACAGTCTTCGTGGACGCCGTTCACGAAGACGCCCCATCACGCCCTGTCACGGCGCCACCCCGCATCGCGATCTCTGGAATAATCGATTGATTGACGTTTTCCCTCAATCGAAAGGAGATTTGCAATGCCCTCTGCAACGTTCGCCCGACCCAGACTTGCACGCGTCCTGCTTACCAACGACGACGGTATCGACGCACCCGGCCTCGCCGTGCTCGAAGCCGTGGCTGCCGAACTCGCGGACGAAGTGTGGGTCGTCGCCCCCGAGCACGACCAGAGCGGCACCTCGCACTCCATCAGTTTGCATTCGCCGCTGCGCGTGAGCCAGCACGGCAAGCATCGCTTCGGTGTGCTCGGCACCCCGGGCGATTGCGTGGTGATGGCTGTGCGGCATTTGATGCAGGACGCGCCCCCTACGCTGGTGTTGTCGGGAATCAACCGCGGCGGCAACCTGGGCGTGGAGACCATGTTCTCCGGCACCGTCGGCGCGGCCATGACGGGCTTGCTGCTCGGCTTGCCATCCATTGCATTGAGCCAGACCTTCAGCGACCGCGACGTGCGCTGGGATACGGCGCGCGAACTCGCACCCGGCGTGATCCGCTCGCTGCTCGCCATCGCGCACGACGCACCGACTTGCCTCAACGTGAATTTCCCCGATATAGACGCCGCTTTGGCCGGTCCGCTTACCCCGACGCGCCAGGGCGTGGGGTTGGTCGAAGGTATCGACGTGCTGCCGCAAACCGATCCGCGCGGCCTGCAATATCACTGGCTGCGTTTCCAGCGCGGCCCGCGCGAGAACGCGGCCGACAGCGAGACGGCGGTGGTAGCGTCGGGCCGGGTCTCGGTCACGCCGCTGCACTTCGAGCGGACCGACGAACACACGTTCGCCGCGCTGACCGCTGCGCTGGCGTAGAAGTCAACCCAGGCGGCGAGCGCGTCGGGTGCGGCACCGCTGCCTGCAACGTCTCATTCCTCGGCGCGCGTTTCAGGTTCTTCATCGAAGATCTGGAACTTGCGCATTTTTTCCCACAGCACCTTGCGGCTGATGCCCAGGTGACTCGCGGTATCCTGCCGCCGCCAGCCGTTCGCCTCGAGAGCGGCCAGCACGCGGTTGCGTTCGTTCATGTCCCACTTGCTGCGATCAACGATCACGTCAGCACTCAGCTCCGGCGGCACCGGCTGAGAGGTGCGGGCAAGCGTAAGCAAGCGTTGCAGCCGCGCGGTATCCCACGACCCGACCTGCCGCACAGTCACGCCTATGCGCTCCGCCAGATTGCGCAGCTCACGCACGTTGCCGGGGAAATAACTATCGGCGACGGCATCGGCCAGCCAGTACGGCAATTCGGGCAAGGTCGCGAGCTTCTCCGGCCCCACCACCTGCGCGATGAACGACTTGAACAACGCTATCTTGTCCAGCGCCCCACGTTCCTCCAGCGACGGAATCTTCAACTCGATCACCGCCAGCCGATAGTAAAGATCCGCGCGGAAGTCGCCGTCCTTCACCAGTTGCGGCAGGCTCTTGTTAGTCGCGGCGACCAGCCGGAAATCCACCTTGACGGGCGTAGCCGAACCGATCCGCGTGACCGCACTGTCTTCCAGCACGCGCAATAACTTGACCTGCTGATAGAGCGGCATGTCGCCGATTTCATCGAGGAACAACGTACCGCCGTCGGCTTGTTCGAAGTAACCTTTGTGCGCGATCACAGCGCCCGTAAACGAGCCTTTCGCGTGGCCGAAGAACAGCGATTCGAACAGGCCGTCGGGGATCGCGCCGCAATTGACGGGCACGAATGGCCCTTCGGAATACCGCTTGTGCTGCTCGTGCAGCATCTGCGCAATGCGTTCCTTTCCCACGCCGGTTTCGCCATGCACGAGCACACTGGTGTCGCAATCGGCGAAGGTCTGCACCTCGCGCAGCAATGCCTGCATGCACTCCGCATTCGCGATCAGGGCGCTTGATTCCTGCACCTGCTCGCCGTGCGCGCGCAGTTGCTGCGCGAGCTTGGCCACCATCCGGCGCAACTCCGCGCCGGTGAAGTCGAGCGGCAGGATATGCGAGTAGTCGGTGGGAAAAACGCTCGTGTCACGCTCTCGCGGCGCCGCGCCCACCCAGATCACCGGCATGCCGCGATGCGCTTCCCAATCGCGCAACGCGAACGCACCCGTGTCGATCACGCTCACGCTCACAATCGCGATTGCCTGGCGCCGGGCATCCTGGCCGGCTGCAATCGACATGCCGTCGGCGCGGATCACATCGACTTCAAAACTCGACATGCAGCGCACCACCCGCTCGACGATATCCGCCTTGCCTTCCCACACGTATATATCGAGGTCGTCGATTTTTGTCGCTGGTCTCATACTCTCGAGTCTCATGGCTTGCATCTGGTGGCTTCGCAGCCCGTTGCTTGCGTTCGTTGCTTGCGTTCGTTGGTTGCGCTCATTCCTTGCGCTACGTGCACTCGTTACATTGTTAACGGCACCCGCTGGTCTCCGGTTCAATCATGCGTTCAATATTGAAGCTGCGACTGACCGCATGTCAGTGACAGGTCATGCACGGTGCTCACGCCGATCTGCGCGCCGAGGAGTTGCAGCACGGGCATAAGAACCGTGTCCAGCGCATTGAATATGGGCGTCAGGAGAGGCAGGACGAAACTCAGTAGCGCTTGGCCAACGGGCGAGCTAATGGGAAGTGATATTCCGAGTACATTCAACGTCACTCCGTTCCCTGCGGACAGCTGCGTAGCGAACCCCGAGGTGGTGTTGTACAGCACACCACCCACCTGGTTCGAGTTCGTCGCCTGGTAATCATCAGCATTGCCAACAATTCCATCAAACGTCAGCGAAGAGGAATTTGGGACGACGGCGGGAAGCGATGTGGCGATCTGAACGGTGATAAGACCGAGCACGCTGACAAGCGTTGCGGGTGCGCAACTGTAGGGCGTGGATGCGGAGAGGTTGGTGGGTGCATCGCCTATGCACACGTTCGCGAGACCGGTCCGAACACCAATCACCGAGTTGCTAGCTGCCTGTGTCGACAGGCACTGCGTGGAAGCTAGCCACGCCTGCCCGGGCGAAACGTACACATTGACCGGCAGCTTCACTATCGGGGCGCCAAGCCCCAACGGTAGTCCAGGCAGCGCGCCGAGCGTCACCTTCAGGAACGCCCGCACCTGTGCCGTCGTGGCACTCGTGCGCCACGCGCCTGCCGGCGTCTGCCCGGCCTCGCCAATGGCGAGTACCGGGGGCTGAATCACTTGCACCTGCAATGTCGCCGTCGCCACCCCGAGGTTCAGACCCGTCGACACATTGACTGCAGACTTTCCAGCCTGTGCGATGTCCGCCGCGACGAACAGCGCGTCTAGCGGGCTGATAGTTGCAGTGAGCGCAGACTGCGCGTCGGCCAGGCTAACTTGCACCAGGCCCGTTGCGCCATTCACCGCGCCTATGGGAAAGGTCTGCGAGCCTGGAATATTCGCGCTCACGACGGCCTGCAGCGCACCAACCGCCGCCGACAAATTCGCGTTCGCGACCTGAGTGGTCTGCAAGGCGGTGAGCATGAAACTGGCAAGCTGCGCGGCGGTGACGTTCATCGCAAGCAACTGGCTCACGGTGCCCACGCCCGCTGCCGCCACAAGATCCCCAATCTGGATACGCGATTGCGCCAGACCTTGGTAACCCGCCGCCGATATCTGCAGCGCGTTGATATTCGTCCCGAGCATCGAGTTCAGGAGCCCGGTAATGACGGTTGGGTCAATATTTGCCGTCGTGGTGCCAATGGTGAACGCCCCCATATTGACCGCTTGTGCCAACCCCGTCGCGCTGACTGTGCGCCCTGCTCCCAGAAAGAAATAAGGCACCTGCTCCGACACCGTCACCTGCACCGCATTACTCGGTGTAGCGTTCGCCGCGTAGTAGCTTGGACCCGCATAGAGCGTCGCGTCCCAGCGCCCGCAGGTCGTCGTAATCGAGTTGCCTGACCCCGACGCGTTGAAGCCGTTCGCGCCCGCACTTCCGAGAGCCGTGGCGGGGGCGCGCGAGCAGGCGTTGTCGACAACCTGGGCACCCGCATTCGCTGCCATGTCCGCCACGCTCTGCATGACGCGCCGTTGATAAAACACGTTACCCACATCGATAGCGGCAAGCGCCGCGACTGCTACCAGAAGCCAGAACGCTGCCAACACGCTCGCTACGCCGCGCTGCCGTTTGGGGCCACGCGGTGTCGGTCTGCCCCGCGACGTCGGCAGACGGTTCATGTCAGTTTGCAGCTCCACCACCTATCGCGCCGCCGACCGTACCCACCGATGAATCCAGATGCTCCGGAATCGGGTGATCGAAGGACTTCAGGTAACGTGCGTACGCGGCACTCGCTTCCGGCCCCAGCATCGGCTGTGCCGGCGAGGCAGCCTGGCCGCTCCGCTGTATCGCGAGAATAGAGTGCGCCGCGTCGCCAATCCGAGTCACAGGCACGTCCGCGTCCGGCTCGCCTGCCTGAACCGCCTGCGCTTGCGCTGCTTCCACCGGAGGCTGCACCTGAACCTGCGCCGCCGAGTGGGTGGCGATCGACATTGAGCCCAACGCGATCATCACCCCCGCCGTCACACGCGTCACCGTGGACCACCTCCGCATCGTCCGATATTCGTTCATGGTTGGTCCCTTCACCGTGCGACCACTTGCGCTTGACTGGCCGACATTGCGGCGGGTTGACCGTATGCCTGGGTCAGCGGCAATTGCGCGTTGAGCAACGAATCGACCGTCTGCGGCGCGCGCACCATGGGAACGCGCGCTTGCTCGGTTGTCGCCGCCGCGACCTCGGCTGCCCGTGCGTGCGTGGCCTGCGCTTCGGCCGCGGCGATACGCTGTGCGTCCGTGCGGATCGCCTGCTGCACCTCCGGAGAAAACTTCTGCTGCGTGATCAGCCCTTGCGCCGCGGCCGACTGTCCGGCTGCGAGCAGGAACAGCGCGACATTGCTCAGGATCTTCGGGTTGTCCTGTGCCAACTCCGCCGCTTTCATCAGCGGTACGCGGGCGCCCGCCACATCGCCGAGACGCAAACGCGCGTAACCCAGGTCGGACAGGGTGAGCGCATCGGTTGGCTGGAGGCGCGTGGCGGTATCCAATGATTCGGATGCCTTACTGAAATCACCTGCAGCCCCGGCCAGCAAACCGATCCCGCGATACCCCCGCGCCGCCAGCGGCGTGTTCAGCAATTTCGTGTATGCGTCGGCACTGCCCTGCGTCTGGCCAGTCTGGCGCAACGCATCGGCGCGCAGCAGGATCGTATCGGGCGTCACGCCATATTGCTTCTCGTACGCATCAATATGCGCAAGCGAAGCATAGAACAGACCCTGCGACTGCATCCGGTCGATCAGCGCGAGATACATGCCGGGCGTATCGGGCGCATCCTGTTTCTCCTGTGATTGCTGGAGCGCGGCTTCGCGCTCCGCCTGTATGCCGACGCCATAACCGCTTTCCATCTTGAAAGCACAGCCGCCCAGGCCCGCAAAGACGGTACAGGCAAGCGCCAGGACAACAGTGGGCATGCGGTGTTCAATTGCGATCGATTTCATGGCTTCACTCTCTTCAACGTCCATCGAACGTCTATCTGTGTATCGTGGATAGCGAATGGAACACCGCGATAAATCCCGGCCCGGCCGTCATGATCAATAGCGCGGGCAGCAAGGTCACCACCATCACGCCGGTCATCTTCACGGTCAATGCGCCGATCCGTTCACGCAAGGTTGCGCGGCGCGACTCGCGCAACCGGTCGCCGAACTGGCGCAGCGGTTCCTGCACTGCGCCGCCGTGCTTGTCGACCTGGACCACCAGCCGCATCACGGCATTCAGGTCATCACTTTCATAGCTCGTCGCGAGCCGGCTCAGCGACTGCTCACGTGTCCGTCCGCTCGTGAATTGCCGGTGGGCCAGCGCGAGCTCCTGCGCGAGCACCGGCAGCAAGGTCGCGAAGTCGTTGATCATCACTTGCAGACTCTGATCGAGCGACAGGCCAACGCCCTGCAGCAAACGCAACAAGTCGACGAACATGGGCAATTCGTTTGCCACCGAACGTTGACGCGCTTTCGCGCGGCGCCGCATGAACCACTTCGGCAGCATGAAGCCGAGACTGAACGCACCGACCATCCACATGGCGAGGCGCGGTTCGCCGTTGAACACACCCAGCGCGAGCAGCGGCAACAGCGCAGCAGAACCAATCCGCGCCGCGAAGAAACGTGCCCGCGCACGGGCATCGAGGAAACCGCATCGATCCAGCAACCGCCGGTCTTCGGCGGCAACAACGATCGCACCGAAGGGCGTGTCCAGCCAACTCGCCGCGGCGCGGCTGAGTGCATTGCCCAGGTGCGACAGGCGGCCGCCTTTGGCCCGCCCCCGCCCTGCCTCGCTCGCATCCTTCGCGTCTGTTGTCTGCCGCGTCTCCTTGCCCGCGCCAATCGCGCGTGCCGCCGAACTGGCCGCGCGTTGATCGAGCGCGTGGTCCAGTGTGTGCGCGCCGCGCTGCATGCGCGCGAGGCCCGTGAATGCGAGTACGCCCAACAAGGCGCAGCCGAGTGCGCCGACCAGCAAGGCGAGAGCGAACACAGTGTGAGCGGTCATGATCAATCCTTCAGGCGCGCCAGCCGGTAAAGCAGGAAAGCGCCGAACACTTGCAGCCCGAACGCCATATACACGAGGCGCTGGCCGAATGGATCGGACCACATGGACTGGAAGTACGACGGGTTCGAGATCATCACGAAGCCTCCCACCAACGCCGGCAATAGCCCAAGCACCCAGGCGGACAAACGCGTTTCGGTGGACAGCGCAACCAGTTCGCGCTCGGCCTGTTCGAGATCGCGCATCAGCGTCGCCATGCGGTCGAGCATCACGTCGGAGCGCCCGCCGTATTTCACCGAGATGCGCAGAACCGAGCCCACCAGTTCCAGCTCGCGCACGCGATACGCCGAGGCCACATTCTTCAGCGCCACGTCTATTTCGACGCCGGAGCGCAACATCCGCGAAACCCGGTCGAGGCAGTCGCGCAACGGCGCGTCGGTGGTTGTCAGTGCAACCTGGAACGCGGCTGGCACGCTGTTGCCAATAATGATGAGCCGCACGATGCCATCGAGGAATACGGGCAACTGCCGCGATATGCGTTGATAACGTTTCTGGGTGCGCCATGAGAGGAAAGCAAACGCGCAGAGCACCCCGAAGACGACAAAACCCAGCCCAACCATCCAATGCGTACGCACTCCGACCCAGCACGCTCCCGGCAGGATCACCGCACCGGTGCCCAACAAAAAGATGCGAGTACTGGCAATGCCCGAGCGGCTCATCAGATTGCCGAAGCCATAAACCACACGCGCTTGCAGATGGCGTGCGTTCTCGCGAACGCCGCGCGGCGCTCCATTCGGCGACATCGCCGCGGGAGCTGCAGCGCGAGTGCGCTGGCTGTTCTGGGCAGGCGCCGTGCCCGGTGTTGCCCCCTGCACAGACGCCACGCGCCGGTCAACAAAACGATCTGTCAGCGCGCGTTCGCGGTTGTCCTGCGCACGCTGCCACAGCAGCAGCCCGCCAGCGGCACACAGCAGCGCCACGACCAGGACAAGTCCGATACCGCTAGACATTGAAGCTTCCTCCCGAGCGGCCAAAACCACCGCTACCGCCGCCGCGCCCGAAGCCGTCGTTGAAGCTGTCGGCGCCTCCGTCGTTACCGAGAGACTGCCGGTACTTGGCAAGCTTCGGTGAGCTCGGATGAATGCCGAGCGAGACCCAGTTATCCACTTCCTCGCCGCCGTCCATCAGCGGCTCGTACCGGTATAACTCCTGCGTCGCGACGATGTTGTCCGAGAGACCCGTCACTTCCGTCACCGATAAAATCCGCCGCCGCCCATTGGACAAGCGCCCGATCTGCACGATGAAATCGATGGCGTTCGCAATCTGCCGGCGCAAGCTCGACTCCGTGCCCTGGAAGCCGGCAAAGCCCGCCAGCATCTCGAGCCGGTACAGACATTCCCGCGCCGAGCTGGCGTGGACCGTTCCCATTGAACCGTCGTGGCCTGTGTTCATCGCCTGCAGCATTTCCAGCACTTCGCCACCACGCACTTCGCCCACGATGATCCTGTCCGGACGCATCCGCAGCGTGTTGCGCAAGAGGTCGCGGATCGACACCACACCCGCGCCGTCAAAGCCGCCTGGACGGCTTTCCAGCCGCACCACATGCGGGTGGTTGAGCGAGAGTTCGGCGGTGTCCTCGATCGTCACCACGCGCTCCTGCTTCGGCACAAAAAACGCGAGCGCGTTGAGCAGCGAAGTCTTGCCCGAGCTGGTCCCGCCCGACACCAGCACGTTGCAGCGCGCGGCCACCGCCGCGTCGAGCAGCCCGCAGATCTCCTGATTGAAGGTACCGTTCGCGAGCAGGTCGTCGGGCCGCAACGGGTCGCGGCGGAACTTGCGTATGGATACCACCGGGCCATCGAGCGACAGCGGCTCGATCACCACGTTCACTCGGCCGCCGTCGGGCAGGCGGGCATCGACCATTGGATTCGATTCGTCAAGCCGCCGGCCAATGGGAGCCAGAATACGCCGCACGATCCGCAGCAGATGAGCGTTGTCCGCGAAGCGCACCGGGATCTTCTCGAGCATGCCGTGACGCGAAACATACACGTCATCGAAGCCGTTGATGAGGATGTCCTCCACGGCCGGATCGGCGAGCAGATCCTCGATCGGCCCGAAGCCCGCCAGCTCCTTGGTCAGCGCCTGCGCGACCAGCCGCACTTCGCTCTCGTTGAGCGGAATGCGCCGCAGCCGGACGAAGCCGTCGATCTCCAGATCGACGAACTGCTGGATCGCCTGGCGCGACCAGCGTCCGAACTCGGCGCCCAGCTCTTCAATCCGCGTAAGCAGATGTTCATGCGCCGCGTTCTTGATGTCCTGGAACTGCTGGGTATGCGCGAACGAAGTAGCGTCGTCGGCAAACTCGATGTCTTTTGCCATCGTCTATGACCGCTTGGTGAAAGTGGGAAAGAACCGCTTGAGAAGTTGTTTTGAGCCGCTCGCCGCGTCCGTGGTATCCGCCGTCCTCTGCTTCGCTGCCTTGGGATCCATGCCGTCCGGCACCGGCCCCGACATAGGTGCGACGCCGTCGGCCGCCAGCGCCTTGTGACCGCCAAGCCGGGCAACCAGCGGGTCGAGCGCGCGCACATAGGCATCGCGTTCCGCTATATCCGCCAGCAGCCGCCCCTGGTTCACCGCGCGGCCAAGCGCCTGCGCGCGCGCCGGCAGCACCGCGAGCAGCGGCAAGCCAAGCCGCTCGGCAATCTGCTCGGCGCCAAATTGCAACATTGGATCGAACTTGTTCACGACCAGCTGCAGCTTCTGCGGCGCATCGGCGGTATCGCGATCCTTCGGCAAGCGTGCATCGGCATCCTGGAAACGCAGGCCTTCCAGCAACTCCATGGCGGACACCGCTGACGCCACGTTCGGATCGCAAACCAGCCACACGTTGTCTGCGGCACGCACCATCTGCGCGACGAACTCAAGGTTGGTAAAACCGCCAAGATCGACAATCTGGTGATCGAAGAAGGTCCGCAGCCGGTTAACCAGGTTCACCGCCGACGCGTACGACACCTCGCGCATCCCCGTGAGATCCGGCGGCAGCGTCGTCACCGCCAGGCCGCTGACGTGGCGCCCGAACGCTGTATGGACGAAGGTCTGGTCGAAGCGGCGCAGGTTACGCACGGCATCGACGAAATTGAATTCGCTTTGCGTGTCGAGCAACACGGAACT
Organism: Caballeronia udeis; assembly: GCF_044909315.1. Classification (GTDB taxonomy): domain Bacteria; phylum Pseudomonadota; class Gammaproteobacteria; order Burkholderiales; family Burkholderiaceae; genus Caballeronia; species Caballeronia udeis_A. Next base: position 378,232 of record NZ_JBIYEB010000002.1, read on the forward strand.
GTCCGCAGCAGGAATGCCCAGGTCGAGCAGCGCTGCGGTCTTCGCTGCTGCCGTACCGCGCTTTTGCAGCTTCACAGCCAGATTCGCCGCCAGCGTGCTGACACCTACGCCAATACGCGCGCCGAGCAGCACCGTCATATGCCCGTGGCGGTTGGTGATCTGTTCCGTCTTCGCAGACTGGCTGGCCTGCTCAATCAACTGCTTCGCAATCCGAAGTGCTTCGCCAGGCTCGCCCTCCACGTCGATAAAATCACGCACACCGGCGCGCAATGCCGCAATCGCGCTGGCCGACTGCTGAAGTGACCCGAGCGCGACGATGGCAACTCCCGGGAATGCGTCGTGCACTGCGGTCGCCACGGCGGTCGCGCTTGCGATGCTGGCCTCGGGCGCTTCAAGCGGCGCGCGGGCAAAGTCGATGAACACCATCGCGGCGCCCAGCGTCGATATCTTCGGCATCAGCTCGACAGCGTCGAACGGCACATGCTCGAGCGCGCCCAGCGTTCCCAGGGCGTGCGCGAGCCACGCCCGGCGTCCCGAATCAGAGCAGACGCACAGGAACCGGACGCCCGGGGGGCGCGCTTCCGTCTCAGTCAAAGATAGAACCCTTGCGTTCATTGCCGCTTTCTCCTGCCACATCGGCGCGGGCAACGCTGCCTGCACATCTCGCGGCCCCCACCGTTCCTGACGGACTTGCACGCGTCTCCACCATCCGCCTGCCATCCTCTCCGTCAGCACTTGCGCCAATCATTTCGAGAACCCCGGCACCTCGTCGCTCGACGCCGCGACACCTCCCATGAACGAGCGCCATACCGGTCCGTCGCGCTGCTCGGATTGCTCGCCGGGCGTGGCGGGAAGCACCGCGCCCTTTGCGATCGGCGAGACCAGGTGCGGTGTCACGATGATCACCAGCTCGCGATCGTTCTGCGTGTATTGCAGGGTCTTGAAGAACGAGCCGATGATCGGCAAGTCGCCCAGCACCGGCACTTTGTCGACGTTCGATGCCGTCTCGCGATCGATCAGGCCGCCGATCACGAAACTCTCGCCATCGCCGAGTTCGACTGTGGTGTCCGCACGCCGCGTGGTGATGGCCGGCACCGAGATGCCGTTGATGGTCAGCGCGTGCGTAAAGTCGAGCTGGCTCGCTTCCGGCGCGACCTTCAGCGCGATCCGCCGCGGTCCGAGCACGGTTGGCGTGACGGTCAACCCGATGCCGTAGGGTTTATAGACAATGCTGATCGTCCCAAGCGACTGTGGCACCGGCACCGGGATTTCCCCGCCGGCGAGAAAGCTCGCACTCTGCCCCGACAATGCGACGAGCGTCGGCTCGGCCAGCACGCGCGCCAGGTTGTTCGATTCAAGCAGGCTCAGGTTCGCGAAAATCCCGCGCGTCCCGAGATTCACCATCAGGTTGAACGCACTGCTGATGGGCGTTGTGGACGTGACCTGCAGATTCGAGGTCGCGCCCCCTGTATACGACGTCAGCGACGAAGGCGAGAAAGTCCCGAATGCAAACGCGTTGTTCTGCTTGAAGAAATTGAAGCCCGCTTCCTTCAGCACGGCCTTGCTGAATTCGACCACCTTCACGTCAACCTGCACGACGGGACTTGTCGCCACCGTCGATGCGTCGAGGACAGCGCCCTCCTTCCCACCGCCCCCGTTGCCGCCCCCGCTACTGCCTCCGGTTGACGCCGAGTCAGGCGAACCGCCGTTCTGCCCGCGAGAATCCCTGGCCAACGCTCCTGATGACGCATCCGACGAACCGGCGGTACCCGCAACCGACTCCCTCGCTACGGCGATAGCAAGCTCATGCGCACCCATGCTCGCGGCGGACCCCGTGACCACTGCTGTCCGGCCAAGCACGTTGACCGCGGGTGTATCGCTGCCGAGCAGTTTTCGGGCGGCCAGCGTGGTGACGTTGATCGTGTAGGTCTGGGCTGCGCTCTGACCGCGCTCCCAGATCATCATCTCGGTACGTCCTGCGCTTTTTCCAACAAGCAACAAGCCGCCGTTCGCACCACCGCTGCTCTTGAGCCAAAGCACGTCCGCGACCGCGGGATCACCCACGGCTACCCGCTGCAATGTGCGCCCCATCGCGATCTGCTTCTGGGCGCCGACGGTGATGTCGATAACCCTCGAAACCGCCGAGTCGGCCGCGTCAGCTGCAGGCCTTGCAGTCTTCGCACTGGCGCACGGACTCGCCGCACACACGCAGACCAGAGTGGCGAGCAATAACCGACCAGCGCCGGAGACGCCGTGTCCTCGATAAGAAGCCTTGGCTTTCATGATTTTTTATATCGACTGCTTACTGCGTTGTCGCCATACGGCGGCATGGCCCCGAACTTTCTTTTGATTTCGACTACTACTCGTCCTTCTACTCGTGCTTCTAAATGTGTTTACGGCGCTGCCTGTATTTTCAGTACGTCACCTTTTCCCTATGCGCACCGCGAATCAACTCGAGATCATTAGACACCGCCTGAAACCGCGGCGCGCGCGCCGCGGGCATGGAAGGCATTGCCGGCAATGGCGGCATGACCGGCGTGCGCGCCGACCGTTCGCCACGGGAACCGGCCAGTGCCTCCAGGGACAAACCCGCAGCCGCACGCGACGCACCATCATTCGGCATCCTTAGCGATGCGAGAAGCGGCGCCATGGCGGGCGGTTCGGCTATGTCGGTATCGGCGGGATTGCGCAGCGCCAGCACGAGACGGCCCGCACCTTCGGCGAGCGTGAGCGCATCGATATCCGCCGTGCGCACGGCCAGCACCGCCGTACGCGCACCCGCACCGCGCGGGGCATTGGCCGCGCTAACGTCGGTGGCGTCGGACGTGCCGGGCAGCGTCGCATCGCCGAAACTGAGCACCCGGACCTTCGACAACAACAACCGCGCCTGGGTCGCATCTACCTCCGCATCCGCGCCAGGACCAGCGGACATATCGCGTTTGAGCATGAAAAACACGTCTACGAAATTGCCGGGCCGTACCCGGTTACCCACCGCATTGCCCTCGTCCACCCGCACCGCCACGGCTCGTTCTCCGGGTGCGATGGCGTCGGCAAGTCCGGTGGTGAGATTTGCTTCGGATAGCGGAGTATTAGCGGTTATCGCGATCAGCGGCACGCGCCCCACGAGCGCGGTGGCATCGGCGAACTCACCCGCTCCACGCGACGGCGCCATTCGCAAGGTCAATGCATCGGCGTCGATCGGCTTGCCGGGAAGCAGATCACGCGTGGTCACGACCACGGGAAAGCTCGCCTGGCCCTGCACGATCTGCGGCACGGGCGCTACTGGCCGACGCGAGAGAGTCCACGCGAAAATGCCGAGCAGCACGGCAAGTACGATCAGGGACACAGCGAGGATGCGGGTAATGTTAGCCATGATCGTCTTGGTCGTTTCAAGCGCGGAGAACGCCTAAAACAGGTTCTCCGGGTTCAGTTGCACCATGGCGCTTGCGATGAGACTTGTCGGCACCGGTAGCCCGATCAATGGCAGCGAGGGCACGAGCGGCTGGCTCGCGTAGTTATATTTGAGCGTCACATTCACGCATTGCATCGTGGCGTCGAAGCTGCACGCCGCGTACGTGGCGGTACAGGGCGCCACGCCCGCGAGCCAGTTCACGAGACCCGTCGCCGTGGTGCAAGCCGCGCTCGCGCGCAGCGCGAGCGCGCTGGCCGTGCTAGTTGCACCAGCCTCGTAACGCAACGCTGCACGCGCTCCTTCGGATGCAGCGAGCGTGAGCGATTGCTGCGCGACGAAGATCATGCTGTACGTAACGATCGCGTAGAACACGAGGAAGAAAAGCGGAAACACGATGGCGAATTCCACAGCCATGCTGCCGCGTTGCACCCGGCGACCGGCACGGGATCGCCCATGTACGGGGGCACGTATCCGGACACTCTGTTGAGCGTCCTGCGACACCAGTCGTGCGGAGTTGAACCGGGTCATCGGGCAGCCTCTAATGCGTGCAGCGTCAGGCTTCCTATCGCGGAGATGGCGAGCAGCGCGGCATACGGCGTTGCCCTGCGGCCTCCAACAATGAAGGTGTACCCTGATGGCCGTTCGGCGCCGGGCTTGGTGACGTCGTGAAAGCCGTCCACGTAGCGGTCGACATTCGGTGAGGACTCCAATGAACCTGAAGTTCTCTTCCGCCTCCCCTCGATCACCGCTGACGCAAGCAAATACAGAACATGAATGCCAGCGGCAATACTGGCCACGATCCACAGCGCGGGCAATGCGTGAAAACCGCACCATGCACCGAGCGTGGCGAACACCTTGACGTCGGCGGCGCCCATCAGGCCGATCAGATAGAACGGCAAGAGCGCAAGCAGTCCGGCCAGGAGACCGAGCGCGGCACTGGATAGGTCAATATGAAATGGTGAATGACCACTCGCCACAAGCACACAGGCCACCGCCAGTCCCGCAATAACGAGCCAGTTGGGTATGCGGCGCGACCGGCAATCGAATAAAATGACCGCGAGTGCCCAGCTAATGAATAACGCGGCGTTAATCATGATATGGACTCGCTTCAACCAGGCAAACTAATCCCGCCGGCCGCTCTTTAAAGCAGTCGACTGGACAAGCCCGGCGTCACGCCTGCGCGCAGCAGATCCGCTACGTGTTATGCGAATTAACGCAACACCACACAGTGAGTGAGTTATACCGGCAAACAGGCCGATATAACAATAATTGCCATGCGAGAAGATATGACGCCTTGATGCCCGGCGGCGCGAAGCCTGTGTCGCTATAACGCGGTCACAATAGCGGTGAACACGGTCTGCAGCTTCGTGACAACGCCACCTACCGAGGCCGCGAGTGCAACCGCGATAAGGCCGGCAATGATCGCATATTCAATGGCGGTGACACCGCGTTCGTCTCTGACGAAGCCTTGGATGAACTTAGACATGATGCTTTCCTCGGATATTTTTTAATGGCCATTTGGCAAATGATCCGGCATTTTTCTGGGTCGCCGCCAGCGGGTTCTCTCTTCCCCGCGGGCTTGGCTCCGCATGCCTGGGTGCGCGTCGTTGCGCGCGTTTTCATTTGCCGCTTCTCTCAAGTTCTAGACGTGTAGTCGATGGTGCCTCCATCAGTCAGGATGTCAAACGATGAATCCCTGAAACGATTTATAGCTGAACGCTATCTTGAAATCAACGGGTAACAAGCAATAATTTCATCGGTTGTTACCCTCGACAGGTAAGGTTTGTGTCACAACAACGCTTTGTACTCAAACACTTACCGCCACCCGTCATTTTTGTTGGCATTGACCAAACGATTCGACGGCTAGCCATCTAGTTAACGGAAGGCCTCTCACAAACTTTAAGAATTTGATCTTCTAGTGTTTCCCCTCCCGTCCGCACTCGTTATTCGGATGATCCGCACGCATTATTAGACCGACCCAATCCGGTTTCGTATTGGAAATCGTTCGTACTACCGTCAAGTGAATGTCTCACCGCGCACGTGAGCAACCAGGGGTGTGATTGCGCATGGCCGACCGCTCACGTAGTAAGCATTCAATGCGTGCCCGGATTCATAGCCCGGTTCGTCGACTGACGCGTAACGCGTTACGGGCCAAAGCGTAACGACCTTGAGCGCACGTTACGTTACGTGAGACCTCGGCTCGGCGTCGCCCCGTTTCCCCAAGACCTTCGGCCCGCCGGCAACGCCATGCCAGGCCTTGTACCGCCTGGTTAACCCGTTGCGCATGCCGAACCGTTCGTCGTCCTCCGAACAAATGGCACGCGTCCTGCAATAAGACGATGGCAATTCAAAAAGCAAAAACTAAATATCATCCGAGGGCGTTATGAAGACCATTCAAATCCGAAGCGGCGCATTGCGCGTCACCATTCTCACCGCGGCTATCGCGACCGTGCTGGCCCTTGGCGCCTGCGGCGGTTCGGGTTCAACCAGCAAGCAATTGGGCAGTTCGGGATCCGGAGCAATACCGACAGCCGGCGGCACCGGTAGCGGTACAGGCAGTGCCGGCGCCGGTAGCGGCGGCGGAGGCACGGGGTCAGGCAATGGCACCACAGTCGGCGGCGGGACAGGCTCAAGCGGAACAGGAACAGGCGACGGAACAACGGTCGCGGGCGGCGGCACCGATGGCAGCAGCTCGGGCACGGGTGCCGGAGGTGCCGTGGGGACCGGCGGCGGCGCCGGGTCGGGCGGAGGGACGGTCGTTGCAGGCGGTGGTGCGAGTGGAGGAACTAGCGGCGGCACGGGTGGTTCGGGCGGAGGTTCGGGCGGAGGTTCGGGCGGAGGTTCGGGCGGAGGTTCGGGCGGAGGTTCGGGCGGAGGTACGGGCGGCGGTACCGGTGGTGGAACATCGATCACGACCCCGGTTGCAGCCGTAGCGGCCGGAGCGGGCAACGTTGTATCGGCGGTGGGTGGTGCAGTGACGGACGTGGGCACGGTCGTCGGCAATGCAACTATTCCCGGCGTCAGCGCCGGCACGACACAGGCCGCCGGCGGTGTCGTCTCCCACCTCGGTGATGCGGCCAACGCCCTGGGTAACGGTGTCTCGCAAGGCCTCGGCCAGATTGGTTCGAGCACCAACCCGGTGGGCACAACACTCGCCAGCACCGGCCACGTGGTTCAACAAGCAGGCGCTGCCGTCAGCAGTGGCGGCAATCTTGTGACGAGCGTCGGCAGCGGCGCGCTCTCCCCGCTTGCACCTGTGATAACGCCCTTGGGCAGCGCGGCAGACACCCTCGGCAATACCGTCACGCAAGCCGGCGGTGCGCTCGGCAAGACACTCTCTACCGGCGCGGTCAGCCAGATCACGCAACAGGTCAGCACTGCGATCACGCCGATCACAGCGTTGGCCGGCTCGCTGACACAGACCGTCGGCTCTGCAACCGGCCTCGGTGCACCGGCCGACAACCTGCTCACCACGCTTGCCGGCGTATTGAAGTCGACGGGCAGCACGGTGGCATCGACGGGAAACAATCCTCTCGCAACGGGTCTGGGCAGTGTTGTGTCCGCCACGGGAACTACGCTCGCGTCAGCGGGCGGTCTTGTGAACGGTACGCCGGGCGGCAACCCGCTCGCGCCGGTCACCGGCATCCTCTCGGGCCTGACAGGCGGCGTGGGCGGAACCGGTGGAGCAGGTGGCGCAGGTGGTGTGCTGGCTCCAGTCAAAGGCCTTGTCGGCGGCGTGACGAGCACGGTTGCAAGCCTTGGCGTGGCGCCTGGTGCAGCCGGTCCGCTGGCGCCCGTTGCAAGTCTGGTCGGCGGCCTGACCGGCGGTGCGGGCGCAACATCGGGCGCAGGCCCGGCGGCTCCTGTCGCGAGCCTGCTCGGCAACTTGACCAACACGGTAGGTGCGGTCGCCACCGGCGTGACGACACCCGTCGCCAGCGTAATAGGCGCTACCACGGGTGCGCTGACCAACGCGACCTCGGGCGGCTCGGCAGGATCGGCGGGCAATCCGCTCGCGCCGGTGACAAGCCTCGTGGGTGGCCTGACAGGCGCATTGACAGGCGCAGCACCCGGCACGGGCGCGGGCGCCGCGAACCCTGTTGGCGGCTTGCTCGCATCGATCACCGGTGTGGGCGTGGGAGCTGGCGTAGGCGCGGGGACCACGACGACGAAATCGCCGTCGACCGGTGCAACAACGACCACCAGTGGCGTAGGAGTTGGCGTCGGAGCGGGTCTCTCGAGCACGACAGGCAGTGGTGCGGGCAGCAGCTCGCCGGGCAACCTGGTGGGCGGCGTGACATCGCTGGTGGGCGGCCTGCTCGGTGCGCATAACAAGTGATATGGACGCTGCCGCAACGCTTGGGCCTCGGGACCTTTCGCCTGGAGCGATCGTCTCGAGGCCGCCGGGTCCGTGAGCGGGACCGCCCCAGGTTTCAGTTGACGGTTTGAAGCATCCTCTCGATACGTCCTTGTGACGAGGAGGTAAGGGTCCACGCACCCCTCAATGAGGTCCTTCAGTGTCTGATAACACCCTTGTCTTTCCCGGCGCCGCATCGGCGCCGGTTTCGCATCGGACCGGATATCGTTTTGTTGTAGACAGAACCGGGACCTAAGCAAAAACAGCAAGGACAACCGATAAAAATAGCGGTACCCGGAAGGGATAAACGAGAATAGATTGGCACAAGAACAAATAAAACCAAAGGTAAAGGCCGCGAAGAGCCGTAATACAGAGGTAGGCAATAAAGCAGCACAGAGCATCAAACGATGACGAACGCAGCAGGACCTCCGGTCATGTCGACCCTGCCTCCTCCGCAGTTCGCACGAAAAAAGCCAACGAGGGCCGCACCGTGAATATCAACGAATGGAAATGGACGCTGCTGCTTGCGGCGGTGGCGGCGCATGCTGCCCAGGCGCAGACCAGCGGTCAGGTCGCGCGGCCGGCGCTGGCGGGCAATCCGTTGGACGCTTTGCCGCAAGTGAACGCGCCGCAACAAGCGCCGGCTGTTACCGTCGACGTCCAGCCTCCGGCCCCGCACATCCAGGAGTTGCTTGCGCGTCACCTGACGCCGCAAAAGATCGAGGTGGAAGGCGTCAGAGCCATTCCCTTCGATGAAGTCGCGCAACGCTTCACGCCGCTGGTGGGCAAGGATGTCACTATCGGCGAGCTGATGGAAACGGCAAACGGCGTGACCGCGCTCTACAAGGAACGCGGTTACGCACTCTCCTTCGCGTTCGTGCCCGCGCAGACCTTCGAGAACGGCGTGGTGCGCATCACGGTAGTCGAAGGTCACGTAGCCGACATCAAGATCAAGGGCAACCCTGGTACGGCTGAAAAACGCATCCGCGCAATCGCCGACCGGATTCGCGCCGACGTGCCGTTGCGGCAGGCGACCTTCGAGCGTTACGTCAATGTGCTTGGCCTCACGCCCGGCGTGAAGATCTCGGCGACCGTCGCGCCCCCGCAGACTACCGACGGCGCGACCACGCTCGATCTCGATGTCGAGCGCAAGCCCTTCAGTTTCGCGACCGGGATAGACATGAATCATCCCGGCGTGCAGGGGATTATTGCTGCAACGGAGAACGGCCTGCTTGGCCAGGGTGAGACGCTGGGCGTCTCGGCGCTGGTGCCCAAGGGCCGCGACGATCAAACCTATTTCGACGTCAACGGCTCATTGCCAATAGGTACGGACGGTTTCACCGTCAAGGCAGATGCATCGCACTACTATGGACACCCTGTCGATAACCCCGGCCTGCCATCCTATGTCGAGCGCACTGTCATCAACGACAAAGTGGGCCTGTCCGCGTCGTATCCGTTCGTGTTGAGCAATACGCGCAGCCTGATCGGCACGGTCGGCGCGTACGCTTCGAATGACGAGGACCGCTACAAGAACACCATCACGGGCGCACAGCTTGGCCAGCGTTCGCAGGTGCATGTCACCACGTTGCAACTCGACTACACCGGCGTGGATACGGGAACGGTACGGCGCGCGAGCCTGAACGTGGCGAAAGCATTCGACGTACTTGGGGCATCGAAATCGGCCGACACCAACATTCCGGGCGTTCTGACGACCAACCCTGCGTCGCTCACCTTCGTACGCACCGGCGCGACGATCTCGCAGACCAACGAATGGCCGTTCAAGATCGGCACCTCGATTGCGGCGACCGGGCAGTACAGTGCGGACTCCCTGCCGACATCGGAGCAGATCGCGTTTGGCGGACAACGCTTCGCGCTCGGTTACCAGCCGGGAGAAGTATCGGGCGATTCGGGTTGGGCCGCATCGGCCGAAATCAACCGGCCGTTTGCAATCGGCCTGGCGTTTTTGAAGACCTTCACGCCCTACGTTTCCGTCGATACCGCCCACACGTATCTCCATGCCGGCGCTGCGAAACCGAGTCGCCTGGCATCAATAGGCGTGGGCTTCCGTATCTCCGATGCTAAGTACTACAGCCTGGATTTATCGCTGGCGAAACCGGTGGGCGATGCCCCGCTGGAAGGGAACGGATCGCGCAGCCCGCGTGTCAACGCAACCTTTTCCTACCAATTCAATTGATGCTGGGAAAGCCGTGGCGGCCAGCCAGGCCCGACTAGAGGGTTTGTACAAAACGCATCCCGATGCTTTGACGTATTCTGTCCGGCACGCTGTGCCCCGCGGCCGGCAGGATAACGACATCGACAACGTATCAAGAGACGTTTTACCTCAAGGAGGAAGCATGACGGGACTTACCCCACGCGCCTATGGGCATTTCAGACGCATCCTGCTGGCCGGCGCACTACTCGCCTCGGCAGCAACAGCCATGGCGCAGGCTGCATCTCCCACGGGACTCTGGCAGACTATCGACGACAAGACCGGTCAGCCCAAGGCAGTCGTGCAGATCGTCGAGGACAGCGATGGCACGCTCAGCGGAAAGGTCCTCAACGGCCTGGGCAGCAACGACGATCCGAACCGCCGCTGCACGGCCTGCACGGATTCACGCAAGGATCAGTTGATGAAGGGCATGACCATCATCAACGGCATGAAGCCCGATGGCGATACGTGGGATGGCGGCGAGATCCTCGACCCGGAGAACGGCAAGATATACAAATGCAAGATGCACCTGGAAGACGGCGGACAGAAACTTGTGGTGCGCGGATATATTGGCATTTCACTGCTCGGACGCTCGCAGACCTGGATTCGACAGCAGTAGGAACGCTGCGTCGCGTTGTCTGAAGCATAAAAAAACCCGTCTGGGGACGTGGAGTCTTCCAGACGGGTTTTTTGTGTGCGTGCGATCTTCGCTCGCACGTCACACCACCTATCACACCGCCATCACGCCGCGTGACGCACACCGCCCCGCGCGTACTCAACCGGCTCGGCCGGGGTCAGCGCCCCAAGCGGAACGAGTGACCCGGGCGACATGAGTACGGGCCGCGCATCGCCCTGCATCGCCGCGGGCTGATCAATATCCGCAGCAAGCGCACGGTCGCCCAATCTCTCCGGCAACTCGGTTGGCACTCGCATGCGCGAGGTCATCAGCGAATACAACCCTTCACTCGCTGCGCCGAACAATTGCTGCATGACACGCCCGAGCACACCGGATTCGTGCCACGCCTTGAAGCGCCGGTGACACGTCTGATACGACGCGCCGTCGCGCAAGGCGCTCGGCTGTATTTCCTCGGCAGGTTGCTCTCCTGTACCACTGCTGTACCAACGGAGAGCCGTATGGCAACGATCACGAAACGAGATGACAACGTATCAACACGCCGCTGGCAGGCTAGAGTCCGCCGCAAAGGTTTCCCCGTACAGACCAAGGCATTCGCTAGTCGAGCCGAGGCAGAGGCATGGGGCCGCGCTCTGGAAGCCCTGTATGACCTCGGGCATGCCGTCGATACCCGGGACGCCCGGGAGATCACTGTGCGGGATGTGCTGGCCCGATACCTCGCTGACGTGGTGCCCGGCCTGAAGGGTCACGAGACAGAGACCTACAGATGCAAAGTCTGGATGCGTCACCCGCTGGCTGAATACGCAATGGCGAACCTGACGAGGCAGGCACTGACGGATTACCGGGACACACGGCTGCTAACTGTCACCGGCTCCACGGTGCGCCATGAGATGCTGCTGCTGGCACGGGCCATCGAGTACGGTCGCAAGGAACTTGGCATCTATCTGGCTGAGAACCCGCTGCGCTCTGTCAGATTGCCGAAGGAGAACGCTGCTCGTGAGAGACGCCTGCTGCCCGGCGAGGAGGAGCGGCTGCTTGCTGCGTGCCGTGGGTCAGGCGCTCCGTACCTTGAGCATCTGGTGGTGGTTGCCGTCGAAACCGGCATGAGGCAGTCCGAGATACTGGGCCTTCGGTGGGATCGGATCAGCTTCGAGAAACGGGTGGCTGTGTTGGGCGACACGAAGAATGGTGAAGCTCGGGCGGTGCCCCTGACTCACCGTGCCGCTGCTGCGATGCAGGCCATGCGGACAGTGCGCGAATTAAATTGGCACCGCAAAAGGGAATACACGGATACAGGACCGTTCAGCAAGCTCAATTCCACGGTCGTGCGTCATTCGTTCATGCGGACACGAGACCGGGCTGGAATGCCCGACCTACGGTTTCATGATTTGCGCCATGAGGCAACATCTCGACTGTTCGAGAAGGGACTGAATACGATGGAGGTCAGTGCCATTACTGGACACAAAACCCTCACGATGCTGCGCCGGTACGCGCACCTCAGCATGGATCACCTGCTAATGAAGCTGGGCTGACGAAGCGGCGTGACTTGCGGCGAACGATCAATGAAATTAGTTCAGAAACAGCTTGGCGAACTGTATACAGACAGCAGCAAGGCCGGTGCCCATAGCCAGCACGCCGCATGCGGTCACGAGCGACGTTAACCACCGCTGCGCTCGGTTGGTCTTCTGCACATCCTCGAACACCCGCGTTATCTCGGCTTGGAGCTTGGCGAGGTCTGCCTGCATCATGAGGATGTCCATGGGTCCCACCGTGAGCGAAGTGAATCGTGCAAACAGTCTACGCCGTATGAGCACGCCAGCCCAGCGTGGGATTGCGCTCCTCGCCTACCTTCGCTGGCTCGCCTGACGGGAGCACTTCACAGACGGTTCTGCATGGCATACTGACGAAGCCGAGAAACGGCGGCATGACCGCCCGCACCTGCATCCGACCAAGGAGATACAGGTATGGGCGCCATCCAAAGAGGCCCCAGCGGGCATTACACGGCGAAAATCCGTATCAAGGGTTTCCCACCTTTATCACGTACATTCCCAACACGCCCAGAAGCTGAGACGTGGCTGGATGAGCAAGAGACGCTCATTCGAAAGCGTATTCACGAGGTGAAAAAAGAAACCGAGCGCCACCGGATAGCAACGGAGTGCGCTCCACAGTACCGAACGCTGGGCGACCTGATGCGTCGCTATCTTGCAGTAGTAACGCCCCAAAAGCGCTCTGCTGACCAAGAAGCACTTCGAATGAAGGGGCTGCTCAAGCATTCGTTAGCAGATTGTCCCATCAGCAGTCTCAGTCCCCAGCGCGTCGCCGAGTGGCGCGACCTGCGCCTACAGTCCGTCAGTAGCTCAACCGTCAAGCGCGACATGACTCTGCTTGCGCACGTGCTCAAAATCGCATGCGATGAATGGGGCGAGCCATTCGCGAAGAATCCGTTTAGAGCCGTCCGCCGACCAAGGGAGGCCAGGCCCCGCGACAGGCGGTTCAATGCGGGCGAAGAGGTCGCGCTTCTAGCTGCCTGCGACGAAGCGCGGGCGGCCTACCTGCGCCCCATAGTTGAGCTTGCGATTGAAACCGCGATGCGCCAGTCGGAGATCGTTGGACTTGATTGGTCGAGAGTCAATTTAGCCCGCCGATCCGTCCACCTCACGATGACGAAGAACGGTACCTCACGCGGAGTGCCGTTATCGCTCCGCGCAATGAATGTCCTGGACCAACTACCTGGCGACAGGCTGGGCCAGGTATTTGCGGGCGTGACAGCGGAGGCAGTAAAGCGCGCTTTTATTCGAGCGAGAAAGCGCGCCGGTATGGAGGATTTCCGCTTCCACGACTTAAGACACGAGGCCACCTCTCGATTGTTCGAGAAGGGTTTGACCGTGCCTGAAGTCGCACGAATCACCGGCCACAAGACTTGGACGATGCTTGAGCGGTACACCCACCTTCAACTAGAAGACGTCGCACGGCGGCTCGATTGATTCTGTCTAGTCGTCAATCAATCGACCAGCCCGTTCGTGACACGCCTGCAATCATTTATCCGCCAATCGCGAATCAGACTAACCGCCAATCCCCGCTCTCAACTGCTCCAATGTCAGCCACTTACGCTTTGAATGGACTACCCGGTGGCAGTTTGAGCAGAGAAGAACCAAGTCGCTAACTTTCGTTTTCTCACCAGCCTCCATGGTATGGACTGGCTTCGTGTGATGAACGTCGATAATTCCCGCGCCGATCGTGCCGTACTTGTTTGTGAAGTCAAAATTGCACGCAACGCAAAACAGTCGGCCATGCTTCTTCAATGCTTGTGCTTTCGCCTCTTCAACCAGCCGCCTGTCGCGCTCTCGATAGCGATGTACCCGCGTCGCGACTTTCCCTTCCTCTGCCTCTTCAATACCCGGCTCGTCTGGGCCCGAAAGGTCTGCGTCGTTCTTGTGTTCAACGATCCCGTTCCGAATGAACTGAGCTACCTCGGCCAACCGCTGCGGCTCACTAGCGAACTCGTCCCAAACTCGAACTTCATCCTTATTTCCCCGCGTCAAGCCCTTCTTGCCCTCAGCCGTGTATTGTGGGTCTAGGCGTCGGAAGTTCATCAACTTCATGTAGACGCCGTTGTCGTTGCGGTAACTATCGCCCGTGCGCTGCCCAAGTACACTCCCGAGGCTATTGAGGATGTTTGATAGCTCCACAATTTCGGGCGATCCCTTTCCAGGTGGCGATGCTCGGTGATTTATGTACAAGTCAAGTGCAAGGATTAACTCGTCGCGAGACCAGGGTGCATTGCGCCCGGCGCTGCTCACCTTACGCGGCAGCGCAACATCCTCAAATCCGAAGCTAAAGGCCCAAGCTTTGACCTTCTCCTCCTCCCCGGCGATAGCCGCCGTCCATAGGGGATGAACCTCCCCCGGTAGCTGTTTGGTTTCGCGTAATAGGTTGTCGAAGTCGGCGTCAGACCACACCTTGAGCCTTGCAGCCCGCTGCATTGCCGCAGTGGGGAATGCCCAGTTTTGCTCCTCTTGTGTCCACGCTCGCTGGAACGGCTGAGTCACCGCTAGCCCGAGCGGCGGCAAGCCAACTTGATAACACGCGTAGTCAATTCTGGTCTGAAGTTTTCCCTGTACCCTACCATGCGTCCGCATGTCATTCATACCGACAGCGGCAGCGGCATCATCGTTCGAGAAAGGCGGGATCACACCATCATTTTTCGCTGCGACAGCCTTCAGCCATTGCAAGAGAGCTGCTGTGCGCGTTTGCGTAGGGCTACTCTCGTCGACGGGCGGTGTTGACCAAGCGTTGGGAAGTCCGAGCGCTCGTCGGGAGAACCAAGTCGCTCTCGAAGAGAATTCTTGGGGGTAAGAGACGACAATTTGCTCGTAGGAAATTTCCCTCTCGTTCGCATCAGTAAGGGTCTTGAAGCCCTCCGTCGGACTGGACCGACATACGGCGCTTTCTGCCGCCCCGATAAGACCACGCTTACGCAACTGGTCAAAGGTCCGAGAAGCGTGGCTGCCATGAGAGGTCTTGATCGCCACATACCGACTCACTGCCTCAACGATCTTTTCTTGCGCGGGACTGAGGATTGATAAATCGAGGCCGGTCTTTTGAGCTACAAGAATTCGCCCTAGCTGAGCCGCCCGCCAATCCAGCGCGCTCTGCAACTCCGCCGTCATGCGTCCGCTGAATTCAGCGTTCTCTTTGAACTGCCCGAGCTCGTCCCAGCTAGTAAGACCTTGAATCGTACGGGAAATCTTCTCGTCCATTATTCGCAATGCCCCCGGTCAAGCTTGTCGGATTTTCGTTTGGTGCTTTTACGTAAATCCTACCACTGGACGTAGAGTTCTCAGGCACTGACATGGCAAAGGCCCACAACCGCCCCCTCGTGCGCCGGTAGCCCTAAGTGCTCCTCAGAGAAGAACCTTCGGCAATGCAGAAGAAGCGGAAGCACGGCTGCGCGTCGCTCGCACTAGACGCTCCAACCCGCCGTTCGCATGATCTCAACCAACTCCGGGTTTGCCATGCCTAGCTCGAATAGGTGACCCTTCGGAACCGTGCTCAAATCGGGCGTGTCAATGTGCAACCGCTGACATTGCACCGCCAGTCTACCGGTCGGATACACTTGTGCCGACCAGTCACCGATCTCAACGCGATAGCAATCGCCAGCGGCCTCCCTGCGCTTGGCATCCAAGATCGCTTCGTATCCATCCCGTGAGCGTGTCGCCTCCCACCGTTTCGCCAACCGATTCCTGCCGTCTAAGACAATCGGTCGCGCTATCTGCTTGCACGACCAGCACCCGCAGTCGAAGACCCGGCGCTTCACACTCCCGCACCTGTCGCAAGGCTTGCCAATGAAATTGGTTTGCCCTTCGATCAGCGCGTCAATCCGCTGCGGGTACAGCGTTTGTCGCCGCAGCGCCTGCTCGAATGCTGGATCAGCGCGAGCAATTGCTCTATGCCTCCGCGTCAGCTTCGCCGCGTGCGGGCTAATCTGCCACCCTCCTGGGCTTAACGTGTTCCTACTGCCTCTAGGTTTGCTCAAGTCCTACCCTCCTCAACTGTTTAAAGCTCCCGGTAGGTGGGTCGCCCGCTCGGACAGCCGCGTGACCGACCGCATCGCCACGCACGCGCCCGTCATACGACGTTCGTCTCGAACGCGTCTGTGTCGACGTAGGGATTGCTGTACATGTCGACCTCCAGGCGAGAGCCGTCTACAAGACCAACAAACGTACAGCACTCCTTCACCGACTGCGCTGGCACTGCCCAACCGGCCGTTTGCCGCTCTGCCCATGAGTCCAACCGGCGCATTGCGTCCGCTGCTGCTTCCTTATCCTCGGATTGCGAACGCAGGTGGTGGAGCATGTCCCAAAATCCGACAGTGGCCTTCCTCACGGGGCTCAACGCATGCCACCAGACTCGCGCTAATTCGGCCGTCTCGGACAAATCCACTGGCGGCGGCTCGATACGTGGCGACGTGGACTGCGGCACGCGCCGAAGCGCATTCCGGCGAGCTAGAGACTCAGTATCGCCACTTGCAATCGCCGTCTGGTCGGCGAGTTGGAACTCGCCAATCGACACAGCACGCATGCGGAGCAGCACCGTCAGGCTAACTAGATCACCCGCGATCTTCACGCAGAAGTCCTGCCACGCATTGCCTGTGAGAGTCGCCCGTGGCCGAAGCATGTATGACAGCTTGGTCCCGTCGATCCGCACACCGTCCGCCAGGAACTCGGTCTTGCCCGCGAACGGAATTCCAGCGGCTTTCTTGACTCCGGCCACTGCGCGCTTAATGTCGGTTCCTAGTTTCACTAATGCGCCGTCGTAACCAGCGTTGCTCAGCTTGGTAGACACCGCCTTGCGATCCGGCCTTGATAGTTTGCGCGACAATCGCTGCTTATCAACCATCACGCCCAGCTTCTGACCGATCAGCTTGCAAAGCGCTGCGTTACTCTCTGTTGCCAATTCCGGCGACTGAATCAGCAAATCTGCCAGCGAGGACGGCCAGCTTTCGGAACCATCTACAACCCGCACGAACTGACTAACTTTGATCCGCGTACCATCTTCGGCTGCCGACTTCCGCTCAATGCGCGCTGCATCTGCAAGATTGGCTGCAGCGCGTGCGGCAATGTACTTCTGACCGTCCGTACCGGCTGCGGCCTGTTCAATCTCTGCACTTAACGTAAACGATTGATTCACGCATCCTCCCTTAATCGGCCAACAGATTTCTGGATGGCTTCAATGGCACGGACCATGGCCGCGAACATCGCCGTCTACCCCCAAAACACTGGTAGTTACAGTAATTGAAAGGGGGTACGCTCCACTCACCGCGTACAGACAGGTGCCTACTTGTCGGCATGTAAGTCGCGGCCTTCGTAATTGCCGTCAACACCACGGTACGAGTCAGGCCGCACTCCAACCCGATAGCTCTCGCACCGCCATGCGTGCCAGCTTTTGCTGTTCACCCATCCAAATCTGTAGCTCACGGTGGAGAAGCTCAGCGACCTTCTCGGGCGTTGGCGTCTGCATCCGGGCTACCCTGTGCTTCAATCGGGCAAGCTCCTGCGTTAGCTCTTTGCCGATGCGTTTCGTTGCCCTGCGCTCGCCTTCTGCCATAGACTCAATACAAAATTCCAATGCAATCTCCTCACGGTTGAAACAACACCCGGCCCCATGCTGGATGCTGTCAGAACCGGGCACTGGCGATACTCTGCGCGATGCCCCAAGTCATGCAAAGAATCCTTCCATCAAAAAGAGGACTACTAAGGACAGATCGGGAGATTACACACCGGCCATACGGTCATAGGGCTCTTTACTGGCTCTCCGGCCTACCCGCTGCCTCCGGGCGTCCCTACCGCGTCCGCGCCTCGCTGCGCGGCCTGTCATCCATCCGAACTCTCCGCCCATGCAGGCCGTAAACGCAAAACGCCCAGTAGATTGACGGATCGGTCGCGGACTACAGGCGTATCGCCATGGTCTGCGTCAAATCAACCAACCTACCGGGCGTCTTTGTACGGCAACTTAGGTGCCGTGCTGCTGCGACTTGCCGGTCACTCCGGGCTTTCTTAACCGTTGCTATTCGGTGCCCTTCGCTCTATCCCACTTGTTGCATGCGGGTCATTACCGGACGAATTCTGTCCGAATCCCATTAAATCGTCAACTCTAGACTGTTGCGTTATTGCGACACCAACCGTTCCGCTTCGCTTCGTGCGCTTGGCGATGACTCGCTTCAAGGCCCTCCGAGGTAGCTGCACCTGCGCCTATTCAGGCAGGCGGGCACAGCAATTACGCAGCGCGGCATCGGAAACTAACCCCTGCCCTGCCGGTGTCGTGCAATCGAAGAAGCCCGCACTTCGGCGGCGCCCCTCTCGTTCTAGTGCGCGGCCAGCGCCTTACTCTGCTGCGCCCTCCTGCCCCAGCAAGCCAGCCGCACGCAATGCCCGTGCAATAGTTGGTCGCGTTGTGCTCAACGTGTCCGCAATCTTCGAGTAGCTGAACCCTGCCTTGCGTAGGTCGATGATCTTGCGGTGCACGTCGGCGTCCGCCTTGCGGCCCGCGTAACCCTTCTTGTCGGTTAGACCAGCAGCATCTTTCGTCCTACGGCGCTCGACACCTTGCGCGGCACGCTCGCGCCTCACCTCGTAGTCCTCTCGCGCCTTGGCTGCAGCAAGTTCGACCATCAAGTCACGCAGTGCGGTCTCGGTAGCGTCGTGTGCCCAGTCATTGCGCTGCGCCTGTGTTGCCTTCAGCAGTTTCCATGTCATCGGCACGTACTTGGCGACAATCAGAACCTTCTTCAGCCGAACGCGCTCTTTGAGGGCCTCCCAGTCTTCCTGCGTCAGACGCGTTAGCCGATCGATGCCTTCGACCAGCAGAACGTCACCTGCATGCGCCTCGGTCAACAGTTCATCCAGTGCTGGCCTGTCCAACTTAGTGCCGGACGCGTTCTCGACGTAAAAGGTGGTGATGCGCGCGCCGTGCTCAACTGCAAACGCAGTAAGGCTGTCGCGTGCGCGGTCTGCGTCTTGGTCCGCTGTAGATGCCCGAAGGTATGCCCGAATTGCCATCCTCGCCTCTCAGTAACGTTTAGGTAAACAAATCGTAACTGGTAACGAATAAGCGGTCAATTTCGACTTAACGTAACTCCACAATGAACTGTCCGGTGGTTTCGTTACCGCATGCCCTAACGTACCGAATAGGGCGGCTTGTGCTCGGTGTCCTGCGTGGCGGATGAGTTGCTGGCTCGCGTGTGGGCTCGTGGGCGTAGCGCCCGCGCAGCCTGCGCTCTCGCGTGCGTAACTCAGGAGCCTTCGCCCGCGTGCGCTTGCCTGCACGTGCGCGTGGCGCGCCTACGGGGGCGTGTGAGCTGGGGCGGCCGGCGTCAGGTCGCTCAAAAATCTAGATCGAAATTCCGTCGCGCTGTGAAATTAGCTAGTCCAGCGATCAGTTCGCTGATCAGCAGAAGCCACCATACTGCCCACGGTAATTGCAGACGAATACCTGATAACCTAAAAGCGTAAGACGCACACATGTACGCACATGTAACATCCACATTCCGTTGGGAGACTGGTTTGGCCCAAAGCCTCTGCGATTATCACGGCATTGATCCGGCCGTATTCGATGCCACCGGAGCACTCGATCCGGTACTAGGAGTTGATACGCGGCTTTTCATCGACCCAAGCCTATTGCGTCAGACGGAGACGCCCGAGCTTCTGGTCAGCTACCAACGCGTCATAGATCATTTCACGGACGTGTTGAAAGTTGTCAGCAACATCGGGATCGCTGGCGATGTATTTTGGAGAAAGGCGGACCAGATGCTCACTTTTCCCGAAGTCCAGGGATTGTGTATCGGTTATGCGACGACAGCGAACTCGGGCAGTGGCATGGGTCCACATCTGCGGGCGCATCTGCTCGGGACCGTTAGCCAAATTGTTCACGCTGGCGTTAATGACCCGGCTCTATTTGAGATCGTTGGCACCTTCGAGGATAACGTCGGCCCAGATCGCATCAGCGACATGGTCGCAAAGATTATTCTTGCTGACCTAATCGCGTTCACGCAACGTGTATGCAGCGATCTGGGCATACCAATGGAACCGCTTCGCGTCGCTAAGGGTCAACCCCCCGAAGACATGCCGGTAAACCCGGTGAGCGGCGGCGCCGTAATCCTTGTTCCGAAAGATGTCCTGCGCGATCTTCCGATTGCCGAAACGTATGGCGACATTGCTCGCATTGCACATCACAACGAGATACTGAGAAACGAACTTAACGCGATTATCGGCAGCGCATGGAGTCGAGCCACAATCTCGGAAAAGAAAGAGATCTTGCGCAATTCCTTTACGAAGTACCCGGAAATTCTTCTGGAGCTATTAGAGGATTACAAGGCGGCGGGAAGGAGTCTGTATGACTTCAAGGATGATCCGTCCGGCGAGACGCTTTGGTATCGGTCAGCAAAGCAATTTTCCAAGGAATACCCGCTCGCCCTCACCCTCGAATCTCCCACGGACACCGGCCGTGTTTTCGCCGTTGTGAAGTTAATCTGCGAGCACTTCAAAGTTCTGATCGAAGACAATCAACTTTGCAAGCTGCTCTATGACAAAGGCGGGAAGCGAAAACACGAGTCCGCTGCGCAATTGTTGTTCTACGGCATCGCCACCGCTTACTGCCAAGCCAATGGCATCGAACTCTCGCCAGAAAGCGACGGCGGCCGTGGACCGGTCGACTTCAAAATGAGCAGCGGTTTTGACGGCCGGGTACTTGTGGAAGTCAAGCTGACCAGCAATTCTCAACTGTTTCACGGATTCGACAAACAGTTACCGATCTATCAGAAAGCGGAGCGGGCGACACGCGGTGTCTATCTTTTCATCGACAATGGGATGTCTGAAGATCGCATGGAGGCGTTCAAAAAGCACGTAACTAGCGCGGGCGCAGATGCTCCGGAAGTAATGATCGTTGATGGAATTGTGCGTCCGTCCGCAAGCAAGGCCAACTATTAGAGCGATCTTTGCGCGATCGAGGGGCTTTCGCCTACCCAATTCAAACTAGGATCGGCGGCAGAGTACAATGACCCGTTTCTCTTAACCGTGACGAGCGCATCGACCTAAGCTTTCAGGCGGCGGCCTTCACATAACGTCTACGTGCTGTACTCGGCGACCATAACATGACAACAATCGGGGATCAAAACTTGTCAGGTGGCCGAGGCAATTACGGCCTGATAGGTTTTTAGCCTGCGATGTCGTACAACACATCTTCTCTAACAATAACAACCTCTCCTACAAAAACCAGCCATGCCAGACTTCTCTGCTGCACTTGCATTGTTGAAGAAACCCATTGAAGACTTGTACACCTCGGCAACGGGCGCTGCTAAGGAAAAGATCGCAGCCCTTAGAGCCGCATCGAAAGTAAAGGAATTGCATCGGCGGCTATGGGAAAGTCAGCGGGTTAAGACAATTTGGCACACAGATCGCCCGTTAAGCCTGAGTTCGTTCTATTACCCAGTCGCGGTAGTTGGTCAAGAAGCGACTAACTCTCCCATAGGAACCAGATTAAACTCTCTCGATGACCTACCTAATAGTCATAACATCATCTTTGGTACGGTAGGACAGGGCAAGTCAATTCTATTGCGATACCTGCTGGGCAAAGAAATAAAGTCCGGTGTTCGGATTCCCGTTTTATTTGAGCTTCGCAACGTCGAAAAATCACTTAAGACTCACCTCTCCGAACGATTTTCAATGCTGCTGGGTTTGAAAAACGATGAAACTGTCTTCACGTCATTTGCAGAGGCGGGGAAAATAACATTCTTCTTAGATGGATTCGATGAGATAGAGCCCAACAATTTAAAGAAAGTAACATCAGAAATAGAGGATTTATCTTACGAATACGGCGATTGCCGCATTGTGGTCACATCGCGGCCCGATTCCGAGTGCAAGCATCTCACAAACTTCCATACAAATTCGATCTGCCCGCTCAGCGAATCGGATCTGAAACCGTTTTACAAAAAAGTTACGCGGGATGAGGACCTTACATCTCGGCTACTTGCTGCAATCAAAGCTTCGCCAATGCAGATACGGGAACTCGTTCGAACACCACTCCTGGCGACCCTTCTTGCTATCTCTTACAAAGCTGCTCATAAAATTCCCCTCGATTTCGCGGAGTTCTACGATGAACTTTTCCAAATCCTTCTGGTGCGCCACGACGGTTCGAAGCTTGGATGGCGACGGCAACGAAAAACAAAACTGAATGACCGCGAAATTCAAATAACCTTTGAGGCGTTCTGTTTTGCCACTCGACGGCGTCAGACCACAGCACTCGACAAGGACTTGTCGTATCAACTTGCGAACGAAAGCTTGGCCGATGCCAGCTTGCAAGCGGACCCTGCACAGTTCATAGAGGACATCAAAAAGGTAACGTGTCTACTGGTTGATGAGGGGAAGAAAACGCATTTCGTTCACGCGAGCGTTCAGGAGTTCTTTGCAGCACGTTACGTTAAGACTCGAACAGAGCCGGTTGCACAAAAATTTTATTCGCAACTGCTTGCGGGAAAATGGGCAAATTGGAAACAAGAGTTGTTATTCCTGTTTCAGATCGACGAACACAGGTCTACCAAGTACTTTAAACTTCCTGACTTAAACAAAACTGTCGAGGATTTTCTGAACGGTTCGGATAAAGCGGACGCTACGCATGTCGCTCGCTATCTGTCATCATTCGCCGTCGATCGCGTTAACACGATGCGAGATGGTAAGGTCGCAAGTAGTTATGTCTTGAAAAAGTTGCGATCAACTAAGACGTATTGGTATGACACGCTCGACAATCGCCTGATTATGACTAGCTTCGGAGTTAACAAGCAAGGCCGAGTTTGGAATCAAGGATTCGTAGACAATCCCGAATTACAACGTCAAGACTGCCTCCAGATCGTAAGCGCACAGGGACCAGACTCGCTTTCGGACTTCGAACAAAAGGTACTATCTGCGTTAAGTTATTTCCAAACCGAACAATTACGACTGACGGACTTGGTTAAGCGTCAAGAGACTACTACCTCCTTTATCGATCTAAGCTAGCCTTGCGGCCCGCATTTATCAATTGAACGGGGCCTTCGGCGAGCGATGCAACGCAAGGCTTCGTAGTGATTCTACTGACCGTGCAGCATTGCGCTTCGGGCTAGCCAAATAGCCCGCCCCGACCTAGCCTGTATAACAGTCGTCCTCCGCTACGCTACCAAATCGACTGGCGCGTCTCGGATAGGTAAAGTGTCAAGAGTCTCATCTTAGAAGTCACTGCCACAATTCTCCGCCTGTACCAATTTCGTAACAAGGCCGGCCCCGAAGCACCGCTAACATCGGCTTGAAAGCCCTGCTGTGCAATCCTCACCGATTGCATTGGCTTTGAAGCGGCGAGGGCAGATTTGATCGGCTCTAGTATCGAAGTCAGCGCGATGCCTCGGCGACTGGCACCGTATTGCGCCTACATGAGCGGAATCGTCGCATCCGGAGACGTATACTCGGTACTGGTCATCAATAGCCTTGAAGCGGCTGTGACGTGGTTCGCTAAATCTCCCCCGCCTCCGGCTGAGCTAGAATCGCTGTACCACGGCTGTACCACTGGCCGGGTTGAGTGGGAGTAACCGCAGAGTGCTTATCGGGTCGTGAGCCTTAGCCAGCATCACGCGCGCGAGCACGCCGGAGTCATGCCATGATTTGAAGCGCCGGTGACACGTCTGATACGACGGATATTTGCGGGGCAACGTTGACCATGAAGCGCCGCTGTACATGACCCAGAGCACGCCGTTGAGCACGGCGCGGGTATTGGCGAGCGGCCGCCCGCGCAACTCGGAACGGGGTCGCAACTCGGGCAGCAAAGGCGCCACCATTTGCCATTCTTCGTCGGACATATCGCGGTAAGGCTTCATGGTTCTCTCCAATCACAAGTAAGTGATTAGAAGATACCGATCGGTCCGATACCCCGGTATCAGACATGTCCGAATCTTGAAATACGGTTCAACGCCTTACAGCAGTAAGCTCGTGGCGAAATTATGAGTCTCGCATTGTCAACTCGGCCGTTCGGCCGACGCTGCTTCAGGTCAACGAGGTATCCACCAGCCGGCGCTCCGACTCCAGATACTCCTTCGACTGCATCTCCGTGATCCGCGAGACCGTGCGGGCAAACTCGTTGGCCATCGGTCCTTCCACGTACAGTTCTTCCGCGGTTACCTCAGCCGACATCAGCAGCTTCACCTTGTGGTCATAGAACACATCGATCAGCCAGGTAAACCGCCGCGCCTCGGACGCATTGCGCGGCGACATCTTCGGTACATCGGAGAGAATCACCGCGTGGAAGCGGCTCGCCAGTTCGAGGTAATCGTTCTGCGAACGCGGGCCGCCGCAGAGCGTCGCGAAGTCGAACCAGACCACGCCATCGGCTTTGCGCAGCGCCTTCAGCTCACGCTTCTCGATGCGCAGGATCGGGCTTTCGTCCGGCACAGCGGCAAGCTTGGCGAAGTCGGCGCGCAGCGCCTTGTCGGCGGCAGCGCCCAGCGGCGTGTGATAGGCGGTCACTTGCGACAAGGTCCGCTTACGATAGTCCGTACCGGCATCGACATTGATCACGTCCAGCTTCGACTTGATCAGCTCGATGGCAGGCAGCAGCCGATCGCGATGCAAGCCATCGGGATACAGCAAATCAGGGTCGTAGTTCGACGTCATCACGAACTGCACGCCGGCGCCGAACAAACGGTCGAGCAGCCGGTAAAGAATCATGGCGTCGGCAATGTCCGAGACATGGAACTCGTCGAAACAAATCAACCGGTAACGCTTTGCGACGCGTCGCGCGAGTTCATCGAGAGGATCGGCCGTGCCCTTCAACTCCTCCAGCTCGCGATGCACCTCGCGCATGAACTCGTGGAAGTGCAGGCGCGTCTTGCGCTGCACCGGCACCACCGCGAAGAAACTGTCCATCAGGAAGCTCTTGCCGCGCCCCACGCCGCCCCACATGTAGACGCCTCGCGGGATCTCCGGGTGCACGATCAGCTTCTTGAACGCGTTCGAGCGGCGCGCCTTGTACGCGACCCACTCGTCATAGCAACGCTGCAAACGTTCGACCGCCGCCAGTTGTGCTGCGTCCGACTGATAACCCCGCGTCTGCAGTTCGTTTTCGTAGTATTCGTTGACGTTCATGGTGCGAGGGACCGGGTGCCCTGAAGTGAGCCAAAATGAGCTGAAGAATCTGAAGGCCGCGGATAAAACAAAGGCGAGCGGGAAAACTCCCGCCCGCCTTCGTCCTGCTGCTCAAGCAGTGCCGCTATTACATGTTGAGCGCGCGTTTGTCGACGGCGAGCGCGGCTTCGCGCATCACTTCCGACAACGAGGGGTGCGGATGGCAGATCCGGCCGATATCTTCCGATGCCGCCTTGAACTCCATCGCCACCACGGCTTCAGCGATCAGGTCCGACGCGTTCGCTGCAATGATGTGGCAACCGAGCAGTTCGTCGGTCTTCGCGTCCGCAATCATCTTCACGAAACCGTCGGCCTTGCCGATACCCAGCGCGCGGCCGTTCGCCATCATCGGGAACTGGCCGGTCTTGATCTCGCGGCCTTCGGCCTTCAACTGCTGTTCCGTCTTGCCGACCCACGCGATTTCCGGTTCGGTGTAGATCACCCACGGAATGCAGTTGTAGTCGATATGCGGCTTCTGACCGTCGATGATCTCTGCCACCAGCACGCCTTCGTCTTCGGCCTTGTGCGCGAGCATCGGGCCACGCACCACGTCGCCGATCGCATATACGTTCGGCACGCTGGTCGCGCAGTGGTCGTCAACAGGAACAAAACCGCGTTCGTCCGTCTTCAGGCCGATGGCTTCCAGACCGAGGTTGTCCGTGTTCGGCACGCGGCCGATCGACACGATCAGGCGGTCGGCGTCCAGCGTCTGCGCATTGCCGTCCTTGTCCGTGTAGGCCACCGAGACGCTCGAATCCGTCGTTTTCACTTCGCCGATCTTCACGCCGAGATGAATGTCCAGGCCTTGCTTCTTGAATTGCTTCGCAGCTTCTTTGGCGAGCGACTCGTCGCACGCACCGAGGAACGCGGGCAGCGCTTCGAGCACGGTCACGTCCGCGCCCAGACGGCGCCACACCGAACCCAGTTCCAGGCCGATCACGCCCGCGCCGATCACGGCGAGCTTCTTCGGCACGGCGTCGAACGACAGCGCGCCTTCGTTGTCAGCAACAATCTTGTTGTCGACCGGAATGCCCGGCAGATGACGCGCCTTAGATCCCGTCGCGATGATCACGTTCTTCGCGGTCACGGTTTCGGTTTCTGCTTCGCCGCTCACTTCGATCTGCACACCGGCGTCCGTCTTGCCGGTGAACTTGCCGTGACCCTTCAGCCACGTGATCTTGTTCTTGCGGAACAGGAACTCGATGCCTTTCGTCATCTTCTCGACAATGCCGTCCTTGCGGGCGAGCATCTTCGAAATATCCAGCTTCACGTCACCCACGTTGATACCGTGATCGGCCAGGTGATGCGAAACGTTTTCAAATTCTTCCGACGAAGCCAGCAGCGCCTTCGACGGAATGCAGCCCACGTTCAGGCACGTGCCGCCGAGCTTCAGATTGCCGGCCGGGTTCTTCCAGCTTTCAATGCACGCAACCGACTTGCCGAGTTGCGCTGCACGAATTGCCGCGATGTAACCGCCAGGGCCCGCACCAATCACGACGACATCAAATTCTTTGGACATGACTATCCTTCTCTTGTTGGATACACAACGCGTCCGGGTCTACCGAACGCGCCGTGAGTCCCAAATAAGGTTCTACTGCCAGATTTAAAGGGCCAACGCCGGGCTTACAGGTCCAGCAGCAAGCGAGCCGGGTCTTCCAGCGCATCCTTCATCGCGACCAGCGACAACACCGCTTCGCGGCCGTCGATGATCCGGTGGTCGTAAGACAGCGCCAGGTAGTTCATCGGACGAATCACGATCTGGCCGTTCTCGACCACTGCGCGCTCCTTCGTTGCGTGCACGCCCAGGATGGCCGACTGCGGCGGGTTGATAATCGGCGTGGACAACATGGAGCCGAACACACCGCCGTTCGAGATCGAGAACGTGCCACCCGTCATTTCTTCGATCGACAGTTTGCCGTCGCGCGCCTTCACGCCATATTCAGCAATCTTCTTCTCGATATCGGCCAGGCTCAATTGATCCGCATTGCGAACGATCGGCACCACCAGGCCACGCGGCGAACCAACAGCAATACCGATGTCGAAGTAACCGTGATAGACGATGTCGTTACCGTCGATCGACGCATTCACCAGCGGATACTTCTTCAGTGCGTGGACAGCAGCTTTCACGAAGAACGACATGAAGCCGAGCTTCACGCCATGTTCCTTCTCGAACTTGTCCTTGTACTTGTTGCGCAGGTCCATCACGGGCGCCATGTTCACTTCGTTGAACGTGGTCAGGATGGCGTTGGTTTGCTGCGACTCAAGCAGACGCTCGGCAATGCGTGCGCGCAGACGCGACATCGGCACGCGTTGTTCCGGGCGATCCTTCAGCCATTGGTCAGCGCCCGGCGCCTTCACGTCCGGCAGGGACGGACGAGCAGCCTTGGCAGGAGCGGCCGGCTTTGCAGCAGGCGCGGAGACCGCAGCGGAAACAGCCGGCGCGCCTTGCGTGGCGGCCAGTGCGTCGCCCTTCGTGATGCGGCCATCGCGGCCCGAACCCGAAACCTGGTCGCTCGAGACGTTCTTCTCGGCCAGGATCTTGGCGGCCGACGGCGAAGCCGACGTGTTCGAAGCGGCAGCCGATGCCGTTGCCGGAGCAGCTTCCTGCGCGGCCGGTGCCGGCTGCACTTCAGCAGCGCCTGCAGCGGCGGCAACTGGCGCTGCGCCCGCTTTCGCTTCCGTATCGATCGTCGCGATCAATTCTTCAGCCGTCACTATATCGCCGTCATGCTTGATCACTTGCGCCAGCACGCCTGCAGCCGGTGCCGGCACTTCCAGCACGACCTTATCCGTTTCGACTTCGACGAGAATTTCGTCGATGGCAATTGCTTCGCCCGGTTTTTTCTTCCACGTCAGCAAAGTGCCTTCCGACACGGACTCAGAGAGCTGGGGAACCTTGACTTCTACGATAGACATTATGTTTTTTCCTGAATGTATCTGGGTACAACGTCAATTCCTGGGGAGTTCGACGCCGTCAATTCCTGGGTGACCAGAGCGTGTAAATGCAGCGCGCGTCCAACGGGTCTTGCCAACCGCGAGCGCTGCTTGTGCATTCCACGTTCAAAATCGAAACTTGAATCACAGGACAGCGCATGAAAAACCGGGGAGCCGCCAAAGGCCGCTCCCCGGTCACAGCCGTTTACTTCGAGATCGTCTGCGCACCCTTCAACCGGCCAAACGCGCCTTCGATCAGCGCCTTCAGCTGCTCGTAGTGCTTCGCGTAGTAGCCGACTGCCGGGGATGCCGATGCCGGACGGCCGCTGTAAGCCAGCTTCTGTCCTTCACGCATGCCTTCACGCAGATGGTGCTCGACGTAGAACCAGGCGCCCTGGTTCTGCGGCTCGTCCTGTGCCCAGACCACTTCGGTCGCGTTTTCGTATTTCTTGATTTCCGCGTCGAATTGCTTATGGGCAAACGGATACAACTGCTCGATACGGATGATCGCGACGTCGTTCGCCTTCGCTTCGCGACGATGCGCCACCAGGTCGTAATACACGCGGCCCGAGCACACGATCACGCGCTTGACCTTCTTCGGCTCGACCGCGCCGTCCACTTCGCCGATGATCGGCTGGAACGAGCCCTTCGCCAGTTCCGACAGGTCCGACACCGCTTCCTTGTGGCGCAGCAGCGACTTCGGCGTAGCGACGATCAGCGGCTTCCTGAACAAGCGGATCATCTGACGGCGCAACAGATGGAAAATCTGCGCCGGCGTGGTCGGCTGGACCACTTGCATGTTGTGATCCGCGCACAGTTGCAGGAATCGTTCGATACGTGCCGACGAGTGCTCCGGACCTTGGCCTTCATAACCGTGCGGCAGCAGCATGGTGAGACCCGAAACACGGCCCCACTTCACTTCGCCCGACGAGATGAACTGGTCGATCACGACTTGCGCGCCGTTCACGAAGTCGCCGAATTGCGCTTCCCATGCAACCAGCGTGTTCGGTTCCGCGGTCGAATAACCGTACTCGAAACCCAGCACCGCTTCTTCCGACAACACCGAGTCGATCACGGTGAACTTCGCCTGACCTTCAGCGATGTTCTGCAACGGAATATACGTACCGTCGTTCCAGCGTTCGCGGTTCTGGTCGTGCAGCACCGCGTGACGGTGCGTGAACGTGCCACGGCCCGAGTCCTGGCCCGTGAGACGCACGGCGTAACCCGATGCCACCAGCGACGCGTAGGCCAGATGCTCGCCCATGCCCCAGTCAAGCTTCGCTTCGCCACGGCCCATTGCGCGACGATCATTGATCACACGCTCGACCAGCGGATGCACCTTGAAGTTTTCCGGAATCGACGTGATCCGTTCAGCGAGCCGCTTCAGTTCCGCCAAAGGAACGGCGGTGTCGGCTGCGTCGGTCCACTTGCGGTTCAGGAACGGAACCCAGTCCACCGCATACTTGCTCTTGTAGTTCGAGAGCACCGGGTCGACCGTGTGATGACCGTCGTCCATGGCCTGGCGGTATGCCTTCACATAACCGTCAGCGTCTTCAGCCGTGATCACGCCTTGCTGCACCAGCTTTTCAGCGTACAGCGCGCGCGTACCCGGATGCTTCGCGATGGTCTTGTACATCAGCGGCTGCGTAACCGCCGGCGTGTCCTGTTCGTTGTGACCGAGCTTGCGGAAACAGATGATGTCGACGACCACGTCCTTGTGGAACTGCATGCGGAAGTCGATTGCCAACTGCGTGCACAGCACGACCGCTTCCGGATCGTCGCCGTTCACGTGCAGCACCGGCGCTTCGATCATCTTCGCCACGTCCGAGCAATACAGCGTCGAGCGTGCATCGCGCGGGTCGGACGTCGTAAAGCCGATCTGGTTGTTGATGACGATATGCAGCGTGCCGTGCGTGCCGTAACCGCGCGTTTGCGCGAGGTTCAGCGTTTCCATGACCACGCCCTGACCGGCGAATGCAGCGTCGCCGTGAATCTGGACCGGCAGCACTTGCAGGCCGTCCACGTCGCCGCGACGGTCCATCCGTGCTTTCGCCGAGCCTTCGACCACGGGATTCACGATTTCGAGGTGCGACGGATTGAACGCGAGCGACAGGTGCACCGGGCCGCCGTCAGTGGAGACGTCCGACGAGAAACCCTTGTGATACTTCACGTCACCGGCCGGCAGGTCGTCGACGTGCTTGCCTTCGAACTCGGCGAACAGGTCAGCTGGCATCTTGCCCAGCGTGTTCACCAGAACGTTCAGACGTCCACGGTGAGCCATGCCGATAATGATTTCCTGCACGCCGGCTGCACCAGCGTGGCGGACGACTTCGTCCATGGACGCGATGAAGCTTTCGCCGCCTTCCAGCGAGAAGCGCTTCTGGCCGACGTATTTCGTATGCAGGAAACGCTCGAGCCCTTCGGACGCCGTCAAGCGCTGAAGAATGTGCTTTTTCTTGTCGGGGGTGAAATTCGGAGTGGAGCGGATTGATTCGAGCCTTTCCTTCCACCAGCGCTTCTGTTCCGGATCGCTGATGTACATGAACTCGGCGCCGATCGTGCCGCAGTACGTGTCACGCAATGCCTTCACGATCTCGCGCAGCGACGCCTGTTCGAAACCGAAATACAGGTTCTGTGCATGGAACATCTGGTCCATGTCGGCTTCGGTGAAGTCGTAGAACGCAGGTTCGAGCTCAGGAATGGCCGGGCGCTCGCGGCGCTTCAGCGGATCGAGGTTGGCCCATTGGGAGCCGAGGAAACGGTAGGCGCCAATCAGTGACTGGACGTAGACCTGCTTGCGCGCGGTCGCCAGATCACCACTGCTCTCGCGCGGCACGAAGCCGTTCGATTTCGCGCGTTGCGCGAACGATTCGACGATAGGGCCGTGGGCCACGTCGTTGTGATTCGTCCCATCCGATGCAGGCACGTTCTGCAACGCATCGAAATAGGTACGCCAGGTCTCGGGCACTGACGCGGGATTATCGAGATATGCCTCGTACTGTTCTTCGACGTACGGGGCATTACCGCCGAACAAATAGGAGTTCAGCTGGGAATTCTTCATCATTTTTACGCTCACCTTTCTTCGAGTTTCTCGAGAAATAGCGGGTT
Organism: Caballeronia udeis; assembly: GCF_044909315.1. Lineage (GTDB taxonomy): Bacteria > Pseudomonadota > Gammaproteobacteria > Burkholderiales > Burkholderiaceae > Caballeronia > Caballeronia udeis_A. Next base: position 409,582 of record NZ_JBIYEB010000002.1, read on the forward strand.
ACTCAACCTTCCGCAACACGGCCTGACCGTTTAGCGGATTGCGCGAATCAAGTCTGCTTGGAAGGACCTAAAACTGGCAATACTTTCTCTAGCATAGCACAGATCAATGCGTCGACGCGCTGATGGTCGCAGCCGGAATGCTTATCCAGCGGGCTTTCGGGGACCTTTCGTGAATAAGGGACGCATCCGGTGCGATGCTTCATTGCAATAAAAAAGCCGCCCGAAGGCGGCTTTTCCCAACACGCGCACTCGCGTGAATTTAGTCCACTGCGCCCTTACGGCTGGCGCTACGGCGCTCGTGTTCCTTCAGGTAACGCTTACGCAGACGGATGGATTGCGGCGTAACTTCGACCAGTTCGTCGTCGTCGATAAATTCAACCGCGTATTCCAGCGACATCTGGATCGGCGGCACGAGGCGCACCGCTTCGTCCGTTCCCGACGAACGCACGTTGGTCAACTGCTTGCCCTTGATCGGGTTCACGACCAGGTCGTTGTCACGGCTGTGAATGCCGATGATCATGCCTTCGTACAGTGCGTCGCCCGGCGACACGAACATGCGGCCGCGATCCTGCAGCTTCCACAATGCGTACGCAACAGCGGCGCCGTCGTCCTGCGAAATCAGCACGCCGTTACGACGTTCGCCAACACCGCCTTCCTTCACCGGCTGATACGAATCAAACGTGTGGCTCATCAGGCCCGTGCCGCGCGTGAGCGTCAGGAATTCCGACTGGAAGCCGATCAGGCCACGCGCCGAGATACGGTACTCGAGACGCGTACGGCCACGGCCGTCCGACGCCATGTCGAGCATTTCGCCCTTGCGGCGGCCCAACTCTTCCATCACGCCACCCTGGTTTGCATCTTCCATGTCGACGGTCAGGTTTTCGTACGGCTCGTGCTTCACGCCGTCGACTTCCGTCATCACCACGCGCGGACGCGACACGGCGAGTTCGTAGCCTTCACGACGCATGTTTTCCACAAGAATGGTCAGGTGCAGTTCGCCGCGGCCCATGACTTCGAACGTGGTTTCGTCGCCCGTTTCATTCACGCGCAACGCCACGTTGTGGTTCAGTTCCTTGAACAGGCGGTCGCGGATCTGACGGCTTGTCACGAACTTGCCTTCGCGGCCAGCCAGCGGCGACGAGTTCACCAGGAAGTTCATGGTCAGCGTGGGTTCGTCCACAGTGATCATGGGCAGCGCTTCCGGAACGTCCGGTGCGCAGATGGTCACGCCAATGCCGATTTCTTCAATACCGTTGATCAGCACGATGTCGCCAGCTTCAGCCTGGTCGACCTGCACGCGCTCGAGACCCTTGAACGACAGGACCTGGTTGATCTTGCGGTTGATGATCGCGCCATCCGGACCCGAACGCACCGCGACAGCCATGCCCGGCTTGATACGGCCGCGCGTAATACGGCCAACGCCGATACGGCCGACGTACGACGAGTAATCCAGCGACGTGATCTGCAACTGCAGCGGCGCTTCCGGATCAGCCGGGCGAACCGGCACGTGTTCCAGCACGGCGTCGAACAGCGGACGCATGTCGCCTTCACGCACGTCCGGATTCAGTCCGGCATAACCGTTCAGTCCCGACGCGTAGACGATCGGGAAATCCAGTTGTTCTTCGGTAGCGCCCAGCTTGTCGAACAGGTCGAAAGTCTGGTTGATCACCCAGTCGATCCGCGCGCCCGGCCGGTCGACCTTGTTGATCACCACAATAGGCTTCAGTCCCAGCGCCAGCGCCTTCTTCGTCACGAAGCGCGTTTGGGGCATCGGGCCTTCAACGGCGTCCACGAGCAGCAGCACGGAGTCGACCATTGACAGCACACGCTCCACTTCACCGCCGAAGTCGGCGTGTCCCGGGGTGTCCACGATGTTGATGTGCGTGCCTTCGTACTCGACCGCGCAGTTCTTCGAAAGGATCGTGATGCCACGTTCCTTTTCGATGTCGTTCGAGTCCATCACGCGCTCGACCACTTGCTGGTTCTCTCGGAACGTGGCCGTCTGGCGGAGCAATTGGTCGACGAGCGTAGTCTTGCCGTGGTCGACGTGGGCGATGATGGCGATATTGCGGAGGGCGCGAGTCATAGGAGGCTGAGGAGCTTTTACATACAGTTGAGCGCCGTGGGTGGGTGCAAGCAGCAGGCCGCGGGGTCAACTCAGAAAGCTGACGCAAATGGTCAACTCAAAAAGAAACGTCCACGCCCCCCGCACTCGGCGCGATGGGAACCCGAGAGTGTAACACGCCGGCGTGTCCTCTTCCTCCCCATCGTGCAATAGGACATAACCCGGAACCGCTCGCCTATTTCAAGACAGTCGAAAAACGCCGTCAACGCCTGCCTTCGGCCCACGGCGAGGCCCGAGCCAATCTCAAAATAACAACACCGGCGATAGCCCTGAGGAATTAAGGGGATTCTTAAAGTCCTTGCCGCGTCAACTACCTGACCCTATAATCTTGCATAGTCAATTATTGCAAGCGCACGAGAATCCATGAGCGACACCCCCCAGCCGATTCCCGAAATCGCGAACTACGAACTCAGCGAAAGCGTGGGTTACCTGCTTAGCCGTGTCCGCTCGACTCTGTGGAACAACGTCACGCAGCTCACCATGGCTGATCTTGGCATCACCAGCACACAAGCCAGCATCATGTTCATGCTGGCGAGCGGCCGGAGCCTCGCCGCGGCGGATCTCGCCCGCGAATACGGGATCGACGCGAGTGCGGTCACCCGCCTGATCGACCGGCTGGAAAAGCGCGGACTCATTACCCGCTTGCGCAGCGAGGAAGACCGTCGGGTCGTTCGACTGGCGCTGACCGAAGAAGGCCGTGCGCTCGCCGGACAGATTCCGGCCATTTTTACGAAGGTGCTCGACAAGCTGCTCTGCGGATTTACGCCGGAGGAAGTAGGCTTCCTGAAAAGCATGCTGCGTCGGATCCTGTTGAATTCGGGCGACCCCATGTCTGCGGCAGTGCTCGGCATGCAGGAAAAATCCGCTTCCAAACCCTCCTATTGATGGCCCGTCGCGCGCCGCTGAATGATGCCCGCGGGATGACAGTACGTTCCTGTTACAGGGCTGATGTCGTAATAGAAACGAAAGAAATTAGTTGCAGCGTCCATCTTTACACACCCTATCAAAGAGCCGAGCGATGAAACTCTTTTATTCGTCCGCGTCCACGCCCGTCGCTGCGCGCAGAGCCCTGGCTGCCGCCGTGGCGGCGTTCGCGCTGGCAGGTTGCGCGAACTACGCCGGCATCAAAAGCGACAAGCAGATTGCCCAGCCGCAGAGCGATGCGCTGCAAGCCACGCAAAGCCTGCCGTCGCAAGGCGGCCAATGGCCATCGCTTGACTGGGCCAAGCAGTTCGGCGATCCGCAATTGCCGCAATTGATCGACGAAGCGCTGGCCGGTAATCCCTCGATTGCACAGGCGCAGGCGCGCATCGCGAAGGCGTCGTCCTATATCGAGTCCTCGCGCTCCACTCTTTACCCAAAGGTGAACGGCTCGTATTCATGGACACGCGAACTTTACTCCGGCAACGCGCTCTACCCGCCTCCGTACGGCGGCTCGTGGTATAGCGAAAACAACGCGCTCGTGAGCGCATCGTGGGATCTCGACCTGTGGGGCAAGAATCGCGCACGGCTGGATCAGGCGGTCTCGCAGGAGAAAGCCGCCGAGGCCGACATGCAGCAGGCGCGCGTGACGCTGGCCGCGTCCGTTGCGCAGACCTATAACCAGCTCGCGCTGCTCTACGCACTGCGTGACGTGGCCCAGCGCGAGATCGCGAACCGCACGGACATCGGGCGGATCACGAACGGCCGCGTGCTGGCGGGGCTCGACACGAACGTGGAAAGCCGCACCGCCGAAGGCAATATCGCAACGAGCCAGACGAACCTGTCCGAACTCGACGGCCAGATCACGACCACGCGGTATCAGTTGGGCGCTTTGCTCGGCCAAGGTCCGGATCGCGGCTTGAAGATCGCCACCCCGGTGCTCAATTCGAAGATCGAGGTCACGCTGCCGGACAACGTGCCGGCTGACCTGGTCTCGCGCCGCCCGGATATTGTCGCGGCCCGTTGGCAAGTGGAAGCCGATACGTCGAACATCAAGGAAGCAAAGGCAGAGTTTTTCCCCGACATCAATTTGTCGGCGGCAGCGGGTTTCGATGCATTCGGCTGGAGCCGCTTCCTCAACTTTGGCAGCCGCCAGTTCCAGGCGGGGCCCGCCATTCACTTGCCGATCTTCGACGCCGGCGCATTGCGCTCGCAGTTGAAAGGCCGTTACGCGGACTTTGACCTGAACGTAGCCAATTACAACCAGACGCTGATCAATGCGCTGAACGACGTGGCCACGCAGATCGCATCGATCCGTTCGGTGGATCAGCAAACCAGCGACGCCGCGCGCGCCCTCGACGCCTCGACACACGCGTATCAGCTCGCCGTGATCCGCTACAAGGCCGGTTTGTCGCAGCAACTGCAAGTGCTCACCGCCGATCAGAACCGGCTGGCGAACGAGCAGACCGTGACGAATCTGCGCATGAAGCGCCGTGACCTGCAATTCGGGCTCATCAAGGCGCTGGGCGGAGGATTCGACGCCGCGGATACAAACCTGGCCATCGACGGGCAAACGTCGAAGAGCGCACCGTCGCAAACCGCGTCGGCTGCGTCCAAGACAGCAAACTGAATCGACTAGCAGCAATCCAAGACAGAGCATACGGAGCTATTCATGAGCGACCCTCAACAAAACGCCGCAGCCGCGCCGGCGCCCAAAACCAACAACACCAAACGCCGGGTGTTGATGAGCCTGATCGTGCTGGTCGTGATCATCGCGGCTATTGCTTACGGGCTGTACTACTTCCTGATCGCGCGTTTCCACGAAAGCACGGATGACGCGTACGTGAACGGCAATATCGTGCAGATCACGCCGCAAGTGGTCGGCACGGTGATCTCGGTGAACGCCGACGACACGCAAACCGTGAAGATGGGCGATCCGCTGGTCGTACTCGATCCCGCGGATTCCAAGGTCGCGCTCGATCAGGCCGAAGCGAATCTCGCGCAGACAGTGCGCCAGGTCCGCACGCTGTTCGTGAACGACAACCAGTACGCGGCACAAGTCGCGCTGCGTCAGTCGGATCTCTCGCGTGCGCAGGACGACTTGCGCCGCCGCATGACGATTGCGCAGACGGGCGCGGTCTCGGGCGAAGAAATTTCGCATGCCCGTGACGCCGTGCGTGCCGCGCAGGCATCGCTCAACGCCTCGCAACAAGAGCTCCAGGCGAACCGTTCGCTCACCGCGAATACGACCATCGCGAGTCATCCGAACGTGCTCGCCGCTGCTGCGAAGGTCCGCGATTCGTACATCAACTACGCACGCAACACCATGCCGGCGCCGGTCACGGGTTATGTCGCGAAGCGTTCGGTGCAGGTCGGCCAGCGCGTCTCGCCGGGTAATCCGTTGATGGCGATCGTGCCGCTGAACGGCGTATGGGTCGATGCCAACTTCAAGGAAGTGCAGCTCACGCATATGCGTATTGGCCAGCCGGTCGAATTGACGGCTGACGTGTACGGCTCCGGCGTGGTGTTCCACGGCAAGGTGATCGGCTTCTCGGCCGGCACAGGCTCAGCGTTCTCGCTGCTGCCGGCGCAAAACGCAACCGGCAACTGGATCAAGGTCGTGCAGCGTTTGCCGGTGCGGATCGGACTCGACCCGCAGGAACTTGAGAAACATCCGCTGCGCATCGGTTTGTCGATGAACGTGGACGTGACGATCAAGTCCGAGAACGGCGGCCAGCTCGGCGCGGCACCCAACACCGTGTACCAGACCGAGGTGTTCGCCAAGTACGGCGATCAAGCCGATGCCGAGATCGCTCGCATTATCGAAGCGAACGAGGGCAGCTCGGGTCCAGGTACCGGCGGCACGCAGAAAACGTCCAAGGACAACGTGCAGCCGGCGACGAAGCAAGATCTCGCCAAGCTGATGTAAGCGCTCGCACAAGTATTCCGGAACCGTCATATGTCTCAACCAAACGCCGTTCATCCACCGCTAGAGGGCGCGAAACTCGTGATCGGTACGATCGCGGTGTCGCTCGCGGTGTTCATGAACGTGCTCGACACGTCGATAGCCAACGTGTCCATTCCGTCGATCTCCGGTGACCTCGGAGTATCGTCGGATCAGGGCACGTGGGTGATCACGTCGTTCGCGGTCGCCAACGCAATCTCGGTGCCGCTGACCGGCTGGCTCACGCAGCGCTTCGGACAGGTGCGCCTGTTCATGACGTCAATCGTCTTGTTCGTGCTCGCTTCGTGGTTGTGCGGGCTCGCGCCAACCCTGCCCTTCCTGCTCGCCGCACGCGTGTTGCAGGGTGCGGTCGCCGGCCCGATGATCCCGCTCTCGCAGACCTTGCTGCTCGCGAGTTATCCCAGGGCGAAAGCGCCCATGGCGCTCTCCATGTGGTCGATGACCACGCTGATCGCGCCGGTCGCCGGGCCAATACTCGGCGGCTGGATCTCGGACAACATCTCCTGGCCGTGGATTTTCTACGTCAACATACCGGTGGGTATCGTCGCGGCTATCGCCACGTTCGTGATCTTCCGCGACCGTGATTCGGTGATCCGCAAGGCGCCTATTGATACCGTGGGCCTGGGGCTGCTCGTGCTATGGGTCGGATCGCTGCAGATCATGCTCGACAAGGGCAAGGATCTCGACTGGTTCAACTCCACCACCATTGTGGTGTTGACCTTGATTGCCGTGATCGCGCTGGCGTTTTTTATCGTTTGGGAGCTGACGGCGGAACATCCGGTCGTCGACCTGTCACTCTTCAAGCTGCGCAATTTCACGGGCGGGACGATCGCGCTTGCGATCGGATATGGGCTGTACTTCGGCAATCTCGTGCTGCTGCCGCTGTGGTTGCAAACCGATATTGGCTACACCGCTACCGATGCCGGCCTCGTGCTCGCGCCGGTCGGCCTGTTCGCGGTCGTGCTCTCGCCGGTGGTGGGCAAGTTCCTGCCGCGCGTCGATCCTCGCAAGATCGCAACCGCCGCATTCCTCGTATTCGCGCTCGTGTTCTGGATGCGCTCGCGCTACACCACGGGCGTGGATACCTTCTCGCTGATGATGCCCACCTTGATCCAGGGTATCGGCATGGCTGGATTTTTCATCCCGCTCGTGTCCATCACGCTGTCCGGATTGCCGGGAAACCGGATTCCCGCAGCTTCGGGGTTGTCGAACTTCGTGCGGATCATGTGCGGCGGGATCGGCACATCGATTTTTTCGACCGCGTGGGACCATCGGTCGAATATTCATCACGCGCAACTCGTTGAGCAGGCCAACTTGTACAACCCGAACTTCACGGCTTCCATGCAGCAGTTCGGTGCGGCTGGTTTCAGCCAGTCGCAAGGGTATGGTCTGTTCAATAGCATGGCCACACAGCAGGCTGCGCAGTTGGGCGTGAACGACTTGTTCTATATCTCGGCAGGGATATTCGTCGCGCTGATTGCGCTGATCTGGATCACGAAACCAGAGCGATCGGGCGGCGGAGACTCAGCGGCCGCGGCTTCGGCAGCGCATTGACGCTTGTCCGGTACGCAATAAAAACGCCACGAAATTTCGTGGCGTTTTTTCGTTGCATCGGCCCATCTTCAAGCCGCGGATACCACCAGCCGCTCCGGCGCCAACACGCCCTCGCCCGCTCGCGCCACGCCGAGCAGACGCTCACCATCGAGTGCATAGACACGCACCCGGTCGGCCTCAGCCGGTGCATTCGCAATCTCCGATAGCTTCAGTCGCTGGCCTTGCGCAAAACGGCGCGTGGCATCGGCATCGAGGTGAACCGCGGGGAAAGTGGACAGCAATGCATCCACCGGTTGCAGCCAGCTATCCCGCGTGTCTTGCGTGGCTTCCGCAAGCGTGTCGAGTGTGACTGCGTGCTCGAGCGTCAACGCGCCAACGCCCGTGCGGCGCAGCCCGACCAGATGCGCGCCGCACCCCAGCTTCTCGCCGATATCCTCAGCCAGCGTCCGCACGTACGTCCCTTTGCTGCATGTCACGCGAAACGTTACGTCCGGCAACGCACACGCAATCAGATCAAGCGCATGAATGGTCACGTTGCGCGCTTCACGCTCCACCGTCTGCCCGGCCCGCGCATACTCGTACAACGGTTTGCCGTCGCGCTTGAGTGCGGAATACATCGGCGGAACCTGCGCGATCTCGCCGCGAAAGTGAGCCATCGCGTCCCGGATGGCCGCTTCGTCGCAGCTTACGTCACGTGTTTGCAGCGCTTCGCCTTCGGCATCCCCAGTCGTCGTGCGCACGCCTAGACGCATGGTCGCTTCATAGGTTTTATCGGATTCAAGCAAATCCTGCGAAAACTTGGTCGCTTCACCAAAACACAACGGCAGCAGACCCGTTGCGAGCGGATCGAGCGTGCCGGTATGCCCAGCCTTCTTCGCCAGATAGATTTTCTTGGCACGAATCAGCGCGTCGTTACTCGACAGTCCGAGCGGCTTGTCGAGCAGCAACACGCCATCCAGCACACGGCGCGGGATCTTCGGGCGGGTAGAACCGTTCATCGGTCAGGCGCCCTTCTCGTCGTCGGTTTTGTCCGCGTCGTCCGGCTTGTCTTCTTCGTCATCCAACGCGCGCGTGGAATTCGCTTCATCGATCAGCTTCGACATTTCCACCGCCCGCACCACGGTCTGGTCGTAGTGGAAATGCAGCGTCGGCACGGTATGGATATGCAGGCGTTTGAACAGCAGGTTATGCAAATGTCCGGCAGCATGGTTCAACCCGGCTTCCGTTTCCTTCGGATCGCCGGTCAGCGTCGTGAAGTAGACCTTTGCATGAGCGTAGTCAGGCGTCAGTTCGACGCTCTGAAACGTCACCATGCCGATGCGCGGATCTTTGACATCGCGCACCAGTTCTGCGAGATCGCGCTGGATCTGATCCGCGATCTGCACATTGCGGTTGGGTGAAGTACGTTTCTTGGCCATGATGTTTCCGTAAATGTGTATGCGCCGGACTCATGGGGCGCCCAAGGGCGCTCACTCGGGCAAATAAAAAGGGCGGAGCGGGCGTGAAGCCCCCTCCGCCCTCGAGTCCAGCGGTGAATCTTTTAAAGCGTACGCGCGACTTCGGTCACTTCGAAGATCTCGAACTGATCGCCTTCCACCATGTCGTTGTAATTTTTCAGCGACATACCGCACTCGAAGCCCTGACGTACTTCCTTCACGTCGTCCTTGAAGCGCTTGAGCGAATCGATCTCGCCCGTGTGAACGACCACGTTGTTGCGCAGCACGCGCACCATCGAGTTCCGCTTGACGAAGCCGTCGGTGACCATACAACCCGCGATCGCGCCGATCTTCGGCACACGGATGATCTGGCGCACTTCCACCATACCCGTGATCACCTCGCGCTTCTCCGGCGAGAGCATGCCCGACATGGCCGCCTTAACTTCATCCACAGCGTCATAGATGATGTTGTAGTAGCGAATGTCGATACCGTTCGACTCCGCCACCTTGCGCGCCTGAGCGTCGGCCCGCGTGTTGAAGCCGATGATGACCGCCTTCGATGCCGTTGCCAGGTTGACGTCCGACTCGCTGATTGCGCCGACTGCGCTGTGCACGATCTGCACGCGCACTTCGTTGGTCGAGAGTTTGACCAGCGACTGCACCAGCGCTTCCTGCGAACCTTGCACGTCCGCCTTGACGATCAACGGCAGGTTCTGCACGTTGCCTTCCGTCATGGACTCGAGCATGTTTTCGAGCTTCGCCGCCTGCTGCTTCGCCAGCTTCACGTCGCGGAACTTGCCTTGACGGAACAACGCGATTTCGCGCGCCTTGCGTTCGTCCGGCAGGACCATCACTTCTTCGCCGGCGCCCGGCACTTCCGACAGACCTTGAATCTCGACCGGAATCGACGGACCTGCCGACTTGATCGGCTTGCCGGTTTCGTCGAGCATGGCCCGGACGCGACCAAAAGCCGTACCCGCCAGCACAATGTCGCCGCGATTCAGCGTACCCGACTGCACCAGGATGGTCGCAACCGGACCCTTACCCTTGTCGAGCTTCGCTTCAATCACGAGACCCTTGGCCGGTGCTTCGATCGGCGCCTTCAGCTCCATCACTTCAGCTTGCAGCGAGACGTTTTCCAGCAGGCTTTCGATACCGAAACCCGTCTTCGCCGACACTTCCACGAACGGGGAATCGCCACCGTATTCTTCCGGCACGACGCCTTCAGCCACGAGTTCCTGCTTCACGCGTTCCGAATTCGCATCCGGCTTGTCGATCTTGTTGATTGCCACGACGATAGGCACGCCACCCGCCTTCGCGTGAGCGATGGCTTCCTTCGTTTGCGGCATCACGCCGTCGTCGGCTGCGACCACCAGGATCACGATGTCCGTTGCCTTGGCACCGCGAGCACGCATGGCCGTAAAGGCCTCGTGACCTGGCGTATCCAGGAATGTAATCACGCCGCGCGGCGTTTCCACGTGATAGGCGCCAATGTGCTGCGTAATCCCGCCCGCTTCACCCGACGCGACCTTCGCGCGGCGAATGTAATCGAGCAGCGAGGTCTTGCCGTGGTCGACGTGACCCATGACCGTGACCACCGGCGGACGCGGCAGGCGTTCGCCCACTTCTTCCTGCGTCTCGCCTTCGACCAGCATGGCTTCCGGATCGTCCAGCTTGGCCGCAACCGCGCTGTGACCCAGTTCTTCGACGACAATCATCGCCGTTTCCTGGTCCAGCACCTGGTTGATCGTGACCATCTGGCCCAGCTTCATCATTACCTTGATGACTTCCGAAGCCTTCACCGACATCTTGTGCGCCAGGTCCGCCACCGACACGGTTTCCGGCACGTGCACTTCCCGTACCACCGGTTCCGTCGGTGCCTGGAAGTTGGTCTGGTCCTGATGCTTGCCACGACCCTTCGGGCCGCCGCGCCAGCCGCGATCCACACCGCCGCTGGTGTCGCCACGCGTCTTGATGCCGCGACGCTTGGCTGCATCGTCCTGCCAGCTGCTCTTGCCACCCGCCTTCTTCTTGTCCGGTCCCAACGACGGCGTGGTAGCCGCCGGTGCACCTGCAGCCGGCTTTTTCGCCACTGCCGGGCGTGCCGGAGCCGAACCTTCCGGGCGTGCCGGCTTGTGCAGAGTACCCTTGGCTTCCGCAGCCTTCGCGCCTTCCGCCACCTTTGCGGCTGCGGCCGCTGTCGCAGCTGCCGCAGCCACGACGGCCGGCGACGGCTCAGCCGGTTTCGCCTGCTGGGCCTTGCGCGGCGTATTCATCATCTCGCGAATGGCGCGCGCTTCGGCTTCAGCTGCGGCACGGCGTTTCGCGATCTGGTCGTGCTCGGCACGCGCCTTTTCGGTCGCGGCGCGCGCGGCGTCTTCCGCCTTCTTCGCGGCTTCGCGTTGAGCGGCACGCTCGGCAGCGGCCTTCTCATCGACCTGCGGTGCGGCAGCTTCGACCTTTACCGGTTCCTCGGCGGCGTGTTCCGCCTTCGATTCCGTACGGGCTTCCTGACGCGCCGACGATGCGGCACGCGAGATTTCCGCGGCTTCCGCCTGGGCGGCAGCGCGCTTGGCCTCTTCTTCCTCGGCCCGGCGGCGCTCGGCTTCGGCAGCCGCTTCACGCGCAACCCGTTCCGCCTCTTCGCGCTCGAAGCGTTCCTGGCGTTCCTTCAACTCCAGCGCTTCTTTCTCGAGCAATTCGGCGGCGTGGCGCGCCTCTTCGTCGCGACGCTGCAATTCGGCTTCGTCCACTTCGTCTTCTTCGACGTGGTTCGCACCTTCAACGACCTGTTCAACACCGCTCTGATCGCGCTGCACGAACACGCGCTTCTTGCGGACCTCGACCTGAATGGTGCGAGCTTTACCCGTAGAGTCGGATTGTTTGATTTCCGACGTATGCCGGCGGGTCAAAGTGATCTTGCGTTTGTCAGCATCGGCGGAACCGTGCGACTTGCGCAAGTGTTCGAGCAGGCGCGACTTGTCCGTCTCGGACAGATCGTCATCTTCGCTCGCTTTCGTGACGCCAGCCGCCTGCAACTGCTCGAGCAGGACGCCCGCAGGCATTTTGAGTTCCGCGGCAAATTGGGCTACGTTGTTACTCGCCATTCATTCCTCTTGATGCAAGGACAAATTCCCTGCTGTTTGATCGGGTCATGCGGCCTAACGGCCGCGATATGTCAGTGCGCCATGGTCATTTCTCACTGGAACCAGTGTTCACGTGCTTTCATGATCAACGCCTTAGCGGCATCCTCTTCAATACCGGTCATCTCGACCAGTTCATCCACAGCCAGTTCGGCGAGGTCGTCGCGCGTCCGGATCTGGTGTTCTTCGAGCTTCGCGTACAACTCATCCGTCATACCTTCGAGGCTCTTCAGGTCGAGCGCCACACCCTCGACCTTTTCTTCATTCGCGATCGCCAGCGTCAGAAGCGCGTCACGGGAGCGATTACGCAACTCGTGAACGGTGTCTTCGTCGAAGGCTTCGATTTCGAGCATTTCGTTGAGCGGCACATACGCAATCTCTTCAAGGCTGGTAAAGCCTTCGTCGATGAGAATGTCGGCCACCTCTTCATCAACGTCGAGTCGCGCCATGAACAGGCTGCGCAACGTGCCACGCTCTTCGTTCTGCTTCAGCGCGGACTCGTCCGGCGTCATGATGTTGATCTGCCAGCCAGTCAATTCGCTGGCAAGACGCACGTTCTGGCCGCTGCGGCCAATGGCAACCGCGAGTTCGTTCTCGTCAACGACGACGTCCATGGAGTGTTTCTCTTCATCGACGACGATCGACTGTACGGCAGCCGGCGCGAGCGCGCCGATCACGAACTGTGCGGGGTCCTCTGACCATAGCACGATGTCGACGTTCTCGCCACCGAGCTCATTTCTGACCGCCTGGACCCGCGAACCGCGAATCCCGACGCAAGTACCAATAGGGTCGATGCGCTTGTCGTAAGCAATCACCCCGATTTTCGCACGCACGCCAGGATCGCGCGCGGCCGCCTTGATTTCGAGCAGGCCCTGCTCGATTTCGGGCACTTCCATTTCAAACAGCTTCATCAGGAACTCGGGCGCCGTGCGCGAGAGTTCGATCTGCGGACCGCGCGCCGTACGGTCAACCTTCGCAATGTAGGCGCGAACCCGGTCGCCGACCCGCAGGTTTTCCTTCGGAATCAGCTGGTCGCGGCGCAACAGCGCTTCCACACGGCCCGATTCAACGATGAAATTACCCTTGTCCAGACGCTTGACCGCGCCGGTCATGATCTTTTCGCCGCGTTCCAGGAAGTCGTTCAGAATCTGCTCGCGCTCAGCGTCGCGAACCTTCTGAAGAATCACCTGCTTGGCGGCCTGCGCGCCAATCCGGCCGAACTCGATGGACGGAATGGGTTGCTCGATGTAGTCGTCGATCTGCGCGTCGGGCTTTTCTTCCTTCGCTTCGAACAGCAGGATTTCCTGATCGGGCTCCTGCAGGCCGGCTTCGTCCGGCACCACTTTCCAGCGACGGAAAGTTTCGTGCTCGCCGCTTTCACGGTCGATTGCCACGCGGATGTCCACGTCTTCCTCGAACAGCTTCTTCGTTGCCGAAGCAAGCGCTGCTTCGAGCGCTGCGTACACCACGTCCTTGTTGACGTTCTTCTCGCGCGCCAGCGCATCCGCCAGCATCAAAACTTCGCGACTCATTGTTTGCGGCTCCTAAAGTCAACTTTGGGGACGAGACGTGCTTTATCGAGGTCTGCGAGCGTGAAATCGAGCATCGCAGCGCCGCCGTCCTTCCCTTCGAATTCCAAACCAATCGACTCGCCATCCGGGGCATGCAGGATGCCACGGTACGACTTGCGCCCGTCCAGCGGCTTCTTCAATGTGATAGTGACTTCGCTGCCTGCGAAGCGTTCGAAATCTGCCAGTTTCTTCAGCGGACGATCGAGACCCGGCGACCCGACTTCGAGCCGTGAGTAATCGATATTCTCCACTTCGAACAGATACTGAAGCTGACGTGTGACCTTCTCACAGTCTTCGATCGCGATGCCGGCGGGCTGGTCGATGGAGATACGCAGCAAACCGCCCCCCGCGCGCTCGATATCGACAAGCTCGTAGCCCAGGCCCGAGACCGTGGTTTCGATGATTTCCGTCAGTTGCACAGTGAAAGACTCCAAGATGTTCGCGCGCTCCACGCCGAACACCTGCGGACCGCGCCTTGAGCCGGCGCACTTTCGTTGCCCCAAGATGCTGAACCGAACGGCCAAAAAAAAATGGGCGCAACGCCCATCCTTCTGTACCGAGATCACATCCGGGCGGCGAAACAAAACACCATGCCCAGCGACTTTGTGATTTTAGCCATTTTTCGGGATAAACGCAACCAATGCGCCCTGTATATAGCCATTTGGGGGCCATTTACAAGGCAAATCGAAGGCATTCATCACCCGTTTGTCGGACTTCCCAGGCTAAAACTGATCGAGCTGAATTTCACGGGCAAGTGAGCGGGCGATCCGGTGCCCGTCTTCACCCTGTCCGTTCAAGTCACATGCCGCGCCGTAGAAATTTCTGATGTTTGTGCCGGGCGCGGAATCTGACTATCTAAGTCTAAGTCTTAGCGTCCGCGTGTCCGGTTGCGCGGCGCCGGGCGTGCGCCGCCGCGGCCCGCGCCGCCTGCATTGCCGCCATTACCTTGCGCACCGCCGCCAGCCGGGCCTTGACGGCCACCCTGGCCGGGGCGTTTGCCGCCGGCGTTTGCGGAGCGTCCGCCTGCGCCATTGCCACCGCCCATGGCAGGCGAACCGGGCGAACGGCTGCCGCGTGGGCCACCTGCCGAGCCACCTGGACGTGGAATCGCACGATTCCCGTTCGCTTCGCCGCCAGCACGGTTGCCGTTGGCTTCCCGGCCGCCGTTGCTGCCGCGCGCGCCGTAGCCTCCGCCGCCATTGCCCGCATAACCGCCACTGGAGGAGCCACCGCCGAAACCGCCGGGTGCGCCGCGCCGGCCGCCCGCGCCGCCTGGGCCGCCGCGTGTCGGCGTCTGGGCGAATCGGCCATGCGAGCTGAGCACGGGTTCACGGGTGATGATGCCCATCGACGTTTGCAGCGGATCCGGCTGAATGCGCGGCGCAGCGCTGCGCGCGCCCCGTTCTTCGGCCGGTGCTTTCAATCCAACCGACGCCAGGAGACCACGCACTTCGTTGTCTTCGAGTTCTTCCCAGCGACCGCGCTTGAGCCCCTTGGGCAAAGCGATCGGGCCGTGACGCGTACGGATCAGCCGGCTCACCATGAGGCCGGCCGCTTCGAACATGCGGCGCACCTCGCGGTTCCGGCCTTCAGCCAGCGCCACGTGATACCAATGATTCGTGCCTTCGCCGCCGCCATCGCGGATACGAAGGAAATTGGCCGGGCCGTCTTCCAGCTCCACGCCATGCAGCAACTTTTGACGCATGCCTTCTGACAATTCGCCCACCACCCGCACCGCATATTCACGCTCGACGCTGTAACGCGGGTGCATGAAGCGGTTGGCCAGATCGCCGGACGTCGTCAGCAGCAACAGACCTTCGGTGTTGAAGTCGAGCCGCCCGACCGCGAGCCATTTGGCCGTTTTCATTGGCGGGAGGTTGTCGAAGACAGAAGGACGGCCTTCCGGGTCGGCGTGACTGACGATCTCGCCGGTCGGCTTGTGATACAGGAGGATGCGCGGCGGCTTGCTGGCGAGCTTGCGCTTCACAGGCTTGCCGTTGATGCGGACCTGGTCGGTCGGCATGATGCGCTGGCCGATATGCGCCGGCTCTCCGTTCACCGATACCCGGCCGGCCACGATCAGCTCTTCCATGTCGCGGCGTGAACCCATGCCCGCCTCGGCGAGCACCTTGTGAAGTTTCGGCGTGTCGTCGTCCGCTTCGAGCACGCGTTTTTGGGGAGCGCTACGGCCACGGCGCAACATGGGAGCGCGCACGCCGCCCGTGGTGTTGTCGGCGTCGAATGCTGGTGATGTCACGTAGGCGAAAACGTCGTCCTCTGACCCTCCTGCTGCGGTTGCCGAGGCCAACATTGCCGGTGCTGCCGTGTCATCGCGGCGACCGCGCTTTTGAGCCTGTCCGGGTTGAGCCTGCCGCGCCGGGCGACGGCCGCCTTCGCGCGGCGGCTGGCCTTCGCGAGCACCCTCGGCCGACGCTTCACGCGGACCGCGGGGCTTGCCGGCCGCCCCGGTCCGTGCACCGTCGCCACTCCCTGCGCCGTTGCGCGGCCCACGCGAGCCCGCATCCTTGCGCGGCATCCGCACTTGCGCAGCAACCACGCCATCCGGGGGAGCTTCAGCAATCACGCCAGCCGGCGCCGCCGATGGTGCACCGTCGGCGCCCTTCGTCTTGGCGACGGCGCGACGGCGGGCGATCAGGCTGCGAGGCCCGCGCCGCAAACCTCGACGCGGACGTTCTTCGCCGTCCGCGGGTTCGTCATTGCGTGTGCGTTCACCTGCGTCGGCCTGGCCATGTGCTTCATCGGCACGAACGGGGCGCTCGGATTCGGGCGAATCGCTGTCGTGGGAATGTGTCAAAACAACCTCAATTGTGTCGGGTCGCGCGCCCGTCGCAGGCGCGTCAAAAAATCCGGCCGATGGTGATTAGCAGCCGAATGAAGGTTCGGGCAAACAGGCCTCAGGCGCGGCGCGCAGTCTGGTCGTCCGGTGCGTTGAATTCGTCGGTTTCGCTTGATTCGTCCGGCGCATCGGATGCGTCGAATGGGTTCGATGCATCCGATGCATGCGCGTTGTCAGCGCCATCGGATTCATCTGCGGCGCGCGGTGATGCGTGTTGCGCTGCGTCGCTCGTCAATGCGCCGGCATCCGGCGCCGCCTCGCGACGCTTGAGCGCGTCGCCGGGCGTTGCTTGTACTGGGTCCCGGCTGATGCCCGCAACCGCTTCAAGCGGCTCCGGGCTGGTCAGCGGCACCGCTTGTTGCGGTTCGTGCGATTCAAATTGCGCCGGTGCGTTCGTTTGCGTGCCGGCGTTCTCCTCAATCACAGGCTCGTCAGCACCGGTCCCCGAGCGCAAAAGCGGCTCGCCTTCCGGGTGGACTGCTTCGGCCGCCACGGGTTCCTGCGAACGGGGCGACTGACCGGCTTCATGCGTAGTCGTACTCGGTGCAGCATCCGGCGTTCCAGGTTCGACAGCACGGTGCTCGTTACCCGCCTCGTTTTCGGCCGTACCCGTTGCTGTCGCGGCGGGGTCTGCGTCGGACAAAAGCTCGGGCAACGGCGAATTGCCCGCGTCCGGAGCCTCCAGCGACAAAGCGGCTTCGCCCTTCGATTCCAACCCCTGCACCAGCGCGGCGCCGATTGCCGCCGCGTCGTCACCGGGAAAATCGATTGCATGCTGCGCTAGCAACGACGCTTCCAGTTGCGCCGACGGGTTGTCGAGAGCGGGCAACTCGTCCAGTGCGCTCAAGCCCAGGTCATCCAGAAACTGCTTGGTGGTGGCATAAAGCGCCGGACGGCCCGGCACGTCGCGATGACCGATGACCTCGATCCAGCCGCGGTCTTCCAGTTGCTTCACTACCTGCGTGTTCACCGTGACACCGCGAATTTCTTCGATGTCTCCACGCGTCACAGGCTGCCGGTAACCAATGATCGCGAGCGTTTCAAGAACGGCTCGCGAATATTTGGGCGGCTTTTCCGGGTGTAGCCGATCGAGATAGGCCCGCATTGCAGGTTTGCTCTGAAACCGCCATCCGGACGCCAGCGCCACGAGTTCCACGCCGCGTCCCGACCAATCCTGCTTCAGGGCGTCGAGCAAGGTGCGAACCGTGTCTGCCGAGATGTCATCGGCGAAAAGCTTGCGCAACTCGGCGAGTTTCAGCGGCTCCTGCGCACAGATCAAGGCAGTCTCGAGGACGATCTTCGCCTCTTGGGTATTCATGCAGCTAGATAGGACCCTGTATGGTCTATGAACCGGTCAAGTCAGGCCGAATCGAATGACGCCGACTACTCGAACCATTCGCAACGCTCAGACTGGAAAACCGTGGACGAGGATACTGAAGACGCGCTCGCCCGATTTCTGATCGGTCATATTGATTGGGAGCACGCACCGGGGGGAGGCAAAATACGGGATCAGATCCTGATCGCCGAGCTTTTCCCAGCCGGACGAAGTAGCACTTTCCAAGGCGGAAGCGCGTGACTGGACGCATATTACGCAAAAACAAACGGTGCGTAAAGGTGAAACATTGGGTCGCCGCCCGACTCACGTCTGGCGGTCACTTCTGGCGGTCACGTCTGGCGGTCACTCCGGCAATCCGGTCTGGCGGCCTTGCGAGCTGAAACCCCGCGCCCCGTTCCCGTCAGTCCGACCCTTGCGCCCCGACAGCGCGCAGCCCTTACGAAACCGGGTGCGCTTCCATGAACGCCCTCAGGCGTGCCACCCCGGCGTCCAGGCGAGCGGTATCGCATGCGTAGCACCAGCGCACAAAACCCTCTCCTTCCGGCCCGAATGCGCTGCCGGGAGCCAGTCCGAGCGCACTCTCGCGCACTAGCGCCTTGCACAGATCAAGACTGCGGTCCGCGCCCGGAAACCTGAAGAACAGGTACATGGAGCCGGCGGGCGCCCGCACGTCGATACCCGGAATGCGCTGCAACGCCGTCACGAGGTAATCGCGGCTCGCACGCAGCCCGGCGACCAGCTCCTGCGTAAACTGCCCACCATCCTTCACCGCGGCGACACCAGCCATCTGGACAAACGAAGGCGCACACGACGTGTTGTACTCGACCAGCTTGCCAAGATCCTCCATCAAACGCTCGGGCGCCACGATCCAGCCCAGCCGCCAGCCCGTCATCAGCCAGGCCTTCGAGAACGAATTCACCGCGATCACCCGTTCGTCGCGGGTTGCCAGATCAAGGAAGGAAGGAGCGACCGCGGCGTCATCGCCGTAATAGAGGCGCTCGTATACTTCATCAGCGACCAGCCAGATGCCCAGCTGCCGGCACCGGTCGAGCACTGCCCGTTGCTGCTCGCGCGTCATGACCCAGCCGGTCGGGTTGTTAGGCGAATTGACCATCAGCATGCGTGTACCCGGGGTGAGCGCCGCAAGCAAACGTTCGAGATCGAGCGTCCAGCCGTCAGGACCATAGGTCAACGCAACCGTTTCCACCGTCGCGCCAAGAATCTTCGGGATTTCAACAAGATTCGGCCACAGCGGCGTGACGGCCACCACACGGTCGCCCGCGCCTGCGACCAGTTGCGTCGCGAGCATCAGCGCGTTGACGCCGGCACTGGTCACGGCAATTTCAGCAGGCCGGGTAGCGCCATGCAGCTTGCCGACGTAATCCGCAAGCGCTTCTCGCAACGGGGCGATGCCCAGGTTGTGGGTATAGAAGGTTGCACCATCGGCGAGCGCGCGGCTGGCGGCTTCGCGGATGAATTGCGGCGTAACCTGGTCTGATTCGCCGAACCAGAAAGGCAGGACGTCCGGGACACCGAAACCCGCGTTGGCAACCTCACGGATCTGCGACGGGCGTAACGCACGGACCGCGTCACGTGCATTCGGCGCACGTCCACCCGCCTCCTGCGCATTGGCCGCCGCACTGGTCAGCGCACCCAGTTCCGAGATAACCGCCCCTTCTGACTCACTCATTGCCGCCTCCGCCGATGGAAAGAGAAAGTCTAACGCGACGTCTTCCGAAAAGCGCGGTACGGCACACGCGTTAGCCATCAGGCCAGTTCTCGCGCTTTCGCGTGTTTCGCGAAGCGCGGAATCGGGCAAATCCTCGGCGATCGAACGAAGCCAGCCCACCCATAGCCGCCAACGCTATCGAGAAGCCTGCTACGCCAGTTCCTCGACGCGCTTCGGCAATCCGGCGACCAGCCCCCACACCGACTCGGCCGCAGGCGACAACGACCGGTCGCGCCGCCGCACCAGTTCGACGGTTCGCTCCACCCGCGGCACGAGCGGCAATGCCACCAGCGACGAGTTCGCCGGCAACGGCAGAGCCAGCCACGGCAGCACGCTAATGCCGACGCCCGCCTCCACCAGCCCGAAGACGGTGGCGGAATGGCCGAGTTCCTGCACCACATCGGCGATAACGTGATGCTCGCGCAGCACCGCATCGATAATCGGACGGCTTCCGGAAGCGTGATCCAGCATCACCAGACGTTCGCCGGACAATGCCGCCCATGGCACCTCCTGTGCCGCCGCAAGGGGGTGGTCCCGCCTCGCGACCGCGCAGAACGAGTCGGTCATCACGACTTCCCCATGCAGCTCGTCATTGGCGTACGGGCCGATCGCCACGCCGAAATCGACTTCGCCGGACTTGACCTTGCGGATCACATCGCTTTGCAGATCGTCGCGCAAACCCAGTGAAATCAACGGAAATTCCCGGACGCAGGCCGAAATGACCAGCGGCATCAAGCGGCACGCCACCGTCGGACTGGCTGCCACGATCACCCGCCCCCGTCGCTGCTGGCCGAGGTCGCGGATTTCCCGGAGCGCTTCATCGAGGTCCGACAGCAGCCGCGACACGCTGCCCACGAGATTGGCGCCTACATCGGTGAGTTGCACTTCGCGGGTGGTGCGATCCACCAGCTTGAGGCCGATTTCCCCCTCAAGCTCGCGCACGCACCGGCTCACCGCGGACTGCGTCAAGCCGACTTCGTCCCCGGCCCGGCTGAAGCTTTGCAGCTTGGCGACTTCGATAAACACACGAAGCTGCCGCAACGTCACATTGAGCGCCCGACCCATACCTTCCCCTCATCAATCCAGCTTATCAATGCGAATTGTAGATCAACGCCGGGTCAGGAAAACGGTTTCATCGTGTGCGCTGCAGTGCAGCAAAAATGCATTCGCGCACGCCAGATGGGCTTGTTGCACTTGATTGGTGATTGTCCCGATTTCATTAACTGCACTTATAGCGTCTCATACGGCCCATGCTGGCACCGCGCCAGCCTACTGCCGCGAGGCTTTCCGACCGATCGATACACGCATGGCACGGTTCTCGCATTAAGTTGCGCAGGGGTCGGTGCCATTGCAGTTTTAAACGCAAATCGTCCGTCGCAATGTCTGCTCCGACCTTACCTGGATTCGATCTTCGAATTCCGACCAGAGTGCGCGGCGCGGGGCAGCGCACCGGGGTTAGCTTCGCTGAGGTGAAACATGATGTTCGACGATTTAAGAGATAACGAGTGGGCGCTGGTAGAGGCCTTGTTTTGCGCAGAACCGGCACGCAGCGAACGGCGCGGCCGTCCGCGCGTCGAAGCACGCGCTGTTGTCAATGCCGTGTTGTGGGTCTTGTCCACGGGTGAAGGCTGGTCGAAGCTGCCGGGCCGCTACCCGTCGCCGCCGACCTGCCGCCGCCGGTTCGACGAATGGCAAGCGGACGGTACGCTCGCCGAAATCGTGAAACGTCTTGGCAACAACGGTCGTGAGGTGTCGCTGCGGGGCCGGATCGGTTCCACCGCTGCGAAACCACCCGTGCCGCCGAGCCGCGACCGTCTGCGTGGCGCATTCTGGACGAATCCGGAATCGTGGCGCGCTCCGGTCAAGATGGCCTGACAGCCTGGCACGACGCAGCAAGTAGCACGTTCGGGCTGTATGGTCGATCGCGGTATGACCCACGCGGTGACCAGCGCTGTACGATGAGCTGTGTATGACCAGTGCGGTACGATCAGATTCACGCGAAGCACCCGCGCGCAGGTTTCCCTGCGCTTTATCCCGGTTCCCGCTCGATGCCTCTCCTCGAGTGATGAGTCGCCGGTCTGTGCTCGCAGACCGTTTTAGCCTGTCAAAAATCTGCCGGCAAGCGCTCGCCTTTCGTTGACCGAAAGCGAGCGCATGGCATGCCTTGTCTTGCACACTTTGACCTTGCAGCCGCTTGAACGCGTGCTTTGTCATTGCCTGCCGTCCCGTGCGGGAAATCAGGAAACAACTCTTTACCAATATTTACAGCATCCTTTCGTGTGCTGGCATAGCTTATGAAGCTGGCTAGCGGGCCAATATCGGTCCGAAGGGGAGTTTTCATCATGAAACCAATGTCACTGCTGGTGTGCGGCATTGTGGTTTCATCGCTGGGCGCGGCAATTCCGATATACGCCGCTTCGCCCGCGGGCAACTTCGCACTGCGCGCGCAAACGCAACCCGGTCTGCAGACCTGGAAAAAGGAACCCGTGCGTGGTGGTGCAATAACCGAAACAGCGCCGCGCGGAGATTTGCGCGGCGACATAGCGAGCAATGCGCGAGCGCGGCCGGAACCGGAGCGTAGTAATCGACCGCCAAAGCGCTGAGCAGCGCCGACGCGCACCAAAGCGCCGGAATATCGCTAATTCAAGCCATATTCAGCCGATGGGGAACCCTTCCGTATCGCACAAGTCCGACGTTATGCCATGAGCACAGCGTGGCAGAAGTAGATCCGGTACGCCCGTATCCTAGTGGTACGGGCTTTTTTTTGCCGGAATTTTGCCGCGGTCATGAGCGCGCCACTTTAGAGCAGCACTCATTCGACCCGGAAGTGGTACGACAGCCGCCGCAACCGTTTGCCCGACACTCGGGCACTGCGAACGCAGGACCATTTTAGCGCGGAGGATGAAAGGGGCTTTACGCGCGCGCTTCGGCCAAGGGTTCCTGAATGACGGCCGGAGAATAAGGCGCGGCGCGGTGCAGATCCCAGTCCATCGACCGCTCGTCTCGTGCGAGCCGGGAAAATTCGAGCTTGCCTCGCTCGGTTACCACCGCGATGTCCACAGGAGCGTGAAAACCAGGAGCAGGTGCTACGGTGCGTTGCCGGACCAGTTCCAGCAGGCCCAAGTCGCGTAGATGGCTAAAAACGTTTGGGCGTCTTGCCCACGGAACTTGACGATACTGAGCTCGCCGGAGCGCTTCGAGTACGGCTTCGTTTGAATACGTGGTCATCTCGTTATGTCTTCCAGTGCAGCCGTGACGGCACCACATGGCAGTAACTGACTGCCAGCGGCACCGACTAAACGCGGCACGCCCCGAAACCAGTCAAAATGCCGACTTCGCGACCCCTGACCGGAACTCGCAGCCGCCGCTTGCGCTAGGTGCTGCTTATTTCTGCTTACCGCTACTTATAATTCCGAGCGCCCGTTAAACGCGCACTACACACAGCATTCCGCAGATCCGTCGATGCATTCTCACGAATGCGATGACCACGAAGCGGATTATCTCGAAAACCTATACGTTACCTCAAACCAAATTGGTTCTTATAACTTTATTGCTGCTTTTCTTTGCACTGTTCGCCGTTTGGCGACAACGCCGGCGTGCTGTTGCGGTTGTTTGCCTCGTGCTGTTCTGGGCGCTGGGCGCGGGCTGGCTTTCGGCGCCGTTGCTGCACCTTGCGCAGCGAGGCTTCGAAGCCACATCGACGCCGCAGGACGTGCATTTCGCATCGCGAACGACTTTTATCCTGCTGGGTGGCGGCACGCGTTACGACAGCGAAAAACATCTTGTTCCAAAACGCGACGCGTTCACACGTATTGTTGTCACAGCCGATCTGTATCGTGACTGTCGGCGCGCAGGCGGCGCTTGCCGCGTAATCGTAAGCGGCGGCAATCCGCAGCATCACGAACAAGCCGAAGCCGACAATTACGCCCCCTTCCTGCTTGCTCGCGGCGTGAGCGCCTCCGATCTCGTGATAGAAAACGAAAGCCTTAATACGTACCAGAACGCCCGTAACGTGGCCGGCATCGTGCAACCCGAACCCGACGAATCGCTGATACTGATTACCTCTGCTTATCATATGGAACGGTCACTGCTGGCCTTCAATGCTTTCGGCCTCGACACGCAAGCGTTCACCAGCAACGTGCGGCAACCTCAGGCCACCTTCTTTCCCGGCTCGCGTGGTTTCATCGATGCAGAAACTGCCCTTCATGAACTGGTCGGCCTCGCGCGCTTTCGGGTGTACCGGCGCCTGGGGCTCTATTGAATCATTTCGATGTTACAAATCATGCAGAAACACTGTCCGCTATCTCAAATTCAGTACTAGAAACCAAAACGCTTCGCCGGTATTATCGCCGGCTCAGTCAATCGACTGGCCGGGCTGAAGCTCTGTTAGAGTCGAACCGCAGCGCCATTGCTGAAATGTGACGGCACTGTAACTACATGTAACGATTCGCGAGCAGGATCGGTATTTGCTACGCAGCATGTAATGTCTCGCTAATCGGGACAGGCCAACCCGGGTTCAACGAGTCTATGGAGGTAACAATGAAGAAAGTGTCCCTGGCAGTCTTGTTTTCCCTGAGCGCAATGACCAGCGCAGCATTTGCACAATCCGATCAGGGCGTCACGATGAGTACCGATCCGGCCAAGATCTCCGATATCGAGCAGCGCGCGCAGGACCTGCAGGCACGCCAGTCGAACATGCAGAGTGAAATGCCGATGCACAAGGCTCCCATGCATCACAAGAAGCCCGGTATGAAGCATTCGAAAGGCACGGCCGAATAAGCGATCGGGCGTACGCGTCGCAACGGCGCGCAAACGTTAGCTATTTGGCAACTGTTTGGCAGACCGTTCGACAAAAAAGCCGGATACGACGCGCAAAGTGTTGTATCCGGCTTTTTTTGTTCGTGGACGACTACTTCAGGCCACGATGCCGGCAACGATACCTCCGCCGGCGCGGCGTATGCTACATTCCGCGTCGATAAATTGAATCGCACCCGTGTGCGGAGGATCGTATGAGCAACATCCAGTTGGATATCGAATGGACCGAAGCAGCATCACGCAAGATTGAAAAGCTGATGCCGCGTAACGCAAAAGACAAGGACGCGTATCTCGCGCTACCGCCCGTTGAGTGCCTGCCCATGGAAGGCGACGTGCTGTTTCTCGGCCCGGACGGCAAACAGCAACCGTTCATTGTGGCCGAGCGTCAGTATCACCATGACGGCGACGCCGACTGGACCATCATCCTGATCCTCGACGTGCCGCACGAGACCCACTAAGGTGCTGAGGCACTGAGGCACCGAGCAGCGCGAATGCATCGCCGCCCGCGTGTCTCCATTTCAGCCGCTCAGAGCTTCGCCACTACGCTGATTTCGCCGTGCTCAATCAGGTCCGGCAGCGTCTTGCCGAGCGCCTGGATGTGTGGCGTCTGATTGTGTTGCGCCAGTGCCGCCTCGCTCAGCCAGCGCTCGAAGAATACAAAGCGGCGTGGCTCCTTGATATCGCGATGCAGGTCGTACTGGAGCGCCCCGGGTTCTTTGAGGGTCGGCGCCACGATACCCTGCAGCGCCTCCTTCAGCTTGTCTTCGTTTCCCGGCTTGGCGACGAATGTTGCGACCACGGCGATTTCCGTCATGACTTGACTCCAGATTAAAGAATCGAGCATAACGTCGACGCCGCACATTCGCTGAAAACGGCCTTTGCGTGCGCCCAGAAAAAAGCCCGCGTTCCCTTGGGGAGCGCGGGCAAAAGCCGTCGCCCTACGAGGATAGGCGACGGGGCCATCGAGATCCGCTTGGCCAGCGGATCGCAATTCGTGAAAGAAAATTGGTGACGTATGGTGGCGGTGACGCAGGGCGCCGCTTCACCGCGGACGCCATGCAGATTGCATGCCACAGTTGCAATGTAATCCCTATGCAGTTGATTCCTATAAGCTTTCCCGCACATAAAAAAGCAGAAACAGCGCGCGAACCCAACAATGTAACTACTTGCTAACGCGCCGCCGACATCAGGAAAGGATTGCTTCCTTCCCCGCAGTCCTTCGCAAGAAGCGTAACGCGGAGACACCGGTTACTCGCGCGTGTTACCGCGCATTTCAATACAAAAGTTTAATCAAATGCTTCAAGTAATCTTCTGCGCATAAAAAAACCCGCCTGAACTTCAGGCGGGTTGGTCATATTGCGAGCTGTCTTTCAGTGACATTCAGCTTGCCGATTCAGTCCCCCGAATCCGCTTGCCGAAGACCGCCATGTGCGTTAGCGCAACTGGTCGTCGAGCAAGCCCATGATCTGGCGAGCTTGCGGCGAGGAGTCGACGTTGCCCTTGCTGTCGATGATCGACACACGCGTCTGCGTCTCCGTCAACGCGCGCACGTTGATTTCGTAGTTCTTCGCCAGCTTCTCTTTCTTGCCATGGAAGACCTGGTTCCAGAAGCCCTGCTCCGCCGACGTCAAGTCCTTCGGGTCGACATAGCGGACGAAATAAATGCCGCGGCCACGATCGCGGTCGTCGACGGTAAAGTTCGTACGGTCCAGCGCCAAACCCACTCGCAGCCAGGCGCGATCGTAGGGCTCAGGCAGGTTGATCTCCACCGAGTTGGCTTCCGGCACCACGTCTTCCTGGATGGGCGTCTGTGCCGCAAGGGCGACGTTCTGTGCAGCCCGCTGTGCCGAAGTAGCGGACGACGGCGAGCTTGCTGCCGCCGCAGCCATGGCAGCGTCGGTCGCGCCGGTCTGGCCGCTAGCCTGACGAGCATCAGCCAGCGCCAGGTTCGCCATCAGGCGTTTCAGGTATTCGCCTTCCAGCGCCGGGTCGTTCGGCTTGGCCTGCCACTGGCTTTGATCGTTATTGGTTCCCGTCAGCGCTTCGCGCATGCCCTTCTGGCTGATGAACACATATGTACCGCCGTTCGGCGCTGCCTCGAGCCGGGTGCGGTATTTGTTGCGCTCGGCCGCAACGTACGAGTTGCCTGTTGCCATTGAAAGCGTGTTGCGAATCAGCCCGTCTGAAATATTCGGGTGTGTTTCGTTCCAGTCGGTTTCCATGACGCCCTTGTCACGCGCATCCACGACAAGCAGAAAACCCTGTTCCTGCCAGAAACGACGAATCTGCGGCCAGACCTGGTCTGGCGCTTTGGTGTCGATAACCAGCCAGCGCTCCGTGCCGTCACGCTGAATATGCATGCCTGACACGGGCGGGATGACCGTGGGCGCGTTCGGCGCGGCCTTCTGCACTTGCTGGAGGTCCGAAAGCGAAGCCTGCCCGCCCTGAGGCGGTAACGACCGCTGATCCCCCGTTTCGTCGAGCAGATTGGGCGGGACTGCAAGAGACGCCTGTTTTGACCGGGAATCGCTCTTGTAATTGATTGCATCGGGAGACGACGTACCGCATCCGGCAACAAGGCCTCCCACCATCAAGAGGGCTGCGACCTTCAAAGCCGGCTTGTTCACACGAAAATCTGTCATGTTTGGGAAATCCTTCCGCTACGCCACGGCGTTTTCCGTGGATCAACCAAGCATTTTACCGGTCCCGCGCGTCGCCGTGCAAAAACAGTGCCCCTGACGCTGTAAGTCCCGGAGGACACGGGACGCGCGGCGTGCCCTCGGGCATGTCTTCCCTGCCCGGGAATTTGCTCGCGCATCGTGTTACCGGGACACCGGCCGAGACGTTTCAGCACACTTTCGAACCTCCGTTTCTGCAACCCGCCCTGCTTTCGTTTCTCGTCCCCCAAAAGGCCACTTCCATCTCATAAATCCAGCAATAGCAAAGACGAGATATACGGGAAGTGTCACCCGCGTATCCTGATCAAGCTAAATCAAAGAGAACGGAAACATGGAGCACGTGTTCAGACCAGCAACACGCGAAGAACCAAAACCCATTGCCCGAAATACAAAGACGGCGGCGTGGTGAACCACGCCGCCGTCCTGATCGAACAACATCCAACCAACATCGGATAAACCATCATCTATATGAGCATGACCTGCAGTGAGGCCCGGCTCCCTATTTCGCTTATCGGTCAGGACGAGCGCTATGCCGCGCGATCGTCCTCATCGAAGATTTTTTGCGCCAGATGGAACGCCGAATTTGCCGCCGGCACTCCGCAGTAAATAGCGGTCTGCAGCAGCACTTCCTTGATTTCCTCACGCGTGACG
Organism: Caballeronia udeis; assembly: GCF_044909315.1. GTDB lineage: Bacteria > Pseudomonadota > Gammaproteobacteria > Burkholderiales > Burkholderiaceae > Caballeronia > Caballeronia udeis_A. Next base: position 437,363 of record NZ_JBIYEB010000002.1, read on the forward strand.
CCATTGTTTTTCGCCGCCCGCAAATGCAGCGCGAGCTCTTCGCTGCGGTTGAGGGCGACCATCATCGAAATGGTCAGGAGGCTGCGCGTGTGGCGCGGCAGGCCGGGGCGGGTCCAGATATCGCCCCATGCGTAGCGCGTGATCAGGTTCTGGAATTCGGTCGTGAGATCCGTGCGGTTCTCGAGCGAGCGCGTGACGTGCGCATCGCCAAGCACTTGGCGACGCACATTCAAGCCCGCTTCGTAACGTTCGTCTTCGGTCATCTCAGGCTCCCAGGAACCCGAGCAGCGTTTTCGTGTACACGTCCGCTTGCTCGATATTCGACAAGTGCGCGGCATCGAGTTCGACATAACGAGAGCCCGCGATGTATCCGGCCAGTTCGCGCCCTTGTGCAGCAGTCGTGGACAGGTCGTGCGTGCCCGAAATGACCAGCACCGGCGCCTTGATGGTCTTCGCTTCTTCGCGAGCATCGGCGTCGCGGATCGCTTCGCAATTCGACGCATAACCTTCGCCCGGCGTGTGGCGGAATACGTCGCGAATGCCGGACAGCAAAAGCGGCTGCGCCGCCATGAAACCAGCCGTGAACCAGCGCGGCAGGACGGCGTCGGCCAATGCAGGCATGCCACCCTCCTCGCGAGCTTTCGCCGCCCGGGGCGTCCAGATTGCGTCCGAGCCGATCAGCGCCGCTGTATTTGACAGCACCACGCGCTCGAAGCGCTCCGGGTGGCGTGCCGCGAGCGCAATGCCGGTCAGCCCGCCCATTGAGAGGCCGCAATAGTGCGCGCGCTTGATGCCGAGCGTGTCGAGCAAACCGATCACGTCGCCTACGAGCTGGTCGAGCGTGTACGGCCCTTTTGGCGCGTCCGAGCGGCCGTGGCCGCGCGTGTCGTAACGCAACACGCGATATTTAGCCGCGAGCGTTTCGACTTGCGGGGTCCACATCGATACGTCAGCGCCGAGCGAATTCGACAGCACGAGCCAGGGCGCGTCGCTGCCGGCGGCGGCGTCGACGCGATAAAAGAGTTGAATACCGTTGACGGCGGCAAAAGGCATTACGGGAGACTCCTGGATGAAGGGGATCGATGCGCAAGCAGCGCGGCGTCGACAAAAGCATGCGCCTGGCCCGCGTAGTTCGCCGGGTCGAGCAAGGCTTGCAGTTCAATGAGAGAGAGTTGTTGCGTGACGCGTTCGTCGTTCGAGAGCACGTCGTAAAGCGTCGCGCCGGTGGTCACGGCTTGCTTCGATGCATGTTCCACGAGCGTATGCGCGTCGAGCCTGCCAATACGGTCGCCCAGCGCGAGCATCACAGCCTCGCCGAGAATCAACCCGTGCGTGAGATCCAGGTTGGCGGCGAGTCGCCCGGCATTCACTTCGATATTCGACACGATCGCCGTGATCTGCGCGAGCGCGCCGCCCGTCAGGCGGGCAAGGTCGGGCAACGCTTCCCATTCAGCCTGCCAGCCGCCGAGCGCGCGTTCATGTTCCTGGACCATGCCGCTGAACACGGTCGCGACCAGATTCGGCGCTCGCATTGCGGCTGTTAAAACAGCTGCACAGCCAACCGGGTTGCGCTTGTGCGGCATCGTAGATGAACCACCCTTGCCCACCGCAGCCGGCTCGGCCAGTTCGCCGACTTCCGTCTGCATCTGCAACGAGATATCGCGCGCGATTTTCCCCAGCGTACCGGTCAGCATGCCGAAACATGCCGCCGCTTCCGCAATGCGATCGCGTTGGGTATGCCACGGCAACGAGGGAAGTTGGAGGTCGAGGTCGTCGGCAAGCGAAAGCGCTACCAACGGTGCTTTGTCCCGCAGGCTCGCCAACGTCCCGGCCGCGCCGCCGAATTGCAGTGCGAGCGCGCGCGAACGGCATTGCGCAAGACGCTCGCGATGCCGCGTCAACGCATCCAGCCATTGAGCAAATTTGAGGCCGAGCGTGATCGGCAAAGCCTGTTGAAGCCAGGTCCGGCCGATCGCCGGCGTGGTCTGAAATTTCGCCGCCTGATTCGCCAGCGCGTCGCAAGCCTCATTCAACCCCGCTTCCAACAAGTCGAACGTGGAACGCAGTTGCAGGACCGTACCGGTATCGATAATGTCCTGGCTCGTCGCGCCCCAATGCACATACTTGGCGGCATCGGCGTCCTTAAGTTTGACCGCTGCGGTCAGCAACTTCACCAGCGGAATGGCGAGGTTGCCGCCGGACGCGGCTCCGGCCATCAACGCGTCGGGATCAATCAGATCAGCGTTGCAAGCAGCCACGATCGCCGCCACCGCACTCGAAGGAATCACCCCATGCTCCGCCGATGCCCGCGCAAGCGCGGCCTCGACATCCAGCATCGACTGGACGGTCTGACGTGCGGACCACACGGCATTCATCTCGCGTGTGCCGCAGATCAGGTCCGTCAGCCGTCCCGACGCCGAAAATGTCGGCTCAGACATCACACACGCTCGATAGCGATCGCAATGCCCTGACCCACGCCAATGCACATCGTGCACAGCGCGAAGCGTCCGCCCGTCCGATGCAACTGATACATCGCGGTCGTGACCAGGCGCGCGCCGCTCATGCCGAGCGGATGGCCGAGCGCGATCGCGCCGCCGTTCGGATTGACGCGGGGATCGTCATCGGCAATGCCGAGCATGCGCAGCACAGCCAGCCCTTGCGATGCAAACGCCTCGTTCAGCTCGATCACATCGAATTGATCGATGGTCATGCCCAGGCGCTTCATCAGCTTCTGCGACGCCGGCGCCGGGCCAATGCCCATCACGCGCGGCGGCACGCCGGCGGTTGCAATGCCCAACACGCGCGCACGCGGCACGAGGCCGAAACGCTTGGCGCTGTCTTCATCGGCGAGGAGCACGGCTGCTGCGCCGTCGTTCACGCCCGACGCGTTGCCCGCCGTCACCGTGCCATCGGGACGCACGACGCCCTTCAGTTTCGCCAGCGCTTCCATGCTCGTTTCGCGCGGATGTTCGTCCTGCGAGACCAGCACCGGATCGCCCTTTTTCTGCGCGATGGAAACCGGCACGATCTCCTGCGCGAGCGTTCCGTCCTTCTGCGCGCGCGACGCTTTCTGCTGGCTGCGCACAGCAAACGCGTCCTGGTCTTCGCGGCTCACCTTATAGTCGGTCGCGACGTTTTCGGCCGTCTCCGGCATCGAATCGACGCCGTACATTTTCTTCATCAGCGGATTGATGAAACGCCAGCCGATGGTCGTATCGAAGATCTCTGCCTGACGCGAAAACGCCGTGGTCGCCTTGCCCTGCACGAACGGCGCGCGGCTCATGCTTTCCACGCCGCCTGCCACCATCAGCGCGGCTTCGCCTGACTTGATCGCGCGTGCCGCCACGCCGATTGCGTCCATGCCCGATCCGCACAAGCGGTTGATGGTCGAGCCGGGAATGCCTTCGGGCAAACCGGCCAGCAACGCCGACATGCGCGCGACGTTACGGTTGTCTTCGCCGGCCTGATTCGCACAACCGAAGATCAGGTCATCGACGGCGTTCCAGTCCACCTCTTTATTGCGCTCCATCAATGCGCGCAGCGGCACGGCGCCGAGGTCATCGGCACGAACTGAGGACAAGGCGCCGCCGTAACGGCCGACCGGTGTGCGAATCGCGTCGCAAATAAAAGCTTCTTTCATGCCCATCTCCTTGACTACTCCTTGATTACGCTTCGAGCGTCGTGGCCGCGTCGAGCGGTTCAAACGTCAGCGGCACTTGCGCCAGTTTCTGCAGTTCTTCGAACGACAAGCCTTCGATAATTTCCCGCACCACGAAACCACTCGGAGTCACGTCGAACACACCGTGATCCGTGTACACGCGGTTCACGCAATTCACGCCCGTCACCGGATACGAACATTCGGCCACCAGCTTGCTTTCGCCTTGCTTCGTGAGCAACTCCATCATCACGTACACTTTTTTCGCGCCGATCGCCAAATCCATTGCGCCGCCCACAGCGGGAATGGCGTCGGGCGCACCGGTATGCCAGTTCGCCAGGTCGCCTTTCGCCGACACCTGGAACGCGCCGAGCACGCAGATGTCGAGGTGGCCGCCGCGCATCATCGCGAACGAATCGGCGTGGTGAAAATAGGCGCCCCCAGTAAGCAGCGTCACGTGCTGTTTGCCGGCGTTGATGAGCTCGTCGTCTTCCTCGCCTTTCGCCGGCGCCGGCCCCATGCCGAGCAGACCGTTTTCGCTATGCAGGAAGATTTCGCGATCTGCCGCGAGATGGTTGGCGACGAGCGTTGGCACGCCGATGCCCAGGTTCACGTAAGCGCCTTCCTGAATGTCGCGGGCGACGCGTTGCGCCATTTCGTCACGAGTCAGTTTTTTCATGTCGATGTCCTTGCTTGATGCAGCCTTCGATTTCCGTTACCGCAGCGTGCCTTGCTTAGCCGTCGCGCGAGAAACCGGATTTGCCGCGTGCACAGTTTGGGCGTTACGCCCTCGTTGCCACTCTGTTTAAGCCGCCAGTTCTGCCGCGTGCACCGCTTGCGGCACTTCGATCACACGCTGCACGAAGATGCCCGGCGTCACGATGTCTTCCGGGTCCAGCGCACCGAGCGGCACGACTTGCGAGACCTGCACGATGGCGGTCTTGGCTGCCATCGCCATGATCGGCCCGAAGTTGCGTGCTGTCTTCCGATAAACGAGATTGCCCCACCGGTCGCCCTTGAATGCCTTAATCAGCGCGAAATCGGCGTGCAGCGGCGCTTCGAGCACGTAATGCCGGCCATCGATAAAACGTGTCTCCTTGCCTTCCGCCAGCTTCGTGCCATAGGCCGTGGGCGTGAAAAATCCGCCGATACCCGCGCCCGCCGCGCGAATGCGCTCGGCGAGATTGCCTTGCGGCACAAGCTCGAGTTCGAGTTCGCCCGCGCGGTACAAGCCGTCGAACACTTGCGAATCGCTCTGGCGCGGGAACGAGCAGATGATCTTGCGCACGCGTTTCGCTTTCAGGAGCGCCGCGAGGCCGGTCTCGCCATTGCCTGCGTTGTTGTTCACGATCGTCAGTTCGCGCGCGCCCTGCTCGATCAGTGCATCGATCAGTTCCGACGGCATGCCCGCCGTGCCGAACCCACCGATCATCACTGTCGCGCCGTCCTGAACGTCCTTCACCGCTGAACTCAGCGTGTCGAAAATCTTGTTGATCATGCCGTCTCTTCCTTTGACGAGTGCCGAATGCATCGAAGCCGCATTGCAACTGAATCAAAGCGCGCCGGATGACTGGATTTCGACCGGCAGCGCTTGCATTTTTTAGTTCGCTATGCGAACATCGATTCGTTTAGCGAACAAACGTCATGGTATTCCCGCATTCGTTGCGCTGTCAATGAACTTCGGGTTTGTCCCGATGCGGCCGCGATTTGCTCAACTTACAGGATGAGACAGCGATGACCACGCCTCCTGGCGAAGCCGATTTGCCTGATTCCGAGTCCCCTTCGCGGCCCGGCGATGCTTATGTGCAGTCGTTTGCGCGCGGTTTGTCGGTGATTCGCTCCTTCGATGCTACGCGTCCGGCGCAGACCTTGTCGGAAGTCGCCGCGGCCTCGGGGCTGACTCGCGCCGGCGCGCGCCGCATCCTGCTCACCCTCCAGGCGCTGGGTTATGTCGAGGCTGACGGGCGCCATTTCACGCTGACCGCGAAAATCCTGGACCTCGGTTTTGCCTACCTGACGTCGATGCCGTTCTGGAATCTCGCCGAACCGGTGATGGAGGAACTGGTAGGCCAGGTGCATGAGAGCTGTTCGGCCGCCGTGCTGAACGGAACGGAAATCGTGTACGTGCTGCGCGTGCCGACGCATAAGATCATTACGATCAATCTGTCCATCGGCAGCCGTTTACCGGCGTTCTGCACATCGCTCGGACGCGTGCTGCTTGCCGCGCTCGACGAAGACAAACTCGATGCCGTGCTTGACGCCAGTTCCCTGGAAGCCCGCACGCCGCGCACAGTCACCGATAAAACCGCGCTGAAAGCCTCGCTGGCCGTGGTACGCAAGCAAGGCTGGGCGATCGTCGACCAGGAACTGGAAGAAGGTCTCATTTCGATGTCCGCGCCTATCCGCGACCGGCAGGGACGCGTGATCGCAGCGCTGAACATCAGCGGCAACGCGCAGCGCAAGAACGCAAAGCAGATGGTGAAGGCGTTTCTGGAGCCGCTGCTGGACGCGGCCCAGCGTGTCTCCGACATGGTCGCGAGACGTGGCTAGGCGGAGGCCAATCAAATCATGCCGATGAAACCGGGGGACCTCGCGCTGCACGAGCTAGACCTGAACCTGATCCCCTACCTGGTCGCGATCGAGGAGACGCGCAACGTAAGCCGCGCAGCCGAACGGCTTGGCGTGAGCCAGCCGCGTGTCAGCACGGCGCTCGGCCGCTTGCGCGACTATTTCAGCGACCCACTGTTCGTGCGGACATCGCGCGGCATGGAACCCACGCCGCGTGCCCTGGCGCTTGTGCCCGTGGCTCGCGAGGCGTTGAACCGGATCGAGCGCGGCTTGCTCGATACCCAGCATTTCGATCCCGCCCTCACCACCGATACCTTCGCCATCGCGCTCTCGGATGTCGGTGAAATCGTGTTCTTGCCGCGCCTGTTGCAGACCCTCGCCACCGTTGCGCCGCAGGCCAACCTGCGTTCGGTGTCGCTGAAACACGATCAGGTCGAACGCGCCCTGGAAAGCGGTGACATCGATCTGGCCATTGGTTATTTCCCCGATCTCGCCGGCAACAATTTCTTCCAGCAGCGGCTCTTTTCGCATCGCTTCATCTGCCTGATGCGGCGCGATCATCCGTGCGCTCGCAGCCCCCTGACGCTCGCCCAGTACGTGGAGTACGGCCACGCAGTCGTGCGGGCCGAGGGACGCAGCCAGGAAGTCCTGGAAAACTTCCTGGACAAGAAACGTATCCGCCGCCGCGCCGTGCTGGAGACACCGCACTTCATGAGCTTGCCGTTCATTCTTTCGCGCACCGACCTGATTGCGACGGTGCCGCACGCCATCGGCTATGCGTACGTGACAGAACATGCGTCCATCACGCTGGCCGAACCGCCGCTGCCCTTGCCGAACTTCGATCTGAAGCAGCACTGGCATCGCAAGTTTCATAACGATCCACGGATCATGTGGCTGCGCAGCGTGGTCGCCGCGCTCTTCAATGATGAACTCGATGAATGGCCCAAGCGCCCCGGGCGCGCGCGGCATGAAGACAAACGCCGCTAAACTGGGGACTTCGTTTCCCGTCAGGAAAGTGTCATGGATGCATTAACCAGTCTGCGGGTATTCCGGGACGTCGTTGAAGCCGGCAGTTTTGTCAAAGCCGCCGAGCGTCTCGATATCTCCACGGCGATGACCAGCAAGCACGTCGCTAATCTGGAACGGCAACTTGGCGTGCGCTTGCTGAACCGGACGACGCGTCATCTGAGCCTCACGGAAGCCGGCAGCGTTTATTACGAGCAGTGCCGGGAGGCGCTGGATATCCTGCAGGCCGCTGAAGCGGCGGTCGGCTCGCAGACCGACCAACCGCGCGGCGTGCTCAAGATCACGGCGCCGGGCTGGTTCGCAACCGCGAAGTTCGCCGATATTCTGGTGGCCTATCGCGCGCGTTATCCGGACGTGCTGATTGATCTGCGACTGGAAAACCGCTTTGCCGACCTGGTGGAAGAAGGATATGACATGGCGTTGCGGGCGACGTCGGAACCCTCTCCCACGATGATTGTGCGACCGCTCTGCAGAGTGCCGTTCGTGCTGGTGGGCTCGCCCGAGTATCTGAAGCGGCGGGGTTATCCGCGGCATCCCAGCGAACTCAGCGAACGTCATGAAATCGTGCTGCCGTCGTACACCAGTGTGGATACGGTTGAGTTCTCCGGTCCCGATGGTGTTTTCGCGGTGAAAAACAGCCCTGTGCTCAAGACCAACGACAGTTCCATGTCGCTGCAACTTATACGCGCGGGAATTGGCCTTGCCTACCTTCCCGAATGGATCGTCGCGCAGGAATTGGCGTCGGGCGCGCTGACGCGCCTTTTCCCCGATTACGCGACCTTCGCGCCTCGCGTGTACGCCGTTTACACGAGCCGTAAATACATGACGACGAAGGTGCGGACGTTCATCGATTTCGTCTCCGAAGCGCTCGCCGCCGATGACTCCGTCGACGGCTCCATGCCGCGACCGGTGGCCCCCGTCCGCTCGCGCGGGTCTTCGCCGGAGCCTCGAAAACTAGGATAAATCGTATTCAAATCACGTTACCGCTCGTGTGAAGATCGCGCCACTTCGCTCGTTCGGCTCTCCGGAACCGACGAGTGACGACTCCTTTCTTCCACCAAGATTACCAAGCGGGCGTGAGATGAATTTCCCCTGGTTTCCATTGATCGTCAATTTCTTGCTGTTGGCGTTGTTTGTGTTTGTCTGCAATACGTTGAACACAGGACGCCGTACGTCGACGTTGAACGGCGCGCTGATTTTCATCGGCTTCTGCTGTCTGGCAATGCTGCTGGACTTCACTCTGACCTTCGTTTTCGCGTCGGCCACCACCACCGATCGTGAGCGGTACATCGATCTATCGTCGTTATCCGCTTGCGGCGAACGTGCCCTGGCTTACGCGATTCCTTGTGCTGTCGCGGCCGTGATGGCTTTGAGATTTCGCGTGAGGAGCCGAAACCCGGTCGAACCATCGGTGATCATCCATACGTCCGAATACACGCAATCCGAGTTGCGCTATTGAGTGTGGGCGCGGTCAGGCTAAGCCGAACCGCGGAGCCGTGTTCCGGCATCTGTCACGGTGGCGGAATGAACGCCATTTGCTCGATGGAAGAGTGAAACTGACGGGCTTTTGCTTCAAAGATGAGTCCGCAGGTTCTAAAACGTCAGAGTGTCTGATATACTTTTCCTCTTTCGGGGCGTAGCGCAGCCTGGTAGCGTACCTGCATGGGGTGCAGGTGGTCGGAGGTTCAAATCCTCTCGCCCCGACCAGTAATTCAGTAGAAGAATCAAGGACTTAGCCTTAACGGGCTAGGTCCTTTTTTCTTATGTGTAGTTCGACCCCAACATTGACCCCAACACAGCGCCGGTCTGGCGGGCCTCGTAAGCCGTGTTGGAAAACGGAATTAATGAGACCCAGACTGATTTTCGTGAGACGGACAAAACCGAAGCGGTAAGACTTGCGGGAAAAGTGGATGACTACTGCGCGATACTAACGCCCCGCCCTGAGGCAGCGAATGTGTCCTTCGCTCAGCGCGGCCAACGCATTCACGCGTCGCGGTAGCAGAAGTTACGGCCATTCAATTTAAGCGCAGCCACCGGACAAAGTCCAAACCGAGAGCCCGCACGCTCAGGCAGCAATTTGTCACCTTCGCTCCCATGGCATGCGCAATTTCATTCCAGATCGAAGGCGCCCGCTTCGAGATCTTTCCTGAAATGCTCTAGCCAGTCGCCTTCGTCGCCGATTCTGTATTCCTTCGCCACCCGCGTCGATAGCCTGGTAATGACGACATAGCCCTGCAGACCGAAATTCTCGTCGCCTTTGGGATCCGTCGTATCCGTTTCCTGAAGACTGAAATCATCTCTTGCCAGACCAATTCGTTCCAAGGTCGCAAGAAACTCCTTGTGTTCATCCGGTTCGATTAGTCGCATCTTCAGCCCCTCGTGTGTCCGATGGAAATATCGCGGCCCCGTGTGTCGATGGGCCGAGACTGGCGCTCAAGTGTAGAAAACGCACGCAGCAGCGATGAGAGAAACTTCGCAATCGGCCCCGCTAGCCCTACCGCTTGGGCCCTTTCATAATTTCCGACTCCATCGCGGCGCTCCACTCCTCGCTCGCCTCGGTAGGATCCATCTCTTCTTCAACGGAACCCATTGCGCGCTCGGCGGCCGCTTTCGTCCTCTCTACCGAGGCATCGAATCCGTCGTTGTCGTCACCTGGGGGTTGCAGCATGTCCTTAAGCATCGCGCTTAGCCCCGGCGTGTCCCAAGGCAGGCCTGCTACGTCTCCAACTTAATGTAATGCCTCACTTCCACGCCCTGCTCCGGGATCAAGGGTAACCACCGAAAGGCGGTATCAGGGTCAAGGTCTGTCATGGCTTTCTCCAGCGTGCGGCTTCCTTTTTAGTGTAGCGCCGTCGCGGATCCGTGCTGCCGGGAAAGGGGGTATTTGACGTTGAAGATTCGATGTGGAACGTGTGCCGCCGGCCACGACAGGCTCAGTCCTGCCAGGTACGGCCATTCCGCTATGACGCCCGACCGTCTCTTGTCGCGTGAACATCAGACCGTGAAGACTTGTTTGCAGCATTCTTGCGTCCGGTTGACCGGTAGCCGAGCGGCCATAGAGCTCAGTTTCAAAGCGCCACAAGAGATAGCGAGCGTCTCGTCTTTACCGCTGGCGCCGCCCCCCAAGATTGCTGACAGTAGAGTGAAATTGCTCGCGCCAACTGGCCTTGTAAGATCGACCGACCTAACTGAAGTCGTCCCGACGCCGAACCATGAGAATCGATCCGTATAGCCTGGAGCTATTCCTGGCTACTGCCAGAGAGGGCTCCATTGCACGGGCGGCAAAGCGGGAGCACATTGCGCCTTCGGCGCTGAGCCGTCGTATTGCCGATCTCGAACTCGCCATTGGTCTTCCACTCCTGGTGCGTTCTCCGTCCGGCGTCGAGTTGACGGAAGCCGGGCGGCACGCGTTCGTCCGTGCGACCAGGCTGCACGATGACCTTCAGTCGCTCGCCCGCGACGTGCAATCTCTCAGCGGGCAGGTGTCGGGCGTCGTGCGCCTGTTTGCCAACGCGTCCGCCGTCGTCGGATTTCTGCCCGAACGGTTGATGAGCTTTCAGGCGGCGTATCCGCTTGTCGAAATCGCGCTTGACGAGCGCATCAGCGACGACGTGCTGCGCGCGTGCCTGGAAGATCGTGCCGACGTCGGCGTGTGTGCCGCACCGGCGTCTGTACCGACTGGCATCGAATCAAGGCATTTCGCCGACGATCCTCTAATGGTCGTGCTTCCTCCCGGTCACGAACTCGCCGACGCGGCCAAGCTGTCCTTTTCCGATGTCGTGAGATTTCCGCTGGTTGCGCTGCAAGCGGGCGGATCGCTTGACCTGCTCCTCAAAGAGCGTGCTGTCGCGGCGCATGCGTCGCTCAGGATCAGCGTCACGGTCAACAGTTTCGACGCGCAGTGCCGGATGGTCGAGGCCGGGTTGGGGATAGGCATCGTGCCAACGAGCGCAGCATCCGCGTTCGCAGGCACGCGCAATTTCGTGAGACGTCCGCTCGACGAGCCTTGGGGGCAGCGGGAGCTGTGCGTGTACGCGCTGCGCAAGTCGCCGCGCCTGAAGGCCGTCCAGGCGTTGATCGAGCATCTGTCGTCACCTGCGGGATGAGGGTTAGCCCGGACATCGCAACCTGCGATGCCCGGTTTGCCGAAGCAGCACTTCGTCCGGGGATCTCTCGCGGCCTACATTGCCAGTCAGGAGACGGACATGGCAATTTTGACTTTAGCGGGACGCATTCTTTTTCTGAGCGCGGAACCGAGTCTTATCGAACGGCAACTGGCAGGCGAAAACCTGACGCTTACGACTGCGGGAGAACTGCGCGACGACGTGTCGACCGACGAGATCACGCCGATGAGCGTGCTGACGCAATATGACGAACGTCTTGGCCGTTACCCATACGTCGGCTTACGCGCGCGCGAGCAATGTCCGATCGGCGTAGATGACGTCAAATCAAACGGTTTTTGCGTCACGGTTGCGGGTAACCGATACGGAAAGGGTTCGTCCCGTGAACACAGCCCGGTCGCGGAGGTGAATGCGGGAATTCGGCTGGTGATCGCCAGAAGTTTCGAGCGTATCTACCGGCAGAACGCCGACAATCTCGGCCTGTTTACGTCGACCGATTTCGGTCTGATCGAGCGCATTCAACGTGGCGAGCCGATCGACATCGAGGAACTGGTGGCGTCGCGCGATACGCTGGCGGCCGCGATCCTGCGTAGCGGCGGCCTGTTGCGCTACGGGGCAACTAACATGCGCCACGTCGCGGTGACGAGCCTTGCCGCCGAAGCGGATACCACACCGCGCACGCTTGCCGAAAAAATCCTCGCCCGTCACGCGATTCGCACCGAGCAGACCAGCGCGTCGATCGACCCGGGCAACGGCGCTTTCGCGCATGCGGATTGGCGCTTTATCCACGAGTACTACACCGGCATGGCAACACACATGTTGCACGCCACCTTCGGGCGGCCGCTTCATTTATTCGATCCCGCCAGCATCCTCGCCTTCGAGGATCACCTGTCCTACTCGCATCGCAGCGAACTGCACATCAAGAACGGCCTGCTGCCCAACGTGCGCGAACTGTCGGCGGCACACCGCACGTTCGCCGACGAGTATGGTGTGCGCAATCATGGTTATCTCGACAGTATCGACGGCAAGCCGGCTGAAGGGTCTGAAGGTATCTCTCACGCGATGATGGCCGAGCTGTACGCACTGCCGGGGCAGGTCGTCGTCGGCACTGATTCGCATACGCCGCATAGCGGGGCGCTCGGTTGCCTTGCGTTCGGCGTTGGCACGACGGACATGGCGAACGCGTTCATGACCGGTGCTGTGCGCCTGACGGTGCCGCAGTCGCTGCGCATCGACATGCGCGGGCCGGTGAGTGCCGGCGTCACCGCCAAGGATCTGGTGCTGCATCTGCTCGCAAACCCGAAGATTCGCGCGGGACTGGGCGTAGGCAAGGTATTCGAGTTCGCCGGATCGGCCATTACTCAACTCACGACCGACGAACGCGCAACGCTCACGAACATGACAGCCGAGCTTGGCGGCTTCAGTGGCATCGTGGCGCCGGACGCGGAGACGGTGCGTTTCCTGAAAGAGCGGCGCGGTGTCGAGTTCACGCTCGAACCGTGGATGCAGAGTGACCCCGGCGCGGTGTACGCGGACACCATCGTGCTTGACTGCACCGCCATCAAGCCGATGGTGGCGTTGCCCGGCGATCCGGGTAACGGGGTCGCAATCGACGAATTGCAGGAGCGGCCGGCGATCGACGTCGCGTATGGAGGTTCGTGCACGGCGGGCAAGCGCGACGACTTCGATCACTATCACGCGGTGCTCTCGTGGGCGGCCGAACGCGGGTTGCGCGTGCCCGATCACGTGAAGCTCTATCTTCAGTTCGGCACCACTGACGTTCGCGATTACTGTGTGGCGCGCGGATACATCGAGACTTTCGAGCGCGTCGGTGCCGAGATGTTGCAGCCCTCGTGCGGTGCGTGTGCGAATTGCGGACCCGGCTCTTCCACCGGCGCGTCTCAGGTCACCGTAAGCGCAATCAACCGCAATTTCCCGGGCCGCTCGGGACCCGGACAGGTTTGGTTGGCGAGCCCGCCGACCGTTGCGGCGAGTGCGCTTGCCGGTGAAATCGTCTCGTTCGATGAACTCCGGCAGCGGCACGCATGAAGATCGCGGTCGTCGCCTGCGACGGCATCGGTCCGGAAGTCGTTGCTCAATCGCTCCGCGTGCTTGACGCGTTGCGCCCGTTCGACTTCGACTTCTCGATCGAGGCTGCGCTTGCCGGCGCGTCTGCATTCGGGCAGTGCGGGCATTCGCTGCCGTAGTCGAAGGTACGCGGCAAATGGGCGAAGCGATCGCCAGCTCGATCGGACAGTCGCGAGTCGCCTTCGCTTGAGCCGGTCGAACACCTATAACAGCAGGAGACAAGCATGGCTAGCGCACAACCCGTTTCGCAGGACCTCCAGCCGGCGATAGACATTACCAGCACGAGCCACGTCGATCGCATCGGCGACGACGGCAACATCTCGGCCCGCCTGGACCGGTTGCCCGCGACGCGATCGGTCTGGAAGTTGATCGTGTTGCTGAGCCTCGGCTTCTTCTTCGAGATCTACGACCTGCTGTTCACCGGCTATATCGCGCCCGGCCTGGTCAGAAGTGGCATCCTCACGTCTACGACGGCAGGACTCTTCGGCACTTCCGGCGTCGCCAGTTTCATCGCCGCGCTGTTCTCCGGACTGTTTGTTGGCACCATCGCCTGCGGCTTCCTCGCCGACCGCTTCGGCCGGCGCGCGATCTTCACCTATGCCCTGCTGTGGTACGTCGTGGCCAACACGGCGATGCTGCTTCAAACGACGGCGTTGGGCTTGAATACCTGGCGCTTTATTTCGGGGCTCGGCATCGGCGTCGAACTGATCACGATCGGCACCTACATGTCCGAACTCGCGCCCAAGCATCTGCGTGGCCGCGCGTTTGCGATCTGCCAGGCCGTGGGCTTTTCGGCCGTGCCGGTGGTGGCCTTCCTGTCCTATCTGCTGGTGCCGAGGACGCCGTTGGGCATCGACGGCTGGCGCTGGGTGGTGCTGCTCGGTGGCAGCAGCGCGCTGATGATCTGGTGGTTCCGACGCAACCTTCCCGAGAGCCCGCGTTGGCTGGCTAGCAAAGGCCGGCTCGACGAGGCGGACGCGGTGCTGAGTCAGCTTGAAGCCAGGGTTCAGAAAGAGTACGGCGAGCCGTTGCCGGTGCCCGGACCTGCCGAGCCGGTAGTTCGCAAAGCCGGCTTCAGCGATATGTGGAAGCCGCCTTACCGCAAGCGCACGGTAATGCTGATCATCTTCCACGTGTTCCAGACGGTCGGATTTTTCGGCTTCGCAAACTGGGTGCCGACCTTGCTCGTCAAACAAGGCATCACGGTGACGTCCAGCCTCTTGTACACAACCGTTATCGGACTCGCGGCGCCCATCGGCCCGCTTCTTGGCTACCGGATTGCCGACCGCTTCGAGCGCAAGCATGTAATCGTCGTGATGGCGGGCGCCAACGTTGCCTGTGGGCTGATTTTCAGCCAGGTGAGCAACGCCGCGATGGTGGTCGCATTAGGTGTCAGCCTGACGCTGGCGGGCAACATCATCTCGTTCACGTACCACACCTATCAGCAGGAGCTCTATCCGACCGCGATTCGCGCGCGTGCGGTGGGCTTCGTCTATTCCTGGAGCCGCTTGTCGGCCGTTTTCAGTTCTTTCGTCATCGCTTTCATCCTGAGAGATTTCGGCGTGACTGGCGTGTTCTGCTTCATTGCGGGCGCAATGGTGATCGTGATGATCGTCATTGGAATGATGGGGCCGAGGACCAGGGGTGCGTCGCTGGAAAGCATTTCTCACTAGCACCGGAACGCTTCGACCATACCCGGCAAACACACTCCTGGTTTCCACACAAGCCGGCCGTGCCGAAGGACAAGTCTTTGTTTGGCACAATGCGAGATGATCGTCCAGCCAGAATGACCGGACCTTAACAAACAAGGGATTCCTGATCTACAGGAGGATAGAATTCCGCCGGTGTTGGGCGCCCTCGTAGCCAACATGCATCGACTCGCGCGTTCAATAAAAGGCACGCCTCTGGTCACCAACGTGGGTGTTAAAGCGCCAAGCGAATTGCGGACGAAACGCCGCGCTAGATTTTGTAGACAGACCGCAGGATCTCGACGCCCATCGCCTCCAGCACCAAGTGCTTTGGTGCAGCCAGCTGACTCAGCACACTTTGATAGTCACCTTCAGGCAATTCGACGACCTGTTCGCTCTTGGTCAGGTTGAGCACGAACAAAAAACGTCGCTCGCCGTCAGCCCGAACGGAAACCTCGACTCCCACTGGAAGATGCGGCATCACAGGGATATTCAGGCCGGTCAAAATCCCCTCGAACCACGCCTTGTACCCGTCGTCCTTCAGCACCGTGCCGAGATAGTAGGTCTCCCCGTTGCCGAAACGGTTTCTCGTCACGGCTGACCGGCCTGCAAAGAACTCGCTCGCGTATGTGCCCACCGTTTCGGCCCTGGTCGGTGTGAGGACATCGCACCACTGCGCGCATTCGAACGTACTGCCTTCAGCGAGCGAGACGAACTGCGTGTCATGACCCACCGGGTCATACTCATCGACCAGCACGCCGGCAAGCTCGCTCAATGGTCCGGGAAGCTGTGTCGGCAAACACACGTTGTTCATGTTCTTAACGCCGGTCCGGGTCGTCAGGATCAACGTTCCGCCTGCCGCTACATAGCCGGTCAACGTCTTGACGAGGGCGTCGTTGATAAGAAACAGGAATGGCGCCACGACCAGCTTGTAGCGACTGATATCGGATGTCCAATTGATCACGTCAGTACCTACACCGAGCCTGAGGAACGCCCGATGTATTTGCTTGAAGTTGGCAAGATAATCGAAACCGTCCGATTGAGGCTGGATCGTCAATGCATTGAGTTGATCGTGCGAAAACAACATCGCGACGTCATTGACCACGCTCGTGCCATCCAGCAAAGGCGACAACCGTCGCGCTTCTTCGCTGAAGCGCGTGAACTCGTCGAAGCGTCGCCCGGGCTTACCATGATGGTCGTGCAAGCCGTGCCAGAACTGTTCGGCGCCAATGCGAGCAGTCCGCCATCGAAACTGAACGATGGCATCCGCCCCACGCGAAACACTTTGCCACGCGTGCGCACGGATCATCCCCGGATAGGGCGTTCGCGACATGGGATGCCAGCAACCCGGCGTGCCGCTCAATTGCTCCATCACCCAGAAGTTCTTTTGTTTGAGCCCGCGCGTAAGATCGTGTGTAAGGGCGCCGTGATAGACGCGCGACTTGCTGTCGTTGGCGAGATCGGTGCTCGGGTAATAATCAACCGATGCGAAATCCATGCTGTCGAACAGGTCGTAGTAGTCGTTGACGACCGGGTAACCCCACAGGTTATGCGTGATGAACTGCCCGCTGCAATTCTCCCGAATGATGCGCGCCTGGAAGCGGTTGAAATCCGCCACGGAGTCCGAACAAAAGCGCTTGTAGTCGAGCAGGTAGGACGGGTTCATATGAGGTGAGCCACCCAGAGGCGTGTTCACCTGGGACCAGTCGCTGTACTCGCCGCTCCAGACAACGGTGCCCCACGCCCGGTTCATCGTTTCGAGGTCACCATATTTCTTCTGCAACCAGAGACGAAAGTCGCTGATGGCGGCGTCGCTGTGACTGTCGTTGCCGATCATCTCGTTGTCGGTTTGCCATCCAATGACGTGCGGGTTCTTGCCGTAGTGCCCCGCCATTTTTTCAACAATTATCTGGGTGTAACGGCGCAACGACGGACTGTTGTAACAGCGATGCAAGCGCACGCCGGGATAGACCGGCTGGCGCTTGTTGTCCAGCGGCAGGACGTCCGGACACTTCGCTACCAGCCAGTTGGGCGGCGTCGCGGTCGGCGTACCGATGACCACCTGGATATCATGGCGGCCGAGAATATCGATGGCATCGTCGAGCCACGCAAAGTCGAATTGCCCTTCAGTTGGCTCCAACCGTGACCAGGCGAATTCTGCAAGCCGCACGAGCGAAATGCCTGCGGCCTGCATGCGCGCCGCATCCTCTTCCCAGATCGCCCGGTCCCAATGCTCCGGATAGTAATCAACACCGACCTTCATAAATGTTTCCTGATTTGAATGACAGGCACCGGACGCAAACGCTACCGGCCCGCAGTGAAAGAATTCAGCCCTTGGTAGCGCCGAACGTGAGTCCCGTTACGAAGTGCTTTTGCATGGCGAAGAAGATCGCGACGGACGGCAGCGCTGCCAGCAACGAACCTGCCGAGACGAGGTTCCAAGAAGTGGTCCACTGCCCTTTCAACGCAGCGACCCCGACCGTCAGCGGCGCCGCGTCGTCACCCTGTGTGAGACACAACGCCCAGAAATAGTCATTCCAGACGAACGTGAAAACGAGGACCGCGAGCGCGGCAAGCGCGGGCCGGATCAAGGGCAGCACAATCTTGTAGAACAGTTGCCATTCGGTGGCGCCTTCTACCCTGGCCGCTTCCACAAGTTCGTATGGCAACTCCTTGATGAAATTGCGCAAAAACAAAGTGCAGAAGCCCGTCTGAAAAGAGAGATGAAACAGGATGAGGCCGCCGACCGTGTTGAATAGTCCGAGCTTCAAAGTCAGGTCGCGTACCGGGATCATCAGAATCTGGATCGGCACGAAGTTGCCCGCGACGAAGGTGGCCAGAACGGCCGCGCTGCCCTTGAACGGATAGGTAGCCAAAGCGAAACCGGCCATGGCGGAAAGCACGATCGCACCGAACACCGACGGGAACGTGATGAGGCAACTGTTCCACGCGTAGTGGAGCATCGGCGAATCGACCAGCACGGTCCGGTAGTTCTGGAGGGCGGCGAAGTCGTGCGGCCACCCCCAGTAATTGCCCTGCATCAATTCATCGGACGAGCGGATGGAGGTGACCAGCACCGCCAACAAGGGCAACAGCCAGATAAACAACGCAACCGGCAAAGATATCTTGTACAGCACCCGGTTCGATGGCTTCCAGCTGGCGACGGGTAAGGGATACATGGGATGCTCCTGAATCAGTTGTCCGAGCGCAGCAAGCGCCGCAACTGATAGACGATGAAGACCAGCATGATGAGGAACAGCACGACCGCAATCGCGGCTGAGTAGCCGTAACGGAAGTACTTAATTGCCTGGTCGTACATGAAGTAAGCAAGGACAGTCGAACTGTCGAAGGGGCCGCCGCCCGTCATGACGGAAATCAGGTCGAAGCTCCGTAACGCCCCTATGACGGTCAGCGTGATCGCCATGAACGTCGCCGGGCGCAACTGGGGCAGCACCACGTGCCAAAGCAGGGTCCAGCCGCGGGCGCCTTCCAGGCGACCGGCCTCGATGACCTCGGGATTGATCCCGGTCAGGCTCGTCAGGAACAGGATCATGCAGAACGGAATCTGCACCCAAAGCGCGGCAACAATGATCCCCGGTGTGGCCATATGCTCGTCGCCGAGCACGGGTACACCGTGCCCGATCAGTACCTTCAGCAAACCGAACGAAGGGTCGTAGAACCAGCTGAAGACGAGGCCGATGACAACACCCGACACAACGAACGGCGCAAAGAATAATGATTTGACTATCCGGATGCCGCGTACTTTCTGATTCAAATAAAGCGCAAGCAGCAATCCGATTGGCGGCGCCAGCAACAGCAGGACAAGCCAGATCACGTTGTTAAGCAACGCTGTGGAGAACGTGTCGGAGTGCAGCAATTCGCGGTAGTTCGCCAGCCCCACGAAGGTTCTCGCTCCTACTCCGTCCCAATCGTAAAAGCTCAGCACGATGCTGCTGAAGATCGGGTAGATCACATAGATTAAGAACATCGCACAAGCGGGCGCGAGGAACAGCAGCGCCGAGCGCCGGCGGCGGCGCGCGAGTGGAGACGCACTGATGGATGGGGACATGACGAAGCTCGGTAATGCGCGCCGAGGCGCGCTATTTTGGCTAAACGTTGATTAAGCAATCCCTTCCCCGGCGCGCAACGGCGCCAGATAGTCGCGTATCATTTTTTGTAGATACGCAAGCGCGTCTCTTCCAGGTGCGCCAGTACCTGATCGAGCTTGGACGGGTCGCTGAAGAACCGCTGCATGCCCTTCATGCCTTCGTCTGCCATTTCCTTGGTCATGTCGCGATCGTAGAACTGTGCAATGCCACCTTTGGTATTCGACAGAATCTCGAACCCCTTCTTGGTAAACGGATCGTCCGACACCGTCGCTTGATTGTTGGCCGGCAATGAACCGAATGCCTTGGCAAGACGTCCCTCGATCTCAGGCGTACCCACAAACGCGATGAAACGTCGTGCATCCACTTTGTTCTTTGCTTTGGCAGGAATATTCAGGCAGTCCGCGGAGCCATCTTCAGCCACAGGAATCTTGGGGTCGACAACCGGGAACTGGAAATATCCCGTCTGCGACTTGACCGTATCGGGCAGGCCAGCGGAGATGAACGAGCCCATCAGCATCATCGCCGCCTGCGCCTGAATCAGCAAAGGCTGAGCGGAATCGAGCGTGTAGGAAAGCCCATTATCGACAAAATATTTGTTGTCGATCAGCACCTTCCACGCTTCGTACACCTTTTTAACGCGCGCATCGGTATAAGGGATTTTTCCGTCCATCAACTGCATGTGAAACGCGTAGCCGTTGATGCGCAGGTCGAGGTAGTCAAACCATGCGGCGAGCGGCCACGAATCGCGCCCGCCAACGGCGATCGGAGCAATGCC
The DNA here is from genome assembly GCF_044909315.1 of Caballeronia udeis. Lineage (GTDB taxonomy): Bacteria > Pseudomonadota > Gammaproteobacteria > Burkholderiales > Burkholderiaceae > Caballeronia > Caballeronia udeis_A. Next base: position 457,393 of record NZ_JBIYEB010000002.1, read on the forward strand.
GGCTGCTTTGAGCTTCTTGCAGTCGTCGAGGAATTCAGCCCACGTCTTCGGCTCACCCTGAATCCCCGCCTTCGCGAACAAGTCCTTTCTGTAGAAAACACCCCAGGAGAAGTAGTCCGTCGGCAATGCGTACTGTTTGCCTTGATACGACGAAGGTTCTTTCAGGGAGGCAAAGCTGGTGTTCCAACCGTTCTTTTGCCAGTCCGGCGAGAGGTCCTCCAGCAAGCCGCGCTCGACGTAGTACCGCATCCGTTCACCTTCATGCCACCTGACAATATCCGGCGCCTCGGAAATCAGCCAGCCGGGCAACTGGACCTTGTAGGCCTCTTCCTCGATGTAGGCAATCTTGACCTTGACGTCGGGATTGGCCTTTTCGAATTCGGCTACCGTGGTCTCCCAGAATGCGCGTTGATTCGCCCCTTTGAACGCCATATTGATAGTCAGCGTACCGGCATGAACAGTGGCGGCGAAGCTCAGTGCGGCGCAAAGCAACGACAAGCGGAATCGATTCTGCATGGTTTGTCTCCTGGTGTTGTGTGAGCCCGCTCAGACGGCGTGGCCTTCTTCGGTAAAGAGATGGCATGAAGCGGGGTCCGGTGCGAGGTGAACCACTTCGCCGGAGCGCAACTGCGTATTGCCCTGCAGCTTGACGAGAAGCGTGGCACTGTCCGCTTCGCTGCAATGGAGGTAGCTCTGCTCGCCAAGCCGCTCGACGAGCGACACGGTGCGAGTCAGTTTCGAGCGAGCGCATCCCGGCTCATCCCTATCCGACTCGCCCGAAGCGAGCAGCGTGATGTGCTCCGGCCGCACGCCCAGCGTCACCGCCTGTCCGGGTGTCAGGCGCGCGTTTGTCCGCTTGACCCGGACGTCTTCGCGGGACGCCCCGAGCGTGACGGTCGTGCTCCCCTCTTCTGACTTGCTGACTGTCGCCGGCAGGAAATTCATCTGGGGCGAGCCGATGAAACCCGCTACAAAGCGGCTGTTTGGCCGCAGATACAGATCCATCGGCGTGCCAACCTGGGCGATGCTTCCAGATGCCGACGCATCCCGGCTGACATTGAGCAAGACGATCTTGTCGGCGAGCGTCATGGCTTCGACCTGGTCGTGCGTCACATAGACGGTGCTCGCCTCACTGAAGCGGCGATGGATTCGCGCAATTTCGACACGGGTCTGGCCGCGCAAGGTCGCATCGAGATTCGAAAGGGGTTCGTCGAACAGGAAGACTCCGGGCTCGCGCACGATGGCCCGGCCGATCGCCACACGCTGCCGCTGACCGCCCGACAACGCCGAAGGTTTGCGATTCAACAAGGGGCCGAGCTCCAGAATCTTCGCGGCTTCCTGCACCTTGCGCTCCACCTCTGGCGCGGGCAATTTGGCCAGCTTCAGCCCAAAGCTCATGTTCTCGGCGACCGTCATATGCGGGAACAAGGCATAGCTTTGAAACACCATCGCTACACCGCGTTTTGCCGGCGGCACGGTGTTCACGACGCGGCCACCGATCGAAATCTCTCCGGAGCTCGGGTCCTCCAACCCGGCAATAATGCGCAGCAGAGTGGATTTTCCACAGCCGGACGGCCCGAGGAACACGCAGAACTCATCGTGTGCAATCTCGAGATTTACATCGCGAAGCACCGGCGCATGCTCTCCGAACGCCTTCGAAATGCCCTGCAAAGATATCGCTGCCACCGCGTCTCCAATTTTTTTGATTTAACGTTAAATCAAACTCCTCTAAAAATACGACCCGGGGCCGTGAGAAATGTTGATCAACGTGGTTGTACGGATGGAAATTAGCAGCGTGCGGTACGATTGGCAAGAATTTTTTTAGCGCAATCGACACCGTCGGTCGGCCGCAAGCGTTGGTAACATTGACGTCTGGCATGACATTAAAGGTAGTTGTAAGTGGTGACCACTGCAGATTCCGGGAAATAGAATGGCTAAGCGGGAAAGGCTGATGGCGACGATCAAGGAGGTCGCAGCGTTGGCTGGCGTGACTCCGACGACGGTAACGAACGTACTGCGAAACCGCGGCCGGGTAGGCGACGCGACGCGTGAGCGGGTTTTGGAGGTGGTGGCCGCGCAGGGTTACCGTCCTAATCTGAACGCCCGGGCGCTAGTGGAACGCCGTGCACCTACGCTCGCGCTCATGTTGGGTTGCATCACGAACCCTTTCTATCCGGAATTCACGCTGCAAGCAAACAATGCGGCTCGCCGGCACGGCCGTTTTTTATTGGTTTGCAATACTGATTATGAGCCGGATGGCGGGACACGGTTTCTTGCGGATGTCGCGGGCTCATTGTCGGACGGCATTTTGGTGGCGAACAACGGCGAGCTGCGGATTGACGAATTGAAAGCCATTCAGGCAACGGGGACTCCCGTGGTTATTTCGATCTGGGAGCTTCCAGACAATCCGCCGGGGGTTCCGTGCGTTGCCTTTGATTCCCACAAGGCAGGCTTTATCGCAGCGAATCACCTGTTGGAACTCGGGCATCGCCGCGTCGGCGCACTCGTTGGCAGCGCGAAAAATGGCATTCACGGGGGCCGCTATCAAGGATTTCGCGATGCCCTGCGCGCGCAAAAGGTCAAGCATGTCCTGGCCGATGCGAGGTTCTGCAGCGACTCGTTCCAAAGCGGCTTCGACGCTGCGCTCGACTTGTTGTCCGCACGTCCGGACTTGACGGCTTTGTTCGTCTCGAACGACCTTCCCGCCCTGGGTGCGCTGAACGCCGCGGCCTCGCTCGGATTGAATGTTCCCGACGACCTGTCCATTGTCAGCGTGACCAACATCGAACTGGCGAGTCAATCCAGGCCGTCACTCACCACCGTGGCCATTCCTACGGCCGAGATCGCCGAGCAAAGCGTGGAGTTGCTGCTGAAGCTCATCGCCAACACTCCGGATGTCGCCCCGGTTATTCGGACCACCGACCCGGTGCTGGTCAAACGCGATTCCACCGCTCCCATACGGAAAAATTAGGGCTCTGTCGGGCAGAGTCACGTTGGGCGACCGAGGTCGATATGTGTGGTATCGCCCAAATTTATCCCCCGTTGACAGGAGGAAGCCACAAAAATTGTGGATAGTCGCAAGTCTATAGTGGACGCGCTATCGTCCGTCCCTGTGCGCCCGACAGGCGCTCTCAGCGCGCATCATTCATTTCAGGGACACCACATAGCCTGCTACATCCTGTACGTCCCGAGCACTGAGAGGCTTCGGATACAGGTGGGGCATGATGCCCGACGGTTCCCGGATGCGCGCTTCGATATCGGCTGTCTGATACCTGCTTGAAATACCGATCAGCGCGGGACCGACTCCGCCTTCGCCGGTCTGGCCATGGCATGCAGCGCAATTTGCCGCATAGATCGATGCACCCGGTGCAGGCGGATGTTCAGTTCGGGACTTGGACGAACTGCTGACAGGTCCCGTGGCCAACGACGTGCCGTTGTTCAACAGCGCAATACTATCGGCCGGCTGACTCGGCGGTAGGGAAGCAAGATACGAATGGATCTTCGAAACATCGTCATTCGAAAGGATCTCCTCGCTAAAGACCGGCATCTGGCCTTTAGGATCCCGCACGTAGGCTTCCATCGCCGGTAGTGGTACCGGGTGTGGCGCCAGTGCCGGTCCAGTCGCAATACTGCCCTGCCCGAATATGCCGTGGCATTCGTAGCAGCCTTTCTGCATGAAGAGCGCGCGCCCTGCTTCTATATCGACAGCTGAATCGGCGTGGGACAGGATTGGCCATGTGCAAGCGGCCGCCAATACGGCGGCCATTGCAATGCGGATGGTTGAACCAGAATGAGCTTGCATCGACAGTTCCGTTACCTGGGTTGGGTCAGCACATCCACCAATGCAGGTTTGCCTTCCTTTACCTGCGCCATCGCGCGCGCAAGCGCCGGGCCGAGATCGGCCGGATTCGATATCGGCCCTTCCGCCCACATGCCCATGCTTTTCGCCATCGCCGCATAATCGATCGGCGGATCGTGAAGCACCGTGCCGATCGTGCCTCTTTCAGGATGCCGGTCGCGGCGACTGGCCATGCGCTGGATGTGCATCGTCTCCTGATGCCACGCCCGGTTGTTGTGCATCACCATGAGTAAGGGCACACCATGATGAGCAGCGGTCCAGAGCACACCCGGAAGGACCATCAGATCACCGTCTGTCTGGATACTGACTGCTATGCGACCGGCGTCCCGATGCGCGAGAGCTGCGCCCACTGCAGCGGGCGCAGCATAGCCGACGCCATAGCCACCCCCGGCACCGATGAACTGATAAACCTTGGTGATATCCCACAGCCGCTGAGGCCACTGGCTGATCGCGCCTGTCGGAGAAACCAGCGCCCAGTCCTGGTGCCGGATAGCATTCCAGACTTCCTGAGACAGGCGCGCGGTACTGATGGGACTGCCGTCCCACGCCCGCGTCGCGGCTTCACGCGCGTTGCTCCGCATCCTTTCGAACGCCTGCCGCATCGGCTGCGCGCGTATGTCAACGGCTTGACGTTGCGCCGGCGTCAGCGTCGTTAGCACGGCATGCAGCAGCCCGGGCAGCGACGCCTCCGCGTCGCCGGCGATAGGCAGAGTGGGTGAGAAATATCGTTCGGCATCCTGCATGTTTGATTTGCCATACAGGTAAGCGGTGGAAATGCTGATAACCTTGACGTCGCCTTTTGCACGTCGCTTCGATGGGCGGCCAATGGTGTCGGGCACGCTTCCCGTCAGTCCCCATACATCGCCAACCTCCAGCGCCAGGATGACATCCGCTTCTGCGAGCAGTCTCGTCTGCAGCGAAGAATGATTCAGGTAGTGGTTAGTCGGAAAGTTCATGCGCGCGAGCAGATCAATGACGGGCGCATTGAGCGACTCCGCAAGCTTGACCAGCGTGTCCATGGCCGCCTGCGTCCGGACGGCCCGATCAGCCACGATGACCGGCGCCTTCGCATTGCATAGCAGCGAGGCAGCCGCACCAAGCGCATCCGGGCTTCCTACAGGCGGCGAGACCTCACGCAGCGGCGGTACAAAGATATCGCGCGGATCGGCAATTGGCTGCTCCTGCAGCTCGGCATCGACGACAATCAGCACAGGCTCCATGGGAGGGGTGACCGACATCGTGTAAGCCCGCATGAACGACTCTGCGTAATGCTGAAGCGACACGGGGTAGTCGTCCCACTTCGTATAGTCACGCACCAGCGCACCGAGATCTTGCGCCGTGTGATACCACTCCACGCCGGGGCGACGTTTCACGGCATCAGCAATGTTGCCCGCCAGCACCATCAGCGGCACTCGATCGCACCACGCGTTGTAGATCGCCATCGAAGCGTGCTGCAAACCGACCGTACTATGGACGAGACATGCCATCGGTTTTCCCGCGACCTTGGCATAACCATGCGCAATGGCGGCTGACGCCTCCTCGTGAGTACAAACGATCAGTTGCGGATGCGTATTGCCGGCGTAGTTGACGATTGATTCGTGAATACCCCGGAAGGTCGACCCTGGCATCGCCGCGACATAGTCGATGCCGGCGATTCGCAGCAGATCAACCATGAAGTCCGAACCGGGGTTGCCGATGTGTGCCGTGTCGGTGGCGGGCGCTTCGTCTAGCGAAGGCGCCTCAGTCTCAGAAGCGACCAGCGCCGCGGACGGCTGGCCCACTGCCGATCCCTTGTCCGCAGCAGCGGGTTGCGCGGCGCCGGCGTTCGGTTTCACAAGCACGGCAGCTGTACCGGTAATGAGTGCACCTTTCAGAAACCTTCGTCGGCCAGTCACGCTGTTGTCTCCTTTTCTGTTGATGACGCCGGATCATGCTTTCTATGCGTGTTCCGCGCACCCCGATAGCTGGCGGACGCAGTTATTGCCCGGCCCTGAGGCTTGTCACTGAAGTGGCTTGGAAGATCGAACCTTCGTCCGGCTGCATCTTTGTGTAGCGCGCGAAGTGCCCAAGCGCGGGAGTCGCGACGACCTCCGGCTAAATGGACGCATTCAGTTTTGTATGGACGACAGGATCTGCCATGCTGGGAATCGAGGCAGCCGTGCTATGAATTTTTGTGTAAGAATCGTCTGCATCCGACATTTCGTCACCCAACCCAGGCCCCAAGGCTGTGCAGTTTAGCCGCCTGTCGCGCTGCGGTCACATGAGAAATCCTTGTGCGGTTTGCTAGATTTCCTTGAGCAACGCGCCGGAGAAAAATGTATGTGGCCTCAACCAGCCCAATCGAGACAATGCCCACGCCGCTGCCCCCTCTCAATGCACTGAAAGCATTCGAATCGGCGGCCCGTCACCTGAGTTTCACGAAGGCCGCCGCGGAAATGCACGTCACGCCGGCCGCAGTCGGCTTCCAGGTCAATGCACTCGAAGCCCATCTCGGCGTATCCCTTTTCGAGCGCACGAAAGGGGGACTCGTGCTCACGCAGGCAGGTCGCGCCTGCCTACCGAAACTCCGGGAGAGTTTCCGGATCATGCGCGAATCCATCGAACTGCTCGGCCGTTTTAAGGACAAGGAACCGCTAACCATTGATTGCCCTCCTTCCTTTGCCAATCGCTGGCTGATGCCGCGGCTGCACCGTTTCCTCGTTCAACATGCTGATATCGATGTGCGAATCGTGTCGCGTATGCATGGCTTCGGACTCGCGTGGACCCAGCAAGCCATGGAAGCAAACAACATTCGCCAATGGATGGCAGAGGTGGACGTGCTGCTGTTGCTAGGGGATGGGCGATATGAGAATCTTGATGTCACGCACATTCTGCCGCTCACGCTCACGCCTTTGTTATCGCCCTCTCTGGCATCGCGCATCGACTTGAACCAGCCCGGGCAACTTGTCTCGCTGCCTTTACTGTACGACGACAGGGGGGTCGTACGCGGCGGCGAATCGTACTGGAAAATGTGGGCGCAATTCGCGCGCATTACCGCCCCCGACGAGTCCCACGGCCACCATTTCGCGCATGCGATGACCGCACTGGAAGCGGCGGCCGACGACATGGGGGTGGTGGTCAGCGCACCCGCTCTGGCGCTATCCGAGCTGGAGAGTGGTCGCCTCGTCGCACCGTTCCCCGTGCTGTCCGATTGTGGTGTTGCCTACCATGCGGTATCGGCCACGCCTCGCAGGAGCATCGACTTGTTCGTCCAGTGGATCGTCGACGAGGCCAGGTCGACGAACCATGCGTTGAGCCTGTTGACCCGGACGTCGACCTGATAGTTGACCTGCGCTCAGAGTCGGGACGCACATTCCTCACGCAGATGCCCGACGAATGCCTGCTGGACGGATTTGCCGACACGCTGTGCACCCGCCGCCGGTACAGCGACATCCCGACGTTCTGCTCGATCTGCCGCGCCGCCCGGTGCACGGCCGGCTGCGAAATGCCCAATGATTGCCAGTCGTGACTTCATTTCAGATACCCCGCAACATTCAGCGCAAGCAGAATAGAAGATACGTGCATTGCCTGGCCAATAAAACCCGTCGGCAGCTTAGCAAGAACCTGGGCAATGGGGATGACATGAACGGACAGCCCTTCTTCTCCATGGTCAAGGCGTTGCTGTTGATCGCACACGGCATCAAGCGCAAGGTATATATGCACCCGATTCGTGTGCGACGCGGGATTCGCATGCAACGTACTTACATGTCTCCAGGACTTTGCCGTAAACCCGGTTTCTTCTTCGAGTTCACGACGCGCTGCCTGCTCGATATCGTTGTCAGTTTTTTCAACCGCTCCTGCAGGTACCTCCGTAAAGAAATCGCCGGCCGCATGGCGATATTGACGTACCAGGACCAATTGGTCATCGGCAGTAACCGCTACTATGTGTATCCAGTCAGGGTAAGAAAGCACGTAGTAAGGGCTAATCTCCCGCCCTCCTGGTGTAACGCAATAATCCGCGCGCACGTCGATCCAGCGGTCCTTTAAGAGAGACTCGCTCCTGATGGTTCTCCATTTTTCTTCCATTGCCGGTTCCCTTTGGTCACTCAAAGTTGAACTTGCACTTTCGTCCAACGTAGATTTTACGGCGTCGACGTCGAGCGATAACGCAGTACGTGGCCCTAGCCTGCCAGATTAATACCCTGCGCCCTGCGACGCTCAGCCCGCTCACGAACCGCTGTGCATTCCTACGCTCCCTCCCCGGGCAAACTCTCCACTCGTCTCGACGTCAGCCAGTTGCGTCATCCACCTGCGGTTGCAGGCTTCTCAGTCCGGCGACGAGTGACTGGCGTTGGTCGAACAATCCCGAACCTGAAGTGGCCGTTTCTTCGATTTTGAAGACCGAGACAGCGTCCCGCAACGCCGTGGCCTGCTCAGACATGGCCTGCGCGGCAGCCGACGCCTGCTCGACGAGCGCCGCATTCTGCTGCGTAACCTCGTCCATCTGGCTGACCGCGTCGTTCACCTGCTCGATCCCGGTTCCCTGCTCTTCCGAGGCCGCCGTGATTTCGCCCATGATATCGGTCACCTGCCGCACCGACTTCACGATGTCGTGCATCGTCGCGCCGGCCCGTTCAACCTGCTCGGATCCTTCAGCTACACGCTCGACGGACTGGGTAATCAATTCCTTGATTTCTTTCGCCGCAGTGGCGCTGCGCTGCGCCAGTGTTCGAACCTCGCTGGCAACCACCGCGAACCCTCTGCCCTGATCACCGGCCCGCGCCGCCTCAACGGCCGCATTGAGCGCAAGGATATTGGTCTGGAACGCAATCCCTTCGATCACGGAAATGATTGCGGCGACCCTGTCCGAACTCCGTGAAATCGACTGCATCGTTTCGACCACCTGATGTACCGCTTCGCCTCCTCGCATCGCGACTGCACAGGCATCTCCAGCCAGCGCGTTCGCCTGTTTCGCGTTTTCCGTGTTCTGACGCACCGTCGAGGTCAGTTCCTCCATGCTCGCCGCCGTCTGCTCAAGCGATGCGGCCTGCTCTTCCGTGCGCTCGGAAAGATCCCTGTTTCCCTGTGCAATCTCTCCAGCCGAAATCTTCATCGACTCGGCTGACGACTGGATGCCTGCAACGATGGTTCTAAGCTGCTGCCGCATAGACTCCAGCGACGCCATCAGGCTGCCGTGATCGTCCGCTGCCACCGGCGCTGCAATAGCCAAGTTGCCTTGCGCGATGCGCGCCGCGACCTCCGCTGCATCGACGGGTTCTCCACCCAGCGACCGAATGATCCCGCGGGTAATCAAGGACCCCAACGCGATAGCGAGGAGCACCGTCATGACGCCCGCTACCGCAAGCGCAAGCTCTGTCGCCCGCGTCATCGCTGCCACCTCGTCAGCGCGCCTGTCGAGCTGCGCCTGCTCGGCGCTGTCGAACTGGGCCGCGACCGCTCGATAGCGATCCATGAACTGCTTGTCGTTGCCCTGCCTGAAATAGTCGGTCAGCGCGTTCCACGGTTGCTCGCCAGCAGTTACTTCTCTACGCAGTCCGATCAGCTTCTCGTCGATCGCATTTACCTTCGTACGCATCCCGCTCAAGGTATTGAGTCGTTGTTGCTGGTCGGGATTGTCGGCTGTCAAGGAGCGGGACAGCTTGAGTGACTTGGCAAATTGATCGCTCCCCGCGTTGTAAGGCTGCAGCAACCGTTCGGTTCCGGACGCCACGAATTCACGCACACTCGCGTCCATCTTGATCATGTTGGTCAGCATGTCGTCGCTGGTCCGCAGAACCTGGTAGCTACGGATGTTCCAGCCGTTCGCCTGATTGAGCCGGAGGAAGTTGATGATGGAGATCGTGTTCCCGATCAAAGAAACGACTACTACTGCGCCAAACGTGGCGGCGAGCTTCCTGCCTACGGTCATCCTCATGATCTTCTCCTCGGTGGTGACATACCACCTTTACGGCATATATATTTCTGAATTTAGAAAATTAGGTTAAACCAATTTTAGTTCGCATGACGAATCGTCTTCCTTCTGACACCGGTGTCTTTTCAGCAAAAAGACCGGTGACTTCCAGACGCTGCGGCTAGCGATCAGTGGCGTAGAAAGCGGGAGGTTCAACACGTCATGCGCTCTTCAGCCCGCTCCGCTCATACCTCTCACGAGCTCTTTCCAATAGAGATTTTTGAGGACCAGTGCATTTTGCGTAAGCGCCCAGCCGTTTCTCACGGACACGGCCGGCTTCCTTGCCAGGCACGCTGGAGCAGCTCTCGAAGGGGAGCAGCCTCCACTGGACGCGGGTTCCAGTACGGATTGGACATTACTATCTCGCACGCACGATCGAGGTCGACCTCCCTCAGTCCGATCTCACGTAACCCTCGTGGCACACCGAGTTCCCGGCTCAGTTCATACAACCCGTCCGCAGCGGATTCCACATTGAGCGCACGCGCGATTCGTGCCATTGCTTCCTCTGCCACGACGCTGTTGTAGGCAAGTGCATGCGGGAGAACAATCGCGTGCGTCTCCGCATGCGGAAGGTTGAACGTGCCGCCGAGTGTATGACAGAGCTTGTGATGGAGCGCCATGCCGACATTTCCCAGAACCATCCCGCAAAGCCACGCGCCATAGAGGCACTCGCCGCGCGCCGTCTTGTCCTTGCTGCTCTTCTTCAAGCCGCGAAGCCCATTCGACAGCGCGCTGATTCCCTCTTCTGCCATAAGCGACATGACCGGGTTTCCGTCTTTTGCATACAACCCCTCGGCAGCATGTGCGATGGCATTCAGGCCGCTCACGAACGAGAGATGATCCGGCAAATCGGCCGACAACTCCGGGTCGTAGAGGACCGTTTTAGGAAGTACCCTGGAGTCGCGCCCAGTCTGCTTGAGCCCACCCTCCGTTATCCCATAGATCGGTGTCATTTCCGAACCCGCATAGGTCGTCGGAATCGCGATGATCGGCAAAGACGATTGGAGGGCGATGGCCTTGCCCAGGCCAATCGTTGAGCCTCCGCCAATCGCCACCGCGCAATCCGCGTCGACCGCGTTCGCGTACTCCCGCGCACGGCGCACGATTTCAATGGGTACATGCATCTGCGCCCCATCGAAGACTCCGGCACTCGACGGACCGAGAAGCGACGAAACAACCTCGGCCTGCGCTCTCTGCTCCGGCGTGCACAGAACCAGCGCCCGCCGGGCTCCCAGCTTCTCAACTTCCTGCTGGACGAGCTTCATGCTTCCCGCGCCAAACACCACCCGCGAGGCATGCGTCGTGTAGGTAAATTCGTACATAAGATTGGAGTTCCCTATCGTTCGATGTTCGTCGGCTCAGATGTAATCGACCTGGTGCCGCGCGATACGGCTGTCCCCGATAACCTGCTTGACGCGCAGATGCTCTGGATGGGACGCGTACGCCTCCAGTGACTCCAGATCCTCAAACTCCGTGTAGAGCACGACGTCACAGGCGTAGTCGACCCCGCTCACATCCATACCGACCTCGAGCTTCGCCAGTCCCGGAATTTTGCCGATCAGGCTTTCAAAGGCGCTCTTCACCAGTTGAGCCGTTTCCTTCTTTTGCTCGGGCGACTCACCGCGAACATCCCACATAACGATGTGCTTAATCATCTCGATTCCGTGTTTGCGACCGAAGTCCGTGCGAATTTTGTTTAGTCATCCACACCTATGGATGCTTTGCCCAGGTCCACCAGGTACTCGGCCTTTGAAATTGGCTGCTTCTCGCCCGTACCATCTGGCTGCACGTCCGTCATGCCGACGCTCAGGCCTTGTTCTTGTTGTACACATCGACAAAGACAGCCGCGAGCAACACCACGCCCTTGATCACCTGCTGGTAGTCAACGCCGATACCCATGATGGACATCCCGTTGTTCATGACGCCCATGATGAAGGCGCCTACTACGGCACCAACCACCTTCCCGACACCGCCAGAAGCCGACGCACCGCCGATGAAGCATGCAGCGATCACATCGAGTTCGAAGCCCGTTCCGGCTTTTGGTGTGCCGCTGTTCAAGCGGGCCGCGAAAATGAGGCCGGCCAATGCGGCTAAAACGCCCATATTCACGAAGGTTAAAAAACTGATGGCCGGAACGCTGACCCCGGATAATCTCGCCGCCTTTGCGTTGCCGCCCACTGCGTAGATACGACGGCCAATGGTGGTGCGATTCATGACGAATGTGTACACGCCAATCAGTACTCCCATGATGACGAGAACTGTCGGCAGGCCACGATACGAGGCAAGGATGGTGCAGAGGAAGACAATCAGGCCGGTGAGGATGACGTTCTTCGCGACGAACATGGAGAACGACCCGCTACCCATGCCGTATTTCGTTGCGCTCGCGCGGTGTCGAAATTCAATCACGAAGAAGAGCAAACCCACCAGAATTCCAAGCAGGATGGACGTGACGTGCAGACCCTGCCCGTGAAAGATGTCGGGAATGAAGCCGGAACTGAAAGCTGCGAAAGCGTCGGGGAACGGCCCAATGGATTGGCCCTGCAACACGAGGTTTGTCAGGCCTCGAAATACCAGCATGCCGGCCAGCGTCACGATGAACGACGGCATCCGCCAGAACGCGATCCAGTAACCCTGGATGGCTCCAATCAGCGCGCCGGTGGCTATGCAGATGATGGTGGCCAGCACGTAGTTGACATTGAACTGCACCATCAGCACCGCTGCGAGTGCGCCCACCAGTCCGGCGGTTGAACCTACCGAGAGATCGATGTGGCCCGCAACAATCACCATCAGCATGCCGAGCGCCATGATGACGATGTAACTGTTTTGAAGCACGAGATTCGTCAGATTGAGCGGCTGCATCAACACGCCGCTCGTCGACATCTGAAAGAAAGCCATGATGACGATGAGCGAAATCAGCAGTCCGTATTCACTGGCGCCCCGCTTGAGCACCCGAACGATTTCGCTATGTTTGACTCCGGCGTCCTGCGGCGCCGCCGGTGAGAGTGTCTTACGCATTTCAGATGCCTCCATTTCGCATGATTGCCCGCATGATCTTTTCCTGCGAGACGTCCTCCGCGGTGAACTCGCCGACGAAGCGGCCTTCGTTCATGACATAAACGCGGTCGCACATGCCAAGAAGCTCCGGCATTTCCGAAGAAATCATGACGACGCACTTACCCGCTTCAACCGCTTGATTGATGATGCTGTAGATTTCGTACTTCGCTCCCACATCAATGCCGCGCGTGGGCTCGTCAAGAATGAGTACTTCGGGTCCGGAAAACAGCCATTTGCTCAGCACGACTTTCTGCTGGTTGCCGCCGGACAGATTGGCGACAACATGTGTTCCCCCCTGGGCGCGGATACGGAGCTTCTTCAGGAAATCCCCCGCGACCCTTGCTTCCTCGTGTTCGTTGATAACGCCGAGATTCGACACACCTGCGAGGTTCGCCAAGGTGATGTTTCGCTGAATGTTGTCGTCAAGGAGCAGGCCGTTTCCTTTGCGGTCTTCGGTCACATACGCGAGACCCGCTTTAATGGCCTTCTGTACCGAAGAAACGTCTACCGGCTTCCCGTGCATGAGCACGGTTCCAGAAATGTCCTGACCGTACGTTCCGCCGAAGACGCTCATCGCAAGCTCGGTCCGCCCGGAACCCATAAGACCGGCAATACCTACGATCTCGCCCTTTCGCGCCTTGAGATTAACGCCCTTGATGACGGCGCGCTCCCGTTGTGTCGGATGCTGTGCGCGCCAGTCCCTGACTTCGAAAATCACCTCGCCGATATTCGGCACCCGCTTGGGATAACGGTCAGACATCTCACGGCCGACCATCGCCTTGATGATCCGGTCTTCGCTCACACTTTCGGCCTTGCAGTCGAGCGCATCGACCGTTGAGCCGTCACGGATGACCGTTATGCCGTCGGCCACGCGCGAGATCTCGTTGAGCTTGTGCGAAATGATGATGGACGTCACGCCACGCGCCTTCAGCTCCAGCAGGAGATTGAGCAGCGTGTCGCTGTCCTTTTCGTTGAGGCTTGCCGTTGGCTCGTCGAGGATCAACAGACGGACCTCTTTCGACAACGCCTTGGCAATTTCGACAAGCTGCTGTTTGCCGATTCCGAGCGTGCCTACAGGGGTATCGGGGGAATCAGTCAGGCCCACCCTCGCCAGCAGTTCCTTAGCCAGGGACCGGGAGCCCTGCCAATCGATAACACCCCACTTCGACTGTTCGTTGCCCAGGAAGATGTTCTCGGTAATCGAGAGCATGGGTACGAGTGCGAGTTCCTGATGAATGATGATGATCCCCAGTTGCTCGCTGTCCGAAATATCCGAGAACGCGCGGTCTTCACCGTCGTAGACCACATTGCCCGCATAAGAGCCATGTGGATAGACGCCGCTCAGGATCTTCATCAGCGTCGACTTACCCGCGCCGTTCTCGCCGCATATGGCATGAATCTCGCCTTTGCGGACTTTAAGACTGACGTTATTCAGGGCTTTGACCGCGCCAAAGCTCTTCTGAATTTCGTTCATCTCCAGAATGGTTTCCATCGTCGTATTCCTCGGGTTACTCACGTACAACGCGTGTCTGTGCAGTACCGGGCTGCTGACGCGAGCCCGGCGCCCACGAAGGCCGGGACACTGTTACTTCAACTGCGCCTGCGTGTAATACCCGCTGGTGACGAGCTCCGGCTGCCAGTTGTCCTTGTCGACGAGGATGGGCTTCACGAGGTAGGTCGGAACGATCTTGGCGCCGTTGTTATAGCTCTTCGTATCGTTCACGGGCACAGGCTTTCCAGTCAGCGCGTCGTCCACGATATCGGCTGTGATGCCAGCCAGCTTGCGCGTATCCTTGAACACGGTCGTGGTCTGGTCACCGCGTATGATTCCCTTGACGTTCTGCAGGTCCGCATCCTGTCCGGTGACGACCGGCATCGGTTGTTGCGCCGAACCATAGCCGACACCCTTGAGCGACGAAATCACCCCGATCGCGATGGCATCATTCGGCGTCCACACGGCATCGAGCCGGTTGTTGCCATAGAAGGCGCTCAGCAGGTTGTCCATGCGGGACTGGGCCGTGGCTCCGTCCCAGTTGCGAGTGGCGACTTTCTCGAATGCCACCTGCTTGCTTCGGATAACGAACTTCCCGTTGTCGATATACGGCTTGAGTACCGACATCCCCCCGGCGTAGACCATATGCGCGTTGTTGTCGTCAGAGGAGCCGCCGAAGACCTCCACGTTGAACGGGGTCTTGCTACCCGCCTTCTGCCAGGCGGTGACGATGCTTTGACCCTGCAGGACACCCACACCGTAGTTGTCGAACGTGGCGTAGTAGTCGACGTTCTTGGTCTGGCTGATCAGGCGATCGTACGAGATAACCTTGATACCCTTCTGTTGCGCAAGCGCCAGGGCGTCGGAGAAGGTCTTGCCATCGATCGGGGCGATCACGAGCGCCTTGACGCCCTTCGCCAGCATGTTCTCGACCTGATTGACCTGCGTCGGGACATCATAGTTGGCATACTGGAGATCGGCGGAGTAGCCCTTCGCCTTCAGCGCGTCGACCATGCTCTTGCCATCGGTAATCCACCGTGATTCCGTCTTGTCCGGCAGTGAAATGCCAATGACACCCTTGTCCTGGGCGTAGGCTGACAGGGACACCGCAGACAATGCAATCGAAGCGGCCACAGCTACAGCGACGTTCTTGATGATGTTCATCGTTTGTCTCCTAATAAGGATTACATAATTTACTTCTGACTTTCTTCAGTCAGTTTTTGGTAGCTGGTCCCGAAAGGAGGCCAGCCAGCCACTCGCCTTCCTACTCAATAAAGATCTCTGAACCGGCCTGCTTCGACGAAGCGAACATAGCCTCGATAACGCGGCTGATGTTGTACGCCTGCGTGGCGGGAACGACCGACGGTGTACCGTTACGAAGCGCTTCAAAAAAGGCATTCGATTCGCGGTCGAAGTAAACCGGGTTCCCGATTTCAGCGATATCGGGGGAATATTCGGTCTTCTTCGTGGCCCATATTTCGGGGAAGCTCGTTTCCTGCCATTCGGTCCATCCTTCCGGATAGGCCCCCTTGCCGGCGTCGTAGACCTTGTAGCTTGACGGCAGCGATCGCGAAGACATGATGCCTTCGGTGCCGTACGCCGTGATGTCCCAGCTTTCGGTCCACGGCAGCACGTCCCACGACATGAAGTCGATCACCACGATCTTGTCTTCGTAGTTCAGCACCGCGCCCGCCGCATCCTCGCGAGACTCGTCGCCATGAAAGTTCGGGAACTTCGTAATGCGGGCGTTAACACTTCGCGGCATGCCGAAATGCAGAAGGATGCGGTCCACCAGATGGCAGCCGATGACGAACACGGCGCCCCCGATGTCACCCGGCTGGGTCATGTGGGCAGTGCCCGCCTCGTCATGTGAGCAGCCGCCGTGCGCGCGCACCTGGACGACTTTCCCGAGGCGGCCGCTCTTCAGCGCCGCCTGCATGGCGTCGACCGACGGAGCGAAGCGCCAGCAGTAGCCCACCTGTACGAGACCGCCCGTACGCTCGACCGCTTCGACAATCCGTTTAGCATCCGCGGAGCTGCGCCCTGCGGGCTTTTCGCACAGGACCGACTTGCCGGCCTCGAGTGCTTCAATGGTCAGGTCGGCCATCTTCTCGCTTTTCGAATGCACGAGCACGACGTGCACATTTTCGTCAGCGAGGATGTCCTCTTTCGTTCGCGCCTCGAGGCCGAGCGCATCCACGAACGGCTTGAGCAACGGACTGGTGTCCCACGCGCCGAGCATCTTTGCGCCGGAGCGACGCTGGATCGCCTTGACCCGGCCGGACGTGTGGGGGTGGGTGACGCCAAGGCATGCCACGCCTATCGTTTCGTTGGGACCGATCTTTCGCGTCATGATTTATCTCCTCCAGATTACGACTTACACCTTGACCGATTTCCCTGATACAGCGGACTCGAACGCACAGTCGGCCAGACGCAGCGCCTTCAGGCCGTCCTGCACCGATGTCGGCAGAGGCGCATTCGTACGCAGCGCCTCGACGAACGCTTCGAGTTCGGCCTTGTAGGCCGCTTCGTAACGCTCAAGGAAAAAGTTGAGCAGGGGTTCGCGGACATCGGTCGCCTCCTTCGTCCAGCGACGGATCGTCGAAGGCCGGAGGTTTTCCTGAAGAAGCATGCCCTTGGAGCCCGAGACTTCCATACGCTGGTCGTAGCCGTACACAGCCTCGCGACAGCAGTTGATGTGGCATTGCTTGCCCGAAGCGGTCCGCAACTGCACCATGACCGTATCGAAATCGTCGAGCTCGGCCAGCGACGGGTCGACGAGCCGGCTCGCGAACGCCATCACTTCCACCGGCTCTTCGCCGAGCAGCCAGCGAGCCATATCGAGGTCGTGGATCACCATGTCGCGGAAGATGCCGCCGGAATGCTCGACGTAGTCGCGGGGCGGCATGCCAGGATCGCGGCTTGAGATGACAACCTGGCGCACCTCGCCCACATCGCCTGCGTCGATCGCCTTGCGGAAGGCCTGGGACGTGGGGTCGAAGCGGCGGTTGAACGCAAGCATCACACGGCCGCCGAGGCGCTCGACCTCGTTCGCCGCTGCGAGCGACTTTTCCATGTCCAGGTCGATGGGCTTTTCGCACAACACAGCCTTGCCTTTCGCTACGGCCTGCAACATGAATGTGATGTGGGTATCCGTCGGCGTGCCAATCACCACGGCATCTATGTCATCGCGCTCGAGGACAGTCGAGGCATCCGTCGACGCTTCGCAGCCGAGTCGTTCGGCGAGCGAGCTGGCAGCCTTCTCGATGGGGTCTGCGACGACAACCAGTTTCGCGTTCGGGCTCGCGGCCACGTTACCTGCGTGAATACGGCCAATCCGGCCAGCGCCGAGTACAGCGATACGAATCATGTGAGTCTCCAGGAGTACTTTGTGATTTAAGGTCAAGAGCGTCAGACGGAAGTCGCGCTTTTCGCCGAAAACTGGGCAATGGTGGTGTCGTAGGCGCGCTTTGCCATCTCGTCGAGCGGCAACTTCCGGTGCTTCTCGGAGATGAGCTCCACGCCGTAGTAAGGAAGCGTGCACCCTGCTTGTTGCAGGGCATCTATAAAGGCGGGACAGTCGCCGGCCCCTTCGCCACAAAGCTGGCGGTTAAAGCTCGAGTCCTCGAACAGCGTCCCTTTGACCTGCGCGGCTACGTCATTCAGCTCTACTCCCTTGATGAAGCGCGCAGAGATTTGGGCGACCTCGCTATAAGGGCTGCCACCGCGTGCCACGTGCCAGTGGTCAACCATCAGGCCACCGTTGGGTTGGTCGGCGCCTTGCGTAATCTTCAGCGCTTCCCCGATGTTTCTGATGGGCGAAAAAGGCATGAACTCGATTGCAACCGTCGCACCCACCGTCGCCACGTCTTCGCAAAGTTTTGCGAATTCGGCGGTCATGCGCGCAAAGTCAGCCGGACTTTCGTCGAAAGGGCTCGCACCGATTTTCAGATTGCGCATGCCAAGTTCGCCGCCCAGTTCGATGATACGGCGCCGGCAGCTGTCCGATTTGGCACGCGCCTCGCCGTCGAGGTACCAGTCCATGAGAATTTCGAGCTCGAAATACTTCATGCCCGTGTCTTCCAGAATCTTCTTGACGCCGGAGAGCCCGTATTTCCCGACGCTGTACTCGAGATCGTCGAGGATGAGGCCGATGCCTTTCCAGCCCGCACGCGATGCCGCTTCGCAACGATCTCGCAGCGGGAACGGACTGATTTCAGCCGGTCCACACGGATAGACGTCACCGGCAATAGTCCAGTACGCGGCCAGCAGATCAATGTTTTTCGTGCTCATGTGTAGTAATCCTGTTTCTCAGTTTCGTCAGCTCGTCGACGGCACACGCTCCCGCGTGCCAAACGGTTACGGGATTGCCGGCGCGGGCTTGGTGGACGTCGCGAGAGTGAAGTCCCACGACACAGACCAAAACGGTGATGAGAACCCGACGCGCTCGCCAGCTTCCGGGTCATCAATCTTGTTGAATTCGGCGATGAGTTCACGCTTGACGCCGAAGACCGAGTCTTCGGAAAGATACGGGCAGTCGGGCGTGAAAATGTGAGTGATGACGGGGTCAAAACCAGGCGCGGTCACGATGAAGTGCAAGTGAGCAGCCCGATTCGGGTGTCGGCCCATTGCGCCCAGGAGCTTCCCGACTGGACCGTCTGATGGAATCGGATAGTGGCGCGGCTTGACGGACTTGAACCAGTACCGGCCCTCTGCATCCGAGGTAAATACACCTCGCAGATTCGAGTCCGGTTGAATCCCCTTTTGCTGGACGTCATAGAAACCATCGTCGTTGGTCTGCCAGACCTCGAGCTTCGCGTTCGGGACAGGTGTGCCCCCGATGTCCGTCACACGGCCTGCCACGACCAGAGGTTCGCCCTTTCCGTCGAGGCAGATGTTCGCGCCGTTTTTATACTCGGGTGCATTCGCGACATAAAACGGGCCGAGAATCGTATTGGGCGTCGCCCCGCTCGGCCGGCGGTGATTGATTGCGTCAACGAGCATCGATACGCCGAGGATGTCCGACAGCAGGATGTACTCTTGTCTCCAGTCGGTACACATCTGACCGGTTTCCGTCAGGAACCGGATCGCGGCAAACCACTCTTCGTGCGTCGGCTCGATTTCCTTCACGGCCGCATGCAGATGCCTGACCAGAATGGACATGATCTTTTGCAGCCGCTCGTCGGCATTCTGGTCCATGCGGGCGTTAACGACATCGGCAGAGCGCGCTTCATCGAAATACGATGATGAGGATACCGAAACAGAGGGTTCTGGATACTGCATGAAGTGTCTCCTTCAATATTGTCGTACTGCTTTGAGACAAGTCTATATTCCCCGAAGTCGGCAAAACAGAGCTAAAAAGGGAATCTCTTTCGCGCAGACTGGGAAAGTGCGCGAAAGCAGGCCGGATTTTCCCATCCGCGCGACTGTCAAGCGGTCCAGTGCCGCTCGTACTCGTTCTGCTGAAACCGCTCGACGAGTGCATCGATGAAGAGGCGAACCTTCACCGGCATATGTGCCCGGGTCTGGAATGCAATATTGATAGTGAGCCTTGGCAGGTCCCAGTCATTGAGCACTGGAACCAGGCGGCCCGCCTTGAGGTCGTCGTACACGATGTACTTGGGCTGCACGAGAATACCCATGCCGTCGAGCGCGGCGACCCGAAGTATCTGGCCATCATTGGATTCAAGAAGAGGCTTGATCTTGACGAGAACCGATTCTCCCGTGCGACAAAATGCCAGCTCACGCGGATTGTCCGCGAGTCCGTAATTCAATACCTTGTGCCTGGCTAATTCCGCCGGCAGGCGTGGCGAACCATTTGCCTCAATATACGAAGGAGCCGCGACCAGTATTCGCCGCGTTGCGGCGAGCCGCCTTACCGTTATGTTGCTATCCGCCTCAAGAACCTTGGTACGGATGGCGACGTCGATGCCATTTTCGATGATGTCGTGGTACCGGTTTGCCGCCACGACATCCACCGTGATCTCCGGATAACGCGCTGTAAACTCCGAAAGCATAGGTGCAATGTGCAGCATGCAGAACGAGAGCGACGCAGTGACGCGAAGCACTCCGCTCGGTCGTACCGTTGCATCCTTGATGACCGACTCAGCTTCGCCGAGGTCCGCCAGGATGGACTTGCATCGTCTATGAAACTCGGCGCCTGCCTGTGTGAGATAGAGATTGCGTGTCGTCCTGCGCACGAGCTGGACCGCAAGCCGGGTCTCCAGGGAGATCAGGTAACGGCTTGCCGCGGATATGGAAAGATCCACAGCTTCCGCAGCCCGGCTGATGCTTCCGGTTTCGGCAACCTCAACGAACAGCTGCAGTTCCTTAAACTGATCCATCTTGTATCACCCTGCTTTTCTGCTAAGTTCCATCGCGCGACAGATCGCACGGGCGCGCGATTATCGAGAACCTTGCTTGGCCGCTTGTTTGTCTATGGCAGGCAACAATACTGTGTTCCCTCTATCGCTGAGAGGCCCAAACACATCAAAAAACCATCAATCAAAACGTTTACCCGGATCTGGCGCGAATTTATGCGGTGCGGCTTCGCGAGGCATGATCGTTAAGCGCCTGCGTGAATCTGGCGGGCTCCCAATCCTCGTCAAGTGCGCGTTCTATGAGTTCCCGTTGGCTTTCTGGAGCCAACCCGCCGACCGGTGGATTGCGGTCGAGGTTGGTAGGGAACGGGTACCCCTCGGCGCAGGACGCAATTGCTGCGGCGGCTTCGGCGCCACTCATTCGCCCCAGCGCGCGGCGCTCGCGCAATACCGGATAAACCGCCTCGCACATACTTCTACGGTCAAGCACTTCCATCGCGCGGCCATATGCGGACGAGACCTGCAGGAGATTCGCCATGCGCTGAACGTCCGCGGTGCGATTGGCACCCGCCGCATGAAACAACGCCGGATTAAAGAACACGGCATCGCCCTTCGAGAGTGGCAACTGGACGAAGTGCTCCTCGAAGTATTCGCGGAAGTCCGCACGCCGCCATGCCAGATATCCCTGCGCATACCGTTGCGAATACGGCAGGAGTTTTGTTGGTCCGCTCTCGACCGGCATATCGGTGTGTGCCACCGCCCCTTGCAGGGTGAGAAAGGCGGACATGGTGTGCACGTGCCCCGGGTAACGTTCAGCTTCGGCGACAGTCTGGAAACCAAGGTGGTAGTCGCGATGCGCCAGTTGAGCGTCGCCGCCGGGGCGAACCACATTGACCTGCGATGTCATCTGGTAACACGGGCCGAGCCAGGCTTCCGACACGGCCAAAAGCATCCGGTTCGAGAAATATTCCGCGAATACGGCCGGCGCTCGAAGGCAGAGCTTTTCCTGCGCATTCCAGATCCGGTCATTGGCGCCCGCTTTCGCGAAATGGTCTGCTGCTCGTGTGCCTTGCTCCAGCTCACTGCGGATAATGGATTCGAAGACGGCCGTAGCGGCATCGACGGATCGTGTGTCGGCGAATGCCCGATGGAGCACCAGCACCCCCGCGCCATCCCGAAGGACGTGCACCCATTCCGCCTGCAACTGCGCGAGCCCGGATGCATCGTCTACCAGACCATCGAGCTGATCACAGTCGTACACGGGAATTCCCTGCCTGATGTCCGCCGCATAACGCGTCGGGCAGTCGTCGCCCGCTTTGAGCTGGTCGATAAATTGATTGAGAGAGCAATCACGCTCGCTAAACCACTGCTGCTCACGCTTTGCGACGTATCCTTCGCCCTGTTTCATATCTCCCTCCACTGTGAACCAAGCATAGCCCCCAGCGCCGATATGCGGTTATCATAAAAACATCAAAAACACATCAAGAATGGAAAGACAGGCATGGCACACCGCTTTCTTATCAAGGAGATAGCTCTCCAGTCCGGCGTCGGGGTGGCAACAGTCGACCGGGTGCTCAATGGACGTGCCCACGTTCGTGAACACACACGCAAGCGCGTCGAGCAAGCCATCAGGGAGCTTGAAAAGCAAGAGATGCAGTTGGCGACCGTAGGACGAAAGCTCATGATCGACGTGATCGTGGAAGCGCCCGCACGCTTTGCCGACGAGATCAAGGACGCGCTTGAAACGGAACTGGCGGGTATGCACCCGGTAGTCATTCGTCCGCGTTTCATGATGCAGGAAACGATGACCACGGCTGAGGTGGCCGAATCGCTTCAGTCAATTGGACGTCGGGGAAGCCATGGGGTTGTGCTGAAGGCGCGCGATGTTCCCGAGATTACCGAAGCAATAGGCGACCTCCAGCGTCGCGGCATTCCGGTCATCACGATCTTCACCGATATCCCCTTGTCCGGACGCGTCGCATACGCGGGGCTGGACAATCGGGTCGCCGGCGCCACCGCCGCCTATCTCGTTGCGCAGTGGCTAGGCGCACGGGCTGGCAACATCCTGATAACAATGAGCGATGAGCGGTTCAGGGGCGAGGAGGAACGCGAAATAAGCTTTCGGCGCGCGTTGAGAACCCGATACCCACAGCTTACGTTGATTGATGCAAGCGGCGGCCACGGCCTTGACACGCCCACCGAAAAACGAGTGCTCAATGTCCTCGCCGCAGATACCAAAATCGCCGCGGTCTACTCCATGGGCGGAGGAAACGTCGCTATTCTTCGAGCACTCGAAGCACAACAGCAATCTCCGATTTGCTTTATCGGGCACGATCTGGATCGAGACAACGTGCGTCTGCTGCGTGAAGGCAAGGTCCAGGCGATTCTCCATCACGATCTACGTCAGGACATGCGCTCGGCGTGCCAACACATCATTTGTTTCCACAAACTCCTGCCGGCGTCGGCCGTATCGCCATCTTCATCGGTCGTTGTCGTGACACCAGAGAATATTCCCGCGCATATAGGTAGCCGGTTTCGTTGATAAGGGCGTTGATGCAGGCAGCGTGCAGTGTGGCAGCGGATAGCCACGGGGCACTCCGTTGACGCGCTGCCTCCGCACTTGATGAATCACCGGGCGCGAACCCGTATTCCATGACGGGGTGCTCGGGGGTACCTGTACATGAAGTTGCGTTGCAAACCGCGAACGCTCGGCGCCACGGATTCATGGTCGAATCCGGGAGCGCGAATCGCTTGATGCAAATGGTTCTGCGTCAATCAGACACAATATGGTGCCCTGCGCGGCAAGTCTGCGTGAGCCGAGTCGGGTTCGGAATATAGATTTTTCCGAACCCGTCCGCTCTCCTTAGAACTGAGTGGCAATACCCGCGATCACGCCGAACTGGCTCTTGCCGTAGTTCGGGTTTGTGCTCGACGCGGCGCTGCTCACCGGGTCGTTGTTGGTATTCGCGCCATACAGTCCGCTGTCGAGCCCAAGGTTGGACGTCGAACTATTGCGAACATAACCGAGCTCGGTGTACAGGAGCGTGCGCTTCGACAGCGAATAGTTCGTGCCAAGTGTGTATAGCGTCGCGTTGCCATTGCCGTGATTGGCGTTGGCGTGATACACCGCACCGGTGATCGAGAGCGCTGGCGTAGTCTGCCAGATGGCTCCAATCCATTCGTGATTGACTGCTGTCGGCAGCGTTGTACCTCCCGGCAACGTGGTTGGCGTGGCCGTACCGAAGTATCCTGCGTTGGACGCGTTGGGTGCGCTGAGGTGCTGATAACCAACATACGCGACCACTGGGCCGAGCGTGTAGGTCGCACCGGTAAGAGCGGAGCGCGACGCCAGGTAGACATTGCTGAACTGGCCGTTCTGATCGCGGACCTCGTCATAGGTGGCCTGCCAGAAAAGGCTCCCGGTCTGGTACGACAGCTTGATGCCGTCCGATCGCCCCTGAGCACTACCCAGACCGCTCGACGTGCCCAATTGGCCTGGAGCGCTTCCCGGATTCCCGGAGTTCCATTTCGTCGAGTTCGTCAGGTCGTATTGCCCCTGCAGCGTAAATCCCCCGAGTGTCGGCGACAGATACTCTGCACCGTTACCCGCCTGCGAAAAGATCCGGCCACGCACCAGCGTGCCAATCGCATATTTCTTGGTCTGCTGGGGGTCGACATCGCCCGAATACTGACTTATTTCGGCTGAGCCCATGTTGCCAAGCTTCAGTTGCCCCCACGTATCGTTATGCAAACCTACCGTCGCCTGCCCCTCGAAGAAGCTACCGTTGGCCAAGCTGCCGTTCTGTGTGTTCAGACGCGATTCAAGCTGGAAAATAGCCTTGGTTCCGCCACCGATATCTTCGGCGCCTTTGAGGCCAAATCGCGACTGGGCCCAGCCGCCGCTCTGCGCACCGACCACATGGCCCTTCGGCATGCCGGTCTCGTATTCAAGCCCGTTATCCACGATGCCATACAACGTGACGCTGCTTTGCGCACTGGCCGACGCCGCCGCCGTCATTGCGAACAACCCAAACAGAACCTTTTTCATTGCATCTCCTAATTATGTTATGTAGTACTACTATAGTAATTACCGCTGTGGTGAAAATCGCGTTGTGGCGATTGGATACTGCCGGCAGTACCTGACGTTCGGCAATGTCAAAAACTGGGCCATTGCCGTCTGTTAGTCACGCACAAAGCGCGCTTCCAACATCCGTTGAGAAGTGCGCGTAGTGTCCACCGTCCTCTCATTCGGATCCCGTCGAGTGAGAGGAGCACAAATCATTCGCCCGGAGACACCGCGCTCCTCCAGGCCCGGGTCAGCACACATCAGGTCGGCCGACTGTCCTGCTTCTTCAGTTGCGCTTGCTTGTTAGAGCCGCTTGCCGCCCGAGGTCGACGTGACCCAATTGGTTACTGGACGCGCCTGCTCAGCGAGCTTCATCGACGTACGGGAGATTGCGGAGCGAAGGGCTACCTGCGATAGGGTGTCTCCGACGTTGTTTTCGTGTAACTTTGGCCCGAGTGTATATTCGTCAACGATGAAGACACAGAGCCGAATGGGGAATCTCTTTCGCGGAAACCGGGAAAATCGGAACCCGTCCAGCGTCGACCGTACCTGACCTCGCATCATGGGGTTGGCACATTGCCGGTGCTGTCGCGTAAGATCGCGCGACAAAAAACTCCGAATCTCCCGGTCATGGTCAAATCCGGCGCGGGCTCGGCGCTTCGCAAGCCGGCCGGCGCCCGCCGCGTCGTCACCGGCTAATGGTCTGCTTCAGTGCTTCAACGGACGTCTTGATGCCAGCTTCCACGGACATTGTCAGGTCCTCCATTTCCAGAGATACCCAATCGTTGTATCCGGTCATCCGAACGACCGAGAAGAACTCCTTCCACCATTGGAGATCCTTCCCACAGCCGACCGCTACGTAATTCCACGAGCGTCGTGCCACATCTTCGATCGGCCTGGTTTCCAAAAGGCCATTGACATCGACGATTCCCCGTTCCAGGCGCGCGTCCTTGCCGTGCACGTGATGAATCGCGTCACCTAACGCACGCGCCGCGGCGATAGGATCCGCACCCATCCACATCATGTGGCTTGGGTCAAGGTTTAGCCCGACCATAGGCCCCACGGCCTCGCGAAGCCGAAACAGCGTTGCGGGATTCCAGACCAGCATTGAACTGAAATTTTCCAGCGCGAACTTTTCAACGCCGCATGCTTTTGCCTGACTAACGAGTTGGTGCCAATAAGGAATGGCGACGTCGTTCCACTGATAGTCCAGGCAATCTTTCAGTGACGGGGGCCAACTGACGGTCGAGGTGATCCAGTTCGGAATTCGGTCCTCCGGGCTAGCAGGTGGCAGCCCGCTCATCATGACAATCTTCTTTACGCCAAGGAGTTCTGCAAGCCGGATCGTCTTGTCCGTATCGGCCTTGTGCTTCATGCCGAGCGTTCCCGGATCAAGCGGATTGCCTGAAACGTTCAGTGCGGCAATCTCCAGGCCACGGCTCTCCAGCGCCTCCTTGAGGCTACGACGCTTGCTCGCGTCTTCCAACAATTCGTCCGCTCGCAGATGCGGTGCAGAAGACCAGCCACCTACGGTCATTTCCACGCCGGATACTCCGAGCTCACATAATTTATCGAGCATCTGCTCATACGGCAGATACCCGAGGCTGTCAGTACAAAATGAAAGTTTCATTGTTGTCTCTGCTCAGTTCAATTGCTTGATTCCTACCGCGGTATGCTATTTTTCCGGGCCTTCTGTATGGCAAACGATTACAGATGCCGGCGCTCAAATCAGGCTGCGGTGGCGACCTTCCCGTCGCTATAGAGCGCCGGCTTTTCGTTCAGCGCCACCTTGACCTTTTGTCCTGTCTTTTGTGCTGCAACGCCGGCCTCGCAGCAAGCTGCAGTGGCATATCCGTCCCATGCCGATGGCCCGTTGACCGTGCCTTCCCGCGCGGCGTCAACCCACGTTTGCAGTTCCAGGTTGAATGCGTCCTCGAAGCGTCCGACAAAGCTGGGCGGTACTGCCCCGCCCCAGCGGCCCGACGATCGGATATAGGGTCCAATGTCGTTGCCGATGTTAACAATCCCGTCTTCGAAAACCGCTTGCGCTGCAACTTGATAGCCAAATTGCGCGTTGACGAAAATCTCGACGTCGACCAGGATGCCGCTTTCCGTTTCCATCAACACTTGCTGCGGGTCGTGCTGGCCGTGATGCGCGTGGCGCGTCGGGCGACCAAGCCGGACCTGCACGGTCGTGATTTCCTCGCCCGTCAAATATCGAATTCCGTCGAACTCGTGCACAACGGAATCGTTGATCAGCATCTCGCTTGTGAAGCTCGATGGCGACGCTGCGTTGCGGTGAGAGAAATGGAGCATCAGCGTATCCCCCATTTCACGAGACTCGATGAGGCGTCTCAGTTGCTGGTATTCCCGGTCGAACCGACGCATGAAGCCAACCTGAATAAGCTTCCGGCCAATCTTTTGTTCTTCTTCAATGATTCGCCAGGATGAGGCAGCGTCAGGGGTCAGCGGCTTTTCACAAAGAATCGGCTTACCTTGCTCCATAGCTTGCAGCAACGTTTTTTCGTGAAGAAACCCCGGCGTCGCGATCACCACAGCATCGATACGGTCGCCAGTGAACAGCGAGCCAAGCTCGGTGGCCGCGATCGCACCAGGTGCCCTGCTTGCAACGCGCTGCGCGCGCTCCGCGTCCACATCGACTACGGCGACTACGCTCGCACCGGCGATACGATTGGCGAGCCGTTCGACGTGATCTGAACCCATGAGGCCTGCACCAACCACTGCAACGCGAAGTTCCTTTTTCATTATTAGGCTTCCTAATTTATGGCCATGGAAAATTGACCAAACTTGGATTCTTGCGTCCACATGGGTGAGATCGCACCCAGAGATGACTATCCGATCCGATTGTGCTTTGCACGAAGAACCGGTCAACTTGGATAGTGCTCCAAGCGCCTCTGATATTCGACGGCGGTGACGTTCACGATCCTCTCATGGTTTTCCTCCGTGACGAACCGCTCGTCATTCACCCTTGCTCTCTCCTGCCGTTTCCCTGTGTTCATTTTCGGAGCCAGAGCCGAACGCTAACATCGTGACCCGAGCCTCGTCTCACACTGGGTTTTGCCAATGGTATTCACTGAACCGCACAGTCCGGGTTCCGCAGAGCGACCGAAGAAAATCCGGTCGCCCAGCGGAAGTAGATGCCTGTCAATACCTGTTAATGTTTGAGACACGTGTTCACGTTGTCGGCCGTGCAAACATCGATGCCGGTATACGTGGTGTCCGAAACCTTCTTTCCAGATGAGATATCTTGCAGCATCAGAATCGCCTTCGCGCCCATCTCAAACGGTCGCTGACCCACATTGCCGTTGCTGTAGCCATCCTTTAGCTGCTGCAACTGCATGGGCAGCGTGTCCGCAACAAGAACGACGAGCTGCTTTGACTTGATCCTCGGAAGCATCGACTGTACGGCTTGACGGTATGCGTTATCTGACCACTGGGTGAACGCTCCAGTCGATACAAACGCATCCAGCTGATTTCCATACTTCGTCAGAATATCCGACAGTTGCTGGTCCGCCTTTGCGCTGTCATCGTCCGTGAAAAGCGGGCACCCGTCTACCTCTGTCCAGCCATGTTGCCCCGTCAAGCGGTTTCCAGGCGGACTGCTGTCATGCGTGCCGGCCAGTGTGTCTCGAATCCCCTGCAGCCGTTCATTGTGGTTCGCAGCTGCGGCCCCGCCCGACTGCAAGCAGATCTTGCCTCCCTTTGGCTTCATTTGCTGAAGAAGCTTCGCCAGATTCACACCAATATCGTAGTTTTTCGTCCCCACGTAGGCCTGCCGATATGACTTGTCTTGTGGGAGAAGATCCGAATCCCAGGTAATCGTCGGAATGCCCGCGTCCTGCGCTGACTTCAAGGCACGAGCTATTGCCGGCGCATTTGCAGGTGACACCGCAATACCCTTGACGTGACGTGTAATCAGATCCTGGATGATTTGAATCTGCTCCTGCTCGTTGGCCTCCGATGGGCCAATATAGAGGCATTTCGCGCCCTTCAACTTGTCGGCTACGCTGTTGCATCCGTCACGAGCCAGGTCGAAGTAGGGATTGTTCATTGCCTTGGGAACTAGCGCATATACATCCTCAGCGCGGGCAGTGAGCGACTGGACGCACAGGGCAGCCCCGAGCGCCAGCAGCGGCAACATTGCTTTTTTCATTGTGTACTCCTCCGTTATGTTATGAATAACCGGTCGAGTCAGGATCAATCACCCGACTTGCGACGCAACTTCTCCAGCATTACTGCAAGAATGATGAATCCACCCAGGAACATGCCCTGCCAGTAAGGGTCAACGCCGGCCAACAAGAGGCTGTTGCGGATAACCTCGATTAGCGCCGCGCCGATCGGAGCGCCGATGGCATAGCCGATGCCACCGGCCAGATTCGCACCCCCAATAACAGTCGCTGCGATCACTTGCAACTCACTTGATAGTCCCAAGGCGTTCGTTACCGAGCCGAGCCAACCGACCATCAGAAAAGCAGTGATGCCTGCTGTGAGACTCGACAGGACGTAGACCGAGACGGTGAGTCTCTCAATGGGGATGCCGCATAGTTTCGCCGCCGCGGCGTTTCCGCCAAGGGCGAAAATATGCCGTCCCCAAGCCGAGTAGCGATACACGAGGACAAAGAGCACAGTCATGATCGCCAGTACCCAGACGGGGTTCGCAATGCCCGCCGCCGTTCCTCCTCCGATTTGAAACAAAAGTGCCTGATCGGGTCCAAACTGCCAAAAGAGCTTGTTGTTCGATAAAACCAGAGCGAGCGATCTGGCCATCGCGAGCATCCCGAGTGTTACAACAAACGACGACATGCGGAAATAGGCAATCAGCACCCCATTGATCAGACCGCACACTGCCGCGGTCAATAGACACGCTACTAGCCCAAACCAGATCGAGTGTCCTCCGGCCATTGTCATTCCAAGCACAATTCCCGAGACGCCCATCACCGAACCGATCGACAAATCGATGCCGCCGGTGATAATGACTGTCGTCATGCCCAGTGCCATGATTCCTGTAAAGGCAAAATTTCGACTCGTGTTGAAGACGTTTCGTGTCGACATAAACTGGTCACTCACAAAACTCATTACGACGCAGACGAGCAGCATCGCCAAAAAGACCCACACTGGCTGAGTGTGCGTAATGGACTGTAGAAAGCCAGACTTGCGCCGTTGAACGATGTCGCTAAAATCATCGATCCTCGTTGCGGATTGCTTGTTCATCATTACTTCCTCCTAGATCGCCGTCAGGCCGATTCGATCGCGCCAGTGATCAGCCCAGTGACTTCTTCAGGCGAACTCGAGGCAATGCTCTTATCCGCAACTTTCCGACCGCGGCGCATGACGAGGACGCGACTGCAAACTGCGAAGACGTCGGGCATGCGGTGACTGATCAGGATCACAGTGTGATTCGTGTCTCTGAGCCGCTCGATCAGGGCAAGGACTTCGGCGACTTGTCGAACGCTTATGGCTGCCGTCGGTTCGTCCATGACAACGAGCTTCGGATTGGAAAGACGAGTACGGGCGATCGCCACAGCTTGGCGCTGCCCACCCGACATTCTCCGTACGAGTTGCCACGGGCGAGTCTCGGACTTCAGTTCAGCAAACAGTTCTGCTGAGCGTTCTGCCATGGCCTTGTCATCCAGGATGCTGAACGGGCCAACTCTGCGCTTTAGTTCACGGCCGAGGAAAACATTTCCGGCGGCCGTAAGGTTATCGCTCAGCGCCAGGTCCTGATAAACCATCTCGATGCCTTTCTCTCTGGCATCGATTGGCCGGTTGAAGTGACAAAGCTCGCCGTCCACGGAAATCTCACCACCGGTCGGCGGAAAGTTGCCGGCGATCATTTTCACGAGCGTAGATTTTCCTGCGCCGTTGTCTCCCATAAGGGCGACTACTTCGCCCTTTCCAATCGAACAGCTGACATCCGAAACGGCTTGAATGGCGCCGAAGCTCTTCGATACGTTCCTTAACTCAAGAATAGCCATAGACCCTGTCTCCTGATTTAGTAAGCGTCCCGGCATCGAGGCCGTGACGCTTCGGTGACTGACGACACGTTGAGCCGACTCCTCTCTCGCGAGGAGCGAATGGAAGTGTCGGTAACCTTTTGAATCTCCCATGCCTTTCAGGTCGTTGAAGCTGGGTCGATGAGCGGGTGCACCCGTGAAATCGCCGCAAGATCCTTCGTTGGTCTGAACCCGTGCGTGAGGCGCGTCCGCCCTTAGTCGACCTTTACCATCCGTCCAGTTCTCACGGATTCCACTGCGCAATCCGCAAGCTTCAATGCCTGACGGCCATCCTTTGGCGTGACCGGCATGGGCCGGCCGTCGCGCAAAGCCGTAAGAAACGCTTCGAGTTCGGCTCGATATGCATCGGCATAGCGCTCAAGGAAAAAGTTGAGCAAGGGCTGCCGGGACTCGGTTTGCTCCGACGTATATCGACGCACGGTTGTCGGTCTCAAGTTCTCGTTAAGCAGCATTCCCCGCGAGCCGAAAATTTCGAACCGCTGATCATATCCATAGACGGCTTCCCGGCAGCAGTTGATGTGACATTGCTTCCCGGACTCCGTTTGCATGATCACCATCAACGTATCGAAGTCGTCGAGTTCCGAGAGAGTGCTCTCCACGACCCTGCTCGCAACAGCCATTACCGACACGGGTTCTTCACCGAGCAGCCATCGGGCCATGTCGAAATCGTGGATGGTCATATCTTTGAAGATTCCGCCCGAGTGCTTCAGATAATCCAGCGGCGGCAGCCCGGGGTCGCGGCTTGAGATGATCACCTGCCTGACGTCGCCAATGTCGCCTGCGTCGATGGCGCGTCGAAGCTCGATCGAGCTGGGATCGAAACGCCGATTGAATGCCAGCATCACCGGCACCCCCAGTGCTTCCAGTTCCGCCACGGCGGCGTCGGCACGCTTGATATCCAAATCAACCGGCTTTTCGCAAAGCACGGCCTTTCCCGCACGTGCCGCAGCCAGCATCAAGTCGACGTGCGTGTCGGTTGGCGTGCAGATGATCACGGCGTCCACATCTGCACGCGAAATTGCGTCCAGGGGATTCGAATCAGCGTCGCATCCAAGTTGTTCTGCGAGCGACCGAGCGGCATCTCCGAACGGATCTGCTACGGCAACCAACGACGCATGCCGGCTGGCAGCAGCGTTTGCAGCATGGATTTTGCCGATTCGTCCGGCGCCCAATACGGCAATGCGTGTCATACCTGTCTCCAATTTTATTTACGGTCACCGGTAGTCCGACCGGCTGATGTTTATCAACGCTGTGGATCGAGCCTGCCCGAAAAGAAGTCCGTGATGTTCGTCACCACAGCGCCCAACCTTCGAGTGGCAGCCTCTTCCGTCAACGCTGCTGAATAAGGATTTAGTACCCTGCGTTCTCTGCGCGACGGCGAATTGTCAGCGAGTGGTGGCTCCATGTCGGATACGTCGAGGCCGGCACCTGACAATCGGCGTGAAAGAAGTACTTCACCTAACGCTGCTTCGTCGGCGATACCACCTCGATCGGTATTCACCTCTATCGCCGATGGTTTCATCCAACTCCGCTCATGAGCCCCAATTAAGGGGCCCGGGCCACCGATGAAGAAGCCGGACTTCTCATACATGACTCGCTCCTCTGTGTGCCCGTCAGCCTTCGTTGCTGCGCGTGGCCTTGCTGGCCAGGGGGCGATGTCTTCGTGTGAAAGGCACTTAATGTTGCACAATCTATATTATGCAATTTTTGTTGCGTGTCAAGATTTCCGTATCCTTCTGACGGCCTTCCCGAGGTTGTCCTTATCAACCGCGATCGCCTTGCGACAAGGCTTTCCGCTACCATGCAGCGCGACCTGCCAAGGTGAACCAAGGGAAAACGATAGGCTCCAGGGCACCTCTTTCTATCGAACGCCGCAGCGCAAGTCCCCATGCAATTGTTGTTGCGTTGTCGCGCATAAGAGTTCGTGCCAGTTTATTTTGGCCGTCGTGTTGGCGGCGGCCGGCCTCGACCCCGAATGCTTGCCGGTCCCACGGACCACCGCACGATGTGTCTTGCGGCACGAGTCGATCTGTTGGTTCAAATCGTAAACATGCGGTTTGGTTCAGAAAATTCTCTTCCTTCATTTAATACGTTATGCATATTAAATATGCCGGAAAGCGACCGATTCGATATCTTTGCCGGCATGGCCACCAGGATTTGAACCGTCGCTCTAACGCACGTTTGGCAAGGCGTTCCAATATCTGCGCGGGCGGTAGACAAGCTCGTTCGCTACGTCGGCAACGATGCCCGGCCGAGCTCGAACAACCTGCGCGAAACCGCCATACGATCTGTGACTACTTACATGGATGTTTTCTTTACCCCAAGCAGCTGGGCGTCCCGACAATTGCCTTCGACTGTCGAATCAGACGACTCACGCATGCTGATGAGCAGTGATGTGGCCCGTTTGCTCCATACCGTCATGGCGACTCCGGCACACGACGTAACCACGCCTGCTCCGAAGATGGCTTCGTACCCCAACCCCGACGCGATCAGGCCTGCAAGCGGTCCCGTTACGAAATAGGCGATATCCTGAAAAGCGGTGAAGGTTCCTATGGCGATGGCCCGGCTGTGCGATGGCATTCGCTTCACGGTCATCGACCCGAGCGCAGGAAACATCAAGGAACATCCCGCTCCCGTCACGGCTGCACCCAATACGGCGATCGCAGCATTAGACGCCAGACACATGATGAGTTGGCCGACTGCCTCGACACACATCGATCCCAGTGCGACCCGATACCCGCCCAGCCTGTCAGGCAACCATCCGAGCAACAGCCTGACCAGAACGAAAGCGAAGCCGAAGCTGGATAAAGCCAGCCCCGCATTTGCCCATCCCCGCGCGACGAAATAAAGGGAAACAAAGGAGCTGATTGCAGCAAAACCAAACCCTTGCAACGCGAGGGTTACCCCGGGACGCCAAACGACTCCGAGTACCTCACGAAAACCGCTGCGATGCCCGCCGCTGGCTGCGACCGCTGAAAGGCCAAGTACCGCAAGGCACGCAATCAACGGCAACCCGATCGTGGCGATGCCGACCAGAGCGAAGCCTCCGACGTGAACCAATGCCATACCGCATGGCGCACCGACTGCAATGGCTCCATATAGCGCCATTCCGTTCCACGCCATCACCTTGCCCGAGCGCTGCGCACCCGCCAGGCCGATTCCCCAGGTCAACGCTCCTGTGATGAGCTGACTTTCTCCCAAACCCGAAAACACACGACTGACCATCACGCACGCAAGTTGAAAGACAGGTGCTCCCGTCAACAGCGTTGCGCCAGCGAAGACCACGCCAGCAGCCGAGCAGGACAGCAAACCCCGCAACATCGACCTGCGAGCTCCCAAATGATCAGCCTGACGCCCGGCATATCCGCGCGTGAGCAGTGTCGCTAGAAAATGCGCGCTTACAGCCGTACCGGCAACGACGTCGCTGAACCCGAGCAGACGCCCGACGAAAATGGAAACGACCGGTAACAGGGCGCCAAAAGTAATCCCGCAGATAAAGACCGCCGCACTGAGGCGAAATAAGCTGCGTCCCACCGCAGTGCCTGGCGTGTTGGCAGTAATCGGTGTAACGGGTTTTGAATCGCAATTCATAGGGGCCGCTTCCGGATTGAAAACTGTCTTCTCATCGACCGCCGGTGTGGGACAGTTCCCGGACAGATTCGCTTGCAAGACCGTGCCCGGGATTCTCCCGTCACAAAGTCAGCGGTACCGCACGGTGCCTTTCAGCAAGGCACTCATTGTCTTGGGATGGGTTACTGCCACCTCTATCCCCTGATCTCTTGGATCTGCCGCGCTCAATGCAGAAATGAACGATCATATTTTATTGAATAGCATTACTAATAAACCTATCAATAAAGATAACGATAAACCGCATTTCTCTTCCCAGGAATACGGCAGCGTCCTGGTTGCTGGATTACCTACCGACGGGCTCCGCGCGCCACTAGACGAACTCCGGCTTCACCCACGCCGATCCACGCTCGAAGCTGTCTACCACCGCATCGACAAACGCTACGCCTTTCAAACCATCGTAGGCGACCGGTATGTCCCGGCCGAGCGGGCCGGCTTGCCGATTGTCCAGGCGCGCCCGAATCGCTTCTGCGAACCCGCCATAGAGATTGGCAAAGGCCTCGATATATCCCTCCGGGTGCCCCGGAGGGGTGCGCGTCCGGACTCTTGCCGCGTCTGAGACATCGTCACGGCCGCGCTTGATAGTGACGGGTGCGCCGCCAAGCGGTGTATGAAGCAGCTCATTCGGTTGTTCCTGGGCCCATGCGAGACTGCCTTTATCGCCAGTTATCCGAAGCCGCAACCCATTGGAGTGACCAATCGCTACCTGAGAGGACCAGAGCAGGCCGCGAGCGCCTCCTTCGTACCTCAACATCACGTGCGCATTGTCATCCAGTGATCGACCCGGGACGAAGGTCGCCAGATCGGCGCATAGCGCTTCGAGCTTCAATCCGCTCACGAAGGCGGCGAGATGGTAAGCATGTGTGCCAATGTCTCCGATGCTTCCGCCCCGCCCGGATCTTTTTGGATCCGTCCGCCATTCCGCCTGGGCATTTCCCGCAGCCTCGATCGCCGTAGCCATCCACTCAAGCGGGTATTCGACCTGCACCACCCGCACCGTGCCGATCGCACCTTGCTCAACCAGCGCGCGGGCTTCGTGTACAAGCGGATATCCGCTATATGTATAGGTGACGCCAACGAAGCGGCCACTTGACCGGGCCAACTGATGCAGGCTCACCGCGTCCTCCAGGGTGGTCGTCATCGGCTTTTCGCAAATGATGTCAAAGCCTGCTTCAATCAATGCCTTCGCGATCGGGAAATGCGTATGATTTGGAGTGCAGATTGAAACGATGTCCGCCTTGTCTGCCCTCGCACGTTCACTTTCGATCAGTTCGAGGTAGCTGCCATACGCACGATCGCTTGCGACACCAACGCTCCCGGCGAACGCCCGCCCTTTTTCGTCTGAGATGTCGAATGCACCCGCTACAAGCTCGTATTGGTCGTCGAGACGGGATGCATAACGATGGATGCCACCTATGTATGCGCCTTCGCCTCCGCCGACCATGGCGAGACGCAAACGCCTGTTGATCCTTGCGCTGTTCATTGCGCCTCCTGTCCGAGGCCGAGGATCGCCCGGTTCGACGCGCGGTCCGCACCCGACTTCACGAAATCGTCAAAAGCCCGGTCTGATACGCTGATAATGTGATCGCGAATAAAGCGTGCACCTTCCGCCGCGCCATCCTCGGAATTTTTCAGAAAGCATTCCCACTCGAGGACGGCCCAGCCGTCAAAATCGTAGGTTGATAGCTTCGAGAAAATGGACTTGAAATCAACCTGCCCGTCTCCGAGTGAACGGAACCTGCCAGCGCGACTGGCCCAGGGCTGGAAGCCACCGTACGCCCCGGTTTTGCCGTTCGGACGGAATTCGGCATCCTTAACATGAAACATACGGATGCGTTCGTGGTAGTGATCGATGTAGGAGAGATAGTCGATCGATTGCAGAACCAGGTGACTCGGGTCATACATGATGTTGCAACGAGGGTGATTGTCGACGCGCTCGAGGAACATCTCAAAGGTCAGGCCATCGTGTAAATCTTCTGCCGGATGAATTTCGTAGCACAGGTCGACACCTTCTTGATCAAACGCGTCGAGGATGGGCCGCCAGCGACGTGCCTGCTCGTCGAATGCCTCATCGATCAGCCCTTCGGGCCACTGCGGATAAGGGTACAGGTAGGGCCAAAGTAACGTGCCCGAAAAAGTCACATGACGGTCAAGTCCTAACCGGCGCGAAGCCCTGGCAGCCAGCAACAATTGCTCTCGGGCCCATTGCTGACGCCGCAGCGGATTGCCGCGCACGGCCTGCGGTGCGAACGAATCAGCTATCACGTCGTAGGCGGGATGAGAGGCTACCAGTTGGCCCTGAAGGTGTGTCGCAAGTTCAGTCACCGTCAGACCACGCGCCGCCGCGACGCCCTTTATTTCGTCCGCATACGTCTGGCTCTCGGCGGCCTTCGCGAGATCGATGACTCTCGCGTCCCACGCCGGCAGTTGAACTCCCGTGAAGCCCTTGTCCGCAGCCCAGTCAACCAGTCCGGCAAACGTGCTGAAGGGGGCCTCATTGCCTGCGAACTGGGCGAGGAAGACACCCGGCCCCTTGATGGTACGCATGATTTCCACGACCTCATTCAAGTTCGAGAAGTGCGGCACGACGTGCGCCGCGATCACTGACGGCCCGAGTTCGTCGACCGGTCACAAGGCCGCGTTCGGGCCTGGAGGCTCGTCGTATCCTCCCCACACGGACTGGTCATACTCGACCACGGAGCCTGTCATCAGCCCGGACTCGTCACTGCTCAGGAACGCTACTGCGCGTGCCACCTCGGCAGGATCGATCAGGCGGCCAAAAGGCAATTTTTGCGCGGCCTCATCGAGCCAGTTGTCCTTTGCCCCGTGGTACGTTTTCATGATCCGGTCTTCGCCCTCGGATGCCATCCATCCAATGTTCAGGCCGTTCACGCGAATCCGGTTCTTCAGCGCCGCAAACGCGGTGTTTCGGGTGAGGGTGGCCAGTGCGCCCTTGGAAGCGGAGTAAGCGCAGATAAACGGTTGGCCCGCGAGACTCGCCATCGAACAAATGTTGACGATCGTGCCTTTGGTTTCCGTTCGAAGCATAAGTTTGATCGCGTCCTGCATCAGGAAGAACGGCCCGCGCACATTCGTCGCAAACATCTCGTCAAAGCGTTCCGGCGTAGTGTCCAGAATTGTGCCGCGATCGCTGATGGCTGCTGCGTTGACCAGCGCGTCGACCCGGCCAAACGACTGGTCAGCCGCCGCGATGACAGCACGGCAGTCATCGACGCTTGACAGGTCCGCTGGTACGAACACCACTTTCGCCTTTGTCGCGGCAGTCAGTTCTCTCGCTTTTGCTTCGCCCTTCTCACGCGAGCGACCACAAATGATGATTCCCTCTGCGCCTCGTTGTGCAAAGAGCGTGGCAATAGCGGCGCCCAGACCTTGAGTGCCACCGGTAACAACCGCGATTTTTCCTTCTAGCTGATTCATGTCGTACTCCTTTCGATGTTGTAGCCGGCTCGCTGCAATGCCATGGTGAGCGAACGATGTCCAATTCTCGCGTACTCGAGCGGCGGAGCATTGGCAGGATCCTGCTCCGCCTCAACCACAAACCAGCCCTCGTAACCAATCTCGGCAAGTTTTTTCGCGACAGTCGGGAAATCGATCGCGCCGTCGCCGGGCACCGTATAAACGCCTTTGAGCACCGCGTCCAGAAAGGACTCATGTGAGCGGTCCAATCCAGACAGAACACCG
Organism: Caballeronia udeis; assembly: GCF_044909315.1. Taxonomy (GTDB): domain Bacteria; phylum Pseudomonadota; class Gammaproteobacteria; order Burkholderiales; family Burkholderiaceae; genus Caballeronia; species Caballeronia udeis_A. The sequence continues at coordinate 495,498 of NZ_JBIYEB010000002.1, forward strand.
TCGCGGATGTCCTTTGCATGCACATGAATAACCCGCTTTCCATGCCGGTTCAGGATCGCGATTGGATCGGCACCGGCGAACACCGCGTGCCCGGTATCGAGCAGAAGATGCACGGCCTCCCCGGTATGGGCCATCAGACGGTCGATGTCCGGTGCGCTTTCAATCGCGGTACCCATGTGATGGTGAAACGCGAGCGGCACGCCCTGTTCGGCGCAGAACTCGCCGAACTTCGTCAGCTTGCGACCATATGCGACGAAGTCGTCGTCGTTGAGCGTGCGTCGACCTGTCAGCGGGACATTCTGGCGGTTCTGGATGGTGCCGGCTGTCTCGCCGTACACCAGGCACGCGGCGCCACATTCACGAAATAACGCGAGATGCGCCAGCACTTTGTCCTTTTCCGCTTCGAGGTCTGAGTCCAGGACGGTGCCTGAATACCACCCCGACGCGAGCCGCAGGCCAAACCGTGACAGCAGCGGCTTCAGCTCGGCACTCGTCTTGGGAAACTTCCCGCCCGTCTCGACGCCGAGGAACCCGGCTTCGGCGCTCTCGGCGAGGCACGTCTCGAGTGGTGTATCGCCGCCAAGTTGCGGCAAGTCGTCGTTGGACCAGGCGATTGGAGCAATACCCAGCTTTGCTGTAAGTGTCATATCTCTTTTCCGTAGAAAGAGTGATCAAACGCCGATGCGCTGTTTCATACGGCCCTTTTCCTGATCCTTGCGCGCGGCCTGTACCTCTTCGCGCTCACTGACCTGCGGAACCCCGACGTCCCACCACGCGTCGCCCGGCGTCCACGCGAAGGCATCGGTCACGATCGAGATGACGGTGGTCCGGTCATTCGACTTCGCCCACTTCAGGGCATCGCGCAGTTCGTCGAGCGTATTGGCGCGGCGAGCAAGTGCTCCCATCGATTCGGCATGACGGATGAAATCAACCGGGAAGGCTTCCTTGACCTTGCTGTCCTTCAGCAGATTGTTGAACGATGCTCCGCCCTTGCCGTTCTGAAGTCGGTTAATGACGCCGAAGCCGCCGTTGTCGCACACAAGAACAATCATCTTGTGCCCTGCCAGCACTGACGAATAGATGTCGGAGTTCATCATCATGTATGAGCCATCGCCGACCATGACGAAGACGTCACGTGACGGATCAGCCATGGCTGCACCCCAGCCGCCGGCGATCTCGTAGCCCATGCAGGAAAAACCGAACTCGCAATCGAACGTACCCGGCGCCTTGACTCGCCAGCCCTTGACCAGTTCGCCGGGCAAACCGCCCGCAGCGGAAATGACATAGTCTCGTTGCGCGGCTTCTTCATTCACAACGCCGACAACTTGCGCGTACGTAGGCACGGTGGCATCGGTGTGCTTCTGGCCAGCATCCAGGGCATCGTTCCAGCGTGCGAATTCACGCCGGCCATGCTCAAGCCATGACGCATCCACGTGCCAGTCTCCAAGCGCGGCATCGAGTTCAGTGACGGTTTCCCGAGCGTCACCGATGAGCGCAAGCGACCGGTGCTTGACCGCGTCAAAGCGCGCTGTGTTGATAGCAACAAACTTCGCGCCGTGTGAAAAACAGCTCCACGAGCCGGTAGTGAAATCCTGCAAGCGCGTGCCGATCGCGAGCACGACATCCGCCTCGCCGGCAAGCGCGTTAGCCGAGGTCGATCCGACGATGCCCAGCGGTCCGATGTGGACCGGGTGATCATGTGTGAGCGTGCCTTTACCCGCGATTGTTTCCACGATGGGAATACCGCGCTCTTGAGCAAGCTTCACGACGGCCCGCTCCGCCTCTGAATAACGTACACCCCCGCCGGCGATGATGATGGGGCGCTGCGCCTCCTTGAGCACCGCCACAGCCTGCGCCACGCGAATGCTGTCGGGCCTCGGCCGGGGGATCGAGTGAACTGTCGGTTCAAAGAACGCAGCCGGATAATCAAATGCCACTTCCTGGATGTCTTGACACAAACCGAGGAAAGCCGGACCGCAGTCCGCAGGATCCAGCATCACGGCTACCGCCTGTGGCAGCGATGAAATGATCTGCTCCGGATGCGTGATGCGGTCCCAGTACCGGGTGACCGCCTTGAACGCATCATTGACCGTCATCGACGGATCGTTGAAATGCTCGACTTGCTGCAAGACCGGATCCGGACGACGGCTTGCGAATGTATCGCCGGACAGGAAGAGGATCGGCAACCGGTTGGCGTGGGCAAGGCCAGCTGCGGTCACAAAGTTGGTCGCACCGGGTCCAATTGACGAGGTGGCGACCATGATCTGGCGACGACGTTTCGCTTTTGCGAAGGCAATCGCGGCGAGCGCCATCGATTGCTCGTTCTGGCCACGCCAGGTGGGGAATTCGTCTTTTACCGCTTCAAGCGCTTCTGCGAGACAGGTGACATTGCCGTGTCCGAATATACCGAAGACGCCAGGAAAGAGCGGAACGCGCTTTCCGTCGATCTCGGTAAGCTGGCTCTTCAGATAACGCACTATGGCTTGTGCCACGGTGCAGCGAATGGTCGACATTATCTTCTCCTCACACGTTCGGGATGGCCGCGGGCTAGTCGCACCGCCGTTCTCCTCAAACTTTATTGCACATAACATGTTTCAGCAATAAAAATTGCTTAAGGGTTTTCCCAGTACATTCTGCCCCTTGATGTACGAGCGCTCACAGCCCGGTGACATCGGGCGGCAACGGGATTCCGGGGGAAAAACCTGAAGCGACTACTGTGCCGGACCGACGTGATGCGCCTGTTACATCAGTCGCCTCATTGCGTGCGTTGCCGGGACCGTTTGCCCCGGTTCCGCTCGTTCTCTGTGACGGTCGCAATGCGAGGCGCTCCGTCATGGCCGGGCTGAAGAAGCGCAGCGAGGGCAATGCCGATGCACTGAGTCAGGCACATGGGGGCAGCAAGCGAACGCGAGAACGTGTACTCCTCTTCCGGAATGGCAAAGAGCACGCTTGCGTCCTTCGCGAGAGGCGAAAGCTGACTGTCTGTAATCGCCACAATGGGCACGCCCGCCCGCGCGGCGATGTCCGAGATCGTGACGACCTCCTTGGCGTAGTGGCGAAAGGCGATGGCGACCAGCACATCTTCCCGGGCCATCGTCGAAGCCATTTCCGGCGCCAGTCCTCCTGATGCGTCAAGCAGGATCACCTTGCGTTGCAGCATCGAGAGGATGTAGCGCAGAAACTGCGCTATGGGTTCCGAACGAAGCTGGCCCGCGATGTAAATCGTCTGCGCGTCCTTCAGATAGTGGGCTGCCTGCGTGAGGCTTTCCTCGGTCACGTTGCTTAACAGCGCCTGCAGCGTCGCAATGTCACGCACCACCAGGTCATGCAAAAATCCAAGGTTGCCCTGATCGACGTTGCGCTTGAGATCCACCTCCAAGGCATTGATGCGCTCACGAAAACCCGGAGCGGTGGTCGCAAGACGCGTCTGAAACACCGCCTGGAGTTGCTTGAAGCCGGAATATCCGAAGTGCTGTGCAAAACGCACGAGTATGGAAGGATGTGCCCCGCATTTGGCCGCGATCGCGTTGATCGACTCCAGCGCCACCACGTTGGGGTTCTGTGTGAAAAACCGCGCTACCTGCTGATACCGCTCAGACAGCTTCGGGTACTCCGTGGTGATTACGTTGACGATCCCCTCGTAGTTCTCCTCCGGAATAAGCTGCTCGCCGGTCGTTTCCCTGGTCATCTTCGGTTTCTTTTCGCTCGTCATTCCGGTTGCGTCTCGCCTCGCTGGTAGTCCTGTCAGCCAAACGATGCCACCAGTGGTCGCCTCCGGCAAGCCTGAGTCGCAATACCCGGTCAGCGTCGCCCATGTGGCCGCCCTCGACCAATACTCTCACACCTGTCCCCACTGTCTCTTTGCCCCATCAGCCCTCTACTCAGTCCATTGTCGCGGGCGGGGCAATTCCCACGTCGTTGACCACCAGCGCCGGGTCCAGATGGCCAGCGAAGAAGTTAACAATATTCGTGGCAGCGGACATCGCCATGCCGGCCGCCGCTTCTTCAGTCAAGCCCGCAGAGTGTGGACTTAGCACGACATTGTCGAAATCAAACAGGGGGTTATCCGACCCCGGCGGCTCGCTCTCGAACACGTCCAGGCCAGCACCGGCCAGACGGCCAGCGGACAGCGCCTCCCGAAGTGCTTGCTCGTCGACGATTCCTCCACGCGCTGTGTTCACCACGATCGACGAGAGTTTCATCCACCCCAATTCCCGGGCTCCGAGCAACGGACCATTCACTGACTTCGGCATGTGAACTGACACGACATCAGCCTCAGCGAGGGCTTGCCGCAGATCGCTGACAGGTGTTACGCCAGATGCGCTGATTATTTCGGCGGCAACGTACGGATCGTAGGCGAGAATCTTCATGTTAAACCCTGCGGCCATTCTCGCCATCGCCTTGCCAATACGACCGAACCCCAGCAGCAGCAACGTCCGGCCGTGGAGCTCCCATGCATCGTAGCTATTCCGATATTGCCAGGAAGAGGCCCGGGTCTTCTGGTCGTACACGATCGTACGCTTGGCGAGCGCAAGCACCAGCATCATGCTGTGCTCGGCGACCGAGTTTGAGATGACGTCGCCAATAATCGCCAATGGAATGGACCGCTCGGTCAATGCGTCGACATCAACAGCGTCAAACCCGACGCCATGTCGCGACACGATCTTGAGTCGTGTTGCGGATTCGATCACCGCACGCGGCAGTGGCTGGGTACGGATGAGGATCGCATCCGCATTCGGTACCAGCGGTGCATAGGACGCGACCGATATGTCCTCGACGAGATCGAATGTCAGACCGCGGGCATTGCGCAGGATATCCAGCCCCGCGTCGTGAATCCGTCCGGCTACCAGTACGTGGGGCATGTCAGTAACCTCCCGCCGGCTTTGCGTCCGAAGACGTCGTCTTGCCGAGCATCGCGCGCAAGGACTTCACGCTTGCCTGCGCCGCACCCGCAAGCAGCCGCGCGTCGCTGGACACCGTAACAAGGTCGAACCCCCACTCCACTGCGCGAGCCGCATATTCCGGCGTTCCGTTGTGCAGCGCGGCCTTGATTCCGGCGTGATGTGCACGCTTCAGGATGTGCTGGATGGCCTCGACCATTTCCGGCTCTTCGCGGTCGAATCCACGCGGATATTTCTTACCCGTCAAACCAAGCGTCAAATCCGCCGGTCCGATATAGACACCGTCCAGACCGGGTGTCGAGACGATCTCGTCAATGTTCGCAAGGGCCTCCGCCGTCTCGATCATCGCAAAGCAGAGAACCTGCTCGTCAGCGTGCTGGCCATAGTCGGCACCGGCGGAAAAATTCGCGCGTATCGGTCCGAAACTGCGCGAGCCCAGGGGCGGATAACGTACGTAGGAAACCAGCGTCGCCGCATCCTCCGCTGTATTGACCATCGGACAAATCACGCCGTACGCGCCCGCATCGAGCGCTTTCATGATGTCGCCCGGGTCGAGCCACGGCACCCGGACAAGCGGGACCACCGGGCTTGCGCGCATCGCCTGCAGCATGGTGGTGGCAACTTCGTAGCCAACCAGGCCGTGCTGCATGTCGATCGTGATCGAGTCATATCCTTGTTCTGCCATGATTTCGGCAGAGAACGGACACGCCAAGGCAAGCCAGCCGTTCACGACAGGCTTGCCGTCTGACCACAGCAACTTGATGTTATTGAGTTTCATAGCCCCTCTCCTAGACTGCAATCTGCGCGAGCTTGACATTCATGAAGTCAAGGACACCTTCGAGTCCGCCCTCCCGCCCCATGCCGCTCGATTTGATCCCGCCGAACGGCGCCTCGGCTGCTGCGAGTGCGAAACTGTTGACACCAACCATGCCCGCCTCTATCCGTGACACCGCTTCCCGGATTCGTCTCGGGTTCCTTGTAAATACATAGGCGGACAGGCCGTATGGAGAATCGTTGGCCCAGGTATAGGCGTCCTCTGGATCACCGAATGGAGTAATCGCAGCGATCGGGCCAAAATTCTCTTCAACTAGCGCCAGTGCCTGTGGAGGAACGTCGGACAGCACCGTCGGTTCGAAGAAGAAGCCTTTGCCGAACCCTGGCGGACGGCTTCCTCCCGCTGCGACGCTTGCGCCGACAGCGACGCTGTCTGCCACGATCGACTCAATGGCTTCGCGTCGGCGCTGATTGATAAGCGGGCCCATCTGCGTCGCATCGTCCAGCCCATTGCCGAGGCGTAGCGCCTTGGCACGCTCGGTGAAACCAGAAACGAACCGGCTGTAGATGCCCTTCTGGACATAGAAGCGGTCGGGCGTGACGCACACCTGCCCCGCGTTTGCATATTTCGTTGCAACGGCCAGATCCAGAGCAGTTTCAAGATCGGCGTCATCGAACACCACAAGGGGTGCATTCCCACCCAGTTCCATGCTGACGCGTTTCAGCGTCTGTGCCGAATCGCGAATCATCTGCTGGCCAACAGATGTCGACCCGGTCAGCGTGATCTTTCTCACCTGAGAAGAGGCAACGAGCGTGGCGTAGGTCGTGGAGGTCGGACCAATCACGAGATTCGCCACACCGGCGGGCACACCGGCCTTGCGCAGGCATTCGAAGATGACCATCGCCACGCCCGGTACTTCGGTCGACGGACGCACAATGATTGAACACCCGGCAGCGAGCGCAGGCGCGACCTTGCGAGCAATGAGCACGGCGGGAAAATTCCACGCCGTAAAGGCTGCCACGATCCCGACCGGCTCGTGCAGCACTTCGAACCGGCCGCCCGGAGCACGACTTTCCACAACCCGCCCGTATATGCGCCGCGCCTCTTCGGCATACCAGCGAAACTGGTCGACGCTCAGCTGCCATTCCCGCTTCGCCTGAACGAGCGGCTTGCCGGATTCGAGCGTGATGCGCCGTGCGCCCTCTTCTGTCGCCCGGAGCATTTCATCGGCCACCCGATGCAGAATGTCCGCACGCGTCCAGGCAGGCGTCTGCCGCCAGAGCTTCAGCCCGGTAGCCGCCGCATCGATAGCCCGCTCCACGTCCTCCACTGAAGCCAGGGGTATGTGACCGAGGACGTCCTCAGTGGCAGGGTCGAACACCTCTGCGAAGCCATTGCCCCCCGTGGAACGCCACTCGCCGCCAATGAACAAACCGAACTTCTCATACATGACTCCCACTCCTCCCGTTATCTGTCGCTGCGTGACGCCGGAGTGCGATCCTGGCGCGGCTGGCGATTGGACACCAACGCTTATGCAATTAATATTGCTATACCAATACTACGCAATTTTTGTTGCATGTCAAGGAAGTGCAAGCCGCTGTGAGCGGCAAGCGGCGAGATCGGGGAGGTTGCTGTGGCACCGTGCAGACGGGGTTGCGGCTTTGCGGATCTGCGTCAGTCAGTCGTCGGGTAAGGGAAAACGATCACATCAACCCTGAGCAGGAAACCCGTGCAACGGCCTTGTACTGATCGCGGCGGGGCCCGACGGCACCGCGGATAGGTATCGGGTAAAACTAGGAAGGAGACGAGATGCAGTCCACAAGAAGGTCCGATTTAAGCGCTCTCATCAAATTCTTTAGCAATGCTTGGTATTTAGCACGGCCTTAAGCGCGCAGAAGCATCAATTCAATAACCGCGATGTCCGTAACAGGCGTCGCTATTGCGGCTCCGTTCCCGAATGCACACGTTGTGCTCATCAGCCATGCGCCGGATGGCAGGAGGTTTAAATCCTCTCGCCCCGGCCAGATCAAAACCCGCACAACGTAAGACTGTGCGGGTTTTTCGCGTTGCATTCCTGTATGTCTGTACGGTGCCTTTTCAGGCTGGATATTAGGCGCGCCTAGTATCTTGCCCTCGCCGCGATCATTGGCCGCCTCGCTAAAATCCGCCGCCTAACGGCTTACCGGTTCAAGTCCGATCCCTCATACCAGCGTCAAATCCAGCTTTCATAGAAGCGACATCACCCGCTGAATCGCTTCCGTCATGTTCGAGGCCAGTGCCGCGTAACCTGCATCGTTCGAATGATTCTTGTCGGTCGCGAAGCAAGCTTATATTGCCCGGGTATCGCGCCCTCACCCGGCACCTCGACCCAAACGTCTTACAGCGGCAACAAAACGTCGCACAGCCACCAACCCGGTACGCTATTTTTTGGGGGTTACAACGGATCCCCCAAATGAAAAACGTCTTCGCAATCTTCGTGCTCTTGATACCGATCGTCGCTGACGCCCAGGCAATGTATGGTGGCGCCATGCCAAAGAACGGCATCGCGGGAAGCGGCGCAAGTTTTTCTGGCGACCCGTCGGTAGGCGGCTATATGCCAGGCAGTGGAACCTACGCCGCTCCCAACCACGGCGCACAACCCGACGCCGATGCGTACTACGACTCCGACCCAAACAACAATAATTCGACTCAGGGGAATAGGGCAGCCAGCACCGCACAACCCGGAACACGTAAATCAAGTTACTAGATAGCCGGAAGGTTTCCTGATTTGGCAGCTTGCGACAAGCTGCTGACATCGACACGATTTCTTCGCAACCGCCTCATCGTTTGGCCGCCCGATACAGGCGTCCTTTTTTTGCCGCACCTGTCGATCTGAGGGCGAATTGCGCAAATATTGGGACAAAGAGGGCACTCAGCAGTGTTCGCGTAGCGAGTGCTGCCCTCCACTCCGGCGGAGTTCGCCAGAGCGAATTGACTCAGAAACGCCCGGTCAATTCGCGGACCGCTCCGGTCCCGGCTCAGGTCGCAGCCAAGGCGTCGGCTCGCAAATCCTGGGCGACATCACCGGCTGGTGCTACGGCGCCGATCAAATCGAGCAGGGCAGCCAGCCGTGCTTTGTCTTGAACCCGGAGTCCTGGGCGTGCCAGAAGGCACTCAATGTTCGCCGACCAGTAGGCGCTACGCATCAAACGTGGACGCCGAACCAGCTCATGTAGCATCTTTTCCAACATGTCGATTTCTGCGCTTACCGACTTCATCACGGTCTCCGGTCTAATAGGTAGCGCTCTGTATGACGACAAGAAATTGGAAAACTTTAGCCAAGGGCGCGGCGTGCATCGCGGCACCGCACAAAAACCAGTCGAAAGTTCGCCGCGGATAGAGTGAGGACATCATGATCTGGCTCGCCGATGCGGTGCTCGTCCTGCACGCGCTGATCGCCCTCTTTATCGTAGGCGGACTTGCGGCGATCTGGATTGGCTCGGGCCTCGGCTGGGAATGGGTACGCCTCCGGCTGTTCCGGCTTGCTCATCTATTCGCGATCGGCCTGGTGTCGATGCTGTCACTGCTGGGTATCGCTTGCCCCCTGACGGTCCTGGAAGACTGGCTGCGCAATGGCTCGGTTGGGACGCAGGGTTTTATCCAGCGTTGGGTGAGCCGTCTCCTCTACTACGATGTATCAGCCTGGATGTTCACTCTCGCCTACGTGGTGTTTGCCCTGGTGGTGCTACTGACCTGGCGCCTGGTTCCGCCCCGGCAACGCATGTAACTGAAAGGCGCCTTGCCGTGCGATCTACGGCGGTCCGGTGTATCGAGAAGACGGGCTGCGTCACGCCTCGCCTGCTCGGCTTCATCCGGTCGCCGGGTCTGGCTGAGGAGCGTACCCAGGTTGCCGAGTATCCGCGCCTCATCCTGACGGTAGGCCGCGGGATCATCTCGCGACAGGGTCCGGTAAAGGTCAAACGGCCTGTATCGCCTGTACCTTAAGGCCGTCTTTGACATCGACCTCGGACAACACTACGCACGCGGACCTGCGGTCGGCTCAGGCCCGCACCTGGATGCGATTGACGACGCCATCGATAGCATCCAGACACCACGCGTCCTGTTCCGCCTGCCGTCTTTCGGCGTCAGTCGCCACCCAACCTCCCAGCGTGATCCTGTGGTTTTCCACATTGATGGTGATCTGCTCCGCGCGCACACGCTGATCCGTTTCGAGCACCAGGTGAAGGGCCTCGGAAATTTCATCGTCACCATCGGCTTCGGCGGGCACTAATTCAAGCAGGTTCACCACGTCGCGGCAACCACCGACCCACCAGGCAGTCACGCTCGCCAGACGCCTGTGAGACAAGCTGATCACTTGCCCCGTCAAGGTCACCACACCGTCCTCGACGGTCACTTCCATGACGCCGCTGCCGTCGTTGCCCGCCTCGTCTATGGTGCCTCGCAATACTTCGAGCTGACCCTTGATGCGCGCGCAGATCACGCAATTACGAAAATCCACCGCCTGCGCCAGCCGTTCGCAGATACGCGCCCTCAACTCGCCATCGCCGACCGGCGGGTTGGCGGTGACACGCAACTGGTCGACGAGATCACTCCCCTCGCTGTGTATCCGGGTCAGTTGAAGCAGGCGTTTCTTGGATGCGATATCCGGCACCTCGCCTGCCACCGTCAGGACATCGCCGTCGAAATTCATATGAATGGGATGATTGTGGAGCTTCAGGTGGGAGTCGCGTTCGAAGGCCGCCATCACCTGCTTCAAGACCGTGTCGCTGCGTTGCATGATCTGCCTCGCGCAAAGGTTGGGTGGCGCAGCGCGCTTTATACCGCGCTGCGCAAGCCTTGCCGCATCAGGAGGCGCCGGTCACGTTGGCAAAGCCTGCATACGACGGGCGAAGCGCGCCCGCTCGGCTTGATCCATCAGATCCAGGAATTGATCCGTGCCCATGTGGATCAGCTCTTCATGATCACCGGCTTCGAAATAGACGTCCGGCTGGCTGGCAAGGCTCTCGTCAAGATAGGTTTGCATGCCATAAGCCGTACATACCGGCGGGAGCGCCCCCACCTCGCAATCCTTGAACAGTTCGCGCAAGTCGAACTCTCTGGCCAGCATCAGGTGGCGCCCGGTCCTGGCCCACAACTCGGACAACCTTACGGCGTAAGTCGATGGCAGCACAGCGGCCACATAGCCGTGCTCGTCTTCAAAAAGCACGGTCTTGGCAAGGCGATCGCCGGGAATATGCGCTGCCGCCGCAGTTCCAATGCTGGAATTGCTGTGCGGATGATGCACGATTTCGTATCGGGAGCCCTTGCTGCGCAGGCAGTCCTCGAGAGTGGCAGACATTGACATGACGCACCTCCTCTGAAAGGTAGAGAACGGGAGATCGTTGCGCACGATTCTTTAAGAATAGTTCGCTTTCGCTTGCCCGTGAAAAACATGCTGACGGCGGCGCTGTGACCAGCGCGGGCGTGACAATTGCGGTTCGCCAAATACATGGCGCCCAGGCGGGCTCTTCGGCAAGTGCCTGCGAACGAGCCAATTACCCCTTATGGCATACGGGTCCGTTTTCGCCAATAATTGCTCCACATCCACTACTGGACGAGGGCGATCATGCGTTACAGCCCCGACGCCATCCGCACCATCGCTCTGGTCGGCCATGCCGGATGTGGCAAGACTTCGCTTGTGGAAGCCCTGCTGTACCAGGGCGGTGAGCTACGCGCGCCAGGCAGCGTGGAGCGCGGCACCACGGTCTGCGATTTCGACCCGCTCGAGCGCAAATATCACCACTCGCTGAACTCCGCCGTCGCCCACCTGCACTACCGGGATACCCGCATCTATCTGCTGGATACACCCGGCTACCCGGACTTTTCCGGGCTGTCCATCAGCGCCCTGCCCGCTGTGGAGATTGCCGCCATCGTCATCAATGCACAGACCGGCATCGAAATGACCACCCGGCGCATGATGGCGTGGGCCGAGAAACGCAAGCTCTGCAGAATGATCATCGTGAACGGTATCGATGGTGAAAAGGTCGACCTTCCGGGACTTCTGACGCAGATCCAGGAGGCCTTCGGCAAGGAATGCCTGCCCATCAACCTGCCCGCGCAAAACGGCCGTCAGGTAGTGGATTGTTTTTTCGAGCCTGCCGGAGAGGCAGACTTCCTGTCGGTTGCGGCGGCGCACAATGCGCTGGTCGATCAGGTGGTCGAGATCGATCCCGCCCTGATGGAGCTGTACCTGGAGCAAGGCGAGGCGATCACCCCGGAGCAGTTGCATGAGCCCTTCGAGCGGGCGTTGCGCGAAGCGCATCTGGTACCGATCTGCTTCACGTCAGCGGCCAACGGCGCCGGTATCGCGGAATTGCTCGACGTGTTCGTCCGGCTCCTGCCCAATCCCATGGAAGGCAATCCGCCGCTCTTCTACCGCGATGGCGGCGGCCGCCAGGAAGTCGTGCGCGCCGAACCGATCGCCGACAAGCATGTATTGGCCCACGCCTTCAAGATCGTCATGGACCCTTACATCGGCAAGATGGCCGTGTTTCGCATCCATCAGGGCACGGTCAGGCGCGATAGCCAGCTCTATATCGGTGACGGGCGCCAGCCGTTCAAAGTCACCCACCTGATGATGCTGCAGGGCAAGGAACACGTGGATGTTCCGCAAGCCGGCCCAGGCGACATCTGCGCCACGGCCAAGATTGATGAAATCGGTTTCGACAGCGTCCTGCACGACTCCCCCGAAGACGGCGACATCCACCTGACCCCGCTCGACTTCCCCACGCCCATCTATGGACTCGCGATCGAACCCGCACGCCGGGGCAACGAGCAGCGCCTCTGGGAGATTCTGCAAAAGCTGAGCGCGGAAGACCCGTGCCTGCGCATCGAGCACCCGGTCGGCACTAACGAGACGGTGGTGCGAGGTCTCGGCGAGTTGCACCTGCGCCTCATGCTGGAGCGGCTATCCGAACAGTACAAGCTCGAGGTCGTGACGCGGCCGCCGAAGATTGCGTATCGGGAAACGATCGGCGCCAAGGCTGAGGGGCGCTACCGCCACAAGAAGCAGACCGGCGGCGCCGGGCAATTCGGCGAAGTGATGCTGCGCGTGGAGCCCTTGCCGCGAGGCGCGGGTTTCGAATTCGTCGATGCCGTCAAGGGTGGTGCGATCCCCGGCCAGTTCATGCCCGCCGTGGAAAAAGGCATCTTGCAGGTCATCGACAGCGGGCCGCTTGCCGGCTTCCCGATGCAGGACGTCCGGGTCACCGTCTTCGACGGCAAGAGCCATTCAGTCGACTCCAAGGAGGTGGCGTTCGTTTTCGCGGGGCGCAAGGCCTTCATCGATGCAGTGCTGAAAGCCCGGCCCATCCTGCTCGAGCCCATTGTGGACATCGAAGTGACGACACCGGATGCCACGATGGGCGACATCATCGGCGACCTGTCCGCCAAGCGCGGGCAGGTCCACGGCACCCGCACGGCCGCTGGCAACGCCGTGGTCGTGGCAGGCCAGGTGCCATTGTCCGAACTCAACGACTATCAGTCGCGTCTGAACGCCATCGCCGGCGGGCACGGCAACTACAGCATCCAGCTCAGCCACTACGATCCGGCTCCCCCTGCCCAGCAGGAGCGGATGGCGGCGCAGCACAAAAACCATGGCGACGCCGCGACGTCATGAGTGACGTGCGGTCACGGCCCGCGAAGAAGTTCGCCCCTTCCTGGCCGTGCGTACCGTCTCAGGCGCGCCAGGCCGGACCTTCGGGAAAGTGATACTGATCGAGCGACGCCGCATGCATTTCGATGCTGTAGCCGGCACGTTGCGGCGGCATGTAGCGGCCGTTCCGGATCACGACGGGATCGACGAAATGCTCATGCAGATGGTCCACATACTCCAGCACCCGGTTTTCAAGCGACGCTGACACGCAGATATAGTCGAACAGCGAAATGTGCTGGACGTACTCGCACAAGCCGACGCCGCCCGCATGCGGGCACACGGGCACGCCGAATTTGGCGGCCATCAGCAGGACAATGATTACTTCGTTCAACCCGCCCAGACGGCAGCTGTCGACCTGACAGAAGTCGATCGCCTGCGCCTGCAGCAATTGCTTGAACATCACCCGGTTCTGGCAGTGCTCGCCCGTCGCGACGCCGATAGGCCGAATCCGCTGCCGGATGGCCGCGTGGCCGAGAACGTCGTCGGGACTCGTGGGTTCCTCGATCCACCACGGATCGAATTGCGCCAGGCGCCGCATGTTCGCGACCGCTTCATCGACATCCCACACCTGGTTCGCATCCATCATCAACTTCCGGTTTTCGCCGATTTCTTCGCGCAGGATGCGGGCCCGGCGCATATCTTCTTCGAGATTGCCGCCCACCTTCTGCTTGAAGTGCGTCCAGCCCTGCGCGACGCCTTCACGGGCGAGCCGGCGGATCTTGTCGTCGTCATAGCCGAGCCAGCCTGCCGACGTCGTGTAGGCCGGATAGCCGTGCGCCAGCATCTCCCTTTCGCGCTCGCCGCGGGTCTTTGCATGGCGATGCAGCATCGCGATGGCTTCCTGCGGCGTGAGCGCATCGGTCACATAACGGAAGTCGAGACAACGCACGAGTTCTTCTGGACTCATGTCGACCAGCAGCTTCCACACCGGCTTGCCTTCCGCCTTGGCCCACAGGTCCCAGGCCGCATTCACGACAGCCGCCGTCGCCAGATGCATGGCGCCCTTGTCCGGGCCGATCCAGCGCAACTGGCTGTCCGAGGTCAGCGCACGCCAGAAAGCGCCCATGTTCGCGGCAATGTCCTCGAGCGTTCTGCCGACGACAAGAGGGCTAAGCGCGTGTACCGCACTCACGCAGATCTCGTTGCCGCGCCCGATGGTGAAGGTCAGGCCATGGCCCGTGAGCGCATCGGGCGAATCGGTTTCGAGCGTCACGTAGGTGGCGGAGTAATCCGGCGCGGCGTTCATCGCATCGGAGCCATCGAGTGAACGCGAAGTCGGAAACCGGATGTCCCGGACGGACAGCTTGGTGATCGTGGGCATCTGAACATCCTCCTCTTCGACAGATATCTACTTCGCGCCTGGGAACAAGCCCATGAACTAAGCCCATGAACTAAGCCTATGAACCAAGCCCATGAACAAAGAAGGCCGCGGCGTCAAAAGATACCGCGGCCCCTCTCGTCTTCACGCGCTGACGCGACGGTCAGTCATAGAGCACGGCAGCGATCTTGGGATCACTCATATTGGTCTTGTCGTACCAATAGAAGCCCGTGTCGACCTTCTTGGGCAGCGTCTCGCCCTTCAGCGCCTTCACCGCGGAATCGACGACACATTTGCCGATGCCAACCGGGTTCTGCGTGATGGCGCCGTACATCAGGCCGGAATTGATGTCGTCCTTTTGCTCCTTGCCGGAGTCGTAGCCAATCAGGACGAGCTTCTTGCCTGATTCCTTGACGCCGATCGCGGCACCCTCCGCCGAGCCTTCATTCGCGCCGAAAATGCCCTTGAGATTGGGATTGGCCTGGATCATCGTCTTGGCGATTTCCGCGGACTTCAGGTGGTCGCCGCCGCCATACTGGACCGAGACGATCTTGATGTTCGGATGCTTCGTTTTCATCTCGTTCAGGAAACCGTCCCGGCGATCGATGCCGGTGCGGCTAGTCTGGTCGTGCACGACCAGACCGACCTCGCCGGAATTGCCGATAGCGTCGGCCATCTTGTCGGCGGCGAGTGCGGCTGCGGCAACGTTATCCGTCGCGCACGTCGTCAGCGGAATGGTGCTGTCGACGCCCGAGTCGAAGGCAATGACCGGTATTTTTTCGGACTGCGCTTTCCTCAGCAGCGGAATGGCCGCTTTGCTGTCGAGTGCGGCAATGCCGAGCGCCTGGGGTTTCTTGGCGAGCGCGGCCGAGAGCATGTCGATCTGCTTATCGACCATGGCCTCGGTTTCCGGCCCCTCGAATGTAATCCTGACGCTGTGCTCCTTGGCCGACTGTTCTGCGCCGGCTTTGACGGCCTGCCAGAACTGGTGCTGGAAGCCTTTCGAGATCAGCGGGATGTAGGCTTCGTCTGCGCGCGCGATGCTTGTCCCGCCAATGAGCGCGCCAACGCCGACCACGACACCGATTAGTCTTCTTTTCAACATGGTGGTTCTCCTCCTAAGGTGGGCCATTAACCTTCAGCCGTTGGGGGAGCCGCCGGCGCTCCCTTTTCTGATCTTGTGTTGATCTTGTCTCGTGCTGGGTCAGCCTTCGTCAGCTTTTCTTGCGTCGCAGGATATCGGCATAAACCGCGAGAATGATGATGAGACCTGTGACCACGATCTGCCATTCCTGAGCGACCGACATGATGCGCAGGCCGTTGGTCAGCACGCTCATGATGAAAGCGCCGATGATCGTGCCCAGGATCGTGCCCGCACCGCCGCTGAGCGAGGTCCCGCCAATCACCACAGCTGCTATGGCTTCAAGTTCATAACCCTGGCCTAGCGCCGGCTGGGCCGAATTCAGGCGCGAGGCGATAAGCAGCCCGGCGATGCCGCAAATTGCGCCGGCCAGGCCGTAAATGGCGATCTTCCATCGATCCACATTCACGCCCGAAAGGCGAACGGCTTCTTCGTTGCTGCCGAGCGCAAAGGTATAGCGGCCGAGCGCGGTGCGATTAAGCGTGATCGAACTCACGACCGCCAGGAAAAACAGAATCAGGACCGCGTTGGGAACGGGCAGGCTCGGCAGTACATAGCCGATCAGCGAATCCTGAGAGATCCTGTAGAAGTTTTCGGTGTCGCTGAAATAGATCGGTTTGTCGGCCGAGACGACCAGTGACAGCCCTTTCAGCAGCAGCATCATGCCTAACGTAGCAATGAACGGCGGTATTTTCATTTTCGCCGTGAGTGTTCCCGAAATGGTCCCGCAGATCGCGCCCGTTGCAATCGCAGCAATCACGCCGACCGTCATCGGTAAATGCCAATAGGTCAGGAACACGCCGCAAATGACCGCCGTGAAGGTCATCAGGGTGCCGACGGACAAATCGATGCCTCCGGTGATGATCACGAACGTGCAGGCAATTGCGAGAACGCCGTTGACCGCCGTCGCCTGCAGGATCCCGAGCATATTGTCCATCTGCATGAAGGCGGGCGAGGCGAAGCTGAAAAAAGCCAGCAGCAGGACCAGGCTCCCGAAGGCGAGCAGCTTTTGCAAAGCGGCCGGCGCGAACACGCGGGCTCTGAGGCTGGACGGTCGGCCCTCATTCGCCAGTGCCGAAGTATCCGATGGCAGTGTCATAAATTGAACCTCTCCTCTCGAAACTCATGCCGCTTTCAGGGATTCCCGCTGCGTCGCCAGTTGCATGATGCGCTCTTGCGTCGCCTCCATGGCCGAGAGCTCGCCGGTGATACGGCCCTCGCACATCACGATAATGCGGTCGCTCATGCGCAGGATTTCCGGCAGTTCCGACGAGATCATTACGATCGCCTTGCCTTCCCCGGCGAGCGAGCGCAGGAGCTTGTAGATCTCGCTCTTGGCGCCGACGTCGATACCGCGCGTGGGCTCGTCGAAGAACAGCACGTCGCAGTCGCGCTCGAGCCATTTCGCAATGACAATTTTCTGCTGGTTGCCGCCCGAGAGAAGCCGCACCGGCTGCGCTGCGGAGGGCGTACGAATGGCAAGCAGGTTGATGAAATGGGAGGCTGTCCGGCGTATCTGGGCACGGCGCAAGAAAAAATTGAGCGACAGGAATTTGCGCAGATTGGACATGACGATGTTCGATTCGACGTCCATTCCCGTCGCAAGGCCAAAGCGCTTGCGGTCCTCCGAGAGATAGCCGATGCCGCGCGCCACCGCATCGCTCGGATTCCTGATCGTCGCCTTCACGCCTTTCACGACAATCTCGCCGGACTCGATCGGATCTGCGCCGAACACCGCCCGGGCGACCTCGGTGCGACCGGCGCCCATCAAGCCGGCAAAGCCCAATATCTCGCCTTTGTGCAGTGCGAAACTCACGTCCCTGACCAGCGGGCCGGCGTTTAAATGCTTTACATCGAGTGCGACCTCGCCTTTGTCCGCGGCGCTGTCAGGAGGCACGACGTCAGTCAAGGTTCGCCCGACCATCATGCCGATAATCGTTTCGACGCTGGTGTCGACGGCGGTGACGGTGGCCACGTATTCCCCGTCACGCAACACGGTGACCCGATCGGAAATCTGCTTCAGTTCGTCCATCTTGTGGGAGATATAGATGATCCCCACGCCCCGGCTCTTCAGCTCCCGGATGATGCGAAAAAGCTCGGCGATCTCGGCGCCGTTGAGCGCCGAAGTGGGCTCGTCCATGATCAGCACGCGCGAATCGAAGGACAATGCCTTGGCGATCTCGACCATCTGCTGCTTGGCAACCGTAAGAGTGCTGACAATGGCGCGCGCGTTGAGCTTCACATGCATGCGGGCGAGAATGTCGTTCGCTTGCGCATTGAGTTTGTCTTCGTCGAGGAACACGCCGAGGCGTCCGCGCGGCTCACGGCCGATGAACATATTCTGGGCGACGCTCAGATGGTTCATCAACTGGAGTTCCTGATGAATGATGCAGACGCCCATGGCCTGCGCCTGCCGCGGGCTCAAGAACTCGACCGGCTGGCCGTCATAGAGGATTTCGCCGGAATCCCGGGTGTACACGCCCGCGAGGATTTTCATCAGCGTCGACTTGCCGGCGCCATTCTCACCCATCAGCGCGTGGACTTCACCCGCCACCAGTTCGAACTGGACCTCGTGAAGCGCCCTCACGCCGGGAAAACTCTTGCTGAGCCCTTTGACGGAAATGAGCGGCATCATGGCGCGGATTTGACGACAATTCCGTGACCTCCGCTGGCCTCATCGCGAGGAGCGGGTCGGAAAAGCGTCGGGCGCCGGGGCGCCGGGTGCCGCCGGAAATCGCGGCTGAAATCGCAACGAGAAGCCAGACACATTGCTGGTCCCCCAAACCGATGTGCCACGATTTTACGACGCTGCACGGCGGCGGCTCAAGCGTAGGCATTCCCTAGTGTCATGGGCAGGCGCATCTGGGCCAGGCTTCCCACTATGTGCGATGCACCCGTTTCGTTTTGCATGGGATGCCTTGGAAAGGGCCGGGGTCATTCCGCCCGAGGCTGCTGCAGACACGTCGCGTTCACGCGCGCAAGTCCGGTCTGGCGAGCGCACCGCCTTTTGTTCGCCGGACTACAATTATTCATCTGGCGTCATCTGCCATGCGTCATTGCGTGGCTGCGCGTTGAGCTATGAGGGGCGTATCGATCACGGGTTGATCCACGCGCCTGACAGGTCAACGGCAGACAATGATGGGGCCACCGCCGGCCGTGATTGACGGGCCAGCAAAGGAGCATGATCGATGCGGTCGCAAGTGAGGTCAGGCGCGCGCTTGAGACGCACTGCGATCACGGTTGCGCTCGTCGTACTTTGCCTGCTTGTCGTCGGGCGCATCACCGGCATCCTGGTCGACTGGCTGTGGTTTTCTTCAATCAGCTACGCCGATGTTTTCTGGACGGTTCTTGCAGCTCAGGTGCTCCTCTTCGTCGCCGTATTCGCCGTATCGGCAAGTGCTATATGGGCGTCGGGGTTTCTCGCGCATCGTTACGCGAGGGACCTTGGATTCTCGCAGGTGTCAGCAGCTTTTTCGTTCGGTCGATCGGCGGCTATCAGCGATCTGGCCAACCGGGTCGCGCCGCGCATTCGTTGGCGCGCAGCCATCGCCGGCGTCGCCATCGTTTTAGGGCTGCTCGTCGCCGCCAGCGAAATCTCGAGCTGGGACATGGCGCTGCGCTTCATTCACCAAGTGCCTTTTGGCGAGCGCGATCCGATCTTTGGCAAGGACATCGGCTTCTATCTCTTCTCGCTGCCCGTCTATATCGCGCTCAAGAATTGGCTGCTGCGTGTGCTCTTCTGCAGCGCAGCCGTTGCAGGCGCGGTCTACGCAATGCGCGGCGATATCGCCATCGAGCAGTTGCCGCGTGGACTCTCGCCCGCCGCCGCCGTTCATGGTTCTGCACTGCTCGGTTTGTTCTTCGTGCTGAAGGCATGGTCCTACGGACTCGACCGCTTCCTGCTGCTGTACGGCGACAACGGTGTCGTGGTCGGCGCCAGTTATACCGACGTTCACGTCGTGCTGCCGGTCCTGTGGCTGCTCGTCGGCGTTGCCGCTGCAGCCTCCGTGGCCTCGTGGGCCAATATGCGCTGGCGGAGCTATCGAGTTCCTGCCGTGTCGGTATTACTGGTGTTCGGCGGCTCGTTTGCGTTTGCCGTGATCTACCCGGCGCTGTTCCAGCGCTTCTACGTCAAGCCGAGCGAGCTCCAACTGGAGACGCCGTATATCGAACACAATATCGCGCTGACGCGCAAGGCCTACGGCCTCGAGCAGATCGCGGCGAAACCGTTTCCGGCCGAGCAAGGGCTCAATCTCGCCTCGCTCCAGGCTAATCGCCCAACCATCGACAATATCCGCCTGTGGGATGTGCAGCCATTGATGGATACCTACGCCCAGTTGCAGGAGATCAGGACCTACTACAAATTCCTCTCCGTGGACATCGATCGCTACCTGCTTGACGACGGCTACCGGCAGGTGATGCTGTCGGCGCGCGAACTGGATCCGGCGATGCTCCCGGCGAACGCCCAGACCTGGGTGAACCTGCATCTCCTGTTCACCCACGGCAACGGCGTCGTGATGTCGCCGGTCACCGAGAAATCCACGGAAGGCCTGCCTTCCCTCTATCTGCAGGATATTCCGCCCGTCGCCAACGGTGGCCCGGCCATCCGCGAACCCCGCCTCTATTTTGGCGGGGGCGATCAGGACTATGTGATCGTGAAGGGCAACGTACCCGAGTTCGACTACCCAAAAGGAAAAGACAACGTCTACGCCGCCTATAGCGGGCACGACGGTGTCGCTGTGGGCAGCCTGGCGCGACGCAGCCTCTTCGCCTGGCAGTTCGACGATCCCAACATCCTGCTGACCAGCTACATCACGGACCAGAGCCGGATCCTGTTCCGCCGCAACATTCAGGACAGGGTGCGCACCATCGCTCCGTTCCTGAGCCTCGACCATGACCCGTATATTGTCGTGAGCGACAGGCGCCTTTTCTGGATGCAGGACGCCTACACCACCAGCAGCTGGTTCCCCTACGCCCAGCCGGGTATCGGCGACGGCGGCAACTACATCCGCAACGCGGTCAAGGTGGTGATCGATGCGTATAACGGCACGGTCGACTTCTACGTCAGCGATCCCACCGATCCGATCCTGCGGACCTACCAGCGGATCTTCCCGGGTCTGTTCAAGCCTTTGGAGGCGATGCCCAAAGACCTGCAGCAGCATATCCGCTACCCCGAGGACCTGTTCCTGATCCAGGCGCAGCTGTACCGCGCCTACCATATGGACACACCCGAGGTCTTCTACAATCGAGAGGATCTCTGGCAGTTTCCCCAGGAACTGGCCGGCATCGACGGTGGGAATGCTTCCATGCCGATGCCGCCCTACTACACCGTCATGCGGCTCCCCGGGGCGGCGCGCGCCGAGTTCGTCCTGATGCTGCCGATGGTGCCCAGCCAGCGCGAGAACATGATTGCCTGGCTCGCGGCGCGTTGCGATCCGCCCGAGTACGGCAAGCTCATCGTCTACACCTTCCCCAAGGAAAAGCTGGTCTATGGGCCGTTCCAGATCGAGGCGCGCATCCAGCAGAACACCGAGATCTCGCAGCAGATCTCACTGTGGAACCAGATGGGCTCGCGGGTCATCCGGGGCCATCTGGTGGTCGTGCCGATCGAGAACTCGATCCTCTACATTTCCCCGCTCTACTTGCGCGCGGCGTCCGGTCAGCTGCCCGAGTTGAAGCGGGTGATCGCCGCCTACGGTGACCGTGTGGTGATGGAGGAAACCTTGGGCGAAGCCCTGGCGGCGCTCTTCAAGGAGACCACCCCGGCAGCCATGCCCCGGGGCACGGCGGACGCGCGCGCCCGCGAGGCGCTGGCACACTATGACCGCGCCATCGAAAGATTGAAGGCAGGAGACTGGAGCGGTTTCGGCTCGGAACTCGATGCCCTCAGGCCTCTGCTCGAGGCACTCGGCGCCGGCCGTCCCGCGGATCAAAAATGATCTGTGTGAAACCCAAAGAGCGCCTGCTCAACGCAACAAGTAAGGAGTCCGGTCTCCACTTTACGAAAGCAAACGTTGTCATGTGATTCGACGCGTCACGGTGCGAACATCCCCCAAGGTTTTCAAAAATACGATGGTGTCGACACTGTTGCATGATGTTTTATACGCAGATACCCTATACGCTCCAAACGTGCGGCGGCACCTATCATGAAAGGAGTGCTTTCATGATTGCGCTGCGATGAGCGCCCTGGTCAGGCGACTGAACCGGCAGCTCTAGACGTGCATGAAAATGTAAGTTTTCAATTGTTTTCTGACGCCACCGGCAATCCCGTTGGCGGATCGATCCGATCCCTTTCACAATAAGGAGTCACTAACATGATTGCTCAGAACAATGACACGTCCGGCGCTGATCGCGTTTTGCGGAAAACGAAACTAGCGGCAATCGCGGCGCTCGCCGTGCTCGCCGGCATGGCCCCAGGTTTGGCGCATAGCCAGGGCGACACCATCAAGATCGGCGTGCCCGTGCCCCTGTCGGGCAGCAGTGCCAACGCCGGAACAGACATCGTGAATGGCGCCAAGCTTGCCGCCGCCCGGATCAATGCGGCCGGCGGGGTTCTCGGCAAACAGATCGAAATAGTGCCGGAGGACGACGCCTGCGACGCGCAGACGGCCGTGCAGGCAGCGCAGAAACTGGTCGATGCGGGGGTCGCCGCGGTGGCCGGCGGTTATTGCTCCAGCGCGGCGCTACCGGAACTCACCACATTTCATCGCGCCGGGATCCCGTACGTACTGGATGCATCGACCAATCCCAAACTCACCGAAATGGGCTTTGACAACGTGTTCCGAACGATCGGCCGTGACGACCAGCAGGGTCCGTTTGCCGCCAGCTTCATGAAGAACTCGCTACACGCCAAGCGCGCGGCCGTGATCAACGACAACACGACCTATTCCAAAGGCCTGGCCGACAACACGGTGGAAGCCCTGAAAAAGGACGGTGTCGATGTCGTCTACGACGACTCGATCACACCCGGTCAGATGGACTACTCGCCAACACTGACCCATGTAGGCGCATTGAAACCGGACGTCATCTACTACACCGGCTATTTCTCCGAAGCGGGTCTGCTCGTGAAGGAGGCGCGGCAACTGGGCCTGAAGATGACCTTCATGGGCGGTGACGCCACCAATGACCCGACGCTGATGAAAACAGCGGGCCCGGCGGCCAACGACATGATCATCACCACGGCGCCGCTGGCGCAGTTCCTGAGCGCCGCGCATGGTTATGTGGACGACTATACAAAGGCTTACGGGCAAGGCCCGGGCCCGTATTCCGTCTACGAATACGATGCCGTCGGGGTCACGGCGAAAGCGATCGCGGACGCGAAATCGGCAACGCCTGCCGCGATCACGGCTGCCCTGCACAAGATCTCGAACTACCAGGGCGCGACCGGGGCGATCGGCTTCAATCCGAAGGGTGACCGCAGCGTGGCGGTGTATATCACCATCATCGTTCGCGACGGCAATTTCGCGCCCTACCAGAAGCAGGATGCAAGCGGACACTGGATGGCGATGAAATAGTCGCCCGCCGCCTACTGCGCTCAAGCCATGAGCACCTTCTTCCAGTTCGTCATCGAGGGGCTGACGATCGGCTCGTTCTATGCCCTTGTCGCCCTCGGCTACACGATGGTCTACGGAATCATCCGGCTGATCAACTTCGCTCATGGCGACTTGTTCATGGTCGGTGCGTTCATCGGCTGGACCGGTTTGACGGCGCTTGCGGCAGCGCACGTGCCGCTCGCCCTGGCGCTGATGATCACCCTTGTGGCTTCGATGGTGGTCACCGGCGCACTTGGTCTCGCGATCGAACGGGTTGCGTACCAGCCACTGTTGCGCGCACCGCGGCTGTCGATCCTGATCACGGCGCTTGGCGTCTCGCTCGCGTTGGAAAACGGCGTGCTGCTGCTCTACGGCGCCGGTTTCAACACCTATCCCCATGTGCTCAGCCACACAGGATTCGATGTCCACGGCGTGCAGGTGACGTTCGCGCAGGTCGGCATCATCGTGGCCAGCTTTGCGTTGATGATCTCGCTTTATTTCTTCGTTCACCGTACGTTCGTCGGCACTGCAATGCGCGCGCTGGCCATTGATCAGGACGCGGCGCGCCTGATGGGTATCGATGTCGAACGGCTGATCCAGCTGACCTTCTTCCTGGGTTCGGCGCTGGCTGCCGTGGCAGGCGTCATGGAAGGAATCTACTACACGCAGATCAATTTTTTCATGGGCTTCGTGCTTGGCCTGCGCGCCTTCACCGCTGCGGTTCTCGGTGGCATTGGCAACATTCCGGGCGCCATGGCCGGCGGCATCCTGATCGGCCTGCTCGAAGCCTTCGGCGCCGGCTACGTCTCGTCACGGTGGACCGATGTGTTCGTGTTCGGCGTGCTGATCGGCGTGCTCGTGATCAAGCCAACCGGGTTGTTCGGCGAACGCGTTGTCGAGAGAATGTAGCCCATGAGCGCACTGCAGGCGTCATCGCGTTGGTCCCGCCCCACCGGCGTCGCGCTGCTTGCGGCCGCCGTGGCGCTGCCGGCTGTCGCCAGCAATTATGTCGTCGATGTCGGCCTGACCATCGCCACCTATTCGATCCTCGGTCTCGGGCTGAACATCGTAGTAGGTTATGCAGGCCTGCTGGATCTGGGCTATGCCGCCTTCTTCGCCATCGGCGCCTATACAACAGCACTGCTGGAAACGTTGCTGCACTTCTCGTTCTGGGAAACGCTGCCGTTCAGCCTGGCGTTTGCCGGTGCTTCGGGCATCGTCATCGGCTACCCTACGCTGCGCCTGCGAAGCGACTATCTGGCGATTGTGACGCTGGGGTTCGGTGAGATCACGCGCATTGTTGCCACCAATCTCAACATCACGGGCGGACCGAACGGCATCTACGGTATCGAGAGCCCAAGCCTGTTCGGTTACGAGATCAGCTCGCCGCGTGCCGTCTACGAACTGGGCCTCGCGTTCCTCGTGGTGGTGCTCGTGTTTGCCATCCGGCTTGGCCAGTCGCGGCTCGGCCGCGCCTGGACCAGCATCCGCGAGGACGAGGATGCGGCCGAGGCCGTCGGCGTACCTACCCTGCGCGTCAAAATGCTGGCGTACATCCTGGGCGCGCTGATTGGCGGTCTCGCCGGCAGCCTGTTCGCCGCGCGCTTCGGGACCATCGACCCGACCGGCTTCACCTATCTGCAGTCCGTCACCATCCTGATCGTTGTCGTGCTCGGCGGACGGGGGAGCATTCCCGGCGTGATCCTGGGCGCAGTCATCGTTGCCGGCCTGCCCGAGATACTGCGTTTCCTCAATCTTTGGCGCATCTTCGCTTTTGCGATCGGGCTCGTGATCCTGATGCTGCTGCGGCCGCAAGGGCTGTGGCCGGCACCGCTGCGCCGCGTGGCGCTCCCCCGCAAGGATGCCGGCAGCGCGACAGCGCCCTTGCCCCGGGAAACCGTCACCGATGAAATCCTGCTTGATGTAAGCAACATGCAGCGCCGCTTCGGCGGTGTGCAGGCCGTCGGTGGCGTCAGTTTCACCGTGCGCAGTGGTGAAATTGTCAGCCTGATCGGCCCGAATGGCGCCGGCAAGACAACAGTGTTCAACTGCCTCACCGGCGTGATCCGTACGACCGGCGGTCAGGTTCTCTGGCGGGGCACCTCACTGGTGGGCGGAGCGCCGCATCGAATCGTCCATAGCGGCATGGCGCGCACCTTCCAGGGCATCCGACTGTTCGCCAACATGACGGCCCTCGAGAACGTGCTGATCGGCATGGATCACCGGCTTCGGACGTGGCTCTGGGCCGAGCTGGTCGCGTGGCCCTCCGCGCGTGCCGAAGCGGCGGATCACGCGGAGGAAGGCATGAGCTGGCTCGGTTTCGTCGGCCTGGTCTCTCGGGCGGGCGAACGCGCGGCCGATTTGCCCTACGGCGATCAACGCCGGCTGGAGATTGCCCGTGCGCTTGCCAGCAACCCGCGCCTGCTGTTGCTCGACGAGCCGGCGGCGGGGATGAACCCGACCGAGAAACATGCGCTGATGGAGTTGATCCGGCGTATCCGGGATCTTGGCGTAACGGTGCTGCTGATCGAACACGACATGATGCTGGTGATGGGGGTGTCGGATCGAATTATCGTCATGGACCATGGCATCATCATTGCCGAGGGTCTGCCGTCCGAGATCCAGGCCAACCCGCGTGTGATCGACGCGTATCTCGGAACGGCCGGGAAAGACGAGGCCGCCGACGATGCTGCCGGGGAGGCATCGCTGTGGGACTCCTAGAAATCCGCGACCTGCACGTGAGCTATGGGAACGTAGAGGTTCTGCATGGCATATCCCTCGACGTGGGGGAAGGTGAGATCGTTGCATTGCTCGGCAGCAACGGAGCCGGAAAGACCACCACGCTACGGGCCGTTTCCGGCCTGATTCGCGCGCGCTCGGGAGAGATCGTGATGGACGGGCACCCGCTGAACGCGCTGCGGGCTCACCAGATCGTGGCGCTGGGTCTCGGCCACGTGCCGGAAGGCCGCCGCATGTTCGGCGCGCTGACCGTAGCGGAAAACCTGCAGCTCGGCGGCTATCTGATCCGGCGCGACGGCGCCGTGCTGGCGCAGCGGATCGAGCGCGTCTATGAGACTTTTCCGCGGCTTGGTGAGCGGCGCAGCCAGTTGGCGGGAACGCTCAGCGGTGGCGAACAGCAGATGCTGGCAATCGCGCGCGCGCTGATGCTGCGGCCACGCATAATCGTACTGGACGAACCGTCCATGGGACTGGCGCCGAAACTGGTCCGCGCGATTTTCGGCATGATTGCCGACATCTGCAACGAAGGCACATCGATCCTTCTCGTCGAACAGAACGCCCGTCAGGCGCTGCGTATCGCGCATCGGGCCTACGTGCTGGAAAGCGGCCGCATCGCGCTCGCCGGCCTGGCCCGCGATCTGGCGCAGGACAGCCGGGTCCGCGCCGCGTATCTTGGCGGCAGCGCAGCGGCAGTGGGGTGAGCCGCGGGGTAATCCGCGGGGTAATCCGTGAAGTGAGCACGCGTGCGCACGAAGAGATCGCCCCGCTTTTCCAGCGTCGAAATATAGACCGGCCTTAGCGCTGTCAGCGCGCGCAAACGAGCTTGCCCGGGCCCGGCTAGCGGTCCTCCTCCAGCGCTTTCAGATGAGCCTCGCCGGCGTCCTTGGCGGCGGCACGGGTGGCGTATGCCTCGTCCGATACGAGCGAACGTTTGACGTTTTGTGCACCAAAGTCGACCAGCGTGATGACCCAGACATACTCTCCAGCCTGCTCAGCCGTTTGCACAAAAGCGCGCACGTCACCCTTGTCGTCTGCTTTCATCGTGACCTCCTGAGGAAAAGAACTGTTTTGCGTATGTGATGCCCGCTTTACGGCAGCCTGCCGATGATCGGGCCGATTTCGTCCTTCGTGAAAGCCCGTAGCGTCTGCGTGCGGATGTTGCCTGCGGAGCCGAGCGCGAAACCAAATGCGGCGAGGCTTTGATCGTCCGGTGCCTCGACGATCGAGACAATGTCGTATTGCCCCATCGTCCAGTAGATCTCTTTCATTTCGCAGCCGAAGCCCTTTGCCATTTCCGCCACTTGCCCAGCCCGTTGCGGGCTGTTTTTGATAGTGCGGATTCCTTGATCCGTAAATTGTGAAAGAACCACATAAGTCGTCATGACAATTCTCCCTACGATTGAAACGTGTCGGGATACATCCGCGCCAGCGAGATGGCGAGCCGCGCTGCATGAGCGTGATCGGAACCGTTTGCGCGTAACTTGATTCTAGGCAATGGAATCTGGCGTAACGGACCGTTTTCTCCGGGGATCCGCCGGCGCGGGACCCTCGCGTCGTTCGTGATGGATCGCATGTACACTTTACGAACCGGGGAGGAAAAGCCATGGGGAACAGATACGAGCGCTGGCGCATGTCGCGTTCGTTCACGTACAAGGGTATCCAATACCATCCAGGAATACTGCTGGTTCTCGCCGCGCAATTACTCTGCCTGAGCGCGTTCGCGTTTTCACCGGCCATTCTCGATCACAACAAGTGGCTGTCCGCGGCAATCGCGTTCAGCTTGCTTTTCGGGCTGATCCTGTCGCTCGGTTTTGCCGGGACGTGGAATCAGTTCAGCGACGATGTCAGCCTGTGGACGTTCTTCAACACGAACCCGGTCGAATCTGCTGTCGCAATAGCGACTGCGGGTGAGGTTCTTGCAATATTCTTGATACCGCTAGGCTAAGAGAAAGATGCGGGCGTTTGGGCAGCAATTGGCGCGTCTCGCGGTTCACGAGAGACACGCTCGGGGAAGCACTTTGACGCAACGGCGCTATTGCGCCCTTCACTCGAATTGAACAGCACGTCATTTGGTAAATCGGCTTCTTTGTACATAGTTATCCGAATCAATCAGCATTATTTTCCCACACCGGAACCGCACGAGCGCGACGAGTCCGGCTGATCATCGCCGATCAGGAATTCGAGTGTGATTGCGACTATATTGAATGATGAGACTCTGTCGAATCTGGCCACCGGTACCGCAGGTACCGTCATGACCAGTGCGACGGAATGGGTCGCGGGTATTCCCGATAGGAGGCCCAAAATGCGGCGCATCTACTTCCTGTTGCCCGACGTGCACAGCGCGAAGGGAATCATCGACGAACTGTTGCTGAAGCACATTGAGTGGCGACATATCCATGTGCTCGCGCGTCCGGGCATCCCGCTTGAGGACTTGCCACAGGCCACACTCGCGCAGCGCAGCGACCTGCTTCCGGCGCTCGCCCGGGGCACCGCGGCGGGTGGCGTCACGGGCATGCTGGCGGGTCTTGTCGCCATGGCCTTTCCTCCTTCCGGGCTCACCATCGCCGGTGGCGTCGTTGTCTTGCTGACGCTGGCGAGCGCGGGATTCGGCGCATGGACAGCGACAATGATCGGTGTCGACGTGCCCAACACGCGCCTGAAGCGCTTCGAAGAAGCGATCGGGAAAGGTGAATTGCTGATGATGGTCGATGTCGGGAAGGATCGCGTCGAAGAAATCGAGCAATTGGTCAAGAGTCACCACCCGGAAGCGGACATCGAGGGGACGGATCCGACCATACCCGCGTTTCCCTAAGCTCTCGTGCGGACTACCGCGCCCCACTGAACCAGTCGCAAAAACGCCCGGATATCGAAGAATCCGATAACCGGGCGTTTTGCTGCATCAAACCATTAACGCAAAGCGGAATAAGCGGTCGGCGACAGAAATTGATTTTCAATACGCTCGACGATAGGCGACTTCGCTTCAGTTTCGGCGCGCTTCGCGAGCCACTCGGCGTCAGCCTGGAACGCGTTCCATTTGACTTCGCGTTCCGCCAGGCTTTCCCATTTCAGCAAGTAGGTCAGCGTGTGGTTGCTCGGGCCGGCCAGCGTGGTCCAGAACCCGATCGGCTCGATCCCGTATTTCTTGAAAAAACCGAGCGTAATGTTCTCGAACCGGTCATTCAATGCGGGCAGACGACCCGGCGCGCAGTGATAAATACGCATTTCAACGATCATTGTTTCCTCATGGACATGGATTAAAGCAGCCATCAACTACGCTGCGGTTGGAACTCACCATGAGGGGATCGTACCGGCGTTTTGCGCAGCCCGCACCTGTCAGATAAACATCACCTGGCGGCGCTCGGGCATCAAGCCTGTTTGACGGTGACGGAAGCCGTATCGAAATCCTCGGCGTCGACGTCATAACCTGACGGTTCCCAACGAACGGCCAGCAGCGCGACCAGCCCGGCGAGCGGCGCGATCGCGATGATCCAGAATACCTTGGTGCCAAGCGCCGCCGAAAGCACGGGGAACAGGAACAGCGAAACGGTCGAGCTCGCGCGCATGAGCGTCTGATTGAAACCCACGCCCACACCGCGCAACGAGGTTGGGTAACTTAGCGATGCAAACGTCATGCTGTGCGAACCGGGACCGAAACCCTGCCCAAGCAGGAAAACCGCAAGAAAGCCGATCGCGAGCACGACCTGCGCGCCACCCGCCGGACGCCCGACCACCGCCAGCCCGATCAATGCCGCCAGTTGGAACGCGTATCCGAGCACGGTCAGCTTCCACGCACCGACTTTCGGCACCGTTCGCACGGCGATCAATCCGCCCACGAACGCAAAACACAGATTCAACGCGAGCGAGGCGAGGATGGTGGTGAGCATCGACTGCGCAAGGAAGCTGGAAATGATGACCGGCAGTCCAAACGCCACGGCGTTGTACGCAAACGAGGAAGCCACCGCGATGATGGTCGCGAGCACCGTGCGTCGCAGATAAACACCACGCAGCAATGCGCCGTAATTGCTCCATGTGGCTTTATGCACGGGTTGTTTAGCGCTTTGCAGCGCGGCCGGATCGACCTCGACATCAAGGCCATACGAGCGCTTCAAGATCTGCGCCGCGCCACGCATGTCGCCCTGGTTCGCGGCCCAGACCGGTGACTCGCTGATATAGCGGCTGCGAATCGCGATGATCACGAGCGCCGGCAGCGCGCCGAAACCCAGCGTCAGCCGCCACAGCCAGCCGGAATGACTTGCAGGTAGCACCGCGTATAAAGCGAGCACGAGCAAATAGGACACGCTGATGGCGGCGTACCAGGTCGGGCACCACATCGCTATGCGCGCTGCCTTGTTGCCTCGCCCGTTCAGCCGCGAAAACTCCGCGAGGAAAGCCATCGCGACCGGCAAGTCGATGCCCACGCCCAATCCCATCACAAAACGCGCTCCGCCGAGCACCCAGGCATTGGGCGCGAGCCCGCACGCGATGGCTGCGACCACGAAGAAGAACATGTCGGCCATGAAAACGCGATACCGGCCGATCTTGTCGGTCAGATACCCACCGAGGAACGCGCCGATGATTGCACCGAACGTAATCGCTGAAGCGACAAAGCCTGTGGCCGCCGGCGTCAGTGAAAATTCGCGGGCGATGTCTTTCACGCCAAACGCGAGCGCGCCGAGATCGTAGGCATCGAGGAACACACCGCCGAGCGCAATGGCGATGACGATCCGCGCGTCACTGCCTACCGCGGCACCGCGATTGACGAGCTGGGAGACATCGGCCGCACTGCGGATGACGGGACGTGTGGTAGCGCCGGCCGACGCGGATGTTGACGTGACGGCCGGTTCGGGCGCAAAGGAGATCGACATGGGATGGGGCTGCACTGACAGAGGCTGCGAAACGCGCGATCCTACCGGCGTACCCGCATCATCCCAAATTCATTTTTGTTATTTGTCGAATGACGACTGATGGAGCTGCTGACGCTCCGGTAGCGCCCGCTTTGGAAACGCCTGGAGATGGGCAGACCCAGGCGTACCCGCCGCCACACGGCAGGCGTGGCCGATACGGCGCCGCTTCCGGACGCGGCGCCTTGCTACCCATGGAACGAAATCCTCCGATAATTACGTCGGCATTGCCTTCGGCATGCCTTCCCGGATCTCTTCTTCGGTCAGATCGCGGGTATGCGTGGCGAGCGACCAGGAGTGACCGAACGGATCTTCAATCACGCCGTAGCGGTCGCCCCAGAACATGTCGGTGACGGGCATGATGACCTTGGCCCCGGCTGCGACGGCTTGCGCGAAAGAGGCGTCGACGTCTTTCACATACAAGTGCAGCGTGACCGGCGAGCCCTTCAGCGTTAGCGGTCCGCTACGGCCACAATTCGGGAATTCCTCACCCAGCATCACCGTCGAATCGCCGATGCCCAGCATCGCGTGCATCACCGTGCCGTCAGGCCCCGGCAAACGCGTTCGCTCGACCGCGTTGAATGCCTTTTTGTAGAAATCGATGGCGTCGGATGCGCCCTTGCAAACCAGGTGAGGCGTGATCGTATGCATCCCTTCCGGGATTGGTTTGACAGCCGAATTGGACATTGCTTTGCTCCTGGATGTAACGGGTTGACCCACTAACTAGAGAGGCGGCGCAAAACACGCGCCCTCTGTCGACACGACGTGCGATCAGCCTGCAGATCGACACGTGAGGCGGATTTTTTTTCGTTCAAACCGGCGAATGGTTGCGAATGCAGGAGAGATCCCACGCGTATCGAACGAGCCGGTCGCGCGCGTCCATTATCCCGCGTCAAGCCGGCTACTTCTTTGACAGCACGCAGGCTTCAGCGACGCCGGCATTGCGTCACCGATACCCACGATAGCCGCCGTGCACGGATCGGAACAATCGGGGAATTCGTGCCGTTCCCGGTTATGTCCCTGTTTTGCCCTCTTCTGCGGTTGTTTTGCTTGTGTACACTCATGATCCGGCGACTTCCGGCGCGCCAATATTTCGCCAGATTCACCCTAAAGTTTTCCCATTCGCTGCCGAAAGCCCGTCTATGGACCACGAAATCAACCCGCCAGCAGACTCAAACGATCCGACCTTTCTGAGGGCGCGAGCGTTGAGTCTTAGCGTCGGCGCAATCCGCAAGGCTCAAGGGAAAAAATGCCCGGGCGATTTTCCCGTTGGCACGATCGAATGGCACGCGGTGGTTGAGGAATTTGCCGATGACGTGCTGAAGGCGATGCTTTCAGAACCGGATCTGCCGATCCTCGAATTCAAACGCGACAACGCCAGAAAATAATGGCTTCGCTCAGAGCGTAAAGTCGGTGGAACCGAGCGTAAGCTCCCGCTCCGATCAAAAATGAAAAAAGGCGTCGCGATTAATCAGCGACGCCTTTTTTCATGAGTTTTTGCTTGAATCCAGCGGGCGAATTCAGCGAGTTGTCATCCGCCCAGTAAATCGATCACTTGCAGAATGTCCTTGCGCAATTGATCGACATCGACCGCAACATTTACTTGGGGAGCCGCGCCGCTTTCCTGCATGTCTTCGATATCAGCCGAACCGTTCGGACGACCATGTGAATCGAGCCGGTTGCGTGCGCCATTGATCGTGAACCCCTGCTCATAAAGCAATTCACGAATGCGGCGGATCAGCAGCACTTCGTGATGCTGATAATAGCGGCGATTGCCACGCCGCTTGACAGGCCGTAGTTGCGTGAATTCCTGTTCCCAGTAGCGCAGCACGTGCGGCTTGACACCGCATAGCTCGCTGACCTCACCGATCGTGAAGTAGCGCTTGGCCGGAATCGGAGGCAGGACGACTTTTTCCATCGTCAATCAACCATCGTGGTGAATGTCGCGAATGGGGCAAATGTCGCTAATAAGCGCTCGGGCGGCACAGGACAAATGCCCGTCACTTCAGCGGCCGAAACTGTTTTCAGCACCGGCTTCGACCAGCGCTTTCAACTTCTGACTCGCATGAAACGTGACAACACGACGCGCCGCGATGGGAATGGCTTCCCCCGTTTTTGGATTACGTCCGGGACGCTGCGGTTTGTCGCGCAGTTGAAAGTTGCCAAAGCCGGATAGCTTGACACTGTCGCCGCTTTCAAGCGCGTCGCGAATGACCTCGAAAAATGCTTCCACCATGTCTTTGGCTTCGCGCTTATTCAACCCGACATGGTCAAATAGCATTTCGGCCAATTCGGCTTTTGTCAGCGTAGGCGTTTCTGCCGTTGCCGCACCGTTCGAAGTGGGAACATCTCGGATCATGGCGCTGCGTTGCGCCGAAAGAAGGGCTTCGAAATCACTCGAGTTCATTTGGTTCATATCGAAAAAATGGCGTGACGATGAAGACGGAGGGGGCCAACTGCAGGCTATCCGCGCAATCGCGCGCCATGTACTCGAGCCAAGCGTTCCACCAATGTTTTGATGGCCGTTTCGACCGTTTCGTCCTGAAGCGTCCCGCCAGTATCTTGCAACGTTACACGGAAGGCAAGGCTTTTCTCATGTGTGTCCAACCCACCGGAAGTGCTTGATTTTGGACGAAATTCGTCGAATAAAGCAACCCTGGTGACGTGCTTGCAGGCGGCCTCGGAGCGGGCACTTTCCAGCTCGTCGATGAGCGCCTGCACTTCCACTTTCTGGTCCACGACAATCGCAATATCGCGGCGAACCGGCGGGAATTTCGACACGTCGGACGGTACCGGCAATGCGCGTTGCATCAAAGCTTCCGCTTCGATTTCGAACAAAACCGGCGCGTGCGGCAAATCGTATTTCTGCATCCAGCGCGGGTGCAGGTCCCCGATCCAGCCCACTGCCCGGCCGTCGATCTCGATCCGCGCGCTGCGTCCCGGATGCAGCGCCGGATGTTCCGCTTTCACGAAACGCGGCACGACCGGCGCGAACAGCGCTTCCACGTCGCCCTTCACGTCGAAGAAATCAACGCCGCGCGACGGTTTCGCGCCCCACTGTTCCTCAAACGCCGGACCATAAGCCAGGCCGCCGATCATTTTCGGCTGGTCAAAACCTTCAATAGCCAGTTCGCCCGCCTTGATGGCCGGATCGTGCAGGAACACACGCCCCGCTTCGAACACACGAATCCGGTCCGCGCGGCGGTTCAGGTTGTGGCGCAGCACGCTGATCAGGCTGCCAAACAACGTGGTGCGCATGACCGAAAGCTGGCTGGCGATAGGATTCAGCAACTTCACGGGATTCGTGTTGCCGGCAAAATCCGCTTCCCATTCAGCGTCGACGAAACTGAAGTTCACCGTCTCCGCGTAATCCCGTGCGGCCACGGCGTGGCGCAGCACATGAATGGAACGTTTCGTTTCATTGGTCGGACGCATTTCGCTGGTCGCGACCGGCGGACGCGCCGGAATCTTCTCAAAGCCGTAAATGCGCGCGACTTCCTCGATCAGATCTTCTTCAATCTCGATATCGAACCGGTACGGCGGCGGCGTGACAGCAAACGTGTCGCCATCGTGCGTGAACGTCAGGCCGAGCCGCGTGAAGATCTGCGCGATTTCCTCAGCGCCAATCGCCACGCCGATAATCCTGTTCGCCCGCGATACGCGCATGCTCACCGGCTCGCGTGTCGGCACGTTGAGCGTCTGGTCGTCTACAGGACCGGCGTTACCGCCGCAAATATCGAGGATCAGTCTTGAAATACGCTCGATATGCTCAACGGTCGTCGAATAGTCGACACCCCGCTCGAACCGATGCGCCGCATCGGTGGAAAAGTTGTACTTGCGCGCGCGGCCACGAATGCTGTCCGGCCACCAGAACGCGGCTTCCAGGTAGATGTTGGTCGTGTCGAGCGACACGGCGGTGCTGTCACCGCCCATGATCCCGGCGAGGCTTTCGACGTGGCGGTCATCGGCGATCACGCCAACGGTTTCATCGAGTTCAACCGTGTTGCCGTTCAGCAGCTTGAGCGTCTCGCCCTTCTTTCCCCAGCGTACTTCGATGCCGCCGTGGATCTTGTCGAGATCGAACACGTGCGTCGGACGGCCGAGTTCGAGCATCACGTAGTTCGAGATATCGACGAGTGCGGAAATGCTGCGCTGTCCCGAGCGTTCGAGGCGTTCGACCATCCAGTGCGGCGTTTTTGCGCGCGCGTTCACGCCGCGAATCACACGGCCCGAAAAGCGTCCGCACAGGTCCGGCGCCAGCACTTTGACCGGCAGGATTTCATCGATTGAGACGGCGACCGGCGGCATGTCGAGCGCATGCAACGGCGCGCCTGTGATGGCGGCGGTTTCCCGCGCCACACCGAATACCGACAAACAATCGGCCTTGTTCGGCGTGAGCTTGATCTCGAAAACGGTGTCGTCAAGATTGAGCGTCTGGCGAATGTCCTGGCCAATCGGGGTATCGGCAGGCAGGATCATCAAACCGCTGTGATCTTCCGACAGCTTCAGTTCGCGCGCCGAGCACAACATGCCCTGGCTTTCCACGCCACGCAGCTTGGACAGCTTGATCGCAAACGGCGCACCGCCCGCTTCGGCCGGCGGCAATTCTGCGCCGACCAGCGCGACCGGCACCTTGATCCCCGGCGCCACGTTCGGCGCACCGCAAACGATGTTCAGCGTCTCGCCGGTACCGGCGTCGACCTGGCACACGTTGAGCTTGTCGGCGTTCGGATGTTTCGCCACTTCCAGCACCTGCCCGACGACGATCTTCGTGGTCGGCGGCGCGACGGGCGCGAGGCCTTCCACCTCGAGACCCGCCATGGTCAGCGCGTGCGAGAGTTCATCGGTCGAGAGCTTGGGATCGACGAAAGTTCTAAGCCAGGATTCCGGGAATTGCATGTGTGTCTAGGTTCGAAATAAGGTTCGACATAAGTCGTGTCTGCGTCTGGACTTCTACGTTTCCAGGTCCGGACAACGGTCCGCAGCAACGTGCGTTCAGGCAAATTGCTCGAGGAAACGCAGATCGTTTTCGAAGAACAGGCGCAGGTCCTGCACGCCATAGCGCAGCATCGTCAGGCGTTCGAGGCCGCTGCCGAATGCAAAACCGATATACCGTTCCGGATCGAGTCCCATGTTGCGGATCACGTTCGGATGAACTTGTCCCGAACCGGAGATTTCCAGCCATTTACCGGCGTTCTTGCCGTGCTCGAACATCATGTCGATCTCGGCGGACGGCTCGGTGAACGGGAAATACGACGGCCGGAAGCGCACGAGAATGTCGTCGCGCTCGAAGAATTTCTTCAGGAAATCGGAGTACACGCCCTTCAGGTCGGCGAAGCTGATGTTCTCGTCGATCCACAACCCTTCGACCTGATTGAACATGGGCGAATGTGTGGCGTCGCTATCCACTCGATACGTGCGGCCCGGCACGATCACCTTGATCGGCGGTTTGTTCATGCGCGCGTAGCGCACCTGCATCGGGCTGGTATGCGTGCGCAGCAGCAGTTGCCGGCCATCCGCATCCTTGCCATCGATATAAAACGTGTCCTGCATCGAGCGCGCCGGATGATTTTCCGGGCTGTTCAGCGAGGTGAAGTTGTACCAGTCCGTTTCGATCTCGGGGCCGTCGGCCACATCGAAACCAATCGTACTGAAGATCTGTTCCACGCGTTCCCACGTGCGCATGACCGGATGCAGGCTGCCGGCGCCAAGACCGCGGCCAGGCAACGTGACATCGATCGATTCCGACGCAAGCCGCTGGTTCAGCAATACGTCCGCCAGCGCCTGACGGCGCGCGTTCAGCGCTGCTTCCACCTGCTGCTTGACCGCATTGATGCGTGCGCCTTCGGTCTTGCGGGCTTCCGGGTCGAGTTTGCCCAAGCCTTTCAGCAAATCCGTGAGCACCCCGGACTTCCCAAGAAAGCGGGCCTTTTCGTTTTCGAGCGTGGCCGCATCGGCGGCGTTTTCGAAGGCATTTCGCGCGTCGGCGACAATCTGGTCCAGATCCATTGATCCCATCATTTCAGCGTCAAAGTTCTTCTGATCGTTTCCGGGCTCCGGGCCGATATTTGCGCAACCGGTGCATCGTTGCATGGTCGCACCTCAGCCCAGCTTCACCGGCTTCACCAACAAAAACGGGGCTCGACAAGAGCCCCGTTTTCTGTCGTTGCGCTGTCCGGTCAGGGACAACGCTACAACGAACCACGCAGTACCAATCTTGCTAACGAGCTCGATCAGGCTGCAACGGCGGCTTTTACCTGCTTGACGATCGCAGCAAAAGCAGCCTTGTCGAACACAGCCATGTCGGCCAGCACCTTGCGGTCGAGTTCGATCGAAGCCTTCTTCAGGCCGTTGATGAACACGCTGTACGTCATGTCGTGCTGACGCACCGCCGCGTTGATACGCGTGATCCACAAAGCACGGAACACACGCTTCTTGTTGCGGCGATCGCGATAGGCGTATTGCCCGGCGCGCATGACCGCTTGCTTGGCGATGCGATAGACGTTATTGCGACGGCCGCGGTAACCCTTGGCCAGCTTGATGATCTTCTTGTGACGGGCCCGTGCGGTAACCCCACGTTTGACTCTAGGCATAGTGCGCTCCTGTGAGTGTCAGTTAAGGGTTAAGCGAACGGCAACATTGCGCGCACAGAATTCATGTCAGATGCATGAACTTCCGTGGAACCGCGCAGATGGCGTTTTACCTTGGTGGTCTTCTTGGTAAGAATGTGACGCTTGAAGGCTTGACCACGCTTGATGGTACCGCCCGGACGCACCACGAAGCGCTTTGCAGCACTCTTCTTGGTCTTCATCTTCGGCATGAAACTACTCCAGTTTATTTGATGGATATGGGTGTGCGGTCGATCCATTCGATCCTGACCCGCCCTTCGAAACCCACATGCCACTTATGAGCGGCAGGCTTTTTACAGCCACCGCTTTTTCATGAGCGCCGCCATTATCCGGCAGCGCCCTGAAACCTGCTCAAACGATGCCGCGCAGACCTTTGAACACTTTCCCGGCCGCGCGATCCATCGATCGATTCTTTCGATTACTTCTTTTTCTTCGGCGCCATGACCATGATCATCTGGCGCCCTTCCATCTTCGGCATTTGCTCGACCTGACCGTGCTCTTCGAGATCGGTCTTCAACCGCTCGAGCACGCGCATGCCGATTTCCTGGTGAGCCATTTCCCGACCGCGAAAACGCAACGTGATTTTCGTCTTGTCGCCATCTTCGAGGAAGCGCGTGAGGTTGCGCAATTTCACGTTGTAGTCACCGTCGTCGGTGCCCGGCCGGAACTTGACTTCCTTGACCTGAACGATCTTCTGCTTGAGCTTGGCCTCGTGCTGCTTCTTCGCTTCCGAGTACTTGAACTTACCGTAATCCATCAATCGGCAAACAGGCGGAACAGCCTGCGGTGCGATTTCGACAAGATCCACGTCCTGCTGTTCCGACATGCGGAAAGCATCGGCCAGTTTCACGATTCCGAGCGGTTCGTTGTCCACTCCGACCAAGCGCACTTCCGGTGCAGTGATTTCCCCGTTGATGCGATGTGCAGACTTATCAGTAGCGATGTTACGTTTCCTCTAAAAATCTAAAAAAACTAGCCGCGCTGGGCTTGGGCTTACTTGTACGCCTGCACGTCCTGCTGCAGACGCTCAAGGAATGCGTCGACCGGCATCACGCCAGCATCGACACCGCCACGAGCACGCACGGCTACGGTTTGTGCCTCACGCTCCTTGTCACCGACGACCAGCAAATACGGGACCTTCTGCAGCGTGTGCTCTCGTATTTTATAGCTAATCTTCTCGTTGCGCAAATCGCTCTCTACTCTAAGCCCTTGTTTTTGCAACGATTGGGTCAGTTTCAGTGCATATTCGGCCTGACTTTCAGCGATATTCAAGACCACAGCCTGCACCGGCGCGAGCCAGGACGGCATTGCACCAGCATGGTGCTCGATCAGAATACCGAGGAAACGCTCCATGGAGCCGACGATCGCACGGTGCAGCATGACCGGGCGTTTGCGGCTGTTGTCTTCCGCCACGTACTCCGCGCCCAGGCGCTCCGGCAGGACCATGTCGAGCTGCAGGGTACCGCATTGCCACGACCGGCCGAGTGCGTCCTTGATGTGGTACTCGATCTTCGGACCATAGAACGCGCCTTCTCCCGGCAATTCTTCCCACGTTAAACCGCACGCGGTCAGCGCGTCGCGCAGGCCCTGCTCCGCGCGATCCCAGGTTTCGTCGGTACCGGCACGTGCGTCCGGACGCAGCGACAGCTTGATGTCGATGTGATCGAAACCGAAGTCCTTGTAGATGCTCATCGCGAGCGTGTTGAACGCAATCGACTCTTCGATGAACTGGTCTTCCGTGCAGAAAATGTGGGCGTCGTCCTGGACGAAACCGCGCACGCGCATCAGGCCATGCAGCGCGCCCGACGCTTCATTCCGGTGACACGAACCAAATTCCGCGTAGCGCAGCGGCAGGTCGCGATACGACCGCAAGCCATGATTGAATACTTGCACGTGGCCAGGACAGTTCATCGGCTTGATCGCGTAGTCGCGCTTTTCCGATTCTGTCGTGAACATGTTTTCACGATAGTTCTGCCAATGACCCGACGCTTCCCACAGCGAGCGGTCCATGATCATCGGCGTCTTGATTTCGAGATAACCGACTTCGCTCAGGCGGCGGCGGATGTATTGCTCGACTTGTTGCCAGATCGCCCAGCCCTTCGGGTGCCAGAACACCATGCCCGGCGCCTCTTCCTGCAGATGGAACAGGTCGAGCTGCTTCGCGAGCTTGCGGTGATCGCGCTTCTCGGCTTCCTCGAGCATGTGCAGGTACGCTTCCTGGTCTTCCTTCTTCGTCCAGGCCGTGCCGTAGATGCGCTGCAACTGTTCGTTCTTCGAGTCGCCACGCCAGTAGGCGCCCGCAACCTTCATCAGCTTGAAGACCTTCAGCTTGCCGGTGGACGGCACGTGCGGGCCGCGGCAAAGATCCGTGAAACCACCGTGCGAGTAGAGCTTGATATCGTCGGTGGACGGAATCGATTCAATGATCTCGGCCTTGTACTTTTCCCCGATGCTCTTGAAGTAGTCAATGGCTTCGCCGCGCGTCACCACACGGCGCGACACGGGTTCGTCCTTCTTCGCGATTTCGGCCATGCGCTTTTCGATCTTCTCGAGATCTTCCGGCGTAAACGGACGGCTGTACGCGAAGTCATAGTAGAAGCCGTTCTCGATCACCGGGCCGATGGTCACTTGCGCGTCCGGATACAGATCCTTGACCGCGTACGCGAGCAAATGCGCCGTGGAGTGGCGAATGATGTCGAGACCGTCGGCGTCCTTTTCAGTGACGATGGAGAGCGACGCGTCATGATCGATCAGCGTGGACGTATCGACGAGCTCGCCGTCGAGCTTGCCGCCGAGCGCAGCCTTCGCGAGTCCCGCACCAATCGACGCGGCGACTTCCGCAACCGTCACAGGATGGTCGTACTGTCGAACTGATCCGTCGGGCAAACGTATCGAAACCATTTCGTTCTCCAAGACGCCGGCAGCCGACGCCCAAGTTCATTGAACAATGCCTTGCAAGCGCCAAGGCGAACGCGCGAAGGCAAAAAAAAAATGCGGCCCCACATTTTGAGGGGCCGCATTCACTTTTCCTACAACTGCAAAGGCGAAAGTGGTCCTCGACTAGCGTCGCTCCGAAGTTGTTTCGGTCAACGTTCGCGGTGCCATCTTGTTCATTTGCCTTTCGCGCCAAGGCGCTTGCTGCAGTTTTGAAAATCCGGCATGAACCGGACTTCCACTTTCGTTGGTAGGCTCGATTGGACTCGAACCAACGACCCCCACCATGTCAAGGTGGTGCTCTAACCAGCTGAGCTACGAGCCTGAAGAAGCGAAATTATATGGAGCGTTTTGAATCCTGGCAAGCACTTTCATGCGATGACACTGAAGAAGTTCGTCGATACGTTTAATAAGCATCAACAATGCGCTTCAAATTCAACGCGTTATCAACGGCTTGCCGACCCTTTGAGCGCGCGAGCCGGCATGCATTTTTCCTGGCACCGCGCGGCTCAGGCCCGTCGCGATGCACGCACCACGCCCTGCACCTCGCTCAGTAGCGAGCACGCACGCTGAATTTGCGCGGCGCTCGACACCTCGACCGTAAATTGCATGTACGCGACATTGCGCCGGCTCTGCGTCTTCACGCCGGTCACGTTCATCTTCTCGCGCGCGAAGACTTCGGAGATGTCGCGCAGCAAGCCTTGCCGATCGTTCGATTCCACCGCGAGATCGACCGGATACACCGACGATCCGCGCCCACTCATTACGTCTGCGGACCAAGCGGTCTCAAGCACACGCTCGGGTGAACGCTCGGCCATCCGCTGGAAGGTCACACAGTCGGTGCGGTGAATGGACATACCCTTGCCGCGCGTTACGAAGCCCGAGATGCGGTCGGGCGGAGCCGGACGGCAACACCGTGCCAGTTGCGTCAGCAACGCGTCCACGCCGACAACCAGCACCCCAGTAGACGCGCCTTGAGCCACGCTTTGCCCGCTGCTGCGTTTCTCGAACTGCGCCGGCGCTTCGGGCTCCGGTTCCGGCGGCGGTGTGTCATGCAGCGCCTGCTCGATATTGCGCAGGCTGAACTCTTCCTTGGCGACGACCGCGTACAGATCTTCAGGCGTCTTGAAGCCCAGCTTCGACGCCAGCTGATCAAGATTGACGGACGTCTTGCCCTCACGCTGCAGCGTCTTTTCAACCAGCGCGCGCCCGTTCGCGATGTTTTCTTCCGAGTCGACCGCGTTGAACCACGCACGCACCTTCTGCCGGGCCCGCGGGCTGTGCAGATAGCCGAGCAACGGATTGAGCCAGTCACGCGACGGACCGCCCTCCTTAACGGCGACGATCTCGACCGTCTGGCCGTTTTGCAGCGGCGTGTTGAGCGGCACCATGGCCCCGTCGACGCGAGCGCCACGGCAGCGATGCCCAAGCTCGCTGTGCAGGTGATAAGCGAAGTCAACCGCGGTTGAGCCTTGCGGCATCGCGATCACACGTGCCTGTGGTGTGAGCACGTAGATATGGTCGTCGTCGAGCGTCGCCTCGCGCAAATGCTGCCAGGGTTGCGTACCCGGCTGATCGCCCTCGGAAACGTCCTCTTTCCACGCCAGCAACTGGCGCAACCACGCAATTTTCTCGTCGTACTTGTCAGCGGCCGTAACCTGCCCGCCGTACGCGCGCGTACCGGCTTCCTTGTAGCGCCAATGGGCGGCTACACCGTATTCGGCGAATCCGTGCATTTCCTGCGTGCGGATCTGGACTTCGAATGCTCGCCCGTCATCACCCACCACCACGGTATGCAGCGACCTGTACCCGTTCGGCTTAGGCCGTGAAATGTAATCGTCGAACTCCCGCGGCACCGGCTGCCACAAGTTGTGGACGATACCAAGCACGGTGTAGCAGTCCTTGATGTCGTCGACGATCACACGAAACGCACGCACGTCGTTCAGCTCGGAAAAATCCAGCTCCTTGCCGCGCATCTTTTTCCAGATACTGTAGATGTGCTTCGGCCGGCCACTCACTTCCGCGCGGATATTCGCGGTGGCCAGTTCCGTCTGCAAACGCGCGATAGCCTGAGTGACATACGCTTCGCGCTCGACGCGTTTTTCGTCGAGCAACTTTGCGATGCGCTTGTAGGTAGGTGGCTCCTCGAAGCGAAACGCAAGGTCTTCCAGCTCCCACTTCAACTGCCAGATGCCTAACCGGTTCGCGAGCGGCGCATAGATCTCGAGTGTTTCGCGCGGGACGTCCGGCGACGGGTCGAGCTTGTTCGCCGCGTAATAGCGCAGTGACTGCAGCCGCGACGCAAGCCGGATGAGCACCACCCGAATATCCTGCGCGAACGCGAGCAGCATCTTGCGCAGCGCTTCAACCTGGGCACGGCGCGCCGCCTGGGCGTCGCGGCCCGTTTCCGGCAACGTTGCCTGCGCGGCCCGCGAGCTGACCGAACCGAGCCGCCACAGCTTGCGGACATCGGCGACGAGGCTCTGCACTTCCGCGCCGAAACGCTCGCTGATCACACGCTCGGGATCGTCGATATGCGGCGCGATCGCAAACAGCGCAGCCGCCGCGATAGCCGCCGGATCGACGTTCAAGGTTTGCATGATCCGCGCCGTGCCGGCCGCGTGCTCAACCAGCAATTCGCCACTGGTCAACCGTGCGTCCCCCGCGTGTTCACGCACGAACGCGAGCGCGTCGTCGAAGGACGGCTCGGGTATCAGTGCGGGGGAGACAGCGGTATCAGGCATGCGGATCGATCAGGCGCGTAAATGTCCCAGGTTCAGCTACGCACGGCAGCCACGACGACCACTTCCACGAGGCATGCCGGATTGGCAAGCTTGGCTTCAACGGTAGCGCGCGGGGGCGCATTGCCTTCGGGCACCCACATGTCCCACGCCGCGTTCATGGCGGCGAAATGGGCCAGGTCGGAGA
The DNA here is from genome assembly GCF_044909315.1 of Caballeronia udeis. Lineage (GTDB taxonomy): Bacteria > Pseudomonadota > Gammaproteobacteria > Burkholderiales > Burkholderiaceae > Caballeronia > Caballeronia udeis_A. The sequence goes on from NZ_JBIYEB010000002.1 coordinate 538,989, forward strand.
GATAGATCTGCACCGACAAAAGCTGTGTCTTGTCACTGCCGGCTTCCGCCAGCAAACGGTCGATATGGCCGAGCACTTCGCGGGTCTGGCCCGTGATGTCCTGATCAGTGTCTTCGGCAATCTGCCCGGCAAGATAAATGGTGCCGTTGTGGATCGCGATTTCGGAAAGACGCGCGCCGACATGGTGACGAATGACTGCCATGAGTGTTCCTGAGTGTGAGTTGTCAAAAAATCGCACGAAGCCCGATATTATGCCTCGGCCGTTTCAGTGCCGAGGAAGAACCGGTACGCAATCTCGATCTGATCGGGTGCCAGGAACGCAGGCGCGTGGCCCACGCCCGCTACCTCCTTGCTCGTCACGGCCTGCCCGCTTGCGACCATTTTTTCGACCGTCTCGCGAGAGAGCAAATCCGAATGTTCACCCCGAACGACCAGCACCGGATGCTGGATCGACGCCAGCGAATGCCACAGGACCGCCTCACCGAGCGAGACCGCATCCGCGTCCGCCGCGACGAACGGAACCGCGATCTTCGGATCGTACCGATACCCCCAGCGGCCCTCGCGCTCCTGCATCAGCGGCGTGTTGATCGCACGCCATTCTTCGGCGGTCAGCGGCCCGAAAGACGCGGCAAGCTGCGCCGCGTTGTCTATGCCTTCCTGCAGCGTGGCGAAAGTCCCACCACGGCCAAGATAGGCGCCAATGCGCTCGAGCGCCACCGGTTCAATGTGCGGTCCGACGTCGTTGAGCAGCATTTTCCGGATGGGCGAATTCGGCATTCCGGAGAGCCCGAGGCCAATCAGCCCGCCCATGGACGTGCCGAACCAATCCACCGTTTCCACGTTCAGCCGCGCAATGAGCGCGACCATGTCCGATACGTATTGCGGCACCCCGTAATACTTTGGATCGGCCAGCCAGTCCGACAGGCCTCGCCCGACCACGTCCGGACACACCACGCGATACTCGCGGGCAAACGCCTTCGCGACCTCGTCGAAATCTCGGCCCGAGCGTGTCAGCCCGTGCACGCACACAAGCACACGCGGGTTCGCCGGATCGCCCCACTCGGTATAAGCCATGCGATGCAGGCCCGACGGGCTGATGCACTGCACATGGCGTTGCCGGGGGGTGGGAACAAACGAAGACGCGGCTTCGACGATAGACGCGGACATAAGATTTTCCTCGGTTCGATGGCGCTGCGGCATACAAGCAACTCAACTGAAATTGATTGTAAACGCTTTGCCGGCTGCGCTTCGGCGTGACGCCGCAGCGTTAGCCAAACGGCCTGGACAAATCCATCATATGCCGTTCTGAAATACGAAACGCAAGACCCGTCACCATCCGTCCGGGTTCTTGCAAACGCCCGCCCTCAAAATGAAAAAACCGTTCCGACTCACATCGGAACGGTCCATTTCGGCCGGCAAAACAAACTCTGCGGAAAACCTTACTTGACGCTGCTTACGTCCAGCGGCGCGCCGGTTTTCTGCTGGATCTCTTCCACGCTGACTCCCGGCGCCAGTTCGACGAGTTTCAGTCCGGCTTCAGTGACATCGATCACGCCAAGATCCGTAATGATCCGGTCGACCACGCCCACGCCCGTCAGCGGCAACGTGCACGCTTCGAGAATCTTGTGCTGATCTCCCTTCGCCACGTGCTCCATCAACACGATCACGCGCTTCACGCCCGCGACCAGATCCATCGCGCCGCCCATGCCCTTGATCATCTTGCCGGGGATCATCCAGTTGGCCAGGTCGCCCGTCTTGCTGATCTGCATGGCGCCCAAGATAGCCAGGTTCACATGGCCGCCGCGGATCATCGCGAACGAATCCGCCGATGAAAAAATTGACGATCCCGGCAGCGTGGTCACCGTCTGCTTGCCGGCATTGATCAGGTCGGCATCGACTTCTTCTTCCGTCGGCGAGGGTCCGATGCCGAGCAAGCCATTCTCCGATTGCAGCCACACTTCCATGCCTTCCGGCACGAAGTTCGCTACCAGCGTGGGCAAGCCAATACCCAAATTCACGTAAAAACCGTCCTGCAATTCCTTGCCCGCCCGTGCGGCCATCTGGTTCCGGTCCCATGCCATGATCAGTCTCCTTTCGCGCGCACGACGCGTTGTTCAATGCGTTTTTCCGGATGTGCGTTCAGCACGATGCGCTGCACGAAGATGCCCGGCGTGTGGATGGCGTCGGGATCGAGTGCGCCCGTTTCCACGATTTCCTCCACCTCGACCACCGTGATCTTGCCGGCCATTGCGCACATCGGGTTGAAGTTGCGGGCCGTGCGGCGATAAATCAGGTTGCCCGATTTATCGGCTTTCCACGCTTTCACGAGTGCGACGTCAGCGGTCAGCGAATGTTCGAGCACGTAGTAGTTGTCGCCGAATTGACGCGTTTCCTTGCCGTCCGCGATCACCGTGCCGTAACCCGTGTTGGTGAAGAACGCCGGAATGCCCGAGCCGCCCGCGCGCAGCTTTTCGGCCAGCGTGCCTTGCGGCGTGAATTCGAGTTCGAGTTCGCCAGCCAGATACTGGCGCTCGAATTCCTTGTTCTCGCCGACATACGACGAGATCATTTTCTTGACCTGACGGGTTTCGAGCAGCAGCCCGAGTCCGAAACCGTCGACACCCGCGTTGTTGCTGATACACGTGATGCCCTGCACGCCCGTGTCGCGCAACGCCGCGATCAGCGCCTCGGGAATGCCGCACAGACCGAAACCGCCGACGGCAAACGTCTGGCCGTCCTTCACGATGCCATCGAGCGCCTCTTTCGCGCTGGGATAGACCTTGTTCATCTGTTTGTCCCTTCCTGATCTGGATGAAATCCGTTTATTTGAGCCGTCCACGCAACCGGTTTGCATAGCGTGAGACGACTTTCTGACGTGGCAAAAGAGTACGACGCCGGATCGATCCGGCACAATACGCAAAAATACATAAGTAATTGCCGTACTGCACGGCAATGAAATAGTTAAACGCGAGTCGTGCGAGCCAAATGCGTCAACTGGATTACCAAACAGCGTTTCATCTTGCGCCAGTCGGACTGGTGTTGTCACGGGAACGAATCATCGAAGACTGCAACGCGCAGCTCTGCTCGATTTTCGGCGTCGCGCCGGAGGCCTTGCTGGGCCAGTCTTTCCAGGTGCTGTATCCGTCGCCGGTGGAGTTCGAGCGGATCGGCGCGCGCATCGCCGCGCTGATGCAGCGCCAGGGCAGCTACGCCGACGACCGCATCATGAAACGTGCCAATGGGGAATTGTTCTGGTGCCATGTGACCGGCCGCTCGCTCGACCTGAGCGCGCCGCACGCCGCCGGCGTATGGACCTTCGAGGACTTGAGCGCGACGCGGCGGGTTGCCATCGAACTGACGCCGCGTGAACGAGAAATTGCCGCGCAGCTCGTCACAGGCAAGACCAGCAAGCAGATTGGCCGCGCGCTGGATATCAGCCCGCGGACCGTGGATATCTACCGTTCAAAACTCATGCGCAAATACGACACGGGCAACGCGACCGAGTTGTTGCAGCGGCTGCTGGGCGACTAGCCGGGCGTTTTGGTCCCCACTCCCGCCGTTTCAATGGCATGGCGCAGCAGGTCAGGGATCTGCACCGATTTCGCCGCCGCATAGTCGATCCACACGCATTTCGCCGTGCCCCTGGCGTAGAGCGTGGCGGGATCGTCGGCACGGAACAGCTCGAAGCGCGTGTCGAAACTGCTGCGGCCCGGCGGCCCCACGAACATGCTGCCGATTACATCGCCGGGATAGTGGAGCTGCCTCAGGAATTCCATCGACGCGTTCACGATCACCGGTCCCTGCCCTTCAACGTTGGCGCCGGCAATGGCCAGTTGCCGGAACCACGAGATCCGCACTTCCTCCATGAAACGGAAGTAGACCGTGTTGTTCACGTGGCCAAATGCGTCCATGTCGCCCCACCGCAGCGGCATGGACAGATCAATTACGCGATGAAAACCGCCCGGCGCCGGCGCTGTCAGGCTCGCCTGGTCGAGAACCTGGCTCATAGGCCAAACCCGTCGTCGGCGGCGATCACCGAGCCGTTGATGAACTGCGACTCATCGGCGGCAAGCAGCAGCAACAGGCCATCCAGGTCTTCAGGCGTGCCCACCCGTCGACGCGGCAGCATGGCCAGCAGTTTCTGGCCAGCCTCGCTCTTCCAGTGATGGTGATTGAGTTCGGTGTCGATATAACCCGGACAGATCGCGTTGACGTTGATGCCGTGACGGCCCCATTCCTGCGCCATTGCCTTCGTCATATGAATGACGGCGGCCTTGCTCATGGAATAAATACCGATCTGCGGCAAGGTCTTGAGCCCCGCCATGGACGCAATATTGATGATCCGGTAGCCCGGTTTGACCGTGCCGTTGCCGCGCATGATCATGCGTTTGGCGACTTCCTGGGCGACAAAAAACGCGCCGCGCGTGTTGGTATCGAAAACGAAGTCGAAGTCCGACGGCGTCACGTCCGTGAGCTTTTGCTGGGTGGACACACCCGAATTGTTCACAAGGATGTCGATCGTCCCGGCCTCCGTCTCCGCGTGCGCGACGGCCGACTTGATGCTTTGATAATCAGTCACGTCGAGCGACACCACGTGCGCCGCACCGCCGGACGCCTCGATTTCGGCGCGCAGTTCCTTCAGGCGCTCGGTGCGCCGGCTTGCCAGCACGACTCGCGCGCCCGCCTGCGACAGCACTTGCGCAAAACGCTTGCCAAGTCCGCTGGAGGCGCCGGTGATCAGCGCACATTTGCCTTCCAGGTTGATCGAACGGCCCATTGTTTTTCCTTGGTTGAAAGCGATTGGAGTGTCCCGATCGAACCGTCTTGATCCCGTTCGCCCAAAATCAGCATCGAATCGACACAGCCGATATGCTATCCTAAAATAATACGGTCGTGCTAATTACGGGAACGTCGGTTGCACCATGCGAAAGGTTCCCTGACAATACCCGATCCCCAAAAAAAGTATTCTAACGTTAGACAGGAGCATTGGATGACCCCGGAGAGTCTCATCGAGCAGTACGGTCCCCGTGAATCCATGGAGTACGACGTCGTGATCGTGGGCGGCGGTCCTGCGGGGTTATCAGCGGCTATCCGGCTGAA